>NZ_QGKU01000034.1 GCF_003172915.1 Meridianimarinicoccus roseus
GGTAGTGCCCCGCGGCGTGGTGTAAGAGGGCCGGCCTTCGGAGAGGCTCGAGTTGGTCAGGTCGCCACGGCGGGCAGTCTGACGTTGTGAGTATCGGTGATGCGGGCCAGCGACTCCAGCCCCATGTAACGGCGCGCGACGGCCCACTCGTCGTTGGTTTCGATCATCAGCGCGCCGACCAGACGGATGATGGCCGCGTCGTTCGGAAAGATCCCGACGACATTGGAACGGCGCTTGATCTCCTTGTTGACGCGCTCAAGCGGGTTGGTCGAGCTGATCTGCGCCCAGTGCTCCCTGGGGAAGTCCATGTAGGCGAGCACGTCGTCGCGGGAGGCGTCCATCATGGCGCCGAGCCGGTCATTCTTCTCACGGAGGGCGTCGGCGATGGCGTCCCACTGGGTCTCCGCCTCGGCCTTGGTCTCCTGGGCGAAGATCGTCTTGAGCATTGCGGCCACGGCGGTGCGGCTCTTGGCCGGGGCATGGGCGAGCGCGTTTCTGAGCCAGTGCACGCGACACCGTTGGTGGGTCGCATCGAACACTCGGCGGGCTGCGGCCCTGAGCCCCTTGTGATCGTCGGCCACGACGAGCTTCACGCCGCGCAGGCCGCGATCGGCGAGAGAGCGCAGGAAGCCAGTCCAGAACGTCTCCGCCTCGGAGGGGCCGGTGGCGACGCCGAGCACCTCGCGTCGGCCGTCCCCGTTGACCGCCACCGCGATTATTACGGCACGGCTGATGATCCGGCCGTTCTCGCGCACCCGGATGTAGGTTGCATCGAGCCAGAGATAGGGCCAGGCGCCCTCGAGAGGCCGGGTGAGGAATGCCAGCACGCGCTCGTCGATCTCGGCGCAGAGCCGACTCACCTGGCTCTTAGACACGCCACTCCCGCCCATGGCACGCACCAGATCGTCCACGGCGCGCGTCGAGACGCCGTGCACATAGGCTTCCTGGATGACGGCCACGAGGGCCTTCTCCGCCGTCCTGCGCGGTTCGAGAAAGCTCGGGAAGTAGCTGCCCTTGCGCAGCTTCGGGATCGCCAGGTCGATCCGGCCGGCGCGGGTCTCCCAGCCTCTCTCGCGGTATCCATTGCGCTGCGTGGTGCGCGCCGGTGTGCGCGTTCCTTTTGGCGCGCCCGTCGCAGCCTCGACCTCCATCTCCATCAGCCGCTCGGCGGCATAGGCGAGCATGTCGCGGACGAGATCCTCGTCGGCGGACTTCTCCACCAGCTCCATCAGGGTCATTCTATCGTCGGTCATCGTCGTCTCCGGTTCGGTTCCAGGTTTCGCAACCCGAACCTTCTCCGAAGACCGGCGATGGCCGCCAGCGTCACCGCCGGCCGCGCGCTGCGCTNCGCCGGAGGCTCCGCGCGCGGCCTCCTCCTACACCACGTCCGGGGGCACTGCTGGGTGCGCCGCTATTGCGAAACAGGCCATGAGGGCGGCATAAGCCAGTGCCACCATACGCCGGATCCCCAAGCAAACATGACCCTACGCGCCAAAGCGATTACATCGGCGCCTACGTTCGTTTGCAGTTTCTTCCGACGCAAGCAGTCCGGGCCCGGCTTCGATGCCTTTGTGTTCCACAGACCTGGAACCTTCCTGCGCACAGCGATGTGCCGGATCTTTGGCAAGGGGTCCTTGAGCGGTCAGATCGAGGCTTGGTTCACCCGCGCCGAAAGCTGCGCTGCCGTTTCCACCCGTTCGCTGTAGCGGTCGGTGAGATGGGGGGCGAGGTCGCGGGTAAGCAGGGTGAACTTCACCAGTTCCTCCATCACGTCCACCATCCGCATGTAGAGCGGCGAAGGTTTCATGCGCCCGCCCTCGTCGAATTCAAGGAACGCCTTGGGGACCGAGGACTGGTTGGGGATCGTCAGCATCCGCATCCAGCGGCCCAGCACGCGCATCTGGTTGACCGCGTTGAAACTTTGCGAGCCGCCCGAGACCTGCATCACCGCCAGCGTCTTGCCCTGCGTCGGGCGCACGCCGCCCAGCTCCAGCGGCATCCAGTCGACCTGCGCCTTCAAGATGCCGGTCATCGCCCCGTGCCGTTCGGGCGAACACCAGACCATCCCCTCGCACCAAGTCACGGCGGCACGCAGTTCGGCCACCTTTGGGTGCTCGGCGGGTTCGGCGTCGGGAAGCGGCAGGCCCGCGGGATCGAAGGCGCGCGGTTCGGCCCCCAGCGCGGTCAGTACGCGGGCGGCTTCTTCGTTCAGCAGGCGCGAATAGGAGCGCGCGCGAAGGCTGCCGTGGAGCAGCAGGATGCGCGGCGGATGGGTGCTGCGCGGCGGCGCAGCCAGCGCGTCGGGGTCCGACGGCCGGAAGGCGTCGGCTGAGATGTTAGGAAGGTCGGCAAGGCGGGGCTGGTCGGGCATGTCCGGCTGGTCAGGCAACGCGGTTTCCTTCGGTGTTCAGGATCATCTGCCCGTCCTCCTTGTGGAATGGGCCGGGAGGCCAGCGATCCATGAGGTCGAGCACGGTTTCGGACGGACGGCACAGGCGCGTGCCGCGCGGAGTGCAGACGATGGGCCGTTCAACGAGGATCGGATGGATCAGCATGGCGTCCAGCAAGGCGTCCTCGCCGATGGCGGGGTCCGTAAGGCCCAACGCCTCCGCTGGCGAGCGGCGGATGCGCAGGGCCGTGCGCGGGGTCAGTCCGGCTGCCGCGAACAGCCCAAGAAGCTGCGGGCGGGTCCAGCCGGTGTCGAGATAGCGGATCACCACCGGCGCCGCACCGCCCGCGCGAAGCAGCGCCAGCACGTTACGGGACGTCCCGCAGTCGGGATTATGGTGGATGACCGCAGTCAATTCGCGGGAAACCAGTGACGGGTGCGGTTGGCGAAAGCCACGAGCGACAGCATCACCGGCACTTCCACCAGCACGCCGACCACCGTTGCCAGCGCGGCACCGGAACCGAGACCGAACAGGCTGATCGCCACCGCTACGGCGAGTTCGAAGAAGTTGGACGTGCCGATCAGCGCGCAGGGGGCGGCCACCTCGAACGGCACTCGCCAAGCGCGCGCGGCGAGGTAGGCAAGGAAGAACATGCCATAGGATTGAAGAAGCAGCGGTACGGCGATCAGCCCGATTACCAGAGGCCGGTCGAGGATCACGTTGCCCTGGAACCCGAACAGCAGCACGACGGTCACCAGCAGGCCCGCAACGGTCAGCGGTTTGATCCGGGCGCGGAAGCGATCCACCGCCGCCTCGCCACCCCATTCAATCAACTTCTGGCGGACCGTCACACCGGCTGCAAGCGGGATCAGGATGTAAAGGATCACCGACATCACAAGCGTTTCGTAGGGCACGATGATGTTGCCCACGCCCAGCAGGAAAGCGACGATGGGCGCGAAGGCGAAGACCATCACCACGTCGTTCACGCTGACCTGCACAAGTGTGTAGGTGGGATCGCCCCGCGTGAGTTGCGACCATACGAAGACCATCGCCGTGCAGGGCGCCGCGCCCAGCAGGATCACGCCGGCAAGATAGGCCTGCGCGTCGTCCGGCGGGATCAGTCCGGCGAAGACATGTTCAAAGAACAGAACGCCGAGCGCGGCCATGGTGAAGGGCTTGATCAGCCAGTTCACCGCCAGCGTTATGATCAGCCCTTTGGACCGGTCACCGATCCGGCGCAGCGCGCCGAAATCCACGCCGACCATCATCGGGAACACCATCGCCCATATCAGCAGCGCGACCGGTAGGTTGACGCTGGCCGCCTCCAGCCCTGCGAGGGCGCTGAACAGGTCTGGCACCAGCGCGCCAAGCCCGAGACCGACCGCGATCGCCATTGCCACCCAGAGCGACAGCCAGCGTTCGAACGGTCCGAGGCCGGCGGCCCGGGCATCGGGGATTTCCGTCATGCTTCTTTGTCCTTGTCGCAAGGGGCTGCCTCCGCGGTGGTTCGGGCCGAGAACGGTGCGCAGAGGTCCGGATTGCCGCCGCAGCAATCCTCCATGAGGAAGGTCAGCAATTCGCGCATCTGGTCCGTTTCGGGAAAATACCGGATTGACCGTCCGTTCCGCCGTTTTCGCACAAGCCCGGCCGCCAGCAGCACCGACAGATTCGCCGATAGCGTGTTGGCACGGATGCCGAGCGCGGAGGAAATATCCCCCGCTGCCATCCCGGTGGCGGGTCCGGCCTGCATCAGCAGTCGAAACACGTCGAGTCGGGTGGGCTGCGCCAGTGCGGAGAGCGAATCGAGAGCCGCTGTCTTTTCCATAATTCAAGAAATATGGAAATGATGGTACCGGGTCAAGATGGCGGTGACCGTTGCGGGTGCGCCGCTGGCCGGGCCGGGCCCGGCCGTGCTGCACCTATGTGGTCGGAATCACCCAGTCCGGCACGATCCTTGACCGATCGATGAACGGCTGCACGTCATGCCCGGCGAACAGGCCCAGCCCGCCGACAAGCACGGTGCCGAGGCCGGCCGCCGCGCCGCCAAGGATATCGGTGTGCAGCGTGTCTCCCACCATCGCCGCGCGCGCCACGTCGATCCGCTGCGCCACGGCGCTGTAAGCGGTGCCGAAAGGCTTGCCGTGAAACACTGGGGCCTGCCCGGTCCGGTCCCACAGATCGTGCGCAAACCAGCCGGGTTCGATGCTCAGGCCGTCGATCTGCGGCGCCACAAGGTCGGGGTTGGCAATCAGAAGCGGCCGCGGTCTGCGTTCCAGCGCGGCGACCAGCCTGTCCTGCAACGCGCCTGTCCATCGATCCGAGGCGAGGAACACGAACGCTTCTGCCTCGTGCCAGAGCCGGTCATCGGCCAGCAGGTGTTCCACCCGCGCGGGCAGGTCGCTGAAATCGTCGCCGTCCACCGCGATGGCGGCCCAGAGGGCACCGGGGGCGATCGCCTCCATCTGTGCGCCTGCCACGTCGCGGCTGCTGACAACTTCGTGCGCTGCGAAGTCGAAGCCGAGGCCGCGATACTTTTCCAGCGCACGGGCGCGCGGATAGCTGGCGGCGTTGGTCAGAACGCACACTGCCTTGCCGCCCGCGCGCAGCTGTGCAATCCGCGCCACCGCGCCGGGCACTGGGGCTTCGCCGACCACCAGAACGCCGTAAGCATCCAGAACGTAGGCGTCATAGGTTTCCATCGTGTCGGCCAATGTCGCGCCGTGCCGGGACCGTTCCGGAAAGGCGGGGGGAGCGGGCAGGCGCGCGGCTATGGCATGGTAGCGGGCAAAGGCGGCGATGGCGGTGTGCGGCGGTGCGGTGCGGGTCAGGGTCATGGGTCCGCCCATAAGGCGCTGCGCACCGGCGCGCCAGTGCAGATGCGTCTACCAGACCACATGCAGCCCGTTCCAGCCCGCGAAGGCCGCGTCGCGGCTGACCAGCGGCAGGCCCAGCACGTTCGCGCTTGCCGCCAGAAGGCGGTCGAACGGGTCGCGATGCGCCCAGTCGCGCAGCGCCGCGCGCAGGCAGATGTCCGGGGTGAAGGGCGCCGCCACACCACCCTGTGCTGTAAGGATCTCGGCCAGCCCGGCGACATGGGCCTCCATTTCGGGCCATTTGCCAAGCCGCACCTTCTGGCCGATCTCGAAGAAGCTGATCGGGCTGACATAGACTGTATCGGCGCCGGTAATGGCTGCGCTTGCGCGGGCGGACAGAAGTGCGGGGCTGGCGAACGACCACACCCACGCATGGGTGTCGAGCAGCACAGCCCGCATCAGTCGCCTTCCCAGGCGGCCAGGTCGTCATCGGCCATCGGGGCGGTGAAGTCGGGCGGGGTGCCGAGTTGCCCGGCCAGAAGCCCCAGCCGGAACCCGGTCTGCGGGATCGCCACCAGCCGCACCACGGGGCGCGAGCCCTTGGCGATTACGACCTCCTCGCCGGCGAGGGCGGCTTCGATCAGCTTGGAAAGCTGGCTTTTCGCTGTGTGAACGGGAACCTGCATCGGGCGCCTCCTGATATGGCCAAGTTAGCCAAGCCAAGAGCGAAATTCAAGTCTGGCATGTCGCAGGCAATGGGCAGGCGCGGCATGCCGTGCGGCCCGGCCGCACCCGATCACGGGCGGGCCGGTGCGAGCGCCTTACTTGAAGCGGGCGCGGGCCTGTTCGAACGCGCTGGACATGCTGTCCCACGCTTTGCGCATGCCGTCTTGCATGTCGTCCCATGCGGCGTCACCGGCCTTCTTCGCCTCTTCCATCTTGGCCTGCGCTGTATCGCGCTGGTCGCGCATCTTCTTCAGTTCTTCATCGTATTTCGCCTGCTGGTCAGCCTGCGCGCCGCGCGCCTGCGCTTCCAGCTTGTCGATCTCGGCGTTCCACTCGTCGATCTGAGCCTTCATCTTTTGAACGAATGCGTCACGATCTGTCATGGTGTCTCCTTTTCTATTGCGAAGCGCACAACCCAACATGCCTGCTGCATGATTGCAACAGCGCGGCCCGGGATCGGCCGGATTGTGACGAAACCGTGATCGCGGCCGGGTGGGGGATCGAAAAGGGGCGTGTCACCGTTGCGTTACATCTATCGTGTTGAAGGCAGCCACCTGCCGCAGCGCAGCGAAACGATGAAGGGAAAGGAGACGTCATGAAGGTTATCGTTCTGGGAGGCGACGGATTTTGCGGCTGGCCCACGGCCCTGCACCTGTCGAACCGGGGGCATGACGTTATCATCGTGGACAACCTGTCGCGCCGGAAGATCGACGTGGAACTGGAAGTCACGTCGCTGACGCCGATCCGCCCGCTGGGCGAACGCATCCGCGCCTGGCACGAATTGACCAACCGCCGCATCCATGTGGAAAGTTTCACCGTGGGCGAGCATTACCACCGCCTGCTGACGCTCCTGCGCGAAGAACGGCCCGACGCCATCGTGCATTTCGCCGAACAGCGCGCCGCGCCCTATTCGATGAAATCGTCGGCGCACAAGCGCTACACGGTTTCCAACAACCTGAACGCGACGAACGACGTGCTGGCCGCGATTGTCGAAAGCGGTCAGGACATTCACCTTGTGCATCTGGGAACGATGGGCGTCTACGGCTACGGAACGGCGGGCATGAAGATCCCCGAAGGCTACCTTTCTGTGCAGGTCGCCACCGAGCACGGGCCCCACACGCAGGACATCCTTTACCCGGCCAATCCGGGGTCGATCTATCACATGACCAAGACGCAGGATCAGCTGTTCTTCTTTTTTTACAACAAGAACGACGGCGTGCGGATCACTGACCTGCACCAGGGCATCGTCTGGGGCACGCAGACCGAAGAGACGCAGATGGACGAGCGTCTGATCAACCGCTTCGACTATGACGGTGACTACGGCACCGTGCTTAATCGTTTCCTGATGCAGGCCGCCGTGGGCTACCCGCTGACGGTGCATGGCACGGGCGGTCAGACGCGGGCCTTCATCCACATTCAGGACACCTGCCGTTGTGTGGAACTCGCGCTGGAAAACCCGCCTGCGAAGGGCGACCGGGTGAACATCCTCAACCAGATGACCGAAACCCATCGCGTGCGCGACCTTGCCGCGATGATCGCCGAGCAGACCGGGGCCGAGGTCGCGATGGTGGACAACCCGCGCAACGAGGCGGCTGAGAACGATCTGCATGTCAGCAATGACACGTTCCTGAAACTGGGGTTGGAGCCGATCACGCTGGAACGGGGCCTGCTGTCCGAGGTGACCGAGATCGCCCGCAAGTACGCGGACAACTGCGACCGTGACAAGATTCCCTGCGTGTCCCTCTGGCGCTGAGGCGCGTGGCCATGTCCGATCTGTCCTTCGGCCATTTCGTGATCGCGCAGGAGGCGTGCTGGTCGGAGGTTCTGGCCGAACTGAGGGCGGGCCGGAAGACCAGCCACTGGATGTGGTTCGTCTTCCCTCAGCATGTCGAGCTTGGCCGGTCGGCCACCGCGCGGCGCTTCGGCCTGGCGGGCCGCGCCGAGGCGCGGGCCTATGCCGCCGATCCGGTTGTCGGTGTTCGGCTGCGCGCCGCGCTGGACGCGGCGATGCAGAGCGGCGAACGCGATCCGGTCCGAGTGTTCGGACACGTCGATGCGATGAAGCTGCGGTCCTGCCTGACGCTTTTCGCTGCCTGTGCGGACGACCCCGCGCCGTTCCGGGCGGGGCTGACGCATTTCTTTGGCGGAGAGGACGACCCCGCGACGCGCGACCTGCTGGCCCGCGCGCCTGGAGTTTCGGGCTAAAGGCCGGTGGACAGCGACGCCGCCTGGTTGAACAGGCTCGGCACGAATTGCGACACGACGCGGTTCCATTTCGTGATCGGCTGTTCCTCGATGAAGATGAAGTCGTTCGGGCGCAACTGCATCTGTGTGGCGAGGATCAGGTTGCCCGGATTGCGCGCATCGAGGTGATAGGCACGCACCCCGCCGGTCGTGCCGAAGCCGCGCAGCAGGTAGATCTGCGACGGGTTCCCGCGGGCGTTGTCGAAGCCGCCCTCGGCATAGATCGCATCGGCGAGGTTGGCCATGCGGCCGTAAGGCAGCGCGAGGCGGCTTTGGCGCACCAGTTCGCCCGCACGATAGACATAGTCGCGCTCCAGCGCGTCAAGCTCCGTCAGCGCGACAAAGTTCTGCCGCTCTTCCTCAAGCTGGGCACGGCGGATGGTGAACTCGGTCTCGAGCTGGTCCAGCACGTTGGCGCGCGCGGCTGTGTCGGCCTGCACCAGCGCCAGCTGGTCGGCGAAATACTGCTGCGCGCGGTCCAGTTCGTAGGACGTGTCGACATAGACCGCGTCGCCATCAGTCAGCGCGATGCGTTGCAGACGGGCGCTCGTGAAGAAGTCGGTCAGCGGGATCTGGTAGAGCGTGCCGTCCCGGAACAACCGGATCGAGGCGTAATCCTGGTCGGGCGCGACCACCCCGCCGGCCAGTTGCAGCGCCTCGCCCAGCCGCAGTGGCTGAAGCGTGATTGGAACCAGCGCGGGGCGGCCCACGGCGCCTCCGACCGACACGCGCTTCGAATTGAACTCGGCGATCTCGAGGCTGAAGGTCGGGTCCATCTCGGACGCGACCAGCGCCTGGAAGACCGCTGCTTCGGCATCTTCGACCGTAAGCCCGGCGACCCGCACGCGGCCGGTGTTCGGGATCGCGATGGTCCCATCATCCTGCACTGTATAGCCCTGACGGCGGTTCTGTGCGGCGAGGATGCCGCTCAGCGCCTCGGCCTCCGTTACCGGGGCCGTCGTCGCCAGCAGCAGCACATCGGCAATGCCGATGCGGTAGGGTCCGGGCGTGATTTCCGGCGGCACCCGCAATTCGACCGCGGCGGGGCGGTCCTCCGGGCGGCCGGGGGTTTGCGGCATATCCAGCATTCCGGCCTGATCGGGCGCGGTCGCAGTCTGCCCGAAGGCGCGCGGCACGCGGCGCGGCTGGTAGGGCGATGCATTGGCCGCCGAAATCGCTTGCGGGGTCATGGTCACGACGACGACGTCGACCGGTGCATCGGCGTTGCGCGAGGCCGGTTCGACGGAAGGGGCGATATAGGCCGCGCCGCAACCGGTCAGAAACAGCGCCAGGCACATGGTCAATCTGGTCATCGGTCCACTCTACTCAGGGCTATCGGTGTGGAAGGCGGTAGACCACATCCCCGCCTTCCCTTGCAACAGGTCAGCCATGCGGCGGGCGTATCGGGGTCAGGGGCGTGCGCAGGGGCCACACTTCCGCCACGACAGATGGTGCCCATGCCGCGCGTCCGCGCGCCAAACCGGGGCGCAGGGTGCGGTCATTCCCCGCGCCCCTGCGGCGTGCCGTGCTGTGGCCTTCGCCGCGATTGTGTACTATGGCATGCGAAAATTCTCCAAGGGTGGACCCATGACTGCGACCGACACTCCCGACATCATCTACACCGTGGTGGACGAAGCGCCCGAGCTTGCCTCGGCATCGCTGCTGCCGATCATCCAGAGCTTCGGCAAGGCCGCCGGTGTCAGCGTCGGCACACGCGACATTTCGCTGGCGGCGCGCATCCTCGCGGCGTTTTCGGACCACCTGACCGACGCGCAGCGCCAGTCGGACGATCTGGCCGAACTGGGTGCGTTGGTAAAGACGCCGCAGGCCAACGTCATCAAGCTGCCGAATATCTCGGCCTCGGTTCCCCAGCTTGTCGCCGCGATCCGCGAATTGCAGGGCCAAGGCTATGCGCTGCCCGACTATCCCGAAGCGCCGGCGACGGATGCCGAGAAGGATGCGCGCGCGCGCTACGACGCGATCAAGGGCTCGGCCGTCAACCCCGTCCTGCGTGAGGGCAATTCGGACCGCCGGGCAGCGGCCGCTGTGAAGAAATTCGCGCAGGCCAATCCGCACCGCATGGGCGCCTGGAGCGCCGACAGCAAGACCCGCGTCGCATCGATGTCGGGCGGCGATTTCCGCAGCAACGAGGTTTCCGCGACGCTGGACCGCGACGCCACGGCGAAGATCGTGCTGACCACCGCAGACGGGACGGAGCACGTGCTGAAGGACGGCGTGAGCTATCCCGCGGGCACCGTGGTGGATGCCACCTACATGAGCGCGGCCGCGCTGGATGCATTCCTCGAAAGCGAGATCGAGAAAACCAAGGCCGAGGGCACTCTTTTTTCGCTGCACATGAAGGCCACGATGATGAAGGTCAGCGACCCGATCATCTTCGGCCACGCGGTCAAGACGTATCTGAAGCCGGTGTTCGAGGCGCATGGCGACCAGATGGCCGCGCTGGGGGTCGATCCGAATTCCGGCCTCGGAGACCTTCTGGCCCGGGTCAAGGACGCCCCCGAGATCGTGGCGGCCATCGATTCCTGCATGGCAGACCGGCCGCCGATGTACATGGTCGACAGCGATCGCGGCATCACCAACCTGCATGTTCCGTCCGATGTGATCATCGATGCATCCATGCCCGCGCTGATCCGGGCGGGCGGCAAGGGCTGGGGCCCGGACGGCAAGGAACATGATGCCAACTGCGTGATCCCCGACGACAGCTATGCGCCGGTCTATGACGAGACGATCAAGTATTTCAAGGAAACCGGCGCACTTGATCCGGCGACCGCAGGCACGGTGCAGAACATCGGCCTGATGGCCCAGAAGGCTGAGGAATACGGTTCCCATCCCACCACTTTCGAGATCCCGGCGGCGGGCACCGTGCGCATGATTCTCGACGACGGCACCGTGCTGCATGTCCACAACGTCGAAGCTGGCGACATCTGGCGATCGGCTTCGGCGCGCAAGGCTCCGATCGAGGACTGGGTTATGCTGGCCATCGACCGGCAGAAGGCCGAGGGCTGCGAGGCGATCTTCTGGCTGGACGAGACCCGCGCGCATGATGCCGAACTGATCAAGTACGTCACACCGATCCTGCAGGCGCAGGGCGTGGCCGACAAGTTCCGCATCCTTGCCCCGCGCGAGGCGACCCGCGCCACGCTTGAGACGATCCGCGCGGGGAAGACTTCCATCGCGATCACCGGCAACGTGCTGCGCGACTACCTCACCGACCTGTTCCCGATCCTTGAACTGGCGACCTCGGCCAAGATGCTGTCCATCGTCAAGCTGATGCAGGGCGGCGGGCTGTTCGAGACCGGGGCCGGCGGCTCAGCGCCCAAGCACGTGCAACAACTGATGGCCGAAAACCACCTGCGCTGGGACAGCCTCGGAGAGTTCTGCGCGCTTGGTGAAAGCTTCAAGTTCCTCGCGGACGTGACCGACAACGCCTCGGCGCGCGTACTGGGCGAGGCGGTGGAGCTTGCCACGCAAGGCATCCTCGACAACGGCCGGTCGCCGGGTCGCAAGGTCGGCCAGCCCGACAACCGCGACAGCCACTACTGGTTCGCCCGCTACTGGGCCGATGCCCTGGCCGCGCAGACCGCCGACGCAGCGCTTGCGGCGCATTTCGCGCCGATCGCGCAGGCACTCGCGGAGAGCGAGGAAAAGATCATTGCCGAACTCCATGCCGGGCGCGGGCAGGCAGTTGATCTGGGCGGCTATTATCACGGCGACGCGGCCAAGACCGCGGCGGTGATGCGCCCTTCGGCGACGCTGAACGCCATCATCGGCTGATCGGGTTCCGGTCTCGGGCCGGTTTCGGTCCCGCGCGGCGCCGGTTCCCTTCGAGGACCGGCGCCGTTTTTGTGGCCGCATCGCGGGCGTCGCTGTCAGGCGGCGTCTTTCTCCTGGTCCTGCTGCACCTCTAGCGCCATTGCGGCGGTTTCCGGCGTGACCGGGCGGCCCGGCGTTGCGGCGACGAATCCCGACTTGTCCTTCTCGGCCACTGCGGCGCGCAGGGCGATGCGTGACAGCGTGAACAGGATCAGCAGGGCGTGGGCCACGACCGAGGTCAGGAACAGACCCTGTTCGCCCAGTTTCGACATCGCGATCCCCGCCGCCAGCGGACCGATGATCGATCCCAGCCCGAACACCATCAGCAGCCCGCCGCTGGTCTGGATGAAGCTGCCCTCGGCCGCGTGGTCGTTGGCATGGGCAAGGATGACCGGATACATCGCGAAAACGGATGCCCCGAACAGGGCCGCCAGTGCAAGGTTCATCGCGCGGCCCTCGGGGGCAAGCAGGATGAAGGCCGCATCGGCGACCATCGCCAGAAGGGCAAGCAGGATCAGCACCTTGCGCCGGTCCACCCGGTCCGACATCCAGCCGACAGGGATCTGGCTGGCCGCGCCGGCGAGGATCGGGATGCTGGTAAACAGCGCGATCGTGGTCAGTACCAGCCCGACCCGATCGGCATAGACCGCGGCCAGCGTGCCAAAGGCGCTGTTGGATATGCCGACGAGGAAAACCCCGACCACGGCGACGGGTGAATTGCGCCACAGACCGCGCAGGTCAAGCTTCACGCTGACCAGCGGGTTCGGCGCGGCGCTGGACGAGATCGCGGTCGGCACCAGAGCGAGGCAGTAGAACACCGCGCCGATCACGAAGAAAGTGTAGCCCGCCGTGCTGCCCAGCGTCAGCGCCATCTGTCCTGCCGTCGTCGCTGCGAGGTTGACCATCGTGTAGATCCCGAACACTCGCCCCCGCGAGCCTGGATCGGTCCGTTCGCTCAGCCAACTTTCGACGATCATCGCCGCCCCAGCGAAGCAGAAGCCCGAAATCGCGCGCAGCGGCAGCCACGCGGCGGGGTCGATCAGCACAAGAGACATCAGGATGGCCACCGCAGCCAGCGCGCACATCACGCTGAAGGACCTGATGTGGCCGACCCGACCCACAAGGCGCGGCGTCAGCAGGCAACCCGACACATAGCCGATCGCCCAGGCCGTGCCCAGAAGGCCCAGTGCGGTCGCGCTGAAGCCTTCGGCCGACCCTCGAACGGGCAGCAGAAGCGCATTGATGCCGCCAGCGAAGAGCAGCAACGCGGAGCCGAGCAGCAGGGCCGCGACGGGAAGGAAATGCCGTATCATGCTGCCATCCCTACACAAGCTCTGCGGGCATTGGAACCGCCGCCAAAGGGGGCGCAGCGCAATGCCTGCCGCAAGTCGCTGAAACGGGTGGCAGCGAAGGCAAAGCGACGGCCGGTGGCCGCCAGAAACTCGTTAAGAACACTCGGGCACTCGGCAAGGTACATGATCCGTTGCGCGGTGGCGGCCTGCCCGCGCGACGGAACCGGGACCGGCTGCGCGGCACTGGTGGCCGGCTTCCGGAGAAGGAGGCCCCGGCGCCAAATGGGCGCCGGGGGTGTCCGGCAGGACGACCATCGGGACAGGGGGTCGTCGTTCTGCCGTATGAGTTGCTTAACGGCGCGATGCGGCGCGATTTCATACCCGCAAAACGGGAATTGGCCGTCTCTTTCGTGTGGCCGGGGCGCCTTTGGTAGAGGTGTCTGTGCCCGTTCGACAGATGCGCTCGGACCGGGCCGCGACTTGCGTTTCGCAGCGCAGCGGGTAAGCCCGGGGGACTGGCCACGCGCGCCGCCGACAAGCGGGCCGGGGTGAGCGGCCAGGCGGATCGAGGAGACAGAGATGAGCACAGCTCGGGGCGGAACGATGCCGAATACCGTGACGGAGGCCGCGCTGGCCGACCGCATCGCGGCGCTGGATGACGGAAGCACGCGGCGCATCATCGCGATTGTCGGTGCGCCGGGATCCGGCAAATCGACCCTGGCCGAGGGGCTGGAGAAGGCACTGAACGCGCAGGCGCCGGGGCGTGCAACTGTGCTGCCGATGGACGGTTTCCATTTCGACGATGCAGTGCTGCGTCAGATGGACCGGCTGCCGTGGAAAGGTGCGCCGGACACGTATGACGTGGGCGGTCTGCGTTCCGCACTGCTCCGGCTCAGGGCCAATGAGGAAGACGCCATCGCCGTGCCGGTGTTCGACCGCGCGCTGGAAATCTCGCGCGGAAGCGCGCGGCTGGTCCCGCCCGAAGCGCGGCTGATCCTTGCCGAAGGCAATTGGTTGCTGCTGGACGAGGCACCCTGGTCCACGCTTGCAGGCCTGTTCGACCTGACCGTCATGCTCGACGTGCCCGAGGCCGAACTGCGCCGCCGGCTGACCGCCCGTTGGGAGCACTACGGCCTAGAACCGACGCAGATCGCGCACAAGCTGGATGGCAACGATCTTCCGAACGGCCGCCGGATGCGCGACAACAGCCGCCCCGCAGACTTGACCGTGCTTCAGGGCGACGCCCCGGCCTGACCGCGGTTCGACTGCCCGAAAACACCCTCAACCCGCCGCGCGCAGCGCTGGCGGGTCTTTTTCGGTGGGTGCTTGCCCCGGCTTGCCCCGCGCCATGGGCACAACCTTGCCGCGGCGCGGCGGAAGAATTCGTTGACAGTCCAGCGCTAACGGTGAAAGAAATTACGCAAGGTGTAAAAAACTACAAAATCGACGCCGGGGGAGGAAGGACCACATGCCGCGCAACGGTCTTGCGATCGACAGCGAAGACAGCCTCGCGATCCGTGCGGCCTGGCTTCACTATGCGGGCGGTCTGACCCAGGCGGCGGTCGCCAAGCGGCTGGGCATCGCCAACGTCAAGGCGCACAGGCTGATCACGCGGGCCACGCAGAATGGCGCGATAAAGGTCACCATCGACGGTGACATCGCCGAATGCGTCGCGCTGGAAACCGAACTCGCCGATCGCTTCGGGCTGGAATATTGCGAGGTCACGCCAGATCTCGGCGAGGAAGGGCTGCCGATCCGCACGCTGGGCGTCGCGGGGGCGGCTTTCCTTCGGCGCGAGATTTCGGGTGGGCAGAACCGCACCATCGGGTTGGGGCACGGGCGCACGCTGTCAGCCGCTGTCAACGAGATGCCACGCTTCGATGCGCGCGGCGTGCAGTTCGTGTCGCTGCTGGGCGGACTGACGCGGAACTACGCCGCCAACCCGCATGACGTGATGCACCGCATCGCCGAGAAGACCGGCGCGGCGGCTTATGTCATGCCGGTGCCGTTCTTCGCCAACACACTTGAAGACCGGTCGGTGCTGCTGTCGCAGCGCGGGGTCAGTGACGTGTTCGGCCTTGCGGCAAGCGCCGATCTCAAGGTCGTCGGTATCGGAACGTCGCGGCCAGAAGCCTCGCTGGTTTCGAGCGGCATGATCGAGGGGACCGAGATCCGCGACGTGCAGCAGAAGGGCGGCGTGGGCGAGATGCTGGGTCATTTCTTCGATGCGCAGGGCGCCCCGATCGAAACCATGCTGACCGAACGGACGCTGTCGATCGGCCTCGATGACATCCGCGATGCGCGGATCGTCGCGCTGGCCGGCGGCGACGAGAAGACCGGCGCGATCCGGTCTGTGCTGATGAGCGGCTGCCTGAGCGGGCTCATCACCGACGAGCGCACGGCAATGGCGCTGGTCAAGAACGAACCGTCCTGAAAGCAGGACATCACTGGGGAGGAGAACCCGATGTACGACAAGGAAAAGACGCTGGTCGACGCCTACATGAGCGGCTCGCTAAGCCGACGCGGCCTGATCAAGAGCCTCGGTGCGATGGGCGTGACCGCCGCCACCGCCGGCGTTCTGGTCAACGCGGCGGCGACGCGAGCGCTGGCACAGAACGGCTTCGACTGGAAGAAGCACGCCGGAACCACGGTGAAGCTGCTGCTGAACAAGCACCCCTATACCGACGCGATGATCGCCAACCTTGAGAACTTCAAGGAGCTGACAGGGATGGACGTGCAGTATGACGTCTTCCCCGAGGACGTGTATTTCGACAAGGTCACCGCCGCGCTGTCGTCGGGTTCGAGCGAATACGACGCCTTCATGACCGGCGCTTACATGACCTGGACCTATGGCCCGGCAGGCTGGGTCGAAGACCTGAACGAATGGATCACCGACGCGTCCAAGACGAACCCGGACTACAACTGGGACGACATGCTGGAAGGCGTGCGCGCCTCCTGCGCCTGGAACGGCCGTCCGGGCGGGCAGCTCGGGTCCGACGATGCCAAGCAGTGGTGCATCCCGTGGGGCTATGAGCAGAACAACCTGACCTACAATGCCGCGATGCTGGACAAGGCGGGCGTGGGCGTGCCCGGCAACCTCGACGAATTGATCGACGCCGCCGCGGCAGCGCAGGCCGCCAATGACGGCATCTATGGCGTCGGCGTGCGCGGCTCGCGCAGCTGGGCGACGATCCATCCCGGCTTCCTGTCCGGCTATGCCAACTTCGGCCAGAAGGACCTTAACGTCAGCGATGACGGGATGCTGTCGGCCGCCATGAACACCGATGTCTCGAAGGACTATCACGCCAAGTGGGTGAAGATGATCCAGGACAGCGGCGCGCCTGACTGGTCCACCCATACCTGGTACCAGGTCGGCACCGATCTGGGCGCGGGCAAGTCGGCGATGATCTTCGACGCCGACATCCTGGGCTACTTCATGAACGGGGCGGGCAACGCGATGGAAGGCCAGCTGGCCTATGCGCCCTTCGCGCCGAACCCGGCCGCCGACGCGCCGACGCCGAACATCTGGATCTGGTCGCTGGCCATGTCCACCTTTTCGCAGCAGAAGGACGCGGCGTGGTACTTCCTGCAGTGGGCGTCCGGCCCCGAGCACGCGCTGTTCGGTGCGACGCAGATGGACTTCGTCAACCCCGTCCGCAAGTCGGTCTGGGCCGACAGCGGGTTCCGCGACCGCCTGTCCGGCAGCTATCCGGGCTATGTGGACATGCACGACAAGTCGGCACCGGGCGCGAAGATTCACTTCACCGCACAGCCGCTGTTCTTCGATCTGACGACCGAATGGGCCGCCTCGCTGCAGAAGATGGTCGCCGGCGAGGTGCCGGTTGACGAGGGACTGGACCAACTGGCCGAAAGCGTGAACCGGCAGCTCAAGGAAGCCGGACTGGGCTGACCGCCCGCATTGGAAGGGGCGCCCGCACAGCCGGGCGTCCCGACCCCGATCGACCTACCCTGACCACCCGAGCACCGCATCCGGGGGCGCGCCGTCGCCCCCGGACCACGGGAGAGATGTGCCATGACCCAGACCGCCCCGGCCGCGCTGCCGCGCCGCCGCTTCCGCGTAGGCCGCCGTGCCTTGCCCTATCTGCTGAGCCTGCCGGCCCTGCTGACCTGCATCGGCATCCTGATCCCGTTCTTCACCGCGGTCGTCTATTCGCTGCAGCGCTACCGTTTGTCCCAGCCCTGGGCGCGCAAGTTCAACTGGGGGGAAAACTATCTCAACTTCATGTCCGACCCGGCGTTCTGGAACACCTTCAAGGTGTCGATGTCCTACGCCATCCTGACCGTCGGCATCGAATTGCTGCTGGGCCTCGGGATCGCGCTGCTTTTGCAGAAACGCACGCGGTTCAACAACTTCGTGTCGATCATGCTGCTGATGCCGCTGATGACCGCGCCCGCGCTGGCCTCTCTCATGTGGAAGCTGATGACCAATCCCGGCTTCGGCATCCTGAGCTATTTCGCCGAGCTTCTCGGGTTCGAGGATTTCCGCTGGGCTTCTGATCCGTCCACCGCGCTGCTGACAGTGGTGATCGTTGATGTGTGGGTCTACACGCCCTTCATCATGATCCTGCTGTTGGCCGGTCTGCGGTCGCTGCCGACCCAACCGTTCGAGGCCGCGTCGCTGGACGGGGTGCCGCGCCTGTTCGTGTTCTGGCGCATCACGCTGCCGATGCTGACGCCGTTCCTTCTGACCGCGACGCTGTTCCGCGTGATCGAAAGCATCCAGCAGTTCGACATCATCTATGCCATGACCCAGGGCGGCCCCGGCGACAAGCTGACCGTGTTCCAGGTCGAGGCGTATCTCAACTTCTTCCAGTTCACCAATGTGGGCCGGTCGGCGGCGCTGCTGATGATCCTTTGGGCGATCACCTACTTCCTGTCGAACGTCTTCATCAAGAACTGGCTGCGGCTGCGTGAAAAGCAGCGCGGCGAAGCGTAACGGAGCCTTCCATGGACACTGTCTCTCCCCTCGAACGGGTGTTGCGCGGCCTCGCCATCACGGTCGTCATCCTGTTCTTCATGTTCCCCATCGTCTGGATCTTTCTGATGAGCTTCCAGACCAACGAAACCATCCTGCGGGTGCCGCCTTCCGTCGTCTTCGAACCGACGCTGACCAACTACACCGCGCTGATCACCGGCAAGCTGGAAACCGCTGCGGGGACGCTGGAAATCGCCTTCATGCGGAATTTGTGGAATTCGCTTTTCCTGTCCACGGCGTCGGTCGCGGTCGGCCTGCTGCTGGGTGTACCCGCCGCCTATGCCTTCGGCCGACTGAAATTCCGCGGGTCCGAGGACATCGCCTTCACGCTGCTCAGTTTCCGCTTCGCGCCGCCGCTGCTGGTGCTGCTGCCGCTGACCATCTACTTCCAGAAGATCGGTCTGGCCGATACCTATGTCGGGCTGATCTGGGTGTACCAGCTGATCGTGCTGCCGCTGATCCTGTGGATCGTGCGTGGCTATTTCGAAGATATTCCCGCCGACATCGAGTACGCCTACCGGATCGCGGGTCACAGCTGGTTCTCCACGTTCCGCAAGATCGCGCTGCCGTTGGCCGGACCCGGCATCGCGGCGGCTGGGCTTCTCGCTTTCATCTTCGCCTGGAACAACTTTATCTTCGCGCTGGTGCTGGCATCGGCCGACAAGCAGCCGGTGACGGTGGGCGCGCTGGCTTTCGTGACGGCGTCGGGCATCCAGTACGGGCAGGTCGCGGCCGGCATCGTGCTGTCCATCGCGCCAACCTTCGCGCTCGCCCTTTATGCCCAGCGGTACCTTGTCGAAGGCCTGTCGCTCGGCGCGGTGAAAGGATAACGCATGTCACTGAAACTCACCGACATCGTCAAACGCTTCAAGACCGAGACCGTGCTCGACGGGGTGTCCCTGTCGGTCGGGCGCGGTGAGACGCTGGTCCTGTTCGGCCCATCCGGGGCGGGCAAGACGGTGCTGCTGCGGCTGATCGCGGGCGTGGTGGACCCCGACGGTGGCACCATCGAGATCGAGGGGCGCGACATGGACGGGGTCGAGCCGGAGGATCGCGGCATCGGGATGGCGTTTCAGAACTTCGCGCTGTTCCCGCACATGGACGCGATGGCCAACATCGCCAGCCCGCTGACCGCGCGGCGCACGGGCCGCGAGGCGATAGCCGAAACCGTGGGTAAAGTGGCGCGGATGCTCAAGATCGACCACGTGCTGCACCACAAACCCAAAGAGCTGTCGAACGGGCAGAAGCAGCGCACCGCGCTGGCCCGCGCGCTGGCGGGTGCGCCGCAGATCCTGCTGCTGGACGACCCGCTGCGCAACGTGGACGCCAAGCTGCGGTTCGAGATGCGGCTGGAACTGCCGCGCCTGTTGCGCAGCCAGGACGCCACCGTGATCTACGTCACGCAGGACTACAAGGAGGCGATGGCGCTTGGCGACCGGATCGCGGTGATGAACGGCCATGGCATCCAGCAGATCGGCACGCCCGAAGACATTTACCTGCGCCCCGCAAATATCGAGATCGCACGCCTGTTCGGCGATCCGGTGATCAACCTGCTGGACGTGGTGCCCGAGGCCGCCGACGGCAGTGGAGGCGTGCAGGTCCGCCTTTCGGACCAGCCGGTCGCGCTGGTCGGCGGCTATGCGGGCACGGTGGGCACCGACTGCGTGCTCGGCCTGCGACCCGAGGCGATGCGCTTCGTCGATCCCGGCACCCCCGGCGCCATCCCGGTGGAGGTAGAGGCTGAAACCCCGCTGAACGAGAAGACCGTGACGCTGACGCTGACCCAGCGAGGCCGCGAGATCATGGTCTCGCGCCCCAGCGGTATGCCGGGCCCGGATCAAGGCACCGCATATGTGGCGGTCGATGCCAAGGACGCGCTGCTGTTCGATCGCGCCACCGGCCAGCGCATCGCGCCGGGCGCGCACAGCCCCGCGCTGCAGGAGGACGTCGCATGACAGACATCATGCTGAACATCGAGAACGTGGACAAGTTCTATGGCCCGGTCGGCGTGGGCGTGCACGCGGTCAAGGGGATCGACATGCAGGTCGCCCGCGGCGAGATCATCGCGCTGCTGGGTTCGTCCGGCTGCGGAAAGACCTCGACCCTGCGCATGGTCGCCGGGTTCGAGGCCGTGAGCCGCGGCCGGATCCACCTTGCCGGGCGCGAGGTGCACATGCTGCCGCCGGTCAAGCGCAACGTGGCGATGGCGTTCGAGGGCTATTCGCTCTATCCCACGGTGACGGTACGCGACAACATCGCCTTCGCGCTGAAAGCCGCCCGCCTGCCGCAATCCGAGGTGGAGAGCCGCGTGCGCGACGTCGCGCAGATGCTCGAGATCACGGACATCCTCGATCGGTTCCCGACCTCGGTGTCGGGCGGCCAGCAGCAGCGCGCGTCGCTGGCGCGGGCGCTTATCCGCGATGCCGACCTGCATCTTCTGGACGAACCGATGGGTCAGCTCGAGCCGCAGTTGCGCACGCTGCTGCGCGGCCGGATCAAGCACTTCATCAAGGAACGCGGGCTGACCGCGATCCTCGTGACCCATGACCAGACCGAAGCGAACGCGCTGGCCGACCGGATCGCGGTGATGGAGGACGGCGTGCTCCAGCAATACGCGAGCCCGGCCGAGATCAAGGAACGCCCGGCGAACCTGTTCACCGGCACCTTCGTGGGCGAGCCGCCGATGAACGTCTTTCCCGCCAGTGCCAGCGTGAGCGCGGGCGAGATCCTGCTGAACCTCGCGGGTGGGCTCGTGCTGCGCTATCCCGAGGCGGAGTTCGCCCCGGAGGTGCGCCAGTCGATCCTGTCGCGTGGCGATGTGGTGATCGGTGTGCGGCCCTACGCGGTGCATCGCGGCGAGGGCGGTGCCGAGGCGCAGGTCGTGGCGAACCAGTGGCTTGGCGACCAGACACACATCGCGGCCGCCTTTGCAGAAAGCACCGTGGTGCTGGTGGAGCACGACCGCGCCCGCCTGTCGGAAGGCGACCGCATCCGCATCGCGCTGAAGCCGGACGACCTGCACGTCTTCGACCCGGACAGCGGCATGGCGATCAGCCACGGGCGGGGCCTGGCCTGATGACGGGTGCGGGGCGCGATCTTCTCGTCGGCATCGACGCGGGCACGTCGGTCATCAAGTCGGTGGCTTTCGATCTGGCGGGGCGGCAGATCGCCGTCGCCGCGCGCCCGAACCTTTACACCACGCGGCCCGACGGCGCGGCTGTGCAGCCGATGGACCGGACCTGGGCAGACACTGCTGCGACCTTGGCCGACCTTGCAGCGCAGGTGCCGGACCTGAAAAGCCGGGTGGCGGCCCTGGCGGTCACGGGGCAGGGTGACGGAACCTGGCTCGTGGACGCGGACAATCGGCCTGTGACCGACGGCTGGCTGTGGCTCGATGCCCGGGCGGCCCCCACGGTGGACCGGCTGCGCGTCGCGCCCGGCGATCGCGCCCGGTTCGAGACGACGGGTACCGGCCTCAATGCCTGCCAGATGGGTAGCCAGCTGGCGCATATGCAGGCCACCGCGCCCGAGCTTCTGACCGAAGCGGACTGCGCGCTGCATTGCAAGGACTGGCTCTATCTCAACCTGACCGGAATGCGCGCCACGGACCCGTCCGAGGCCAGCTTCACCTTCGGGGATTTCCGCACGCGGGCCTATGACGAAGCCGTTATCGATGCGCTTGGTCTGACCGCCCGACGCGGTCTGCTGCCGCCGGTCGTGGACGGCGCGCGCACCACGCACCCGCTGACAGCCGAGGCCGCTGCGCTTACCGGGCTGGCCGAAGGCACGCCGGTCACTCTGGGCTATGTCGACGTGGTCTGCACAGCGATGGGATCGGGCATCTACGCCCGCGGGGCGGCGGCCGGGTGCACGATCATCGGCTCGACCGGAATGCACATGCGCGCCACCCCGCTGGACGGGGTACATCTGAACGATGCCGCAACCGGTTATGTGATGGTGCTGCCGGTCCCCGGGCAGGTGGCCCAGATTCAGTCAAACATGGCGGCGACGCTGAACATCGACTGGATCCTGAAGGTGGCGGCCGACCTGATGGCGGACATGGGGCACCCGGTGCGCCATTCAGACCTGATCGGGCATCTGGACGGCTGGATCGGCGCCGCCGCGCCGGGCAAGATCCTGTATCATCCCTACATTTCCGAAGCGGGCGAACGCGGCCCGTTTGTCGATGCCTCCGCGCGGGCGGGCTTTGCCGGGCTCGGCTCCGCGCACCGCTTTCCCGATCTCGTGCGGGCGGTGGTCGAGGGGCTGGGGATGGCGGCGCGTGACTGCTACGGCGCGATGGGCGCGATGCCGGACGAGGTCCGTCTGACCGGCGGCGCGGCACGCTCCGCGGCGCTGCGCGCCATTCTCGCGGCCGCGCTCGGCACGCCGGTGCGCCCCTCGGGCCGCGACGAGGCTGGGGCGGCGGGGGCGGCGATGATGGCGGCGATGGCAGTGGGCGTCTACGGCGACTGGGACGCCTGTATCGCCGATTGGGTCTCCCCGCTGCTGGGCGGCGCCGAGCCGCCGGACCCGGCGCTGGCCGCGATCTACGACACGGCCTTCCCGGCCTACACGGCCCTGCGCGACGCGCTGCCGCCGGTCTGGGGCTGCCTGAAACAACTGCAGGAGACGTCACGTGCCTAGGGAAATCGCGATCATCGGGGACCGGTTCATGCTGCCCGAAGTGTTCGAGGCAAAGCTGTTCGAAGCCTGCGGCGACGCCGTAACCGCGCGCCTGCGCAAGGATGCCTGGCCGGACGTGCCGATGGAACACGGCTATGCCGTCGCGGGCATGGACGGGCTGAAGGAATATCTTGGCACCGCGGACGATGTGGTGGAGTTCGTCGGCGAGGCCGAGATCCTTGTCACGCAGCTTGCGCCGATGTCGCGGGCGATGCTGGAACGGCTGCCGAGCCTGCGTATGATCGCCGTTTCGCGCGGCGGGCCCGTCAATATCGACATGGCGGCGGCGCGCGAGCATGGCGTGCTCGTGGTCAACACTCCCGGGCGCAACGCCAGCGCTGTGGCCGAGTTCACCATCGGCGCGATCCTCGCCGAGACGCGCAAGATCCGCGAGGGACACGAGGCGCTTCGCGCGGGCACCTGGCGCGGCGACCTCTACCGCGCTGACGTGACCGGGCGAGAGTTGTGCGAAATGACGGTCGGTGTCATCGGCTACGGCAATATCGGCACGAAGGTCGTGCGCCTGCTGCGCGCCTTCGGCTGCCGTGTGCTTGTGCATGACCCCTATGTGCAACTCGATCCCGACGATGACGCCGCAGGCGTCGCGTTGGTCCCGCTCGACACGCTGCTGGAAGGCGCCGATGTGGTCACGCTGCACCCGCGCGTGACTGACGAGACGCGGCACATGATGAATGCGGACAGCTTCGCGAAGATGAAACCCGGCAGCCTTTTCGTGAACACCGCGCGTGGCCCGCTGTGCGACTACGACGCGCTGCTGACCGCCCTGACCGAAGGACCGCTGGGCAGTGCGATGCTGGAGACCTTCGCGGTGGAACCGGTGCCTCCGGAATGGCCGCTGCTGCAGTTGCCGAACGTGACCCTGACGCCACATATCGCGGGCGCTTCCGTTCGCACGGTTACCTATGCTGCCGAGCAGGCGGCCGAGGAAGTCCGCCGCTATCTCGCCGGGGAGCCGCCCCGCAACCCTTGCTGAGGCCAGAGCCATGACCGACATCCACACAGACCATCGCTCCGCCATCGTGGCGGCCTGCCGACAGCTGGAACGCGACGGGCTCAACCGCGGCGCGTCCGGAAATGTCTCGGTGCGGGCGGGTCAGGACATGCTGATCACCCCGTCCGCTGTGGGCTATGACGCGCTTCTGCCCGAGATGATCGCGCGGATGCCGCTGGCTGACCCGAACGGAGCGTGGCACGGGCCGCGCAAGCCGTCGTCTGAATGGCGTTTTCACCGCGACATTCTGCGCGCCAGACCAGATATCGGTGCGGTGGTCCACACCCACGCGCCTTTCAGCACGATCCTTGCCGTGGCGCGGCGGCCGATCCCGGCGATCCACTACATGATCGCGGCCTTTGGCGGACCCGAGATCCGCGTTGCCGGCTACGCCCGCTATGGCACCGCCGCGCTGTCCGAGAACGTGGTCGCCGCGATGGACGGGCGCAACGGCTGCCTGATGGCCAATCACGGCATGGTTGTGGGTGGCCCGGACCTTACCCGAGCGCTGTGGCTGGCGGGCGAGCTGGAGGCGCTGGCGCACCAATACTACCACGCGCTCGCGATCGGCGGCGGCCATGTGCTGACCGATGCCGAGATCGCCGAGACTGCGGAAGGCTTCGCCAGCTACGGGGTCCAGTCCGCGGATGCGGAATCGCAGGAGGAACAGGCATGACCGACCCTGTGGACCTGTTCGTGATCGGCGGCGGCGTGAACGGCGCCGGCATCGCCCGCGACGCCGCGGGGCGCGGCCTGTCCGTGATCCTGTGCGAAAAGGACGATCTGGCGCAAGGCACGTCCTCGCGGTCGGGCAAGCTGGTGCATGGCGGGCTGCGTTATCTTGAGTACTACGAATTCCGACTGGTGCGCGAGGCGCTGATCGAACGCGAGGTGCTCCTGAACGCGGCGCCGCACATCATCTGGCCGATGCGCTTCGTGCTGCCGCACAGCCCCGATGATCGCCCGGCCTGGCTGGTGCGGCTGGGGCTGTTCTTCTACGACCATCTCGGGGGGCGAAGGAAGCTGCCCGGAACCCGCACGCTGGATTTGCGGCGTGATCCGGAAGGCGCGCCGATCAAGGACGCCTATTCCAAGGGCTTCGAATACTCCGACTGCTGGGTGGATGATGCCCGGCTGGTGGTGCTGAACGCCGTCGATGCCGCCGCGCGCGGTGCCGAGGTGCTGACCCGGACCGCGTGCGTGTCGGCCCGGCGCGACGGGGGGCTTTGGCGGATCGAAATGCGTGACGGCGCGACCGGGGCCATGCGCACCGTGACGGCGCGCGCACTGGTTAATGCGGCGGGGCCGTGGGTGACCGACATCATCGGGCGCGTGACAGGCACCAACAGCGCGCGCAATGTGCGCCTGGTGAAGGGCAGCCACCTGATCGTGCAGAAATTCTGGGACGGCCCGCAGGCTTATCTCGTGCAGAACACCGACAAGCGCGTGATCTTCATCAACCCCTACGAGGACGACAAGGCGTTGATCGGAACCACCGACATTCCCTATGACGGCGCGCCCGAGAAGGTGGTCGCCGACGAGGACGAGATCGCCTACCTGCTGGCCGCGGTGAACCGCTACTTCAAGGTGCAGTTGCGGAGCGACGACGTGCTGGAAAGCTTCTCGGGGGTGCGTCCGCTCTACGATGACGGGCAGGGCAACCCGTCGGCGGTGACGCGCGACTACGTGTTCGATCTCGATACCGGGGGCGGCGGCGAGGGCGGCGACGGAGCGCCTTTGCTGAACGTGTTCGGCGGCAAGATCACGACGTTCCGCAAGCTTGCCGAACACGCGCTGGACCGGCTGGGCGGGCGGTTCCCGGCAATGGGCAATGCCTGGACATCGGGCGCGCCGCTGCCGGGCGGCGATCTGCCGGGCGCGGACGTGCCGGCCTTTCTCAATACGCTGCGGACGGAATACCCTTGGCTGCCGCGCAAACTGGCCGGGCACTACACCCGCCTTTACGGCACGCGCACCCGCGAGATTCTGGGCAATGCTGCGGACCTCGGCGATCTGGGCCGACAGTTCGGCCCGCTGCTGTTCGAGGCGGAGGCGAAGTTTCTGCGCCGGACCGAATGGGCCACCTGCGCCGAGGACGTGCTGCGCCGCCGCACCAAACATGCGCTGCACATGACAAAGGCAGAGCGCGCTGCCTTCGCCGACTGGTTCGACAACGCCGCAGCGTCACATCGCCGGGAGGCCGCGTCGTGACCGCTCCGTCCGCGAATACACCGCCGCAGCCGCCAAAGGCGCTGTCCGATCTTGCCACCCTGTCGGCGCGGGTCGGGGCCGACCCGCTGCTGATCCAGGCGGCGGGGGGCAACACGTCGGTAAAGGACGGTGCCGTGATGTGGATCAAGGCGTCCGGCACACGGCTGTCCGACGCGCTGTCGCGCGACGTGTTCGTGCCGACGGACCTGCCAGCGATGCGCGAGGCGCTGGTGCGCGCTCTGCCCGAGGCCGACCAGCCCGCCCATTTCGCGCTGGGGGACAGCGGCCTGCGACCGTCGATCGAAACCAGCCTCCATGCGGTGTTTCCGCAGGCGGTCGTGGTTCATGTGCATTGCGTGAACACGATCGCGCTTGCGATCCGCGCTGATGCAGAAGCGGCGCTGTCCGCCCGTTTGGGGGCGTTCGACTGGGCCTTCGTGCCCTACGTCAAGCCCGGCGCGCGGCTTGCTCTGTCGGTGCGCGACCGCATCGGGCCGCGTACCGATGTGATCGTGCTCGGCAATCATGGGCTGATCGTCGCCGCCGAAACGGTGGACGATGCCGAACGGCTGCTGGACCGCGTCACCGGGGCGCTGGCCGAACCGCCCGGCGCGGCGCCCGCGCCGGACCTGGCCGCGCTGGCCGGGCTGGCCGAGGGCAGCGCCTATGCTGTTCCGCCCGCGCAGTCCCCGCTGCACCGGCTGGCCGGGCCACCCGAACGGCTCGATCAGGCGGTTGGCGGATCGCTCTATCCCGACCACGTGATCTTCTGCGGCGTCGGTGCGACCGCGCTCGATGCGGTTGCCCCCCGCGTGCCCGGACCTGACGGGCCGGTCTTCGTGATCGCTCCCGGCCGGGGCGCGCTGATCCGCAAGGATGCGAGCAGCGGGGCGCAGGCGCTGGCCGACTGCCTTGGAAACGTGCTGTGCCGTGTGCCGCCGGGGGCCGAGTTGACCTACCTGAGTGCGGCCCAGAACGCCGAATTGCTAGACTGGGATGCGGAGAAATACCGTAAGGCGCTCGATGCAGGATGAGGCGCTGTTCCTCGGGCTCGACCTCGGCACATCGGGGGCACGCGCGGTCGTGATCGATGCTGAAGGCCTGGCCGTGGCCTCGGGCAGCGCGGCGATGGCGGATTTCGGTCCAGACCCGCGATCTCCGGCCGTTTGGTGGGCCGCGGCCGACCATGCGCTGCGCGCCGCGCTGGCGGGCTGCGACGCGAAGCGCGTCGCCGCGTTCGCAGTGGACGGAACCTCGGGCACGATGCTGCCGGTGGATGACGCAGGCGCACCGCTGTCTGGCGGATTGATGTACAACGACGCCTGCGGCGACGCCGGCGTGCTGGCCTGCATCGCCGAGACCGCGCCGCCGACGAGCGCGGCGCATGGCAGCAGCAGCGGACTGGCCCGGGCTGTGTTGCTGGCGCGCGCGGTGCGTCCGCATCTCGTGCTGCACCAGGCCGATTGGATCGCATTTCACCTGTCGAGCCGCTTTGTTACCGACGCGAACAACGCGCTCAAGACCGGCTATGATCCCGTGGCGGGGCAGTGGCCGGACTGGATCGGCGATGCCGGATTGGAGGTGAGGCTGCTGCCGCGCGTGGTCGCCCCCGGAACGCCGGTCGGGCCGGTCACTGCAAAGGCTGCTGCGGAATACGGTCTGCGCCCCGACGCGCTGGTCGTCGCCGGCACGACCGATGGGTGCGCGTCCTTCCTTGCCACCGGCGCGTCCGAGGCGGGCGACGGCGTCACCGCGCTCGGCACCACGCTGACACTGAAGATCCTGTCGGACCGCCCCATCTTCGCCCCGCAAAGCGGGATCTACTCGCACCGCATCCTGGGAAAGTGGCTGGCCGGGGGCGCATCGAACACCGGCGGCAACGTGCTGCTGGCCCATTTCACACCGGAGCGGATCGCAGAGCTGTCGGCGCGGATCGACCCGGCGAAGGACAGCGGGCTGGATTACTACCCGCTGCTGCGTCCGGGCGAACGGTTTCCGGTGGCGGACCCGGACCTTGCGCCGCGCCTGACGCCGCGCCCGGACGACGACGCAGCCTTCCTTCATGGACTGCTGGACGGGATCGCCGGGATCGAGGCGATGGGCTATGCCCGACTGACCGAGCTGGGCGCGCCGCCGCTGGCACGACTGCGCAGCGTTGGCGGCGGGGCAGGGAACACGGTCTGGTCGGCGCTGCGGCAGCGACGGCTGGGCGTGCCCTTCGCTGCGCCCGACAGCATGCAGGCCGCCTACGGCACCGCGCGGCTGGCCCGCGCGGGCGCGGCACGGGCATGAGCGGGCCCGGTCCGGCAGACCCGCGCGAAGTGCCCGGGCTGGAGGGGCTGGCGGAGCGGTTCGATGCGTTCCTCGTGGATCAATTCGGCGTCCTGATCGGCGGGAACGGTGCCTACCCTTGGGCGCCCGAAGCGCTGTCGCGGCTGTCTGCGGGGGGCGCGCCGGTTGTGTTGCTGTCGAACTCGGGTCGCCGCGCAGGGCCGAATGTGGAGCGGCTCCTTCGACTCGGTTTCGCGCGAGACAGTTTCATCACCGTGCTGAGTTCGGGCGAGGCCGCCCATGCCGACCTGTCCCGCCGGATCGGGCCGCAGATCGCGCCGGGCGCGCCTGTGCTGGTGCTTGCGCGCGAGAACGACGTGTCGGCGGTGGAGGGGCTGGATCTGCGCGTCACGACCGACCCGGACCGCGCGGCGCTGGTCGTGCTGGCCGGCAGCGAAGGCGACCGGCACAGCCTCGATCACTACCGCGCGCTGCTTGAAGGACCTGCCGCGCGCGGCGTGCCTTGCCTTTGCACGAACCCCGATGTCACCATGCTGACCCCTGAGGGGACAAGTTTCGGCGCTGGACGGATCGCGCAGCTTTACGCGCATATGGGCGGGCCGGTGGACTGGGTCGGCAAGCCCCACCCGCTGATCTACGACGTGGCGCGCCGGATGCTGCCCGCGATCGCTTCGGAACGCGTGCTGTGCATCGGTGACAGCCCGGCGCATGACGTGCGTGGCGGGCAGGCGGCCGGTCACGCCACCGCGCTGGTGCGCAGCGGCATTCACGCCGATCTCGACAAGCCCGCCCTGCGCGCCCTTTGCGTCGCAGAGGGTGCCGTGCCCGACTACCTTCTGGACCGTTTCGCCTTTTCATCCTGATCGGAGGCCGGATGCCGTTTTCGCTGTCGCTCAACACAAACCCGCTGGTCAACCGCTTCGCAGACCCGGAGGACCTGATCGAAACCGTCGCGCGGGACATCCGCATCCGCGACCTGCAACTCACCCATGAATTCATCAACCCGTCCTGGCCTGTGCCCGTACAACGCCGCCTCGTACGGCAGATGCGCGCCGTGCTGGAGCGCACCGGGGTGCGCGTGACCAGCGGAATGACCGGGCCCTACGGGCGGTTGAACCATTTCGGCCATCCCGATCGCGACGTGCGGCGCTACTACGTGAACTGGTTCAAGGCGTTCGCGGACATCACCGCGGATCTGGGCGGGCGCGCGGTCGGCACGCAGTTCGCGATCTTCACCTATCGTGACTTCGACGACCCGATGCGGCGCGAGGCGCTGATCGACATTGCGATCGATTGCTGGGCCGAGGTGGCCGAACATGCGCGCACTGCCGGGCTGGACCATGTGTTCTGGGAGCCGATGAGCGTGGACCGCGAATTCGGTGCGACGATCGCGTCGGCGCTGGCGCTGCAGGAGAGGATCGCGGAGGCAGGGCTGACGCTACCGATGTGGATGATGGCCGATATCGACCACGGCGACGTCACGAGCGCGGACCCGGACGACCATGACCCGTTCGCCTGGGCAAGGGCGGTGCCGCGCGTGTCGCCGATCATTCACATCAAGCAGTCGCTGGCAGACAAGGGCGGGCACCGCCCATTCACGGCGGACTTCAATGCGGTCGGCCGCATCCAGCCTGAACCTCTGCTGGCTGCGTTCCGCGATGGCGGCGGGAGCGACAACGAGATCTGCCTGGAGTTGTCCTTCAAGGAGCGCGAACCGGACGATCGCGCCGTGGTCGCGCAGATCGCCGAATCCGTGGCTTTCTGGGCACCGCATATCGACACCGGCGCCACGGACCTTGCGGTGTGATTGCCGCGCCCGGCCGGTTCGGTGCCCACTGCGGCCGGGCGAGTCGGCGGGGCAGGCCTACGGCGCGGCGCGCCCGACCCTGCCGCCGCTTGATCTCCCACCAGAGATCAAAGGATCGACTGGCCGGTCGCTGCCCAGTCGGCGGTGAACTGTTCCAGTCCGCGGTCTGTCAGCGGGTGGCGGGCAAGCCCCTTGATCACCGCGGCTGGCAGCGTTGCTACGTCGGCGCCGGCCAGCGCCGCATCCTTCACGTGATTGGGGCTGCGGATCGACGCCGCGAGGATCTGGGTGTCGAAAGCGTAGTTGTCGAAAATCTGGCGGATCTCGCGGATCAGTTCCATCCCGTCGAGATGAATGTCGTCCATCCGTCCAACGAACGGCGACACATAGGTCGCCCCGGCCTTTGCCGCCAGCAGCGCCTGGTTCGGCGAGAAGCACAGCGTCACGTTCGTGGCGATGCCCTGAGCGCTGAAATGGCGGCACGCCTTCAGCCCGTCCAGCGTGAGCGGCAGCTTGATCACCACGTTGTCCGCGATCTGCGCGAGGCGCTCGCCCTCGGCCATCATCGTATCGTGCGCGCTGGAGGCGACTTCGGCCGACACAGGCCCGTCCACCAGTGTGCAGATCTCTGCGATGACTTCCTTGAAATCGCGGCCCGACTTGGCGATCAGCGACGGGTTCGTCGTCACGCCGTCCAGCAGGCCGAACTCGTGCAGGTCACGGATTTCGTCGATTACAGCGGTATCTGCGAAGAATTTCATGCGGACTCTCCCTTTTTTGCAGGCGCGGCGCGGCGCGTCGTGCGGCGGCGGCCCTGCGGTCCGGGGACGGACGCGCAGACCGGCTCAGCGGTCCGGCATCCTTTGCCCCGCGCCGGTGATACCGCAAACATGGCGAATGAAACAATCCAAAATCACAAAATCACAAAAATGATGTTGTTTACGCTACAATTGCTGTTACAAGCGGGCGGGGGAGGCCGTGATGAAACGCGATACGCGCAGGCAGCAGATCATCGATCTTCTGGTCGACCGGGGCGCGGTCGACGTGGAGGATCTTGCGCGCCGCTTTGCGGTCTCGAAGATGACGGTGCATCGCGACCTTGATGAGCTGGAGGGCATGGGCCTTCTGCGCAAGGTGCGCGGCGGCGCCTCGATGGAAGCCAGCGCGCAGTTCGAAAGTGACTTTCGCTATCGCGAACGCCAGGGGCTGGACACCAAGCAGCGCTTGGCCCGTGCGGCGATGGAGCTTGTTGCGCCGGGCATGAGCGTGATCGTCAACGACGGATCCACCGCCGCCGTGCTGGGTGCAATGCTGGCCGAGATTCGTCCCCTGACCGTCATCACCAACAATCAGGCGGTGATAGACGCGCTGCGCAACGCGCCTGGCATCACGCTGGTCGCGCTTGGCGGCGTCTATTCGGCCAAGTTCAACGGCTATTTCGGGCTGATGACGGAAGACAGCCTTGCGCGGCTGCGCGCCGACATCGCCTTTGTGTCGAGCCCGGCGCTGGACCTCGCAGGCGTTCATCACATGGACGCGCAGGTGATCCGGTCCAAGCGCGGGATGATGGCAGCGGCGACGCGCCGCTGCCTGATGGTCAACCACGGCCGCTTCGGGCACGGCGCGCTTTACCGGCTGTCGGGGCTCGATGCGTTCGACACACTGATCACCGATGCCGCGCCGCCGCCGGACCTGCGCGCGGCGCTGGACGGTGCGGGGGTCGCGCTGACCGTCGCCCCGCCCCTTGCGCCATCCGCCCCCACCGAGGAGAACACCCCATGACCGACCCCATGCCGCAAGCCTGGATCGGCACCAGCTGGAAGATGAACAAGACGCTGGACGAGGCGCTGGCCTTCGCCGGGGCGCTCGCTGCCACGGACGGCGACCGCGACCCGCGGATCCAGCGCTTCGTGATCCCGCCCTTCACGGCGGTGCGCGAGGTCGCGGCGGCGCTGGCAGACAGTTCCGTAAGGGTCGGCGCACAGAACATGCACTGGGACGATGCCGGGGCCTGGACCGGGGAGGTGTCACCGCTCATGCTGCGCGACTGCGGCCTCGACCTTGTGGAACTGGGTCATTCCGAACGCCGCGCCCATTTCGGCGAGACGGACGAGACCGTGGGCCGCAAGGTCGCCGCGGCGGTGCGGCACGGGTTGGTTCCGCTGATCTGCATCGGCGAGACGCTGGCGGAGCGCGAGGCCGGGCAGGCGGCCGACGTTCTGGCGGCGCAGACACGCGCGGCGCTGGCAAGGCTGGATGCAGCGAGCCGCGCGGCGCCGCTTCTGTTCGCCTATGAGCCTGTCTGGGCGATCGGCGATGCCGGTATCCCGGCCACGGCCGACTACGCCGATGCCCGTCAGGCCGAGATCGCCGAGGTCGCCTTCGCGGTCACAGGACGGCAGGTGCCCTGCCTTTATGGCGGGTCGGTCAATGCGGACAACTGCGCGGAACTTGTGTCATCGGCCCATATCGACGGGCTGTTCATCGGGCGCGCCGCCTGGACGGTCGAGGGGTATCTCGACATCCTCGCGCGCTGCGCCGCAACACTGGAAGGGAAAACGGCATGAAACTGGCCATTGCAGGCGACAGCGCGGGCGAAGGTCTGGCGCGGATCCTCGCCGAACATTTCAGCGGCCGCTTCGAGGTGTCGGAAGTGAGCCGCACCGACGCCGGGCCTGACGCGTTCTATGCCGATCTTGCCGACCGGGTCGCCTCGGGCGTGCTGGACGGCACCTATGACCGGGCGATCCTGGTCTGCGGCACCGGGATCGGCGTGTGCATCTCGGCGAACAAGGTGCCGGGCATCCGCGCCGCGCTGACGCACGACACATATTCCGCCGAACGTGCGGCGCTGTCGAACAATGCGCAGATCATCACGTTTGGCGCGCGGGTGATCGGTGCCGAACTGGCCAAGACTGTCGCATCGGCGTTTCTTGCGCACAGCTTCGATCCGGAGGGGCGGTCGGCCGGCAACGTGCGCGCGATCGATGCCGTGGACGCGAAATACAACAAGGTGTGACCGGTCGGGCGCCCGGCCCGGTGGCCGGTCAGCGGGCTTGCTGTCCCACGTCCCAGCGCGCTACGGACATCGACTTGATCAGCGCGTGGCAATGCATCCCCGGCGCCAGTGCCAGCGCGTCCGCCGAGCGGCGGGTGATCCGCGCCAGAAGCCGGTCCGTGCCCGACCCCAGTTGCACGACCACGCCCGGCCCGCCGCCGCCGCGCAGCGCCAGCACCTCCACCGGCAGGATGTTGAGTGCCGAGATCTGATTTGGCACTTCGCGCGCAAGCATCACGTCCTGCGCGGCGATCCGCACCCGGATCGCGCTGCCGATCGGCGCATCGACCCGCGGAAGAATCACCTGTCCGGCGCTGACGGTGATACTGGTCAGCCCGTCGTCGTGATGTTCGGCGACGCGGCCGGTCAGGATCGCGCCCGCCTCGCGCACGCCAAGCGCTCGCACCGCCGACGGGTCCGACAGCACGTCTGCCACCGGGCCGCATCGAACAAGCCGCCCGTCGCTTAGCACCGCCACGCTGGTGGCCAGGCGCGCGACCTCGGCCACGGAATGGCTGACATAGATGACAGGAATGTCGGCGGCGTCGCGCAGCCGCTCGAGATAGGGCAGGATCTCGGCCTTGCGGGCGTCGTCCAGCGCCGCGAGCGGTTCATCCATCAGCAGCAGGCGGGGGGCCGACAGCAGGGCCCGCCCGATGGCGACGCGCTGCTTCTCGCCGCCCGACAGCGTCGCGGGGCGCCGTGCAAGAAGCCCGCCAAGGCCGAGCATCCCGACCACGCGGTCAAACTCGCCCCCGGCGGCGCCCTTGCCCGTCACACGCCGCGCATATAGCAGGTTGCCGCGCACGCTGAGATGCGGAAACAACCGCCCCTCTTGGAAGACGTAGCCAAGTCGGCGGCGATGCGGCGGCACGAACACGCGCCGGGCGGTGTCGGTCAGAACCTCGCCGTTCACGGCGATGCGTCCGGCGTCGGGTCGCAGAAGGCCTGCCACGGCGTGCACAACCGTGGTCTTTCCTGCGCCGGAGCGCCCGAAGAGCGCGGTCACCCCGCGCGGGGCGGTCATGTCCACCGCGAGGCGAAAATCGCCGTGGGTATGGCGCAGGGCGATTTCCACGCCGTCGTTCATGCGCCCGCCGCCCGCCGGGCCATACGCGCCGCCAGCAGTTCCGAGGCCAACAGCGCACCCATCGCGATGCCGACCGAAACCGCCACGAGGCGCAATGCCGCGTCCTCGCCGCCGGGCACCTGCAGGAAGGTATAGATCGCCGAGGGCAGAGTGCGTGTCTCGCCCGGAATGTTGGACACGAAGGTGATCGTCGCCCCGAATTCGCCCATTGCCTTTGCGAAAGACAGCACCGCCCCGGCCAGGACGCCGGGCAGGATCAACGGCAGCGTGACCGTGACGAAGACCACCGGTCGGGAGGCCCCGAGCGTGCCGGCCGCCTGTTCCAGCTTCGGGTCTACCGCCTCGATCGACAGGCGGATCGCGCGGACCATCAGCGGAAAGGCCATGATCGCTGCGGCCAGCACTGCGCCGGTCCAGCGGAAGGCCAGCACCACGCCGAACCAGTCGCGCAGCAGCGCGCCCGCCGGACCATGTGTGCCGAAGGTCAGCAGCAGCAGGTAGCCCGTCACCACCGGCGGCAGGATCAGCGGCAGGTGCACCAGCCCGTTCAGCAGGTGCCGGCCCGGAAACCGGCCGCGTGCCAGCAGGTAGGCTACCGCGATACCGGGCGGCAGGCTCAGCAGGGTGGCCCAGAACGCGACACGCAGCGACAGCGCGACTGCCTGCCATTCCTCGGGGCCAAGCCAGTCCTCCATCGCACTCAGCGCTCCGGTGCGGGCAGGAAGCCGTGGGCGCGCAGCACTCCCGCCGCGCCGGGACTGCGCAGGAAGGCGAGAAACGCGCCCGCGGCGGCGTCGTGCCCGCCAGCCACTGCCGCAACCGGGTAGCGGATTGGCGGGTGCGTGCCCGGCGGGAAGCTGGCGATCACACGCACGCGCGGTTCGGCCAGCGCGTCGGTGGCATAGACGATGCCCAGCGGTGCCTCGCCCGACGCGACCAGCGCCAGCGCGGCGCGCACGTTGTCGGCCTGCGCGATGCGTGGGGCAAGACCTGGCCATGCGCCAAGCGTTTCCAGCGCTGCCTTGCCATAGATGCCGGCGGGCACCGCGTCCACCAGCGCCATCGCCAGCCGTCCGTTCCCGAGCCGTTTGTCGATCTGCGCGGCAAGGTCCTGGCCGGGCGCGATCGGGGCTGCCTTTGGGTCACGGGCGATCAGCACCAGCGTGTTGGCGGCAAGGTCCGACCTGGTGTCGGGCAGAATGACCCCGTCGCGCTCCAGCAGGTCCATCCACGCGGCATTGGCCGAGATGAAGACGTCGGCCGGCGCGCCCTGCTGGATCTGCCGGGCCAGCACCGAACTGCCCGCCAGCGACGTGCGAAACGCGTCGCCGCCCTGCGCCTTCCACAGCGGGGCCAGGTCGCGCATCACGTCGCCCATGCTGGCCGCCGCGAAGACTGTCAGCTGAGCGGCGTCGGCAGATTGTGCCACGGCGGATGAGGATAACACACCCGCCCACACGGCCAGTGCGCCCAGAAAGGCGCGAAGGCTGGCACATCCGGGGATGCGGGGCAGGCGGCGGGGGCGGCGCATGGCGGGGTTCACGGGTTGCGGCAGGTCCGCGCCGAGGTATCGCAAGGCGGCCCGCGCCTTGGCAAGCGTTATCTCCGGCCGGACATAACGTCCGGGCCGCCGGGACCTGGATCTGCTGCCGGAGCAAGCAGCCCGAGGTCCGGCGTGTCCGTTTCGCGGATAAGCTTGCGTTCCATGGCGCGCTGGAAGTCGTCGAAGTCGCGGGCGGTTTCCACGAAGGCGAAGGGGCCGCGGATCACCTCGGTGAGATAGTAGGCGGTCAGCCCGTCCATACTGCCACCGATCGCCAGCCCGTTCACGGTGACATCGTTGAAGGGGAAGTGACGGTAGGCGGTCTGTGGTCCGAACCCCGCGTTGTTGCGCCCGTCGCCGGACACGTCCACCGTCTTCCGTTCGCAGCGCGGGGCGCGTTCCAGCACCGCCGACGCATGGCCAAGCGCGTATCCCAGCGCGGTAGGGAAATTGGCGTGGCGCCGGGTGCTTTCGGCGATCGCGGCGGCGGCATCGGCGATGTCTTCGGGACTGCGCAGCAGGCGCCAGTCGATCAGCGTGGATTGCTGATAGCGGCCTGACCATTCGAAGACGTGCAGCGCCACGTGATAGCCCGGATCCGACAGGATCGCCGCCTGCACCTCGGGCGCGATCAGCGCCGCGGCCAGCCCGCTCCGCTGCAGCCGGTCCTCATGCCCGTCGACGGAAGACGACACGTCAAGGGCAAGAACCAGCGCCAGCCGACATTCTGCTGCCGCCGAAAGCGGCAGGCAGGTCAGCAAGGCCAACGCGGTGGCGGTCACAACGGGACGGAACATGACAGGCAGGTTCCGCGAAAGCGCCGGGCGGGTCAATACGGCGAGCAACGCCCGGCCGTGGCTCCGGATGCGACGCGCTCCGGCGTCATGCCCGAGCCTCACCCGCGGCTCGCGCTTCCGCCGTCGGCCGGTCGCCGGGGATCAGCACCCGGTAGAACACCGGCGCCGCAATCAGCGTGAGCACCGATGCGAAGGCCAGACCGCCCATGATCGTCACCGCCATTGAGGCGAAGAACGCGTCGCCCAGCAGCGGGATCATGCCGAGGATCGTGGTCGCCGCCGCCAGCACGACGGGCCGCAGGCGCGAGACCGAGGCGGTCACGATTGCCTCGTCCGGGTCGCCGCCCTCGGCGCGGCGCAGGTCGATCTCTTCCACCAAGACGATGCCGTTCTTGATCAGCATCCCCGACAGGCTGAGCAGGCCCAGCAGCGCGGTGAACGAGAATGGCAGACCGGTACCCAGCAGCCCCAGCGCGACACCGTTGACCGACATCGGCACCAACAGCCATATCACCAGCGGTTGGCGCAACTTACCGAACAGCAGCACTGATATCAGCACCATCACGATCAGCGAGAGCGGTAACTGCTGTCCGAGGCTCTGCTGCGCCTCGGTGGAGTTCTCGTATTCGCCGCCCCATTCCAGCGCATAGCCCAGGGGCAGATCGATCGCCTCGATCTCGGCCCGCACGACTGCCAGCGCCTCGGCCGGGGTGACGCCCTGTACCGCGTTCGCCTGGACCGTGATTGTTGTGCTGCGGTCGCGGCGGTGGATCAGCGTGTCGCGCACCTGCACGTCGAAACCGTCCACCACCTGGCTGAGAGGAACATAGGTCTGCGCCGGGTCGGACCACACGATCTGATCCAGCAGCGCGCCGGCCTGTCGCCGTTCGAATTCGGGCGCGCGGGTGTAGATCGGGATCAGTCGTTCGCCCTCGCGGTAAGTGCCGGCGCGCACGCCGTCGGTGGACAGCAGCATCGCTGCCGCGACGTCCTCGCGGGTCACGCCAAGCGCCTGGGCGCGGTCGCTGGCGTATCGTGGCTGTACGGTCAGTTCGCGCTCGTGCCAGTTGCTGCGTACGTGGTTCAACTGGTCCGGATGCGCGCGCAGAACCGCCTCGGCCTCTTCGGACAACCGGCGCAGCACGTCAGCGTCCTTGCCGCTGAACCGCGCCTCCACATCGGCGCCGCCGCCCGGGCCGAACACGATCCGCGAGATGCGCACCTCGGCCTCGGTGATCTCGGCATCGAGGAACGCCTGAAGGTCGGCGCGCAGCGGTGGAATGTCCTCGCGCGTGGCGGTACGGATCACGAACTGCCCGTAGGACGGGTTGGGCTGTTCGGGATTGTAAGGCAGCATGTAGCGCGCCAGCCCCTGCCCGATGCTGGCGGTGACGGCCTTTACGTCGTCGCGGTCCAGCAACCAAGCCTCGATCTCGGCCATCCCTTCGGCGGTGGCGCGGATGTCGGTGCCCTGCGCCGCCTTGTAATCAAGGTAGAAGATCGGCGTGTTCGAGTTCGGGAAGAACTGCTGCTTGACCATGCCGAAGGCGGCATAGCACGCGACGGTGATGCCCAGCAGCACAGGGATTACCAGAAGCCGCAGTCGCAATGCGCCGCGCAGCAGCCCCGCGTAGCCGCGGAACACGACGCCGCCATAGGCATCGTCGGTGTTGCCCTGCGCGCCGACCCGGAACAGGTAATGCGATAGAAGCGGCGTCACCGTCACGGCCAGCACCCATGACAGAAGCAGAGACAGGCCGATCACCGCGAACAGCGAGAACAGGAATTCTCCCGTCGCATCGGGCGACAGGCCAATGCCCGCGAAAGCCATGATCCCGATGATCGTTGCGCCCAGCAGCGGCACCTGCGTCTTGCCGGCCACGTCATCCGCCGCCTCGGCCCCCGGCGTGCCGCGCTGCATTTCCACCTGCATGCCCTCGGCCACGACGATGGCGTTGTCCACCAGCATCCCCATCGCGATGATCAGCGCGCCAAGGCTGATGCGCTCCATCTCGATGCCGAAGACGGCCATGAAGAAGAAGGTCGCGACCACGGTCAGCAGCAGCGTCACGCCGACAACGACGGCCGCGCGCCAGCCCATCGCCAGCGCCAGCACGACGATCACGATGCCCACAGACATGGCAAGCGACACGAGGAACGCGTTGGATGCCTCCTCCACCACGACGTGCTGTTCGTAGATCGGCGAAAGTTCGACCCCAAGCGGGATCTGTGCTTCCAGTTCGGCCAGCTTCGCGTCGACCCGCTTGCCGACATCGACGATGTTTTCCGAACTCAGGCCGGACACACCCAGCGTGAACGCCTCGCGCCCGTCATGGCGCAGGATGTGGTCCGGGTCGGGAACGCGAGTGCGGTGCACCTCGGCGAAGTCGGACAGGTTCAGGATCTCGCCGCCGACGCCGATGGTAAGACCGGCGATCCGGTCTACCGTGTTGTAGCCCTGCGGTGCCACGATCTGCGCCGACCGTGGGCCAAGCGTCACCGTGCCTGCATCGGACAGGCTGTCGGCGTTGGAAATCGCCTCGATGATCGCGCCGGGCGGGATGCCGGTGTTCAGAAGCTGGCGGCGCACGGGTTCGACGAAGATCGCCTCTTCCGGCAGCCCGTTCACGGCCACGGCGGCGACGCCGTCCACCGTCAGCAATTCGCGGCGCAGGAAGGTGGCGATCTCGTGGGTTTCGGCGTCGCTGTAGCCCGGTGTCGCCACCGCGTAGAGGATGCCGTAGACATCGCCGAAATCGTCGTTGACCATCGACGTGCGGGCGCCGGGGGGCAGATCGCCCTGTGCGTCGCTCACACGGTTGCGCAATTCGTCCCAGATCTGCGGCAGCTCGCTGCCGTCGAAGGTGGTCTTGATGTCGACCGTGATCTGGCTCACGCCCGGGCGGTTGCGGGAAGAAATTGTGTCGATCTGCCCCATTTGCTGGATCGCGGATTCCAGCGGCTCGCTGATCTCGGTCGCGACCTCTTCGGCGGTCGCGCCTGGATAGGGCGTGATGACCAGCGCCGTCTTGATGGTGAAGGCCGGATCTTCGAGGCGGCCCACCGACGAAAAGCCCCACAGCCCGCCAAGGACGCAGAACAGGATCAACAGCCAAGTGTAGAGCGGCTGGCGGATCGAGAAACTTGCAATGCCACCCATGTCAGTCGCTTTCCCGGAAGCCGGTGAAGCGGCGAACCTGCATTCCGTCCGTCAGGAGATGCGCGCCGGTGGACACGATTTCCATGCCCGGCTGCAACGCCTCGCCCGGCTTGATGCCAAGGTCGGCCCCTTCGCGGCTGACCACCGTGACGGGCAAAGCGCGCACCGTTCCGGTGTCGGCCCCGACGGGTTCGTAGATCATCACCTCGGTGCTTCGGTCGGCGGTGTGTACCAGCGCGGTGACCGGGATCACCAGCGCGTCGCTGCTGCCAGAGGGCAGGGTCGCTGTCACAGTCGCGGTGCGCCCCGGCAGCGGCGTGTAGCCCTCCACCGGCGGAAGCGCGAGGTCCACGGCATAACTTTGCGACACGCCCCGCGTCTCGGCGGTGTATTCGGCCACACGCAGCGGAATGCCCGCCATGCCGTCGCCCAGATCGGCGGTGAATTCCAGCCCTTCAAGCCGCCCCGCGCTGCGGAACAGCCGTTCCGGCACGTCGATCTCGATCCGGGGTTGGGACATATCGTGCAGGCGCAACACCGGGGTGCCTTGCGCGACTGTCGAGTAGTTCGCCACCAGCCGTTGTGCGACCAGCCCGTCGAAGGCCGCGCTCAGGGTTGCGTCATCGCGCGCGTCGCGCGCTTCGCGCAGGCCCAGCTTGGCAAGATCCAGCGCGGTCTGTGCCTCGTCGAAGCGCGCTTCCGAGGCGACATTGGACTGCGCGAGCTGCTGTACGCGGTCGAAGTCGCGCTGCGCCTGGGTCAGATTCAGTTCCGCCCGGCTGACGGCGCGGTCGAAGGGTTCCAGGTCAAGTTGCGCCAGAAGGTCGCCTTCGGACACGGTCTGCCCGTTCATCACCGGCAGCGCGTTCAATTGCCCGCCGACCTGGAAAGCAAGATCCACCGTCTGGCGCGCTACGACCTGGCCATAGAACTGTCGTTGCAGTGTGTTGTGCGGCGGGTCGACCACCAACAGGCGGACCGGGCGCAGGGTCTCTTCAGGCGCAGCTTCCTGCGCGGGCAGGGCGCCGCCCAGCCCCAACGTCAGCGCTGCAATGGCGATCACGAGCGCGGTTGCGCCGACGCGCAGCGGGCCGACGGGTTTGACTGTCTCGGGCATGGTGATCCTCGGGCTGCGGTCGGTGTTGCGCGTCGATATGTGGCGGGCAGGGGCACGGGTCAACCCAAAACTGAACCGAGCGGTTCATTTTGGCCCAATTGCAAGGTGCAGGTTGAGCCTGCGGCCAAGCCCTGCCAAAACTCTATGACCCGGATGAACCGAGGAAGTGTCATGTCCGTCACCACCCGAACGCTGAGCCCCGACGAGATCACTCACCTGCTGCCGGACCTGGCAAAGTTGCGGATCCGCGTCTTCCGCGATTGGCCGTATCTCTACGACGGGTCGATGGAATACGAGATGAGCTATCTTGCGCCGTATGCGCAAAGTCCTTCGGCTCTGGTCGCCGGCGCTTGGCATGGCGACCAATTGGTTGGCGCGGCGACGGCGGCCCCGATGGAGGATCACGCCGACGATTTCGGCCGCCCGTTGACAGAGGCCGGCTACAGGCTGGAAGACATCCTCTATTTCGGGGAGTCCGTGCTGCTGCCAACATATCGCGGGCAGGGCGTCGGCCATGCCTTCTTTGATCACCGTGAGGCGAAGGCCCGCGCGTTGGGGCGGCGCTTCGCCTGCTTCTGCTCTGTCGTCCGGCCGACCTGGCACCCGATGCGGCCGACCTCGTATCGTCCGCTCGACGCGTTCTGGCGCAAACGCGGCTACAAACCGATGCCGGGGATTGAGGCGGAGTTCGGGTGGCGCGATGTCGGTGACGGGACCGAGACGACAAAGCCGATGCAGGTGTGGATGCGCGCGTTGGACGGCTGAGCCGACGCGCCGCCGCGCGCGTCCTGAACTACCACGACGCCTAGCGGTATTCGCCCTTCTGGGTCGAGTACATGCCGTGATACAGTCCGCCAAGCGCCAACAGTTCCTCGTGCGTGCCGCTTTCCACCGCGCGCCCCTGGTCCAGAACATAGATCTTGTCGGCATCCGAAATCGCCGACAGGCGGTGTGCCACGATGATCGTCGTCTTGCCTTCGGCAAGGCGCGCCAGCGACCGCTTCACCCGTTCCTCGGTGCGCTGGTCAAGCGCCGATGTCGCTTCGTCCAGCAGGAGGATCGGCGCGTTCCGCAGGAACGCGCGCGCGATGGCGATGCGTTGCTTCTGGCCGCCCGACAACTGTGCGCCCTTGGGGCCCAGCGGCAGGTCGCCGCGCGCGCGGATCAGGTCCGCGATTTCGGCTGATTCAGCGGCTTCCCAGATTTCTTCGTCCGTCGATTCCGGGCGCACGTATTTGATGTTCTCCCAAAGCGAGGCGTTGAAGATCACGATGTCCTGTGCCACGACCGAAAAAGCCTGACGCAGGCTGGAGATACGAATATCGCGGATGTTCGTGCCGCCGATGGTGATCTCGCCGCCCTCGATTTCGTAAAGTCGGCTGATCAGGCTGAGGATCGTGGTTTTGCCGGACCCGGTCGCGCCGACGATCGCGGTACGTTGGCCCGCCGGGAAGTCCAGCGACAGCCGGTCGAACAGCGGCGACTCCGGAGAATAGGCGAAGGTCACGTCGCGCAGCAGGATCTCGCCCCGGGTGTCGAAACTGTCCTTCGGGTCGTCCCTGTCGCGGATCGTGGGCTTGATCGCGTTCATCGAATTGACCCCGTCCAGCAGGATCAGTGCAGCCTGCAGCTGTGTGAAGAACTTGGCGAGATTCCGCATCGGGTCGAACACCATCACCAGACCGATCAGGAAGGTGATGATCGCGGCTCCGTCGATGTCGTAGGCCGGGCTGATCGCCATGTACCCGCCGAAGCCGATCACCAGCGCGTAGGCGAAGGCCGACGCGATGTCGATTGCGGGCATGACCACGGCTTGGGCTGCTTGCAGGCGGATCTGCAGGTCGCGGATGCCCTCGGTGGACTGCAGAAGGCGGGCTTCCTCGAACTTCTCCTGGTTGGAGATCTTGACCGTGCGCATCCCGTTGACGGTTTCTTCCAGCGCATTCATGTACGCGCCCAGCACGTTTTCCGCCTCGCGCTGGACCATCTTGATCTTGTGCGACACGTACTGGAGGATCAAAATGATGACCGGTGCGATCACTATGGCCGTTCCGAACAGCACCGGCGCCTTGTAGATCAGGTAGCCCGAAACGATGACCACCGTCACGAAGTCGCGCACCGCGTTCACGGTCGCCTGGCCGACGAACTGGCTCAGGCCGTCAGCCTGACTGACCAGCCGCAGGATCGTCTCTCCGGGGCTGGTGCGGTCGAAATAGGAAAGATCGAACGTCATCATGTGTTCGATCAGGTCGCGCCGCAGTTCCATGACCGCGCTTGACGCCAGCCATGTGGACAGGCGCGGAACGATGTACGATGTGAGCCCCCGTACCGCGAACAGTCCGAACACCACGGCACAGACCTGCACGAGGTCGGAGATGACCCCCGCGTCGAAGATCACGCGAAGCCCGCTTTCGGTCAGCGACAGGAACTGCTGGTAGGCCACACCCTGCACCAGGATCAGACCGAGGACGGCAAAGAGCCACGGGGTGCGCTGGATCAGGTAGTTGTCCCAGAACCACTTGATGTTCTCGATGTCCTGCTTCGTGAAGAATGGCAGTTTCGAGTTGTTCTTGGATCTGGCGAGGGGGTTCAGTTTCATGACCGCTATGTCCCACTTGCCGCTGGTCTTGTCGAGAGCCGAGGATCGCACGCCGTGCCCGTCGGCGCCAGTGACGCGGCAATGCCACAGCGCCCCTCGACCGCATCGCGCACTGGCCCTACCTGAACGGCGCCATTACAGGAGTGTCCCATGATCGAACCCCTCGCCCTTCTTGTCTGCGCCACGCTGTTCGGCGGCATGATACTGTATTCCTTCGGTTTCGCGCCCTTCGTGTTCAGCACGCAGGAGGCCGCGCAAGCCGGACGCATGTTGCGGGCGGCCTTCCCGCGCTACTACCTTTTCGTGCTTCTCTGCGCGGCCGCGGCCGCGCTGCTGCTGGTTCCGCTTGCACCGCTTCGGGCGGCGGCGCTGGGGCTGGTCGCGCTCAGCACGATTTATACGCGGCAGGTGCTCATGGTGCAGATCAACGCCGCCCGCGATGCGCAACTGTCTGGAAATGAGGCGGCCCGGCGTCGTTTCGGGCTGCTGCACGGGGCATCCGTGGTGCTTAATATCGTGCAGATTGTGGTCGCGGGCTGGGTGATCGTCGGCTTCCTCTAGGCGCCAAGCCGCCGCTTTCGGCTATCCGGTTGAGGCTTTCGTGCCACACCGTTACCCTCGATGCATCTTGAATAGACATGGAGGCGCCAGCGCATGTGCGGCATTTGCGGAGAGATCACCTTTGACGGCAGCCAGGCGCGGGCCGCCAGGATCGAGGCAATGACCGACTGCATGGCCCCGCGTGGCCCCGATGGGGCGGGCATGATACTGCGCGGCAGGGTCGGCTTTGGCCACCGCCGCCTGAAGATCATCGATCTTTCCGAAGCCGCGGCGCAACCCTTCACCGACACCGCGCTGGGGCTGACCATCGCGTTCAACGGCTGCATCTACAATTATCCCGAACTGCGGAAGATCTTGGAAGAGAAGGGCCATACCTTCGCCTCCACCGGCGACACGGAGGTCATACTGAAAGCGTGGAAGGAATGGGGCCCGGACGCCGTGCCGAAGCTGCATGGCATGTTCGCCTTCGCCATCCATGACCGCGACACCGGGCGTGTGGCGCTGGTGCGTGATCGTTTCGGGATCAAGCCGCTTTATTTCGCGGAAACAGCGGGGCGGTTGGCATTTGCGTCCAGCTTGCCGGCATTGGTGAAATCCGGAGGGGTGGACACGTCCATCGACCGGGTGGCGCTGCACCATTACATGACGTGGCACGCCGTCGTGCCCGCGCCGCGCACGATCCTGAACGGAGTGCGCAAGCTGCCGGCCGCCACGATCCGCATGATCGAACCCGATGGGCGGCACAGTGACACGACCTACTGGGAGCCGGACTTCACCCGCACGCCCGAGGACGCGAACCGCAGCGGGGACGAATGGGCCGAAATGGTGCTCGAAAGCCTGCGCGTGTCTGTGCGCCGCCGCATGGTCGCGGACGTGCCGGTCGGCGTGCTGCTGTCCGGCGGGGTGGACAGTTCGCTCATTGTCGGGCTGCTTGCCGAGGAGGGGCAGAAGGACCTGGCCACCTATTCCATCGGGTTCGAGGCCGCCAACGGCGAGCGGGGCGACGAGTTCAGCTTCTCCGACATGATCGCGGAGCATTACGGCACCAACCACCACCAGATCTTCATTCCCAGCGACGAGATGCGCACGAACCTGCCGCATGCCATCGCCGCACAGTCCGAACCGATGGTCAGCTACGACAACATCGGCTTCTTCCTGCTGTCTCGCGAAGTCAGCAAGACGATCAAGGTGGTGCAATCCGGGCAGGGCGCGGACGAGGTGTTCGGCGGCTACCACTGGTATCCGAAGATGGCCTCCAGCAACGATGCCGTCACCGACTACGCCGCCGGGTTCTTCGACCGCACGCACGCGACGCTGGCCGAACACCTGTCGCCGACCTATCACGCCGACCGGGACGAGAGCCTGGACTTCGTGACCGCGCATTTCGCCCGCGCCGGGGCGTCGGATCCGGTTGACAAGGCGCTGCGGCTCGACACCAACGTGATGCTTGTGGACGACCCGGTAAAGCGGGTGGACAACATGACTATGGCCTGGGGGCTTGAGGCGCGGGTGCCGTTCCTCGACCACGAACTGGTCGAATTGGCGGGGCGTATCCCGGCAGAGCACAAGCTGGCGCAGGGGGGCAAGGGCGTTCTGAAGGACGCCGCGCGCCGGGTGATCCCGCACGAGGTGATCGACCGCAAGAAAGGCTATTTCCCCGTGCCGGCGCTCAAATATATCGACGGTCCGTATCTTGATATGGTGCGCGACGCGCTGACCAACGATGCCGCGCGGGAGCGGGGCTTGTTCCGCGACGCGTATCTTGACACCCTGTTCGCGGCACCATCCGAGCACATCACGCCGCTGCGCGGGTCCGAGCTGTGGCAGATCGCGGTGTTGGAGATGTGGCTGCAGGCCCAAGGCATCTGAGGGGACACGGCGATGACCACGGATCACCGTCCGCGCGGAGCGAACGAATACCGCCTGCAACGCCTGCGGCAGGGCAGCCTGCACGGCGTCGGTCCGGCGCAGAAGCCGCCGCGGCCCGACGCCGTGGTGAATTGCGGCTGGGGCCGGGTGCTGTTCGGGCAGACCTTCGCCACTTCCCAGGCACTGGCCGACGCGATCCGTGCCGAAGGTCCGGATCGGCGCGACGTTGCCTTTTACGTGCGCGACCCGCATCTCGTGCTGGCCAACGCCCCGCAGGAGCTGTTTCTCGATCCGTCCAACACCTACCGGCTCGACCTTGCTACCTACCGGCCTGCGCGGTCGCGCAAGAAGTCGTTCTTCATCCGGCGCCTGACCAACCGCGCCGATGCCGAGGCGGTGAATACCATCTACCGTGCGCGGGGCATGGTGCCGGTGCCGCCAGAATTCTTCTGGTCCTCGCGCGACGCGCGGATGACGACCGTTTATGTCGCGGAATGTTCCGAAACCGGCAAGATCCTCGGTACGGTGATGGGGCTGGATCACGCGTTGATCTTCGACGACCCGGAACGCGGCTCGTCGCTCTGGGCGCTGGCGGTGGCGCCTGACGCGGTGCAACCGGGCATCGGGCAAAGCCTGGTACGGCGGCTGGCCGAACAGTTCAAGGGGCGCGGGCTGGCCTACATGGACCTGTCGGTGATGCATGACAACACGCAGGCAATTTCACTGTACGAGAAGCTGGGCTTCAAGCGGGTGCAGGTCTTCGCGGTCAAGCGCAAGAACCCGATAAACGAGCCTCTCTTCACTGGCGGGCAGGGCGATGACGACGCGCTCAACCCCTATGCCAAGATCATTGTGGACGAGGCCCGCCGCAGGGGCATCGCGGTGGACGTGATCGATGCCGGGGCGGGGCTGTTTCGGCTGATCTATGGCGGTCGGTCCGTCGCATGCCGCGAAAGCCTGTCGGAATTCACCACCGCCGTCGCCATGTCGATCTGCGATGACAAGCGTCTGACCCGGCGGATCGTGGAACGCGCGGGCGTCGTCGTGCCCGCGCAGATGACTGGCGGTACGCCGGAAACGCGGGCCCGCTTCGTGCAGGACGAAGGCGCTGTCGTGGTAAAGCCCGCCAGGGGAGAACAGGGCAGCGGCATCGCCGTGGACCTGCGCAGCCCCGACGCCGTGGAAACCGCCGTCAGCGCCGCCAAGGCGATCTGCCCGGACGTGCTTCTGGAAACCTATTTCGAAGGTGAGGATCTGCGCCTCGTCGTGATCGACTATGTCGTCGTGGCCGCAGCGCTGCGCCGCCCGGCGGCCATCATCGGTGATGGCCAGACCGCGATCCGAGACCTGATCGAGGCGCAGAGCCGCCGTCGCGAGGCTGCGACCGGCGGGGAAAGCCGCATCCCGATGGATGCCGAAACCGAACGGTGCCTTGCCGAACAGGATCTGGCTTTCGACGACGTGCTGCCCGAGGGGCGCCGCATCGCGGTACGAAAGACCGCGAACCTGCACACGGGTGGCACGATCCACGACGTAACCGGCGAAACCCATCCCGCGCTGATCAACGCGGCCATCGCCGCGGCGAAAGCGATCGAGATCCCGGTCACGGGGATCGATCTGATGGTGAAATCGCCGCGCGAACCCGACTATATCTTTATCGAGGCCAACGAACGCCCCGGCCTTGCAAATCACGAACCGCAGCCGACGGCGGAACGCTTTGTCGACCTGCTGTTCCCGCTGAGCCTGCCCGCGGCCGTGCGGCAGGCACAAACCCGGAGCGCCGGGAAAGGACATTCATGAGCCGACTGGAAATCGACATCGACTATCTGCGGGACCAGTTGCACGATCTTCTGACGATCCCCAGCCCGACCGGGTTCACCGACACGATCGTACGGCACGTCTGCGCCGAACTGGACAAGCTTGGTCTGGATTACGACCTGACGCGGCGTGGCGCGATCCGGGCGCTGCTGCCGGGGCGACAATCGGCCGGCGCGCGGGCGGTGGTCAGCCATGTCGACACGCTGGGCGCGCAGGTCAAGGCGATCAAGCCCAACGGTCGCCTTGAACTGGTGCCCATAGGGACATGGTCGGCGCGTTTCGCCGAAGGTGCCCGCACCACGATCTTCACCGATCGCGGCACCTATCGCGGGACCATCCTGCCGATGCGTGCCTCGGGCCACACCTATGGCGATGGGGTGGACGATCTGCCGGTCGGCTGGGAGCATGTGGAAATGCGCATCGACGCCTATACCAACCACGCCGAGATGACCTATCGGCTGGGCATCGAGGTGGGCGACATCATCGCCATCGACCCGCAGCCCGAATTTCTTGACAACGGATTCATCGTCTCGCGGCACCTCGACAACAAGGCCGGCGTTGCGGTGATGCTGGCGGCTTTGAAGGCCATGAAGGCCACGGAAAAGCCGCCCGTGGACATCTTCTGGCTATTCACCATCGCGGAGGAGGTCGGGCATGGCGCGGCCGCCGTGGTGCTGCCTGACATCGCGAGCATGGTCGCGGTGGACAACGGCACCAGCGCGCCGGGCCAGAATTCGGCCGAGTTCGGAGTAACCATCGCGATGGCGGACCAAACCGGGCCGTTCGACTATCACCTGACGCGCAAGCTGGTGCAGCTTTGCCGCGACAACGATATCCGCGTGCAGAAGGACGTGTTTCGTTACTATCGGTCCGACAGCGCGTCGGCGGTGGAAGCGGGCGCCGACGTGCGCACCGCGCTGGCCACATTCGGGGTCGATGCCAGCCACGGCTATGAACGCATCCATATGCACGCGCTGCGCAGCCTGTCCGAGATGCTGACCTGCTACGGCCTGAGCGAAGTCGAAATCCCGCGTGACCGCGACCTGCTGGGGTCGCTGGAAGGCTTCACGCGCCAGCCGGACGAGGACGTTCTGGCCGAACAGGCCCTGACGCCCGAAACCGAACTGGCGCAGAACGCACGGGGCCGCTAGGTCAGGCGGCTTTTCGCCGGGCGGTGCGGCGCAGGCCGGCCAGCGCGGTCACGCCCGCCATCAACAGGGCGACGCTGGCGGGCAGCGGCACCGCGCTTGGCGGCGGGGCGTTGACCGGTACGCTCAGCCCGATCCCGGCGTCATCGATGCCGAAGCCGTCGTTCAGCTTGGCGTGGCGGAAGGTCAGCGTCAGCTCGTCGATCGCCGACGCGAAACTCAGCATCACCATCTCGGTCGCGCCGTTGCTGCGTTTTGCGGTCACGTCAGCCAGAGTCACGGAGCCGACAGCGAGCTGGAAGTCGGCGCCGGTGTCGGCGATGTCGCTCAACGTGAAGAACACACGGTCGAAGAACCCGACACCTGAGATCGCCCAGTCGACGCCGCTCGTGTCGTTGCTGTCAAGGAACTGTGTGCCGCCGATCGTCGTGTTGCTGCGCCCGTAGACCCCACTGTCGCGCAGGAACAGGCCCGTCCCTGTGTTGCCGGACGTGCCACTGACCGTGCCGCCCGACCCGGTGCCGCCAATGGTGGCGAACCGGCCGACGCTGGTGGCCAGCGGGCCGCTGATCTCACCGGCGGTGAAGCTTTCGAAATCCTCCACGAGGCTGCTGTTCAGCGCCCCAATGCGGTCGTTGAATACGGTGGCGTCGAAGGTTTCGATTGTTGCCGAGGACAAGGTCGCGCCGACTGCTGGCAGGGCTGCGGCACCGGCCAGGGTGGCGGCAAGAACAAGGCGGGACAGGCGGGACATGGCGCAACTCCTTACAAATCACTCATCTTCGGGTAGAGCAATCGGTGTCGAACGGCAAATGGACGTTCGTAAGATGGTTATCGCTCCGCCAAAGGTCGGCTCTTGAAAGTCCAAACGACAGCGGCTCCCGCCGATTTAGTAGCGCTGCCTCGCGAACGTGGCTTTTTTTCGGCATGCGCGCTGGCCGCTTGCCAAGGGCGCGCGCATTTGCGTAAGCCGGGCGCAACCTGAAAGGGGGGCCGCGATGTTCCGTTTCCTGTTTCGCCTTGTTCTGTTGGTCTGCCTTGTCGGGCCCTTCGCCTTCGCCTGGGGCGCGCTGCAACCGGATCCCGCGCTGCCGGCGTCGGCCACGATGAATCCGCGCATGGCGGTGCAGGCGCGGGGACTCGCGGTTCGGATGCGGACCGCGATGGAGGCCCCGCCTTCGGCAGACGGGCTGGTACGGGTCGTGGCAAGCCAGACCGAATTGAACAGTGCGATCGCGGCGATGTCGCGGCTGGTGCGCCCGCTGCGCGGCCAGAGTATCGTGGACGATGGCGGGGTGCGTGTTGCGATCTCGGGCCAGGTGCCGCATCTACCCGATCTCGGCTGGATCAACTTCAGCGCGCAGGCCGCGCCGTCGGTCGAAGGGCTGGACATCACCCGGATCACGCTGGGGCGGATGTCGCTGCCGCCCGGCCCGACTGTCGCGGCGCTGCGCGGTCTGCTGGACCTCGCCACGCCAGACGACATGGGCACGCTGATCTTCGGCAGCATCTCGGGGCTGGTCACGGAACCTGGTAAGGCCACACTGGTGCTGGATGCGGGGTCCGGCGACGAGGGGCAGCTTTTCGCGCGGATCAAGACCGGCCTGCGCCAGCTTGCCGGTGTCGGTGACGCCGGAGCCGCCGCAGAGCATTACACGGCCATGTCGGATGCGGCGCGTGCCGGCGAACTGCCTGCCCGTGGCTCTGCCCTACCGTGGATCCGTTTCGCGCTGGTGCGGGTGTCCGAAGCCGGGCATGACACGCGGGCCGCGCTGCGCGCGGATCTGCAGGCCGCGTTCGCCGCGCTCGGGGCCCATTGCGGCAGCCGCAGCGCCACCGAGACGGTCATCGGCCCGTTGCCGGTGCCCGATGTCGACTCGCCCTGCGCAGGCACGCAGCTGGGCGGCCGGAGCGATCTGCGCCAGCACTTCACCTTGTCTGCCGCGCTTACCGCGGCGGGCGGCGCGGGCGTGTCCTTCGGGTTCGGCGAGGTGAAGGAACTGCTGGATGCGGGCCGATCCGGCGGGTCAGGTTTCTCGTTCGATGACATCGCGATGGACCGGGCTGGTATCGCGCTGGCTGAACGCGCACTGGCGGGCGATGCTGCCGATCTCGCTTCGTTGGTTGGCCGCATCGCGGTGGAAGCCGATGTCGCTCCGGATGTGAGCGGCCTGCCGTCACTGATGTCCGAAGCGGAATTCGCGGCACGCTACGGCGCGGTGGACAGCCCCCGCTACGACGCGCAGATCGCCGAGATCGACGCCCGCATCGCGGCGCTCCCGGTGCACGCCGACTGACCTGCCGCGCCATCGGCTGCGGCACCGAACAGGGGCATCCCGGCTGCGCGATCAGCGCCGCAGGTGTTCCAACACGCAGCGGGTGATCGCATCGGCCGCGTCTTCGATCTTTTCTAAGTTCTCTGCAATCTCGTCATGGAAGTTGTCGAGTCGCTCCACGATGGTTTCCAGCCCGTCGGCCTTGCCCTGCAGGATCCCGCTTTCCACCCGGCAGGTGATCCGGATGGACGAAAGCCCGACCACGAGCCGCCGCAGGAAATCGGCATCGCGGCGCACCCGCACGGCCCCTTCGATCGCTTCTTTCAGAGCGGTTTCCGATCCGGCAAGGTATTGCAGGCACAGTTTGTCCAGCCTTTCCGCCTCGGTCTCGCGGTCCACGCCGGGGTAGTTGTGACCGTCCGCGAGGAAAGCGTCGCGCACTTCGTGCATGATCCGCTCCGCGCATAGCAGGAACAGGCTGCGCTCGTCCTTGGTGCTGGCAAAGATTCCCTCGGCGCTGCGCGGGATCGACAGATCGCGCAGGTGCTGGCGAATGTCCTTCAGCATCAGGTCGTAACCCTTTGCGATCTCGTTGATCGTGCCGCGCCCGACTGTCAGCCGTACCGCGTTGATCCGCATGTTCGCGGTCAGCAGCTCCGCCGTGCCGAACTTGCGCGTCAGGTCGGCCTTTTCCTCGGCGATCCTTTGCGAAAAACGCATGATCGCCTCGATATCGGTGACTTCAGGGTCGGGGCTGCGGCCCATCGCGGCCAGACGCGCGGTGTACTCGGCATACAGTGCGGTTGTCTGGAAGCTGTAGTAGCTGGGAAACCCGAGCGCCGAAATGCGGTCCAGCAGCAGTTGCGCGCTGTCCTCGGGTTTGAGCTTCTCTTCGATCTCGCGGCGGCGCAGGGCGGCGTATTCGGCTTCCACAACGGCAAGCATCTTGCTGGTGGGCTTGATCCGCACGGACAGGAACCCGCCGGGAATTGGCGTGACCAGCGCGAAAACCCAGTAGTAGAGTCCGTCACTGGCCTTGTTCTTGACATAGGCCCCGACCGGCTTGCCGGCCTGGATGCCTTTCCACAGCAGCCAGAACGCCGCGCGGGGCATGTCCGGGTGTCGGATGATCTTGTGCGGGGCGTTCAGCAACTTGTCGGACGTGAAACCGGCGATGCGCACGAAGACGGTGTTGAACGCCTTGATGATGCCCCTCTCATCGGTCCGCGAGAAGAAGATCTCATCGACCTCGAAGGGCGCGGCCCCGCTGGTCGGTCGGGCGACAGTGCTGCGCACATCCTGAGGTGCGAAGCCGGGGTCGGGCGTGAAGGGCTTGTTCATGGTGTTCCTTTTCCGGCGAGCGGGACGTGTCGGCACAGGTCGGCAAAACTCCCTAACGGCTGGCGATTGCGGAGGGTTAGGTGAAAACGCCAGAAACCTGCCGCGCGCGGCCCTGTCGGGATTGGCGGGTTCCGTGGGCTTGCACGCCGCGTGCCACCCAGCACGGTCCGCGGCATCAGGGGCGCCGCGGCCCGTTGCCGGCAAGCTCCTTCAGCGCGGCAAGCATCACCTCCGCGCCGGGCAGGATGTCGGCCCAGTCAGTGTGCTCTTGCGGGGCGTGGCTGATCCCGCCCCGGCTGGGTACGAAGATCAGCGCGGCCGGACACAGGGTCTGCATGGTCTGAGCATCGTGCCCCGCGCCTGATGGCATGTGCTGCGCGGCATGTCCGCAGGTCGCCGCTGCGCGGGTCAGAACGTCGCGCAGCGGCCCGTCCAGTGCAGTGGGCGCGATCCAGCTGCGTTCGGCGACCTTGGTCCGCAAGCGGTGGGCCGCGGCGGCATCGGCCAGCGCGTCCTCAAGCGCGGCGCGCAGCCGCCGCATTACCCCTTCGTCGGTATCGCGCAGCACAACCGAGAATTCCGCGCGCCCCGGGATCGTGTGCACCTCGTCCGGGTGCAGCGCGACCTTGCCTATGGTGATGCGCGACTGGTCTGTGCCCACCGCGTCAGCGATCGCGGGAATGGCGGCTGCCATCCGCGCCAGCCCGGCGAAGGCGTCGGCGCGCACCGGCATGGGCGTAGTGCCGGAATGGTTCGCGGTCCCCTCCAGCGTGATCTGAAGCACGCAGCATCCCGACACCCCTGTCACGATTCCGACGGGCATTCCCGCTGCTTCCAGCACCGGGCCTTGTTCGATGTGCAGTTCGAGGAACGCCGCCGCGTGGCCGGGAGGTAACGCCGCCGTGTCCGCCGCCGCCGGATCAAGCCCGCATGCGCGCATGGCATCGGTCAGCCGCACGCCGTTCGCGTCGCGCGCGCCAGAGACCCATTCCGCCCCGGCGATGCCCGCCAGCGCCTGGCTGCCCAGCATCCCGCCGAAGCGGCCCTCTTCCTCGGCGGTGGCGGTGACCTCGATCGCGCAGACGGGGGCCACATCGGCGTCGCGCAGCGCGCGAACGCATTCCAGCGCCACAGCCACGCCAAGCGCCCCGTCGAACGCCCCGCCCTGCGGCACGGTATCGAGATGAGATCCGGCCAGGATCGCAGGCCCCTCCGACGGCCCGAAGCGCCCGAACAGGTTGCCCACCGCGTCGCGCCGCACCGCCAGCCCGTCGCGGCGCATCTCGTCCGCGACCCAGTCGCGAGCGGCCATGTCGGCGGCGCTGTAGCCGATCCGGTCGAACCCGCCGGTCAGCGGGTCACGGCCGAAGGCGTTGATCCCGTCGAGGAGGCGGCGCAGGCGGTCGGGGTCGATACGGGGCATGGCGTCTGTCCTTTCCTGGGCGCGCCGAAGCCGTTCGCTCGCGCGCGGGCTGCGCAAAATCGGTGCATCCGCCGTGTTTTTCGGCCCCCGGGGGTTGTGCTGCACCCGGGGGCAGGGGCTAGGCTGACCCAAAGCATAACAGGGAGAGATCGATGAAACACCTTCTGAGGGGCGTTTTCCTGGCCGCTGTTTTTGCGGCTGCCCCGGCGGCGCAGGCCCAGACCCCACCGGGCGTGCTGGTCGTCGGGCAGATTGCCGAGCCGAAATCGCTTGATCCGCACGCGGTCACCGCAGTCAACGATTTCCGGATCCTGATGAACGTCTATGACGGGCTGGTCCGCTATGCGCCCGGCACGCTCGAGGTGGAACCGGCGCTGGCGACCAATTGGGACGTGTCCGCGGACGGCACTGTCTATACCTTCTACCTTGCCGAGGACGTGACCTTCCACGACGGATCCGCGCTGACCGCCGAGGTGGTGAAGTTCAATTTCGAGCGGATGCTGAACGAGGATCATCCATTCGCCGATACCGGCCCGTTCCCACTGTCGTTTTTCTTCGGTGCGGTCGAAAGCGTGGAGGCGGTGGACGATCTTACCGTGCGCTTCACGCTGAACGAACCTTATGCGCCTTTCCTGTCCAATCTCGCCTACCCGACCGGGCTGATCGTCAGCCAGGCGGCCGTCGAGGAATACGGTCAGGATTTCGGGCGCAACCCGTCCGGCACCGGCGCTTATCGGGTGGTGGACTGGACCCCGAACCAGCGTGTCGTCGCGGAGGCGAACCCGGACTACTGGGACGGTGCGCCGACGCTCGATGCGGTGATCTTCCGTCCGATCACCGACGCCAACACCCGCATCGCCGAGATGCTGTCCGGCGGGCTCGACGTGATGGTGGAGGTGCCGCCGGACGCGCTGGCGCAGTTCCGCGAGGATGCTGCCTTCGAAGTGCTTGAACAGGCCGGCCCGCATCTGTGGTTCCTGATCCTGAACGCGAAGGAAGGCCCGTTCGCCGACAAGCGCGTTCGGCAGGCCGCCAACTACGCCATCGACAAGGCGGCACTGGTGGATGACATCCTGCAGGGCACCGCCGAGGTCGCGGCGGGCCCGACCCCGCCCGCCTTCGCCTGGGCCTACAACGAGGAACTGGAACCCTATCCGTACGATCCGGACCGCGCGCGCGCCCTGCTGGACGAGGCCGGCTATGGCGGCGAGACGGTGACCTTCTTCGTGACCGAAGGCGGATCGGGGATGCTTGATCCGGTGGCGATGGGCACCGCGATCCAGGCCGATCTCGAGGCCGTCGGCATGGACGTCGTGATCGAGACATACGAATGGAACACCTTCCTGGGCGAGGTGAACCCCGGTCTTGAGGGCAAGGCGGATATGGCCGAAATGGCGTGGATGACGAACGATCCGGACACACTGCCCTACCTTGCGCTGCGCACCGACGCCTGGCCCGACAAGGGCGGCTTCAACTCGGGCTACTATTCCAACCCCGAGGTGGACGCGTTGCTGAACGAGGCGCGCACGGCCGTCGACCAGGACCGCCGGGCAGAGCTTTACAAGCAGATGCAGGTGATCGTGCAAGAGGAGGCGCCTTGGGTCTTCGTGGCGAACTGGAAACAGAACGCTGTGGTGAGTGACCGGGTCGGCGATTTTGCGCTGGAGCCGTCCTTCTTCCTGCTGCTGCAGGACGTGAGCAAGCCCTGACCCGGGCCGCGCGGCGCATCGCCAGCCCGCTCGCCCGGGCCGGTCCTTGCGATGCGCCGCAATTGCGGGAGTGATGCATGGGTGCCTATATCCTGAAACGCCTTCTGGCCGTCATCCCTGTCATGTTCGGCCTGACGCTGATCGTGTTTCTGATCATGGCGATGATCCCCGGCGATCCGGCGACCGCGATACTCGGCTCCTACGCGACGCCCGAGAATGTCGAACGGCTGAACCGGCAACTCGGGCTCGATCGCAGCCTGCCGGAGCAATACCTGATCTGGTTGGGCAACCTGCTGCAAGGCGATCTCGGGCGGTCCTATTCGCTCAACCGCCCCGTGCTTGACGAGGTGACGGAACGCTTCGGCGCGACGCTGATCCTTGCGGGCACATCGCTGGTATTGTGTTCGATCCTCGGGCTGCTGGCGGGGGTCGTGTCGGCCGTGCGGCAATACGGCTGGACCGACAAGGTGGTAACGTTCGTGGTGCTGATCGGCATTTCCACCCCGTCCTTCTGGCTGGGCCTGCTGCTTATCCTTCTGTTCGCGGTGCAGTGGCGGCTGTTTCCTGCCTCGGGCATGTACGCGATCTATGGCGGTGGCGATCTGCCGGACCTTCTGCACCATCTCGTGCTGCCCGCAGCCACGCTGTCTGTCGTCGCGACCGGGGTCATCGCGCGGCTGACCCGGACCGCCATGCTGGAAGTACTGCGGCAGGACTACATCCGCACCGCCCGCGCCAAGGGCCTGCGCGAATCCCGGGTGATATGGCGGCATGCGTTCAAGGCCGCGCTGGTTGGCGTGATCCCGGTGATCGGCATCCAGGCCGGCTTCGTGATGGGCGGTGCCGTCTATATCGAAACGGTGTTCCAGTGGCCCGGTATCGGGTCGATGCTGGTAACCGCGATCTCGACCCGCGATCTGCTGCTGGTGCAGGGTGGGGTGCTGGTGGTCGCGGCGGCCTATGTGCTGTTCAACCTGTGTGCCGACGTGGTTCAGACGCTGCTCGACCCGAGGCTCAGGTGATGGGGCGGGCGGCCCGATCCTCGGCACCGGCCGGGCGCGCGCGGCGCACCGGCGCCTGGGCGCTGCTGGCGCGCAATCATCTCGCGGTCGCGGGGCTTGGCGTCGTGACATTCGTCTGTCTCGTGGCGCTGGCCGCGCCGCTGTTGCCGCTGGCAGATCCGAACGCCACCGCACCTGCGGACCGGCTGCTGCGCCCCGGCGAGGGTGGCCACCTTCTGGGCACCGACGCGCTGGGGCGGGACCTGCTCTCGCGTCTGGTCTGGGGCGCGCGCGTGTCCATCGCTGTCGGGCTTTCCGCCACGCTGATTGCAGCGGCGGTCGGATCGCTGATCGGGCTGGTGGCTGGCTATGCCGGCGGGCGCGTGGACAATTGGCTGATGCGCGGCATCGACATGGTTATGGCGTTTCCCTACATCCTGCTGGCGCTTGCAATCGTCGCGGTCCTGGGGCCGGGACTGCTGAACGCGCTGTACGCGATTGCCATCGTCAACGTGCCATTCTTCGCGCGCAACATCCGGGGCATTACGCTAGGCCTTGCGCGGCGCGAATTCGTCGATGCCGCGCGCTTGTCCGGCAAGAGCCATCCGCGCATCCTGCTGACCGAGGTGCTGCCCAACGTGCTGCCGGTGATCGTGATCACTATGTCAACCACGGTGGGCTGGATGATCCTCGAGACTGCGGGGCTGTCTTTCCTGGGGCTCGGCGCGCAGCCGCCGCAATCCGATCTCGGTTCCATGCTGGGCGAGGGGCGCCGCGTGCTCTTCACCCACCCGCACGTGTCGGTGGTGCCGGGCCTTGCGATCCTTGTGCTGGTCATGGGGATCAATCTGCTGGGCGACGGTATCCGCGACGTGCTGGACCCGCGCCTGAAATCCGGTGCGCTCAGTCGGCCCGTGGCGCGCACCGCCGTGCGCCGCACCGCCGTGCCTGAACGGCAGGACCATCCCGGCGCGGTGCTGGAGCTTCAGGGAATGGAAACGGAGTTCCATGTCGGCGGCCAGGTCTACCGCGCCGTCGGCGGCGTGGACTTGCACCTCGCGCCGGGAGAGTGCGTCGGCCTGGTCGGAGAAAGCGGGTCGGGCAAATCCGTCACCGCGATGTCGGTCATGGGGTTGGTGCCCACGCCGCCGGGCCGGATCGCGGGTGGCGCGGCCTGGCTGGACGGGTCCGACCTGTTCGCCCTCAGCGACGAGGAGATCCGCCAGCGCCGCGGCCGCGATGTCGCGCATGTCTTCCAGGATCCGCTGGGCACGTTGCACCCGCTGCACACCGTCGGCGCCCAACTGGTGGAGGCGATCCGCGCCCATCGCCCGATGCCACGCACCGAGGCCGAGGCGGCGGCGTGTGATCTGCTGGCGCTCGTCCGCATCCCCAACCCGGCCGAACGGATGCAGGCCTTCCCGCACGAGCTGTCCGGCGGGATGCGACAGCGCGTGTGCATCGCCATGGGTCTGGCGAACGATCCTTCGGTGCTGATCGCGGACGAACCGACCACCGCGCTTGACGTGACCGTACAGGCGCAGGTGCTTGCGCTGATGGACCGGCTGCGGCGCGAGCGCGACAGCGCGATCCTGTTCATCACCCATGACTTCGGCGTTGTCTCGGCGATCTGCGACCGGGTCGCGGTGATGTATGCCGGCCGGATCGTCGAAACCGGGCCGACGGACGAGATTCTGGCGGCACCGGCGCACCCCTATACCGACCGGCTGATCGCCTGCGTGCCGGTGCTGGGTGCGCCAGACCGGCGGCTGGAGGCGATCAGCGGGCGGCCGCCTGTGGTCAACGCGCTGCCGCCCGGCTGTGCCTTCGCGGACCGATGCCCGCGCGCGCGGGACGAATGCCGCGTCGGCGACATCGCGCTTGTGGAACAGGGCGGCGGGCGCGCCGTGCGTTGTCTGTTCCCGATGGAACGGGAGGTCGCGGATGGCTGAGCCGCTGGTGCGCATCGACGGGGTGAGCCGGGTGTTCGGTGGCGGGCACACGTTGTTGCGCCGCCCGCTGCCAGCGGTGCACGCGGTGCAGGACGTGTCACTGGATGTCGCGCCGGGCGAGACGCTGGGCATCGTGGGGGAGTCTGGCTGCGGCAAGTCCACGCTGGCGCGGATGCTGGTGGGGCTGGACGGGCCGACGCGCGGCGCGATCCGGCTCGGCGATACTGATCTCGTGGCCGAGGGGCGGCGCGACCCCGCCGCACTGGCACGGCGCGCGCAGTACGTGTTCCAGGATCCGATCGCCTCGCTCAACCCGCGCAAGACAATCCGAGCGATCCTCGAAGCGCCGCTCGGGTTCCTGTGCGGGCTGCGCGGCGCCGACCGCGAGGCCCGGCTGCAGGAGCTGATGGCACAGGTAAACCTCGCGCCCGAATTCCTCGACAGGTATCCGCACGAATTCTCGGGCGGGCAGGCGCAGCGGATCGGCATCGCGCGGGCGCTGGCGCCAGACCCGGCGCTGGTCGTGCTGGACGAACCCGTCTCGGCGCTGGACGTGTCGGTTCAGGCACAGGTACTGAACCTGCTGGACGAGTTGAAGGCGCGGCTGGGACTGACCTACCTGTTCATCAGCCACGACCTTTCGGTGGTCGAAACGGTTTGTGACCGGGTGGCCGTGATGTATTTCGGCCGGGTGGTGGAGATCGGCCCGGTGCGGGACATCTTCGCCCGGCCGCGCCATCCATACACGCGCCTGCTGCTGGACAGCGTGCCGGTGCCGGGCCGCAAGCCCGGCGTGACCGAGGATGCCAACACCGAACTGCCGGACCCGTACGACCCGCCGCCGGGCTGTGCGTTCCGCGCCCGATGCCCGCTCGCCGTTGCGCGCTGCGGAACGGACCGCCCTGAACTTGATGCGGGGCCTCACCCGGTGGCCTGCTGGGAGGCACCTCCGCCTCAGTAGGCGCAAGGTGATGCCGCGCCGCATCTGTGCCAAGCGCGCGGGCGGCGAGCGGTGGAAATCGCCGTATCAATCGCCTAACGCTGAATCCTGTCACAAGATATAAAAGCCGCGCATGCGGTGCGCCATGAAGATGGAACTGAAGCGATGAGCCATAACAGACCCTGCGGTAGCCGTCGTAACTTGCGGCCATCAGGCGTTGTGGCCGCCGCGGCGATACCTGCGGGTCGCCTTGGTTGTAGGGCACGGGGACGGCGCTGACATGACTGTACTCGGAGATCAGTCCGTTCCCAAGTCTGACGATGCCGCGCGCCCGGCGGACGCGTTCGAAATACAGATCATCACCGACCCCGGTAGAGCCGAAGAGCTTGTCCTGTTCCTGACCCACGCGCCGGATGGCCGGATCAAGCCGCATGTGCCGCATTACACGCAAGCCTTTCGGAACGCCGGACTGCGCGTCGCAGTGGTGGTTGTGGCCGATGACCTGGGCGAAGTGCGCATTAAAGACATCGCCCCGTTCTGCGATGGGTTGATCCTGCGACAGAACGGCGGCTACGATTTCGCAGGCTGGGCGCATGCGCTTTCACGGATCGACACGGCCGAGACCAAGCTGCTGATCCTGGCCAATGACAGCATGTTTGGCCCGCTCAACGATGACGATTTCAATCGCTTGATCGCACGAGTGCGCGACAGCTCTGCCGAACTGATCGGGATGATCGACAGCGCGGAGCAACGCTACCACTACCAGAGCCAACTGCTCGCGGTCCGTGGAGCAGGGGTCGTTCAAATGGTCGATTTCCTTGCGGGTGTGCGCGCTTTGCCTACGAAAAAGCAGGTCATCGATGCGTACGAGCTGCGCCTTCACAACGCGTTCGCCGCCGCCGGTCTGAGCACGCAGGCGCTGTTCCCGATCCCGGCAGGGTTCACCGGGAACCGGACCATTGCGCAGTGGCGCGCGCTTATCAACGAGGGCTTTCCCTTCGTCAAGACGGTCGTGATTCAGGCTCTGCCGCGACGGGACTGGGAGGCGGAGGTAACCGCGCACGGCTATCCGCTCAGGCTGATTGACGGCTCGCTCGACCTACTCGGCGGGGCAGGTGGGGGCGACCGCGTAAGCGATGAAAAGAAATCGGACATAGCGGCCGTGGCCGCGGCTGCAAGGGCGGATGCACCGACCCGCGCCGGGTCCGCGTGGAGATCACCAGGATGGCGGCATGACGGCCCTCTCAGCAACACCTTCAAGCGCGGTTTCTACCGACTGATGGCGCGGCTGACCGGCACGATCGCTCCGGCACAGTCCGAGCGCTACAAGGCCCGGGCAGAGCGCCGCAAGCGCGGGGACGGGCAGCTCGGCGGGCGCGGTCGCCCGTCCCGGGTCGGCGCCGAACGCATCGAGGGTGCGCTGGCCTTTGATGCAGCAAAGCCGAATGTTCTTGTCGTAAGCCACGAAGCCAGCCGGTCCGGGGCCCCGATCCTTGCTCACAACATCGCCCGCGCTTTGTCAGTGCGCTACAACGTGACGGTACTGGCACTGACAGGCGGGGACATACTCGAGTCCTATGCAGAGGTGTCGGAACAGGTCTACCACGGCAAACGGATCGAAACGCGGCAATTGTCCTACGAGGCGTTGCTGCGCAGATTTACCCGCGACAGGAGTTTCCGCTTCGCGATTGTGAATTCCATCCAGTCCCGCGGGGTTCTGGAAGATCTGAGCCGTGCCGATATTGCGGCGGTGTTTCTGCTGCACGAGTTCGCGTCCTATATCGGTGACCCGAAGGCCTTCGAAGCAGCGGTCACGCTCGCGCCGGAGGTCGTCTTCTCGACCCGGCTCACGCTGGAGGCTGCCTTCGATGTCGCCTTGCCGGACCGCACGCCGTTCATGCACGTGCTGCCGCAGGGCCGCTGCCTTGTGCCCGCGGCCCCGAAAGCCGCCGACGAAACTTCAGCGGCAAGCGTTTATGCGCGCGACGACGAAGCGGATCAGCTTTCCGCGCTGATGCGCCCGGCTGGGACGAAAAGCTTCGTCGTCATGGGCGCGGGTACGGTCGAGTACCGCAAGGGTACAGACCTTTTCATCGAGACGGCGGCCCGGCTTGTGTCCTGCTCGGGCATGGATCATGTCCGCTTCGTCTGGTTCGGCGGCGGCTACGATCCCGATACCGATCTTCGGTATTCGGCTTTCCTGCGTGACCAGATCAGCCGCTCGGGGCTTGAGGCGCGCATATCCTTGGTCCCCGCGACTGGTGCAATCGACGTCGCATATGGGCTGGCGGATGCGCTGTTGCTGTCTAGCAGGCTCGACCCCTTGCCGAACGTCGCAATCGACGCGATGTGCACGGGCACGCCGGTCTTCAGCTTCGCCGAGGCGAGCGGGATCTCGGACATTCTGATCGAACGGGGACTGGGCGTGCAGTGCGTGGCCGACTACCTCGATACCAGTCAGATGGCCGACAAGCTGCGCGCACTTGCCATGAACGTCGCGACAAGCGACGAACTGTCTGCCCGCGTCAAGACGATCGGCGAGGAGGCTTTCAATTTCGGCCGCTATGCCGATGCCCTGATCGAATTGGGCGAAAGAGCGGCTCGGCGCAAGGCCCACAGCGCGCGTGATGAAGCCACGATCGCCGAGGCACCATCTTTCCGGCCTGACTTCTGCAGCCCGGAGCAAGCGCACAGCATGTCCCGGCCCAAGCTTGCCCGTCGCTACCTGCGGACCTCGCAAAAGGCGGGCTGGGCACGCAGGCCGGAACCGGGTTTCAACCCGTTCCTCTATGCCGAAGCGCGCGGCGCGGATTATGACGGAGCCAGTGCGCCTTATGCGGATTTTCTTCGCGCGGGGCGACCCGAGGGGCCGTGGCTTCAGACGGTGATTGATGCGAGCGAAGAGGTGCCACGTGCCAGCGACCTGCGTGCCGCGTTGCACATCCATGCCTTTTTTCCCGATCAGCTTCGTGGGTGTCTTGACCGGATCCGACGCAACGCATCGCGTCCGACGCTCTATGTCAGCGTGGCGGACGACGAGAGCGCGGGACTGGTTCGAAAGGTCTTGCGCGACTACGACGGGCCGGTTGCGGCGGTGGGTGTCGTGCCCAATGCCGGGCGGGATATCGGCCCGCTGCTGACCCATTTCGGACCGGTCCTGATCCAAGGCCATGACGTGGTCGGCCACATCCACTTCAAGAAAAGCGCACATGTGGAGAACCGCGCCCTCGTGGACACGTGGTCCGAATTCCTGTTCGAACATCTTCTTGGCGGGGATCGGGGCGGGGCGATGATTGACCGGGCGCTCAGGGCGTTCGAAAATCAGCATCGACTTGGCCTGCTAAGCGCAGCCGACCCCCACGTGATCGGCTGGACCCGTAACCTGCGTCATGCCAAGACGTTGGGGCACAGGTTGGGGCTCGACGATCTGCCGTGCTATTTCGATTTTCCGGTCGGCACGATGTTCTGGATGCGCGCGCAGGCCTTGGTCCCGTTCGTGGATCTGAAGCTTGAGTGGGGCGACTATCCGCCCGAACCGCTGGCAAACGACGGTACCATGCTCCATGCGCTGGAGCGGCTCTTCGGCGTCGTGCCAGCGAGCAATGGCTGGGAAACGGCAGTCACGCGGGTCGAAGGCGTGACGAGATAAGAGTGCGGCGCGTTTTGTGCGTCGCTCGTTTGGTTCGGATGCGGATGGAATGGATGGGACGATGAAGGTTCTGGTTCTTGGCGGTTGCGGCTTCATCGGATCGCATGTCGTAGACAGCCTGCTGGCGCGGGGCCACAAGGTGCGGGTGTTCGACAGGCAGCCCGAGCGCTACCGCGATCCGCTGCCCGGCGTCGAGTACCAGTTCGGCAACTTCCGGGACCGTATGTCGGTGATTGATGCTTTGTCCGGGGCCGACGCGGTGATGCACCTGATAAGTACCACCTTTCCGAGCACCGCCGATCTCGATCCGCCGACCGATGTGAGCGACAACCTTGTCGGAACATTGGCGCTGCTGGACTCGATGACGGCGCTGAAGATCCCGCGCTTGATGTTTCTGTCCTCAGGCGGGACGATCTACGGCGTGCCGGACGCCGTCCCGATCCCCGAGGAGCATCCACTGCGGCCAATCAATTCCTACGGGATCGTCAAGGCATCTATCGAACATTATCTCGATCTCTATCGCCGGACCCGAGGCTTGATGCCGATTTCGATCCGGGCGTCCAACCCATACGGACCAAGGCAGGGCCATACCGGGGTTCAGGGTGTGATCGGAACTTTTCTACGTCGAGTGCTGAACGGCGAAGACCTTGAGGTTTGGGGCGACGGAAGCGTCGTGCGCGATTATCTTCACGTCTCCGATCTTGCCGAATTGTGCGCCGAAGCGGTCTCGAGGGATGTTACCGGCGCGTTCAACGCGGGATCGGGCATCGGGGCATCGGTGTCGGATATCGTCGAGATCATCGGCGAAGTTTCGGGCTCACCCTTCAAGGTGGACTATCGGCCGGGTCGACCGATCGACGTGCCGCGTTCCGTGCTCGACGTATCGGCTGCGAAACGCGAATTCGGCTGGCAAACCCGGATCGGGCTTGCCGAGGGCATCCGCGAGACCCACGCTTGGATGGCGGCCACGCGGTAAACCTGTGCCGGGCCTGACCACGGCCGCCTCGATCAATCTGCCGGGAGCTCCATCCGGATCAGAGAGGCCCGCACCACGGAGGCAAAATGCGCAACCGACAGGCGGTTCTGAGCGAATTCGAGGCCATTTTCGGACAGAGTTTTCCAAAGGTCGGGATCGCCGTTCAGAGTCACGATGTGCTCGGCAAGGTCGGCGGGCGTGTCGCCGATTAGAACATGACGCCCATTTTCCAGGTCCATCCCCTCGGCTGCCACGGAACTGAGCACGCAGGGCAGTCCGTTGGTCAGGCTGGAGGCGACCTTGCCCTTGGCACCCGCGCCGATGCGCAGCGGTGCGACGCTCATTCGAAGCCCGTCGAACCAGTCGTCGATGTCCGGAAGCGAGCCGAGGTACCGCACGTCGCCCGGCACGCCTTCAAGAACTTCGTCGGGCAGGCTTGCGCCGACGATGCCCATCGGGATCGATGGATCTCGCGCGTGAACCAGAGGCCAGACTTCGCCGAGGAAGTACCGCATGGCGTCAATGTTCGGGGCGTGCTCGAAACCGCCGATGAAGCCGACGCCAGAGCGATCGGCAAAGCCGGTATCCGGGCGCCGGATCTTGCGAGCAAGTGGCAGGACCGCCGTTGCGCAGCCCGGTAGCGCGGCTTGCAGGATCTCGTTCTCGACAGTCGAAACGACAAAAGTCAGATCGGCCTGGTCCACCAGGAACTCCTCGCGATCCCGGGTCCGCTCGGCGTGTTCCAGTGCAGCGTCGTCGTTTGCCATCCGTGCCGCTCGCGCCTCGCGGACATGGTGGAGATCGACAGTGTTGAAGATGATCTTCGCGTCCGGCGCATTGTGGCGGATCAGTTCCAGGAACTGTCCTCCCGCCGATACGCGGCTGAGAACGAACAGGTCGACATGGGACCCGTGCCGTTCAATGAAGCCTTGGACCGACGGCGCATCCTGTTCAGCCAGCGCCCGCGCGCCGAGCTTTCTGAGCCCGTCGAGGTACTGCGGCAGTTGCGGCCGGTCGGAAGCCACCCCAAAGACGACATGGTAGCCGCAGGCGACGAGGCTTGAGACAAGGTTCACGGCGTCGAGCGAGCCGGAATCGCTGTCCGGTTCCGGCAGCCGGTCGTCGACGATCATGGCGACCGGCCTGTCGACACCGGCAAGGGCAGGGCACCCGGCGCGGGCGGCGCGGATCGCGTTCCAGTCGACCGGGATTTCGGGCGCGGCGGCCGTGCTCTCCGGAACATCGGCATTGTTGCGGGATGCGTGGCCCAACAGCTTGGCCTTCTCGCGTTCCCAGAACGCGCGCGTGAACGGCTTTTTCAATTCGTGCATCAGTCGCTTGAGCGGCGGCTTGCGGCGTGCAATCCGGCGTATGTCGCTTTCAAGCGACGCCATGCTTGCTTGCATCGCAATCATTTGCTGAAGTTCCGCTTCGAGCTTGTGGAGCTTTCCTGCCAGCATCGCATGTAACGTTCCGGCCTCTGCCTCGATCTGGTCGGCACGCTCGCGCTGCCTGACATTGATCTGCCGGACCTCGTCAGACAGCCTTGAGACCGCATCCCTCGTGGTCATTTGGGTTTCGAGCGTCCCGAGCCGCCGTGCAAGACTATCGATACCGGACCACATCGCCGCTTGACCGCCATCGGTGACGGGACCGGGCAATTGAATGGCCCGGTCGGGATCGCCCGGCGCCCTGACCGCGACTTGCCGACCTTCGGGCAGGGCGACGATGTTGGTGAAGAACCCTTCCTTTTCGGAATCTTGCGGCAGATCGGTGATCAGCGCGCCGGGGCCGTCCTGTGCCAGTTCGTAGACTGTATAGCCGATATCGCGCAGCAGGCTCAGATAGGCAGCAGGTTCCACGCCGCTGACACGGCGCAGCCATTGCGGAAAGAACTCGGACAGGATGACGGGCTTGTCGCGTGCGAGCAGGCCGCGCGCGCCCTCCAGCGCCATAGCTTCGGCCCCTTCGATGTCGATCTTTAAAAGCGTCACCGGCCGTTCAATCCCGATATCGTCGAGACGGCGCACGGGAACCTTGCCGAGGCTGACCGCACCGGAGTCGACTGCGCCGCTGACAAGATAGCTGTGCCCGGGGTTACTTTCATCGGGGCTGGCGGCGATCTCCATTTCGGCGGGTTCGCGACCCAGCGCGATATTGTGCAGCGCGCAGCGGCCTAGAAGATCGTTTGCGGCCAGTGAATCGCGCAGTCGGCGAAACAGATCGGGCCGTGGTTCGAAAGCGGTGACGTGGCCATCCGGCCCAACCCGCTGCGCCCCAAGCACCGTGAACCATCCGATATTAGCTCCGATATCAACAAAGTGGTCGCCGCGATTCATCGTGCCCAGCAGGAAATCGGTCTCTTCCTGTTCCCAGTTGTCGCGTAGCGCTCCGGCACCGACCCCGAGGTCCATCAGGTCGATCCACAAGCGCAGGCCGCCGCGGATCTCGGCGCAAACCCAGCGTTGTGCCGTTGTGGGAAGCGTGCCCAGCGACGCACGGCGCCGGAACTCCGCAGAAGCAACAAGAACGGCACCGAGTTCGTCGAGGCTCGCCATACCTTGCCGCTGTTCGATCACCGCGTCGCTTTCCGGCTCACGCCCGAGCAGGAGACGATAGGCGTCGATCACCTGGGAGCGTTCAAGCATGGGAGGTCCTTTCGCGCGGTTGTGCCGGTAGACTTAAGACATCTCCATCAATGCGATGCAACATGGACATGCCCAGCCACGCTATGTCCGGCGGCGGACCCTGTCGCGCAGATGTGCATCCATGGCTGCGATCATCCGTTCCCTGGAGAATTCGCGCGCCGCAGCGACGCCGCGGGTCGACAGTCGGTTGATAAGCCCGTCCGTATCCACAAGCCGCAGTATCGCAGCGGTCAGACCATCGGCGTCGCCTTTCTCGAAAAGAAGGCCGGTATCCCCATCGCGGATGATCTCCACGTTGCCTCCGACCCGCGAGGCCAGCGTCGGGATGCCGGAGGCGAGGGCGTGGATCAGCGTCAGCGAGAACGGCTCGTACAGGGACGGAAAGACGTACATGTCGTGCGATGCGAACAGGTCAGGCAGTACCTCCGGTGCGACCGGGCTCCTGAAGTCAATCCGGTCGAGGCATCCGCCTTCGGATGCAATGCCGCGCAGTCGCATCAGGTATGCGGTGTCACGCGCGTCCCCGACAAGCGACAGACGCCAGTCGATCCCCGGACGCTTGCTGCGAAGCCGCAGCAGCGCTTCCACTGCCGTGTGCGCGCCCTTGATGTCCACAAGGCGCCCCGCGAACAGGAGGCGCACAGTAGCTCCGTCCGCGATCCGATCGTATGATCGGGGTGTGGACGCAGCGGGCAGCTGAACCCCGTTGTGGATCACCTCGTCCCGCGCGAAGGTAACGCCGCATGCACTGTAGAAATCCTTCATGAACTTCGCGCCGAAGATCGCGGAAACTTGCGCCGCCTGTTGTTGCCGCACCGCGCCGCGCGCAGCGAAATCCTCCTGTCGGGCGGATCCGTTGACGACCGTTCGGAAGAACGCGCCCACCGCCTCCGGATCGATCATAGAGGCCAGCCAGTTATCGGTCAGCATCACTACAACCGGCGGGTCCGCACGTCCAAGCGCCTCGTAGAACGACAGGTCGAGGCCATAGAGGTTCCAGCAAAAGATCACGTCAGGCGCTGTGCGCTGGATCGCGCTCTGAAGTGCGGCACGGTTCTGTGCCTTGATTGTCTCGCGCCTTGCGGGCGGGCCGTCGAAGGCATCGTAGACTGTCCTGCCGGTCAGTAGGCGAAGCGATTGGTGGACTCGCTGACCCGGCCAATCAGCGACCCGGCCGCCCGATGCGCTTGTCAGAACGGCGATCTCGTGGCCGTGGTCCGCGTGCAGGTGCGACGCGACCGTCCAGCACAGCTCTTCGTATCCGCCGACCTGATTGGGCGGATAGAGGTTGGAAACGAACAAGATCTTCATCACACTAAAGCCTTCATGCCATCGATGAACCCGGTATCGGTGATCAGTGTGTCGGTTACCCTGTCAGCCCCCCGCGTGCGCAGCTCGTCGACGGCGTAACGCGCCGCCCGAAGAAGCCCGTGGCGGTCGAGAACCTCGTGGCACCGGGCAACTTGGTCGTCCGGAACTGGGTGTGAGCCCATTTGCGCCAGATGGATGTAAACTGCCGCGCTCAGGGCCCATTCCACGCGGACTTTCGCGTGGTCCTCGGAAATGGTGTTCGCGCCGTGGAAGCGATACATCATCAGCGGCCGGTCGAGAAAGCAAAGGCGCACCCGCCGGGCGGCGCAGCGCAAGGCGAACTCCATGTCATGGGTATAGCGCAACGGAGAAAAATTCCCGATCCGGTCCAGCAGCGAGCGTCGCATGAAGAAATTGGACGTGGTCATCAGAAAATTGTAGTCCATCAGCGCGAGGCCGAGGTTCCTTTTGCGCTTGTAGTTGTCGATCGCGTCATTGAGCCAAGGATTCTCGATCTGCTGGCCGTCGCCGTCCACGAACCCGATACCGGAGCCCGCGATATCCGCGCCCGCGTCCAGGTCGAGCGCCCGGATCAGGGCTGCGAAGCGGCCGGGGGCGTAGTAATCGTCAGAATTCAGTACGGTAACGAACTCAGCCTCGGCCATCTCGAGACCTCGGTTGATCGTGGCATGGGCACCGCTGTTCTCCTGTGTGAGAAAGCGGATGCGGTCATCCCCGGCGGCAAGTTCGCGCATGATGCTGGCGGATGAATCCTTGGAACCATCGTCGATGACGATCAGTTCCTGAACCAGTGCGCCCTGTTCAAGAACGCTGCGCACGGCCTGACGGATGTAGTCGGCGTGGTTATATAGAGGAATGACGACTGAAACCCGGCCTTCTGACACCGCGGCGCCTCCTTGATCGATTCTGGATCGCGCCCATCGTTACGCCACGGACTGCAAGGCTCATAATCTCTTCGCCCCCGCACGGCAAGCCGGGCTGCTTCAGGTCATTGCAACAGAAGCCGATATTCCAGCTTTCGGGACAGGAAAGGCGAATAATACGGGTCCTGCGCGAAAAGGTCCGGGTGCAGGGCAATGGCGCGTGCGCGTTCGGCGCGGTGCCGGTCGCGCTTGGTCCGGTCGGTGCTGTCCTTGCCGCGGCTGCGGCTTTCATGGTGCACGAAAAGCGGGGCGGCAAGGCAGACGTTGCGCCGCCCCGATGCTTGAAGATCAGCGCACAGCACCACGTCGTTGTAGGACACGGCAAGGTCCTCGCGCAGGCCGCCAACCGCCTCGAAGGCTGCGCGGCTTACGACGAGGCAAGCGGCGGTGACCGCGCTCACGCTCCGGTCCACGGCGGCTAGATGGTTGTACCCCGGATCATCCGCGCCAAGCCCCACGAATGCATGCTGCGCGCCGCCGCGAAGGCCGCAGATCACCCCCGCATGCTGCACATCGCCGTCGGGGTACAGCAGCTTGCAACCCACGGCACCGGCGCCGGGCGCAAGTGCGTGGGCCGCCATCGTCCGCAGCCAGCTTGGATCGCGCAGGGTCGTGTCATTGTTGAGAAGCACCAGAAGATCGCCGCGGGCCCGACGCGCGCCGCAGTTGTTCAGCCGCGCGAAATTGAACGGGCCGTCGTCGCGCAGCACATCGATCCGCCCGGTCGCCTGCAGGTCCGCGAGTTGCTGCAGTGTCTGTGGATCGTCTGACCCGTTGTCGATGACGATGATCTCCAGTTGGTCGCGGGGCCAGTCGGTGCGCTCCAGGCTTGCAAGGCACTCAGACAAGACGTCCCAGCCATTCCGCGTCGGGATCAGGATCGAGACTTGCGGCAACGGAGACGGTGGGGCGGGCGGGGCTGCGTCCAGCGGCATTGGTGCCGGTCCGGCGGCCACCGGCGCTGCGACATGCACGCATGCTGTATCTGGCAGAGTCGCGGCGAGGTGTGCCAGCGCGTCCCGAAGCGGCGTCCCGCTCCGCAGGGCGTCCAGCAGCGCATCGCATCCGGGGGCGCGGTCCGATACCGCGACCAACCCGGTCAGCAGCATACCGCGCGACAGAAGCAGCGGGTCGGTCCGGTCCGGCTTGAGCCAGTGGCCGCAAACCATCCCGTCAGGGCCGGTGTGCAGTTCGTCCCCGTAAGCGATCATCGCGTCGGATGTCGCACTCAACGTGGTCGCCAGATGGGCCGCCCCGCCGGGCAGTGGCGTCGCCGCTGCGTCCCCGAGGAGGATCAGCCCTTCGCCGGGCAGAGAATGCAATTCGGTGCTGCCAAGGCGGTCCGGCTCTGTCGGCCAGTCCGGGTCGCGGGGCGGTTTTCCTTGCTCAAGCGCGATGCCATGACGGTCGTTCAGCCAGACGGACAGTAAGCGCTGCTCGATCGCGTCCCTTAGCCCAGCGGGCAGCCAGGGGCGCGCAGCGCCACTGGTGCGCAACAGAACCCGAGAGAGCGGGGTGTGGCGTTTACCCCCGCGCGGCACAATGGCGGCGGCGAGCGTATTGGCCAGCCCGCTCGGCGATACAGTCTTTCCGCGTGACACGGGCCCCTCCGTCAGGTGTGGGTCCGTTCCTGCCGCATCCGGACCGTCCCGGCAAGACCCGCGGCTTGGCCCCGTCGGGGCTATTCCGCCGGGCTCGCGGCCGTCGACGGGGCAGGGACCGACGGATCGGCCGCATCGGCGACCGGGGCGACAAGGCACAGGCGCAACAGCGGCGGAACCGTGAGCAGCGTCAGGAAGGCCGACATCGACAGTCCACCCACGACCACCGCGCCGAGCCCGCGATAGAGCTCTGACCCCGCGCCGGGGAACACCACAAGGGGCAGCATCCCGCACACGCTGGTCAGTGTGGACATGAAGATCGGACGGATGCGGTTGCGGGTGGCTTCCTCAATGGCGTCAACCGGGCTCATGCCCTCTTCGCGCAGGTGATAGAGCGACTGGTGCACGATCAGGATCGCGTTGTTCACAACGATCCCCACAAGGATCACGAAGCCCAGCAGCGTCAGCATGTCCAGCGGTTGGGTCTGGAAAGTGTTCAGAAGCGCCAGCCCGCCAACGCCTCCCGCCGCCGCGACCGGCACCGAGATCATGATGACAAGCGGCAGGATGAACGACTCGAACAGGATCGCCATGACGAGGAACACGATCACCATCGCCACGGCGAGGTTGATCTGGATCGCGTCCCATGTCTGGCTCAGCTGGTCGGCGGTACCGGACACGGTCAGGCGTACGCCCGGCGGCAGCCCCTGCGCCTCCAGCGCGGCGACAACGTCGGCCTCGAGCATCTCGACGGCCGATTCAAGCGGCAGCGCAGGCGAGGGGCGCACCTCCAGCGTGATGGTGCGCAGCCGGTCGCGGTGACGGATCTCGGTCGGCCCGGCGGTCACCCGCACCTCGGCCAGTGCGCCCAGCGGCACGATCTGGCCCGACGGCGTGACGATTGGAAAGCTGGCCACGTCCTGCGTGCGCTGCCCCGGCGCGACGGCGCCCTTAAGGGTCAGGTCGCGCCGTTCCGCGCCGATTGTGATTTCGGCGACGCGCAGCCCGTCATTATAGGCGTCCACGGTCGCGGCCAGATCGGCGGTGCCGACCCCTGCATCGGCCTGCCGCAGGCGGTTCGGGATCACCCGGACCTCGGGCGCACCGAGTTCCAACCCGGGAATGGGGCGGAACTGGTGGCCTTCGCTTCGCGGGAGCATCCCGGCGATCATCCCCGCCGCCTGGCCCGCGACGCCGAGGATCTGTTCGAGATCCTGTCCCGATACGTTCAGTTCGATCGTACGGCCGCCACCGACGCCGCGCCCGAACAACGAGGGCTGAGTCATGAAGCCGAACGTGCCGGGTTCGGCGAAGATCGGCCCCGAAAGGATCGGGATCAACTCGCCCACCCGGTCGCCGTCCACCGCGGCCGCGCCGACAAAGCTGTTGCCGGGCAGCGCCACGAAGAAGAAACTGTCGATGCTGGGGCGGCCGTCCGCCGTCGCCGGATCGGGTGCCGCTTCCCAAAGCGGGCGGGCCGTGTCCTCTATCCGCTGGGCAATGGTTTCCGTTGTTTCAAGATTGTATCCCGGCGGCGGGATCAACAGGCCGAACACGAGGTTCCGGTTGCCCTCCGGCAGGTATTCCAGCTTGGGCAGCGCGCTCCATGCGCCGAACCCCGCGCCGCCCGCGATCACTGCGACCATCACAAGACCAAGCGCGCGGTAGCGCACCGTCATGCGGGTATAGGCCATAACCAGCGCCTTGAAGCCCGCGCCCAGGTGGTCGATCCCGGGCAGGCGCATGGTGCGCTGCCCTTCGGTGCCGCCCCGCAGCAACCGCGAGGCGAGCGCCGGGATCACCGTGACCGCCACGGCCAAAGACAACAGGACCGAGACCGAGATCGCCACCGCGATGTCTCGGAACAGTTGCCCGGCCTCCAGTTCCATCACGAGGATCGGGATGAACACCATGACCGTCGTCAGCGCGGACACGAGGATCGCGCCCCAGACCTGCCGCGCGCCGTGATAGGCGGCATCGCGCCGGTTCATGCCCTGCTCGCGCAGCCGGTAGATGTTTTCCAGCACGACGATGGCGGCATCCACGATCATGCCAACCGCGAAGGCGATGCCGGCCAGTGAGATGACGTTCAGCGTGCGCCCGGTCGCGGCCATCGCCACGAAAGTCGCCACGATGGATACCGGGATCGCCAGCGACACGACCAGTGTCGCGGCCGGGCTGCGCAGGAACAGCAGCAGCACACCCGCCGCCAGCAGGCCACCGATCCAGATGTTCTGCACCACGAGGTCGATCGCGCCTTCGATATAGACCGTTTCGTCATAGACCTGCTGCATTTTCAGGCCCTGCGCGGCCACCGGCCCGGACGCCAGTTCCGCGAGAACGACGCGGATCTCTTCCATCGTTTCGATCACGTTGGCGCCGTTCTCGCGGACCACGTTGACCGCCATCGCCGGTTCGCCCTTGTAGCGGATCCGCGCCGAGGGTTCCTTGTAGCCGAATTGCACGATTGCGACGTCGCCCAGCCGCAACCGGCCGCGCGGCCCGTTCACCGCCGCCCCCGCATCCGACCGCAGCACCACGTCGCGCACGGCCTCCAGCGTGTTCAGGCTGCCTTCGGCGCGTACGACATAGCGCCGCTTGCCCTCGTCCACGTCGCCGGCCGACAGCGTGATGTTCTCGCGGCGCAGGGTGGACACGATCTCCGGAATGGTCAGGCCATAGCGGGACATGTCGTCGGGGCGCACGATGATCTGCAGTTCGCGGCTGACCCCGCCGAATACATTGACGGCCGATACGCCGGGCACGCGTTCCAGCCGCTCCTTGACCACGTCCTCCATGAAGTCGCCGAATTGCGGCATCGGCCGATCATTGCCGGATTCCCGGGTCACGGTGATCCAGGCTATCGCACTGTCGTCGGCGCCGGAGGTGTCCAACGTCGGCTCGCTTGCTTCCTCGGGATAACCATTGACACGGTCCAGCCGGTTGGAAACCAGCAGCAGCGTTTCGGTCATGTCGGTGCCGACGGCGAATTCCAGCGTCACCTCGGCCTCGCCGGTGCGTGCGCGCGACGTCATGATATCCAGCCCGCCAAGGCCGCGCAGGGCCTCTTCCTGCGGGTTGACGATCTCGCGCTCAACCTCGACGGGGGCGGCGCCCGGCCAGTTGGTCGTGACCACGACGATGGGTTTGCGCACGTCAGGAGCAAGCTGCACGGGGATGCGAGACAGCGCGAGTGCGCCGAACATCACCGCCATCACCACGACTGCGAGGATGGCGACGGGCCGGTCTATGGACAAGCGGATCGGGTTCATCGGCGCGGCTCCGCTGCTTCGGTCATTGCGCGGACAGCCCGGCCCGGCGGGTCCTGTCCGCATCCGCCTGCGCGTCGGGACGGTTCGGGTCCGGCGTCCCGGCTGCGCCTTCGCGCGCGGGCACGGGTTCGGGCGCGATGTCCTGCATCGGGCGCAGCCGTTCGTTGCCCCGCACGACGACCTCGTCACCTTCGGACAGCCCGCTCAAAACTTCGAAATGCGCGCCGAAACTTGCCCCGATCTCGATCGTTCGGGGCACCGCCTTGCCGTCCTCGTGCACAAAGACCGACCACGCGCCGCGAGCTTGCGTCACCGCGTCCTTGGGCACCAGCAACAGCGTGCGCGGAACGTCGCGCGGCGCGTTCAGCGTCAACGACTGCCCCACCGCGACGCGGTTGCCAAGCGCCGCAAGGTCGGCGGTGAAGCGCACCGGGCGGGTCCGGGTCGCTGTGTATTCGGTCGGCAGCAGCGCGCGCACGGTCAGTTGCAGCGGCTGCCCGTCGGCCAGTGCCGCGTCGATCACCATGCCTGGCGCCATCGCGGGGACGTACTCGGCCGGCACGTTCGCCTCAATCTCAAGGTCGTGTATGTCGAGGAGCCGCGCGACCGGTGCGCCGGTCTGCACGTATTCGCCCGGATCGACCATCACCTCCAGCACCGTGCCGCCGAAGGGCGCGCGCAATTCGGCGCGCTCCAGGTCATAGGCGGCGCGGTCGGCGGCGGCCTCAGCGTTCAGAAGGCGTGCCTCGGCCTGCGCCAGTTCGCCTCGGGCGCGCGCGAGCGCGCCCTCCCGGTCCTCGAACTGGCCCTGTGAAAAGGCGTTGGTACCGCGCAGCCCCTCGACCCGCGCGAAGCCGCGCTCCGCCAGCGTCAGCCCGGCCTGCGCCACCTCGATCCCGGCCTCTGCCTCGGACAGGGCAGCCTGCTTGCTGCGCAGTTCGAGTTGCAGCAATTCGCGGTCGAGCACTGCCAGAACCGCGCCTTCTTCCACCTGCGCGCCGGTTTCCACGCGCACCTCGGTGACGACGCCCGAGACACGCACCGCGACCTCGCTTTCGCGCGTCGCCACGACCTGCCCGAAAACCGACACCGTTTCGGCCACCTCCCGGCGTTCGACAAGATCGGTGCGGACCAGCGACGGGCCCCCCTGCGCAAGGGCGCCAGACGGCGCGGCCAAGGCCAGCACGAGGCAGTGAGCGAGCAGTGACAAACCGGCACGGCGCATGGCTGAGAGCCCTTTCTGGACGGTCAAGATCACCGGGGACATAGCGCAGGGCCCGGTAAATGGAAGCGAAAACGGGCCCGTGCCCGTCGATGTAGGCAGATCAGTGCCCGGTTTGACGTCACATGATGCGGTTGCGTGCTAAAGTCCGTCCAGCAGCGCGCCGACCTGGTGGATCGTCACCTTCTGGCGCTGCGAGGTGATGACCCCTGACTTGCTGAGGCGCGCGACCACCCGGCTCACCGCCTCGCGGTTGGCGCCGACGAAGGTGGCCATCTGTTCATGTGTCGGGGCCGGCTGGATCACGCCCTCGGGGATCAGTTGCTCGCGTTCCTGCGCAAGTCGCACCAGCAGCATCCGGACGCGGGTTTCCACGTCGTGAACGATCAGCCCGATCACCCGTTCGTTCAGAACGCGGGTGCGCTGCGCCAGGTCCATCGCGATGTTGCGAAGGATGCGCGGTTCCCGGTCCGTCCAGGCCTGGAATGCATCGTTGCCCAGCCGGGCAAGACGGCTGGGTTCGGACGCGGACACGGTGATCGAGCGCGGGCTGCCGTCCAGTGCGGCGAGTTCGCCGAAATAGCTGCCCCTGCCCATCTCGGTGAAGGACACCTGCCGCCCGCCTTCGGTGATCAGAAGCCCGATCACCGCACCGGACAGGATCACGAAGAAGTCGCGCGAGGTTTCGCCCTGCTCCACAATGATCCGTCCCTCGCCGACGTTGAATTCCTGAAAATCCGCCGCCAGCCTTGCAAGGCTGTCCTGCGGCACGCCGTCGAACAGTGCCATGTCGGCAAGTGCGGCAGCGATGCCGCTGTTGCGGTGCCCCTTGTCCATGAATGCCCCCCTTAGTCCTTGCGACCCATAGATGCGCCAGCGGGCGTTGAAAGGCAATTGCGCCGCGCCGCCGCGTAGGACGAAGCTGCGCGCGGCATCTGTGCGAGCGGTGCTTCGAAGCGTGCCAATATGCCCTTCGGATGCCCGAATTTTAGGCAGCTTCGGGCTCGCGGGGGCACCCGGACACGCCGCGCGCCGTCCTACTTGGCCGCACGCGGCGCTTCGGTGTTGGATGGCGGGGCAGGGCACTTAGGGTTCCGCTTCCGCAAGGAAGGTCAGGTCCGAGAAGGGCCGCCGCGTCGGCAAATTCCGGGGCGGTACACGGCGGGCCAAAATCCCGGGAGATTACTGTGTCGGTCCGTCCGCGCTTTCATCCCAAGTTCCGCCCCCGGACCGGCAGACACCATCGGCGGAACGCATGAGGGGGCTGCCATGCTCAAGACCACCACTTTCGCCGCTGCCATCGTGCTGGCCGGTGTTGCCACGACCACCGCCGTGCAGGCGCAGGAAAAGACGGACTTCCGTGTCGCATGGTCAATCTATGTCGGCTGGATGCCGTGGGGCTACCTGGACGATAGCGGCATCATGGACAAATGGGCCGAAAAATACGGTATCAGCGTCGAGATCGTGCAGATCAACGACTACATCGAGTCAATCAACCAGTACACGGCTGGCGCGTTCGACGGGGTGTCGGCCACCAACATGGACACACTGTCGATCCCGTCCGGCAGCGGTGTCGATACCACCGCGCTGATCGTGGGCGATTATTCCAACGGCAATGACGCCGTGATCCTGAAAGGCGAAGGGACGCTGGCCGATCTGGCCGGCAAGCCGGTCAACCTGGTGGAGTTGTCGGTGTCGCATTACCTGCTGGCGCGGGGCCTCGACACGGTCGGGCTGACCGAAGCGGATCTTGGCGGCGTTATCAACACGTCGGATGCCGACATGATTGCCGCCTTCGCGGCGGACGACGTGGAAGCCGTTGTCACATGGAACCCGTTGGTAAGCGCGATCATGGAAACGCCAGGCGCGACCAAGCTGTTCGACAGTTCCGATATCCCGGGCGAGATCATCGACCTGATGGTGGTGAACACCGAGACGCTGGAAGCGAACCCCGATTTCGGCAAGGCGCTGGTCGGTGCCTGGTACGAGCTGATGGGCATCATGTCGTCCGATACGCCTGAAGGCATCGCTGCGCGCGAAGCGATGGCCGAAGCGTCGGGCACGGACCTTGCGGGCTATGACGCGCAGCTTGCCTCCACCCAGATGTTCTTCGACCCGGCCGAGGCCGTGGCCTTCACCCAAAGCGCGGAACTGCCCGCAACGATGGTCAGCGTGGCGGAGTTCCTGTTCGACAAGGGCATCCTAGGCGAAGGCGCACCGAGCGCGGATTTCATCGGCGTGGCCTATCCGGACGGCAGCACCACGGGTGACGCGAACAACGTCACCTTCCGGTTTGACACGACTTACATGCAGATGGCCGCCGACGGCGCACTTTAAGACCGCCCGCCATGCGCCTGATAAACCGACGTCCGGGCCCGGCCCTGCGGGCTTTCCTCGCGCTGCTGCCGTTTCTCGCGGTGTTCGCGGTTTACGCTGTGGCGTCGGATATCCGGCTGACGGAGAACCCCTCCGACCGGCTGCTGCCCGCGCCATCAACCATCGTCGAGACGGCGGCGCGGCTTTTCACGGAACCCGACCGTCGCAGCGGGCGCATCCTATTATGGCACGACACCGCGATCAGCCTTCAGCGGCTGGCGCTTGGCGTGGGCATCGCGGCGCTCTCGGGGCTTGTCTTCGGGCTGGCCATCGGGCTGTTGCCGCATGTCCGGGCCGCGCTTGGCGGTTTCGTGGCGGTGGTGTCGATGATCCCGCCGCTGGCGATCCTGCCGATTCTTTTCATCGCCTTCGGCCTGGGCGAGTTGTCGAAGGTCATGCTAATCATCCTTGGGATCACGCCGTTCCTGATCCGCGACCTGAGCCAGCGCGTGGCCGAGATCCCGACCGAACAGATCGTCAAGGCGCAGACGCTGGGGGCCTCCAGCGCGGTGATCGCGCTCCGGGTGGCCCTTCCGCAGGTGTTGCCGCGGCTGGTGCAGTCGGTGCGGCTGTCGCTGGGACCGGCCTGGCTGTTCCTGATCGCCGCAGAAGCCATCGCCAGCGACCTCGGTCTGGGGTACCGGATCTTCCTCGTGCGGCGCTACCTCGCGATGGATGTGATCCTGACCTACGTGCTTTGGATCACGCTGCTGGCCTTCGCGCTCGACTGGGCGCTGCGGGCCTTGTCGCGGCGCGCCTTCCCTTGGGCGGGGGCTGCCGCATGAGCTTCGTTTCGGTCGAAAACCTCTTTCACAGCTACGGGCGGCGGCCGATTCTTGAACGGATCAACCTTACGGCCGAAAAGGGCGAATTCCTGTCGCTCGTCGGCGCGTCGGGCTGCGGCAAGTCCACCTTCCTGCGGCTGCTTCTCGCGCAGGAACAACCCAGTCGCGGCAGCATCCGCATCGACGGTGCACCGCCTGCGACCGAACCGGACCGGGCGCGCGGCGTGGTGTTTCAGCGCTATTCGGTGTTTCCGCATATGACCGTGCGCGAGAACATCGTCGCCGGTGAAAGCCTGTCGCGCCCGCTGGGCCGCTTCTTCGGGGCCGGGGCCCGCGCCGCCCGAGCGCGCGCGGATGCGGTGCTGGAGCGGATCGGGCTCGGCCATGTCGCGCAGGCTTATCCCGCTACCCTGTCTGGTGGGATGCAGCAGCGCCTTGCGATCGGCCAGGCACTGGTCGCCAAGCCACTGGTGCTGCTGCTGGACGAACCCTTCGGCGCGCTCGACCCGGGCACCCGGCTGTCGATGCATGATTTCCTTCTGGAACTGCGCGCCGAGACAGGGATGACTGTTTTCATGGTGACGCATGATCTGGAAGAGGGCTTCAAGCTGGGCGACCGCGTGCTGGTCTTCGACAAACCGCGATGGGACCCGACCGACCCCGAAGCCTTTGGCGCGACCATAACCTACGATTTTGACGCACGGAACGGGGGCATCCCGTTCCAGACCATCAAGGAGGATATCCATGTTCACCGGCCCAGCGAGGCGTAGCCGTTCCCACCATCCCGCGGACCACGCGCGCCCGGACCGCCGTGCCCACCACCCGGACCTGACAAAGCTGGGAGGTTGGCGGGCGATGAAAGCCGAGGCGGACATTCCGGAAGGCCGCTGGGAAGAGGAACGCCGATGGGCGCTGCGCATGGGCCTGACCGGCGCCGACACGATCGAGGACCGCTCCATCCCGACCTTCGCGCGGGGCGAGCTGCCGCATTATGCCGGTATCAACACCTTCCTGAAGGCCCCCTATGCCGAGGACGTGCTGGAGGTGGCCAACTATGACGCGACCGTGCTGGGCATCCCGTTCGACGGCGGCACGACCTATCGGCCCGGCACACGTTTTGGCCCGCAGGGGCTGCGCAAGATCAGCGCGCTTTATACACCCTACAACTACGAACTCGGGGTGGATCTGCGCGAGCAGATGACGCTGTGCGACGCGGGCGACGTGTTCACCATCCCAGCCAATCTCGAAAAGAGCTTCGACCAGATCAGCCGCGCCGTAAGTCACGTGTTTTCAAGCGGTTCCCTGCCGATCATGATCGGTGGCGACCATTCGATCGGGTTTCCCTGCGTGCGCGGCATCGCGGAATGCACCTCCAAGAAGATCGGCATCGTGCATTTCGACCGACACGCCGACATCCAGGAAAAGGATCTGGACGAACGTATGCACACAACCCCATGGTTCCACGCGACAAACATGCCGAACGTGCCCGCGAGGAACCTTGTGCAGGTCGGCATTGGCGGCTGGCAGGTTCCGCGTGAGGCAGTGAAGGTCGCCCGCGAACGCGAGACCAACATCATCACCATGGCCGACATGGAACGCATGGGGGTGGACCGAACCGCCGAAATGGCGCTTGAAATGGCGTGGGACGGCGTGGACATGGTCTACATGTCCTTCGATATCGACAGTATCGATTGCGGATTTGTGCCCGGCACCGGCTGGCCCGAACCGGGTGGCTTTCTGCCCCGCGAGGCGTTGGCGATGGCCTCCAAGGTTGCCGCAGCTGGCATCTGCGGCATGGAACTGGTCGAGGTCTCGCCGCCCTATGATACCTCCGACATCACGGCGCTCATGGGCACGCGGGTGATCGTCGACGTGCTGGGGGCGATGGTCAGTGCGGGTACGCTGGGCAAGCACAAGGGGCACATCGACAAGCCGGTGACGATCCCGCATGGCGATTTTGAAGGCAAGCGGTGGTCCAATGCCACATGACCACGGCCCGGAGCACGGGCATCACCACGGGCCGGGGCACAATCACCCAAAGACCGACCATCTGCACAGCCACACCAAACCCGACGATGCGGCGGCGGATCTTCAGGTCCTGACCGCGCAGTTCATCGACGGGTTCAAGCAGGCGGCCGACAAGTCCGCTTATCTTCGGCTGGCGGGCATCCCGTTCGAACGGCCGGGTGTAGGGGGCGGCACGGCGCTCAAGCTTGTGGATGTTCAATTGACGACCGAATGGCAGGTCGGCACCGCCGCGCCATCCTTCGGGTCGCGCGAATTGTCCTATCTGCCTTATCCCGGCGAGATGATCCGCGAACGCACGAACATGGCGCTGGTCTATGTTTCGATGGACGAGAAATCGCTGCTCGACATTCGTCAGTTCCTGGCAGACCGGCTGGCTGGGGACTGACGGCCCTCCGCACGATGTGCAGGCGGGAAGGCCCGGGTTGGCGGGAAACATGAGTTTTGCGCCACAAGGCATTGAAAGAAAAAGATAACCCTTGATCACAGAGAATGAGTTTCGCCGTCATGTAAAAGTTGATCAACAAATGATTGATCTTGCCGTTAGGGCAGTTAACCATTATGTTATTTTATATTGTTTCTCAGGGAGGGCGCCATGCTTCGGAAAATTGCGGCTGCGGCGGTGTGTTGTGCGGTGTTCGGGACAACAGCGCAAGCTGTCCCATCGTTCAGCTTCATCATCGATGATGATACATTCAGCAATCCGTTCTCGTTCACCAACACCTCGGACAGCGGTGAGAATCTTATCCGGTTTTTCATCGACCTGACCGGGACCGGTACGGTTTTCGATGTGGTGAACGGCGGCGTGCCGAACACATCCAACGGGGTGCCTTTCACACCCAGCGGCGGCACGGACGTGACCACCGGACTGACCGGCAATACCGTGGTTGACGGTGGCTCGACGCTCGATCTGACGTTCAATGACTTCGCGCCCGGTGAAAGCTTCGTGTTCGACGTCGATGTCGACTTCACCGTAGGTCCCGCCACAGTGATCGGAAACGAATTGATCGGGGCCACGGCATTCGCCGATTTCTCGGACGGTCAGCGCGTGAGCGGAGTGTTTCAAGCGATCCGCGGTAACGCCGATGCGTCGGGCTTTACCGCGACCGGCATTACGCTCACACCGCCGATCCCGCTTCCGGCGCCTGCATTCCTGCTGCTCGGTGGGCTGGGCCTTTTGGCCGCCGCACGCAAGCGACGCTGACATATCCAAATGTTTCGCAAAGGGGGCCGTGGAGGCCCCCTTTTTCATGGGGCCGGGTCCATGTCAGTCGGCGCGGATCGCTTCGGCCTCGATCAGGATCTGCACTTCGTCGCCGACCAGCCCGTTCGCAATCCCGTAGTCCATGCCATATTCGCTGCGCATCAAGCTGCCGCGCGCCGAAATGCCTACGGTCTGCTTCTTGTGGCCGAACGGATACTCCGCCACCTTGTTCAACGTTACGCTGAGCGATAGCGGATTTTCCTGTCCACGCAGGGTCAGCGTGCCCGCAACAGTTCCGGCCGTGTCCGAGGTCGCCTCGCCGCCATTGGCGGTGAAGGTCATCATAGGATTAGCCTCAACGTCCAGGAAATCTGCGCTTTGCACATGGTTGTCTCGCGCCTCGTTGTCGGATTCCACGCTGCCCAGACCGACATCGACCGAAACCTCGCCCAGCTCGCGGGTCTCGGGATCGTACATGAAATACCCGCTCACATCGCTGAACCGGCCGAGAACATTGGAATAGCCCACATGCCCCACGAGGAACGCAACGACGGTATGCGATGCGTCGATCTCATAGCGGGCCATTTCGGCGCTTGCGGCGATGGGCGCGGTGGCAAGGACGGCGGCCAGCGCCAGCGGGGAAAGGGCCTTGGGCGAAAGGGTCTTTGGCATCGGGTCCTCCTTGGGGTCAGAAAAAATGTCAGGCCGCCGCGCGAAGTGTCGGGGTGGGCGGCGCTGTGGGACTTTTGCGTTCCTCGGGCAGGTCAAACAGTCCGATCCGGCAACTCAGCGTGCCAAGAGCGGGCAGGGTGGTCAGCACGGCCAGCGGCACGGCGAAGGTCAGTGCGGCCAGCACGGGCGCCGCGAACCACAAGGACCAGGGCGCGACGGCCGCAAGATACGCTGTCAGCATGGCCCCGGCCATTGTCTGCGGCCACAGTGACCGTGCCGCTTCGCCCCAGCGCAGGCGGTCGCGGTCGCGGGCCTGCGCATCCCAGGTCATCCGGCTGCCCAGCATCAGGCGCAGCACGCCCAGCGTGATTGCGAAAGCCACCGCGGGCGCCACGAGGAACGAGAACGCGGCTTCGGTCAGCCCCCCGGCCAGAACGCGCGACCTTCCACCATAGCGGCGCGCCTGTACCCCGCTGCACAAGACTTGCACCAGTCCCATCAGCTTCGGGGCAAGGCTTAGTGTCATGATCACCGCGAACAGCGACAGGCCTTCGGCCAGCGGCACGCCCGACAGTTGCGTTCCGGTCCCGGCCAGCGCCGCGCCCATCAGGATGAAGGCGAACCATGCGGCGGGGCTGACATACATCAGGATTGCCAAGGCCAGTTGCACCCGGCTGAGCGGAAGCAGGCCCGGAGTGTGCAGAAGGCGAAGATATTGCATATTGCCGTTGCACCAGCGCAATTCGCGCTTGATGAAGTCAGGCAGCGACGGCGGGTTGTCTTCGAAGCTCTCGTCCTCTTCGGCCACGACACGTGTTTCAAGTCCGGCGCGGCGCATCAGCACCGCCTCCACCTGGTCGTGGCTCATGATGTCACCCGCAAGCGGGCCGCGTCCCGCGATTGGCTCCAGCAGGCAATGATCGTGGAACGGCGCCATGCGGATCAGGATGTTGTGTCCCCAGTTCGGCCCGCAGTCGGCCTGCCACCATGCGCTTCCCAGCGTGAAGGAGCGCATCCCGTGGCGCATGCCGAACTGGAAGGCGCGGGTGAACAGCGTGCGGGACGGCGTACCTACCACGAGGCCCTGAAGCATCCCGACTTCCGGACTGGTCTGCATCACACGCACAAGGCGCAGAACGGCTTGCGCTCCCATGACGCTGTCAGCGTCCAGCGGCAGGAAATAATCGTATCCGTCCCGGCACCGCCGCACGAATTCTGCGATGTTGCCGGCCTTGAAGCCCGCGTTGTTCGACCGGCGGCGATAGCGGATCGCCACCCCAGGCGCGCGCGCCTGCCAGTCGGCCACGATCCGTTCCTCACGCGCGCAGATCGCCGGGTCGGAACTGTCGCTCAGAACGTGGAAATCGAACCGCGGCGCCCATGGGCTGTGGGACAGGTCCCGTTGCACGGTCTCGAAACGGTGCAACGCACCCTCCGCACTTTCGTTGCGGATCGCCATGACGATGGCCGTGCGGGTCACGATCGGTTCGTTACCGGAAACGCGGCGCAATTGCGGCGTGACATGGCCCGCCGGATCGTCGTGTCGCAGGGTCAGTGCCAGACCAAGCACCGCGTTCCAGAACCCGATAGCAAGCCATGGCAGAGTAAGGGCGAAGGGCACGAGCATCGCCCATTCAGCGGTGGTAATGCCTTCATACTGCATGATCCACAGCATCCCGCCCATCAGCGCGGCGCAGGTGAACCCCACAAGCGCGGTCATCATCGCGCGCCGGGCGCGGACCGGCAGACCCCGTTTTTCGGATGCGTCTGCGGTCGGCAGATCGGGGTTCAAGGTCACGGCATCGACAGGCATGGTCACTTCGGTCCTTCATAGGTCTGTCGCACGGCGCTGCGCCTTTCGCGCTATTCGGGCACGCCTGCATGGCTTGCATGTGCCGCACTGTGCATCAAAAGCAACCGCCCCATCATGACGATCGCGCTATCTTGCGGGGTGATGGCGCCTTTTGGGCGGAGCAATCGGCAAGAACCCGCCAATTTTCGCTAACGACTGTCGCAATTGCCCGATATTGCATCACAATCCCGTGTAACCGTTCCTCCGGAGGCCCCCTCATGTCCGTTCGAAACGCCGTTTTCGCTGTGCCAGGCGACCCCGAAACCCGCACGGGCGGGTATATCTACGACGCGCGGGTGCTGGCCGCGCTCAGGGCGCAGGGACGGGACGTCACGGCCTTGCGTCTGCCGGACGGATTTCCCCTGCCGGACGCAGGATCAATGAAAAAGGCCGGCGAAATGCTGCGCGCGCTCGGGCCGGACAGACCCGTCATCATCGACGGGCTCGCACTTGGTGCGATTGACCCGGGCGCTGTGGCAGACCTTCGCGCACCGCTGGTCGGGTTGGTGCATCATCCGCTTGCGCTGGAAACCGGACTGAGCGCGGCGCAAGCGGAACGCCTTGCCCGGACCGAGGCCGCCAACCTTGCCCGCGCCGCGCACGTGATCGTGCCAAGCCCCCACACCGGCGACGTGCTTGCCCGCGACTACGGGGTGCCGCGCGACCGGATCACCGTCGCGCGTCCGGGCATCGACAGACCGGACCAGTCCCCGCGCCCGGCGACGCCCCCGCTGATCCTGACGGTCGGCTCGCTTGCGCCGCGCAAGGGGCACGATGTGCTTCTGCAGGCGCTGGTGACGCTGAAGGATCTGGACTGGCGCGCGGTTATCGTGGGACGGGCGCATGACCCGGCCGAGGGCGACGCGCTACGCGCGCTGTCAGACCGGCTTGGGCTTGCCGAGCGGGTGCGGTTCGCGGGCGAACTGGATCAGACCGCGCTTGACGCTCTGTACCGTCAGGCTTCGCTGTTTGCGCTGGCGACCCGGTATGAAGGCTACGGAATGGTGTTCGCCGAAGCGCTGGTCAACGGGCTGCCCATCGTGTCGTGCCGCGCGGGTGCGGTTCCGGGAACGGTTCCACCGGACGCCGGCACGCTGGTGCCGCCGGACGATCCGGCCGCCTTCGCCGCGGCGCTACGCGCACTCCTGGAAGACATGGACCTTCGGGCGACCCGCGCCGCCGCTGCAGCGCGGTGCGGTGCCGAACTGCCGACTTGGGAGGACACAGCGGCCCTCTTCGGGGCAGTGATTGACGGTCTGTAACGTGCGCTACACGCATCGCGGCGGGGGTTTGCAGACTTTGCAAGAATTTTCATAATGCAGAGCATCAATGGCTTAGGCGCCATTTTTCGCGTTCAAATAGGCCTGCAGCGCACTGTTTAAAAATAAAGAGTATTCAAAAGCGGTGCTGAAGCACGGCGACCGCGTTCAGCGCGGTTTCGCCAGCGATGTGCCCGTGGTTCCAGGAATGGCGCAGCCCGAACCCTAAGCTCGTCGCCGCCCCGAGGGGCGCAAGATAATCCACCGCAAGGTCGATCTGGCGGTCTTCCGGCGCAAGGCCCACCGGCACAGTGCCGAAGCTCACTGCGCCGCCCGGCGCGATTCCCGTCGCAAGCCGCAGGTCCGCCGTGCCAGAGGCGATGGCGAGAGGCGCCCGCAGCGACAGGCTCAGTGCGTCGTCGCGCGCGAGCAGCCCGCGCGTGTCCAGGCCGATCTCGTAGGTAGTGAAGCGGACTGCGTCGAAGTCGTCTATCACACCGGCGCCAGGGCCGTCCGCGATGCCCCATTCGGCGCGGGCGCGAAGGCCAAGGTTCGGTGTGACGCGCCAGCCCAGCCCGGCCCCGACCGACAGGGTGTCGGTGTGCATCTGTTCGACCGCGCCCGGCACGTAGATTCCGAGCATCGACCCTTCGGCGCGCGTCATCTCCAGCCCGAATTCCAGTCCGACCGGCCCGGTGTCGCGCCGATGCAGCAGCGCTAGTCCAGTTGACGCACTGTCATCGTCGCTGCGCGGCGCATAGGCCCGCATCACCCAGCCGGATCGCGTTGCTGCGTTCGGCCCGTCGCCCGCGAGGGCGAAGGGAATGTCTACCGGATCAAGTTGTGCGAAATCCGCCGCACCGGAATGGGCGGGCATCAGTTCTGCCGCGCCCGGGACCAGCGCGGATGCGGCACCGGACAGTGCCGCATGGCGCGCCACAAGGGCAGCTTGCTGGTCAAGTTCCATCGCGCGGTACAACTGGTCGGCCGTATCCTCGATCCGGGGTAGCTGCGCGGTCAGGCCGGCCGCCGGGGCGGTGAACGCGCCGCCGAGCGTGTCTGTCACCATGATGCCCTGCGCCGCCAGTGCGCGCGTGATGGCATCGCCGCTGGCCCCGCCCGACACAACGATCGGGACGGTTATCGGCTGCGCGGCCGCGCCTTCCAGCGGGACGGCGACCTGTCCGATCGGCAGCAAGGCGGCACGCAGGTCGATGAAGCCGTGGCCGAACTCTGAATTGTAGCCGTGGACAAGACCTTCTTCGAACTCGACCCAGGCTTCCGGCGTGAACCAGCTGTTGTCCGCCGTGACAAGAAGCCGGTCGCGCAACTGCTGCGCGGTGAGGTGTGGAAAAGCCTCGGCCAGGATCGCGATGGCACCCGCGATCTGTGGTGCAACGAAAGACGTACCCGAAAACACCGAATAACCGGTTTGGCCGCGCGCCGCGTTCGCCGCCCAGACCGTGCCGTTGGCCGCAAGACAGAACGGTGCGGCTTCGTTGCAGGGGGCGGATTGGCGCTGTGCCGACAGGATCCTGCCGTCCTGCATATAGGGCACGGCGCTCATGCCCGCGATCCAGCTGGGCTGCAGGTCCGGAAATGCGATGGGCAGGCCGTTCAGTTCATTGACGCTTGTCGCGGCGAAATCGTTCTGAACGCCGAAGACGATCACGCCGGACTGGGCAAAGTTGCGCAGGGCTGCCAGCAGCACGGCTCGGTCGCCCGTCAGGTAACGCGTATAGTCGCTCGCGGCATAGGTTCGGCCGACAAGGTTCCAGCTGTTGGAACTGGCGATCGCGCCGATGTTGCGGGCCGCGTCGAACCTTTCGGCGATCGCGCGAAAGGTGACGCCTGTTGTGAAGTCGAGTTGTCCGACATGCAGTTCCGCCCCTGGCGCGACGCCCATCATCTCGCCCGCCTCCGCTGTGCCCAGCAGGACGGACGCGACGGCCGTTCCATGCAGGACGTCGGTGGTGGGGTCGCCGGACACACTCAAGCGCTTGCCCGCGAACTCCACATGGCCGAAATCAACGGTCGAGTCGTTGATCGCGACGATCTGGCCTGCGCCGGTCAGCCCGACCGAGTGGGCGTATTCGACGCGTGCGGCCTCGAACGCGTTTTGCAGGATCGTGACCCCAGTGAGCAGCGGATTGCCTGTGAAACTGTAATCGACACTGAGGGTCTGTATGGCAAAGCGCGCCGCTTCGCGTGCCGCGCGCACATCGGCAGGGGAAAACTCCGTGACGTAGAACGCCGATGCGAGGGGGCTGGTGCGCGGCGGCGCTTCGGGGACGGTCGGCGCGGGCTGCGTGTCGGGATCGGTAGCCGCACTTTCCGAGCCGGGCTGGCAGGCCGCAAGCAGGCTAAGCGCAGCGGCTGCGGCCCCGATACGCAATCCTGACCCGATCGCTGACCTGCGGTCTTCCGGATTGCGCATGCGAACGTCCCTGTCTGCCCTTCACCCGGCCCTGGCCCTTGGCCTACAGCGCGGTCGTTACGGATGTGTTGCGCCGCCAAGGCCCATTCGGGGTTCGCAGCAGTATCAGCGCCATGATAGCAATATTCATGCCGTTCCACGCGATGCCGTTGATGAAAGCCAATCGGTAGGAGCCGCTCAGATCGTAGATCAGCCCTGTGAGCCAGCCGCCAAGCGCCATCCCAAGGATCGTGGCCATAATGACGAAGCCGACCCGCGCTCCGGCTTCGCGGGCGGGCAGGTATTCGCGCACGATCAGAGCGTAGCTTGGTATGATCCCGCCCTGCGAAAGCCCGAAGACGAGACTGACCATATAGAGCGAAACCAGCCCGCCAGCGGGCAGGTAGAGCATCAAGGCCAGCGCTTGCAGTGTGGAGCCGATCAGCAGGGTCACCACGCCGCCAAGCCGGTCGGCCACCAGCCCCGAGACCAGCCGCGATGCGACCCCCGCCATGAGCATCACCGACAGCATCTGCGCGCCAACTGCTGGCCCATAGCCAAGATCCACGCAATAGGCCACGATATGCACTTGCGGCATCGACATCGCCACACAGCAGCCAAGCCCGGCGAGCCCCAGAAGTGCCTGCAGCGCGCGGGGCGATAAGTTTATCCGCCTGACCGGCGTGCCGGGCGGCCCTGGTCGGGCCGTTGAGGCCGCGAGGGGCGGCGACGCACGCAGCATCAGGGCCAGCGGCACGATCAGCGCCAGCATGCACACGGCCAGAATGACATAGACCGCACGCCATCCACTGTCTTGAAGGATGCCGCTCAGCAGCAGAGGCCAGATCGCGCCGGACAGGTAGTTTCCGCTGGCCGCGATGGCGACCGCGATGCCGCGCCGCCGCTGGAACCAGTGCGATATGTCGGCGATCAGCGGTCCGAAACTAGCGGCGGTCCCGAAACCGATCAGCGCCTGCGCGATGGTCAGCATCGTCACAGTTGGGCTGATTGCGGCGAGGATGTAGCTGGCCGCGATCAGCAGCGCCGCGCCGATGAGCCCTTTGGTGATCCCGAACCGGTCCACTGCGCGGCCGATAACCAGGTTACCGAGTGCGAACCCTATCATCGTCAGGGTGTAGGGCAGGGCGGCTCCGGCCCTGTCGATGCCGAATTCCGCCTGAACCGCGGGCAGGATCACGATGATCGACCACATGCCGACATTGCCCACGGCAGCAACCGCAAGGGTGATGCAAAGTCGTGCCCAGGCGGCACGACCATCGATGGAACCGGGTGTCGTCATGCCGACACGCTAGGTCCGCGTCGTCCTGACGTCCATTGCGAAACGGTTTCCATGAATGAACCGCAACTGGCCGCACGAGCAGTGTCAGATGACGCTGAAATCGCCCTGTGTCAGTGCCCATCCGGCGATCACGGCGTTGGCCGCCGCATGGGACAGGATGGCGTCCGTGAGGTTGCCGCGCCTCAGGTATAGAAGTCCGAACAGAAGCCCGGCAAGCGCCCCGGCGATCTGACGGTCGTGCATGGCGGCGAACAGCGCGGTGGACACTGCAAGCGCCACCAGACGCCAGGCCAGTCCGCCGCGGTCCAGTCGCGCGAGAATGTAGCCGCGAAAGAAAAGCTCTTCTACCAGCGGGACGATCAGCGATGTGCCAAGCAGCCGCACCGCGACCCAGCCCGCCAGAAGCAGCGCAGGCAGTTCGGCCAGCCGCGCGGCCAGCAGCGCGTCCCCCGCGCTCGCCGCAGGCGCGGTCACGATCCACAGCACACCGCAGGCCGCCCCCGTGGCCACCGCCAGCGGGTCGAGCCGCCACGGCAGCGCCCGCAGCACCGACCAGCCAAGACCCAGCAGCAGGGCCACGGCGGCCATACGCACCGGATAGAGCAGGGCAGGTGTTTCGCTCAGCGCGGCCGTGAAGGTGGAAGACGCCATGAACACCGCGAAAGGCAGGATCAGCAAGGTCACCGGATCGCGGAAGAAGGGGGTGTGCCCGTCACGCCGCGGCCGCGCGGCTGTTGCGACTCCGTCGCGCTGCAACCAGCGGACCTGGTGTGCGCCGACCGCGAGCCCGACCGACAAGGCCATGAACATGAGCCAGCCAGCGTGGCTGTGGAACCCCTCGACCGCGAGATCGGGCGAGACGTAGCGCCCGATCAGCAGCAGGACGGCGATGCGAACCGTGTTCAGGGTCCAGCTTGCCAGCAGGCCGATGGGAAACAGCAGCAGGGCACGGCCAAGATGCAGCTTGTCGCGGAACAGAAAGATGTAGGTCGACAGGAACACCGTAATCAGCGCCAGACCCTCGACACCGCTGCATTGCGGGCCGACCAAGACGCCGAAATCGTCGATGCCTATCATCTTGGTCGGCGCGTCCGAGATGACCGATTGACCGAGGGCACCAAGAAGGATGAGGACCGTTTCGAAGGTCAGGTCAGCCAGCCACGGCATGCGCCAGACCGGCTGGAACGCCAAGGCGATCTCGGGCAACACAAGGCCGAACGCCACCAGTCCGGCAACCGGCAGAACAGTCGGGCGTGCTGCCGCGCGCAGCGTATCGGAAGTGAAGAGTGCGCCCAGAAGTCCGACCCCGGCAAGGGCCATGCCGCCAAGCCAAAGCGCGAGATATGCAGCGGGGGCGACGCCATCCGGCGAAGCGACATGGTGTAGAACCCAAGGCGCGAAGATCATCGCGCAGCCCGCGGCGAGGACCCCGAGACCGCGCCAGTCGAGGACGGGGCGCATCGCGCGCAGCGTGGCATGCAGCGCATCCGGCCGGATCATTGAGGCCATGCACAGCACGCCGATTACGGCCAACACCCGCGGAACCGCGCCGGACAATGCAGCACAGAGCGGTGCGGGAAAGGACGCGCGGCACACGAAAACAAAATCGTGCTTGTAGGTCAGGGCGGCGGCGAACAGCATTCCGCCAAGCACCAATGCCAGCAGAACAAGGTCCGGGCGCAATAGGCTGCGGTGTCGATTGGGCTCTACATCAGCCTGCAACATGGCGATTCTCAAACCTCCCGGCACAACGGAAAAACTTTAAAGCAACAAAAAGATGACCGGGGGCCGAACAAGGCCCCCGGCCAGATCGTGGGCAACCGATCAGCGCTTGAAGCGCTCGCGCAGCAGCGCGACGCCTGCACCGACGGCGGCCAGAGCGGCGACACCAGCAGCGGCATCGATCTCGGGCACGGTCGGGCAGATCGGCGGGCAGGTCGATGCCAGTGCGCCGGAAGCAGAGGCGATCACCGTGATGGCGGCAATGGTAAGCACTTTTTTCATTGTAAGTTCCCGGGTTTGGCCGGAACCCCGCGCGATCCGACCGTTAACACAAAAAATGGCGCGGCATTTCTGATGGCTGTCTGTTCGTCATGGCCAGACCCGCCGCCAATCATGCTGGAGGCGGGTCAGGACGAAGGATCAGCAGAGGCAATCGTAGTCGTCGAACTCCACGGCGAAGATGAAGGGCTGTTCGCGGTCAGGTACATCACCGACCGGATCAAGATAGAACACGGCTTTGCCGCCCGGCCCGCTGACGAACCCTTCGCTGTCCGGAGCGTTGATCGCGGCATCGTAGATTTCCAAAGCCCGCGCGTTGTTGCCGCCCGTGTTGAACAGGAAGTTGTCCGTAAGACCCCAGATTGCCGACTGGATATCTGCCTGCGTGAACGTGCCGCCCGCGCCGGATGTCTGGCCCTCGAAGTCCTGATTGATGATCCAGGAAATGAGGTCGAGGTTGTCGCCCGCCGCCTCACCGTTCTGGCCGGTGCCGAACAGTTCACCCGCGACTGCGGCGGTCAACGGCTTCAACTCGCCGCTCAGCACTGTCGGGAAGACCTCTGTCGCCTCAAGAGCCGAGGCGCAGTAGGCATCCGTCACCGTAAGCCCATCGAACCGCGCATCGCCCGTCCCGGAGAACACGATGTCGTAGCTTTCGGCACTGTTGCCCGAGGCGTAGTTGTTGATGATCGAGTACCCGATCAGCCCGGCGGGAAGCGATGCCGCAAGTTCCTCGATCGTTTCGGCCACGCCGCAGAAGGTCAGATCGATATCGGCGGACGCGCTGCCAGCCTCACCGTCGTCGATGGTGTAGCTGAGCGTGACGGTTGCCTCTTCGCCGATGTCGAGACCTTCAAAGGCGCTTTCGCCGTCGAAGGTGACAACGCCGCCGGTCAGCGTCGCCTGCAGACCGGTGAAGGCGAAGGACGATCCATTCACGGTCGCGGTGCCGTCGATGCTGATCGTCTCGCCGTCGGCAATGCTTTGTCCGGCAAGCTGGGTCACGGCCAGCGGATCGTTTTCCGGATCGCTGTCATTGGCCAGCACGTCGATGGCCAGCAGTTCGTTGGCGCAGACCTTGCCGTTGTCATCCACCGCGTCCGGCGCGGTGTTTTCCCGCACGAGTCCCGCATCGATGGTCAGGTTGCTCTCGCCGATGGCCAGTGTGATTTCGTCGCTCAGCCCGGCCGCATCGACGTTGCTATCGCCTGCGGTATCACCGACGAAGGCGGTGGTGAAATCGAAGCCTGCCACATCGTCGAAATCGACATAGTAGGTGCCTTTGGCAAGGCCATCGAACAGGTAGGTTCCATCGATGCCGGTCACCGTCGTGTCGATGACGTTCAGGCTGGCGTCCAGAAGCGACACCGTGACCCCCGCGGCCACCGCGTTCGCCGCATCGTTCTGGCGACCGTCGCGGTTCGCGTCCACGAACAGCGTGTCACCAAGCTGCGCGGTGCGCGGATCGACGATGCCCGCATCGTTGTCGGTAGAGGCTTCGCCGGCGGCCAGCGTGATGGTTCCGGTGGTGCCGGTCACCGTGTCCACGTCGCTGTCGATGGTATCGTCAATGCCTGCATTCTGCGTGACGAAGATCTTGCCGTCGCCGTCCGGGTCCGCCGCGAAGCGGACGGAATAGTCACCCGCTGCGAGCCCTTCGAACAGGTATTCGCCGTCGTCACCGGTGCGCTGCGTCGCGATCACATTGCCCGCTGCGTCCAGAAGTTCGACCAGCGCGCCGACCACGGCCGGATCGCCCGCAGTATCCGTATTACTGAAATTATCGTCGCAGAAATACCGCCCCGCGATGGAAGCATTCATCGGATCGTTTCCGCCGTTCGGCCCGTCCTTGTCGTAGCAAAGATCGTCCACCGCGCCCGATCCGTTGAGAACGACCTCAAGCTTGGCGACGCCCTCGAAGTCGAGGTCAACGGTCGCCTTGGTGTTGTCCTGCAGATGCGGAACATCGACCGTCCCGATCAGGTTGCCATCGGCGTCATAGGCGTTGATCTTGCCGCCTTCCTCGGTGTCGATCACGACGATGGACGCAACATCCACCGGGTTGTCGAAATCGAAGCAGACGCTGCCGCCCTTGGCGTTGTCGTCAGGGTCCGAACTGTCGCCGTCTTCCGAGATGATCAGCACGTTTCCGTCGCCGACGGCGAGGTCGTGATCGCCACCGCTGATATTGTCCGTGTCGAAGATCATCGCAGCGTTGTCAGGGGTCTGATCGATGAAGCTGACCTTGTCGATCCGGCCCAGTTCACCGCCGTTGGGATCGCGATAGACGATCTTGACGGTGTCGCCGCTTGCGATGTCGATCGCGTTCGGGAGCGTGAAGGTCGAGAACTTGCCGCCCCAGTCGCGCCCGGAAGTCCAGCCGCTTTCGCCTTCCTTGCCGCGCACCTCGAAGGTACCGACGACCGAGCCGTTCACCAGCACCTCGACGATGCCCTTGCCGTCGCACTCGTCCTGCACGTCGATGGCGATCTTGTAGGTGTCGCTATCGCCCGTGAACGTGGTGGAGATCGATCCGTGCGAGCCGGCCTTCACGTGGGCATTCCCGGACGCTGCCCAGTTATGTTCCACATGCACGCCGTCGAGGTGGTCGAAATCCTCCGCTTCGATGACGAACACGTTGTTCTTGTTGAAGCCATTGGCGATCGCGGTGATGGTCACGCCTTCATACTGGTCCGACACGACCGTGCCGCGCGGCAAGTCGTCGAAGCTGATCTTGGTGAAGCCCTCGGGGCAGTCGTCGCAGGCATCGCCTGTTGCCGTCAGCTTCACGTCGTCGATCTTGATGATCTCGTTTCTGGCGCTGATGCTGCTGATGAACTTCAGCGTCACCGACTGCGCACCTTCCGGCAGGTCGATCATCGCATAGCTCAGGTCGGTGTAGTGCTCACCGAATGTCATGCCGCTGACCGAGCCCTTGAACTCGTGCCCGTCACGGCGGAACACATCCAGCACGGTCGGTTCGCCGTCGACCACCAGGACGATCTTGAGGTAGTCGGAGGTTTCGAACGGGTCGATGCAGGGGGTCTTGATCCTGAAGCTCAGCGCGGCCTCGGTCTGGCCGGACAGTTCCACCGGCGCGAATTTCAGCACGCCGTCATTGCAGCCGTTGGTGAACAGCGCATCGCAGTTCACCTTCCAGTTGCCGTCGCGCTTGATCGCGTCGATATCGTGGATGCCGCCATGGTCGAAGTTCTCGTCGATCAGCGTGACCGTACCCGCGCCGCAAGATCCGGGCGCGTCGTCGGGGTCAGCGGACGGCTCCATCGTGATCTTGTCGATGCGAACGTATTCGCCGCCATCCCGCATGGCGCGCAACTCGATGCAGGCTCCCGAGGGAATGTCGAGATTTGTGAGCGTGAACGCATCGAAGCCGCCATGGTCGCTGCCCACTTCGTTGCTGGGCTGATCCAGACGGACGCTTCCCACTTTCCGGCCGTCAACATAGACGTCGATGGTAGAGCAACCGTCCATCTCGTCCTGGGCATGAACGGTCAGATCGAACGTACCGGCAGGACCGTAATAGGTGTCGTAAAGGCTTCCGACCGATCCGCAGGCCAGCTTCGCCAGTTTGCCCCCGGAAGCTTCCGTTCCGTGCACGACGGCAAAGCCGCCTGCGCGATACATGTGTTCGGCTTCAAATACCGTTGTCCCTGTCATGGCTTTTCCCCGCCTTGCTGACCGAAATTACTTGAGCGCCGTGCCCGTATAAATACCGGGGACGGAGGTATACTTTCGGAGGTCCCAACATCACTTCGTCGTGAAATACTTCCAATTGGCCATCTTGTTAAGTCGAATTTTACCACTTGCGGGCAGTGCTGCTTCGATTGGTTAATATTTCAATTTATAGGTGTATTTATTCAACCTTTGCGCTACTAACGTGATCGAAACGAATGGGTGCCAGTTGCCATTGGCCCTTCAAGATTCAATCTAAGCGTGCGGGTAGTGCCCCGCGGCGTGGTGTAAGAGGGCCGGCCTTCGGAGAGGCTCGAGTTGGTCAGGTCGCCACGGCGGGCAGTCTGACGTTGTGAGTATCGGTGATGCGGGCCAGCGACTCCAGCCCCATGTAACGGCGCGCGACGGCCCACTCGTCGTTGGTTTCGATCATCAGCGCGCCGACCAGACGGATGATGGCCGCGTCGTTCGGAAAGATCCCGACGACATTGGAACGGCGCTTGATCTCCTTGTTGACGCGCTCAAGCGGGTTGGTCGAGCTGATCTGCGCCCAGTGCTCCCTGGGGAAGTCCATGTAGGCGAGCACGTCGTCGCGGGAGGCGTCCATCATGGCGCCGAGCCGGTCATTCTTCTCACGGAGGGCGTCGGCGATGGCGTCCCACTGGGTCTCCGCCTCGGCCTTGGTCTCCTGGGCGAAGATCGTCTTGAGCATTGCGGCCACGGCGGTGCGGCTCTTGGCCGGGGCATGGGCGAGCGCGTTTCTGAGCCAGTGCACGCGACACCGTTGGTGGGTCGCATCGAACACTCGGCGGGCTGCGGCCCTGAGCCCCTTGTGATCGTCGGCCACGACGAGCTTCACGCCGCGCAGGCCGCGATCGGCGAGAGAGCGCAGGAAGCCAGTCCAGAACGTCTCCGCCTCGGAGGGGCCGGTGGCGACGCCGAGCACCTCGCGTCGGCCGTCCCCGTTGACCGCCACCGCGATTATTACGGCACGGCTGATGATCCGGCCGTTCTCGCGCACCCGGATGTAGGTTGCATCGAGCCAGAGATAGGGCCAGGCGCCCTCGAGAGGCCGGGTGAGGAATGCCAGCACGCGCTCGTCGATCTCGGCGCAGAGCCGACTCACCTGGCTCTTAGACACGCCACTCCCGCCCATGGCACGCACCAGATCGTCCACGGCGCGCGTCGAGACGCCGTGCACATAGGCTTCCTGGATGACGGCCACGAGGGCCTTCTCCGCCGTCCTGCGCGGTTCGAGAAAGCTCGGGAAGTAGCTGCCCTTGCGCAGCTTCGGGATCGCCAGGTCGATCCGGCCGGCGCGGGTCTCCCAGCCTCTCTCGCGGTATCCATTGCGCTGCGTGGTGCGCGCCGGTGTGCGCGTTCCTTTTGGCGCGCCCGTCGCAGCCTCGACCTCCATCTCCATCAGCCGCTCGGCGGCATAGGCGAGCATGTCGCGGACGAGATCCTCGTCGGCGGACTTCTCCACCAGCTCCATCAGGGTCATTCTATCGTCGGTCATCGTCGTCTCCGGTTCGGTTCCAGGTTTCGCAACCCGAACCTTCTCCGAAGACCGGCGATGGCCGCCAGCGTCACCGCCGGCCGCGCGCTGCGCT
>NZ_QGKU01000035.1 GCF_003172915.1 Meridianimarinicoccus roseus
AGCGCAGCGCGCGGCCGGCGGTGACGCTGGCGGCCATCGCCGGTCTTCGGAGAAGGTTCGGGTTGCGAAACCTGGAACCGAACCGGAGACGACGATGACCGACGATAGAATGACCCTGATGGAGCTGGTGGAGAAGTCCGCCGACGAGGATCTCGTCCGCGACATGCTCGCCTATGCCGCCGAGCGGCTGATGGAGATGGAGGTCGAGGCTGCGACGGGCGCGCCAAAAGGAACGCGCACACCGGCGCGCACCACGCAGCGCAATGGATACCGCGAGAGAGGCTGGGAGACCCGCGCCGGCCGGATCGACCTGGCGATCCCGAAGCTGCGCAAGGGCAGCTACTTCCCGAGCTTTCTCGAACCGCGCAGGACGGCGGAGAAGGCCCTCGTGGCCGTCATCCAGGAAGCCTATGTGCACGGCGTCTCGACGCGCGCCGTGGACGATCTGGTGCGTGCCATGGGCGGGAGTGGCGTGTCTAAGAGCCAGGTGAGTCGGCTCTGCGCCGAGATCGACGAGCGCGTGCTGGCATTCCTCACCCGGCCTCTCGAGGGCGCCTGGCCCTATCTCTGGCTCGATGCAACCTACATCCGGGTGCGCGAGAACGGCCGGATCATCAGCCGTGCCGTAATAATCGCGGTGGCGGTCAACGGGGACGGCCGACGCGAGGTGCTCGGCGTCGCCACCGGCCCCTCCGAGGCGGAGACGTTCTGGACTGGCTTCCTGCGCTCTCTCGCCGATCGCGGCCTGCGCGGCGTGAAGCTCGTCGTGGCCGACGATCACAAGGGGCTCAGGGCCGCAGCCCGCCGAGTGTTCGATGCGACCCACCAACGGTGTCGCGTGCACTGGCTCAGAAACGCGCTCGCCCATGCCCCGGCCAAGAGCCGCACCGCCGTGGCCGCAATGCTCAAGACGATCTTCGCCCAGGAGACCAAGGCCGAGGCGGAGACCCAGTGGGACGCCATCGCCGACGCCCTCCGTGAGAAGAATGACCGGCTCGGCGCCATGATGGACGCCTCCCGCGACGACGTGCTCGCCTACATGGACTTCCCCAGGGAGCACTGGGCGCAGATCAGCTCGACCAACCCGCTTGAGCGCGTCAACAAGGAGATCAAGCGCCGTTCCAATGTCGTCGGGATCTTTCCGAACGACGCGGCCATCATCCGTCTGGTCGGCGCGCTGATGATCGAAACCAACGACGAGTGGGCCGTCGCGCGCCGTTACATGGGGCTGGAGTCGCTGGCCCGCATCACCGATACTCACAACGTCAGACTGCCCGCCGTGGCGACCTGACCAACTCGAGCCTCTCCGAAGGCCGGCCCTCTTACACCACGCCGCGGGGCACTACCACATGTGCCCGCGATCACCGCGCCAAGCGGGATGAGGTCGCCCGCACCGATCAACGCTGGGGGCGACCGCATCCTGCTGCAAGCATGTCCTGATCGCAGATGATCCGGGTTATGCGGCCGCCCGCTGAGCCGGCGGCGTGGCGCCTCGAACCGCAGCTGCGCCATTCACGGTGCGCGATGCGGCGACCGTTTCGGCCACCATTTCGGCCGTGACCGCTGACAGTGTCCAGCCCAGATGACCATGCCCGGTGTTGTAGAACACCCGCTCGCGCCGTCCCTGCCCCACCTTTGGCATCATGTTCGGCATCATCGGCCGCAGGCCCGCCCAGGGGATCGCGTGTTCTGTGCTGACGCCTGGAAAGAAGCGCTCACACCACTTTACCAGCGGGCGTATTCGGTCGTCGCGGATGTCGAGGTTGTAGCCATTGAACTCTGCCGTCCCCGCGATGCGGAACCGGTCCTTGCCCAGACGGCTGGTCACCACCTTCGCTTGATCGTCAAGCAGGCTGATCCAGGGCGCAGCGCGTTGGCTTTCTTCGTCGTCGAGCCTCACGGTAATCGAGTAACCCTTGACAGGGTAGACATTCACGCGGTCACGCAGCTGCGCGCCAAATGCGCGGCTTTCCACCCCGGCGCACACGACGATGGCGTCGAACGCCTCTGTCATGCTCTCGTGATTGCGGCTGGAGGTGATGTTCACCGCGTTCCGGTCCACGCGGATCGCCTCGACATCCGTGCCGAAGCGCAGTTGCGCGCCCTGCGCTTCTATGGCTCGGGCAAGCCCCGTTGTGTAGCGGTGGATGTCGCCGGTAAAATCGCTTTCCACGTAGTAGCCACCGTGGAAGGTCCCGCTGAGCGCGGGCTCGATCGCGCGCATCTCTACGGGGGTGACAGCGCGGCGCCGCAAACCGCCTTCGGCAAGCAGCCGGTTCACCTCGGTCGCGTGGTCGAACTCGGCCTTGTCGGTAAAGATGTGCAGGATGCCGCGATCCTCGCAGTCGAAATCGAAGCCATGGCGCGCCGCCTTCTCCTTCAGCAGACCGCGGGCAGCGATGGCCATGCGGGTCGTCTGCACCGTGTTGGCGCGGTATTGCGGGATCGACGCCACGAACTCGGCCATCCAGCTGTATTTGTGCCAGCTTGGTTTCGGGTTCACCAGCAGCGGCGCGCCACGGGTCATCATCCACTTCATGCCTTTGAAGACCGTCGACCAGCGGTTCCAGATCTCAGCGTTCGATGCCGATAGCTGGCCGCCATTTGCGAAGGAGGTCTGCATCGCCGCGTAACGGTTTCGGTCGAAAAGCGTCACTTCGTAGCCCCGGTCCATCAGGCTCGACGCAGTTGTGACGCCGGTGATGCCGGCGCCTATTACGGCTATTCTGGTCATGGTTTCCTCCCGCGACCCAAGGTTCGTCCCGCCGGATGGCAGGTCCAATCCCCTCTGTCGCGGCTGCAACGCAAAGGCGGCACCGCTTCAGACGCCCGCGCCAGTCACAGTCCTTTTGCCTGAGAGGTTCCGGGGGGTTGCTCCTTCGGCGCCGAGGGTCTCGGCCTCTCCTGAGACGGCTTGGTAGGCTGGCCAGGGTGTAGACGCAATTTACTCTTGCGGCAATACTGTTTTATTGTGAGATTATATCTTGCGAGAGTGCCTCGCGATACTCCTCGGACGTGACCCAGTCACCCAGCCGCGCCAATATCTCGTGCAGCGCCCGCAATTCCTGCGCCGAGAGCGGATCGGTCAGGATCACCTCCAGACGGTCCGAGACCTGTCGGGCGGTACGCCGCACGGCTTTACCCTTCTCCGTTGTACTGAGGCGGAACATGCGGGCGTCCGCGGGGTCATTCTCGCGCAAGATCAGCTCCGAACTCAATAAAACTTTCAGTATTCTTGATGTTAAGCTGCGATCGAAGCCCGTCGTTTTCGCGATCTCCGCGAAGGTCGTACCCGGCATGTCGTCGATCAACCGCAACACGCGGAGCTCGCGAATGCGGCACCCAGTCTCCTTCAGGAAGATCTCGTCATTGGCCGAAATCGCTTCCTTTGCGACGATGTCGAACTTGTAGGTCAGCCGCTCGTTCTTGAAGGTCCGCGGGTCTTGCACCGGCCACTCTCCGTTTCTCTGATACCTGCAGAGTATCAATTCATACCCTGACTTGCAGCGCAAATAATATTATTATGAAACAATCTTGGACTGAGAAGTTCAAGCCTGAATCTTAGTGATCGACAATCCGGAACGGGAGCACTCGCCGATGTTTGCCCAGTGGTATGAAGGCCAGCGCGCCCAGTCCGAATCCTGGCTGCATGACCTGCACCGCCACCCCGAAACCGGCTTCGAAGAGCTGCGCACCGCCGCCTTCGTGGCAGACCGGCTACGCGAATTCGGCATCGACGTGACCACCGGCATAGGAGGCACCGGCGTTGTCGGAACGCTGCGCGGGTGCGGTGCGTCGGGCCGCTGCGTCGCCTTTCGCGCCGAACTTGACGCGCTTCCGATGACCGAGAGAACCGGCCTTGCCTACGCTTCTGACGACTCGAAGCGTTTCCACGGCTGCGGCCATGATGGCCACACCGTCACCGCGCTGACGGCGGCCGCCTACCTTGCGCGGCGCCGTGATTTCGACGGAATTGTGCGCTTTATCTTTCAACCTGAGCAGTGCCCCGCGGCTTCCTCCTTGGGAGGTTTTCCAACGCGGGTCGTGGTCGCGCCAGTGTGCAGCGTTCCAACGCGACCCACATCAGAAAACCTTCACCTTAGCGGCCCTTCCGCGTCGGCCTGACGTCGCGGCGAAGCTTCACCAGACCGGCCATTCGAAGTCGTGTGCAGAAAATCCCTGGCGATCAAAGACAGCTGTGCGGGACAAAGGGACGCTTCAATGCGAGACGTCGAAGGTCCGTCCCGCGCCCTGCCATCGGCTCACCGAGTGACGCGCCTGACGGAAAACCAAACCCAGAAACTCAGCGCCAATGCCGACGCCGATATGATTGTCATGACTGTGCCTGGCACGAAATTCACGTATCCGGGGAAATCAACGAACAGGAGATAGCCAACGTCTGCAAGCCCGCCGATCATGCCGGTCACGCAGATCGCCGTCATGCTTTGCCGCCAAATCAGCACTGCTCCGACGATGGTTGCCATGCCGAACCAACCGAGATTCCATCCGTGCTGGTTCAGCACGCCGCCGACCGCCGCATGGTAGTCGCTTTCGAGCGCCGCCGGATCGACACCATCGGCTATGGCTTGGAAGCCGCCTGACGCATCGCTGGCAAGGATTATGACGCCAGCGAGCGTGTGGACCGATCCCCAGACGATCCAAAGTATGGCAGCGCCCTTGAGCGCTGTCTTTTGCGTATCAGTCATCCTGTCTTCCTTGCCGTTGCAGCCGAGTGGACAGCTTGTTAAGTTGATATTGTCCACTAATCACAAAAGTAGACTAAGTCAACAAAATGCACGGCAATGATTTGGCTCTCCTTGTTGACCGCTTCATGCGCACCATTCATTTCGGATTGCAGGAGCGCGCGCCCGGGTTCGATCGAGAGGCCGTGGGTCCCGGCGGAGGCATTGTGCTCATGACGCTCGCCGATACTGGGCGCATCAGCCTGAACGAGCTGACGAAACGGGTTTCGCGCGACAAATCTCAGATGACGAGGATGATCCGGTCACTGGAGTCCAAAGGGCTGGTGGGCCGTGAAGCGTCACCTGACGATGGCCGCGTCAGCTTCGTCTCCCTGACACCGAAGGGTGATGAGATAGCCGGAGAATTGATGCAGACCGTGGCCGAGGTTATTGACGAAATGCTCGACCCGATTTCAGAGAAAGAAAGAAAACTCTTGAGAGACCTGCTTGAGCGGATCGTATAAAAACTCAGCCATGGTCGCAGGCGTTCCCAGGGGCACAGGCTTGGTTCGGTATCTTGGGGCGCTTGGGCAAATCGAGGACCGAAAAAGACATGCCGCGGCGGGGCGCAGCACTCGTTCGACACCTGTCGGCGTGGCAACGCACCCGGCCCAAAGCTGCCGCTCGCAGTCCGATCAGGAGTTGCGTCGCTGATCACCGAACCGGTCGTCCAAGCATCTTGCAGCACTTGGATCGGTCGGGTCGCAGAAGATCAGGAAATAACGCAAATCTGCCCTCACTTCGCCAATCGTCGGGCGAAGCGTTACAGCAGGCACAAAGTCGAGGGAAATGTGCGAGATATCTGCTTCGATCCACATGATAGCAGGTGGGTTGGCCTCGCAGATCCGTGAACGGGAGTCCGCAACGGCCAAAAGTTGCGCATTGGAGCCATTTAGCTGTCAATCTTCTTGCCGAACGACGCCCTGCCGCCCGCCCAGATGGGCAGGTTTTCCTTGTCGTCGAGCCATGCTTGCTCAGCCGACGTTGTCTCGCGACCAAACTCGGCGTTTCGTTGCGGATAACGGCCGAATTTTCGTAGAACCTGGCGGTGCTGGTCGATGGCCGGTTTGTTGCGCTCGGCAAACAATTTGAAACTCGGATGGGCCACGATGGCCAGATCGACAAAGTCGCAGGCAAGGTCCAGATCCGCCACATCTTCCGAATGAGCCAGCGCCCAGGGCAGCAGATAGAGGATGGCCGCAGGCAGGGTAAGCGTCTCTTCGATCATCTGCGGGGCCATCAGCGCGCGCATCAGGACGCGGGCAATCGGATCATAGGAAAAAGCTTCGGCGCTGCCGCGAAAACACGAGCGGGACAATTGATCGGCCAGCAGCACCTTGGCAACTGTGCCTTCAAGGCTGTCCCACTCTTCGCCGTTCAAGCTCGGTGGATCGGCCGTCAATTCACGCACAACCGGCTCGAATGGCTGGCAAAATTCATCGAGGGCCCGGCCGCTTTGAAACCAGATCGTCATCAAAGGCTGCACAGTCTCATCTTGGTTCAGGCTGTCACGGATTTCTGGCTTCGCAGTATCGCAGCCGCACATGTAGTTGAGCACGCTACGCGGCAAGCGGGGGTTTTCGACCGCCCGAATAACGTCCGGGCGCTGGCGAAAGCTATCAGGTGTCAGTTCATCAGCGAGCATTCGTTTTACTTCTAACGATCATAAGGCACACATCCGGCCGGTCGTGCGCTTTTCTCTGATCTCGTGCGTTCGTTGCGATTATGCAGGCGAGACAGCTGTCCCGCCTGCTTGGGCTCTGCCCGTTGGCTGGGCTATGTTGTGATGAGGATTATTGCCCGATCGAGTCCGGGCCAACGCCGTCGAAGCCGGTGAACATGCCGTTGGTGTTGGCGAGACCCTCGGTCGGGACGGGCTGGATCACGTCCCAATGTTCGACGATCATGCCGTCTTCCATGCGGAACAGGTCGTAGAAGGCGTTGGTCGTGCCGTTCCATTGGCCTTCGCTGATGGTCAGGACAAAGTTGCCCTCGCCCAGCACCGCGTGGATCTTGGTGTATTGGAACATGTTGTTCTGCGCGGTCAGCGCCTCGACTGCCTCGACGATCCCGCTCAGCCCGTCCTTGATATAGGGGTTATGCTGGGCATAGCTTTCGGCATTGATATAGTTGGTGATCTTGGCCGGGTTCTTGCCCATCAGCACATCTTCGATCAGCGCCACGGCCAGCGCCTTGTTGGCGTCGGTCTTGTCCAGATCGATCACTTCGGTCGGGCCATCGGTCTGGCTTCTGCCGCTGGCGGTTTCCGTCACGAGGGGCTGTAGGGCATCCCAGTGTTCCGCGACCTTACCGTTCTCATCCACGCGGATGATGTCAAAAGAGACCATCTCGTCGGCCCCGAACGGCGCCGCATTGCGCCAGATGTTGTGCATGAAGACATAGTTGCCGTCTTCGAACATCCGGATGTTTTCAGCGGTGGTGCCGGCCTCTGCCAGAACCGGCAGCAGGCCGATGAACGGCTCCAGCCCGGTCGGTATGAGGGGATTATGCTGGATGTAATCCGCGTTTGCGACCTCGCGCATGGTGTCGACGTCGCCTTGCAGGACGGCGCCCAGGAATGCGCCGACGATAGGCTTTATGGAGGCTGTGTCATTGGCAAAGGCACCGGTGGCAAGCAAGGTGGCAGCGGCAGCGGCTGTAAGGGTCTTTTTCATCTTGATGATCCTTTCGGGGTATGGGGGAGTAAGGCCTTTGGGCAATCCCGTCAGGCGTCGGCGCCGCCCAGGACCGCTTCGAGCTGCATCTCCTTGAGAAGCGCGTCCTGTCGCGGCTGTGTGAAGGCGTTCACTTCGTCCACGCCCCAGGTGATTCCGACGACCGTGCGCGTGGGGCGCTTGCCGGGCGCGGCGTCGGCGAGCGCAAGGTAGGCGTCGACGACCAGTTGCGGGTCGGGCGCTTCGTCGCTCGCAAGCATCTGGGCAAAGCCTTCGATCATGGTCGCTGGCACCCGGCCTAGGTCGCCATAGGATGACAGAACATCCGCAAGGGCGGGCGGTTTCCCGGCCGCAAGCAGGTTCGAGGGGAACGGTCCGGGCTCGACGAGTGCGATGTCAATGCCAAAGGGGGCCACCTCGTAGCGCAGGCTTTGGCTATAGGCCTCGAGCGCATGTTTCGTCGCGCAATAGGTGCCAAAGAAGGGCACCGACACCCGACCCAAGATGGAGCTGGTATTGATGATCAGGCCCGCACCGGCGGCGCGCATCGACGGCAACACCGCCTGTATCGCACGGATGGCCCCATAATAGTTGGTATCCATCTGCTCATGGGCCTGCGCGACGCTGTAGGCCTCGGTCATGCCGATATACATGATGCCCGCGTTATTGATCAGGATGTCGACCGGGCCATCGGCCAAAATCGCGGCAAACCCTTCAGCCACCGAGGCGTCGCTGGTGACATCCATCTCGGCAATGGTGATGCGCGAGGAGTAGCCCTCAAGCTCCGCCTTCTTGGCGGCATTGCGCCCCGCAGTGTCGCGCATCGTGCCCCAGACGCGGTCGCCGCGATCCGCGAAGGCCCGCACGGCTGCCGCGCCGAAGCCGCTGCTCGCGCCTGTGATGACGATCGTCCTACCTGTTTCCGACATGGATCATTCCCTTGCTTGCGCATCTTGTTACCAACTGGTACAAATATCGACAACACTCCGTCAAGGCATAAAATACCAACCAGTAACAAAATGACTGATGATAACCCCAAGCCTGTGCGCGGTAGGCCCCGCACGATGAACGCCGAAAAGGTGCTGGACGTCGCGATGACCGCATATTGGCAGAGCGACCCGGCCGATGTGTCGGTCAATGCGATCTGCCAGCTGGCGGGCATCTCCAAGCCCTCGCTTTATCGCGAGTTCGGCAGCGAGGACGGTCTGTCGCGCGCGGTGCTTGACCGCTATGCCGAGCAAGTGCTGTCGGAGTTGTTCTTGATCTTGCACCGTGGGACTGGGCTGCGCGGGACGCTTGACGCACTTATCGATTTTGCAAGCGACGATCCCCGGATGGAAACCGGGTGCCTTTTCTACAAGATGCGCGCGGGCAAGCACCGTCTCGGGCAGGAGACGCTGGCGCGGGTCGAAGAGATCGACGCAACCGGTCAGGCAGCTTATGTGGCGTTCCTGAAGGCAGCCCGCGATGCCGGGGAGTGGGCGGATGGTCTGTCGGTCGAGGCCGGGGCGAAATACCTCGGCGAGCAGATCGCGCTTGCCATCACCCAGCGTGCGTCAGGCGAAGACCCCGGCCGTATTCGGGAGATGCTGACGCTGGCGTTGTCTGTGTTCACCCGCCGATGACAGGAGTGTCAGGCACTCTGTGTATCGGCCGCCGACCCGGTTCCCATTTGACCGCCCTCAACCACCCATCGGCGAGAAGCGACCCTCAAACATTATGGCGAACTGGTTGACCGCTGTCAGCCACCCTCTGACCGAGCGCGAGGTTTTTTTCGTGGCCGCGGATCGCCAGGTAGATCAGCTTCTCGGCAGCATCCTCGGACGGGAACGAGCCCCGCGTCTTGATCGATTTGCGGATCACCCGGTTCAGGCTTTCAATCGCGTTCGTGGTATAGATCACCCGGCGGATTTCCGGGCTGAAGGCGAATGAACTGATGCGTTGGATGCCCCCACCCAGCGGCATTTCGTATGCCATGGTGGTTTCATCGGAACCGAACGGAGGGCACATCGATGACGACGAAGATCGACATGCTGGAGATCGACCTGGCGAAGGGCAGCTTTCAGGTCTGTGCCGTGGGGCCGGAGGGGACGGTTCTATACAACCGAGGTTTGTCGCGGACACGGCTGGCCGCGCTTCTCGCTGAGCAGCCAGCGTGCATCGTGGCGATGGAGGCCTGTGCCACGTCGCACCATTGGGGCCGGGTGGCACAACGGCACGGTCACGAGGTGCGGCTCGTCCCGTTCTACGCTACAAACGCTCCCCCGGAGCGTTCGCTTGACGCTTGAACCCTACGTGAAGCCTTTCGTGAAGCGCCAGAAGAATGATCGCGCGGATGCTGAAGCCGTCGCGGAGGCGGCCTTGCGCCCAACCATGCGCTTCGTGGCGGTGAAGAGCGCCGAGACCCAGGGGCGCGCGGTCGCATTCCGAACGCACCAATGCCTTGTCCGGCAGCGCACG
>NZ_QGKU01000036.1 GCF_003172915.1 Meridianimarinicoccus roseus
ATCTTCCGGAGGATTTTCTTTATGTCTCGTTACCCTCGTGATTTTTGTGGTCATGGGCCTTTGGTTCCGGATCCTTGCTGGCCTGGGGGTGCGCGGATCGCGGTTCAGATCGTTTTGAACTACGAGGAGGGGGGCGAGAACTGCGTTCTGCACGGGGACGCGGCGTCGGAGGCGTTTCTGTCGGAGATCGTGGGCGCGGCGGCCTGGCCGGGCCAGCGGCACTGGAACATGGAATCGATCTACGAATACGGCGCGCGGGCCGGGTTCTGGCGGCTGCACCGGATGATGGCGGACCTTCCGGTCACGGTGTTCGGCGTGGCCACGGCGCTGGCGCGCGGCCCCGAACAGGTTGCGGCGATGCAGGCGGCGGGCTGGGAGATCGCCAGCCACGGGCTGAAATGGATCGAGTACAAGGACATGGACCCGGCGCAGGAGGCCGCCGACATGGCCGAGGCGATCCGCCTGCACACCGAGGTCACGGGCGCAGCCCCGCGCGGCTGGTACACCGGGCGCTGTTCGATGCAGACGGTGGAGCTGGCCGCGCAGACGGGCGGCTTCGCCTATGTCGCGGACAGCTACGCCGACGATCTGCCCTACTGGATCGAGGCGGGCGGGCGCGCGCAGCTGGTCGTGCCCTACACGCTGGACGCGAACGACATGCGCTTCGCCACGCCGCAGGGCTTCAATTCGGGCGAGCAGTTCTTCACCTACCTGCGCGACAGTTTCGATTGTCTTTACGCCGAAGGGGTGGCGGGCGCGCCGAAGATGATGTCGGTGGGGCTGCACTGCCGTCTTGCCGGGCGTCCGGGGCGGGCGGTTGCGCTGCGCCGGTTCCTCGATCACGTGCGCGGCCATGACGGGGTGTGGTTCGCCACGCGCGAGCAGATCGCGGATCACTGGGCGGCGACCCATCCGCCCGCGGCGGCCGGAACGCGCCCGTCGCGGATGGACCGGGCCGGGTTCGTGGCGGCCTTCGGCGGCGTGTTCGAACATTCGCCCTGGGTGGCGGAGCGGGCCTTCGCGCTGGAACTCGGCCCGGCGCATGACACGGCGACGGGGCTGTCCTCGGCGCTGGTGCGGGCGTTCCGCGGCGGATCGGAGGCGGAGCGGCTGGAGGTGCTGCGCGCGCATCCCGACCTCGCGGGCAAGCTGGCGGCGGCGCGGCGGCTGACGGCGGACAGCGCGGCGGAACAGGCGGGGGCGGGGCTGGATGCGCTGACCGACACGGAGCGGGCGTCGTTCACGCGGCTGAACGCGGCCTACACGGACCGGTTCGGCTTTCCGTTCATCATCGCGGTGCGCGACCACGACAAGGCGGGGATCCTGCGCGCGTTCGAGCGGCGGCTGGGCAACGCGCCGGAGGCCGAGTTCGCCGAGGCCTGCCGCCAGGTGGAACGGATCGCGGCGCTGCGGGTGCGGGACCTGCTGGCGCGATGAGCCGGACGATCGCCGCACAGCCGCTGACGCAGGCCGGGTTCGCGCCCTTCGGCGAGGTGCTGGAGGCGGCGGGGGCGCCGGACCGGATCATCAATCGCGGGCTGTGCGGGCGGTTCCACGACCGGGCGGGGCTGGATTTCGGCGACGGGCGGGCGGGGATCAGCCTGTTCCAGGCCGTGCCGCGCACGCTGCCGCTGGAACTCGACCTGCTGGAGCGGCACCCGGAGGGCAGCCAGGCCTTCGTGCCGATGGGGCCCGAGCCGTTCCTTGTGGTGGTCGCGCCCGACGACGGCGGGGTGCCGGGCCGCCCGCTGGCCTTCGTGACGGCCCCCGGCCAGGGCATCAACCTGCGCCGCGGCACCTGGCACGGCGTGCTGACCCCGCTGCACCCCCCGGGCCTGTTCGCCGTCATCGACCGCATCGGCCCCGGAGCGAACCTGCAAGAACACGACATCAACCCCCCCTACACCATCACACAAACCCGAACCCCAAAATAATCCAAACAATATCCGGGGGTTGTGAGTGCATGCCACGCTTTCAGGCGATCAGCGCGATGCGGGCGACGGCAAGATCGGCCCGGAAAGCCCGGCCGATCGCCACCAGCCCGATCCGTCGCAGCGTCGACAGATCGAGCGGTGCATCCAGACGATGCGGTGCGAACCGCGTAAAGGGCAACTCGACCAGGGACCAGTCAGGATGGGCCGTGAACGTGGCGCGGTAGGATTGCCACGGGCGGGTGACGTCGGCGGTGCGCAGATGCAGATTGTAGGACTGCCCGTTCCCGGCGACATCCAGCGCGATGGCCCGCCACGGGCGGGCGTCAAGCGCGGCGCCGTCCGGGGCGAGGTCCAGCGCGGCCTGAACGAAACCACCGTCGTTGTCGAGGCGCACATCGCCCTGAAGCCGCAGTGCAGGATGGCCAGAGACGACCTCGCGGCTCAGCCCGCCCGAAGACACGCCGCCCATGACCCTGTCCGACACCAGCTGCCAGTCTGTGCCGGTGGCGGCGCGGGGATGGGGCAGGGCGAGGTCATCGATTATGTGCGGTTCGGTCATGGCCACAGGCTAGCGCCCGTGCGCTTCGGCGTCGATGGGCCCGGTCAGAAATCGACCTCTACCGCGACGCCCTTCGCGAGCGCGACGTCCACCACGGCGGATGCGACGGCGAGATCCTGAAGGCCAACCCCGGTGCCGTCGAACAGCGTTACCTCGTCATCGGACGAGCGGCCCTTCGCATCACCGTTGATCACTGCGCCCAACTCCTCGATGTCGCCCTCGGCGATGAGGCCTTGAGCAATGGCGTGCTGGCACTCGCCGATGCTGATCGACTGCGCCACCTCGTCCGCGAAAACGGTCGCGCGCGCCACGAGCGCCGCGTCGACCTCCTGCTTGCCCTTAGTGTCGGTGCCCATGCAGGCGATGTGGGTGCCACCTGTCACATGTGCATCCATCAGGATCGGCGCGGTGCTGGAAGTGATCGAGATGATGACGTCAGCTTCGGCGCCGATCCGTTCAAGGCTCGCTTCCTCGAAGGGCAGGCCAAGTTCGGCCGCTGTGTCGGCAAGGCGCGCCAGCATCTCGGGGTGGTAGTTCCAGCCTATCACCTTCTCGAAGCCGCGTTGCTCGGCCGCGGCGCGCATCTGGAAGGCAGACTGGTGGCCGGCCCCGATCATTCCCAGAACCTTCGCGCCTTTGGGCGCGAGGTGCCGTATCGACACCGCAGAGGCGGCAGCGGTGCGGAGTGCGGTCAGCAGATTGCCGCCCACAACCGCCCGGCACTTGCCGGTATCGGCGTCAAACAGGAACACCGTCGACTGGTGATTGGTGAGGCCCTTGTCGGCGTTGCCCGGCCAGTAGCCGCCCGATTTCAGCCCCAGCGCAAGGCTGTCGCGGTCGAAGCCCGACTTGAAGCCGTAAAGCGCGTCCGCATGACCGATCGCCTCGCGGATCACCGGGAAATTGTAGGCGCTGCGCCGGGACATAGAGGCGAAGACCTTTTCCACCGCGTCGAACGCCTGCTCGCGGGTCATGAGGTCTGCAATGGCCGCTTCGGGCACGATGATCATACTTATTTCCTTCGTTGACGTTTCAGGGGGGCGGGATGGACCCGCCCCCGTCCAGTCGGCTCTTTACGGCGTTTGCCGGGATCAGTAGGCCTTGCCGCGCGCCGAAACGGGCCAGACGCTTTCGACCTTGCCGCCCCGCACGCCGACATACCAATCGTGCACGTTGCAGGTCGGGTCGCAGTGGCCGGGCACGAGGCGCAGCTTTTCATTGACCTTCAGAACGGCATCCGGGTCCGCGATCACGCCATGTTCGTCGCTGCACTTGACGTATTTGACGTCAGTGCGGCCGAAGATGAAGGGCAGTCCGCTGTCCACGCTCTGCGCCTTCAGGCCGGCATCGCAGATCGCCTTGTCTGCCTTCGCGTGGGACATGACCGAGGTCAGGATGAACAGCGCGTTCTCCCATTCGCCCTGGTCAATGCGGTTGCCGTCCTTGTCGAGGATGCGGCCATAATCGGCATCCATGAAGGCATAGGAGCCGCACTGCAGTTCGTTGTACACGCCCGAGCCGCTTTCGAAATAGTAGCTGCCGGTGCCGCCGCCGCCGACGATATCGCACTCCAGTCCCTCGGCTTTCAGCGTGTCCACGGCGTCCTTGACCATCGCGATGGCGATATCTGTCTTGCCCTTGCGCTCCTCGTAGCTGTCGAGATGCTGCATCGCGCCCTGGTAGGCCTGCAGCCCGGCGAATTTCAGTCCCTCCGCAGCGTCGATCGCCTTGGCCAAGGCTATGACCTCGGGCGTTGTCGTCACCCCGCAGCGCCCGGCGCCGCAGTCGATTTCCACCAGGCATTCGATCTGCGTGCCGTGCTTCACGGCAGCGGCCGACAGGTCGGGAATGTTGTTCAGATCGTCCACGCAGCAGATGGCGCGCGCGCCCAGCTTGGGGATGCGGGCCAGACGATCGATCTTTTCGGGCTGCGTGACCTGGTTTGACACCAGCACGTCCTTGATGCCGCCGCGCGCGAACACCTCGGCCTCGCTGACCTTCTGGCAGCACACGCCGACGGACCCGCCAAGGCGCTCCTGCAGCAGCGCAACATCGACCGACTTGTGCATCTTGCCGTGTACCCGGTGGCGCATGCCGTGGCTGCGGGCGAAATCGCCCATCTTCTTGATGTTGCGTTCCAGCGCGTCGAGGTCAAGCACGAGGCACGGGGTCTGGATGTCGGCTTCGTCCATGCCGGGCAGGGCGGGAATGTCGTAACCGACTTCGAGCTCGTCGAATTTCACGGGGGCGTTCATGTCTGTCTCCCTCTCATTTGATCCAGGGCAGCGTGTCGAGATCGACATTGCCGCCGGTGATGATGACGCCGACGCGCTTGCCTTTGAACACGTCGGGATTCTTCAGAATGGTGGCGAGTGGAACGGCGCAGCTTGCTTCGATGACGATCTTCATGCGCTTCCATGTCTGCTTCATTGCGTCGATGATCTCGTCCTCCGACGCGGTCAGGATGTCGGTGACGTGGTTCGACACGAAATGCCAGGTCAGGTCCTTCAGCGGTACCTTCAGCCCGTCCGCGATGGTGTTCGGCGCATCGTCGGCGATGATGTGCCCTGCCTTGAAGCTGCGATAGGCGTCGTCGGCCTGCTCGGGTTCAGCGGCGTAGATCTCAACGCCCGGCGCGGTGTTCGACAAGGTCAGGCAGGTGCCCGAGATCATGCCGCCGCCGCCGATCGGCGCAATCACCGCGTCGAGGCCGGGAACCTGCTCCATCAGTTCGCGCGAACAGGTGCCCTGTCCGGCGATCACGCGCGGGTCGTTATAGGGGTGCACGAAATCCGCGCCCGTTTCGGCCTGCACTTCGGCAAAGACCGCCTCGCGCGAAGTGGTGGAGGGCTCGCATTCGCGGATGATCCCGCCATAGCCGCGCACGGCGTCCTTCTTCGCCTGCGGTGCGGTGCGTGGCATAACCACGTGGCAAGGGATTCCCCTGCGCCCGGCGGCATAGGACAGCGACAGGGCGTGGTTGCCGCTGGAATGGGTGGCAACCCCCTTTTCCAGCATGTCGTCCGGCAGGCCGAACACCGCGTTCGATGCGCCGCGCACCTTGAACGCGCCGGCCTTCTGGAAGTTCTCGCACTTGAAGAACAACTCGGCCCCGGTCATTTCGTTGAAGTAGGTCGAGGTCAGGACCGGCGTGCGGTGGATATAAGGCGCGATGCGGTCATGAGCTGCGATCACGTCGTCATAGGTGGGAATGACAAGCGGGCTGGCGTCCTTCATCACGCTGCGTCCTTCTGTGACTGCGCCGGGGTGGCGCGATAGAATTCCTGGGCTGCGGCGACACCGGACCCGAGCCGGACAGGCAGGCCGAGATCGGCCATCACCATTTCCGCCGTTGCGAGGCCGGACAGCATCATCACGTCGGTGAGGCTGCCCAGGTGGCCGATGCGGAACACCTTGCCCCCGACCTCGCCCAGCCCGACCCCGAAGGCCACGCCGTAGCGTTCGGCGGCATGGGTCACGATGCGCGTCGCGTCGAAGCCTTCGGGCGTGCGGATCGCGCTGACCGTGTCGGACTGCACATCGGCGCTTGTTGCGCACAGCGGCATCCCCCAGGCATCCGCGGCGGCGCGCACGCCGCCTGCGATTCGGGTGTGGCGTGCGAAAACGCTGTCCAGCCCTTCTGCCAGAAGCATGTCGCAAGCCGTCTTCAGGCCGTTCATCAGTCCGACCGCGGGCGTGTAAGGATAGGCGCTGTTGGCATACCCCTTGTCCATGTCCCGGATGTCGAAGAAGGTGCGCGGCAGAGCGGCCGAGGCGGTCATCGCGTGCGCTTTCTGCGAGAAGCCCACGATAGCAAGGCCCGCGGGCAGCATGAAGCCCTTCTGGCTGCCGGTAACGGCCACGTCCACGCCCCAGTCGTCGAACCGGAAGTCCATGGACCCGATGGAACTGACGCCGTCGACCATCAACAGAGCCGGGTGCTTGGCTGTGTCCATCGCGCGGCGGATCGCGCTGATATCGGATTTCACGCCGGTTGCCGTTTCGTTGTGCGTGGCCAGCACCGCCTTGATCTTGTGTCCGGTATCTGCCTTCAGGATCTCGCCGTAGCGGTCCGCAGGGATGCCGTCACCCCAAGGTACTTCGACGATCTGCACGTCGAGACCGTGGCGCTGGCACATGTCGATCCAGCGGTGTGAAAACATCCCGTTGCGGGCGACCAGCACACTGTCGCCGGGGCTGAGTGTGTTGGTGATCGCCGTTTCCCAGCCGCCGGTGCCGGTGGAGGGAAAGATATAAACCTCGGCCGCGTCGCTTTTGAGAACCTGCCGGACGCCAGCGCGGGCGGGGTGCAGGATCGACCCGAACAGCGGCGAGCGATGGTCGATCGTCGGCATGTCGCAGGCTTTGCGAAGCACTTCGGGAATGTTGGTCGGGCCGGGGATGAAAACCGGGTTCTGAAAGCTCATGACCATCTCCTCCATGTGTCGAGGGCCTTCTAACCTTTGCCCAAACGGCGTGCAATTTTTTTGAAAACGTTTTTCAGAAAGCGGGGTTCCAAGAAAAGATCAATCTTGTCAATCTCTTGAATTTTTCATAGCGTGAAGGCGTTTTTCAGAAAAAGGCCCGACGGATGAAGCAACACCCGACTACGCCTGACCGCCGTGCGCGGGGTCGGCCCCGTGACTGGGACGACAAGACCTCCCAGAATACCATTAAATCGCTCGATCGGGCGATCGACGTTCTGGAACGACTGGGTGCGGCCGGGGGCAGCACGTTGTCGGCGCTTGCGGGCGATCTTGGGCAATCACCGGCGACTGTCTATCGCGTGCTGGTCACACTGGAGACCCGTCGGCTGGTCGAGTTCGATCCAGAGGGACAGATCTGGCAGATCGGAGCCGGGGCCTTCCTGATCGGCGCGCGCTTCCTGCGCCGTACAGCGCTGGTGGACCGGGCCCGCCCGATCCTGCGTGCCCTGATGGAACAGACTGGCGAGACTGCGAACCTTGGGGTGGAAACAGAAGGCCAGGTGCTGTTCGTCAGCCAGGTGGAAACCCATGCCAGCATCCGGGCGTTCTTTCCGCCGGGCACGCTGTCGCCGATGCATGCCTCCGGTATCGGCAAGGCGCTGCTGGCGCAGATGCCGCCGGGGCGGCTTGCAAGGGTGCTGGACGCGCATCCGCCCGAGCGGTTTACGGCGCAGACGCTGACCGACCGCGCCGCGCTGGAAGCGGACTTGGTCGCTACGCGGGCGCGCGGCTTTTCCATCGATGCCGAGGAACGCAACGAAGGCATGTGTTGCGTTGCCGCGCCGGTCTTCGATCTGCACGGTGATCCGGTTGCGGGCCTGTCGGTGTCGGGGCCGACAACACGGGTGCGCGCCGCTGACATGGATCGCCTTGGCGGCGAGGTGCGCCGCGCGGCCGCCACGCTGTCTGGCGCCCTTGGCGGCGCGCCCGTTGATGGCTCAAGCTTCGTTTCGACGGTTTCCGCCAGCCCGGTTTCATCATCTTCTGGCTGAAGGCCTCTGTCGGTATTCTTCGTCCTTGGCATTTCCCGGGGTGCCGTTCAGGCGTTCGCAGATTGCTTTCACATGGGTTCGAGTGCACAGCGAGGATGGTGTCCCCGGGGAATTGGCGGCGCACTTGCCTGTCCGGGTTTTCGGCCGAAACCTTCTGGAACGGTGCTTGCGGACCGCAGAACCAGCGTCACGTGCCGATGCCCGTGTCAAGCTTCCTCCACTCCCGGACCCCGGGGTGCCGGACGAATGGGTCGATCGACCCGCAGGTTGTGGCTGGAGTTCCATGACGTGCTTGGGATTGTTGGTGAGGTCAGCGGAACCGAGGTCGGTGTTGTGGAACAACACGGGTAGTCCGGTCTTGCGTTCGACCGGGGAGGCGTCGCGTGTGTTGACGTGCCCCGGTCGCTGCCGAATGAACCGATACGGTGAAGAAAATGCCCTCTGGAGCGTCCCGCATGGCGTTGTTGCCGTTTGCTTTGCCGACTGGGCAAGTGACGGACGGGCGGTTTTGTTTGGCCTTCGCCGCTGTTGCCATGGATGTCGATCGTCTCGTGACCTGAATGCCGGGGTTTCCCGTCGAAGCCGTGGCGGCGCGTGATCTGTTCCGGCGACCCGCCGACCCACAAGTCGGTCGACGACGACTTCGCGAGGGTCAGGCAAACGGATCAGCTTGCACCGACCCTGGCGGTGCGCGGCCCGAAGCTTCTGAGCCAACACGCCGCGGTCGCCGTTCGGTGCGGGAAGTTCGTCAACCACGAACCGGTTGCGCCGGATCTTGCCGGAGATTGTGGAGCCGTGCCGCCCGAGATGTCTCGCGACCTTCGCGACGGGGCTTTTCGCTCGCAACCTGTGCTCGGCGCGCCGTCGCTCTTGCAATTCCGGTTCCGTTTTCGCCAACGCCAGTCTCCTGTTTTCCGGCCGGAAGAGAGAAGATGTCGCAACCGGGTCCAACGGGTCGCTGAAATATCCCCCGAGCCGAAACGCTGTTCCATCATCAGGGCTGGGTGGCGGGATCGGCTTGTCTGTCGGGGCGTTCGACGTGTGTGCCTTGTGGCGTTCTCTTTCTCTCGCTGCCAGCAACCGGGGCAGTCTTGCGAGATTTTTGGCGCCCATCGTCAGGATGAACTGCGACCCGGGTGGGCTGGACGCCGCGATAAATGGTTTGGGCCGTGCCATCGACGGTCTTGGCCCATCCGAATGCCTCCTTGATCCGCTTCCGATGCTTCTGTGACAGGGCGCAGCCCTCGTTTGGGGAAGTTCGGCCATCAATCGCTGAGTATCTCGGTTTCTGGGCGACATGCGGCGTGACGCAGCTCGGACACGAACCCGAATGCTTCGTGGCCCTTTTCGGCGCCCAGCGTCAGCCGTCGGGGTGATGGGCGGGAAAGGCGGTGGATCATGTCCAGTGCAGCGCGCCGCCGTTCGGCATGACCGTCGGCTTGGGTCAGATCCCTCAGCACGACAAACCCGAACGCTTCTCTATCAGCGCTTGCCCGATGAAGCACGGCATCGCGCAGGGCCCGGGGGATTTCTTCTGGACCTGTACAGCCGTGTGTCGGGGTCGGTGGTCGAGGCATGGGTGGCCTTGGAACGCTTCTCGCCTTTGAAGTCGACCTCGGCATTGCGGTGGCGGCGGCTGTTGCCGGGCATCGGGTCGTTCTCGGCCGAGGTCCGGGAAGGCGCGGTATCCGGGGTGGTCTCAGCGGCGGCCGGGTCGCTTGGCCCTTAATCGTCAGGCCGGTTGGCGTCGGCCTTCGGCTGGAAACGCTTCATCGAAGTTCAGGCATATATGGGCCTGCCGTCGACCGAGAAGTGCTCGTCCGACAGAAGCGGCGCGACCTCGCGATGGGCCAGGATCTCCGCCATCACCTTGCGTGCGATCCCGGTGGTCGGCAGCCGGTCTCGGTTCTCGGTGAACACGGCCGAGTTCCGTCCCGGATGGGCGACCCGAAGCCCGAAAAACCAGCGGAACATCAGCTTGAAAACCATCTGCCCCATTAACTGCAGTTCGGATCGGACCGAGAACAGGATCTGTAGCAGGCCCGCCCGGATCAGGTGCTCCGGCGGGATCGATGGCCTGCCGAAACCGGTCCAGATTTCATTGAATGCGCCATCGAGGCTCGTCGGCGCATAATCGGCCACCTGCCCGATCTCGCGCAGAGGGCGCCGTGCGGGGATGCGCTCTTCCATATCGGCAAAGCCGAAAAGCGACCCGATCGTCTCGTCCGCCCCGCGCATCGTCACCCCTGCGACGATGTGCCGAGGGTGAACCATGTTCTCGAACTTCTTTCTAGCGCGCACTTTTCCCGAAGCCTGCCAAGTGCCCGGCCGGACCGCAGACAGGCGGAGAGCTTTCGCTTCAGGGCTCCGGGTCCTTGAATAATAAGAGCCTGGCAAATGGCTTCATGACTGATTTGCATCGTCGGATCCTCGGGGAAGCCCACCTTCAGGCGCTGCGCGATCTGTTCCGCATTCCAAGCAGAGGACCAACGCCGACTTTGCCGATGAACGGTTTGGCGTCCTTTCCAAACCACGACCGGCCCCTCAAAAAACGCCCCCCCCCCCCCGCGTCGCGAACAGGCCGGACAGCCGATCCAGCACCTAGTCGCGCGGGGCGGGGTTGAGAGTGAGCGTTCTGGCCTTAGGACGCTCGGCGTGCCATTGCTCCGTGATCGCATCGTAGCCGAAGTCTCCGCCACGGGTTGCCAAGTTGCGCCGGGTCTCTCGGGAGGATTGTGCTGGCGGTCTGCTCAGCTTGAGGGTGATGGCACGGACACCTGTGCCGCTCGCCCACTCCAAGGCTATTTCCTCACGTTCCGCGAAGGAGAGGCTACGGCGCTTCGGCACAGGAGCCGCTGGCCCAAGATGTGTGGGAGGCATTGCGCCAGAACTCCGAAATCATCGGGTTCCGACGTCAGGTGAAACACCCGCTGCAACAGCGGCGTCCTCGCTGGACAGCCCTGCTGCAATGGCCCGCCGGAACCGGCACGGATGCTCACCTTTCCAGACTGGCGCCTGGCCTGGCGAGTTCAATTTGTCCCGTGAACAACGTTCGGAATTTCATCTGCTGGTTTTCGTCATCTGCACCTTCATCAACGGGGTGTTGCGACGACCCGTTGACTCCGTCCGATACCGTCCTCGCGATTCTCAGAAGGTCCTGCGCCGACACGGCTTCAAGGTGTCCATGAGCGGAACCGGGAATTGCCAATACAATGCCGCTGTCGAAACCTACTACAAGACCGTCAAGGCAGACCTGCTATGGCGATGGATCCGCGAAACCCCCTGACAGGCTGAGATGGCCATCTTCGAAATCTCAACGGTTTCTGTAACCTGCGCCGTCGGCATTCAGCACCGGGAGGCCAAAGCCCATTGGCGATCGAACGCCATGTGGCCTGAGCGAGAACTGGTGCGGTACAAATACGTGACAGGACCAGCTGACCTATCCGGGCGACAACGGCCGTGCGACCACGCAGGTGACCCATGACGGGATCGACCGCATCGTGACGGTGATGCCACGGATACTCGCGACCTGCAGCGGGGAGTTGGTCGATGAAGTCGCCTCCGCCTGTCCACCGGCTGATCAGGTTCTCCGCGTTCTTGCGCGGCGACCCGCTGGCGCGGCGACCCGCTGGCGCGGCGCATCTAAGTAAGCCCGGCCGGACCGAGCATTTCCGTGCCGACCAACATCGAAAGACCGGCTCCCGTTTTCGTTGTTGCCATCGGGGGGCACCAGTCGATCCCGGACTTCGCAGAGGTGGGCATGTTGCCCTGTGGGATCGATGACCGAACGACGCGGCTTCGCCAGATCCCGGTACTGTGGGAGAGCCTGGTCCTTGCCACTGGCACGACATGGATAAGCTGGAGCAAAACTCTTGCGGCGGGCTGATGGCCCCTTGCCGAGGCTGCGTTGCGGTGGCGGACGGCTTGCGCCGGTTGGCCCGCTTGCGTTCAGACCGGCGGGGCCGGGCGGTCGGACACGAGTTGCCGTGCGGTGACCCGCTCGCGGTGGATCATGTAGAGCCCGGCGCCGATGATGATGGCGATACCGGTCAGGCTCAGTGCGTTGGGGAAGTCGCCGAACACCAAAAATCCCAGCAGCGTTGCCACCGGAAGCTCCAGGTATTGCAACGGTGCCAGCGTGGCCGATGGCGCCAGCGAGAGCGCGTAGGTCATCATCATGTGGCTCAGCGTGGCGAAGAACCCGACGCCCAGAAGCCAGAGCCACGCCACGCCCTCGGGTCGGACCGGATCCAGCAGCGCGGACCCTGTGCCTTCGGCCGCCAGCAGCACTGGCAGGCACATCAGGCTGGCGGCCAGCCCGGTGTGGAACTGCAACGCCACCGGGTGTACCCTGCGCGACAGCCCGCGTGTCACGAGGATGTAGAACGCGAAACCTACCGCCGTGCCGAGCGGGAACAGCGCCACCGCGCCGAAGGCGGCGAAACTGGGCTGGATTACGAAAAGCACGCCGACGAATCCGACCATCGCCGCCGCCACGCGGCGCGGGCCTACATCTTCGGACAGGTAGAACTTGCCGACCAGCAGCACGATGAACGGGGCGACGAAAACGATCGCCAGCGCATCGGCCAGCGGCATCACACGGATCGCGGCGATGAAGCAGAAGGTCGAGCCCAGCAGCAAGGCTGCGCGCGCCAGAAGAGCCAGCCAAAGCGCGCGGGGCACCCGCACAGGCAGCCCCATCAGCCAAAGCGCGGGCGCCATCAGGGCGCATTGCACGGCAAAGCGTGCCGCGGTGATCTGCCCGACCGGCACAGTCCCAGATGCAAGCTTGGCCACCACGTCCAGCAACGGGGCGGTAACGCAGAATCCGACCATCAGGGCGACGCCCGCAAGGATGCGGTCGGTGGGCGGGGCGGAGGGAACAGGGCCGTTCATGATTTCGTTTATTCCGCCGCGCGGGGCGCGTCCATCGGTTGCGCGCAGTCCGGCAGCGCGGGATGCACCGACGCCTGCGTCAAGCCGCAGGCCTTGGACGTCACGCAGCGGCATCACCTGCAAGGCTGCGAAACTGTCGACTTGCCGAGATGCCGCTCCGGACCCGCCGCTGCCGGTCCGGCGGTTGCCCTGCCTTCGCGCGGGCCGTTCTCCCGGGCGCGTCCGGTAGGCCGATGCTTCTGGCAGGGTGACCGTTAAGACGGGCACACTTGGGTCAGGTGATTATCCTGCGCGTCAGTTCGGGGTCCGGTAGCGCGCACATGTCAGCCTTTCCGAAACGGAAGCGGTCGCGCGCAATGCGCCGGTAGACCCATTCCCGCGCCCGGCGTGGCAACAATCGCATCACCCCGGCGATCCGGCCGATACCGCCAAGGACTGTTCCGATCCGGATGATCGCTTCCATGCCGGACCATGCCAGGCCGTGGTCGATCAGCAGCCATGTCTCGGGATCGTCCGGTTCGAGCCCATAGTGACGCACCAGCGCGGTGCCCAGCGGCGACTGGACCGGGCAGATCCGGAAGCGTCCCGCGCGGTCGAGGCGCGCGATTGCGCGCGCACCCTGAGAACACAGACTGCACGTCCCGTCCATCACCGCGACGGGTCCGGCATCATCGAAGGGCGGAACCGTCGGGTCGTTGCGGTAGGAAAACGCTGTGCTGCTGCAGGGGTCGGCCATGGATACCTCTCCATCTTGTGGAGTCATCAGCATGGTCCCAAGCGTCCCGGAAGGAAACGGGACGATTGCAACCTTGCCCGGAAAGGCCCGGTGTGCGGACCTTTGACCGGGCGTCGAGCCAGCGGCGGGTTCCGCCTGAGGTGACAGGAAATGACATGGCCGAGCCATAGCAATGGTCCTGTGGTCGTCGGGGACGAATCCCTCGATTTCAGAACCTGATCATTTGAGGTACCTACTGGGGGATCCCGGCGGCCACACCTCGCGTTGTGCCAAGGGCACCAGGCAATGTACCGGCCCGAGCGATTGCGCGGCGCGTTTTCCGCGCCCATGCCATGTAAACGGGAAACGGGAAACGGGAAACTATTAGCGGGAGGCAAAGTGCTATTCTCCGCCAGAACCGGCCGCTGCACGCGTCTCATGCCGCGCGACTCCACCGTTGCGCCCTTTCGTCCGGGCCAATGAACGGACGGGTCAGTGGTCTGAGCGGATTACGTCCGCCGTTCGTCACGTTGCAGGTGTCATACCGGCGGTGCACATTTGCCGCCCGTTCGTCGCGATCACTCGGTCCGGTCGCCCGCGGCCCGAAGTTCAAGCGGTTCCAGCCGGGAAAGGTCGTCCTCTGTGTCGATATCTGCCAGCAGGTCGGGGTGCAGGGTCACTGTGGCTTCGGGTGCGAGACGGCGCAACAGCTGACCGGCACCTTGGTCGCCCGCCAACTCCAGCAGGGTCGGGAAATGCGCGGCCGAGAACCATGCGGGCGGCAGCCGCCTTGTGCCGTCGGTTGCGGCTGCGATCCCGATCTGCGATCCGCGTTGCCTCACCGCCGTCAGGTCGCTGGATGTCACGAATGGCATGTCGCCAAGCGCGATCAGTACGCCGACTGCGTCGCGCGCGATGGCCTGCAACACCCCGAGGCGCAGGCTGTCGGACATCGTTTGCTGTTCCGGGCCGGCGTGGACGATGTCGAAACCCCTCTGCGCAAGGCAGTCAGCGACCGGCCCGCGCCGTGCCACGGCGAGACAGGTCGCAACCCCGGAGCGTTGCAGCGCCGTCGCGGCATGCAGCACGAGCGGGACACCGCGAAACCGGGCCGCGAGCTTGTCACCGGCTGTGAAGCGGCGTGCGTGCCCGGCGCAGAGCAGCAGACCGATCTGCGTCACGCAGGGTCCGCCGCAACGGCGCCCCCCGCTCCGAGAATCGTCTGCGTGGCCGGGGCGGCGGCGCTGATATCAGCAAGCACCGAAATCGCCAGCGCGCGGGGATCACGGGTTGAAGGCGTCACGCCGATGGGCGATCGCAGGCGCCTGAGGTCCGTCTCAGCCACGCCTGCGGCGCGCATCGTGGCAAGCCGGTCGTCATGCGCCTTCCGGCTGCCCTGCGCCCCGACATAAAAGGCGTGGCTGGCCAGTGCGGCGGCAAGCAGGGCGGGTTCCCTGTCGTGATCGTGGAAAAACAGCACCACCGCGGTCCACGGATCGAGTGGACCGGGCGCCCACGCGTCCAGCGTGGAAAGCCCCTTGGCCGACACGCCAAGCGCGGATGCCGCGCGCAGGGTCTCCTCCTCGGGGGTGAATACCTCGACAATATAGCCCGCCGCATGGGCCAGCGCGGCGAAGAACCGTGCCTCCGCGCCCGCGCCCGGCACAAGCACCCGTGTCTCCGGCGGGCATGTCACGTGCAAGCCGGGCGCAGGTGCCGGGTCCATGCAGGACATGCGCCCGCTTTCGGGATCGATCGTCAGTGTCGCAAGGCGCCGCGCGGCCGTCCGTACCAGCGCAGCGCGCAGGGGGGCGGGGTCGGGATCTGGCACAACCAGCACCGTCATCGCGCCCCCGCAGGGCAGCCTGAGGTCTGCGAAGGGCGACCCGGCCCCATAGCGCAGCACCCGCGCGCGCCCGTCAGTGCGGGCCTGCGCAGCCTGCAGCGCGATGTCCGCTTCGATGCAGCCGGACGACAGCGATCCGACCCGGCTGCCATCCTCGCCTATGGCCATGACGCTTCCGGCGCTGCGATAGGCCGGTCCCTGGGTCTCGGTCAGAACGGCCAGCGCGCCTCTGCCGCCACGATCGGCGAGGAAGGCGAACGGGGCGCGGAAACTCGCCTCTCCCATCATTTGCTTTCCCCCTTGGATGCCGCGCTGCGGCGGAAGTCTGCGACGAAACCGCTAACGCCGTTTCTCCTTTTGGTTTAGTCTAGACCGATAAACGGCAGGGAACACAACCTGTCAGAAATGGGAGGACGTGATGGCCAGACTAGTGGTCAACGGTGAAAGCCGTGAATTCGACGCGGGATCGGACATGCCCCTGCTCTGGGCGCTGCGGGATCATCTGAACCTGAACGGAACGAAGTACGGCTGCGGCGCCGGGCTGTGCGGCGCCTGCACGGTGCACATGAACGGCAAAGCCGTGCGCGCGTGCCAGGTCAGTCTTGGTCAGGCGGAAGGTGCCGAGATCACGACGATCGAAGGGCTTGATCCGAATGGGGATCATCGGGTGCAGCAAGCCTGGCGCGAACTCAACGTGCCGCAATGCGGGTTTTGCCAGTCAGGGCAGATCATGCAGGCCGCGGCGCTTCTTGCGGAAAACCCCAAGCCCAGCGACGAGGAAATCCTCAGCGCGATGTCCGGCAACGTGTGCCGTTGCGGGTGTTACCAGCGCATCGTCGGGGCGGTTCGCCTCGCCAGCACGGGGAGCTGAGCCATGCTTACGTATCTAGAAGATCTCGGTACCCTGGCGGTGCGCAAGGCACTGGACCTGACCGTTCAGAAGGTCTCGCGCCGCGGCTTTCTTGGTGGCAGCGCAACCTTCGCGCTGGCCGTTTACGCGACCGACGCAAGCGCGTTCGAGCGTTGGAAGACCGGTGGCACTGACATGCCCCACGGCGTGGTCGAGGATCCCATGGTCTTCGTGTCGATAGACGCGGACGGCACCGTGACGCTGGTCGCGCACCGGTCCGAAATGGGCACCGGGGCGCGCACGTCCCTGCCGATGATCATGGCCGACGAGATGGAAGCGGACTGGGACCGCGTGGTGATTGTGCAGGCCGAGGGGGACGAGCCGAAATACGGCAACCAGAACACAGACGGTTCGCGGTCCATGCGGCACCACATCCAGGCGGCGCGAAAGATCGGCGGGTCGGTCCGCCACATGCTGGCTGCCGCGGCGGCGGAGCGGTGGGGCGTGTCGGCAAGCGAGGTGGTAGTCGAGAACCATGTCGTGCGACACGGCGACAAGAGCCTCGGTTTCGGCGATCTTGCCGAGGCAGCCATGGCCATGCCCGTGCCCGCGCACGAGGACATCGCCTACAAATCGCCAGACGCGTTCCGCTACACTGGCAAGGGCGAGGTGCAGATCACTGACCTGCATGACATCACGACTGGCAAGGCGGTCTATGGCGGCGACGTGACGGTGCCGGGCATGAAGGTCGCCATGGCTGTCCGCCCGCCTGTGGTCGGCGGTAAGGTCGTGCGTTTCGACGCGAGCGAGGCGCTGGCGCTTCCCGGTGTCGTCGGTGTCTACGAATTGCCGCATTCCATCCCGCCCGCCGGTTTCGCGCCGCTTGGTGGTGTCGCGGTTGTGGCCGACGACACATGGACGGCGATAAAGGCCCGCGACCTGATCACGATCGAATGGGACGACGGCCCCCATGCCGGGTACAACTCCGATACCTTCATGGAAGAGATGAAGGCGACGGCGCTGGAGAAGGGCAACGCGCTGCGCACGCAGGGCGACCCCGATGGCGCTTTCGCGAACGCGGCGCGCGTGTTCGGGCACACATATACCGGCGATCACATTGCCCATATCGCAATGGAACCGCCTGTGGCGCTGGCGCAGGTGCAGGGCGGCATGGCCGAGATCTGGGCCCCGGTGCAAAGCCCCTACCAGGCGCGCACCGACATTGCCGCCGCGCTCGAGATGGATGTGGCGAACGTGAAGGTAAACGTGACGCTGCTGGGCGGCGGCTTCGGGCGCAAGTCCAAGGCCGATTTTGCAACCGAAGCCGCGCTGCTGAGCAAGATGGCGGGGGTTCCCGTCCGGATGCAATGGACGCGGGAGGACGATGTCCGGCACAGCTTCTATCACACGACGTCGGCCGAGCGGATCGAGGTCGCGCTCAATGCCGAGGACCGGGTGACGGGCTGGCGGCACAATTCTGTCGCGCCGTCGATCGTGTCGACCTTCGCGCCCGACAGCGGCTACCAGTTCCCCGTCGAGAACGGGATGGGGCATGTGGACGTGCCTTTCGATATCGCCAACATATCCTGCGAGAACGGCAAGGCGATGGCGCATACCCGCATCGGGTGGTTCCGGGCGGTGTCCAATGTGCCGCGTGCCTTCGCCATCGGGTCCTTCGTGGGGGAGCTTGCGGCCGAGCTTGGCCGTGACGAAAAGGAGATGTGGCTGGAACTGATCGGCGCGCCGCGCACCATCGACCCGGCGGCGTCCGGCTTCCCGGAAACCTACTGGAACTACGGCGAACCGCCGGGCCAGGGTTTCGACATCCAGACCGGCCGCCTTGCGCATGTGCTGGAAACGGCCGCAGCCGGGATCGGCTATGGCAAGGCGCTTCCCGATGGCGAAGGCATCGGACTGGCCGTGCACCGCAGCTTCGTGTCCTACGTGGGCTGCGCGGCGCATGTGAAGATGGTGGATGGGCGGATCACGGTGCCTGAACTGCACCTTGCCATCGATTGCGGTTTCGCGGCCAACCCCGAGCGGATCGCGAGCCAGATGGAAGGGGCGGCCGTCATGGGCATGACCGTTGCGCTCGACTCTTCCATCACCTATCGGGACGGGGCCGTCGTGCAGGCCAACTATTACGACTACGACGTGGTGCGCGCGGACAACTTCCCGCGCAAGGTGGTCACGCACATCGTGCCGCACGATTTCGCCACGCCGTCGACCGGCGTGGGTGAACCGGGCCTTCCACCAATTGCGCCGGCAATCGCGAACGCGGTGTTCAAGGCGAGCGGAACGCGCCGCCGCGGCCTGCCCATGGGCCGGACCATCTGACCGGCCGACTGTCTCGGGTGCCGCCGCTGGCGCCCGAGATGCCACCGCGCGCCCAGGCTCAAGGTGTCGCGCGCGCTCGACTTCCGGCAGAACGGGTCTTCGGGCCTTGCGAGCGGCCTACGGATCGTCCGCCAGGTCAGTTGCCGAAAATGGTTTTGCCGATGCCCAGGATAACCCCGTCGATCTGCTTGCCGACAGTGGCCAGCCCGTTTTCGATGGCGCCGGTCTGTGCGGGGGCCGCGCGCTGGGGCTGCCGCGGGCGGTCGCTGCTGCTGCTTGTGCGGACGGGCGCACGCAGGAAGGCCGCATAGGTCGCTTCAGTCTGGCTGGTCAGCAGTTGCAGTTGCACCGCGTTCAGATAGCCGCTGGAGTCCATGCCGTTCTGGGTCTGCCATGCGGTGATGCCGGCGCGGGTGCGCGGCCCGAAAATGCCATCCGGTCTGCCGACCTTCTGCCCGGCCGCGTTCAGCCGGGCCTGCACTTCGCGGAGTTTCTGCCGGTCCATTCCCAGGGCCGTCTCAGTGGCTTGCGATGCCGGGGCGCTGCGCGCGGCATCGCGGGGCTCCAGCCTGAGTGGGGCGCCCGGATCGTAGGCCCGCGTCACGATCGCTGTAGGTGCCGCCAAGAGCGGTTCGGCAGAGGCGGGCGCTTCTGCCGCTGCTTCCGCTTCTGCGATGACCATCTCTTCGCTGGCAGGCCCCCCGTCCGGGACGTCGCCGGACCGCGCAAGCCGTTCGATGGCCAGGCGGGCAAAGCGCGCGTAACGCCCGTCTGGGTGAAAGTCGAGATAGGCCTGATAGTCTTCAAGGTAGCCCGAATCTCGCGCGATATCGAACATGAACCGCTCTTCCTCCGCGCTGTCGTCGTTGGCTGCCGCGGTCGGTGCGCTGCCCTGTTCGGCCACCGCGACTGGCGCCTCCGCCACACGGTGCAGCACCACCTCGCCGGTGAAGGACTGATTGAACCACGGTCGCTGACGTCCGTTGGTGGCAGCGAAAACCTCTCCCGTCACGCGCGTCATGATGCTGGTGAAGGGGGTGTTCGGCGTGCCGATATGGTTCAGCAACGCCGAAGTGAAGGGCGAGTTCCGCCCGGCCCCGTCCTCGGCCACCTCGCCGGGGGCGGTGGCGAACACGATGCCGGTGCCGATGCCGGTATCGGTTACGTCCATCTCACCAAGGCCGCGCGTGGAGATGGACCGGGTCGCGCCGCCAAGGGATCGTGACAGGGTGTCGAACGGGTTGTCCCGGCAGGCATCGAGGATGATCAGGTTCGCGCCGTCGGAAAAGCTCATTTGGCGGGTCAGCAGGTCGATCGGGAACGCCTCGAAGTCGATAGCAAGCTCGTCTTCCATCCGGGCATCGACGGGGATCAGATAGTTCGTGCCGTCCACCTGGATGCCGTGCCCGGCATAGAACACTAGCGAGATGTCAGCATCGCGCGATGCGCGTGCAAATTCCTGCGTCTTCTGGCGCATCCCGGCGATCCCGAGGTCATATCCTTCGATGGTCACGAACCCGAGTGCCCGCAGGCGCGCAGCCAGTGCCTCCGCATCGTTGCGGGGGTTCGCAAGACTCGTGGTGTGGGCATAGGCGCTGTTGCCGATGACAAGCGCCACCCTTTCGGCCAATGCCTGAAGCGGAAGCACGGCGAGTAGTAGCCCGGCAATGGCCAGTCGCAGCCTCGAGTGTATGGAGAGGAGCAACATCGCGGAGGTCCTTTTGCTGCTTGCGGACGCGCGAACGCGCCCGGAAGACACTAGTTTGCCCCAGCGCGGATGATCTCGATGCGCTGGTTCATCGGGTCGGCAGGGTTGGTGGACCGCGTGCTGGATGCACCCGCGCCGGTCACCGTGACAAATCGTGAAGGGTCCAGATCGTAGAAACCGGTCAGGTGCTCAGCCACGGCTTGGGCCCGGCGGGCTGACAGCGGCTGCGCTGCGGCCGGTTTGTTGGGAAGAAAGGCATGGCCCACGATGTCAAACCGCATGCCGTCGAGGGACGGGTCGAGAAGCGCCGCGGCAAGTGTGCGCAGGGTCTTCATCCCGGCGATCGTGAGCCTGTGGGTGTCGCCTTCGAAGCCGACCAACAGGTCGACCGACGGGCCGTCGCCTTGCCCGGCGGCGACGCTGCGGTCAGTGCCTACGGTGGGCGACAGCGCCCCGGCAATCGCGGACGGCAAAAGGTCAGCGACGTCGTCCGCCCGTGCCGAAAGCACCGCGAGGACGAGGGCCAAAGCCGATATCAATGTTCCCATCCTGTGCATGAGAGAGCCGCGCCGCCTTCGTGTTTCGATGCAACCAGTGTTCCGCAAGCATTTTTGATACAAGTTATCTACGCTAGTCCCGAATCGCTGACTTGTCACCCTGCGGAGCGTTCGGCGCGCTTGGGGCCACTTTGGGCGCGCGAAATCGGCTCCGCCCGTGCGAGAACGGCCACTTCCGGCGGTGGCTTGACCAGCGCTGGGATGCCGGAAACGACGCCGCTCAGCGCCGCGGCGACCGCAAGCAGGCGCAAGTCTTGGCCGCGCCTGCCGCCCTATTGCAAGCAGACCGGTCCAGTCCGCAGGGAATGGAGGCGACCGGAGGATCCGCGATGCTTTTGGCATAGGCATGCGCAGGCCACTGATAATAGGCCTTTGTGCCCTGGCCATTCATTCAGGCTGGTGGAGGCGCTTTTACGACCGAGAGCTGACCATCACCGTCTTGACGGAAGCGGGTGTCGCTGCTCGCGAAGAACATCGCAGAGGCGCGGTGATAGGCCCCTTTCGGCGCAAACGCCCCGGCCAAATCCATGGCGGCAGGGCGCCGCGCCGCGGCCACGTCGGGGGATGTGCCAGGAGAAACAGCTGCCCGCGAAGCTCCGGCAAGATGCGATCCGCCTCTTGGCTGTCCGGCACGGCGTCGGTGCATTGCGCCAGGAACGGGACAATCCGGTTCAGGGAGGTGCAGGACATCTTGCGGATCAGTTACTCCAGTTCGGCCAATCTAATATCGTCCGAGACCGCGAAGCGCGGGGCCGAAAGGCCAGCCGCCCCTCTGCTGCACCAGTAGCAGCTACACTGACCGATGCCGTCTGACCTTGCCCGCTGGGCTGGACGGTCATCGCGCCGCAGGCAATGTGGGTCGGCTAGGCTATGCGCCCTTCTTTGATTGGATGAACGCCAACGTTCCGGCCCGAAGCCCTGGAGTTGCAGGCGAGCGAAATGATCGTCCTTGAATGCGCGGTCTGCGAAAAGCTCGGGCTAGAGTTCTTTGCCGGGCATGACGCCAGCATTCGGCGCGACTTTGCGGAAGTCGTCCGGCTTGGAGACGCGTAGTCTACGTCGCTGTGGATGTTCACCCATATTGAACTGCACCGCACGGTGAAGGTGCAAGCGTTTCTCCGGCATCTGAAGTCGACGCGGGAAGGCGTCGGCGCGGGCCTTTTCGCCAATGATCGTCTACAGAGGCCATCCTTTCTGTCAACAGAATGACCCAAGTTGTAAATTCTAGCGTCCAGCAGATTGCCGATCACGGCTTCCCTCAGAACCCGGCGCTCCGGCAGGCGCGCAATCGATACGTCCCAAGCTATCCACCGCGCGACGTCCGGCTCAAGGATGAGAATTGCTCAGTTGCCATCGATCAGGAGACCAGCGCCCGCTTCAGGGCGTCCCGATGCTCCGCCAGCGACCCGACACCATCCCGTAACTCAGCACCCGGAACGGGGCCAGCTTCAGCACCTGGACGATCCATGCCCTTCCAACGAACGCGACAGTTGGGGTGATTACAGGAAACGCCCCATTGCGATCGGCGGCGCGCAAGGGAGCCACGATGAGGGGTGCGTCGATGCCGATCCGGTCCGTCTGCAGATGACGACCAGTTTCTCGCCCTTCAGGCGGTAGTGATCGAACTGGGGCATGGCGACCGGACGATAGACGCTTGCGAACCCGGCAAGAGGCAAGCCCTCCTGCAAGAGTTGCTCGGCATAGGCAGCAATCGCGGCCTTGTTCTCGTCACTCCATCGGCGGTTGCGTTCCACTTTCGCGGCCTCGGAGATCGCCATCTCCGCAAGGCGCGACATGTTCAGGCAAGCGACCGGGGGGGCTGGCCACTACCTCAGGGTCCATCGTCGGGCTCACTTGGACCCGCCCCATGTCGAACTCCTGAGTGGCGCATATGAAAAATGACGATGACCCTGACGAATAAATCCAGAAAGAAAGCCCGGACGTTCGCCAACTTTCAGACGACGTCATGACGAGCGCATGGGTCACCCGGCCCGTTCTGTGGGACTGCGCCCAAAGCGGCCAGCGTGTTGCGATGGATGTCGATGCCCGATCAAGCGAGGAACCGGATCTGGCGAAACAGTGCGGATGAGCGGTGTACTCAATGACGGGCGCATCGGAGATCGCGCATTCGGTCGGAAGATCGTTGTTGACCAGATGCACCGGTGCGGATGCCAGGAGCTGGCCGAGAAAGATTGAAAAAGGCTTGACGAAACCGGTTTCGGAAGTTCCTACTTCGATGAAATTCGAGGGAGAGTTGTATGGATCGCAGGGTGACACTGCGCGATCTCGCAAATGAGCTTGGGCTGTCTAAGGGGACGGTTTCTCGCGCATTGAACGGGTATCGCGACATCAGCCCTGCGACTATTCGGCGTGTGCAGGAGGTTTCCGAGCGGATCGGATACCGCCCGCTGGCACTGGCACAATCGATCCGCACCGGGCAGTCACGATCACTTGGTCTCGTGCTTCAGATGGAACAGCATGACGCCCAACGGCCCTTTCTCGCCGAATTTCTGCGTGGGATAACGCGTACTGTGTCGGCGCAGAATTGGACGCTCACAATGGCGACGGCCGAGAGCGAGGAGGAAGGGCTCGAAACGTATCTTCGCCTGATCGACGAAAGAAAGGCAGACGGTTTCATCCTGCCGCGGACCCAGCGGCATGACCCCCGGATCGCCCTGCTGCGCGAGGCGGGCTGCCCCTTCGTGCTGTTCGGACGAACGGAAGATAGCGCCGATTGCGCCTGGTTTGATATTCGCGGTGGGCGCGCGATGCATCGGGCCGTTGCACGCCTGGTCGATTTTGGGCACAGGCGGATCGCTTTCGTGGGGGCCGACCCCACGTATACCTACGCCGCCAAGCGCCTCGATGGTTACTACGAAGGCATGGCCGAAGCCGGTCTGTCACCTATCGTGACAGCTGGGCACGCGACCGCGATGGACGGCGGCAACGCCCTTTGTGAATTGCTCGATGGGATCATTGTTCCGACGGGGATAATCTGCGCGACCGACCTTTTGGCCATCGGTGCCGTGCGGGCGGCTCAGGCGCGCGGTCTCACGGTCGGGCGGGATGTTTCCATCATCGGCTACGACGGCAGTCGCGAGGGCCAGTATCTCGACCCGCCTTTGACGAGCTTTGCTGTCGACCAGACTGCGGCGGGGGCGCGGCTGGCCGAATTGTTGATTGCGCGGGTCGGCGGCGCCGACCCCAAAGAGCTGCGGGAAACGGCGGATGCCGTTCTGCGGGAGGGCGGCACTGACGGTCCGCCACCGAAGGAATGAACCAACGGGAGGAACACCATGACAACAAACACACTTGCCCGGGCCCTTGTGGGCACCGCGCTTACGACTCTGATCGCGTTTCCTGCAGCGGCCGATATCCGTTTCTGGACGACCGAGGAACAGCCGGAACGACTTGAGCGCCAGCAACAGCTTGCCGCGGACTTCGAGGCGAAGTCGGGTATCGCCGTAGAGGTGATACCCGTCACCGAGAGCGATCTCGGGACCCGGGCCACCGCCGCTTTCGCCGCAGGCGACCTTCCCGACGTGATCTACCATACACTGCAATACACCTTGCCGTGGGTGGAAGCCGGGATCCTCGATGCCGAGACCGCTACGGAGGTCATCGAGGCACTTGGGCCGGATACATTCGCCCCCGGCGCGCTAGACTTCGCCGCCACCGAAGATGGGTACGCCGCCGTGCCTGTGGATGGCTGGACCCAGATGATCCTCTACCGCAAAGACCTGTTCGCAGAGAATGGACTCGAGCCGCCGACGACCTTTGCGGCGGTCACTGCAGCAGTCCAAGCGCTGCATAACCCACCCGAGATGTTCGGATTTGTCGCCGCGACCAAGGTGGACGAGAATTTCATGAGCCAGGTGCTGGAGCACGTGTTCCTCGCCAACGGCGCAAGCCCCGTTGGAGAAGGCGGCTTCACCGGGTTCGACGAGGCGGCGACAGTCGAGGTTCTGGAATTCTACAAGACAATAGCGGACGCCTCGCCGCCGGGCGAACTGTTCTGGCAGCAGTCGCGCACGCTCTATTTCTCGGGAGAAGCGGCGATGATCATCTGGTCGCCCTTCATACTCGACGAACTCGCCGGATTGCGCGACGATGCGCCCCCCACAATCACCGACGATCCGACTTCGACGGAGTTGGCGTCCAGGACCGGCATCGTGACGAGTTTCGCGGGACCGTCAAACCCAGATGGGGCAGCTTGGGCCGACGTGCGATACCTCGGTATCACGGTGGATGCGAATTTCGACGAGGCGAGACAATTCGTCGAATTTTCGATGAGCGAAGGATATACCCAGACGCTCGCAATTGCTCCAGAGGGCAAGTTCCCTGTCCGCCGCGGCACAAAGGACAGCCCCGAGGCGTTCATCGAGGCCTGGTCCAAGTTGCCGGTGGGTGTCGATCGCAAGGCACCGCTCTCCGAACTCTATGATCCCGCGATGATCGACGAGATCGTGGCTGGTCTCGACACCGCGCAGCGTTGGGGCATCGCAAATGGCCAACTCGCGCTCGCCTCGAAGATCGTCAACAGCCAGGTCATCAACCGTGCGGTGCGCCAGTTTATCGACGGGGAGATCGAAGCAAGCGCTGCCGTGCAGCAGATGAACGACGAACTCGCAGCGATCGAATAAGCTACAACGATGCGCGTGGGCTTGCCTGCGCGCATCGCCCGGAGGAGAGACCTATGACGGACGCTGTTCCACCAAAAGGCCGAGGTCCGCTAGCCCGGCGCGAGGCGCGCCTTGCTTGGGGCTTGCTTGCGCCAACCGTCGCCATCGTGTCGGCCGTCGTGATCCTTCCGCTCCTCGCAATCTTCTGGATTTCCTTTAAGCCGGTGGGCCTGGCGGACCTGCGTCCGCCGGCTCCGGTTGTTCGCGAAAGCTTGCGCGGCTCCGGAGACGACCTGCGCCTGCAATACCGGCTACGCAATTCGTCGCGCGATATTGCCATTTCCGGCGTGACCATCACCGACACCCTGCCGCCCGGCCTGTCGGTTCGCCAGGCGGACAGCCGTTGCGATGTGTCTGACGGCCAGATTTTCTGCGATATCGGCGACCTGAAGCCCGGCGGCCGCGACGAGATCGAGTTGTCCGTTGCCGCCGATCGCGACGCCGACGAGTTGGGCGAGGAGGCGGAAAGCAGCGCGCCGTCCGTTTCAGGCAACGCGCCGAATATCCTAACGAACGCAGAATTCACACTGGAGAATTTCGCGCGCATCTTCGACGGCGACGAGTTCTGGGGCGTGCTTGGCGTGACGCTCTTCTACGCAACCGTGGGTACGATCGGCGCTCTGGTGGTGGGTCTCTTCGCCGCGCTCCTGCTCGATCGATCCTTCAGGGGGCAGGGTGTGCTTCGCGGTCTCTACCTTTTTCCCTATGTCGCTCCAGTGATCGCGGTGGCCTTCACTTGGGTGATCCTGTTCGACCCGTTTTCGGGCTCGGCCAACGCGCTGCTGATCCGCATGGGCGTCACCGAGAGCGCGATCAACTTCTTCGGCGACCGGCCTCTAGCGCTGATCATGGTGACGATATTCGAGATCTGGCGCTACTTCCCGCTTTCCTTCCTGTTCATTCTCGCGCGGATGCAATCGATTCCCGAGGATATGTACGAGGCTGCGGACATGGACGGCGCTTCGCCCTTCCAGAAGTTCTGGTTCCTGTCGCTGCCCCAACTGCTGGGCATTCTGTCGGTGCTGTTCCTGCTCCGGTTCATCTGGACCTTCAACAAGTTCGACGACATCTTCCTGCTGACGGGCGGGAATGCGGGCACACGCACGCTCACGGTGAGTGTCTACGAACAGGCCTTCGCAGTGTCCAACATCGGCGCCGGAGCGGCAGTTGCCGTGGTGATCTTCGGCTGCCTGCTGTTGTTCTCGGCCTTCTTCTTCAAGGTTATCAGCCGGGAGGAAGGGCTATGAGCGCGCTCCGTCACGGATATGTCACCGCCGCGCTTCTCGGAATGTTCTGGACCGTGACCGTCGCGGTCACAGTCGCGGTCGCGATGTCGTTTCTGACCGGTGCGCCGTTTCGACCCTCGCTGCTCCTGTCGATCACGACCGGCGCACTGGCGGGTGTCGGCTGTCTCAGGGGGCGGGCTGGGATTGCTGTGGCGGCCGTCGGCTTGCTGGCGATTGGACTTCTGGGTCTTGGACCAGTCCAGACCGGCGAAGTCGGCCTGTTCTCGGACGCCGCAGGACAAGCGCTCGCCGCCGCCGCCGCGGTTCTCGGTCTACAGTCGTTCCTGCGCGGCTTGCCGTTTGGCAGGCTGACGCGGCACGAATTCGAGGAAGCGATCATTCGTTTCCTGACCGGGTTCGGCTACGTGTTCTTCACCGCGATCGTTGCCATTCCCTTCTACGTCATGGTGATGACCAGTCTGAAAAACCAGCAACAACTTGTGCAGAACCCGCTGGATTTCAGCATCGACCTGTCGCGGGGCTGGAACCTGTTCGACAGCTATGTCGAGCTTATGACGGTTTTCAATTTCGGCTCCTACCTGTGGACGAGTTTCTACGTTGCCGTGCTGACCGTCATTCTGACGCTCGCTTTCTCGATCCCCGGAGCCTACGCAGTCGCACGGATGCGGTTTCGCGGAGCTGCGGTCTTTTCGCGCTCGATCCTGTTGATCTACATGGTTCCGATGATCGTCTTGGCGCTTCCGATCTATATCGGCTACTCCATGGTTGGTCTTCGCAATTCGGTGATCGGAATCGTCCTGATCTACCCTGTCACCACGATCCCCGTAGCTCTGTATATGCTGCAGGGCTATTTTCGCGGTCTTCCCGCCGAGGTTGAAGAGGCGGGGCTAATGGATGGCCTGTCGCGGCTGGCGGTGATCTGGAAGATAACGCTCCCGCTGTCGCTGCCTGCGCTGGCTTCTGTGTCGCTCTATGTTTTCATGATCGCGTGGAACGAGTTCCTGCTGGCGTTCATGCTGCTTGACGATCCGTCGAAATTCACACTGACGCGCGGCATCGCCTCGCTCGACAGTTCGGAGATCCCGCGCCAGCACCTGATGGCAGGATCGGTTATCGCCACGGTGCCCATCATGGCAATTTTCCTTGGCCTCGAACGGTTCATGACCCGCGGTCTGACCGCCGGTTCGGTCAAGGGCTGAAAACAGTGCGAAGGAAAGCGAAATGAACGATGACGAGCTTGACGCCGTGGCGCGGGATATCCTGATTTCGAACGACCGCGGCGGTTACACCATCCCGACCGATGGGCTCTACCCGTTTCAATGGAACTGGGATTCCGCCTTCGCAGCATGGGGCTTCTCGACCTTTGATGCCCACCGCGCCTGGACGGAACTCGAAACCTTGTTCTCTGCGCAATGGGCAACCGGAATGGTTCCGCATATCGTGTTCCACAAAGAGGATGACGGCTATTTTCCAGGACCGGAGGTCTGGGGTGTCGGGACCACTCCCGCCACGTCGGGCATCTCGCAGCCCCCTGTTGCAGCCATTCTTGCGCGCCTCATCCATGATCGCGTGGATGGAACGGAGAGACTGCGCGCGCTCTATCCGAAGATGCTTGCATGGCACCGCTGGTGGCGCGAAAGCCGAATGGCTCATGGCATCACCTGCGTCACCCATCCGTGGGAATCCGGCCGTGACAATTGCCCGGACTGGGATCCCGGCATGGTCAATGTCGACACGTCGGGCATCGGCCCATATCAGCGCCGCGATACGGGCCATGTGGACGCCGCCATGCGTCCCGGCAAGGCGGATTACGACCGCTACCTCGCGATGGTGAAATTCGGTCGGGATTGCGGCTGGGACCAGAAGAGGATCCGCGATGACGGTCCGTTCTTGATGGGCGATCCAGCCATAACCTTTATCCTGATCCGAGCGAACCGGGATCTGGCCGCTATCGCTGAGACGTTGGGCGAGGACGGCTCCGAACCCGCCGCCTGGGCCGACGAGATGGAGGAGGCTCTGCCATGGCTCTGGAATCGGGATCTTCAGGCGTACGCCGCGCGCGACGTGCGCACCGGTGTCTTTGCAAGTGCGATCTCTTCGGGTGCGGCGTTGGGGTTGCTGGCCGGGGTCGAGAATGCGCAGATGGAGGCGCACCTCGCCGAAATGTGGGATCGCGTGCGCTACGGCATCCCGTCGAACGATCCGGCGGCTCCGAGTTTTGAGCCGCGCCGCTATTGGCGCGGCCCGACCTGGCCTGTTGTCAATGCATTGATCGCTGTCGGGCTGAAATCGGCCGGCCGCGATGCCGACGAGGCCCGGCTGCGTCGCGAAACCGCCGAATTGATCCGGCAAGGCGGCTTTTTCGAGTATTTCGACCCGATGGACGGCACGGCCTGTGGCGGGAACAGATTCACATGGACAGCCGCCATCTGGCTGGCTTGGGCCAACAGGGGGGATGCGTGATGGGGGCGATCCGGCTCGATCGTATCGAAAAGTGGTTCGAAGAGTTGCAGGTCATCAAGGGTATCGATCTTGAGATCGAGGATGGCGAGTTCATCGTTTTCGTCGGCCCATCGGGATGTGGCAAATCTACGCTGCTGCGCATGATAGGGGGGCTGGAAGAAATCAGCCGCGGCAATCTCGTCATCGACGGGAAAGACGTCACTTCCGATCCGCCCTCCAAACGCGGCCTGTCGATGGTCTTCCAGAGCTATGCGCTTTATCCCCACATGTCGGTTCGCGAAAACATGGGGTTCTCGTTGAAGACAGCCGGAGCGCCGAAATCGGAGGTCACGGAGAAAGTGGACGACGCCGCAAGCATCCTAAAGCTAGGCGATTATCTCGACAGGCGACCCAAGGCGCTGTCGGGCGGACAGCGCCAGCGCGTCGCCATAGGGCGGTCAATCGTGCGTGATCCGACTGCCTTCCTGTTCGACGAGCCACTTTCCAATCTTGATGCCGCTCTGCGGGTGGAAATGCGCTACGAAATTGCGAAGCTGCACCAGACACTCGGGCGCACGATGATCTACGTGACCCACGATCAGGTGGAGGCGATGACGCTTGCAGACCGCATCGTCGTGCTCGAATTCGGGACCATCTCCCAGGTCGGAACGCCACGTGAACTCTACGAGCGGCCTGCCAACCTGTTCGTCGCGGAATTCATCGGGTCGCCCGCGATGAATATCCTGCCTTGCATTGGGGTCGATGGCGGTCTTGCGCCGAAAGGGGGCCGCCGTATCGCCGGTAGCGAAGGCCGCGTTGGTGCGGTCAAGGTCGGCGTTCGGCCTGAGAACCTTCAGATCGTAGCCTCGGGCGAAGGGTTCATAGATGCCACGGTCGAGGTTGTGGAGTATCTCGGTGCCGACAGCTTCCTCATCCTTGGGACCGAAGCGGCTGGACAGATCACTCTGCGCACGGATGGAACGACGCGTGCAAAGCCGGGCGACAAGATGGGGCTCTCTCTGGCGGGAACGCTACACGCATTCGACAAAACCGGAAAAGCGCTGCTCCATGTCGAGTGAACCGCGCGCGTTGTTTTCGGTTGGGAAAAACACGCGAGTGTCTTCGGCTCATCAAGTTGTGGCCGGGCAGCATTATAAGCAACACTTGTCTGAACCGGCCCCCGTTTCAACCGGACACCTGGGCATGACCATGTAGGCTTAGGCATATGCCTGAGCACGTGCTTATGTCTGAGATAGAGATCATCACCGATGGCGGCCGTCGGCGCCGCTGGACTGCCGCCGAGAAGCTGCGGACCGTCGAGGAAACGCTGGAGGACGGCGCCAGCATCCCGGTCGTGGCGCGCCGGAATGGCGTAGCGCCCGATCTGCTGTATCGTTGGCGCCGGCTCATGCTCGAAGGGGGAAGTGTCGCCGTGTCCGAGGACGATGAGGTCACCAGCAACAAGGTCGTCCGGCAAATGGAGGAGCGCATTCGCGAGCTCGAACGGCAGCTCGGGCGCAAGACGATGGAGGTCGAGATCCTGCGCGAGGCGCTGGACAAGTCACGGTCAAAAAAACCTACCTGGCTCGCGCGGTCGCCGCGACCGGACGATTTCCGGTGAAGGTCGTGGCCGAAACCCTGGGCGTGGCCCGCTCGAACCTGATCGATCGGCTGAACGGGAGAACGAAGCCGCGGCGGCGCTATCACAAAGCGCAAGACGCGGCGTTGGTGCCGTTGATCATGGCGCTCGTGGCGGTGCGTCCGACCTATGGCTGCCGGCGGAGTTGCCAGTGGTTGCGCCACTGGTCTGAGCGACCACCGGCGACGCGATCCTGAACCGCCAGCTGCGCTCCGGAGGCCTGACCCCGGTCAACCACA
>NZ_QGKU01000037.1 GCF_003172915.1 Meridianimarinicoccus roseus
CCGAGGCTGCGCGGCGCGTCGGCATGCCTGCGCGCTGGACGATTGCTTCGGTCTACATGCTGACCGGGCTGGCCTCTGCCGTGGCGGGCCTGCTGATCGCGGCGCGGCTGGGGTCCGGGTCGTCGAACGCGGCCGTCGGGTTCGAGTTGCAGGTCATCGCCGCGGTGGTACTTGGCGGCACCTCGCTGTTCGGCGGACGCGGCACGATCCTCGGGACCGTGCTGGGGGCGCTGACCATCGCCGTCATAGGCAACGGACTGATCCTGATGCATATATCGCCCTTTTTCACGCAGATCGTCACCGGGGCCATCATCCTGATCGCGATCTGGCTCAACACCCGGATCTTCACGGCGAATTTCTCGCTTCGCAGGCGCGGCTGACCGCTGCGCGCCAACGATCCAAAGAACGGACCCATCCCGACATGCAGACCATTTCCAGCAGCACCGGCACCGCCATCCGCGACATCTTCGGGCGGCCCAAGGCGCTGATCGGCATGATCCACTGCCCGCCGTTTCCGGGCGCGCCGCGCTATGACGGCACGCCGATGCCCGCCATCCTCGATGCGTGCCTGCGCGATGCCGAGGCGCTGGTCGAAAACGGAATCCACGGGCTGATGGTGGAAAACCACGGCGACATCCCGTTCTCCAAGCCCGAGGATATCGGACCCGAAACCGCCGCCTTCATGGCCGTCGTGGCGGACCGGGTGACGCAGGCCTTCGGCGTGCCGATGGGTGTGAACGTGCTGGCCAACGCGCCGATCCATGCCTTCGCCATCGCACGCGCCACCGGGGCGCAGTTCATCCGCGTCAACCAGTGGGCCAATGCCTATGTCGCCAACGAAGGCTTCATGGAAGGTCGCGCTGCCGAGGCGCTGCGCTATCGCGCGGCGCTACGCGGCGAGGGGATAAAAGTTTTCGCCGACAGCCATGTCAAACACGGCAGCCATGCCATAACGGGCGACCGGAGCGTGGCGGAACTGACCCGCGATCTGGCGTTCTTCGATGCCGACGCGGTGATCGCCACCGGCCAGCGCACCGGCAACAGCGCGACGCTGGAAGAACTGGAGGAAGTCGCATCGGCCACCAACCTGCCGGTGCTTGTCGGCTCCGGCCTGACGGCGGACAACATCGCCACGATCCTTGGCCGGGCCGATGCGGTCATCGTTGCATCATCGCTCAAGAACGGAGGCGTGTGGTGGAACCCCGTCGATCCTGAACGCGTAAAGGCCTTCGTCACCGCCGCGACACCCGCGCTGGGGGCGACATGAGCCTGTCGGACGATATCCTGCGCGACAACGCGGCGATCCTAGACCGGATGCTGGGCCACCGCTTTGTCGAAGACGTCTGTGCCGATCGGTTGCCGACGCCGGTGTTTCACCACTACCTCGCATACGAGGGGGCGTTCGTGGAAACGGCGATTGGCATCTTCGCCTTTGCCACTGCTCGCGCGCCGGACCTTGAAACTCGCCGCTGGCTGATAGCTGTGCAGGATGCACTCGCCAACACACAGGTCCCCTATTTCGAGGGTTGCGCTGCGAGGCTTTCGCTGCCCGCAGAGCCTGTCAAGTCGCCCGCCGCCCGGCAGTTCGACACGCGGATGCACGACCTTGCCGCGCAAGGGGACTTTGCCGAGATCGTCACGGCGATGTTCGCGGCGGAATGGATGTACTGGACATGGTGCAGCCGGGCCGCCTGTGCCTACATCAGTGACCCCGACCTGAAGGCCTGGGTCGAGCTGCACGTCGATCCCGCGTTCGAGGCGCAGGCCCGGTGGCTGAAGGCGGCGATAGACAGGTACGGCGCGCCGCAGGACCGCCCCGCGCTGTCGCGGATATTTCATGACGTGACTGCCTGGGAAATCGCCTTTCACGATGCGCCCTATGACGCGATGAAGGAGTCGGCCGCATGACCCATGTGTTCGAGCCTGCCGTGATGACGGTGCAGGGGCCGGTTTCGGCCGAAGACCTTGGCGTGACCCTGATGCATGAGCATATCCTGAACGACTGCCGCTGCTGGTGGCGCGGGCACGATCCGGGATTTACCTCTCCGCTGCGAGATCTGCCGGTCAGCCCGCAGATCATGTCTCGCCTACGCAACGATCCGTTCGCCAACCACGACAACTGCGCCCTGACGGACGAGGCGCTGGCCATCGCCGAACTGGGACAATTCGTGGCCGAGGGCGGCGCGACGGTCGTCGATCCGACATGTCGCGGGATCGGGCGCGATCCGCGTGCGCTTCGTCGCATCTCGGCCGCGACGGGGCTGCACATCGTCATGGGAGCGGGGTATTACCTCGAAGCTTCGCACCCGCCGGAGCTTGCGGAACTTTCGGCCGAGGACATCGCAGGCCAGATCGTGGCCGAGGCCGAGACAGGGGTCGATGGCACCGACGCGCGCATCGGACTGATCGGCGAGATCGGCGTGTCGGCCGATTTCACCGAAGCCGAACGCCGGTCGCTGACCGGGGCCGCGTTGGCCGCCGCGCGAACGGGCTTGCCGCTCATGGTGCATCTGCCCGGCTGGGAACGGCTGGCGCACGAGGTACTGGATCTGGTCGAAGCCTGCGGCCAGCCTGCCGATCGGGTGATCCTTTGCCACATGAACCCAAGCTGCCATGACCTTGCCTACCAGCGCACTCTGGCGCGTCGCGGCGCGTTCATTGAATATGACATGATCGGAATGGACTTCTGGTATGACGACCAGCAAGTCCAGTGTCCCAGCGATGACGACGCGGCGCGGTCCATCGCACAACTGGTCTGCGACGGCTTCGGCGACCAGATCCTTCTGTCGCAGGACGTGTTCCTCAAGATGATGCTGACGGAATACGGTGGGGCCGGATACGCCCATGTTCAGCGCCATTTCCTGCCACGACTCCGGCGGCATGGATTAGCCGTGCGCGATCTTGATCAACTCATGCTGGACAATCCGCGCAATGCGCTCCTGCGCCGCCGCGTCTAGGCGCGCAGCAAAATGGGCTGCGCTGCAGGACCTTTTAGGGCGCAGCTTGCAGTCTGACCGCGCGCGGTTCCGCAGGGTCTGAAACGCCTCAGGCATTGCACCGCGATCCTTGGTTTTCCCTTCGCTCCGGGGCGACCGGCTGCGCTGCGGACCGGTTCCCCGCCGCTTTTTCACCCGCTCGGCCGCAGCGACCGGTCTGCTCTTCAGCCTTGTCTTGTGCTGCTCAATTCGCCATCCTCGCGGAGAGATTGGCCTTCGGATGCGCGTTTCCAAGACGCACATCACGCCCTTCGCGTTCGCGGATTTCAGGCGCGTTTGTCGATCGCTGAGTATCTCGGTTTCTGGGCGACATGCGGCGTGACGCAGCTCGGACACGAACCCGAATGCTTCGTGGCCCTTTTCGGCGCCCAGCGTCAGCCGTCGGGGTGATGGGCGGGAAAGGCGGTGGATCATGTCCAGTGCAGCGCGCCGCCGTTCGGCATGACCGTCGGCTTGGGTCAGATCGAAGTTGCGCGACAACGTCCCTCGAAGCCCTCGAGAACGGCATCAAGCTGATGGGGCAGGCGGATCAACTCGCGCCTGCAACTCCTTCGTTCCGCTCCCTTTTGGTGTGACATCACGCCATGGTAGCCATTCAGGCTGGGGAGCTCGTCGTCCTCGAAACGGTTGTGCTTGATCTCGCGGGAGATCGACGAGCGGTGCCGTTCGAGCTTTGCCGCGATCTGCGCGATTGTCGCTTTTGTGATTAGCTGCCGCGCGATCCGGCGGCGCTTCTGCGGGTCTGCATCTTTGTGTGCCACGCTCATGCGGCCGTTTTCCTCGTAGGTGACAGGAAATGTCGTAAGCCAGTTTAGAATGTGCCCACGTTCCCCTCAGCATACTTAGAAGGATGATTATGTAATTTCAGATACGAGTCCTGCACGTGCCCTGGTCGCTGCGGCGACGACAGAAGGTGTCGCGGCGCACATTCTTCGTTACAAACACTGTTAACTACGAAGTCGAACCGACAGGGAGAGTCCAGCCATGGCACCAGCAGACGGATCGTCCGATTTTCTGAAAAACCTGCAGGCGTTCCACAGCCACGCCGAAACGCAGGACAGGCTGTCACTGGCGGGAAAGCCGGGCACCTCGTCGTTGGCGGGATGGTTTCTCGGTCCAATGGCCGAGAACAGGCAACTGTTCACCGACCTTGTCGTCAAGGCATTGAATGCCAATTGCGACGCCAGAGCCGAGTATGGCGGACAGTTCGGCGATCCGCCCTTCCTGACCGATGCGCGCAAGACCCTTGGGACCTACACCGACACGGTGGCGTCGCTGCACGAGAATCTCGACCGGATGTTGCACGACCTGCACGGGTCGATTCCGCTGTCGAGCTACCGCAACCAGTCCCACATGTACTGGGACATCACGCTGCCCGGCATGGTCGGGTATTTCGCGGCGATGCTCTATAACCAGAACAATGTCGCGGCCGAGGCATCGCCCGTCACAACGCTGCTGGAAATCGAAGTCGGGCGCGATTTGTGTTCGATGCTGGGCTACACCGTCCCGTCCGAGGCCGAAAGTCGGGCCGGGGCGATCACGCCGTGGGGGCACATCACCTGCGACGGGTCGGTCGCCAACGGCGAATCCATGTGGGCGGCGCGAAACCTGAAGCTGTTGCCGGTCACGCTGGCCGCCGCCATCCGGGCGGAGCCAAAGATGAAAGCGGGTGCCGTGCTGACGGTCCCCCGCCCGGCGGGCGGGCGCGCGCATCTCGTGGACCTGTCGGTATGGGAGTTGCTGAATCTACATGTGGACGATGTGATCGCCCTTTCGCCGCGCCTGCAATCGGAATGCGGTATCGAGGAAGAGACGATAAAGGAGGTGCTCAACGCCTATTCGGTTCAGGCTTTGGGACTAGCGGAATTCCAGCGCCGTTTCCTTGCGGCCGAGGTGCCGGAGCTGCCGGTGATCCTCACCCCGGCGACGGCGCATTATTCATGGCCGAAAAGTGCGGCGCTGCTTGGGCTCGGGTTTTCGCATCTGTGGAAGGTGCCTGTCGATCTCGACGGGCGAATGGATATCGTGCATCTGCGCCGCATGCTCGACCAGTGCCTGCGCGATCGGCGTCCGGTGATGCAGGTGGTGGCCGTGATGGGCACGACCGAGGAAAGCGCGGTCGACCCGCTGTCCGAGATCGTCGCACTGCGTGATGAGTACCGGCAGATGGGCCTCGAATTCTCGCTTCACGTGGATGGTGCATGGGGCGGATACTTCAATTCCATCACCCGCGCCCCGCGCGGCGCGGCGCAGGACGCCGCTGTGTTCACTGCCGACGGCGCGGACGAGATCCCCGTCCCGGGCCCGGGCGAGACACCGCTGCAGCACACGCCGGCGATGCTGATGAGCGATTACGTCATGCGCCAGTACGCGGCGCTGCGCCACGCCGACACACAGACGGTTGACCCGCACAAGGGCGGATTTATCCCCTACCCGGCCGGCGCGCTGTGTTATCGCAACGGGGCGATGCGCGACATGATCGCCTTCACCGCCCCGGTTGTCTATCATGGCGGGGTCGATCCGACGGTCGGGGTCTTCGGGATCGAGGGGTCCAAGCCCGGCGCGGCGGCGGCGGGAGTTTACCTTTCGCACAGCATCATTCGTCCGGACCGGTCCGGCTATGGCAAACTGCTTGGTAAGTGCATTTTCAATTCCAAGCGGCTCTATGCCGGGCTGGTGGGCATCGGTCACGGCACCGGCGCGGCACCCGAATTCATCCGCGTGATTCCGTTCCAGCGTCTGCCAGCGGAAAAGGCTGGGGGCAGCCCCGAGCAAGTCCGCGCGCAGCTCGATTTCCTTCAGGACGAGATCGTCCCGCGCGAGAATGACGATCTGATCGCCTTTCTCGCCGACAATCCAGCCGCGCTGGCTGTATTCCGCGAACTGGGGTCGGACCAGAACATCATCACCTACGCGGTAAACTTCCGTACTGCGGATGGCTGGAACAGCAGTGTCGCGCTTATGAACGAGTTGACAAATGACATCTACCGTCGGCTCAGCATCAGCGATTTCAATGGCGGCACTGTGCCAGACCAGCCGATGTTCGTCACCGGCTCCAGCTTCGAGGTCGCCGATTACGGGCAGGACTTCGTCGATGCGTTTGGTGCGCGGGCGGGGGTGGCACCCACTTCCGGGCAGGGCATCCAGTTCCTCGTGTCGACGACGCAGGACCCTTGGGTCACGGCGACCGCGCGGGGCAACTATCTTGGCTACATCGTGGACGCGTTCAAGCTGACAGCGCGGAGTTGCGCGGCGGACCTGATGTTGCGCCACGGTCTGGCCCCGTTTGATCCGGCGGGCTGAGCGATGGTGAAGACCTGTCCCTACGGCGCTTGGCCGTCGCCCCTCGCCCCCGAAGATCTGGCCGCCGGAACGGTAAAGTTCGAACTCACGGCGGTGGATGGCGATGCTATCTGGTGGGTGGAAAGCCGACCGGACGAAAAGGGCCGTTCCGTTGTCATGCGCTGGACACCGCGGGACGGCGCGCGCGATGTCACCCCGCCGGGTTTCAGCGCCAGCACGACGATCAACGGCTATGGTGGGGCCGCCCTTGGGGTGCGCGACGGCGTCGCGTGGTTCTCGAACCTTGCGAAGGCCGCGCATCCCCGCACCGGCGATCTGCGGCTGCACCGGCAGGTACCGGGCGAATACCCCCTGCCCGTCACGCCGCTGGTGCCCGGCTGCTTCGCCGAGATAGTGCCGGACCCGTCGCGCGGGCTGGTCTTCGCGGTTCACCAGGACCCGGATCGGCCACTGCATGGACAGGCGCGCCAAAGCCTTGTCGCGCTGGACATGGCCGGGCGCAAGCTGCCGGTGACGCTGGCCGAGGGTGGAGACTTCTATGCCTTTCCGCGTCTGTCGCCCGACGGTCGACGTATTGCTTGGATCACATGGGATTACCCGTCGATGCCATGGGACGGCACGCGCTTGCAGGTGGCCGAGCTTGACGCTCAGGGCGCTGCGATCACAACGCGGACAATCGGCGGTTCGCCTGCCGCGTGGATCGACCCGCAGCTTAATCCGGTGTTCCAGCAGGCTCTGCGATACTCGGACGAATCCATCCTCGAACCCGTCTGGGGGCCGGACGGCACGCTTTATTGCGTGTCGGACCGGCTGGAAGTGGACGGGGCGCGCTGGTGGAACATCCACCGCGTCGATGGCGACACGCTGGTGCCCGTCACGCAGATGGCCGCCGAGTTCGCGGCGCCGCTCTGGCGGCTTGGCACCGCGTCCTATGCCGTGATGGCCGATGGAACCGCGCTTGCCGCGTATTCCAGCGGTGGACTCTGGTCGCTGGGGCGGGTGTGCCTGGCCACCGGTACAGTGACACCGGTGGACACTCCCTATACAAGCATCGCTCATCTGCGCGTCGGTGACGGCTTCGCGGTGTTTGTGGGGGGGCGCTTCGATGCACCGGCCGCGCTGGTGCGGATGGACCTTGCGACCGGCGCCATGTCCGAAATTCGTAGCGCCAATCCGAACCTCGGCGACGCTGCGCGGGCCTGCCTGCCGGTGCCCGAGGCGATCAGCTTTCCCACCGGGCCGCAGGGCGCGGCCCCCACGGGCACGGCCCATGCGTTCTTCTACCCGCCGACCAACCCGGCGGTCGAAGCCCCAACTCAGGACCGCCCACCGCTGGTCATCGTGATCCATGGCGGGCCGACCGGTCCGGCTGGCGCGGCGCTGTCGATGGACATCGCCTTCTTCACCTCACGCGGGTTCGCGGTGATCGACGTGAACTATCGCGGCTCCACCGGCTTTGGGCGGGCCTACCACCAAGCCATGTACGGGGACTGGGGCGTTGTCGATATCGAGGATTGCGTGGCGGCGGCCCGGCATCTCGTCGCGCAGGACAAGGTGGACCGCTATCGCATCGTGTCGCGCGGCGGATCCGCCGGTGGTTATACGACACTGGCGCTGGCGACCTTCACCGACCTTTTATCCGCCGGAGCAAGTTACTACGGGATCTCGGACCTGCAGGCGATCGCGCGCTTCACCGACAAGCTGGAGGCGCATTATGCCGAACTGCTGGTCGGCCCCTACCCAGCAGCGCAACGGGTGTTCAAGGCGCGCTCGCCGCTGTTCCACGCGGACCGGATCGACTGTCCCCTGATCATTTTCCAGGGGGAGGACGATCCGGTCGTCCCGCGCGCCCAGGCGCAGGTGCTGATCGACGCGCTGATGGACCGCAAGCTCCTGGTCGCGTGGGAGTTTTTCCCCGGTGAAGGCCACGGGTTCAAGCAGCGCGCCCATATCGTCCAGTCTTTGGGCGAAGAACTCGCGTTTTACGGGAAGATCATGGGTTTTGTTCCATCTGGAGTGGTAATCTCGCCTGACATCCGCAACTGGGATGGCTAAAACCAGAGCATAAAGTAACCGGGGGATGTGCCATGCTCAAGATCGCGACAGGCCACAGCGAGGATCCAGACACGGTCATCGCCACGCGCGACGCGCTTGACATGGCGCTCGCGCATCTGGACGGATTGACCCCCAAGGGCGCCCTGGTCTTCGCCGGGATCGACACGGACCTGCGCGCGATGGTGGACACGATCCGCACCCGGTTTCCGGCGATCGAACTGTCGGGCTGCACCACCGATGGCGAACTGAGCGAACCGGAAGGATTCCTTGAGGACTCCGTCGTGATCACGTTGATCGCGTCCGATCTGGTCGATGTGACCGTCGGTATGGGTGTTGGCGCTGCGGGCGACCCTGACAAGGCCACGGCGCAGGCCGTTGCCATGGCGCGCGGCAAGACCGAACGCGATCCGGCGCTGTGCATCGCCACACCGGAAGGCATCGGTACGAATATCCATCACATCCTTGATGGATTGCGCGCCGCGCTCGGTGCCGATTTTCCGATCGTAGGCGGCGCGGCGGGGGACCAGCTTCGGTTCACCCGCACCAGCCAGATCTGCAATGACGAAATCGTAAGCGACGCGGTGGTCGTGATGCTGCTGTCCGGCCCGGTGATCTACTCATGCGGCGTGGCGACCGGTTACACGCCGCTGGGCCAGCGACATGTCGTGTCGCGCGCAGACGGGGCCGTGATCCACGAGATTGGCGGCAAACCGGCGGTGGAGCTTTACGACGACTACGTGCAAAGCCATTCGATCTTCTTCCCGCTCGCGGTCCATTCGCCGGAACGCGGCGGCATCGTTCTGAGCACGCCGCAGCATTTCGACCGCGAGACCGGATCGATCCACCTCGTCAACCCTATCCCGGCGGAAAGCGAGGTGCAGATCGCAACCGCTTCGCGGGACGAGATCATTGCCGCCGCCCGGGAAGCCGGTCGGCAGGCTGTCTCTGCCTATCCGGGTACGACGCCTGAGGCAGCGCTTGTATTCTCCTGCGCCGGTCGCCGGGCCGCGCTTGGAACGCGCACCAACGAGGAATACACCTCGCTGACAGAAATTATCGGACAGCGCATCCCGACAGCCGGGTTCTATACGTATGGCGAGATCTGTCCGCCCGGACCCGAAGGCCGGTCGCTGACTCACACCAACGCGCTGGTCGCGGTTCTGCTGGGCACGCGCACGGACTGACTTTTGCAGCGGGACACGGACAGAAGCGGTCCGCCTTCTGGCGAAGACCCTGCCCGCGAGATACGCCTGCTCGAAAAGCGTCTGCGCAAGGCCAACCTGCGCCGGGCAGAGCTTGAGCACCTGATGGATGCAAGCCACGCCTTTCAGCGCAACATCATCAACGAGATCGAGGCGGCACGCGCAGAGGTCGAGCGCAAGTCGCGCGAACTTGAGGCGCTGAACGCGTCACTTCAGAAGGAGAAGGCACGCACCGACCAGTTGCTACGGTCCATCATGCCCGAAGGCGTGGCCGAAGAACTCAAGACCACGGGCCGTGTCGCGCCGCGCCGGGTGGACAGTGCGACGGTGATGTTCGCCGATTTCGTGTCGTTTTCGGAAAGCACGGAACGGCTCGACCCGGTGGTGTTGGTGGGGATGCTGGACCACTACTATTCCGCCTTCGACCAGATCATTTCGCGGCATGGAGTGGAGAAGGTAAAGACCATCGGCGATGCCTACATGTGCGTGGCCGGCGCGCAGGATGACGAGCAAGGTCACGCCCGGCGCATGTTGTCGGCGGCGCGCGAAATCCTGATGTTCGTGCGTGACAGCCGGGCCAACCCGTCCCGCACCAGCACCAGTGCCTGGGACATTCGCATTGGGCTGAACAGCGGGCCGCTGTCCAGTGGCGTCGTCGGCCATGAACGCCTGAGCTATGACATATGGGGTAACACCGTGAACACCGCCGCGCGCGTGGTCAAGGCAAGTGCGGTGAACACGATCACCCTGTCCGAAAGCACGCGCGCGGCGGTGGGTGACGACCCCGCGCTGCGTTCGCTCGGCCGGGTGGAGGCGAAGGGCATCGGCAACGTCGCCATTTTCCGCTTCGCTATCTGATCGGGCCTAGTCCGCAAGATACAGCGGATGCACAGGCACAAGGCTGTCTGGCGCCTCATAGGCCTGCGCGACCGAAGGTGCAACATAGGGAAAGCGGTTGCTGAGTGGCTGGTCGCTAACATGCGGTGGCGGGTTGTCGTCCGGCGCATGGTAGAACGGGTTCACGTTGGCGATTGTCCAGAATACGCTGTCCTCGCGCAGGCTGCGTTGGTTGGGATAGGCGCGGTCTGCATCGGCGTCCCAGTGCAGGATGTCGGGCAGGTAGAAGTCGACGGTCTGCTTGACTTTGCCTTCGTCTACTTCCAGTTGCCGGAACCGGTAGGCGAACTGTGCACCATAGTTCTCAACGTCGTCGGCGGGCGGCGTGCTGTTGTAGGCGTTGTTCAGATCGCCGACTGTGGGAAAGCGGTCTCGGTCGCGGGGAAGATACGCCTCAGGGTTGTAGCCGACCGGGGTTTCGACAAGGAAGATGCCCTGCACGCCGGTCCGGCCCATGCGGTCCACCGCGCTCCCGTTCTCGTCGGATACGACCACCCAGAACCCGGCCTTGCGCAGCGCCGGTTCAAGCGGCACCTCAAGAACGACGACGGTCATGTCTGTCTTGCCGAAGGCGCCCAGCGATGTGGGCGCTGCGGGCAGCCCATCACCGCCCGACAGCGCCTCGCGGATGGCGAATTCGGCCGGGGCTGTCACGCCGGTGAAATCGAAGAAGAACGGATCGCGCCGGACCCCGGCGAAAAGCAATTCGCCCGCCTTGCCGCGCACCACCTCGAGCGGCGCGTTCAGCGCCGTTGTGCGCCCGGTTGCGATGGTCTGGCCCTGCCAGCCGTTCGATGCGGCTTCGGCACCTGTCGCGCGCTTCAGCTCGATCGACTGGGTCTGCGCCTGCCCGGCGATGTCGGCGGCACGCAGCTTGTAGGCCAGATCGGCGCGCGCATCGCCATCAAGGTCCAGCTTGAACGCATAGGTCAGAGACGGATCCAGCTTGATTTCGGACGAGGCCGAAGTGCCCGGCAGACCGCTGTTGGACAGCGGGTTGACCGTGAACACCATCGTCAGCCCGCCGGTTTCCGGCCCTTGGAAGATGAACACGTCGCCGATATCCGCAGCCGGGTTGGCCTGCGTGTAGGGGCTGTCCTTGTGGTCCGACGCCCCTGCCGCCCCGGCGAGCGCGACCGCCATCGCCGCCCCCACCGCCACCCGAATAACCGTTCTCATTGCCGTCTCCCTTTCGTACCGTAACATGGTTAACGCTAGAGCCATGCTGCACACCGGTAAATTGCAAATCCGGCCAGCCGACTGTGTTCCGGCGCACGGACCGGCGTTGCCGGTTTGCCATCGCTGAAGGATAGGGCGAGCCTTGCGATCAGGGTTGACGCTGCGGCGTCGGTGGAATGGAGGAATGTATGCCGGACACGGTGTCACATCTGGCAGGCTATGGCGGTGTTGCGCTGTATCTGTCGTCCTACGCGCTGTTGCAATCGGGCGTGCTGCGCGGCAGCGGAACGGTCTATACCGTGATGAACCTTGCCGCCGCGCTGCTAGTGCTGGTCAGCTTGTCGCGAGATTTCAACCTGTCGGCAGCACTTATCCAGGTGTTCTGGGTCACGATCAGCTGCGTCGGGCTGGCCCGTCAGGCGATCCTGAGCCGCAGCGTGACGCTGTCCGGCGAAGAGGCTGCATTGGCTGCGACAGCCTTGCCCAGCCTGTCGCGCCTGCAGGCGCGCAGGTTCCTCGATACCGGAACATGGGTGAACCTTCCGTCCGGCACGGTGCTGACCACTGAAGCGGAACCGGTCCGCGCGCTGACCTACCTTTCGGAGGCCGAGGCGACGGTTGGCTGTGGTGGACAGGAGATAGCCCGCATCACCAATGGCTTCGTGGGTGAGATCAACGTGCTGGGCGAGGGTCCGGCGTCGGCTACGGTTCGGATCGCGCAAGCTGGCCGGGTGTTCATGGTCTCGGCAGACGCCCTTCGCGCGCTTCTGGTGCGGGACAGCGAATTGAAGGCGCTGGTACTGGGCGATCTGCGCCATGATACGGGGCGCAAGCTACATGCGCAAAACCGCGGTTCGGCCAATCCGCAGCCCTGAACCTGGCCCAGGTCGATCTTGTCCGCTTGTGCCGTACAGCGCCCTTGGCCCACGAAAGAACCCGGACGCCTGATAGGGCGGGCGGAGGACGATGGTCAGGCGTGCCGACCATCAGTCGTTGGCAGGTTGCCGCGCACCGCTATTCGGCTGGCGAGGGATGCGGTGCGCAGTTACGAGATCATGCGGCGGTTTTTTCCCGCGCAGTGCGGCGGGTCGCCGCTGTTGCAGCAAGGGCGCCAAGCAACATCACAGCCGATGCCGGCAGCGGGATCACGCCGGGTGCCGCCGATACGGTCACCGAAGGCTGCGAGAAGGTCACGGTTTCGGAAAGTGGTCCGGCCATCGTTGCGAAAGGCGCCGTCGGCGACTCGGACATGAGAATCGCTGAAGTGCCCGCGCCGACACCCGTGAAGTTCAGATCGAACAGGAAAACGTCGCCCGACACATTTCCCGAGAAGAACCGCGAAAACATCACCATCTTGGTGACGACCCCGGGCGAGGACGACGATGGAACCGCTAGCGGGCCGATTGCGGGCGGGTCACTGACGCTAGTCAGGAAGAAGTCGCCGAAGGCGGCGGAATCGAAGCTAAGAACCGTGTCGTCAAAGCTGAAGAACAGGTCGGCTCCCATGAACTCCGGGAAGTTCTCGGTTGTGTAACGAATGGTGACCTGCTCCCCGACTGCGATGTCAGGGCCCCCAACCGCAAAGTTGCTGTTCACGTTGATCGCGTGGCTCTGGGTCGCCAGAGTGCACAGGCTGAAGATGGTCGCCAGGATGAATTTACTGTTTAACATTGAGTCCTCTTTCCCCTTGCTCAGGACCTAGACGATAAAGTCGAATGCGGACGCCCCAAGAGGCTGGCCGAACAGCGATACGAAGAGCGCCGCATCACCGCTGCCCACCACACCGTCGCCGTCCAGGTCCGCGTGCGGATCGGTCGTGCCGAAGGCCCCGACGAAATAGGCCGCATCGGCGCTGCCGATCACGCGGTCATTGTCGAAGTCTGCGTCGATGATGTTTCCGTATCCGTCCCCGTCGCTGTCGTACTGCGATGGATTGAATACGAAGACCGCGTTGTCTTCTATGTCTGCCACTCCGTCGGAATCCTGATCTGCGTTAACCACTATGCCAACTGACGCCGTGTCAAGTCCACCGTTTCCGTCGGATACCGTGTAGGTAAATGTATCCACAGCGGCCATATCGCGCAGCAAACCGTCGAAGGCACCGTTGGCGTTGTAGGTGAAGTCGCCGTTCTGCCCGACTGTGACCTCTGCCCCGGATGCTAGGGCGATGGTCGTCCCGACTGCGGCGGCGCTTCCCTGAACGGCGCTGACTTCAAGCACGTCTGTCGAATCGGGATCGCTGTCGTTGGCCAGCAGGTTGTCGGCGACCGTCGTGTTCCCGGCCGTGTCATAGCTGTCGTCCATCGCCACCGGCGCGTCGTTTTGCCCGGTGATCGCGACGGTGACGGTGGCCGTGTCGGAGCCGCCCTGCCCGTCGTCTACGGTGTAGGTGAAGCTGTCGGTGGCCTGCTCGCCCGCCGCCAGTGCCTCGAACGCGCCGTTCGGGTCGTAGCCGAAGGTGCCGTCGCCGTTGTCGGTGACCAGCCCCAGCGTGCCGGTGGTATC
>NZ_QGKU01000038.1 GCF_003172915.1 Meridianimarinicoccus roseus
TTTTCAGTCTGCGCCTTTGACGTTGAGTTTTGCGTCTGGGTTTGGGTGGATTGTTTTTTGTATTGTCCAGGCGGCTGCGATGGTTGCGAGGCCTATGATGTCCGTGACGAGGCCGCCTTCGATCATGGTGAGTGCGGCGAGCAGGAGGCCTGCGCGGATGAACCACGCTGTGCGTCCGCCCATGAACCACCCCTGCACGCCGGCCGACAGCAGGAACACGCCGACGGTTGCCGTGGCGCCTGCGCGGATCACCTCGAACCAGGTTCCCTCCATCAGCAGCGCGCCGTTGTAGAAGAACATGAAGGGCACGATGAAGGCGGCGATGCCGATCTTGAACGAGGCGACGGAGGTTTCCATCGGGTTGGCGCCGGAGATGCCGGCCGCGGCGTAGCTTGCGAGCGCGACGGGCGGCGTGATGGCGGAGAGCACGGCGAAGTAGAACACGAAGAAATGCGCGGTCAGCTGCGGGATGCCAAGCTCCACGAGGCCGGGCGCGACCACGGAGGCGGCGACGGCGTAGGCGGCGGTGGTGGGCATGCCCATGCCGAGCAGGATGGAGATGCACATGGCGAAGAACAGCGCCAGGAACTGACTGACGCCCGCGAGGCCGAGCAGCAGGTTGGAGAAGCGCGCGCCGACGCCGGTCAGGCTGATGACGCCGACGATGATGCCCGCGCAGGCGCACACGGCGATGATCTGGATCGACATGACGCCCGCGATCTCGAACGCCTTGAGGGTGGAGCGCGGCCCCATCCGGTAGGGGGTGAGCCAAGAGACGACGGCGGCCGAGAGCGTGGCGTATGTGCCCGCGCGGATGACGGAGTATCCCATGAACAGCGCGGCGATCAGGATGAGGATGGGCAGGAACAGGAAGACCCGGCGCATCATGGTGGAGAGTTTCGGGATCTCGTCGGCGTTCATGCCGCGCATGCCGAGCTTGGCGGCCTCGAAGTCGACCATGAAGAAGACCGACACGAAGTAGAGCACGGCGGGGATGATGGCGGCGATGGCGATCTCGGTATAGGGGATGCCGGTGATCTCGGCCATGATGAAGGCGCCCGCGCCCATGATCGGGGGCATGATCTGCCCGCCGGTCGAGGCGGCGGCCTCGACGGCGCCCGCGGTCTTCTTGTGGTATCCGACCTTCTTCATGAGCGGGATGGTGAGCGAGCCGGTGGCGACGACGTTGCCCGCGGAGGTGCCGTTGATCATGCCCATCAGGCCGGAGGCGAAGATGGCGACCTTGGCGGGTCCGCCGCGGGTGCGGCCTGCGGCGGCGAAGGCGAAGTTGACGAAGTAGTCGCCGACCTTGCTGGCCTGCAGGAAGGCGGCGAAGATGATGAACAGGATGATGTAGGTCGAGGACACGGCGGTTGTCGGCCCGAGGATGCCGGCATCGGTGTAGACCTGGCTGAAGAAGCGCTGCCAGCTGATCGCGGGGGAGTTCAGGAAGCCCGGCAGGTACTGGCCCGCGAACACGTAGGCCAGGAACACGCCCGCGATGATGACGAGCGCGAGGCCCGCGACGCGGCGTGTCAGTTCCATGATCAGCGCGGTGCCCGCGACGGCGGCGATGGAGATGCCGATCGGCGCGAAGGGGGTGCCGGTGGAGTTGCGCATCAGCGTGCCGTAGATGGTGATCAGGTAGGCGGCGACGGCGACGGCGCAGATGCCGAGCACGATGTCGGGCGCGGCGAGGCGCGCGCGCGGGGCGCTGTGGGCCCAGGACAGGCCGATGGCCCCTGCGGTGGCGAGCAGCAGCGGCACGCCGAAGAGCCATGTCTCGCGGAACTTGATGGTGGCGTCCATGCCGTTCCACATGGCGCCGCCTTCGATCAGCAGGGCGAACCAGATCGCCGTGCCGAGCGCGAGCAGCGCCGGGACGGCGAGCGCGATGGCGGCGGTGTGCAGCGCGGGCCGGGCCGGTGTGCCGGGCGCGTCCGCGTCGCCGGGGAAGTCGGCGGCGGCGTACATCAGGAAGCCCAGCACCAGCGCGCCGGCGACATGGACGATGCGGAAGTTCCAGGTTTCCATCGGGAATTGCGGCAGGAAGGGCAGCTCGATCCCGGTCAGGGCCGAGATCGACAGCCCGTTCAGCGCGGCCATGTGGAACATCGCGTAGAGCGTGGCGAGGGCGGCCATGGCCCAGAAGGTCGATCCCTCGAAGATGCGGCGGTTGGCCTCGACGGCTTCGTCGTCGACGCCGTCGGCGATCATGTGCTCGTCGGTCTGCGCGGCGGCGTCGCCGCGGCCGCTATCGGCGGGGGCGCGGCAGGGCCGGGTGCGGGCTCCGGGGGAAAACGGGTCGTGACGGGCGGGGGGGTGCATCGGCGGTGGTCCTCCGGTGGGGTCCGGGTCCGCGCGGGCCGGACGGGCCGGGCGCATGGCGGGTTCGGGCGGAAATGGGGGAAGTGACGGGGTGAAGGCGGGTTGGCGTGGCGGGGAGGGCCGGGCCGGTGTGCCGGTCTGGCCGGGGGCGGGTCGGCCCCCATGCGTCCGCCGCGGCCTGCCCCCCTGTCTTCGCGGGGGGCTGCGCGGGTCTGTGCCGGGGCCATCGATGGCCGATCGGGGCCCGGTTGGCGCCCGGTCGGGCAGGGGGCGCCGCGATCCTGTTCGCGCCCCGTGCGAGAGGTCCGTCCTAAGAAGACCGTGCAGGGAGCCCGTGCGGAGCCGGTGCGGGATCCCGTCCGGGGCCGGGCCCGCCCCGCAAGCGCCCGGCACGGGGCCGGACGCGCGGGGCGGGGGCTGGCTTACTGGCCGTAGATCATGTCGGCCGGGATATCGGCCCCCGCGTTCTCGGCGAACCATTCGGCGGCGCCGGGATGCCAGGGCATGACCTTGTTCTTGTCCCAGTTCGAGGGCACGGTGGACCGCGCGGCGCGGTGGATGCCCACCATCCGCTCGTTGTCCGACATCACCACGTCCACGACCGCCTTCACGAAGCTGGCGGGCAGGTCGCAGTTGGCGATGGCGAAGTTCCACATCGACACCGACCGCGCCGGCGCCTCGAGCGTGGTGTAGGTGTTCGCCGCGATCTCGAACTCGGACACCGGGAAGGCCTCCATGATCGTGGCCTGCTCGGCCTCGGTGAACTCGATGATATTCACGTCGGTCTGCACTTCAAGCTGGCTGACGGCCGGCACGGGCACGCCCGCGGCGAAGGCGATCACGTCCAGCAGACCGTCCTGCAACTGGCCGCCAAGGTCCGACCAGCCGCCGTTGCGCCGCTCGAAATTGACGCCCAGCGTTTCCATCATGCGCGGGAAATACGTGTCCGAGGTCGACCCCGCGGGCCCGAAGCCGATCCGCGCGCCGTCCGGGATCTCGGAGATCGAGGTGATCCCGCTGCTCGACAGCGCGGTCACGCTGAACGGGGTCTGGTACATCGGGAACATCGCGCAGGCCTTGTCCATCGCCAGGCCCGGCGCGATCGGGTTGGTGCCCGCGAGGCTCTCGGCGGCCGGGCCCATCGTGGTCATCCCGAAGGCCGCGTCGCCGGTGTGCACCAGCGCCATGTTCTGCATCGGGCCGCCCGTCACCTCGCCGCCGCCCGAAAGGCCAAGCTCGTCCGCGACAAGGTTCGCCCAGCCCGAGCCATAGGCGAAATACGTCCCGCCCTGCGACGCCGTGCCAACCGTGAACGACGCAGGCCAACCAGACCGATCCTCCTGAGCACCGCAAACACCAGCAGCAAGCGCCGCTATACCAAATGTCAGAACCGTGGTTTTCATGTCTTCCTCCCTGCGGGCCTAGCTTGCGGGCCCGGTATCGAGTTTGTCCCGGAAAGTGCTCCGGACCGGCCACGACCACCATCACGGGGCCGTAAGCTTGCGTCTGTGTGCAGTCAGGGTTGCGTGCTGTGCAAGGCTTGCGGAGAGGCGTTCGCGCTATCAGTTTCGGCGGCCCGCGCCGAATGGGCACGGTGGGACACAAACCGTCCGTCGGCTTGCCCGGAAACCGACACATCGCCGGGCTGCATCACTCCTCGTCCACGAAATCCTGCCGCGACAGCCCATGCTTCTGCATCTTCTCGTAGAGTCCCTTGCGCGATATCCCGAGCGATTCGTAGGTATCCTTGAGCCGCCCGCCATGGGCTGCGATGCTGCCCGCGATGAGCGATTTCTCGAAGGCGGCGACCTGGTCGGCAAGACCGGCCACGCCGTCGCCCGGCGTCTCGCCGATGTCGAGATCGAGCCCGAGAACGAAGCGTTCGGCCACGTTGCGCAACTCGCGTACGTTTCCGGGCCAGTCCCGCACCGGTAGCGTGCGGAGGATGGTGCCCGGCACGTCTGGTGCGGGCCGTTTGCAGCGCGCGGCTGCCTCCTGCACCAGATGGAGGAACAGGCGCGGAATGTCCTCGCGGCGTGCGGCGAGATCGGGCATCCGCAGCGTCACCACGTTGAGCCGGTAAAGCAGATCGCTGCGAAACTCGCCCCGCGCGGCCGCGTCCGCAAGGTCGCGCTTGCTGGCGGCTATGAAGCGCACGTCCAGCGGGATCGTGTCATTTGAGCCCAGCCGCGTGATCGCCCGATTCTGGATCGCGTGCAGCAGCTTGGCCTGCAACGGGCCCGGCAGGCTGTCGATCTCGTCCAGGAACACGGTCCCGCCGCGTGCGTGTTCGAACTTGCCATAGCGCGGTCGTGTGGCCCCTGCGAAGGCGCCCGCTTCGTGGCCGAACAGTTCGCTCTCGATCAGGTCCGCAGGCAGGGCGGCGCAGTTGATCTGCACGAAAGGCGCATCGCTGCGTGGTCCGGCCCGGTGCAGCGCGCGCGCGGCGACCTCCTTGCCGGTTCCTGTCGCCCCGACAATCAGCACATCCGCGCTGGTCACGGCCACCGCGCGGATTTGCTGGCGCAGCGCCACCATCACCGCGCTGCGCCCCGAGAGCCGCGCCTCGATCGCGTCGCGCCCGCCCACCTGCGACCGAAGTTGTCGGTTCTCCAGCGTCAGCCGCCGCTTGTCGAGCGCGCGGCGCACCGTGTCCACCAGACGCGCCGGGGCATAGGGCTTTTCGAGGAAATCGTAGGCGCCGTCGCGCATCGTCTGCACCGCCAGTTCCACATCGCCGTGGCCGGTGATCAGGATCACGGGAAACTCCGGGTCGATCTCGAGGCAGCGGTGCATCAGCGTCAGCCCGTCCATGCCCCGCATCCGGATGTCGGTGACGAGAACGCCGGGAAAGTTGCGGCTGACCCGACCAAGCGCAGCCTCCGCCTCGGGCAGGCTGACGACCTCCAGATCAGCCAAGGCAAGGGTCTGCTCGGCCGCGAGGCGCAGATGTTCCTCGTCATCGACGAACAGGACAGGTTCGGTGGTCATTGGGCGGCAACCGCTTGCGGGGGCGGCGCGGCGGGCAACTCGACCGAGAACTCGGCGCCCCCGGCGTCGATATTGCGCGCGCGCAGGTGGCCGCCGAAATCCTCCACGATATTGAACGAGATCGACAGCCCAAGCCCCAGCCCCTTGCCGGGGCTCTTGGTTGTGAAGAACGGGTCGAACACCTGCGCCAGCGCGGCCTCGCTCAGTCCCGGCCCGCTGTCTTGCACCGCAAGTCGGACCTCGCCGTCCTCGGGCGGGGACAGCACCACGCGGATTCGCGGCGCGGCAAGGTGTTCTGTCGCGTCCAGCGCGTTGCTGAGCAGATTCACCACCACCTGCTGCAACCGCAGTTGCCCGCCCATTGCCATCACCGGCTTGGACGGCCGGTCGAAACCGACGCGCACCCCGCCCGATGCAAGCCGGGCGCGCATCAGGTCCAGCGCGTCGTCGACCACTGCGACCATGTCGACCGGCGCGATGCCCTCCTGCGGGCGCCGCGCGAAATTGCGCAGATGGCCCGAGATCGTGGCGATCCGGTCGGCCATGTCCGAAATGCGGGTCATGTTTTCGCGCGCCTCGCTCTGCCTGTCCCTGTCCAGCAGCATGGCAGCGTTGTCGGCATAGGACTTGACCGCGGCCAGCGGCTGGTTGATCTCGTGCGAGATGGCGGCCGACATCTGGCCAAGCGCGGCCAGCTTGCCGGCCTGCACCAGTTCCTTCTGGGTCTGGCGTAACCGGTGCTCGGCGCTGCGGCGCTCCTCGACCTCGGTGCGCAGGCTGGCATTGGCTACGTTCAGGTCGGCCGTGCGTTCGCGCACGCGCTGTTCCAGAAGGTCCTGCGTGGCCCGCTGCGCCTCCAACCGGTCCAGGATCCGGGCGCGGCGCGACAGCACCAGCGCGGCGGCAAGGCCGACCAGCAGGGCGATCATGCCGAGAAACAGCAGTACCCCCAACGCTTGCGCGCGTACCGGTCCGGCCGGGCTGAGGATGCGCACACGCCAGCCGACATCGGGCAGTATCGTGGAGGCGCTTACGAAAGCCTCGGTTCCGCCGCCGCTGCCGCCATCGATTGTGACCCGGTCGAGCCGGTCGGTGATCGGCGTTAGCGTCACATCAAGTGGGTGCAGGCGCGCGGGCGGGTATTGACGGGTCGCGCGGATCTCGTCCAGCGCGGCGGGGGACAGTGGCCCGAGCGTGCGGAAATGCCAGTCGGTGCGGCTCGACATGAACACGACCCCGTTGGCGTCTGTCACGATCAGTTCGGATGGCCCGGCCCGCCATGCGTCCTCGAACGCGTCCACAGTGAATTTCAGGGCCAGCACGCCGATCACCTGTGCGCCGTCCCAGACCGGAGCCGCGAAGAAATAGCCGCGCTCCCCAGACGTGGTGCCAAGCGCGAAGTAGCGTGCGGGCACGCCGCGAAGCGCATCCGTGAAATACGGACGGTAGGTGAAGTTCTGGCCCACGAAGGACAGCTCCTTGAGATAGGAACTGGCGGCGAGGGTCAGCCCGTCCGCATCCATCAGATAGACATCCGAGGCGCGCAGCGATTCCGCCGTCTGCTTGAGTTCGGCGTTGACCCGCGCCAGCAGCGCCGGGTTCGTGGGATCGCTCAGAAGCTCCGCCAGCACCGGCCGTTCGGCGATCAGCGGCGGCAGCGGTTCGAACCGGTCCAGCGCGCCGCGCAGGCCCGCCACAGACAGGTTCAGCGTGTCGATCCCCTGAAGCCCGGCGCGGATCTGGAAATGCCTGTCCATCCACGGCAGCGCGGCAGCCCCGAGCGCGATCGCACACAGCACGGCTGCCGCCACACGGGCGGTTTCGGAGCGCAACAGGAAGGATCGGCGCAGAGCGGTTGTCATGGAAGGACTATGCCCGCCGCGGTCGCGTTTGCCCAGTGCCGGGCGCGTGCGGCGCGCGCGGGGCTGCGCCGTCAGACCAGCCGCGAGACATCCCTTGCCGCGCGCACGAAGTCGGCGAACAGCGGGTGGGGCGCGAAGGGCTTGCTTTTCAGTTCGGGGTGGAACTGCACGCCAATATACCACGGGTGATCGGCCACCTCGACGATTTCGGGCAGCTTGCCGTCCGGCGACATGCCCGAGAAGATCAGGCCTTTTTCCTCAAGGGCGGTGCGAAAGCGCATGTCCACCTCATAGCGGTGGCGGTGTCGTTCCTCGATCACGGTGGACCCGTAGATCCCCGCCACGCGCGAGCCTTCGCGCAGATGCGCGCTGTAACTGCCCAGCCGCATCGTGCCGCCCTTGTCGTCATTCTTCGATCGCGCGACCGTGTGGTTGCCCTGCACCCATTCCTTCAGGTGATAGACGACCGGGGTCAGGCTGCGCCCCTCGCGGTCGAATTCCTCCGATCCCGCATCGGCGAGACCGGCAAGGTTGCGCGCGGCTTCCACCACCGCCATCTGCATCCCGAGACAGATCCCGAAATAGGGGATCTGCCGGGTGCGGGCGAACTCCGCCGCGCGGATCTTCCCCTCTGTGCCGCGTTCGCCGAAGCCGCCGGGCACAAGGATCGCATGGAATCCTTCAAGATGCGGCGCCGGGTCCGAGGCTTCGAAGATCTCGGCGTCGATCCATTCGGCGCGGACCCGGACGCGGTTGGCCATTCCGGCATGCGTCAGCGCCTCGGCGATGGATTTATAGGCGTCGCCAAGCTGGGTGTACTTGCCCACGATGGCGATGCGCACGTCGCCCTCGGCGTTCACGATGCGGTCGTGCACGTCTTCCCAGCGGGTCAGGTTCGGGCGCGGAGCCGGCGAGATCTGGAACGCGTCCAGAACCGCCTGGTCCAGCCCCTCGCGGTGATAGGCCAGCGGCGCGTCGTAGATGGTGTCCAGGTCCAGTGCGGCGATCACGGCCTCGGGACGCACGTTGCAGAACAGGGCCAGCTTCTCGCGTTCCTTCTGGGGGATCGGGTTCTCGGCGCGGCAGACCAGAATGTCAGGCGCGATGCCGATGGCGCGCAGTTCCTTGACGCTGTGCTGCGTGGGCTTGGTCTTCAGTTCTCCTGCCGCCGCGATCCAAGGCAGCAGCGTCAGATGCATGAAAATGCAGTTGCCGCGTGGGCGTTCCTGGCCGAACTGGCGGATCGCCTCGAAGAATGGAAGGCCTTCGATGTCGCCCACGGTGCCGCCGATCTCGCACAGCATGAAATCGACCTCTCCATCGCCGGTGGCGATGAAATCCTTGATTTCGTTTGTGACGTGCGGGATCACCTGGATCGTCTTGCCGAGATAGTCGCCCCGGCGTTCCTTTTCGAGAACGTTGGAATAGATCCGGCCGGAGGAAACGCTGTCGGTGGCGCGCGCCGACACGCCGGTGAACCGTTCGTAGTGGCCGAGGTCGAGGTCGGTTTCAGCACCGTCGTCAGTGACGAAGACCTCGCCATGTTCGAAGGGCGACATCGTTCCGGGATCGACGTTCAGATAAGGATCGAGCTTGCGCAGCCGCACCGTGAAGCCGCGGGCCTGAAGCAGCGCCCCGAGCGCCGCCGAGGCCAAGCCCTTTCCAAGCGACGACACGACGCCGCCGGTGATGAAGATATAACGTGTCATGCGCGGGATCCCCCTCGTGATGTGCTGAACAGGGCCGCGAAAATCCGGCCCGGACACGCAGCATCACGGGATTTCTACTTACAGGATTCGGGGTCGCGCCGCAACATGCTGGGCATGGTGCGGCGCGTTTTTCAACGGGTAGTGTGTGTCACTCGGCGCGGGGGGGAAGCGCTGGTGCATCGCCGGTGGACGGCGGCAGCAGCGCGTCGCCCGACGGTAGCACCGGCAGCGCCGGGCTTTGCGGATCAGCAGCGGGTGCCGAGGACGGGCCGACGCGGTCCAGCACCGAACTGTCGGCCGAGTTGCGCGCCGCCACGATCGTGAGCGTGATCGAGGTGGCGATGAAGGCGATGGCGAAGGCCCAGGTCAGCTTCCCAAGGGCGGTCGCCGCGCTGCGCCCGCTCATGACGCCGCCGCCGCCACCGCCGCCCATGCCAAGTCCGCCCCCTTCGGAGCGTTGCAGCAGCACGACGCCGATGAGGCAGAGCGCAAGGATCAGGTGGACGATGAGAACGACGTTTTCCATGGGCGGCGGCCTTTGTACGGTTTGGGGCTACGTAAGGGATGTGGGTCCGGGCCGCAAGGGTATGCTGGGCGTGTCCGGGCCGCCTGCGATCCCGTCCCGCGCTGCGGCCCGGCTGCCGCGCACGTCCATCATCCAGCCGGTTGCAAGCGCGCCCAGCCACATGCAGCCAACCGCCACCCATGCAGTCAGCGCCAATACCGCACCGCCGGACACTCCGGCGCCCACAGCGCAGCCGCCGGCAAGCATCGCACCGAACCCCATCAGTACGGCGCCGATGAGGTAGCGTTCCATGCCGCTGCCCGCATCGAAGCGTTGCAGGCGGAATTCGCGGCGCGCCAGCGCCATCGCGGCCGAGCCCACGAAGACCCCCGGTACAAGCCCGACGCTGAAGGACAGTGTCAGCGTGCGTTCGTTGATCAGGCCCATCAGCGTGTCTGTCGCGGGTCCAGTGAACGTCACCGAAGATACCGCCACAGGGTCGAAGGACAGTTGCGCGATGGCATGGGTGCCGGTCCATGCGGCGGCCACGGCGGCGCCAACCAGCGCTGCGGCCAGCAGGCGGGACCGCTCCAGTCCGCCGCGCAGCGCCGCCGCAATCCCTGCCAGCAGCATCGCAGCCGCCGCCCCAAGCACAGCCGGTCGGCTGATCCCGGTGATCGCCATAAGGTCCCGTGCAGCGCCGCCCGGCACGGTCCACAAGCCGAAAAGCGTCTCGCGTGCTGGGGCCAGTACACCGCGATAGGATGCCTGCGCGACGATGGTCAGCACCAGACCGGTGATCAGCGCGCGCATGTTGCCGGTGCCGGACAGAACCAGCAGGCGACTCGCGCAACCGCGCGCAAGGATCATGCCTGCGCCGAACATCAGCCCCCCGATGATCGCGCCCGACATGCTGCCGACCCCGGCGATCTGCCGGCTTTGCGCCGGATCGAACCACCCCATCAGCACCGCGCCCTGCGTCAGCAACAAAGCGGAGGCGAAAACGATAAGCCAGATCCCGAGACGCGGTCCGACATGGCCCCTGCCCAACTCCACAGTCGCGGCCCGCAGGCAGAACCGCGAATGCTGCGCCGCCGCGCCGAACAGGAGGCCGACCGCCAGACCCAGCGCGAACAGCGTTTCTGCATCGCCGAAACGGTCAAGGATGAACTCCAGCACGGCAACCCCCCGGCATCCGATTTGCGGTATCCTGCGCGCGGCGCAGCCGGGCAGGTATGATCTGCGTCAAGCCGAGCACCTGTACGGCGCGGGTGGGCCTAAAAGGCGGCGGCCTCGGCAACGATGGCGGAAAGCAGGTCCTGCACTTGTTGCATCGGGCCCTCTGGATAGGTCTTGTGCCCGATCAGCACCTCGCCGCCCGGCAGCTCGGCGACGAAGACGCCGTAGGGGCAGTGCGCAATGTTCATCGGGTCCGCTTCCATCACCGCGCGCGATGTGACGGCCGAGCAGAACAGGAACACGTCCGCTTCGGTGAACAGGTCCACGTCGCTTCCGACGGCCTGCTTGGTGCGGGCCAGCATCTCGCCGACATGGCTGACATGGTCGATCACGAGGCCCTGGCCCACGATGGCGGTTTCCACGGCGAAGGCGGCATCGTCGAAGCTGCCGTCGAAGGGGGTCGTCACCACGCCGTCCTGAGCGGCGGCAGGCAGGGCAACGGCGGCGGCCAGAAGCCCGGCGGCGGGCAGGCGCAGGTGGCGGGGCATGTGGGAACGGGCAGGGCAGGTCATGGTGTCCTTCGCTCGGTTGCGGGCCGCCCCCGTGTCGAGGGGCGGCCGGTCGGGTCGGTGGCAGGATCAGCCGAACATGTCGGCTGCGATGGCGTCATACCAGCCAAGGCTTTCGCGGTAGGTTGCGGCGCGCAGGTCGGCGGTTTCTCCGGTCTGGCTGATGAAGCTGTCCACCGAGGCGATCTTCTCGTCTGTGGCGGTGTAGCTTGCGCCGACCTTCACGCCATTGTCGGTGTCGATCAGCGACCAGCACGTGTTGGAGAACTTGGCGGGGAACACCCGGCTGCCGGTCAGCGCGCCGCGCACCGCCATCGCCGCAACCTTGGCCTGGCTGTTGGCGGCGAAGCCGGATTTTGGCATGTCACCTTGCGCGGCCGCATCGCCGAGGATGTGGATGTTCTCGTCCATGCGGCTTTGCATCGTCGCCGGCACCACCGGTGCCCAGTTCCCTTCGGTCAGCGCGGCGGCATGAACGATGTGCCCGGCCTTCATCGCCGGGATGACGTTGCAGGCATCGGCCTTCACCACTTCGCCGTCGATCACGACCTCCATCGTCTCGGGGCGCACCTCCACGTCTGCGCCGCCGAAATCGGGGCCGATCCTGTCCACCATGCCGGGATAGTTGTCGTTCCAGCCTTCCTGGAACAGCGCCATCTTCGAGAACTTCTCCTTCGGATCGGCGATCAGGATCTTGGCGGTCGGATTGTGCTCGCGCAGGTAGTGGGCGATCATCGACACCCTTTCATAGGGGCCGGGCGGGCAGCGGTAGGGGTTCGGGGGGGCCACCATCACGAAGGTGCCGCCTTCCGGCATTGCGGCGACACGCGCCTTCAGCAGTTCGGTCTGCGAGCCGCCCTTGTAGGCGTGCGGCATCGCGTTCTGCGCGGCCAGCGACCAGCCCGGCACAGCGCCATCGACGAAATCGATGCCGGGCGCGACGATCAGCCGATCGTAAGGCACCGCGCCGCCACCGGCGAGCGCGACGGTGCGCGCGTCTCGGTCGATGCCGGTCGCCCAGTCATGCACCACGTTGATGCCGTGATCCGATGCAAGCCGCCCGTAGGAATGCGCCAGCGAGTCGATTTCCCGGAACCCGCCAAGATAGAGGTTCGAGAAGAAACAGGTGTAGTAGCTGCGCGTTGGTTCTATCAGTGTGACGTCGATCGCGCCATCGCTGTCCTTTGCGATGTAGCGCGCGGCGGTTGCGCCGCCCGCGCCGCCGCCGATCACGACGACGCGGGGTCGGCCCTGCGCGCGCAGCATCGGGGCCGCCATTGCGGCCGCCACGGCGGCGCCGCTGGCAAGGATCTTGCGTCTGGTCAATGGCATGGTGTTTCCTCCCAAAAACACCTGCGCCCGGGTCAGTCCGGGGTCAGGGATCCGAAATAGGCGGCCAGTGCGGCGATCTCTTCGTCGCTGAGCCGGGCCGCGATCATCTGCATCGCCGGGTGCGGACGCAGCCGTTCCTTGTAGGCGTGCAGGGCGATGACGAAGTCTTCTTCGGGCCAGCGCGTAATGGACGGGATGCCGGTGTCTGCCCCTTGCGCGCTGTGGCAGGTGATGCATTCACCCGACAGGTATTCACCGTAGTCCGGATCGCCCTGGATGGCGAGGATCGCCGGGTCGAGGTCGTGGCCTGCATCCGACGCGGTCGGTGGACTTTCCGGAATGTCCGAGGGGCGTGCCGAATAGGTGCGCAGGAAGGCCAAGACGTCGGCCCGGTCGCCGGGATCGGCCATGCCGCGATAGCTCATTCGCGTGCGTGAAACCAGAGCGCGCGGGTTCTCCAGGTAGGCGTCGAGCGTCCGGTAGCCCCAGATCAGACCGTCCGCGCCCATCCGGTCCATCGCGTCGGAATAGGCGAAACCCGGCACGCTGCCCGCGCGGCGGTCGAACACGCCGTTCAGGTGCGGGCCGACCCGGTTCACCGCGCCGACGCCGACCTGATGACAGCCGCTGCACTGGCCGAACAGCTCGGCGCCGCGCGCGGCGTCGCCGCCCGCAAGCGCGGCCTCGGTACCGGTGTCGGCGGCCGCGCCGGAGGCTTGCGTCGCCGCAAGCCCGCCGAGCCACGCTGCGAGAAGCGCCGCGCGCAGAGGCCGACGGGACATTTCCGGACGGGGCGTGGCGGTGCGCGAAACGGGCAAGCGCGAGGCTCCTTCGTAATGTCGGGACCGGCGGGGGCCGGGCCGATGTCGGGCCGGACAAGGGGAGGTATTGTCCGGCCCTGCCTGGCCCGCGTCAAAGAATACGGGCCAGATCGTCGTCAGTCGATACCGCCGCCAGCTTCGCCGTCTTCGGGGGTAACGTCCAGCACCACGGCGCGCGCGGTGATCTCGACGCTGTCCTTGCAGTCGCTCATGCAGGGTTCTGCGCTGAACTGCGGCACTTCGGTCTCGGCTCGGTCGTCCATGAAGAAATTTGGCGCGTTGGGCATCTCGATCTCGGCGAAGTTCTCGTGCGTGAGCACGAAATCGTCTTCCACGAGGTAGTTGGAATAGAGCAGGTATGCGGTGATCGCGTAGATATCGTCGGGGCTGAGCGATTGGGAATAGCCGAAGGGCATAGCGCGATTGACGTAGTCGTAGACCGTCGACAGGTACGGCCAGTAGGAGCCGATGGTCTTGACCGGCCGGTCGTTGGCCAGCGTGCCCTCGCCGCCCGCCAGCACCGGCCAGCGGTCTATGCCTTCGGCGAAATCGCCGTGGCAATGGGCGCAGTTGTAGCTCCAGACTTCCTCGCCGTCCTCGACGCTGCCCGATCCTTCGGGAAGGCCCTTGCCGTCGGGGCGGACGTCTATGTCCCACAGCGCGACTTCCTCGGGGCTGGCCTCGCGGCCTAGCCCGAAGCCGCCGTCGCGGCCTTGCGCCGGTTCGTCTGCGAACGCGGCGGGCGCGATCAGGGCCGCGGCCAGAAGCGCCGCCGCAGCGTCAGGAAATCTCGACATTTTCGGCCTCTCCGGTCTTGCTGACATGCCAGGTCTGGATGCCGTTGTTGTGGTAGATCGAATTGGTGCCGCGCACCGCGCGCAGCTGGTCCTTGGTCGGCTGCACGTAACCGGTGCTGTCATGCGCACGGCTTTGCAGCAGCAGGGGCTGCCCGTTCCAGTCGAATTCGAAATAGAAGCGGTGCAGCGACTTTGTCAGCGACGGGCCGGACATGCGCGCCTTGTGCCAGTTCTTTCCGCCATCGAGGGTGACATCCACCCGCGGGATCGTACCGCGGCCGGACCATGCCAGCCCGGTCAGCACGGTCGGCCCCGGCCCGTGGGTCAGCGGCGCCTGAGGGCTGGGATTGGTGATGACCGACTTCGCGTCCATTTCCCAGGTGAAACGGCGCGCGCTGCCGTCGGCCAGAAGGTCGGTGTACTTGCTGGTTTCCTCCCGGTGGTGCCAGGGCTGGTCGCCGACCTCCAGCCGCCGCAGCCATTTCACCCACATGTTGCCTTCCCAACCCGGCACGACCAGCCGCAGCGGATAGCCCTGTTCGACGCGCAGCGCCTCGCCGTTCATCTTGAAGGCGACAAGGCAGTCGTCCAGCGCCTTTTCCATCGGGATCGACCGCGTCATGCCGGACGCGTCCGCGCCTTCGGCCAGCAGCCATTTTCCTGCGGTCTGCACGCCCGCCTCGGCCAGCAGCAGCCGCAGTGGGATGCCGGTATACATGACGTTGTGGATCATGCCGTGCGTGAACTGGCAGCCGTTCAACTGCGCGCCGCGCCACTCCATGCCGGAATTGGCGGCGCATTCCAGGAAATAGACATGGTTCTCGCGCGGGAAGCGCAGCAGGTCCTCCATGGTGAAGACAAGTTCTCGGTCCACCAGCCCGTTGATCATCAGACGGTGCAAGGCCGGGTCCACATGCGCGGCGCCCGCGTGGTGGCGTTCGAAGCACAGCCCGTTCGGCGTGATGATCCCGTCGAGTTCATGCAGCGGCGTGAAGTTGATCGAACTGATCGGATCGGCGGTCAGCCAGTAGACCGTCTTGCGCTGCACATGCGCCTCGAATTCCGAGGGCATACCATAGGGCGCGGCATCAACCGGATCGCCCAGTTCCTGCATCCACGGCTGTAACTCGGCGAAGGCCGGATCTCCCGACGCCCGTGCGGCCCCGCCGCCCGCAGCCGCGCCGACCCCCGCCGCTGCAGCGCCGCGCAGGAACGACCTGCGTGTCGGCTTCATGCCCTTGAAAATGTCTGTCATGGAATTTGCCTCCTTTGCCGGTGGGCGCGCTCAGGCGCCGGTCACCTTGACGCTGGTGTTCGGGGTCAGGCGGATGGTGCCCTGGTTGCGGACGTGATCCTCGACCACGTCCCAGATCTGCGGCCCTTCCGTGCCTTCGTTCACGCTGGCCCAGCCCGCGACGACATAGGTCTTCTCCGGCTCGATCGGCGCGCCGGTGCTGAGCAGGGTCATGTCGGTGATGCGCGAGCCCATCGGCTTGCTCACATCGATCCGGTAGCCCATGCCGCCGACACGCACCATGTCGCCGCCCTGCTGGTAATAGGGGTCCGGGTTGAACAGGTTGTCGCCCACGTCTTCCATGATCGTATGGATGAACTCCCCGGTCATCTCGGTGCGGTAGGCCTTGCCATAAGTCATCGAGGTTACGTTGAAGATGTCCTCGCGGGTGATATCCTGGCCGGGCAGGACCGACGGTCCCCACCGCACGCCGGGCGACATGGCGATGTCCGCCTCGCGCTGGGTGATGAGCGCATCGCAGATCAGGTCGTCCCATGTCCCGTTGAAGTTGCCGCGCCGGTAAAGCAGGCTTTCGGTGCGGCCGATGACTTCCGACAACTGGTCCTCGAACGGGGCGCGCCCGGCATCGATGGCGGCCGCGACCTGCGGGTCTGGCGCTATCACGTCCGAGAAGATCGGGATCAGCTTGTGCCGGAATCCCATCATCCGCCCGTCGCGCACGTCGAGATCCACCCGGCTGATGAACTTGCCGTTCGACCCGGAGGCGACAACGATCGTCTCGCCCACCAGCACCGGTTCGGGCAACGCGTCGTGGGTGTGGCCGGACAGTATCACGTCGATGCCGGAAACCCGGCTCGCCATCTTGCGATCCACGTCGAAGCCGTTATGCGACAGGCAAACGACAAGGTCGGCCCCGGCGGCGCGCACTTCGTCCACCATTTCCTGCATCCGCTCGTCACGGATGCCGAAGCTGTATTCGGGGAACATCCAGCCCGGGTTCGCGATGGGCATATAGGGGAAGGCCTGCCCGATCACGGCGATCAGCGCGCCGCCGCGTTCGAACATCTGGTAGGGCTGGAAATCCTCGGCCGGCTCGTCCCATTCGGCGTCGAAGATGTTCTGGCCGAGCGCGGGGAAGGGCAGCCCGCCGACGATGTCGCGCACTCGGTCCGACCCCAGTGTGAATTCCCAGTGGAAGGTCATGGCGTCGGGCTTGAGCAGATTCATGGCGTCCACAACATCCTGCCCCTGGGTGTGATAGCAGGTGTAGGAGCCGTGCCATGTATCGCCGCCATCCAGCAAAAGCGCGTCGGGGCGCGCGGCCCGGATCGCGTTGATGACGGTCGCGCAGCGGTCCAGTCCGCCGACCCGCCCATAGGCTTGCGCAAGCGCCGTGAAATCGTTGTATGTCAGCGCATAGTGGCTCGGGCTTCCATCCGCGATGCCGTACAGCTTGCGAAAATCTGCGCCGGTGATGTGCGGCACCTTGCCGGCGGCCGCGCCCACGCCGAGATTGATCTCGGGTTCGCGGAAATAGATCGGCTTCAGTTGCGCGTGCAGGTCGGTGATGTGGATCAGCGTCACATTGCCGAACGTGTCGAAGTCCAGAAGCTGGTCCTGTGTCAGCGCCTGCTGCGCGGCAAGCCGCGCCCAGTTGCCGAAACCGGATGCCCCGACAAGGGCGGAGGCCGCCATGGTGGTCTGAAGAAAGTCGCGGCGGGAAATCATGCGCGGGTCACTCCGAAGGGTAGGGGTCAACGGTCCCCTCCCGCCGGAGCGGAAGGGGGTAAGCCGGGTCGGCTAGATCGGTGCGGTCAGTTGCGGACCGACGGGCCCTCGACCGAAAGGCCGTTTCCACGCGATGCGACGTAGAGTTCCAGCGCCACGAACTCCGGGCTGCCGGGGCTGAACGTCTCGGCACGCGTGTCTCGCACGCAGCCCTTGAAGCGGCCGTGCACTGTATTCAGCTTGGCGTTCTTCAGCCGGTAGGTCGGAAACCCGTTGATCTGGCCCTGACTCAGATGGTCTGCCCGGATCATGTTGTCGTAGTTGTCCTCGTGGCAATTCGCGCAGGACAACTCGAGCTGGCCGTACCGGGTATAGTAGATCTCCTTGCCCTTTTCCCAGGTCTCGGAGACAGGGCCGTCGATCGCCACATTCACCGGCATCCCGCGCGATTGGACGGAGATCAGCGCCTCCATCGCGGCCATCGGGTTGCTGTCGTACTTGTAGGGATTCGCCCCCATCTGGTTCTCGCGGCAGTCGTTGATCTGCATCGCTAGCGTGCGGACCTCGCCCGCAGTCTCGTTCCATTTCGGATAGACGGCGCGCACCCCCTGCATGGAGCTTTCCACATCCTCGTGGCAGCTTGCGCAGGATTTGCCCTCGCTGCCCTCGGCGGTGTTCCAGGTGTCGATCGCCTGGTCCACGAAGATCATGCCCGGATTGTCGAAGTCATCCATCTGCAGGACCTGCGTCTCTTCGGTGCGGAACGTCCAGCCCGACCGGATTTCGTCGAACGGGACATGATCGGGCGCCGCGGTGCGGGTGACCATCTCGATCTCGCCGTTCACGATCAGCGTGGCGTTCTCGTCGGACCAAGCGCCGCTCGCGGTGCCCAGAAGGGCCGCCGTCGCCAGCGCGGTGGTCAGGTTCAGCTTTGCCATAGAATTCCTCCCTAGATTCTGATCGCTCAGCCGATCTCGATCGCCTTGGTCTCGGTGTAGACGGACCCGTCGTCGTCGTACCAGGTGAACACGAACTCGCCCGCCTCGGGCACCACGGCCTCGAACTCGATGAACGGGTTGGTCGAGATCGCGGGTTCCAGCGTGACGTCGATCACGTTCTCTCCGTTGAACGCGCAGGTGAAGCGGTTGATGATCGACCGCGGGATCGGGTTGCCGTCGCTGTCCTTGCGCTGGCCGCTTTCCATCGGGTGGCTGATGAGCGTCTTGAGCAGGACACTTTCGCCCGCCGAAGCGGAGCGCGGGACCTTGACGCGGGGTTTGACGTTGTCTGCCATTTGTCTGTTCTCCTCGTCTCAGCCGCCGCAGCCGCCGATGGTGACTTTCACGTTCGCCGAGGCGCGCTTGAAGCTGCCGTCGGCCATCTGGGCGATGGCGACCACGTCCTGCGTGCCGGCAAGGCGGATGCGGGTCGCGGCCACATGCGCGCCTGCCAGCTTGCCGAAATGGAACGTCGCGACGCCCGGGGTCGGGTTGCCCGTTGCGATCAGCATGATCGCGGTCGCGCCGTCCGCGCCGACTTCGATCGGCACGGTGTTGCCGTTCTCGGCGATCTCCGGGGCGTTCAGGTCCACCCCGCCGTCTGCGACTTCGGCGCCGCCCGTGAAGGCGGCAATGACGTCATCGGCGGCGGCGTTGACCTGCATCGGCAGGAAGGCCGACGCTGCGGCGCCCGCCCCGATTGCGAGGGTCTCGCGTCGTGTGAAGATCATGGGAAACTCCTTCTGCTTCCGGGTCAGTCCTGCAGCGTGAGCAGGAAGGCGACGACGTCCTCGACCTGCTGGGCTGAAAGGATGGTGGGCATCTCGGCCGGGCCCGCCTTGCCGGTGTAAAGGTCACCGGGGCGCACATAGCCGCTGTTCTTGTAGTAGGCGGGCATGATGGTGCCGTCGAAGACCATCTTCGAGTTCACGACGATGCCGCGCAGGTCTGCTTCGGTCCAGCGCGACCCCGCACCATCGAGCACCGGCCCGACTTCGCCGTGCCAGGGCGCGTCCTTCAACGCGGTGACCTCGTGGCAGGCGATGCAGTTGCCGAGCCCTCGGTCGGTCATGACCGCCGCGCCTCTTGCAGGATCGCCTGCAACGCCGGTCAGCGAGGCGGCGACCGAACCGTAATCGTCATGGGTCACATTCGACGGGGCGGTTTCTGCGGCTTGAACCGCGTTCGTGGCGGCGCAGGCAAGGCCCACACCCACCAGAACTGTTCTGAATAGCTTCATATCTCCTCCCGTAGTTGAAGCTCACAAGTTCTGTTATTTGAATGTATTCGTCTGTTGCAGCGCGGCGCAAGAAAAGAAATCGCCCTGCGGCAGTTTGGACGGAACATTCATCCAGTTTATTGATTTCTCTCGGATCTGCGTTCTGAAATCCGGCGCGCATGGTATCGTTGGAAGTCCTCGCCATCCTCGATGGCGTAGCGTTCTTCCACAACCCAGGTCAGTAGATCGAGCGTCGTGTCCGCGCCGAAAGCGCCCGGCATCGTCGCGACGGCGGCCGCCGTTGCCGTGCTTCCCTCGTCCACGTCCTGCGGCAGGAATATTAGTGTCGGCGTGAACAGCATACCCCATTTGCGCGCCATCTGCCGTTCGCTCAGAACCTCACCGTCGAAATCGGTCACCTCCAGCGCACCATGCAGGTTCAGTTGGACAACGAAAAAATTGTCATGAAGGTAGCTGTCGATGTCAGGGCGCGGGAACACGTCGGTGTGCATCTTCTCGCAGTAGATGCAGCCGCGCTGTTCGAAGATGATGGCAAGCCGCTTGCCTTCGGCGTTTGCGTCTTCCAGGTCCTCGCGAAGGTCAAGGAAGGTCTCGCGCATCCAGGCGGCCTTGTGCAGCCCGTCGTCGCCCAGTTCTGCTGCGGGTGAGGGCAGCGCAAGGCTGACGGCCAGCCCGACTGTCGCAATCAGGTTCTTCATCGTTTTCCTCCCTAGATCATTGACTTGAAAGCCGGGAATGTATCCAGCATCCACGCGGCGATGTAGTTCACGCTGTCGGTGGCGATGAGCACCGCGAAGAGGATCAGAAACACGCCCATCATGCGTTCCACGGTTCCGAGATGGCGGCGGAAGCGCGCTGCGAAACGCAGGAACGGACCGATGAAACCCGCCGCGAGAACGAAGGGCGCTGTCATGCCGATCCCGAAGACCAGCATCAACAGAAGGCCGCGTTGCGCCGTCGCCTCCTGGCTGGCCTGAAAGACCACTGCGGTCAGCACCCCGCCGACACACGGTGTCCAGCCGGCGGCGAAGGCCAGCCCGACGAGGAACGCGCCCGGCACCGACATCGTGCCGGTCTGGCCGCTGTCCATGCTGAAGCTGCGGTTCAGCAGACCGACACGGATCACCCCGAGGAAATGCAGGCCCAGCACGAAGACGATCAGCGCGGCGACCAGCCGGAATTCGGTCTGGTAGCTGCGAAAGGTCTGGCTGAGGCTGAAAGCCGCTGCGCCCAGCAGCACGAACACCGTGATGATCCCCAGCGAGAACATCACCGAGGCGAGCAGCGCGCGGCGCCGCAACCCGGCGGGCAGGCTGCCATCGGACTGGATCTCGGCCATGCTGGCACCGGCCATGTAGGACAGGTAAAACGGAACGATCGGCAGGATGCAGGGTGAAAAGAAGACGATCACCCCGCCCAGCAATGCGCTGACGACGGAAACTTCGAACACGTGCGCGCCCCTCCCTGCGGCTTGCGGGAATTACATTCGCATTCTATGATATTTGCAATATTCGCGTGGCACGGGGAGGTGCGGCAAACATGCGCATTCTGCAATGGGTTCCTGTGCCGACCGGGCCTTTTGGGCTCCCGCGGCTGATGCTGTCTGCGTTTGCGGCGTTGTGGCTGGGGCATGGCGCTGGCGCGCAGACGGCTGAGCTGGTGATGGTGGAACAGCATGGTTGCCACTGGTGCGAAGCCTGGAATGCGGAGGTGGCGGCGATCTATCCCAAGACGGCGGAAGGGCGGTTCGCGCCGCTGCGCCGGATCGATCTGCGCGCGCCCGTGCCGATGGACCTTTCTCTTGACGGGCGCGCGGTGTTCACGCCGACCTTCATCCTTGTGCAGGACGGGCGCGAGCTGGCCCGGATGGAAGGCTATGGCGGGGACGAGCTGTTCTGGTGGGGTCTGTCGGCGCTGCTGGCGGAGCACACGGATTTCAAGGGAGGAGAAGGCGAATGACAAGATGTTTGGGGGCGCTGCTGGCCGCGGGGCTGGCGATGGCGGGCCTGCCGGGCACTGGCGCGGCGCAAGACACGGCCGGGGAGGACGGGGCCTTCGTGACCTTCCGGGTGCTAAAGCCCGAGATGGCACTGAAGGCGGCGCAGGCCGCGCTGGAGCACTGTCGCGCAGAGGGCTACCAGGTTGGCGTTACGGTCGTGGACCGGTTCGGTCTGCCGCAGGTGTTCCTGCGCGACCGCTTCGCGGGGGCGCATGTGCAGGACACCTCCTTCCGCAAGGCATGGACGGCGGTCAGTTTCCGCACCGGGACATCGGCCCTGCACGAGGAGACCGCGCCGGGGACGGAGTCCTTCGGGATCAGGTTCCTGGAGACGGCGCTGCCGCTGGGCGGCGGGCTGCCGGTCATGGGCGGTGACGGCTCGATGGTCGGTGGGATCGGCGTGTCCGGCGCGCCCGGCCCGTCGCTTGACGACGTCTGCGCGCAGGCGGGACTGGACGCGATCGAGTTCGACATAGCGTTCTGATCAGAAAGGCCGCGCGCGAGGCGGCGGGCACGATACCTGTCCCTGCGGGGCGGGGCGGCTCCCGCCCGTCGCCCCCCGCGCGTGCCGCGCGGGCGGCTCCCGTTGGGCCGGGCCCGGGCGCTGCCGCGCCCGGGCGGTCACCCCCGACCCGCGGCGCGGCCTACATCGTGCGCAGGTAGGCGCCGAGGATGTCGCGCGCGGCGGCGAGGTCGGTCTTGTGGATCATCTCGGTCACGGTGTGGATGTATCGCGTGCCCACCACGATCCCGATCGCGCGCGCGCCCGCCGCGGCCTGCTGCGCCGCCGCGCCGTCCTGTCCGCCCGCGCGCAGCATGGTGCGCTGGAACGGGATCTCTTCGGCCTCGGCGAGGTTGGCAAACGTATCGACCAGCCCGCGATCGGCGATGAACGAGCCATCCCGGATATGCAGTCCGAAGCCCTTGCCCTGTTGAGTCGTGCGGTCCTGTTCCGGCACGCCGGGCGTGTCGCAGGCCAGCGTGGTATCCACGCCGATGCCGATATCCGGGCGCACTGCGAAGGCTGCGGTTCGCGCCCCGCGCAGGCCGACCTCTTCCTGACAGGTGAAGGCAACGTGGATTTCGGCATCTGTCCGGGTCTCGCCCAACATCCGGATCGCCTCGATCCCAAGCCAGCAGGCGATCCGGTTGTCGAGGGCCTTCGAGACGACCTTGTCACCGATCTCGAGGAACGGTTCCTCCATCACCACCATGTCGCCGACGCGCACCTTGTCGGCCGTCGCCTCGCCCAGCCCCAGGTCGATGAAGAATTCGCTGATCTCGGGCACTTTCTTGCGATCCTCGGGGCTGGCGATGTGCACCGGGCGCCCGCCGGGATTCATTACCCCAAGCAGGTCGCCGCCTTCGGTGCATACCCGAACCCGGCGCGAGAACAGGTTGCGCGGATCGAACCCCCCGACCGGCTGGACATAGACATAGCCCTGTTCGGTGATGTGGCTGACGAGGAAGCCGATCTCGTCCATGTGGCACAGCAGCATGACCTTCAGGGGTTCGGTGCCGGTGCCGTCGCGGCGGCAAAGCAACGAGCCCATCGCGTCCTCTTCTACCGCGTCGAACAGTCCATCTATCTCGCTTCGGATCAGGTCGCGCACGCGGTCTTCCTGTCCGGGCACGCCGGGGGTTTCGCACAGTCGCTTGAGCAGGTCGATGTTGAGGGGCGCACTGTCGGTCATGGGCATCCTTTCAGGTGAACGGCAGATCGGTCTGCAGTGTCGATCCGCCTTGGTATCGCGCATCGCCGCAGGAAGGACCAGAGCCAGCGCGCTGCCCGTGCTTCGGCCCGGCGCGGTGCGAAACAGAAAAAACGCCGTCTCCCGAAGGAGACGGCGTGCCGGGAAATGAACTGGTGAAGGAAGCGACTTGGAAATGAACTGATCAACAACTGGGCGAGAACCGGTCAGGACGCCCGGCTGCGGGTGCGCAGCGCTGCCAGCGCCCCGATACCGGCCAGCGCCAGCGGCAACCCGGCGGGCAGGGGCACCGGGGCCGGGCTTGGTGCCGGTGCGGGCATCACGGCCCCGACCCGTTCGGCTGTATAGATCACGCCGAGCGGGCGCTTGTCGCGGCCATAGAACGCATCGCTGTCATAAAAGCGCAGCGCGACGTGGATCGGGCCTGTATACCCGTCGAGCACATAGGACACCTTGTGGGCGCTGTCCCCGTCGAGCCCGCTGATGGATTCGGTGTAGTGGCCCGGATTGTGATAGTGGTCGGGCCAGGAGTGCTTGTTCTTGAAGGCCTCGCGCTGCAGCAGGAAATCCAGCTTGCCGTTTTTCCCGCCGGGATGCGTGAACACGAAATCAAGGCTGAGCGTGCCTTCGGCGAAGCCGTCGAAGGTCAGGAAGTCGATGTCGTTCTGCTTGTTCTGCGCGCCGGTGACCAGACGCACGTCACTGCTGAAGACAGGCGCGCTTGCCGGGTTGCCCGCGAAGTCGCCATTCGGGTCGGATGCCTCACTGGCCGGAAGGGTGGCCGCACTGACGCCGGTCGAGAAAAGTGCTGCAATAAGTGTGATGACGATGTGCTTCATGCCGTGTCCTCCGTGACTGAGGTTTACATAGACGGCACAATGATTTCGGAGAAGTGACCGAAGGTATAGGACGGCGATGCATCCGAGACATGGCTGAGCAAAAGAAGAGGGGGCGCCGCCGCAGCGACGCCCCCCGATCCTCGGTCCTGCCGTGTCGTCCGGCTTCAGTTCAGGTCGCGCGCGTTGGCCGCTTCCATGTCCGCCTCGGCCTTGGCGACGGCGTCCTGCAGCGCGGCGAAGATCCGCTCGCCGCCATCGACATTGGCCTGGAACCAGTCATAGACCGGCGCCGCCGCGTCGCGGAACTGCGCCATCTCGTCCGGCGAGGGTACGTAGATCTCCCCGCCACCTTCCACGAACGCCTCGTAGGCGGCAATGGACTTGCGCTTGGGGCTGGCGAAGGTCGCCTGCTGAAGCTGATAGAACCCGTCATTCACCACGCGGCGCAGATCCTCGGGCATGGACAGGAAGCGGTCGTTGTTCATCCACCACAGCGCGCCCATGTAGGCGTGCCCGTCCAGCGTGATGTATTGCAGTCCGGCATCGGGAAACTTCATGCCCATGATGTCGGTGATGCCGTTCTTGGTGCCTTCCACGACGCCGGTCTGCAGCGAGGTGAACAACTCGGGCCACGGGATCGGCGTCGGCGCGGCGCCGAGCGCGCGGGTCAGTTCCTGCGGCAGGTCGGCGACGACCGTTCGGATCTTCAGCCCCTCAAGGTCCGACGGCTGGCGCACGGTGCGCTGGGTGTTGGCGAAGTTGCGCCATCCGCCGGTGTTGCCGATGGTCATCAGCCGGATCGTGCCGCCGCTGTCCTCAAGCGCCATATCCCGCATGGTGCGCACAAAATCGCCCTGCAGCACGGTCTCTGCCACACGGTCTCCTGTCATCAGGTAGGGCAGGTCCAGCACCTGCACGTAGGGGAAGATCCCCGCCGCACCGCCCGAGGTGGAGATGAAGATGTCGATTGATCCGTCGGAGACGCCCTGAAGGCACTCTGCGCCATTGCTGCACAGCTGCGTGCCGATGAACAGCTCCACTGCGATCGCGCCGTTCGACGCGGCCTCCACGTAGTTCTTGAACACGACCAGCCCGTCGTAATCTTCGTCGTTCTCGTTGGAATTGGCGGTGGCGCGCAAAGTATAGTCCTGCGCGAGAGCTGCGAGTGGCGCGGCGGCTAGCGCTGCGGCCAGAAGCGGTGTGGTGAGGTGTCTGAGCATGTCTTTTCTCCCTGTCAGATGCTCTAGTTCACGAAGCCCGCAAGGCGGGGCACGGTCATGGAAAAGGCGGGCACGAAGGTGATCAGGAAGATCACCGCGATCTCGACCGCGAGGAACGGCAGGATGGCGCGAGCGATGGTTTCGACCCGTTCGCCAGACACGCTGGAGGCGACGAACAGCACCAGCCCCATTGGCGGCGTCGCCAGCCCGACGGTCAGGTTGACCGACATGATGATAGCGAAATGCACGCTGTCCACGCCGAGATCGGTGAAGATCGGCCCCAGGATCGGCCCGAGGATGATGATCGCGGGTCCGGCATCGAGGAACATGCCGACGATGAACAGCAGAAGGTTGATCAGGAACAGGAGTATCAGCGGGTTTTCCGACAGCCCGAGGATGATCGCGGCCAGCGTTTCGGGCGCGTGGCTGAGCGAGACGACTGTCTTGAAAGCCATCGCGGAGCCGACCAGAAGCAGCACCACCGCCGATGTCATACCGGCGCGGGCCAGCACGTCCGGGATCTCGGCTAGACGCAGCGATCTGAGAACGAACAGCCCGATCACCAGCGCGTAGGCGACGGCGACTGCGGCGGCCTCGGTCGGGGTGAACACTCCGCCAAGGATGCCGCCAAGGATGATGACGGGCGTCAGCAGCGGGAAGAACGCCTTCAGGCTGGCGCGGCCTGTTTCGCCCCAGGTGGTGCGCGGCGAGGCGATCGGAAAGTCATATCGGTCGGCCATGACCTTGATCATCAGCATCAGCCCGAGCCCGACGAGGATGCCAGGCACGATCCCCGCAAGGAAAAGCGCCGCGACCGACTCGCCCATCACGTAGGCGTATATGATCATGATGCCCGACGGTGGGATGATCGGCCCGATCACCGAACTCGCCGCGGTGATCGCGGCGGCGAAACGGCGGGTGTAACCCTGTCTTTCCATCGCCGGGATCAGCATCGATCCAAGCGCCGAGGTGTCCGCCACGGCCGATCCTGACAGTCCCGCGAACAGCATCGAGGACAGCACATTCACATGCGCCAGCCCGCCGCGCAGGTGCCCCATCAGCGCCTGGCTGAATTCCACCAGCCGCGCGGTGATGCCACCGCGGTTCATCAACTCTCCCGCGAGCATGAAGAACGGGATCGCCATCAGCGGAAAGCTGTCCATACCGTTATAGACGTTGCGATAAAGCAGGGCGATGTCGCGTTCCTGACCGTTCAGGAACAAAAGCAGCCCCGGCGCGGCCAGCATCGCGAAGAACACCGGCAGGCCGATGAGCAGAAAAACGAGGAAAAGTGGCAGGAACCAGATCAGCATCTATTCCGCCTCCACCACGTCCTGCGGGATCGCCTGCAGCGCCGCCGCGCCGCCACCCAAGGTCACCAGAGCGCGCAGCATCAGTTCGATATTGACGAGCGTGAGAAGCACAAGTCCGACGAACAGCGACCCATACATCATTGCCAGCGGCATCTTCACCCAGCCGAAGGACAGACCAAGCGCGGCGTCGGCGCGGGTGCATAACGTCAGCGACAGCCCGCTTCCCGGCAACGGCAGCGCGAATTCGAATGTGAACGGTACCCAGAGCGACGCCGACTTGAACAGGCATCCGGACATTGTGTGCGAATGGCCCAGCTGCACGCCCTTCAGCAGCACCAGCAGGGCGACGGACAGCAGCGCCAGCCCCAGCAGCGCCGCGACGCGGCTGGGCAGGGCGCGGGACACAAGGTCGATCGCCACGAAGCCGCCGCGCCGGTAGGCGACGGGCGCGATCAGCCCGGTCATCCACAGCATCAGGAAACGCGCAGCTTCGTCGGGCCAGGGCAGCGCGTTGTTCAGAACATACCTGAAGAACACCTGGAGCAGTATCACCGCCACCATCAGCGCCATCGCGGCGACCGTCACCCATCGACCGAACGCCCCGGCGGCCGTGTTCAGCGCCTGAAGCGGCCCCAGAAGCCCCAGCAATACCGCCATCGCGGCGATCCTCCTCCCATCGGGCCGCATTGTGCGGCCGCCGCCCGCCTTGCGCGGGTCTGGCTGGCACGGGGCCGACAAGCCCCCTGCAGTGTCAGTCCCGGCGCGCGAACCGGCCGAAGCCGCCCTTGGCGAACAGCAGCGGTGCGCCGTCGGACCTTGTCACGCGCAGAACCTGGCTGACAAGGATACGGTGGTCGCCGCCGGGATGGTCCGCGACGGTCTCGCATTCGAACCGCGCAAGACATCCGCCCAGAAGCGGCACGCCCTCCTCGGAGAGGATCCAGTCGACGCCGTCGAAAGCCCGGCCGTTCTTCGCGAAATGCAGCGCAAGATCGGCCTGACCTTCGTCCAGCACATGGATCGCGCTGAAGGACGCGTCGCGGAATACGGGGCAGCGATCCGACTTCAGATCGACCGACCAGAGCACCAGCGCCGGGGTCAGCGACACAGACGAAAAGCTGTTGGCGGTGATTGCGACAGGCCCGTCCGGTCCCTGTGCCGTAACGATGGTGACGCCGGTACCGAACAGACCCAGCGCATCACGATACTGCCGCTCCGCTCCCGGGCCGGGCAGAAAACTCGTCATCTCGAAATCCTGCGTGCCGTCCATGTCATGGCACCTCCGCGCCGGTGGCTTCGGTATAAAGCATGTACCAGTCTTCCCGGCTCAGCGTCACCTTGCACGCATCGGCGAGCGTGGCAATGCGCGCCAGTGTGTTCGTGCCCACCACCGGCGCGATCCACGCGGGATGGGCCATCAGCCACGCGATGGCGACTGCGGCCGCGTCCACCCCGAACGGCTCTCCCATCGCGGTAAGCAGCTTCACTAGACCCTTGTTGCGTTTCTTGAACAGCGCGCCCCCGCCAAGCGGCGACCACGCCATCGGCACGATCGCGCGTTCCTGCAGGAAGGCCAGATCGCCGTTGGTGAACGGGTCTGCGTGCAGCAGGCTCATTTCGATCTGATTTGTCACCAGCGGCGTGCGCATCGCCGATTGCAGCAGAGTGAAGTCATGCGGGCGGAAGTTCGATACTCCGACATGGCGCACCTTGCCCGACGCCACCAGACCGTCCAGCGCTGCCCCGGTGTCGATATGGTTCATCAGCGGGTCGGGCCGGTGGATCAGCAGAAGATCGATCCGGTCAATGCCCATGTCCGTGAGCGACTGGTCCACCGACGCGGTAATATGCGCCGCAGTCGTGTCATAGTGCTTCACGCCGACCGCCGCGTGGCGCCCGACGGGCGCGACGATACCGCATTTGCTCACGATCTCCATCTGGTCGCGCAGGTGTGGCGCGGCCCGCAGCGCGCCGCCCAGAACCGCCTCTGCGGTATATCCGCCATAGATGTCGGCCTGGTCGAAACTGGTGATGCCCTGGCTCAGGCAAGTTTCGATCTTGGCCTGCACGTGGCCGGGGCTTGTGTCCTCGTCATCCGCCAGCCGCCACATTCCGTAGACGATGCGCGAAAGCGAGAAATCCGGGGCGAGTATGGCGCGATGCATCAGTGACGGTCTCCCGTGCCCAGCGGGGTGGGCGGTGTTGTTGCGGGCACGCGCCCGTACACCTCGGGCAGCGCGCAGGTTTTCAGGTGCGGCATCACGCGCGCGCCGAAGTGGCGACATTCGTCCAGATGCGGATACCCCGAGAGAATGAAGGCACGAATGCCCATCTTCCGATAGGCTTCAAGCTCGGACATAACCTGATCGGTGGACCCGACCAGTGCCGCGCCGCAGCCCGACCGCGCCCGCCCGATGCCGGTCCACAGGTGCCGTTCGACATAGCCGAACTTGTCGGCCAGTTCCCGCGCCCGGGCCTGGTGCGACACGCCCAGCGAGATGCTGTCATGCGCCCTGTCGCGGATCAGTGTGCCGTACTCGTCGTCCAACCGGCTGACGAGATGGTCGGCATATTCGCGCGCCTCGGCCTCGGTATCGCGCACGATGACATGCACACGCAGCCCGTAATCCAGCGTTCTCCCATGATTTTCAGCTGCCTGTGCGGCGGCCTTCATGCGTTCGGAGATCTGCTCCTTCGGTTCGGGCCACATCAGATAGACGTCGCAATGCTGCCCGCACAGGTCCAGAGCGGCGGGCGAATAGCCCCCGAAATAAAGCAGCGGCCCGCCGGTCTGGTAGGGCCTCGCAGGATCGACAGTGAGTCCTTTGAAATCATAGACTTGCCCGGCATAGTTGATCTCGTCTCGGGTCCATGCCTGTTTCAGGATCTCGACGACCTCCCGGGACCTCTGGTAGCGGAATGCGCTGTCGGCCACTTCGCCGGGAAAATCGCTTGATATGATGTTGACGGTAAGGCGGCCCTTAAGCATGTGGTCGATCGTGGCCAAGGTGCGTGCCAGCATGATCGGTTGCATCTCGCCGCAGCGCACGGCGGCAAGGAAGTTGATCCTGTCGGTGATCGGGGCGTTCCCGGCCACAAAGCTCAGCACGTCCTGCCCGACCTGGTAGGACGAAGGGCAAAGGATGTTGCGGAAGCCCTGCGCCTCGGCCTCGCGCACGATGGCCGAGCAGTGTTCCCAACTGGACCGCAGCGCGCCGTCCGGCACGCCGAGAAAGGCGTAGTCGTCGGAACACAGGGCCGCGAACCACGACACTTCCACGGCGTCGAGATCAGCGGAGGTGACGGGGACGACAGTCATCTTCTAGCTCCTGTTTTTCGCTTGCGTAGCAGCTTCGGATTGGTGCATCAATCATAAATCAATTTTGGCCCGGACCGATGAGCACCGACCGAAGCGCCCTTCCGAAATACCTGCAACTGTCGGAACTTCTGCTGCGCGAAATCGCGGCCGGGCGCTTGCGCGTGGGGGATCGTCTTCCACCTGAAAGGGCGATGGCCGACGACATGGGCGTAGCGGTGGGCACCTTGCGCAAGGCGCTGTCCCGGTTGGCGGATCAGGGCGTGATCGCGCGTCAGCAAGGGTCTGGAAATTACATCAAGGACACGGGGCAGGGTACTGGAATATATTCGTTCTTCCGACTTGAGAGGCGGGATGGTGGCGGGCTGCCACGGGCTCGAGTGCTCGAGGTTGCGCGCTGCGCGAAGACGCCGGACCTGCCGGACTTCGGCACCGCGCCGGATGCGCACCGCATCCGGCGGCTGCGGCTGCTGGACGAGCTGGTCGTCGCGGCCGAGGAAATCTGGCTCGACGGGGCCTATGCCGCGCAATTGTCGGCGCACGATCTTTCCGAGTCGCTCTATCTGTTCTACCGGATGCGGCTCGGGCTCTGGATCGCGGGCGTGGAAGACCGGATCGGCATCGGAGACGTGCCGCGCTGGGGCGCCGACATCGGGCTGACGGGCGGTGCGCCCTGCGGATTGGTGGACCGGGTCAGCACCGCTCCGGACGGAACCCGGGCCGAAGTTTCCCGGACATGGTTCAACCCGGCGCGCGCGGTCTATGTTGCGCGCAGCCGCTGAAGGAAGAAGGGCGGCGCGCATGGCACGCTTGCGATACGGCATCATCGGATGCGGAATGATGGGGCAAGAGCATATCCGGAACATCGCCCTGCTGGAGGCGGCTGAGGTCGCGGCGCTGTTCGAACCCGATCCCGCGATGCTGGCGCAGGCACGGGCGCTGGTTCCGGGCGCGACTGTCCATGACGGGCTCCATGCGCTTCTTGCCGATCCGAACCTCGACGCACTGGTCATCGCCAGCCCCAACGACTGCCATCTGGACCAGCTCGAACAGGTGGCGGCGACGCGCCCGCTGCCGGTGCTGGTGGAAAAGCCGCTGTTTACCAACCCGGCGGACCTGCCGCGCCTGGAGGCGTTCCGGGCGCATTACCCCGCGCCGGTCTGGGTGGCGATGGAGTATCGCTACATGCCACCGGTTGCCGCGCTGGCCGAACAGGCTGCCGGTGTGACCGGAGGCATCCGGATGCTTACACTGCGCGAACACAGGTTCCCGTTTCTAGACAAGGTCGGCGGCTGGAACCTGCACACTGCCCGCACCGGTGGAACACTGGTCGAAAAGTGCTGCCATTTCTTCGACCTGATGCGCTTCCTGCTGGCTGACGAGCCGGTCCGCGTGATGGCGAGCGGTGGGCAGGCGGTGAACCGGCTGACCGAGGCGGATGTCTGGGACCATGCTTATGTGATCGTCGATTTCTCCGGCGGCGCGCGTGCGATGCTGGACCTTTGCATGTTCGCCGAAGGCTCCGAATACCAGGAGGAGATTACGGCCGTGGGCGCGCAAGGCAAGATCCAGGCGCTTGTGCCGGGGCCGGGGCGGTTTTGGCCGCCCGCGCTCGGGCCGGCACCGCAGCCCCGCCTTATCGTCAGTCCGCGAATGCCGAAAGGGCCGGTCGCGCGCGACATCCCGGTCCCGGACACGCTTCTGGAAGCGGGGGACCACAACGGCGCCACCTATTTCCAGCACCAGCGTTTTGTCGACGTGGTGCGCGGTGCGGCCACGCCCGAGGTCGGCTTCGAGGATGGCATGCGCGCGGTCAAGATGGGCCTTGCCGCCCAGCTTTCGGCCACCGAGGGGCGTGCTGTCACGCTGGATCTGCCGATACGCCGGGACGCCGCGCCGCTGGCGGCGATGGGCGCGCGATAGGGACCGGTGGTCGGCGAACAGGAAACGGTGGTCTGCCCTGCGCCCCGCGCCTTTCATGCGTGGGGTCGAGACGGTTCCTGACTGTCAGGGGCGATTGATTTGACCGTGCGTTCCAGACAGGCCGTGAAGGCAGGACAGGGCAGACCGGACCGGTCTGCCCCGATCTTTCTCAGTTCGACGGTGCGTTGGGGAAGAACAACTGCTGATCCGCGACGGTGTAGCCTGCGATGGCCGTTTGACCCTCCGCCGAAACCAGCCAGTCGGCAAAGGTCTGTGCGGCTTCGGTGTTGACACTGGGGCAATGGTCCGGGCTGACCGGTATCACGCCATACTGGTTGAACATGTCCTCGTCGCCCTGCACGGCGATCTGGTAGTCCTGCTTGTTCCCGAAGCTGATCCAGGTCGCGCGGTCGGTCATCACATAGGCGCCCATGCCGATGGCCGCGTTGAGCGTCGCCCCCATGCCGGAACCGGTCTCGCGGTACCAGTCACCCGAGGCGGCGGTCGGGTCGACACCGGCATCGGACCACAGCGCCATCTCCTTTTTGTGGGTGCCGCTGTCATCCCCGCGCGAGGCAAACAGCGCGCCTTGCTCGGCGATCTTTGCCAGAGCGCCCTGCACGTCGTCGGAGCCGCCGACGCCGGCCGGATCGGCCTCGGGGCCGACGATGATGAAGTCGTTGTACATCAAGTCCGTTCGCGACGTGCCGTACCCCGCTTCGACAAACTTCTCTTCGGACGGCTTCGCATGGACCAGAAGCACATCACCATCACAATTCTCGGCGTTCCTGATCGCCTGACCCGTGCCCACGGCCACCACGTTGACCTCGATGCCGGTCTTCTCCTGAAAGATCGGCAGCAGGTAGTCATAAAGCCCAGAATTCGCCGTCGATGTCGTCGACTGCACGATGATGGACTGGTCCTGAGCGCAGGCCTGGCCCGCAAGCAGAATGGCCAGCGTTGCTGCGCCAAGTGCACGTTTTCGCATGTAACTCTCCCTGGATTGGTCCGTTAGACGACAAGCCTGCCGTCCATGTAATTCTGCGCCGACGCGCTTTGCGGCTCGCAGAAGAAGTCGCGCGCGGCCGTGTGTTCGGCGATGCGCCCGCCATGCAGGAACAGCACGTCGTCGGCCATGCGCCGGGCTTGCCCCATGTCATGCGTGACAAAGCAGATGCGCATACCGCGATTGCGCGCATCGCGCACGATGGTCTCGATCGCAAGAACCGACGCAGGGTCAAGGCTTGCGGTCGGCTCGTCGAGGAAAAGCACCTCCGGATCGGTGGCCAGTGCCCGTGCGAGGGCGAGCCGCTGCGCCTCGCCACCCGACAACAGGCGCGCGGGCTGATCCGCCTTGTGCGCGAGACCGACATGGTCCAGCAGTGCGTCGCGGCGGCCCCGGTCCTTGCCGCGGGTCTTGAGAACGAAGTCGATATTCGCGGCGACCGACCGGCGCAGCAGCACCGGCTTCTGGAACACCAGTGCCTGCCGTTTCGTGACGGCCTGGGGGTCTTGCCCGCCCCAGTCGATGTGGCCGGATGTCGGGGCCATCAGTCCGTGCAAAAGCTTGAGAAGCAGGCTCTTGCCCGATCCGTTCGGGCCCATGATCATGGTGCAGCCCGCAGACCCGAGATCGAAGTTCAGGCCGTCCAGAACCGTGGTCTCCCCGAAGCGCAGGGTCAGGTCGCGCACGCTCAGCGGCATCAGCGGCGCAGCAGGCACCGCGTCCTTCAGCTTTGTGGCGAGGGGCAGCGCCGTGTCAGACATGGGCGTGCCGCGCCGCCGTCATGCGCACCGATTGCACTGCCGCGTTCACGCCTAGCGCAATGACCAGCAGGATGAGCCCCAGCGCCAGCGCCAGCGCCAGATCGCCCTTCGAGGTTTCTAGAGCGATGGCCGTGGTCATCACCCGTGTCAGGTGGTCGATATTCCCGCCCACGATGATGACTGCGCCGACCTCCGCGACGGCCCGCCCGAACCCGGCAAGCCCGACCGTCAGAAGCGAATAGCGCGCGTCCCAGATCAGCGCCTGAACCGTCTGCAGCCGTGTCAGGCACAACGACCGGAACTGCTCGGCATATTCGGCATGAAGATCCTCGAGCACCTGCCGCGACAGGGCCGCGACGATCGGTGCGATCAGGATGGTTTGTGCGATGATCATCGCCGTCGGGGTATAGAGCAGACCCAGAAACCCCAGCGGCCCAGAGCGTGACAGGTGCAGGTACACGACAAGCCCGACGACCACCGGCGGCAGGCCCATGAGGGCGTTCATCACGATCAGCACGGCGCCGCGCCCTGAAAAGCGCCCGATGGCGACCAGCGCGCCGATGGGCAGTCCAATCAGACAAGCCACCGCTGTCGCAGTCAGGCTTACGCGCAGCGACAGAAGGACGATCTCCAACAGGTCGCCGTCGCCCGAGGCGACAAGTTGCAGCGCTAGTCCGAAGGCTTCTCCTATTGACTGCAAAATTTACCACCACTGATGGATGTCGGATTTTTTGCAGTCTATGCTGCATCAAACGAGAAGTTCAAGTCTGGTCAGGGTGAAAAAGCCGTTACAATGTGAGCCTATCGGTTCAGGGCGCCACATTCCTGCGTGAAAGAAGTGCAAAATTTCCGGAGGCACATGTTTTCAGCGACCAAAATTACGCGGACAGGTCACCGCGCCTCTATGATGCTTGGGCGCCGCAGCCCGACCTGCAGCCCGACCTGCAGCCCGCGCAGCGCGACGCCGCCTGATGCGCGCGTTGCGTGGCCCCGTGCGCCGGGCAGGTTGTTCTGGTTCCTTCGCACGGTATGAAGGCCGTACGGGCGCGTACCAGGGTGCCCCACCCGCAGTCTCACCGGAGCCTTGGCCCGCTTTCGGTCAGGACCAATGGCGGAGTAATCTTGCCTGACACTCCCGAAGCCGAGGTATTGAAACAGGCGCCGCAGATCTTGTCGTCTGCGGTGCTGGCGGATGACGGGTTCTACGCAGCCTTGATCCCGAAAGGAGACTGAGATGCGAGTTTTTCTGCTGGTCCTTGCCCTTCTGGCACCGTCCGCGCAGGCGCGCGACATCACGGATAGCGCAGGCCGAACGGTCACGCTGCCCGATGCGGTGACCACGGTCTTCGCCGCCGGACCGCCCGCCGCGATCCTGCTTTATGTCATGAAGCCCGAGGCGATGACCGGTTGGCCGCGCGCCCTGCGGCCGGAAGAGCGCGCCTATATCGCGCCACCCTTTCGTGATCTGCCCGAAACAGGGCGGCTTACCGGGCGCGGCGGCGAAGCGAACCTTGAACGCGTGCTGGAAATCCGGCCCGATCTGATCCTTGATTTCGGGTCGGTTCGCGACACCTACGTCGATCTTGCGAACCGTGTGCAGCGCCAGACCGGCATCCCTTACATCCTTATCGATGGGCGCTTCGAAAACACGCCGCAGGCACTGCGCTTGCTAGGCGAGGCGCTTGGCGTGCCCGAGCGGGGCGAGGCATTGGCCGCAGAGGTCGAAGCGACCTTCGCGCGCATCGAGGCCATGCTGCTGGATGTGCCGGTTGACCAGCGACCCCGCGTCTACCTAGCGCGCGGGCCCGAGGGGCTGGAAACCGGCATGAAAGGCTCGATCAACACCGAAATCATCGAACGTGCGGGCGGGCGAAATGTGGCCGATGATGGCGGCGCGACGCGCGGGCTGGTGAACGCTTCGATGGAACAGCTGATCGTGGCGAACCCCGACACCATCGTGACGTGGGACCGCAACTTCTACGCCAGGGTTTTTGATGATCCGTTGTGGCAGGGCATCGACGCCGTGCAGGCAGGCCGCGTCTACCTGTCGCCCACGGCACCGTTCGGCTGGATCGACAGGCCGCCTTCGCTCAACCGGATGATGGGGCTGCTCTGGATGGCGGGACTGCTTTATCCCGACCGGTGGGATGGCGATCTGCGCGAAGAGGCACGTGCATTCTATCGGCGCTTCTATCATGTGGAACTGGCCGATGAGGAACTGGAAAGGCTGCTCGAATGGGCCGAGGGACGACCGCCGATGTAGACCCGCCGCGCCCGGCCCCGACTCTGTCCGGCGCGCTGGTGCTTTGCCTTGTGGCGCTGGCCTTCGGGGCGGTGATGGTCGGACCCTACGGCCTGACGCCAGGGCAGACCCTGGCGGCGCTGTTCGGACAAGGCGACCGGCAGGCGCAGATCGTGGTGTGGAGCATTCGCTTGCCGCGCGTCGGCGCGGCGCTGCTGGTAGGCGCGGCTCTTGCGGCGGCCGGGGCGAGTTATCAGGCGCTGTTCCGTAACCCGCTTGTCTCGCCCGACATTCTCGGCGTGTCGGCCGGCGCGGGGCTGGGCGCGGTGGCGGGCATCTTCTTGTCGCTGCCCGTGGCTGCGATCCAGGCGTCGGCCTTCGTGGGCGGCATGGCGGCGGTTGGCTTCGTGACACTGGTTGCATCCGTGGTCCGAAATACAGACCGGACGCTGACGCTGGTGCTGATCGGCGTGGTGATCGGCGCGCTTGCCGGTGCGGCCACATCGCTGCTCAAGGTCATGGCTGATCCCTATGACCAGTTGCCCGCAATCACCTTCTGGCTGCTCGGCTCGCTTGCCGCGACCACCACGGAAGACATCCTGCCCGCCCTGCCGATGGTGCTGATCGGGCTTGTACCGTTGGCGCTGCTGCGCTGGCGCATCAACGTGCTGAGCCTTGGCGACGAGGAAGCGCGCGCGCTCGGCGTCGAGGCGGGCAGAACGCGTTTCTTCGTGATCGCCGCAGCGACGCTGATCACGGCGAGCGTGACAGCCCTTGCTGGCGTCGTGGGCTGGGTCGGTCTGGTGATCCCGCATGTCGCGCGGATGCTTGTCGGTCCGGGTTTCGGGCGGCTGCTGCCGACCTCGGCGCTGATCGGGGCGGGATATCTGCTGATCGTGGACACTGCAGCCCGTACCATCGCGCAGGTCGAAGTGCCGCTGGGCATCCTGACCGCCGTGATCGGGGCGCCGTTCTTTGTCTGGCTGCTGGCGCGCGGCCGCCGCGGGTGGTCCTGATGCTGGAAGCGCAAGAACTGTCCATCGGCTATGGCCAGGTGGCGATTGGCACGGGGCTGACGCTCAAGGTCGCGCAAGGTGAAATTCTGTGCCTGCTGGGTCCAAACGGCTGCGGCAAGACCACTCTGTTCCGGACGCTTCTGGGGCTGCTGCCCGCCCTGTCGGGCGATGTGCTGCTGGGCGGCACACCCATCGCGTCGCAGCGCCGGGCCGAGATCGCCCGGCGCATCGCCTATGTCCCGCAAGCCCACGCGCCGCCGTTTCCGTTCGAGGCGTCCGAGGTCGTTCTGATGGGCCGCACCGCAAGGCTTGGTGCCTTTGCGCAGCCGGGCCGTGCGGATCGCGTCGCGGCGCTGGCTGCGATGGCGCGTCTTGGGATCGGCGACCTGGCCTGCCGCGACTATTCCCGTCTGTCCGGCGGGCAAAGGCAACTGGTCCTGATCGCGCGCGCATTGGCGCAGGACACGCCACTCATCGTCATGGACGAGCCCACCGCCAGTCTGGATTTCGGCAACCAGGCGCAGGTTCTGGCGCAGATCGGGGCGCTGGTCCGGGATGAGTCCCCTCAGGGGCGCGGTGTCATCCTGTCCACGCATGACCCCGATCAGGCATTCGCGCTGGGGGCAAGGGTGCTGCTGATGCACCGGGGCGGGGTAATGGCCGACGGACCGGCAGCGGCGGTGTTGACCGCTGCGAACCTGAGCACGGTCTACGGCATTCCCGTTACCGTCGAAACGACCGGCTCGGGCCGCAAGGTCTGCCTGCCGACGCTGGATCGGCAGGTCACGCCTTCTGAAACGCCGCGCGCCATCCCCGTCGCGTAGGGCGTCCCGCGCGCCGATGGGCGCCGCCCGCCCGAATCTCCGCGATGCCACCGCGCCGCCTCCGGCCCAAGCGATGCAAACCGTGCCGATGCGCGCTGCGATCAGTTGTCCCGCCTGCGACGCTTGTTGCAGCCCCCCCGCTGGGTTAAATCAGCGGGACCCGAAGAGAAGGCGGACCATGGCGCGTAAACCGATTACCGACACCGAAGACCGCGCGGGTTCGCGCAAGATCGGCGCGCTGCGCGGCCTGATGCCGTTCGTGATGCGCTATCGCGGGCTGCTGGCGCTGTCGGTTGTCGCGCTCGTGTTCACCGCACTCGTTTCGCTTGTGCTGCCGCTGGCGGTGCGCCGCGTGGTGGACGGCTTCCAGAGCGGATCCACCCAACTGCTCGACCAGTATTTCCTTGCGGCCATCATGATCGCCGGGCTGCTCGCGCTTGGCACCGGCACGCGCTATTACCTTGTCACCCGGCTGGGCGAACGGGTCGTGGCGGATATCCGCAAGGCGGTGTTCAACAACATGATCGGCATGTCGCCCGCGTTCTACGAGAAGATCATGACGGGCGAGGTGCTGTCGCGCATCACCACCGACACCACGCTGATCCAATCCGTGATCGGCAGTTCCGTGTCGTGGTTCCTGCGCAACGTTCTGCTTTTCTTCGGCGGGCTGGCGATGATGCTGGCGACGTCGGCCAAGCTCACCGGTCTGGTTCTGCTCCTCGTGCCCGTGGTGATCGTGCCGATCATCGCGCTGGGGCGGCGCGTGCGCAAGCTGTCGAAGGCCAACCAGGACTGGATCGCGCAGTCCTCGGGCAAGGCGTCAGAAACGCTGCTCTCGGTGCAGGCGGTCCAGGCCTTCAGCCACGAAACGCTGTCTGCGCTGCGTTTTTCGGACGTGACCGAACAGGCCTTCTTGTCGGCCAAGGCGCGCATCGCTGTTCGCGCGGCGCTGACCGTGATCGTGATCTTCCTGGTCTTTGCCGGCATCGTGGGCGTGTTGTGGATCGGCGCGCGCGATGTGCGCGAGGGGGCCATGACCATCGGCGCGTTGGTGCAGTTCGTGATCTATGCCGGGATCATGGCCGCCTCCACCGCTGCGCTGTCCGAGATCTGGGGCGAATTGCAGCGCGCGGCCGGGGCGACAGAGCGGCTGGTCGAGTTGCTGACCGCATCGGACAGCGTAACCGACCCGGCGCGCCCCGCGCCGGTGCCGCAGCCCTGTCGGGGCGAGATTACCTTCGACGCGGTGCGCTTCACCTATCCTTCCCGGCCCGATGCAGCGGCGCTCGATGGTGTCAGCATGACCATCGCGCCGGGCGAGACCGTGGCGCTGGTCGGCCCGTCCGGAGCGGGCAAGACAACGATCCTGCAGCTTCTGCTGCGCTTCTACGACCCGGCGGCGGGCCGCATCCTGCTGGACGGGACCGACCTGCGCGACATGGCGCGGCAGGACTTCCGCCAGCAGCTCGCGCTGGTCCCGCAGGAGCCGGTGATCTTCGCCGACACTGCGATGGAAAACATTCGCTTCGGGCGCCCCGACGCGACCGACGACGAGGTGATCGCCGCCGCGAAGGCCGCTGCCGCGCATGGCTTCGTCAGCGACCTGCCGGAGGGCTATGGTAGCCAGCTGGGCGAGCGCGGGGTCATGCTGTCGGGCGGTCAGAAGCAGCGCATCGCCATTGCCCGAGCGATCCTGCGCGAGGCCCCGGTGCTTCTGCTGGACGAGGCGACATCGGCGCTCGATGCCGAAAGCGAACTGGCGGTGCAGCGCGCGGTCGAGGCGCTGGCGCGCGACCGAACCACGCTGATTGTCGCGCACCGGCTTGCGACCGTGAAAAAGGCCGACCGCATCCTCGTGTTCGACGCGGGCCGGATAGTGGCCAGCGGAACCCATGACAGCCTTGTCGCGCAGGGTGGGCTTTATGCCCGTCTGGCGGAGTTGCAATTCACCGGCGGTGCGGTCGCGGCGGAGTAACGCGAGGAGGGCGCACTCATGTCGCGGCCTTGGCCTTGGGGATCTGGTCAGGACTTCAGGAACCGCCGCCGGGCTTCTGCGGCAATGGAGGCTCGCATCTCCACCTGCGCGAGATCCGCCATGACGCGCCGTCGCGCGCCGGGGTCGGTCAGTGCAGCAAGCTCCGCTCGCAGGGCGTCCGCCTGCTTTTTCAGGGAGATTTCCTCGGGCAGGACCCCGGCCTGTGCCATGATCCGGAAGCCGACAGCATCGGCTGCGGTGACGAAGGCATCACCCGGCCGGTGCGGCAAGGGCGCGCCAGCGCCTTCGAGGTCGTCAAGCTCGCCCTTCCCGAGGGCCTTCAACATTTGACGTTCGGCCAGTCGGTCGCGCCAGGACATCGGGCACTCCTCTCGCAGCTATGGAGGAGAATATGGGAAGCGGCTGCAATGCGTGCAATGCGCGCCACGGGCCGCAACGCTGCGTCAGACTTGTGCGCAACCGGCAAACTCCCCAAATTCACGCGAACACGACCACGTTCGGCTGGGAGGACACAGTGGCCACGAGATTCAGCACCATCGAGGATTGTCGCGCGATCGAGGCGCAGGGCCCCTATGCCGAAAAGGACGTGCCGCGCACGGTGTATCACGCGCTGAGCCGGTGCGCCGACCGCTTCCCGTCGCGCAACGCGGTGTCGTTCCAACTGCTGTCGGACCCGCGCAGCAAGGCCGAGACGCTGACCTGGACGGCTCTGCACGGGCAGGTCACGCAGGCGGCGAACCTGTTCCGCAGCCTCGGCGTGGGCGATGGCGATGTGGTCGCCTTCCTGCTGCCGAACGCGAACGAAACGGTGGTCACGCTGCTGGGGGGCATGACGGCGGGGATCGTGAACCCGATCAACCCGCTGCTCGACGTGGAACAGATCGCCGGCATCCTGAACGAGACGCAGGCGAAGGTTCTGGTGACGCTCAAACCGTTCCCCAAGACCGACGTGGCGCAGAAGGCGGCCGAGGCGGTGGCCTTCGCACCCTCGGTCAAGACGGTGCTGGAAGTGGATCTGCTGCATTACCTGTCGCCGCCGAAAAGCTGGATCGTGCCGCTGGTCCGGCCGAAGGTGACCGCGCGCCACCATGCCCGCGTGCTGGATTTCACGTCCGAACTTGCGCGCCAGCCCGCCGACCGGCTTGGCTTCGCCGAAAGCGCGGACGACCGCGTGGCGGCGCATTTCCATACCGGCGGGACGACCGGCACGCCAAAGGTGGCGCAGCACCGCATGTCCGGGATGATCTACAACGGCTGGCTAGGGCAAGAACTGATCTTCGACGAAACCGACGTGCTGATCTGTCCGCTGCCGCTGTTCCATGTGTTCGCCTGCTACCCGATCATGATGTCGGTGCTGCAATCGGGCAGCCACGTGGTGTTTCCGACGCCCGCCGGCTATCGCGGTGACGGCGTGTTCGACAATTTCTGGAAGCTGATCGAACGTTGGGGCGTGACCTTCCTGATCACGGTGCCGACCGCGCTGTCGGCGCTGATGCAGCGCCCGGTGAACGGCGACGTGTCCAGCCTGAAGACGGCGATCTCGGGCTCGGCGCCGCTGCCGCTTGAGCTTTACCGCCGCTTCGAGGAGAAGACCGGGGTGCAGATCTCGGAAGGCTACGGGCTGACCGAGGTGACGTGCCTCGTGTCCTGCAACCCGATGGAAGGGATGAAGAAGGTCGGGTCGGTCGGCATCCCGCTGCCCTATACCGACGTGCGCATCCTGCACTGTACCGAGGACGGCGCGATCGACCGGGAATGCGGCACCGACGAGGTGGGCGAGATCTGTGTCGCCAACCCCGGCGTGATCGAGGGGTCGACCTATACCGAGGAGGGCAAGAACCTCGGGCTTTATGCCGACCGTGTCTACCTGCGCACGGGCGACCTGGGGCGGATCGACTCCGATGGCTATCTGTGGATCACCGGCCGCAAGAAGGACCTGATCATCCGGGGCGGGCACAACATCGACCCCGCCGAGATCGAGGAGGCGCTGATGGGCCATGACGCGGTCGCCTTCGTGGGCGCGATCGGGCAGCCGGACGCGCGCGCAGGCGAGTTGCCCTGCGCCTATGTGGAACTCGTCGCCGGGGCGAAGGTCACGCCTGCGGAGCTTCTGGACTTCTGTAGCACCCGCATCCACGAACGCGCCGCGATCCCCAAACATATCGAGGTGATGGGCGAATTGCCCAAGACGGCGGTCGGCAAGGTGTTCAAGCCCGCGCTGCGCAAGCTGGCGATCACGCGGGTCTACGACGCCGCGCTGGCCGAGGCGGGCCTTGCCGCGCGCGTCGCCGAGGTGGTGGACGACAAGAAACTGGGGCTGACCGCGGTTCTGGAGCGCACCGGCGAGGCGGACGAGGACGCACCCGGAAAGGTGCTGGGCGCCTTCACCCGCCCATGGCGCTGGTCGCAGGGCTGAAGCGGCGGGGGGGGGTGCTCCCGCCCGTCTTCATCGCGCGTGCCGCGCAATTCATTCCGTTGGGCCCGGCAGCGCGGCTGCGCCGCGCTGCTGTCGCGCGTGGGCTGAGCCGCGCGGCGCCGACCCACACCTGAGCGGAGCGCGGCATGGCGGGTTGGAGGGGCGGTGCGCGTCCAGCGCGTCAGTAACCCCGCGCCCGGTCCACCAGCCCGTCGACCGGCGCGCCCGTCTCGAGCCGCGCGATGCTGTCCGCGAGGCACGGGGCGGCCGTGGTCGGCCGGGTGGTGGACGCCACATGCGGTGTCACCGTCACGTGCGGATGGGACCAGAACGGGTGATCGGCGGGCAGCGGTTCGGTGCGGAAAACGTCCAGTGTCGCGTGTCCGATTTGCCCGCTGTCGAGCGCCGCCAGAAGCGCCGCGTCGTCGATCAGCGGGCCGCGTCCGGGGTTCAGGATCACCGCCCCGCGCGGCAGCGCCGCCAGCCGCGCCGTGTTCATCAGCCCGTCGGTCTGCGGGGTCTGCGGCAGCAGCAGCACGACCATCTCGGCCCCGTCCAGCGCCGCGGCCAGCCCGTCCGGCCCGCTATGGCAGGTCACTCCCGGCACCGTGCGCTGCCCGCGGCTCCAGCCCGACACGCGGAAGTTCAGACTTGCCAGCGCCTTCGCGCAGGCCGCGCCCAGCACGCCCAGCCCCAGCACGCAGACCCGCCGGTCGCGCGCCAGCGGCGGGCAGGTCTGGTCCCAGCTGCCCGGGGCGGCGAGGATATGTGCGTCCATCCCGAGGTGGTGGCGCAGCACGTGGCCGGTCACCCACTCCACCATCCCCTCGGTCAGACCCACCGGGTCCACCATACGCATCAGCGGCTGGGTCAAGGTCGGGTTGCCGACGATCTTCTCGACCCCGGCCCACAGGCTCAGCACCGCCTTCGCGCCTGTGAAGGGCGCGAAATCCGACATCCCGCCGCTGGGCGCATAGACGATGTAATCCACCGTCGCCGGATCTTCTGCCTGCCTCGTCACCCGCGCCTCGAGCCCGGCGCGCGCCAGCGCGTCGGGCAGCAGGTCGCGGTATTCGTGCCAGTCGTCGTCGCGGGCGGAGAACAGGATCGTCAGTGGCATCGGGTCAGGACCTCGGCTTGTGGACATGTGCGCTTTGTACCAGTCCGAAGGCGGCCAGCAGCACCAGCATCGCCGAACCGCCATAGGACACCAGCGGCAGGGGTACACCGACCACTGGCGCCAGCCCCATCACCATCGACATGTTCACCGCGAAGAACAGGAAGAACGTGCCCGCCACCCCCAGCGTCAGAAGCTGGCTGAAGCGGTCGCGGTTGGTCATCGCGGCGGCGATGCAGAAGACGATCACCGCAGCATACAGCGCCAGCAGCGACATGCCGCCGAAGAAACCGAATTCCTCGGCCAGGGTGGTGAAGATGAAATCGGTATGCTTTTCCGGCAGGAAGTTCAGCCGACTCTGCGTCCCCTGCATGAAACCGCGCCCGGTCAGACCACCGGATCCCAGCGCGATCTTGCTTTGCGTGATGTGATAGCCCGCGCCCAGCGGGTCCGACGACGGGTCGAGGAACGTGTCGATCCTGCGGAACTGGTAGTCCTCCAGCAACTGCCAGTCTGTCCCGCGCGAGCGCAGCACCGCCGACACCAACCCCGCGCCTGCCGCGATCACGGCGGCGAAATAGGCCCAATGCACACCTGCGAGGAACATCACGAAGCCGCCCCCCGCCAGCAGCAGGATCGAGGTGCCCAGATCTGGCTGTTTGAGCACCAACGCCACCGGCAAGAGGATCAGCATGACCGGCACGATCACCCAGAGCGGGCGCGACGTCTTGGACAGGTCCAGCCAGTCGTAATAGGCCGCCAGCATCATCACGAGCGAGATCTTCATCAACTCGGACGGCTGCAGCCGCATGAAGCCGATATCGATCCAGCGCTGCGCGCCCATGCCAACGATGCCGAAGAACTCCACCCAGACCAGCAGAACCAGCGCCACCAGATAGGCCAGCGCCGACAGGTTGCGCCAGATCCGGATCGGCACCATAGCCACGATGAACATCACGGCCAGCCCGACGGCGAACCGCTTGGCCTGCGGTTCCACCCAGGGGCGGAACGATCCGCCCGCAACGGAATAGAGCATCAGGAACCCGACGCAGGCGATGGCGGTCAGCAGCAGAACCAACGGCCAGTTCAGGTACAGCACCTTGCGCGGGCCGGCGGGAATCGTCTTGACGTTGTATTCAAGGTAACTCATGCGCGGCTGCTGCCGGTCTGGCCGGGGGCACGCTGGCGCAGGGGCAGGCTGCGCTGCTGTTGCTCGATATTCTCGCGCTGCGAGGCGGGATAGGCCTCCAGCGGGGGCAGATCGCCATTCAGCACACGCAACAGTACGTCGCGCGCGATCGGCGCGGCCGCCGCCGACCCGCCGCCGCCATGTTCCACCACCACCGCGACGGCAAAGCGCGGGCGGTCCGCCGGGGCATAGCTGACGAACAGCGCGTGGTCGCGCCGTTCCCATGGCAGATCCTCGTTTCGGAACACGCCGCGCGCGCGTTCGGCGGCGGTGATGTTGCGAACCTGGCTGGTGCCGGACTTGCCGGCCATCAGCATCGTCTCGTCCACGATGCGCGAGCGGTAGCCGGTGCCGCGGCGCGAATTGCTGACCGCGCTCATGGCGCGGCGGATCGCGCGCAGGTTGGCCGGGTCGAGGTCCAGTGCGCCGGTGCGCCGCACCTCCTGCGGCACGCCGTCGATCGCCCGCACCAGCCGGGGCGCGATGTCGGTGCCCGCCGCCAGTCGCGCTGTCATCACCGCCAGTTGCAGCGGCGAGGCCAGCACGAAGCCCTGGCCGATGCTGGCGTTGATCGTGTCGCCGATCACCCAGCTTTCGCCGCGCCGCTGCTGTTTCCAGTCAAGTGTCGGGGTCAGACCCTCGGCCACGGCGGACATCGGGATGTCGTGGCGCACGCCCAGCCCCAGCTTGTTCGCCATGGCCGAGATCCGGTCGATGCCGACCCGCTGCGCGACCTCGTAGTAATAGACGTCGCAGGACTGCACGAGGCTGTCATGCATGTTCATGTGGCCGTGCCCGCCGCGCTTCCAGCAATGGAAGCGGCGGCCCGCGGTCTGCAGGTAGCCGGGGCACCAGAACGTGTCCTCGGGTCCGACGATCCCGGCCTCCAGCGCCGCAAGGGCGGTCACCATCTTGAAGGTCGATCCGGGCGGATAGACGCCCTGCACCGACTTGTTCGCCAGCGGGCGATACTTGTTCTCGGTCAGCGCTCGATAATCGGCGACCGAGATGCCGCGCACGAACAGGTTCGGATCGAAGGTCGGCGCCGAGGCGATGGCCTTCAGATCGCCGGTCTCCACGTCCATCACGACGGTCGCCGCGCTTTCCCCCGCCAGCCGTGCCTGGACATAGTTCTGCAAGCTCTCGTCGATGGTCAGCTGCACGTTGCGCCCGGCGACGCCTTCGTCGCGGGACAACTCGCGCATGACGCGGCCCGCCGCGTTCACCTCGATCTGGCTGGTGCCCGCGCGGCCGCGCAGCACGTCCTCCATCCGCGCTTCTACGCCGCTCTTGCCGATCTGGAAGCCGGGGATCTGGAGCAGCGGGTCGGGATCGTCCAGCTTGGACAGGTCGTAATCGCTGACCGGGCCGACATAGCCGACGATATGTGCAAAATCGGACCCCAGCGGATAGGTGCGCGACAGACCGACCTCGACCCGGACGCCGGGCAGGGCTGGCGTGTTGACCGCGACGCGGGACAGGTCCTCCCAGCTCAGCCGGTCGGCGACCGTGACCGGCACGAAGCGCACGCGGCGCTGCGTCTCGGCCAGGGTGCGGGCGATGTCCTCGTCGCTCAGGGGAATGATGCGCCGCAGCCGGTCCAGAACCGCAGCAACGTCGCCTGCGTCCTCGCGCACGATCACCACGCGGTAGTTCTGGTCGTTCTCGGCGATCGGCACGCCGTTGCGGTCGAAGATCAGGCCGCGTGCCGGGGGCAGCAGGCGCAGGTTGATCCGGTTTTCCTCGGCCAGCAGGCGGAACTTGTCGGCTTCCTCGATCTGCATCTTGCGCATCTGCCAGGCCAACAGCCCGGCGAAGGCCATTTGTGCCCCGCCCAGCACCAGCGCGCGGCGGCCGATGCGGCGGGCGCTGTCGTCGGTATCCTTCACAGGGCGCCTCACGACCGGGCCACCCCGGCGCCGAAGCCTTCGATGGCGGGACGCTTGCGCACGCCAAGCCCATAGTGCAGCAGCCCCACTACCGGCGGGTAGGCGGCCAGCGTTACCGGCACGCGCAGAAGTTGCTGGCCCAGCGTCGGCTGCTGCACGAAGAACAGCGACTGCGCGCCCCAGTGTGCCAGCACAAGTCCGGTCATAACGCCGCCGACCATGGCACATTCCACCGGGAAGGGCATGGCGCGCAGCGGGCGCTGGCGGCGGCGCAGCCATTCGGTCGCAAGCACCACCAGCCCCGCCCACAGGCCCGGCGGGCGCATCAGCATCATGTCCGCCAAAAAGAACAGCGCGGCGATCAGCAGCACGGGCAGCAGGTCGGGGCGCCGTACCACCCATGCCAGCACGAGGCACAGCAGCAGGTCCGGCGTCGGGATCCCGCCCGCCGCCTGTTCCAGCGGCAACAGCTTGATCAGCACGACGAGCGCGGCAAGCCCGGCAAACAGCGCCCAGTGCGCCAGCCGCGTGGACAGGCGCAGGTCAGTCATTGCCGCTGCTCCCGGCGCTAGCATCGCCCGTGCCCTGCGCGTCGGTTTGCGCCTGCGGTGCGGGGGGCAGCAGCGCGGCCGCGCTCTCACCCACCAGCCCGCCGGTGTCGGCGATCGGCTCCGGCCCGTCGTAGCGCAGCACGCGCAGGAACTCGAGCCGCCCGTAATCGGCCGCCAGCCGGACCCGAAGGCGTCCTTCGGGGCTCTTGGCGACCTGACCCACAAGGATGCCCGCGGGGAAGATTCCGCCATCGCCGGAAGACACGACCCGGTCGCCGGGCCGCACGAGGTCGGGCGTTTCCAGGAATTCGATCCGGGGCAGGGCGCTGTTGTCGCCGCTCAGCAGCACCTGCTGGCCCGAGGGCTGGATCGTCACCGGGATGGCCGAGGCCGGGTCGGTCAGCAGCATTACCCGAGCCGTGCTGTCGCCCACGCCCGAAATCCGGCCCACCAGCCCGATCCCGTCCATCGCGGCCCAGCCGTCGCGAATGCCGTCGCGCGCGCCGACATTCAGCAACACCGATTGCCGGAAGGGCGAGCCGCTGTCGGCCAGAACGCTGCCGGTCACGAAGGTCAGCTTTGGGTCGAGCTTCACGTTGTTCAGGTCCAACAGTCGGGCGTTCTTCTGTTCCAGTTGCAGCGCCGCTTCCTTCCAAGCCTGCATTTGCTGCAATTCGCGGCGCAACTCCTGGTTCTGTTCGAACAGTCGCGCGTAGGAATGAAAATCCTCGGCCATCTTCGCAAGCCCGGTGACCGGCGCCATCGCCCAGGTGACGTGCGGGATCACCGCGTCCATCACGTCGCTGCGCAGCCGTTCCACGCGCGGGCTGTCGATGCGCCAGACAAGGAACACGCCGAACAGGCATGCAAGGCACAGCAGGACCAGCAGCCGCCGCACCGGGCGGAAATGTTCCGTGCCTTTCTCCATGCTGTACGCCATCTCGATCCCTGGCCTGCCTGCGGGGCCGCGCGACGGTCCCGGTCTAGCTGTCGTAGTCTATCACATGTCGCAGCTGGGTTTCATACTCCAGTGCCTTGCCGGTGCCGATGGCGACGCAGTTCAGCGCCTCGTCGGCGACGGTGATCGCAAGCCCGGTCTGCTCGCGCAGCGCCAGGTCCAGATCGCCCAGCAGCGCGCCGCCCCCGGTCAGCATCACGCCGCGGTCCACGATGTCGGCGGCAAGATCCGGCGGGGTCGCCTCCAGCGCCGTCATAACAGCCTCGCAGATCTGTTGCACGGGTTCTGCCAGCGCCTCGGCGACCTGGCTCTGGGTGATTTCCGTTTCCTTCGGCACGCCGTTCAGAAGGTCGCGCCCGCGGATCATCATGGCCGTGCCACGCCCGTCATCGGGCATCCGCGCGGTGCCGATCTCGGTCTTTATCCGCTCCGCCGTCGCCTCGCCGATCAGCAGGTTGTGCTGGCGCCGCAGGTAACTGATGATCCCTTCGTCCATCCGGTCGCCGCCCACCCGCACCGAGCGGGCATAGACGATGTCGCCCAGCGACAGCACCGCGACCTCGGTGGTGCCACCGCCGATGTCCACCACCATGTTGCCGGTGGGGTCGGTGATCGGCATCCCCGCGCCGATGGCCGCACTGATCGGTTCCGCGATCAGGCCCGCGCGGCGCGCGCCCGCCGAAAGCACCGACTGGCGGATCGCCCGCTTTTCCACGGGGGTCGCGCCATGCGGCACGCAGACGATGATCTTCGGCTTCGAGAAGATGCCGCGCCGGTGCACCTTGCGGATGAAATGCTTGATCATCTCTTCGGCAACGTCGAAATCTGCGATCACGCCCTCGCGCATCGGACGGATCGCCTGGATGCTGCCCGGCGTGCGGCCCAGCATCAGCTTGGCGTCCTCGCCGACGGCCAGCACCTTCTTCACGCCGTCCTTGACGTGATAGGCAACGACCGAAGGCTCGTTCAGGATCACGCCCTTGCCCTTGACGTAGACAAGCGTGTTTGCCGTGCCCAGATCGATTGCCATGTCTGCCGAGAACAGACCGCCCCAAAGTGCCATGCCGATCGTCTTTCTGCTCTGCCATAGGATGCATCCCGCGAGTCGTCCCGCAGGTTGGAACCGCTTATAGGCGCGGGGGCGGAAGCGCGAAAGGGGGCGCCGCCGTCAATCGGACGACGGCGACGCAATGATCGGCGGTGCGCCGCCGCACCGGAAAACTCATTAAAGTCTCGTAGGATCCGTTGGCGCTGGCATCTTGTTAATTCGTCAGTCTGCAGGAAAAGTGAACGGAATCATGGTAATGAAACGACTGGCACTGTTTGCGGCGGCGCTGATGCTGCTCGCTTCGCTCAATGCAGCCTCGATCACCGCCGATCTCACGCTGGATTTTTTCGACTCCGGTCCCGGGCCGACCGCGGGTCCCTATGGCGCCACGAACAGTCCGGCCACCTAGCCCGTGCCCCTGCCGCTGTCCTGTGCGCCCGATGGCGACACGAACGCCTTCGTGTCCTTGCCCTCGGGCTCCTTCCTGACGCTCGGTTTATCAGCCGGTTTCATCTTTGACGCACCCTGCCAAGACGACCCGTTCATCGACGAACCCGGCGCGGGCGCCGAGAACGCAGAGTCTTCGTGTCGACCGATCTCGGCGCGACGTCCACCGATATGGGCGCAGCTGCCGGTGCCTCGAAGACCAGCTTCGATTTCGCCGCCTGCGCGGGCACCGGGAATGTCAACGCAGTGCGGATCGTCGGCCTGACAAAGGGGGCAGTTCGCCCGGGTTTGACTTGCCCTTCGTGCGCGGAGAGTAAGGCAGCGTCGTGATCGAGCCGCAGGTATCCCAGGATACCGATGCCCGCGGCCGGTCTGCTGCTGCTGCCTGCGCTCGGTGCGTTGCCGGTGTTGGCGCGCCGCCGCAAGGGCTTGCACAGTGGGACTGACACGGTCCCGCGCGATACATCACGACACAAGGCAAGGCGCGGCGGACCGACGTCGTGCCTTTTCGTGTCGGCGGCGTTCAACCCGCATCCTTGTAGCTGACTTCCTTGCGGTCTGTGCCGGTCTTGTCGCGACGCAACACCAGCCGGTTCAGTGCCGCCACATGGGCCTTGACGTTGGCGACCACACTGTCGGTATTGGCCGACTGTTCTGTGACGATGCGCCCATCCTCCTCCATGCGCACGCTGACAGTGGCCTGAGAGTGGGTGCCTTCGGTCACCGCGTGCACCTGACAGAGCTGGAGCCGCGCGCCGTGCGGGAAGATCTGCTTGACCGCGTTGAACGTGGCATCGACCGGGCCGTCACCGTGCCCACGTGAAAAGGCCCGGCGCTATGGCCGGGCCTTGCTAAGTCATGTCAACCGGCGCGGATCAGTCGTTGCGGCGGCGCAGGCGCAGGGCACCCATGGCACCGAGACCGGACAGGATCAGCGGCAGTGCCGCGGGCACTGGGATCGACGGTGCCTGCTGCTGGGTGATGCCGGCATAGGTCACCCGCTCCTGCGAGAAATTATAGAAGCCGAACGCACCATTGCTGAACGTCCCGCCGTTCATCGCTGCGGTGTAGCTCAGTTCAACGATGCCATCGACCTTGACCTCGATCAGGTTCTGCGTGAATTCCAGATCGAAGGCATAAAGCCTGTTCTGCGCATAGCCTGTCGTGCCCAGGTTGACCGCGCGCTGCACCTCGGTGACCGGGGCATCATGCTGCCACCAGGGTCCGTTCACGCCGGTATCGGTCGAGGTCAGGTTGCCGGACACGTGGCTCAGGGCAAGGCCCGCGGTCTGGCCGGACTGCTGACCGCGTTTCCAGTCGATCAGCCAGAAATCGGCCGTCGCGCTGTTGATCTCGTTCGGTTGGTAGCCCAGCACGAAGCCGATGAAATCGTCGTCGGTGCTGCTGCCGACGCTGATCGTTCCCGACAGTTGCGTGCCTTGGGCATTGGTCCCGGTTCCGGTGGGACCATCGTCGAAGAAGACGGTCGGCGTGCCGTTGCGGCTCTGGAGGACAGAATCGCTGTTGACGCCTTGCACGGTCCACGTTCCCGCGTTGTTGTTGGGGTTTCCGTTCTCGACCCAGCCCGACAGGTCGACTCCGGCGGCGCTTGCCATGCCCCCGGCCAGGCAAAGGGCGGTGGCCGCGCCCAGAGTTGCGATGATTTTCATAGCACTTTGTCCCTCATTTTAGCAAGTCACTGACAGAAAGTTATCGATCTACATACTTTCGACGCAAGTGCGGTGTTGCGGGCTTGCGCGTCGGCGCGGGGCCGCGCGCGAAACCCCCTCCGTCGCGGCGCAGCTACGGCGGGGGCAAGTCATTGATTGGTCGGGGGTTATTGACCCGGCGTCACCACTGGCGACCGGCCGACCCGCCGGGCTGCCCGGTTAACCAGGATCGATTTTTCCGGAAACCTTCAACCTGAGTTTGCGACGGGCCCCGAACGGCACGACCGCCGACCGTTTCCGCCGCACGCTCAGATTGATCCGGCTGCCCGTCGCGCGACTCAGCCCGCGTCCTTGTAACTGACTTCCTTGCGGTCTGTGCCGGTCTTGCCGCGACGCACCACCAGCCGGTTCAGTGCCGCCACATAGGCCTTGGCGCTGGCGACCACCGTGTCGGTATCCGCCGACTGGCCCGTGACGATGCGCCCATCCTCCTCCATGCGCACGCTGACAGTGGCCTGAGCGTCGGTGCCTTCGGTCACCGCGTGCACCTGATAGAGCTGCAGCCGCGCGCCGTGCGGGAAGATCTGCTTGACCGCGTTGAACGTGGCATCGACCGGGCCGTCACCGGTGGCGGTGACCTGGTGATCCACGCCGTTGACCGTCAGTGTCAGGTCGGCCGATTGCGGTGCCTCGGTGCCGCAGATCACCCGCAGGAACTTGACCTTGAGGTGCTCGTTGCCCGCTTCCATCGCGGCATCGGTCATCAACGCGATCAGGTCTTCGTCGTAGACCTCTTTCTTGCGGTCGGCCAGCGCCTTGAACCGCACGAACACGTCCTTGAGCTGGTTGTCGCCCAGCTCATAGCCCAGATCCTTCAGCTTCGCGCGCAGGGCCGCTCGGCCCGAATGCTTGCCCATCACGAGGCTGGTCTCGGCCAGCCCGATATCGGCCGGGCGCATGATCTCGAACGTCTCGGCGTTCTTCAGCATCCCGTCCTGGTGGATGCCGCTCTCGTGGGCGAAGGCGTTCTTTCCGACGATCGCCTTGTTCGGCTGCACCTGGAAGCCAGACACCGTCGCCACCCGGCGCGAGATGTTCATGATCTTGGTGGTGTCGATCCCGGTTGTGAAGGGCATGATGTCGCCGCGCACCCGCATCGCCATCACCACCTCTTCCAGCGCCGTGTTGCCCGCGCGTTCGCCCAGCCCGTTGATCGTGCATTCGATCTGCCGCGCGCCGCCTGCGACGGCGGCCAGTGCGTTGGCCGTGGCGAGCCCGAGATCGTTGTGGCAGTGCGTGGCAAAGATCACGTCCTCGCCGCCCTCGACCTCGGCGATCAGGCGGCGGATCAGATCGGCGCTTTCGACGGGCGCGGTGTAACCCACCGTGTCGGGGATGTTGATCGTCGTGGCCCCCGCCTTGATGGCGATCTCGACCACCCGCTTGAGATAATCCCACTCGGTCCGGGTCGCGTCCATCGGCGACCATTGCACGTTGTCGCAGAGGTTGCGCGCATGGGTGACTGTCTGGTGGATGCGCTCCGCCATCTCGTCCATCGTCAGGTTCGGGATCGCACGGTGCAGCGGCGAGGTGCCGATGAACGTGTGGATGCGCGGGCTGCGCGCTTCCTTCACAGCCTCCCAGCAGCGGTCGATATCTGTCAGGTTGGCCCGCGCCAGCCCGCAGATCGTGGCGTCCCGTGACAGCTTGGCGATGTCGCGCACCGCCTCGAAATCGCCCTCGCTGGCGATCGGGAATCCCGCCTCGATGATGTCCACGCCCATCTCGTCCAGAAGCTGGGCGATCTCCAGCTTCTCGGCATGGGTCATGGTGGCGCCGGGGCTTTGTTCGCCATCGCGCAGCGTGGTGTCGAAAATCCTCACGCGGTCCTTGGGTGCGGAATTGGCTTCAACGGTCATGGTCTGTGGTCCTGTCAAGTGTCGGTCGGTCTTAGCGGGTGAAACGGCGCGGCACAAACCCCTGAGCGCTCGCGCCGATACGGCACGCTCAGAGGCGGCTAAGACCTAGAAGACGCAGACGGGTGCGCGCGGCGGCCGGTGCGGCGGCGCGCGGGGCAGGGCAGTGATATGCGGACCCGTATGTCATGGATGCCTTATAGACCGCCCCGCGGCACGTGAAAAGCCGTGAATTTCAGCTGATCGGGCAGGGCGGGCCAAGGTCCAGCGGCTCGGGAATGCTGGGCCGCGTCGGAACCCAGTCGAAGGCCATCACCCGCTGGCTCCAGTCGTACCCGATGAACATCTGTCCGGTCTGCGGCTGGATGGCGACCGCCTCGGCATCCATCCCCCATTCCGAAAGGGGCGTGACCGACAGCAACTCGAACTGTGCCGAGAACTCGAAAAGCGCGTTCAGACCCTCGTTGTCGTCCACCACGAGGATGTTGCCACTCACCGGGTCCCGTCCGATCCCCTGCGGCTCCACCATCGGCGTAGACAGCGTTTCGCCCCGGATGCGCCGTACTTCATTGCCATCGGCATCAAGTTGAACCAGAAGCGCCGGGTCGTCGCCCACGATCAGCATCGCGCCCTCCGGGTCGAGATGGATGCCTTCGATGTCATAGAGCCCCGGCAGGATCTCGAACACCGGTCCCTGCGCGCGCCCCTCCCGGTCGAAATGGCGGAAATCGCCGAAGCCGTTGCCGACAAGGATCGTGTCGCCCGTCACCGTGATCGCCCGCACCCGCGGAAATCCCGTATCGAAGCGCCTGATCTCGCGCCCGCCGGGGGTGACGAGTACGATCTCGGGCCGCTCCTGCGCGATCCACAGCCCGCACAATTCGGCGTCATAGGCCAGCGAGACGGGCTGCGTGACGTCCCAGCCGATCCGGGGCCACAGGTCCAGCGCAACCGCCGGGGCGGGCAGGGCAAGGGCAAGGCACAGCGCGGCTGGTTTCATCGTGGTCCCTCCGGTCACAGAAAAGATGCGCCGCGCGCCCGCCCGGTCAAGCCCGTGCGGCTTGCAGTGCATCGCCGCAGGAGGCATCCTGACCGCTTCCCGACCGTGCCCCCACCAGCGGAGACTGCGATGACCTTCGGCGACGCGATACGCAAATGCTTCTCGGACTACGCGACTTTCACGGGCCGCGCCCCGCGGCCGGAGTTCTGGTGGTTCTTCCTGTTCGGCATGCTCGGCAAAGTGGCGTTCTCGATCCTCGATACAGCGGTGTTCGCGGCCGACACGGCCGGGCGGCAGGTCGGCGTGTTCGGCGCGCTCTTTTCGCTCGCGGTGCTGCTTCCGACCATCGCGGTTGGCGTGCGGCGTCTGCACGATCTCGACAAGTCGGGCTGGTGGTACCTTCTGATCCTGATCCCGGTCCTTGGCGGGCTGGTGCTGCTGTATTTCTTTGCACAGAAGGGCAGCGTTGGCGACAACCGCTTCGGTCCGCCCGCCGCTCCACCCGAAGCCCCGCCGATCTGAGCGTCCGGGCGGTGTCCCGAAAGGTCCGGCTGGAGACGGGTCCGGCTGAAAGTGGGGCCTCCCGCCCGTCTTCGACACCTGCCGGTGTCTCATCCCGTTGGGCCCGGCAGCGCGCGTGCCGCGCGCTGCGCGATCGCTTGGCGGCAGCGCCGCGCCATCGCCCCAGCGCTGCAGGCGTCCGGGTCAGCGACGGCACGGCACAGCGCGCGTGGCGATGAGCCAAAAAGCGCCGGTCAGGCGTCGCATCGCCGGTGCCGGGTCGCGTCTGCAAAGTCTTTGACCGGACCCTCGAGCAGATTACGTCCCAGCCGACCAGAGGCGACGGGGACACTCATGACCACAGCACTTCTCATCGGCGACACGGGCGGCATAGGGGCCGCGCTACGGGCGGAGCTTGAAACCCGCGGCGCGTCCGTCACCGGGCTGTCGCGCGCCACGGGGCTCGACGTCACCGACGAGGATAGCGTCAAGGCTGCGCTTGCCCCGCTCGACGGCCCGTACGACCTGATCTTCGTGGCCAGCGGCGCACTCACGAACGGGCAGGGCCCGGAAAAGACCCTGCGCCACCTCGCCCCGGCCGAGTTTACCGCGCAGATGCACCTGAACGCGCTCGGTCCCGCGCTGGTGCTGAAACATGCGCTGCGGCTGATGCCCCGCGACCGGCGCTCGGTCTTCGCCGCACTGTCCGCCCGCGTCGGCTCCATCGGCGACAACCGCCTGGGGGGATGGTATTCCTATCGCGCGTCCAAGGCCGCGCTGAATGCGCTGATCCACGGCGCGGCGGTGGAGATCGGCCGCACCCATCGCCACGCGATCCTCGCCTGCCTGCATCCCGGCACCGTCGCCACGCGCTTCACGCAGAACTACCCCGACCACGACAAGGTCACGCCCAATACGGCGGCCTGCCGCTTGCTCGACGTGATCGACAGGCTGACGCCCGAGCAGACCGGCGGCTTCTTCGACTACGCGGGCAGGGAGATCCCGTGGTGAGCCGCGTTGTCCTCGTTCTCGGTGACCAGTTGTCGCCCGACCTGTCGGCGCTGGCGCAGGCCGACCGGGACACCGACCTCGTCGTGATGGCCGAGGTCCGGCAGGAGGCGACCTACGCCCCGCACCATCCCAAGAAGATCGCCTTCCTGTTCGCCGCGATGCGCAAGTTCGCAGCGCAGCTTCAGGAAAGGGGCTGGCAGGTCGCCTACACGCGGCTCGACGATCCGGACAACACGCACAGCATCGCAGGGGAACTTGTCCGCCGCGCCGCCGCCCATGGCGCGACCGAGGTGCTGATGACGGAATGCGGTGAATGGCGGCTGCGCGCCGCGCTGGCGGACGCGGACTCCTACGGGAGTCATATGAAAGTCATACGATTTTCCGACACCCGTTTCATTGCCTCGCAGGCCGAATTCGACGCCTGGGCGGAGGGGCGAAAGCAACTTCGGATGGAGTATTTCTACCGCGAGATGCGCCGCAAGACCGGCCTCCTGATGGATGGCGACAAGCCCGTGGGCGGGCAGTGGAACTTCGATCATGACAACCGCAAGCCTGCGAAAGGAAAGGATCTTTTCGCCTCGGGTCCGCTGCGGTTCGATCCTGACGAGACGGTGGAGGAGGTTCTGGCGCTGGTGGAGCGTGAATTTCCCAGCAATTTCGGGGCTTTGCGGCCGTTCTGGTTCGCCACGGACGCGGCGCAGGCGCAAGCCTCGCTCGATCACTTCATTGCGCAACGCCTTGAAACCTTTGGGGATTACCAGGATGCAATGCTGCGGGACGACGGTTTCCTGTCGCACGCGGTGTTGGGGCTGTACATCAATGCCGGGCTGCTCGATCCGCTGAAGGTCTGCCAGGCAATTGAAAATGCCTATGAAAACGGCGATGCGCCGATCAATGCGGTGGAGGGGTTCATCCGTCAGATCCTGGGCTGGCGCGAATTCGTGCGCGGCATCTATTTCCACGAAGGGCCGGACTATACGCTACGTAATGCTCTGAATCATCAACGGAAACTGCCGCAGATGTATTGGGGCGGGGAAACCCGGATGGCCTGTATGCAAGCCGCGATCGACCAGACCCGCGACGAGGCCTATGCCCATCACATTCAGCGCCTGATGGTGACGGGCAATTTCGCGCTGCTGGCCGGCGTCGCCCCAGCCGAGATCCATGAATGGTATCTGGCCGTCTATGCCGACGCCTTCGAATGGGTGGAGGCCCCCAACGTCATCGGCATGTCGCAGTTCGCCGACGGCGGTGTGGTCGGTTCGAAACCTTATGTGTCTTCAGGGGCTTACATCAACCGTATGTCGGATTACTGCAAGGGGTGCCACTATTCGGTCAGCGCAAAGACGGGCGAGAAAGCCTGTCCCTTCAACCTGCTTTACTGGCATTTCCTGATCCGGCATCGTGATCGGTTCGAAGGCAATCCCCGTATGGCGCAAATGTACCGGACCTGGGACCGTATGGACGAAACCCGCCGTGACACGGTCCTGTCCGAAGCGCAGCAGACGCTAAAAGATCTGAGCGAAAACAAGATTATATGAAGTAAGGCTCACATCTCTTCGAGAGACTGCCGCAATGACGCATTTCCCTGCGGCGCGGATGATGTGATGGAGGCGAGTACCGGAATCGAACCGGTGTACACGGATTTGCAATCCGCTGCGTAACCACTCCGCCAACTCGCCAGAGTGCGCCGGAGTTAGGATGTGCGCGCGGCGCCGTCAAGAGCAATCACGCCGATGGTGCCGACCCGGAAGGGTCTTCCGCATCACCATGTATCAGTTTCGTAATCCGACCAGTCTTCGCGAGCGGCGAAGGTCATGCCCGTTCCGTTTCCGAACATGCTGATCGGGGCGACGCTTTCGTTCGTGTCGGTGAAGTCCGACCGCGCGAAGAAGATCATGTAGGGTCTGACAGTGCGCATGACCGTGCATTCCTGCGCGTTTGCGGCGTCTCGCATGGATGCGAAGGGCACGTCGGGACGTGCGGCACTGGCCACGATATGTGAAAGCCAGCCGTCATCCAGCCGGATCACCAGTAGGACACCCTCGTTCCGGAAACTGCTCTTGATGTAGTCGATGGCATAGTCCTTCTCTCCGGTCAGGCACTGTCCGATACCCGTGCTGTCGGCTGCGGACTTTTTCCGGCTCGTGGCGGCCGAGGCGTTGGCCGTCGCTCCTCCGAAGGAATTGCGCAACGTAACGTCAAGCCCGCCGGTCCGGATGCCCGTGGATCTGTGAATGGGCGAAGCCGACCCGGTGACGTGGAACTTTTTCACACCCTTGTAGAATGTCGTCGTCATGGTCCCCCCTTCAGTTGCGGTCATACCCTGCGGCACTTGGCGTTCGGGTTCCTTGCATCCTAGAGATTCCGTTGGGCCAAGCTGTGCCCGCGCGCACAGTTTTCAGCTCACAGTAACCGCGCCGCGCGCGGCGCGGGGGGCACGGGCGATTGGTCGCGCGGCCTGCTTGACAGGTTGCCGGACCCGGCGTTTCGTGGCACTTGCGCTGCAACCGCATCCAGACAAGGGGTCAACGCTCATGCCCGATTTCAAGACACGCCGTTTGATGATGGTCGACACGCAAGTGCGCCCGTCGGATGTGACCAAGTTCCCGATCATCGACGCGATGCTGAAGGTCCCCCGCGAGCTTTACGTCCCGAACGAAAAGACCGAGGCCGCCTATATGGGCGAGAACCTTCCGCTTGCCCCCCGCCGCGTGCTGCTGGAACCCCGCACCTTGGCCAAGATGCTGGACGCGCTTATGCTGCGGCCGGAAGATCTCGTGCTCGATCTGGGCTGCGGCTACGGCTATTCGTCGGCAGTTATCGCAGAAATGGTCGAAGCGGTCGTGGCCATCGAGGAAGATCCGGACATGGCCCGCGAAGCGGAACGCACGCTGGCCGCCGAAGGGGTGGACAACGTGGCTGTGATCGAGGCGGCGCTGACCGAAGGCGCGCCCAAGCACGGCCCCTATGACGTTGTCGTGATCGAGGGCGCGGTTGAGCAGTTGGGTGATGCAATTCTGGCACAGCTGAAAGAAGGTGGGCGCATAGCTGCCATCTTTGCCGAAGGCGCGCTTGGCGTGGTGCGCATTGGCTATAAAAGAAACGGGTCGGTTACCTGGCGGTTTGATTTCAATGCGGGCGCGCCGGTGTTGCCGGGATTCGAGAAGACCGCAGATTTTGCGCTTTGATCCGCTGCGGTCGGGCGCCGAGAGGATGCACGAGTGACGCAAATGCATAAGAAGGCCGGGCGCAAGACGATCGGACGCCGGACGGTGGGGCGCCTCGCGGCGCTTGCGATGGGAACCTGTCTGGCCGGGATGGCACCGGCTGAGACACTGACCGACGCGCTGGTTTCGGCCTACAATAACAGTGATCTTCTGGAACAGAGCCGGGCCGTGTTGCGGGCCGCCGACGAAGACGTGGCCGGGGCCGTCGCAGCGCTGCGCCCGACGCTCGACTACCAGGTACAGGAAACCTACGGCTACACCGACAACCCGTCGCTTGGCCGCACACGTGACACGTTCAGCACAAGTCTCGATCTCGTGTCGGAACTGGCGCTGTTCACCGGCGGGCGCAACAGGCTGGCGATCGACGCTGCCAAGGAATCCGTCCTTGCCGCGCGCGAGGGTCTGGTGGTGCAGGAGCAGACCGTGCTGTTCAACGCGGTCGATGCCTACATGACGGTTTATGCGGCGGTCGAGACGGTGGAACTGCGCCGGAATTCCGTGCGCGTTCTGAACGAGGAAGTGCGTGCCGCGCGGGACCGCTTCGACGTGGGCGAGGTGACGCGCACCGACGTCGCGCAGGCCGAGGCGCGCCTGGCCCAGGCCGAGGCGGACCTTGTCGCCGCCGAAGGAGACCTTGAAACCGCGCGCGAACTCTACAACCTCGAAGTTGGGCGCTATCCCGGTGTGTTGGCCGCACCGCCGCCGCTGCCGGAAGCTGCGCCGACCGAAACGGCGGCGCGCGATGTGGCGCTGCGCAGCCATCCGCGTATCCTTCAGGCCCAGCGGCTTGTGACCGTGAACGAGATAAACGTGACCAGCGCCGAGGCCGCCGTGCTGCCGACGCTGAGCGCGCAGGCCTCGGTCGGGTATTCGAACGCGGACGACACATTCGGCACTACGGATTTCGATTCTGGTGCAAGCGTCGGACTTACCTTGCGGGGACCGATCTATCAGGGCGGTGCGCTGAACTCGCTGTTCCGCCGCGCCAAGGCGCAACGCGACAACACGCGCGCGCAGCTGTTGCGCACCACCGCCGAAATCTCGGAACTCGTCGGGCGGTCCTGGGCCGTGCGTGATGTGGCGCGGGCGCGGCTCGTGGCGACGGACCGCCAGATCGAGGCGGCCCAAATCGCCTTCGATGGTACCCGAGAGGAAGCGACGCTTGGCGCCCGCACCACGCTGGACGTGCTGGATGCCGAACAGGACCTGCTCGATGCACAGGCCAGCCGGATCGACGCGAGCGCGCAGGAACAGCGCGCGGTCTACGGGCTGCTGGCGTCGATGGGGCGGCTGACGGTCGATTACCTTGGGCTGCCGGTGACGGCCTATGATCCGTCCGCCTACTACAATGCCGTCAGCACCGCCCCCGCAATTGGGAGCGAACAGGGCATCCAGCTGGACCGCGTCCTGAAAAGCCTCGGGCGGCAATAGCGCCGCCCGCCGGATCCCGTCGTTCCGGGGACCGGCAACGCTCGGTTCCCGTCAGACTTTCGGCGGGGCAGCCAGCGACAGAAGACGCGGCAGGTCGATATGCCGTTCCAGATGGTCCGCCAGCGCATCGAGAGCGTCTTCCACGCCCGCCTCGAACCGGTAGGACGGCCCGGCATGGCCCAATTCCGACAGGTAGCGCGCGCGGAAGCCGTCCGCGGCGAAGAGGCCATGCAGATAGCCGCCACGCACACGGCCATCCGCGCTTTGCGCCCCGTGCGGGCGCCCGTCGATACGCAGCCACGGGCGCGCGGTGTCTGGGCCCTCTGTCCGGCCGACATGGATCTCGTAGCCGCGCAGCGCATCTCCTGTCGGCAGATAGGTCGCGCTGTCCAGGGACAGGTGCTTTTCGGGCGTCATCACAGTTGACACGTCGAGTAGGCCCAGCCCATCAACCGTCTGCGGCGCGCCCTCGATCCCGTCCGGGTCCGCGATGACGCGGCCCAGCATCTGGTAGCCGCCGCAGATCCCCATGACATGGCCGCCGCGCCGGACATGAGCCGCAAGATCGATGTCCCAACCCTGTGAGCGGAAATCGGCAAGATCGGCGATGGTCGCCTTGCTGCCGGGTATCAGCACGAGGTCGGCATCGCCCGGCAGCGGCTGGCCGGGCTGAACGATCAGCACATCGACCGACGGATCGGCATTCAGCGGGTCGAGATCGTCGAAATTGGCAATCCGGCGAAGGCGCGGCACCGCCACCTTCAACCCGTCCCCTGCATGGCTGCGAATGTCCATGATGTCCTCGGCGGGCAGACGCCACGCGCCGTCGAACCACGGCAGTACGCCCAGCGAAGGCCAGCCGGTGCGGTCCGCGATCGCAACCAGCCCTTCGTCGAAAAGCGTCGGATCGCCCCGGAACTTGTTGATGGCGAAGGCGCGGATGCGGTCGCGATCCGCCGGGGGCAGGACCGCGTGGGTGCCGACAAGCTGCGCGATAACGCCACCCCGGTCGATATCGCCCACCAGTACAACCGGCACGTTCGCCGCCTCGGCAAAGCCCATGTTGGCGATGTCGCCGGTGCGCAGGTTGATCTCGGCCGGGCTGCCGGCGCCTTCAACCAGAACGAGGTCGCACCCGTCGCAAAGACGTCGGAAGCTGTCCAGCACGGCCTGCATCAGCCGGGGCTTTTCGCGGGCGTAGTCGCGCGCCTTGAGCGTGCCGGTGCGGCGGCCCTGCACGATGACCTGCGCGCCGCGTTCGCTTTCGGGCTTCAGCAGGACCGGGTTCATGTCCACCACCGGGTCGCGCCGTGCTGCGCGGGCCTGCAGCGCCTGCGCCCGGCCGATCTCGCCGCCATCGACGGTGACGGCGGCGTTGTTGGACATGTTCTGCGGCTTGAACGGGGCGACGCGCAGGCCTTGCCGAACGAAGGCTCGGGCCAGTCCGGCAACCAGCATCGACTTGCCGACATTCGATCCGGCACCCTGGATCATGATGGCACGGGTCATGCGGCTGCCCTTCGGGTGGTCATTGCCGGAATTGTGGCAAAAAAAACGCGCCTGTGCGGCGCGTTTCCTTCTGCCTTGTGGGCCCGGTTCAGGCGGCTTCGGCCTGCTGGTTCCGGCGCTCGCTTTCCTCGCGCGACAGCGCAACAGAGGTGCGCACACCCTTGCCCACGAATTCCATAAGCCCGGACACAACCCGTTCGTTCGGGTCGATCCCGGCACAGCTCAGCACTTCGCGGCCGTCGCGGGACCGCGCCCAACGGGCGATCTGCTCCGGCCCGTTGCCGTATTTCTTGTCATCCGCGATCGCGTCGTCCAACGCAGCCAGAACGACCGCCGCAAACAACTTGCGTGCGCGGTTGCCCTGTTCGTGGCTGTACGCGGTGCCGTCAACAAACTCGCCCATGTGGGTTCCTTTATTCTTGCTCTTGCATCTTTGGGGGTGCGGTGCACTATGCCTTTTTTGAGGCGATTCGATATTGCGTTTTAGTCATACCACAGTTGCGCAAGATGCATAGCTCAACGTCGATTTTCAGGCTTGACCGGCGGCTTGCCTGCGTTGCGAAGGCTGGATATAGGTGCGGGAAACAATCTTTCAACCTTTCGTAAGAGGCCTGTGATGCCCAAGATCAACGGTAACGAAATCCGCCCCGGCAACGTGCTGGAGCACAATGGCGGGCTGTGGGCTGCCGTGAAGGTCGATCACGTCAAGCCGGGGAAGGGCGGTGCGTTTGCTCAGGTTGAACTCCGCAACCTGCGTAATGGTTCCAAGCTTAACGAACGGTTCCGGTCTGCCGACAAGGTGGAACGCGTGCGCCTCGAACAGAAGGACCAGCAGTTCCTGTACGAAACCGACGGGATGCTGGTCTTCATGGATGCGGAAACATACGAGCAGATCGAACTGCCCGCCGACATCTTGGGCGACCGTCGCCCGTTTCTGCAGGACGGCATGACCATCGTGGTGGAGTTCCACGAAAGCGAGGCGCTGAACGCGACCCTGCCGCAGAAGGTGACCTGCAAGATCGTCGAGACGGAGCCGGTCGTGAAGGGCCAGACCGCCGCCAACAGCTTCAAGCCCGCGATCCTAGACAACGGCGTGAAGGTCATGGTGCCGCCCTTCGTCGGGCAGGACGAAGAGATCATCGTCAACACCGAGACGATGGAATACGCCGAGCGCGCTTGAGGATTTTTTCGGGCGGCTGAAACTTCCCTGGCCGCCCGTCCGTAGCTTCTGATGTTGGCACCGTACTGGTGCCCCACGCAACAGGAGTTACCATGAAGACCTTCCCGACACTCACCGCCCTCGCGTTCGCCGCCACCACGACGGCCGCGCTGGCTGCCGGTCACGGCATGGCGCCGATGGTCGAGGCAAGCGACCAGAGCGTTTCGAATGGCGTTGTCAGCGCGACCCGGATCGCAGCGCAGGAAAACGGCTGGCTCGTGGTGCACCGCACCGGCGCCGACATGAAGCCCGGCCCGGTGGTCGGCCATGCGCCGATCCGTGCAGGCGTAACCACCGACGTAGCCGCCATTCTGACCGAGGACGTCCAGCCCGGCGACATGCTGATGCTGATGGTACATTCGGAAGATGGCGGCATGCAGACCGGCATCTTCGAATACACGCTGGGCGCCAAGGAAGATGGTCCGATCCGCGTCGACGACGCGCTGGTAATGGACATCATAACCGCCCAGTGACACGCCAAGGCCCGTGCGGGTACGGGCGGCCTGCTACCTGGCTGCTCCAACCCGTCGGCCCTGCGCCTGCGGCTTTTGTCCCTGTCGCCGCAGGCGCGCTTTCCGGCCCGCTCTACACGAAGCGGTTCACGATGTTTTCAAGCCGTTCCTGACGGCCCGAGCGCGGTGCCGGGTTGATGTTCTGGTCCAGTACCCGCTGCGTGATCGTGTCGAGATCGGACGTCAGAAGCGCCTTGGCGGCGGGCGCGTCCCATCCGGAATATCGTTCGGCACGCTTCGCTTCCAGTGTGCCGTCCTCCAGCATCGCGTGAGCGGCTTTCAGACCGGCGGCGCAAGTGTCCATCCCCCCCACATGCGCGGCGATTAGGTCCACCGGATCGAGGCTCTGGCGCCGCAACTTGGCATCGAAGTTCGTGCCACCCGTGGTGAAGCCGCCTGCCTTGAGGATCTCGTAGTAGGCCAACGCTGCCTCGGGCACGTTGTTGGGAAACTGGTCGGTGTCCCAGCCGGACTGGTAGTCGTTCCGGTTCATGTCGATGGACCCGAGAATGCCAAGCGACGCGGCCATCGCAAGTTCATGTTCGAAACTGTGGCCCGCAAGGATCGCGTGGCCCTGTTCGATGTTCATCTTCACCTCGGTTTCGAGCCCGAACTGCTTGAGGAAGCCGTAAACTGTGGCGACATCGTAGTCGTACTGGTGCTTAGTGGGTTCCTGCGGCTTCGGTTCGATCAGGATCGCGCCCTTGAAGCCGATCTTGTGCTTGTAGTCCACAACCATCGACAGGAACCGCCCGGCCTGTTCACGCTCACGCGCAAGGTCGGTGTTCAACAGCGTCTCGTATCCCTCGCGGCCGCCCCAGAGCACGTAGTTCTCGCCGCCAAGGCGGTGCGTCGCGTCCATGCAGCTCTTCACTGTCGCGGCCGAGAACGCGAACACATCCGGGTCCGGGTTGGTCGCCGCGCCCGCCATGTATTTGCGCTGCGAGAAAAGGTTGGCCGTGCCCCACAGCAGTTTTGGGCCGCCCGCTTCCATTTTCTGGCCCAGATAGTCTACTATCTCGTCCAGGTTGCGGGTGTTTTCGGCGAAGTCACGGCCTTCGGGACGGATGTCGGCATCGTGGAAGCAATAGTAGGGCTGCCCGAGGATTGCGAACATCTCGAACGCGACATCGGCCTTCAACTTGGCCAGGTCCATCGTGTCGCCGAACCAGGGTCGCTCGAACGTCTGGCCGCCGAACGGGTCGCCGCCCGGCCAAGCGAAGCTGTGCCACCAAGCGACGGCGAAGCGCAGATGATCCTCCATGCGCTTTCCGCCGAGCATCTCGTCCGGGTCGTAGTGGCGGAAGGCCAGTTCGTTCGTGCTGTCCGGGCCTTCATGGGCAATGGGGGAGATGCCGTCGAAAAAGTCGGTCATGAGAGTTCCTTGAGGGCTGTATAGGTTTGCCTGTACCGGCCGTGCGCATCTGCGAAAGCGGCGCGCAGCCGGGCGTCCGGCGCGACAGTGCGCGCAATTTTCGGGGGGGTGGCGATTTCGCTGCCCGCGCCCGTCGCGGCCATCATTCCGAGCCGCGCCGCACCAAGCGCCGCGCCGAAATCGCCGGCTTCGGGCACGTCTACCGGCAGGTCGAGTGCTGTGGCGATCGCCTGAAGCCAGTAGGCGGAGCGGCTGCCGCCGCCGACCGCGATCAGGCTGTCGATCCGCGTGCCGGTCGCCCGAAGCGCATCGAGATTGTCGCGGAACGCATGGGCCACGCCTTCCAGCACGGCGCGCGTGCCTGCGGCGGTGTCTGTGCCGTGTTCCAGTCCGATCAGCGCGCCGCGCACGGCGGCATCGTTGTGCGGTGTGCGCTCTCCGCCAAGGTAGGGCAGAAACAGCGCGCGGCCCGGCGCCTGCAGTGGCCCGAGCGCGCCGGTAAGGCTGGCGGCATCCTTGCCGACAAGGCCCGCGTACCAGTTCAGGCTGTCGGTGGCGGACAGGATCACGCCCATCTGGTGCCACGTGTCCGGCACCGCATGGCAGAAGGTGTGCACCGATGTTTCCGGCGCGGGGCTGTAGGCGTCAGATGCGGCAAACAGCACGCCGGACGTACCAAGCGATACGAAGCCTCGCCCGGCACCGACAGCGCCGACCCCGATGGCGGAAGCCGCGTTGTCACCGCCGCCGCCCGCCACCACCGTGCCGGGCGCAAGGCCCCACAGGTCCGCCACCTCGCGGCGCAGGCCGCCCGACGGAGCCGACCCTTCGACGAGGCGCGGCATGTGTTCCCTTCCGAGCCCGCAGGCCCCCAGAAGTTCGTCGGACCAGTCGCGCGCTCCGGTATCGAGCCAGCTTGTCCCTGCCGCATCCGATGGCTCCGAAACCGTTTCGCCGGTGAGCCACAGGCGCAGGTAATCCTTCGGCAGCAGAACGCGCGCCGTGCGGCGGAAAATCTCGGGTTCGGCATCGCGCACCCACACCAGCTTGGGTGCGGTGAAGCCTGGAAATACCACGTTGCCGGACACCGCCCGAAACGCCGGGTCCGCGTCCAGAGCCGCGGCCTCGGCATGGGCGCGGGTGTCGTTCCACAGGATGCAGGGCCGCAGTACGTTGTCGGACGCATCGAGCAGGGTCGCACCGTGCATATGGCCGCTCAGCCCGACGCCGCGCACGCCCGACAGATCGCGGCGCGCCGCCAGCGCGTCCAGCGCCGCAGTCGCCGCCGTGATCCAGTCGGCCGGCCGCTGTTCGGACCAGCCCGGCGCGGGCCGCTGCACCTCCAGCGGCGCGGACGCTTCGTCGACGACGCGTTGTGCGTCGTCGATCAGAAGCGCCTTGATGCCGGAAGTGCCAAGGTCGAGACCAAGATACATCACGCGGCCTTTTCGGGTTTCTTGCCCATGATGATCATGGACAGGATGTCGTCTTCGGTGACGTCCTCCACCCGGCAGGTGTCGATCAGCTGCCCGTTTTTCATCACCGACACACGGTCGCACAGTTCCATCATCTCGCGCGTGTCGTGGCTGATCAGGAAGATGCCAAGCCCCTGCGCCTTCAGTTCCTGGATCAGTTCGGCCACCATCTGCGTTTCATGCACGCCAAGCGCCGCGGTGGGTTCGTCCATGATCAGGATGCGAGCATTGAAATACACCGCCCGCGCGATGGCGACGGACTGCCGCTGCCCGCCCGACAGGGCCGAGACCGGCTCCTGCAGCTTGCGGAAGTTGGGGTTGAGCCGCGCCATGATCTTGCGCGTCTCGGATTCCATCTTGGCGTCGTTCAGCATACCGGTCGCGGTCACGATCTCGCGCCCCAGGAAAAGGTTCGCCGTGGCATCCAGATTGTCGGCCAGCGCCAGCGTCTGGTAGATCGTCTCGATGCTGTTGTCGCGGGCGTCTCGGGGGCTTTCGATCTTCACCGGCTTGCCGTTGATGCGGATCTCGCCGCTGTCGGCCTTGTAGGCGCCCGACAGTATCTTGATCAGCGTCGACTTCCCGGCGCCGTTGTGGCCCAGAAGTCCCACGACTTCACCGGGATAGAGGTCGATGCTGACCCGGTCCACGGCCTGCACGCCGCCGAACGAGATGGAGATTTCCTTCATTTCGACGAGAGGGGTCATCCTTTGCCTCCGGTGCGCTTGCGATAGATGATGTCGATGAGAACGGCGATGACGAGAACGGCGCCCACGACGATGTTCTGGAACGGAGCGTCCACCCCGACCATCGCCATGCCCGACTGCAGTGACTGCATGATCAAGGCCCCGAGGATCGCGCCGTGGATGGTGCCAAGCCCGCCGGACAGTGCGGTGCCGCCGATCACGGCCGCGGCGATCACGCGCAGTTCGTCGAGGGTGCCGATGTCGTTGGAATGAAATGACAGCCGGGCCGAGGCGACGACCGCCGACAGCGCGCAGAGCACGCCCATGATGGCGAACACCTTGACCGTCAGCATACGCGTGTTGATGCCCGACAACTCGGCCGCGTCGGGGTTGCCCCCGGTGGCGAAGATGTAGCGGCCAAGGCGGGTACGGCGGGCCACTATGGTCATGATCACCGCGACCGCGATCAGCAGCAGCACCGAGATCGGAAGTCCGTACGAGGCGGTGAAGCCCTCCGGCATGGTCTCGCCGCGTGCGGAGAATTCACGCTCCAGGACGCGGCTGGGCACTTCGTAGGCGTTCAGAAGCGCGACGAAGCCGAAGATTCCCGCGGCGATCAGCCCGGCCAGGCTAGCTTCGGCCCAGAACGGCTTGGGCGTCTGGCCGTGGGCGACCTTGTTGCGACGGGCGCTGAAGAGCGTGCCGACGGCAGCCGCGGTGGCCAGTGCCGCGAAGATCCAGGATCCGGTCGCGCCAAGTGTGCCGCCGATTCCGCCAAAGGTTTGGAAGGTCGGGTCGAGCGGCCCGATCGTCTGGCCGTTTGTGATGTACCAGCCCGCGTTGCGCCAGACCAACAGCCCGCCCAGCGTCACGATGAAGGCGGGAATGCCCATGTATCCGACGAGCCAGCCGTGAAATCCGCCGATGATCGCGCCGACGATCAACCCGACGAGGATAGTGACCCACGGCGTCAGCGGGTTGCCGAGGCCGAAGCCCAGCGTTTCTGGCAGCACCACCGTCTGCGTCATCGCCATCACGGCGGAACACGTGGCCAGCACAGACCCGACGCTGAGGTCGATGTGCCGGGTGACGATGATGAACACCATGCCGGTGGCCATGATCGCGACCGAAACCGTCTGGATCGTCAGGTTGAAGATGTTCCGGGGTGTCAGGAACTGCCCGCCTGTCAGGATGTTGAAGACGATGCACACGACGGCAAAGGCGCCGATCATGCCGAGCAGACGTGTGTCGAGTTCAAGCGTGCGGGCAAGGCTGCGCTTCGGCGCGGTTTGCGCCGTTGAGGTATCTGTCATGGGGAACTCCGCTGTGCGGGGAGGGCGGGGCCGGTGCGGCGCCGCCGGGCGGGCGGTGAGAGGGCGGGGACGGTGCCGTGGCACCGTCCCCGCCGGAGGCAGGGTCGTCAGACCGTCAATTGCACGGGGCAGGGCCGCCCGACACGCCTTGGCAGAGCGTTTCCAGCGGAATCCAGCCGGCATCGACGACGACCGACAGGTTGCTTTGCGTGACCGGGACCGGTTCAAGGAACATCGCGTTCAGCTCGGTTCCGGTGGGCGAAGTCCAGGTGACGGCACCGTCCACATCGGCCATCGCGGTCCCGCCGGCCAGCGACACGGCGATCTCGCCTGCGGTGCGGCCGAGGTCACGGGCATCCTTCCAGACGCTGACGGTCTGCGTGCCGAGCGCGATGCGGTTCAGCGCGGCGTGGTCGCCGTCCTGGCCCGACACCGGGATGCCGTCCATGCCCTGCGCCGTCAGCGCGGCCACGGCGCCGCCCGCGGTGCCGTCGTTCGACGCGACGACCGCGTCAACGGCGTTGCCCTGCGCTGTCAGGATCTGTTCCATGTTGCGCTGCGCGTTCGAGGGCAGCCAGCCATCGGTGTAGCTTTCTGCAACGATGGTGATGTCGCCCGCGTCGATCGCGCTTTGCAGCACTTCCTGCTGACCGCCGCGCAGGAAATCCGCGTTCGGGTCGGTGGGCGAGCCCTTGATCATCACGTAGTTGCCGGTCGGCTGCTGTTCCAGGACCGCGCGGGCCTGCATACGGCCGACTTCGACGTTGTCGAACGTCAGGTAGAAGGCGCGCGGGTCGTCGATCAGGCGGTCATAGCCGACGACGGGAATTCCGTTGTCGTTCGCGGCCTGCACGGCGGGAATGATTGCCTGGCTGTCCTGCGCGAGGATGATCAGCGCGTCGACGCCTTGGGCGATCAGGCTTTCGACATCCGAAAGCTGCTTGGACGACGAGGATTGCGCATCGGCGCTCACATATTCGGCGCCCGCCGCGTCGAGCGCGGCAACGATGGCGGCTTCGTCCGTTTTCCAGCGCTCTTCCTGGAAGTTTGACCAGCTGACGCCGACCGTCAGGTCCTGTGCGCTGGCGGTTGCCGCAAATCCCGCGGCCATCGCCGCCGCGGCGATGAGTGACTTGTGCATAGAGTGCCTCCCTTGGCTTTGCCCGTTCGGGCGACCAGACATTTCTGGGTGTGAAGACGATGCCGTTTATTATTTCAGTTGTCAAAATAAAAAATGTGGCATGATGAGGGTATTTCGTGGCAAGCTGCCACAAAGCCAGCATAATTGTGCAATTGCGGCAATTTTTCTGCACTGCAAAAACGCTTAATGTTCTGGCTCTGAAGTAAAGGGGAGGCCATGCAAAAGATCGCAAACACGGAGGACGACACTGGCTGCGGCCCCCTGTCCACGACTGAAGGCAGAACTGTCAAGTCCCTGACTCAACAGGTTTTCGAGAAGATCAGGTCACGCGGTCGGATCTCGCGCAGCGACGTGGCGAAGGATCTTGGCGTAAGTCCTGGATCGGTCACTGCGGCCTCGTCGGCACTGATGGAGGCGGGTCTTGTGCGGGAGGAACCGCGGATGCCGCGCGACACCTCGCGCGGGCGGCCCCCGGTTGATCTGTCGGTCATCCCCGAGGCGCGATTCGTCGTCGGGATGAACCTGCGCGACGGGCATAACAGTGCGGTCGTCACCGATTTCGTGGGGCGCGTGCTGGCCGATTGCGAGTTGCCGGGCGCGCCGGGGCGCAAGTCGCAGGATGCAATCACCGCCGAGATCGAGGCGCTTCTCGATGAGGTGCTGTCGCGGGCGGGGCTGTCGCGCGCGGCACTGGCGGCCATTGGTATCGGGCTGCCGGGGTTCATCGACCATCCACGCGGGCTGGTGCACTGGTCGCCTATCCTGCGCGACCGCGGACTGGCGATGGGGGCTGTGCTTGGGCCGCGGCTGGACTGTCCCGTCCATCTCGACAATGACGTGAACCTTTTGGCGCTGGCGGAATTGTGGTTCGGCATGGGGCGGCAGCGATCGAACTTCGCGGTTGTGACGATCGAACACGGAGTCGGCATGGGCCTTATCCTCGATACCGAGCTTTACCGAGGCGCGAAGGGTATGGGGCTGGAGATCGGCCATACCACTGTGCAATTGGACGGGGCGCTGTGCCGTTGCGGACAGCGTGGCTGCCTTGAAGCCTACATCGCCGACTACGCGCTGGTACGCGAAGCGTCCACAGCGCTGGAATGGGATCTGCGCGTCGCACGTTCGCCGCAGCAGACACTTGAGATCCTGTTCGATCAGGCCAAGGCGGGGAACGAGGCGGCGCGCCTGATCTTCGAACGGGCCGGGCGCTACCTGTCGCGCGGGTTGGCCAACGTGATCCAGGTGTTCGATCCAGACCTGCTGCTGATTTCGGGCGCGCGCCTGCGCTATGATCTGCTTTATGCCGAAGAGGTTCTTTCTGAAATGCACCGCTTCTCGGACCGGATCGGGCGCGAGCGCACAGAGGTGGCCATCAACACGTGGGGCGACACGGTCTGGGCGCGCGGTGCGGCCGCGCTGGCGTTGTCGATGGTGACGGACGAAGTCGCGTCCCATCCTGTCCCGCTCCTGGTGCAGCCCGCGACGAAGCGCGGCGCGGGCTGACCGAAAGGCTTACTGTGCAGGTTCGGTCGCGGGCGGCGTGTCCGCGCGCCGCGTGGCGCGGAACAGGTCGGTCTGGTCCTGAGCCCAGGCGTTGATATCGAACTTGCGGACCCGCGCCCGAAGAGCGGCCATGCGGTCGCGCCGCTCCGGTTCGGCCATGTCGAGCGCCTGAAGAATCGCTCGGTCCATCGAACGGGCCGAAAACGGGTTGGCCATCACGGCCGCCGATAGGTCCACCGCCGCTCCGGCGAATTCCGACAGCACCAGAACGCCGTCGCCATCCACGCGGGCCGCGGCGTATTCCTTGCACACAAGGTTCATGCCGTCCGCTAGCGGCGTGATCCACGCCACGTCGGCGGCGCGGTAATAGGCGACAAGTTCGGTGAACGGGATCGCCCTCGAAATCAGCGCGATGGGCTGCCATTCGAACGTCCCGAAGGCGCCGTTGATCCGGCCTGCCGTTTGCTCCAGTTCGTTCTGAATCTCCTGGTAGGCGGTCATGTTGCGGTTCGCCACGACCGACACGTGCAAAAGCCGCACCTTGCCGCGCAGGCCGGGATTGTCGGCCAGCACGCGCCCGAAGCTTTCCAACTGCTCGATCCCGCCCTTGGTATAGTCGGTCCGGCCCACCGACAGGATCATCTTGCGCCCGTTCAACTCGTCCCGGATATGGGCAAACTGTTTGTCCGTCGCCGCGGTGTTCGCCTGTTCCTCGATGTAGTCCACGTTGACCCCGACCGGCGAGGCGCTGACCTTGATCCTGCGGCCCTGGTACTCGATCTCGGTCGGCATGGCCCGTTCGCTCAACGCGGTGCCTTCGTTGATCCATTCGGAGCGCACCTTCTCGCGTTGCGTGACTTCCACGTCGAGCAGGCTCTGTACCACGGAAACGAAGTTGTCGACGTAGCGCGGAATGTGGAACCCGACGCTGTCGCAGGACAGCAGGCTTTCCACGATCTCCTTGCGCCAAGGCAGGACGTTGAACATGTCCGCGGCCGGGAAAGGCGTGTGATGGTAGAACGAGATGTTCACGTCGGGCCGCAACTGCCGGATATAACCGGGCGCCAGCCACAGGTTGTAGTCATGCACCCAGACTGTCGCGCCTTCGGCGGCCTCGTTGGCGGCGGCCTCGGCGAACGCCCAGTTCACTTCGCGGAAGGTCGGCCAGTCCACCGGGTCGTAGTTGTAGCGTTCCTTGAAGCTGTGAAGGATCGGCCAGAACGCCTCTTTCGAAGTGATGTGGTAGAAGCTCTTGACCTGTTCGGCGGTCAACGGAAGGCGCGAGACGCGGTAGGTGCCGAAGCTGTCGTCGATGGTGATCACCCGCTCGAAAGTGGGATCGGCCGGGTCCTCGGCCAGCTTCCACGCCACCCATGACCCGCGATCAGCGCTGCCGAAGAAGCTTTTCAGCGTCGGCACGATGCCGTTCGGGCTGGTGTTCTCCTTCAGAACGACGCGGCCGTCCTTGCCTTCCACCTCTTCATAGGGTTGGCGATGATACAGGATCACCAGGTCGGATTTCTCGTCGCTCATGTCACACCTCCGGCGTGTTCGGATGCAGGTTCAGGGCGGCGATCGCTTCTAGGATGCCGGCCGCGCCGACGGCGCGGGCTTTGTGTACGTGGTCATGCCCGTCGAGCGCGGCCAGAAGCGCCGCCTCGGACCCGCCGACAGCGACCGCGGGCACCCCGCAGACCAGCATGGAATGGTCGTTCATCGTGTCGCCCGCGGCCAGCACGCGACCTTCGTCGATGCCCAGATGGGCAATCAGCCGACGCAAAGACGGGCCCTTGCTGACCCCGCGCGGCAGAACGTCGAAGAATTCGTCGTTCGACAGCAGGGGGTCATGGCCCAGACCGCGCACTGTTTCGGCGGCGGCGGGATCGAAGCTGTCCGGATCCATGTCATAGCTGACGCGGTAGCGGAAGCGTGTGGGTTGCAGCCGCAGGCCCGGCGCGCCGTGCAGCGCCCGGCGCACCGCGTCCCCTGCGTCGCCCCAGATCTCGGCGATCTCGGCCTCCAGCGCGGCGATTGGGTGGACCGTCGCATCCTCGGCGACTTCGGCGATGGTCGTTCCGACGTCACCGACAACGTAGTCGGGGCGCGGCAGGCCGTCATTGCGCACCATGCCGGTGATGAAGTCCGGGTCGCGCCCGGTCACGAAGATTAGCCCGACCGTGGGCCGGTTCGCCTCGATCCAGTCATAAAGCTTGCCTCGGTCGGCATCGCTTCCGCCAAGGAATGTGCCGTCGAGGTCGGTGGCAAGTGTGAAGGGCCGCGCGCCAAGCGGCGGCAGCTGGGAAGGTGTTTGGCTTTGAAGTGTCATGACATCCGTTCTGCCAGGTCATTGATGGCGGCGTCGTCCGCCGGGTGATCGATGGACAGCGACAGCGAGGCGGGCTCGCCCTCAATGGGCCGCGCCCAGAGCCGGGCGAAGGTTTCGCCCAGCGGCGCGCCCTTGTGAAGCACCGCATGGACCGCTTCACAGATCGGCATGGAGACCTTCACCCGGTGCGCCAGTTCGACCACCGAAACGGCGTTGATCTCGCCCTCGACAACGACGTTGCGGCCGTCGAAGCATTTCTCGCGCGGGGTGCCTTCACCCAGCTGCACGCCCAGCGACATGTTGCGCGACGTTCGGCTGGAACAGGTCAGTGTCAGATCGCCCGCGCCGGAAAGGCCGGTCACCGTCTCGCGCCTCCCGCCCAGCACCTGCGCCAGGCGTTTCATCTCGTCCATGCCGCGGGTGATCAGCGCGGCGCGGGTGTTCTCGGCGAAGCCCGCGCCGGTCATCATCCCGCAGGCGATGGCGATCACGTTCTTCACCGCGCCTCCGATCTCCACCCCGATAATGTCGTCCGACACGTAGGGACGGAACGCGTTCGAGCCCATTGCGACCGCGACCTTGGCCGCAGTGCTGGTTTCGGGGTGCAGACGGTCCTGATAGGAAAAGGGAAACGCCACCGTGGCCGCCGTCAGGTGCCCCAGCGCGGTTTCCTTGGCGAAGGTTGGCCCCGACAACGCGCCGATCGGGTGACCGGGCAGCTCCTGCTCGGCCACTTGGCTCAGCAACAGGCCGCTGCCGCGCTCGATGCCCTTGCAGCACAGAGCGACGGGCACGCCGGGCGCAAGATGCGGGCGGATCATGCCGCACATCTCGCGCAGCGTGCGCGACGGTGTGACGATCAGCACCAAGTCCGCACCGGCGCAGGCCTGCGCCACGTCCATGGTCGCATTCAGTCCGGCGGGCAGCGGCACGCCCGGCATGTAGCGCGGGTTCTCGTGGTCGCGGTTGATGGCGGTGACCGTCTCGGCATTGCGGCCCCAGACGGTGACGGCGCGTCCGGCGCTGCGGGCCACTGCGGCCAGCGCGCAGCCCCAGGCGCCCGCGCCGATGACGGCGACGCGCCCAATGCCCTGATCGCCAGTGCGGGGCAGGTCTTCGGGTGAAATATCCAGAACCATGAAGGATGTCCTTGTAACCGCTTTCTCCGCCCGTGTCCAATCGGTGCGGCCGCGGGCTCTGCGCCGCTTGCAGCAACCCTGAGTTTCGGACCGGATGATTGCCACTTCAAGTGGTGAACGGTAGGTCAGCGGAAAGGTTTCTCCACAATCGGAAGGATGCGCAATGTTCGATCACGACGGCTATCGCGGGCACGAGGGCGTGACCTGGATCTCGGACGCGGCGACCGGGCTGAAGGCCGTGATCGCCGTGCATTCCTCGGCCCTCGGGCCGGCGATGGGGGGCTGTCGGCTGTGGCACTACCCGTCGAGCAGCGCAGCGCTGACCGACGCGCTGCGGCTGTCGCACGGGATGTCGCTGAAGAACGCGATGGCCGGTCTGCCGCTGGGCGGCGGCAAGGCGGTGATCCTCGGGCCGGTGGCACCCGAAGCGCGGACGGCGCTGTTCGAGGCGTTCGGCGTGGCGGTGGACGGGCTCGGCGGGCGTTACGTTACCGCCGAGGATGTAGGCGTGTCGGTTGCCGACATGGCCGCCGCGGCGCGCCGAACGCGGCACGTTTCTGGCGTGACGGCGGCGGGCGGAGTCGGGGGCGATCCGTCGCCCTACACGGCGCGCGGCGTGCTGCGCGGGATCGAGGCGGCCGCGGCGCGCGTGCTCGGGCGCGGCGACCTCGACGGCGTGCGCGTGGCGGTTCAGGGCGTCGGGCACGTGGGCGGCGCGCTGTGCAGGTTGCTGGCAGGGCAGGGCGCACAGCTTGTCGTGGCCGATACCGACCGGGCCCGTCTGGACCGCATCTGCGACGAGACGGGGGCGGTGCCCGTTGCGCTTGATGAGGTGCTCGAGGCCGATGTCGACGTGGTTGCGCCCTGTGCGCTCGGCGGGGCGATCACCGCCGAGGTAGCTGCGGGCATACGCGCGCGAGTGGTCGCAGGGGCGGCGAACAACCAGCTGGCCGAACCCGCCGCAGGCACGGTGTTGCGCAAGCGAGGCATCGCCTATGTCCCGGATTACGTCATCAACGCCGGCGGCATCATCGCTGTCGGGGCCGAATATCTTGGCGGCGGCAACGAAGCGTCGGTCATGGCGGACGTGGATGCCATAGGTCCGCGCATCTCGGACCTTCTGGCCCGCGCCGATGCCGAGGACACAGCGCCCGAGATCCTGGCCGACCGCCGCGCCGAGGAAATCATCGTCGCCGCCCGCGCGGCGCGTTGAACTCGCCTCAGCCGCCTGCGCGCAGCACGCCGCCATGTAGCGTGCCATCGGGGAAGGCCTGCACGAGCAAGTCGCGGAAGGCCCGCAGGCGCGCGCTCAGCGCCTGCGGGCTGGGGTATACGAAGCTCAATTCGGCCGACGGTGTGTCCCAGCCGGTCAGAACCGGCACCAGCCGCCCCTCCGCAATATCCTGTTCCACAAGAAAAAGCGGCAGTTGCGCCACGCCTGCGCCGCCGATCGCCGCGTCGCGCAGCGCGAAGTAGCTGGTCATCGCCAGCCCCCCGGCCAGTCGCACCGATCGTTCGGTCCTGCCTTGCGTGAAGTGCCAAGTCTGCACCAGCCCGATCCCGAACAGCAGCACCGGCAGCCCGGCCAGCGCGCCCGGATTGTCCAGCGGCATCATGCACAGGCCGGGCGCGGCGACCGTAACCCGGTGCGAGCGCGCGAAGGTCTGCGCCACGAAGGGGCTGTCGGCGGGTTGCCCGACGCGGATCGCGGCGTCGAAGCCTTCCTCGATCAGGTCGGGCTGGCTGTCGGTCAGCACCACCTCGAGCGTCAGGTCGGGATAGAGCCTTCGCGACGCAGCCACGATCTGCCCGATGAAAGCCTGCCCGAACATCACCGGCACAGCCAGTCGCAGATGCCCGCGCACGGCCCCGTCGGGTGCGGCCAGCGCGCGCGTGATCTCGCCCGCATCGTCCAGGATCCGGTCGGCGCGCGACAGCACCAGCGCGCCCTCGGCTGTCAGGCTCAGCCGACGCGTCGTGCGCTCGATCAGCCGCACGCCAAGCGCCGCCTCCAGATCCTGAATGCGCTTCGACATGGTCGATTTCGGGATGCCGAGCTTGCGCGCCGCCGCCGCGAACGACCCCTCGGCCACGATCGCGCTGAATTCCCTCAGGGTGTTGAGATCCATTTGCCTGCCTGCTGCTTTTTTTTGGGGCACAAAGCACGGTTTAGCCGCCGCGCCAATAGGCATGGTGCCGGTCACTATCGCGGCGCAGCGGTATCGAGCCAGATGGTCACCGGTCCGTCATTGGTCAGCGTCACCTTCATGTCCGCGCCGAAACGGCCGCGCGCCACCGCGATGCCCAGCTCGGCCATCGCCTGGGCAAATGCCTCGTAGTGCGCGCGGCCCGTCTCGGGTGGGGCGGCCCGAGAGAAGCCGGGCCGGTTGCCGCGCGACGTGTCCGCTGCCAGCGTGAATTGGCTGACCACCAGCGCGCTGCCGCCTGTATCGAGCAGGGAGCGGTTCATTCGCCCGTCCTCGTCGGCGAAGATCCGCATTCGGGCGATCCGTGCGGCCAGTGGCGCGGCCTCGGCGCCTGTGTCGTCCTGCATGGCGCAGACCAGCACCAGAAGACCGGGGCCGATCTCGCCGATGCAAGCGCCGTCGACACGCACCTCGGCGGCGGCGACACGCTGGACAAGCGCCCGCATCAGGCCAGATCGGCGCGTGTCGGCGGGTTCGCACCTGCGCGCGACACGGTGACCGCAGCAGCGCGCGTGGCCAGCGAAAGCGCTCCGCGCAGCGCGTCCTCCGACAGCGTTCCCAGCGCAGCGCGGGTCAGCAACCCGGCGTCGTGCAGCGCGGCCAGTACCCCCGCATTGAAGGTGTCGCCCGCGCCCACGGTGTCCACAGGCGTGACCGGGGTGGCATCCACGAAGACGGCATGGTCCGCCGTGACTGCCCAGGCGCCCTTCGCGCCTTCGGTAATGCAGACCAGCTTCGGACCCATTGCGCGCAGCTTTGTGGCCTGTTCGACGGTATCGCCCGCGCCCATAAGCCAGTGCAGGTCCTCATCCGACAGTTTCACGATGTCGGCCACCCGCAGCATCGCGTCCAGCCGATCACGATAGGCCGCTTCGTCGCGGATGAAGCCGGGGCGCACGTTCGGGTCGATCATCGTGACGCGGCTGGGGGCCTCGCGTTCCATGAGCGCGCGGTATGTGTCTGCGCAGGGCGTCACAGCCAGCGAGATGCCGCCGAAGAACATCGCCGACACATGATCCGGCACGATCGGAAGATCATCCTGCGCCAGAAGCCGTCCTGCCGTGTTCTCGTCGTAGAATGCATAGCGCGCATGCCCGCCGGTCAGTTCCACGAAGGCGAGCGTTGTAGGGTTGTCGCTGCGATGCGCAAGGTCCGTCGAAACGCCCGACCGATCAAGTTCCGTCGCCAGCAAGCCGCCGAAAAGGTCGTTGGACAGCCCCGTGAAAAGCCCCGTTTCGACCCCGAGTCGCGACAGCGCGATCGACGTGTTGAACACCGCGCCCCCCGCGAAGGGCTGGAAGCACGCATGACCATCCCCGGTCGTCCTTGGCAGCATGTCAATCAGTGCTTCACCACAGCAGAGTATCATCACAGGGGTCCTTTTCCGAAGTCGTGTGACGATAGTCTGTGTATGTTAGCGCTGGCAAGGCGGGCTTTGGGAAATGCCTGTTTATCTTAGTGACATTTGGAGTCAGAAGGCGACATAGTATAAGGATAATGATACGACATCGTGCGCAGTCATTTTGAATAAGCCGAATGATCAGGCTGGGGTGACATGAGTAAGCAAGACCGGGAAGGTGGCTTCTGGCCCTCCCTCTATGACAAGTTGCGCGGTGGCGACGACGATGTTGGCGACTGGTTCACCCCCGTGGCCTGTGCGTCGGCGACGGACGACTGCTACAGTGTGTGCGTCGAGCTTCCGGGCGTGACCGAGGCCGATTTCACCGTGACGGTCGAGGACGAGAGCCTTGTTTTGGAAGGCGACAAGCAACCCGAACCTTGTGAAGACTCCACGCTGCTGTTTTTCAACGAACGGCGCCATGGCCACTTCGTGCGCAGCTTCAAGCTTCCGCCTGACGCTGATCTGGTCAACTACTCGTCCACGCTGGAGAACGGCGTGCTGCGCCTGATCATTCCACGCCGCTCCTCGCCCAAGCCCAGCCCGGAACCCGCGATTCGCGCCACCGCTTAAGGGCTTGTCTGGGCGCGTCGCGCGGAAAAGCGGCTCAGGCCGGGCCTTTGCGCGTCAGTTGGACCCTCGTGAAGGCGCGGAAATCACCGGCTGCAGCCGCGACATCGGCGGAAATCCGCCGATCATCCGTTCGCGGCCAGGAAACCGAAACCAGCCGCCAGCAAAGCGCCCGCGAGCACGGCGAGCGCGATTTTCCAGGCCGACCACGGCCGTTCGCCTTGCACGCGGCCGGTCTGGCCGTTGATCACGATCCTGTAGCTTCGCCCGCCATAGCGGTAGGCGGCGATCCAGATCGGCAGCAGCACATGCTTGAACGTGACCTCGCCGATCTCGGTCGAGATCCGGTCGACCCTCTGCCGGTCACCGCCGATGTCGAACCGCACGTCGCGTTCGATCTGCCGGTCCATCTGCGTGCGCGCGTCGCCGAACGCCTCGTCCAGCGGTACGCCGTAGGCTTCGGTGCGCAAACCGGCCAGGTATTCGGGTGCGTAGGGGCGCAGCTGTGTCAGGTCCCACGGCGGCAGGCCCTGGGTGAAATCGCGCGGCAGCGCGCGCGAGCCCAGCACCAGAACATCGTCGAAATCGCGTGCGACAGCGCCCGTCACCGCCCGCCAGCGGATCTGCGGCACCTGTTCGGTGTGGCGCTGCCCGTTGCGCACCACGGACCGGCTGACATGGTAAACCGTGCCGCGATGTCCGGCATAGTGGCTGCGCGTGCGTGCGTCGAAGGTCCAGTAGGGCACGTAGACACCGTCCATCGCGCGTCCCTTGCGGGCATAGCGCGTCAGCCCGTTCGGCGCGAACCACAGGCGGCCCAGCCAGTCGGTCATGGCGGCCCGCGCGGTGCGTTCGTCCAGGGCGAAGGGCAGCACGGCGCGGGGCTTTATGTGCCGGTTGACCCCGGCCGTACCGACAACGGGCGAGGCGCAGAACGGGCAGACCGTTCCCTGCGTTGTGCCATCCAGTTCGACCTGCGCGCCGCAACTGGTGCAGCCGAGAACGCGCGTCTCCTCGTAGGCGTCCTCGGTCAGGCCGCCTTCCAGCGCTGCGGCATAGTCCTGTTCGCGGATCGCGCCAATGGGGCCGCCCCACGGGCCGGACGGCGCGCCGATCGGATCCTCGTGCCCGCAATGGGGGCAGCGCAGCCCGCCCGTGCCGGGATCGAACAGAACGTCCGCCCCGCAGGCGGAACAGGGAAAACGATGCGCGCCGTCCATCAGCCGCCCCATTCCCGCGCAGCTGACGGGCCGTTTGTACCGGGCACCCGTGCCAAACTCCTGATCGCGGGCGCACTCATGCGGCGGGCGGCGGCGGCGGCATTACGGTGAAAAGCTGCGCCAGTTCGGTCACGTCCTCGGCGCGCAGCCATCCGTCCTGGCCTTGCGTCCAGACATGGGTCTGCCGCGTCAGCCGCCCCTCGGTCACCATGCGCCCCATGGCGGCGCGCGAGAACGGTCCACTGGTCTGACCGTTCTCCGCGATGTGCCAGACATGTTCCACAGGCGGCGGCGGTGGCGGTGCCATCGGGGCGGCGGGCTGCGTCGCGGGGCGTGCGCCCCATGGGCCTGCCTGCGCCATCGTCTGGCCCATAGCCATGCCCATTCCGGCCCCGATGCCGGCGCCCATGCCGCTGTTCGGTGTCGCGGCGGCGGTGCCCATTGCCTCGGCCGCGGAATAACGCGTGTAGCGGTCCAGATCGCCGACCATGCCCATCGCCGTGCGCTTGTCGAGCGCGGCCTCGACCGTCGGCGGAAGCGAGATGTTCTCGATGTAGAGTTCCGGCAGGTTCAGCCCGTAGCCCGCGATCGTGGCGCTGATCTCGTTCGCGACCAGCTTGCCGAGGTCCGCCGTGTTCGCCGCCATGTCCAGCACCGGGATGCCCGAAGCGGCGACCGCGCGGCTGAATTCCTGCACGATCACGTTGCGAACCTGAAAGCTGATCTCGTCCATGGTGAACTCGCCGTCGGTGCCGACGATCTCGGTCATGAAGCGCGCAGGGTCGCTGACACGGACGCTGTAGGTGCCGTAGGCGCGCAGCCGCACCGGGCCGAACTCCGGGTCGCGCAGCATCACCGGGTTCTTGGTGCCCCATTTCAGATCCGTAAAGCGCCGGGTCGCGATGAAGTAGATCTCGGACTTGAAGGGCGATCGGAAGCCGTGGTCCCAGTGCTGGAGCGTGGTCATCACCGGCATGTTGTTCGTCTCCAGCATGTAGAGGCCGGGGGTGAATACGTCCGCGATCTGCCCTTCATGGACGAACACGGCAGCCTGCCCTTCGCGCACGGTAAGCTTCGCGCCATACTTGATCGCGTGGCCCTGACGTTCGAACCGCCAGACCATCGTGTCGCGGGTGTCGTCGACCCAGTGGATTACATCGATGAATTCGCCGGACAGGAAGTCGAAAAACGGCATGTCAGAGTCCTTCGGTTTTTGGGGGCGCGTCGAACAGGCCGGGCGGCCTCGACGCATCGGCCCGCGTGGCGGGCGGAAGCAGGTCTTCGGCGATCGCGCGCACGATGGGCTGCGCCTCCGCGGCGGTCATGCCTGGCTGCAGGCGCGGGTCGTAGAGCACGGCCAGCATCAGAGCGTCCTGCGCGGTCAGCAGCGCGAATTCCTCGTCATCGTTGAAGATCGACGGTCGCGCGGCAGGGCTGTCATTGGCCAGCCCGAGGCCTTGCGCGATCTCCTCGTGGAAGCAGGACCGGCGCAGCAGCGGCGGGTGTTCCGCGCGGATCACGCCGATCGCGCGGCGATAGACATAGGGCTGGTCGTCGGTGGAAAACGCGATCATCAGGCAGAAGGTGGAGGGTGGCATCTCGGTCACCGCGCGCACCACGCCGTTTGAAAGGCCCGGCACCATCTCGAGAAGTTTCGGGCCAAGCGCACGGCGTTCGTCCTCGTCCACGACGAAAACGGTCATGTTGCCGTCGCCGGTCACATCGGTGATCGCATGGCCCGAGGCATCGGCCAGCCGGTCGGCCAGCGCCGCGACGGTGGAACGGTCGCGCTTGCGGGTCTCGTCGTCCACGGATGCCCCAAAGGCAAGGCCGATCTCGACCCGATCCTGCCAGCGTCGCAGCGGGCTGGCCGTCTCGCGCGCGATGATCCGGTCCGAGATCGGCACGAATTCGTCGAACAGCGCTATGCGCATGAAGTTCTCGGTCAGCGTACGACTGTCGAAGGGCGTGTCCGGGCCACCGCCGTCGGTGCGCAGCAAGCCGCGGTTCAGGAGGTCCTGTTCCACTCTCGCGTAGCGCAGCACAAGCGCCGCGCTATCGGCCGATCGCTGATAGGGCGCGCGCTGTTCCGGCACCGGGGATCGCACGACGTCGTCGATCGGCTCGGGCGCCGGGATCTGCGCCGCGCAGCCCGCAAGCAGCCCGGCCATTGCCAGCCGCATCGCATGGGACGGCAGCGCGCGCACCGGGTCAGGCAGCCGGGCTGCCCGCTGTCGCGGCCTTGGCCGAGGCGAGCGTGGTTCGCAGTTCGGCCTCCATCTTTTGCAGTTCCTGTTCGGCGGCGGCGCGGCTCGCCTTGCCTGCATCGGCGATCTGAAGGCTTTCCTGGATCGTTGCGACAAGATCGTCATTGGCCTGCTTGACCGCGGCAATGTCGAACACGCCGCGTTCGATCTGCTCGCGTACGGTCTTGTTGGCGCTGCGCAGGTTGGCGGCGTTCGCGGTCAGCAATTCGTTGGTCAGGTCGTTCGCTTCCTTCACCGCGCTGGCGGCTTCGGACGATCGCTGGATCGTGACCGCCTGTGCCAGTTGCGTTTCCCAAAGCGGTACGGTGTTCACGAGGGTCGAGTTGATCTTGGTAATCAGCGACTTGTCGTTTTCCTGCACCAGCCGGATCGACGGCAGGCTCTGCATCGTGACCTGACGGGTCAGCTTTAGGTCGTGGACCCTGCGTTCAAGATCGTCCCGCGCCGAGCGCAGGTCGCGCAGTTCCTGTGCCGCCATCATCTTCTCGTCCGGCGCGACGCTGTTCAACTCGGCCTCCTTGGTGGGGATCACCTTGCCGTCAAGTTCCGCCAGCTTCTGGGTGCCAGCCGCGATGTAGAGCGCCAGTTCGTCATAGAAATTCAGCGTCTTTTCATAGAGTTTGTCGAGGGACTTAATGTCCTTCAGCAGTTGATGCTCGTGGCCCAGCAGCGTGTCGGTGATGTTGTCGATCTGGCCCTGCACGGTTTCGTAGCGGGCCATGAACTGCGCGACGGGGGCTGCCTTGCCGGTCAGGCGGTCCCACCAGGACCGCTTGCGGTTCGGGTCCAGTTCCTCGACCGAGAAGCCGCGGATCGTGCTGACGATCTCGCGCAGGCTTTCGCCCGCGGGGCCAACGTCCTTGTTGCGCACATCGGCCAGCATGGCCTGGCTGATTTCCTGCAACTCGGCCTGCGCGCGGGATCCGAAGGCGATGATCGACCCGGTATCGGCGATGTCCAGTTCGGACATGCGCCGGGCAACTTCGCCGCTGACGGCCGGATCGGCGGTATCGGGCAGCGCGTCGGCGTCGAGGGGGGCGGGCAGCGGCGCCGCGACTTGTGCGACCAGTGCTACGTCTTGTTCGGCCTTCGTCTTGATGTCCTGCGACATGGTCTTCTCCGGGCTCAGATAACGGGATCAGGAAACGGGCATTTCACGGGCAAGGCGTTCGCGCAGCACTTCGATCTCGACATCGAGGTCGGTGCGGTCGTCCAGCAAGAGGGTGTCTGTCTTGCTGGCGTAATTGGCTTCCAGATCGCCCAGAAGCGCCAGATAATCTGCCCGTGCCTGCGGGTCGCGGTTGCGCGCGAAAAGGTCGGCGAACTTGACCGTCGCATCGCGCGCACCCAAAAGGTAGACCCCCATGAAGCGGCGGGCCTTGCCAAGATCGCGCGGATCATCCTCGATCGCGCGAAACATCTTCCGGGCGGTGCGCTTGAATTCCTCGACCCGGCCCGACAATTCCCGGTCGCCCGCCCGCGCGATGGCGCCGGTCATGGCGGCAAGATGCGCCTCGGCCTCCTGCACGGCTCGGTCCACCCGTTCGCTTTGCACCCGGTCAGCCCCTTCGGCGCCGCCGATACCCTTGTCGCGCAGCGGATCAGGGCCGAACGCGCCGAAATGCAGCAGCCCGCCCAATCCGCCGAACACCACCGCGCTGGTCAGGCTGCCGTCGCCCAGCCCGGCAAGCGCCAGCCCCGTGCCGGTCAGCACGCTTGCGAAGATCTTGCGCGGGATCGCGGGCTTGCGCGCCACCTTGCGCGCCTCGAAGGCCTCCTGGGCGGTGATCCCCTCGCGGGTCAGCCACGCCGCCAGCATCAGCGCGCCGAAACAGCCAAGGTTCAGCGCCAGTCCGACCGGGTCCGACCGGAATGCGGAAACGAGGAACGGGAAGGGCAGCACAAACAGCAGGTTCGCGCGTGCGCCCACGCGGCTGCGCCGGGTGTCGGCGACCGGGCCGACTGGCTGCGCCGCAGCGCCCGGACTGTATTTGCCGCCGTACTTGCGCGCCATCACACCGCCCCCGAAACCGCCGCATACAGAACGAGCGCGACCAGCAGCGCGTAGGACAGTTTCTGCAACCCAGAGGCGGACATGGCGGACTCCTTCGTCATCCCGGTGATAGGCAACCACAGCCCGCGCGCAAAGTGAAGATGCGGTTATGCCCCCTTGCGCGGTCCTGCGGGTCTTCGCGTGCGTTTCGGCTTCGGCTTGGCCACTGCCTCGCCGCCGCTGCCGAGGCCAAGCTGGTCGCGCATGACGCGAGGCTTGACTTCCTCCACCGCGCCGGGGGCCAGGTCGCTCAGCTGGAACGGACCATAGCTGACGCGGATCAGCCGGTTGACCGTCATCCCGATGCTGTCCATCGCGCGTCGGATCTCGCGGTTGCGGCCCTCGCGCAGCGCCACGGTCAGCCAGGCGTTGGCGCCTTGCTGCCGGTCCAGCGTCACCGCCATGGGCTGAAACCGCTCGCCATCCACCGTGATGCCCTTGCGCAGCGGGTCGAACTGCGGATCGAGCGGTGAACCCTTGATACGCACCCGATACTTGCGCACCCAGCCAGTGCTGGGCAATTCCAGTCTCCGCTTGATGTCGCCATCATTGGTCAGCAACAGAAGCCCTTCAGAATTCAGGTCCAGCCGCCCGATGCTTACGACGCGGGGCATGTCCGCAGGCAGGGCGTCGAACACCGTTTTGCGGCCCTTCTCGTCGCGGGTCGTGGTCACGAGGCCGGAGGGCTTGTGATACAGCCACAGGCGCGGCCCTTCGGGTTCGGCCAGCGCCTTGCCGTCCAGCGTGATGCGGTCGCGCGCCGTCACGTTGAGTGCCGGGCTGTCAATGCGCTTGCCATTCACGGTGACCCGGCCCTGAAGAACGATCTTTTCGGCATCACGGCGCGAGGCGACACCGGCGCGGGCGAGCGCCTTGGCGATCCGTTCGCCCTTCGCGGCGGTCTGGGGGCCGCCGACCGGGTCGGGTTTGGACGCTGTGCCGCCCGGTTTGACGGGGCGGGCAGCGCGGGCTGGCCGGGCCGGGTTCGGGCGCGGGGCGCGGCGGGGGTGGGACGGGTCTGACATGAAAGCGCCATAGCGCGGATTGCAGGGCCGCGAAAGCCTGTTGCATTGCGGGCGCGGCTTTGTGCATCTGCCGCCATGAGCCCGTTTACAAGCCACATGCAGGCCGCCCTGAACGAAGCCCGTACCGCCGCCGCGCGCGGCGAGGTGCCGGTCGGTGCGGTCATCGCCGGGCCAGACGGTACCGTGCTGGCGCGTGCGGGCAACCGGATGAGGGAATTGCATGACCCCACCGCCCATGCCGAGATCCTTGCGATCCGCGCGGCCTGTGCCGTGCTCGGGTCGGACCGGTTGCCGGGCTGCGCGCTTTACGTGACGCTGGAACCTTGCGCCATGTGCGCAGGCGCGATCGCGGCGGCGCGGCTGGCGCGGGTATGCTACGGCGCCGCCGATCCGAAGTCGGGCGGCGTCGCGCAGGGCGCGCGGGTGTTTGACCAGGCGCAAACACATCACCGCCCCGAGGTTTATGACGGCATCGCCGCGACCGAGGCCGAGGCGCTGCTGCGCGCCTTCTTCGCCGGGCGGCGCGGCGGGCCGGGCTAAAGCTCCACGGGTTCCAGCACTTCGGGTGTCAGCACCTGGACGCCGGGCAGCGCCTGCACCAGTTTCTCGGCCGATTGCTCGAGGATCGGGAAGGTGCGGTAGTGGCAGGGGATCACCGTCCTGAAATCGAAGAACCTCTTCGCCGCATAGGCCGCGCGCGCCATGTCCATGGTGAAATGCCCGCCCGCGCACAAGATCCCGATCTCGGGCCGGTGCAGTGCCTGCATCAGTTCCATGTCCATCGTCACATCGGTATCGCCCGAGACATAGATCGTGCGCCCGCCATGCGCGATCATGAAACCCGCCTCGGCCCCGGCGTAGACCGGCCCGTCGTCGCCCGCGATCGAGGACGAATGCACGGCGGTCACCATTGTCACCGCCACGTCGCCCAGCATGACCGTGCCGCCCTTGTTGAAACCGACGCCTTTGATGCCGCGGGTCTTTTCCCAGTGCGCGATCAGATCGAAGATGCCGACCACCGGGATGCCGGTGGTATGCGCAATATCGAGCGCGTCGTTGGCGTGGTCGAAATGTGCGTGGGTCAGCAGCAGGTGCGTGGCCCCCGCGATCGCTTCGCCGCGCCGATCTTCGGGAAAGGCCGGGTTGCCGGTCAGCCACGGGTCCACCAGCAGCACCTGATCCCCGATCTCGATCCGGAAACCGGAATGGCCAAGCCATGTGATCTTCATGTCGAACTCCCTATCTGTTTGCGGAAAGCATAGCAGCGGAGCGCGAGGATGGAATGGACACGGCAGATCGACGGGTATTGCGAAAGGGTGGACCCGTCCTACTGGGCTGAACCTGTCAACGCGGTGACGAACGCCGCCTTCCTGATCGCGGCCTTTGTGATGTGGCGGCGCACCCGCGGCGCGCGGCTGCCGCTGGCTAATGCGCTGGTGATCGTGCTGGCGCTGATCGGGGTCGGATCTTACCTTTTTCACACCCATGCTCAGGTCTGGTCGGCCTTCGCCGACAGCGGCATGATCGCGGTCTTCGCCGTTCTCTTCGTGTTCGCGGCCAACCGTGATTTCTGGGGCCTGAAGGGGTGGCGCGCCTATGCGGCGACAGCGCTGTTCGTGCCCTACGTGGCGCTGACGGTGCCGCTGTTCGACCGCCTGCCGTTCTTTTCGATCTCGTCGGGCTACTGGCCGCTGCCGCTGCTGATGCTGCTTTATGGGCTGGGCCTGCGGCGCCGCGCGGCCGCGACGGGGCGGGGTCTCATGATCGCGGCGGGGATCTGCGCGCTGTCGCTGACTTTCCGGTCGCTCGACATGCCGCTTTGCGCGACGCTGCCGCTGGGTACGCATTTCGTCTGGCATATCCTGAACGGGTTTCTGCTGGGCTGGATGATCGAGGTCTACCTGCGCCACATGCGCGGCCCGCTTGCAGCAGCCCTGCGGCATGGGTAAAGCGGGGGCCGACGCAGGAAACGGAGACAAGGCATGTCGATCGACCATGAGACCGCCGCCAAAGTGGCGAAGCTTGCCCGGATCAGGGTGGAGCCGGACGCGCTGCCCGCCCTCGCGGACGAGTTCAATACGATCCTCGGCTTTATCGAGCAGCTGGGTGAGGTCGATGTCGACGGGGTGGAGCCGATGACCAGCGTCACGCCGATGCGCCTGAAGCGGCGCGACGACGTGGTGACGGATGGCGACCAGCAGCGGGCGGTTCTGGCCAACGCACCCGATGCCCGCGAAGGGTTCTTCGCCGTGCCGAAAGTGGTGGAATGATGAGCGAGTTGACCCGACTGACGATTGCCGGGGCGCGCGATGCGCTGCGCGCCGGAGATCTCACCGCCGCCGATCTGACCGAGGCCTGCCTTACGGAGATCGAAGGCGCTGATGCGCTCAATGCCTTCGTGCACCACACGCCCGACATGGCTCGCCAGCAGGCCGCCAAGGCGGATGCCCGGCTTCGCTCGGGCGATGCGCCCGCCATGTGCGGCATTCCGCTGGGCATCAAGGACCTGTTCTGCACGAAGGGCGTGGCGTCGCAGGCGGCGTCGCACATCCTTGGCGGGTTCAAGCCCGAATACGAAAGCACAGTCACCGCGAAGCTTTGGGAAGCGGGCGCGGTGATGCTGGGCAAGCTGAACATGGACGAATTCGCCATGGGCTCCAGCAACGAAACCTCGGCCTATGGCGATGTTGTAAACCCGTGGCGGCGCAACGGGACCGACACCGCGCTGACACCCGGGGGCTCGTCCGGCGGGTCCGCCGCGGCGGTGGCGGCCGATCTTTGCCTCGCCGCGACGGGCACCGACACCGGCGGGTCGATCCGTCAGCCCGCCGCCTTCACTGGCATCACCGGCTTGAAACCGACCTACGGGCGCTGCTCGCGCTGGGGGATCATTGCCTTCGCGTCCTCGCTCGACCAGGCCGGGCCGATGACCAAGTCGGTTCGAGACGCCGCGATCATGCTGCAGGCGATGGCCGGCCACGACGCGAAGGACAGCACTAGCGCCGACATTCCGGTGCCGGACTTCGAGGCCGCGCTGACCGGCGACATCCGTGGCCGCAAGATCGGCCTGCCGCGCGAATACCGCATGGACGGTATGCCTGCCGAGATCGAGAAGCTGTGGGCGACGGGCGCCGAGATGCTGCGCGATGCCGGGGCCGAGGTGGTGGACATCTCCCTGCCGCACACGAAGTACGCTTTGCCGACCTACTACGTGATCGCGCCAGCCGAAGCCTCGTCGAACCTCGCGCGCTATGACGGCGTGCGCTTCGGGCACCGGGCGAAGCTGTCGCAGGGCGACGGCATCACGGAGATGTACGAGAAAACCCGCGCAGAGGGCTTCGGCGCGGAGGTGCAGCGCCGCGTGATGGTCGGCACTTACGTGCTGTCGGCGGGGTTCTACGACGCCTACTACAACAAGGCGCGCAAGGTCCGCACGCTGATCAAGCGCGACTTCGAACAGGTGTTCGCGGACGGGATCGACGCAATCCTGACACCGGCCACGCCGTCGGCGGCGTTCGGACTGGGCGAGATGGCCAGCGCGGACCCGGTGCAGATGTACCTCAACGACGTTTTCACCGTGACCGTGAACCTTGCGGGTCTGCCGGGTATCTCGGTGCCTGCGGGGCAGGACCAGCGCGGGCTGCCGCTGGGTCTGCAACTGATCGGCAAGCCCTGGGAGGAGGGCGATCTGCTGAACCATGCGCTGGTGCTGGAACAGGCGGCGGGCTTCGCGGCCCGGCCGGACCGGTGGTGGTAGACGGGCTGCGCCGCGCGGCGGGAGTGCTGCTGCCTGCGGCTTTGCTTGCGCTTGGCGCCTGCGCGCCGACCTACGGGCCGGACGACACAGTATCGCTGACGCCGGTCGGTGCTGAGGCACGCGCAGCGCGCGACGCGGCCCTGCGCGGCCCCAGTACGACGGCGCAGGTGGGAAACCCCTCTGCTGCTGCCACGGCTACCTCAACCGCCGCCGGGCAGCCGCTGGACGTGCGCCCTGGCCGCCTTGGGGACGATGCAACGTTCACCGGCGGAGCGGTGCCGCAACTCGCCGCGACACCGCCAGCGGCCAGCTATACCGAAGTCGCTCCGCGCCCGGTGCCGCAGCGTCTGTCCGGGCAAGGTCCTGGCGTCGTCGCCTATGCGCTCGCCACCGATCACCCGGTCGGCCAACCGGTCCACGCGCGCAACGCCCTCTCGACGGAACGCACGGTGCGCGCCTGCGCCCGCTATGCTTCGGACGATCTGGCGCAGGCCGCCTTCCTGAACGCGGGCGGCCCGGAGCGGGACGGGCAGGGGCTCGATCCCGACGGGGACGGCTATGCCTGCGGCTGGGACCCGGCGCGCTTCCGCAACGCGATCCGGTGACAGACGCGGCGTTGTGGCACCCCTCGCCGAATTCCGGTGAGCGGCGGGGCGGCGCACGGCCCGACCTGATTGTCCTGCACTATACCGCGATGGGGAGCGCTGAGGTTGCTCTGGCACGTCTGTGCGATCCGGACGCCGGGGTCTCGGCGCACTACCTGATCGGCCGCTGCGGCACCTGTTGGCAGATGGTGGACGAAGCCGCGCGCGCCTGGCACGCCGGGTCCGGTGCCTGGGGCGAAGTCTGCGACGTCAACTCCCGCTCCATCGGGATCGAGCTGGACAATGACGGGCATAGCCCGTTCTCCGCCCCGATGATGGATGCACTCGTGCCGCTGCTGCGCGGGATCATGGCGCGCTGGTCTATCCCCCCGCTGCGGGTGATCGGCCATTCCGACATGGCCCCGGGCCGCAAGTTCGACCCCGGACCGCGATTCGACTGGCGCAGGCTTGCACGCGAAGGCGTGTCGGTCTGGCCCGAGGACACCGCCGACCCTGACGGGGAAGACCCCGGGCCGGAGGCGCGGCTGGCCGACCGCGTGGACGGGCTGCTGCGCGAGTTCGGCTACGCGTCCGGCACCGCGCAGGAGCGACTTGGCGCCTTCCGCGACAGGTTCCGCCCCGGTGCGCGGGGGGCGGCCAGCATGGCCGACGTCCAAATCGCCATGCGGCTGAAGCTGATCGCGGGCGCTTGACGGCGGCTGCCTGCGCGCATAGCGAACAAGGGCGCGGATGGCCGGATGACCGCGGGCGGCAACGTTCGAGGAAAGTCCGGACTCCATGAAGCGACGGTGCCGGGTAACGCCCGGCCGGGGAAACCCGAGGGACAGCGCCACAGAGAACAGACCGCCGCGCTCTGGCGCGGCAAGGGTGAAACGGTGGGGTAAGAGCCCACCGCGGGGCTGGCAACAGCGTCGGCACGGCAAGCCCCACCGGGAGCAATGCCAAATAGGGGTCCCGCGCGGCGATCGCCGCAGGCCGCTTCAGCCCAGGGACCCGGGTTGGCAGCTAGAGCGCGTCGGCAACGGCGGGCCCAGAGGAATGGTCATCCAAGGGGGCAACCCCTGGACAGAATCCGGCTTACAGGCCATCCGCGCAATTCGCCCTTCCGCTCTTGTCGGTCGAGGACGTGTGCCGACTTGTCGTCACGGTGTGACAACCCGACCGCGCGTGCGGCCCCGGAACCTGCTATCGTTAGGTCGGAACTGACCGAGGGAGAGGATCCGATGAGCTTTCTGAGAACACTTGCCACTGTCGCCGTCGGTGTGGCCGCGGCCAAGGGCGCGTCGAAATACAAGCAGATGGGCGGCATGGCAGGTCTGCAGGACATGTTCGCCGCGTCCGGTGGGACATCCGGCATGGTCGATCAACTTTCACAGATGGCCGAGAAGATGGGCGTGCCGGGCGCGGGCAACGCGATGCGCGACATGATGGCGAACTTCGGCGGAGGCTCGGGTGCGCAGCCCGAAGCGGCGGCGGCCGGCTTCGGCGGGCTGATGGCTGCGATGGGCGGGGCGGCGGCTGCCGGTGGCAAGCAGGCCGACGATGTGATGGCGAGCCTGTTCAAGGGCACGCCGGTCGGCATGGCCGCCGAAGACAACGCGAAACTGATGATCCGCGCGATGATCCAGGCCGCCAAGGCCGACGGAGAGATCGACGCCGCCGAACAGCAGACCATCCTCGACGCGATCAAGGACAGCGCCCCCGAAGAGGTCGCCTTCGTGAAGGCCGAACTGGCCGCCCCGGTGGACGCCATGGCGCTGGCGCAGGACACGGGCGATGCGATGAAGGCGCAGGTCTATTCCACCTCGCTCATGGCGATCCGCGTCGATCACGAGCATGAGGTCGCGTATCTGCGGCAGCTCGCCGACGGGCTTGGCCTTGACCGGGCAACGCGTGATCGGGTCCATGCCGCGATGGGCGTGCCGCCGCTGCCTGCGTAAGCCTTTGGCGGGCGTGTGCCGAAACGCGCTTGACACGCCCACGGCCATCCTTAAAAGGCGGGGTTCAAGGATTTCGCGGGTGGCAAGACCGCCCGGTTGAGGAGTGTTGAAATGGCGAAGCCGACCACAATCAAGATCCGCCTGAACTCGACCGCGGGCACCGGCCACTTCTACGTGACCAAGAAGAACGCCCGCACCATGACCGAGAAGATGGTGATGAAGAAATACGATCCCGTCGCGCGCAAGCACGTCGACTACAAGGAAGGCAAGATCAAGTAATCTTGCCCCTTTCGGGACAGCCTTCGGGGTCGCGCGTGAGCGCGGCCCTTTTTTTGTGCAGGGGACCTGCCATGATCAGCGGTCTTTCGCTGCGCGTCTCGGGCCGGGGCGATATCGCGGCCATGATGCGCTTCTGGCGCGCACTCGTCCGGCATTGCTGAAGAACAACTCTGCACCTTCGCAGCTGGTCATGGCACTGCCCCTGATCAGCTGCCCACAGCCCGCCTTGGTTGCAGCCCGCCTTGGTGACCTGCGGCAGTTGCCAAGGTGGTCGAGGATGCCGCGGGCATGTCGTAGCGTGAGGGTGGACCGCGCAGGGCTGCCCTGTGGTCGGCAGCGGCCATGTTCGCCGCGTCGTGACTGACCACAGGCGCACGCGGCATGGCATCGGGCGGGTTTTGATGGCCCGCGTTCTGGCCGATGCGGCGCATGCTCGGCTTGAACAGTTGGGCTGGCTGTCCACCCGCAGTCGCGCGCCGTTCCAGTACAAGATGGGCTCGATGTGGTGGGCTCGGTGGATGTGCCGCTGTGCCGTGGCATCGTGTGTTCCCGTCGGCGGCGATGTTGCGCGCCCTGTGATGTCGCGCCTGCGCCTCCATCGCGGTGCAAGCCCCCCTGAACGAAAAGAGCCAGCCCGAAGGCTGGCTCTGTAGGTGTGTTCCAGTCCGCGCTTATTCGCGGTTGCCAAGGAATTGCAGCAGGAACATGAACATGTTGATGAAGTCCAGGTAGAGCCGCAGTGCGCCCATGATCGCGGCTTTGCCAAGCCATTCCTGATCGCCCGACTGGGCCATCTGGATGTACTCGTTCTTGATGCTCTGCGTGTCATAAGCCGTCAGGCCTGCGAAGATTAGCACCCCGATGACGGAGATGGCGAATTGCAAGGCCGAGGAAGCCACGAAGATGTTGATGATCGACGCGATGATCAGACCGATCAGGCCCATCATCAGGAACGTGCCCATCGCGCTCAGATCCTTCTTCGTCGTGTAGCCGTAAAGGCTGAGCGACGCGAAGGCGATCGAAGTCACGAGGAACGTGGTCACGATCGACACGCCCGTGAACACCAGGAAGATGGAGCTGATCGACAAGCCCATTACCGCGGCGAAGGCGTAGAACACGGTTTGCGCGGTCGCGGCCGACATGCGGTTGATCCCGGCGCTGAAGCCGAAAACGAACAGCAACGGCGCGAACATGATCAGCCATTTGAGCGGCGAGGCGTAGATCGCGGCGCCCATGCCGGTCAGGTACGTGTCAGGCCCAAGCTGGTAGGCGGTCGGCACGTCCGACACGGCCAGTCCGGCCACGGCCCACGACACGAGTGCGGTGATGAGCATCCCCACCGACATCGTGCCGTAGACCTTGTTCATGTGGGCGCGAAGCCCTTCGTCGATCTGTGCGGTGCGCGTTCCGGCCGCGGCCCCGGCACGGATCGTGTTGTAGTCAGCCATGTGATCCCTCCTGTAAAACTCGGGTCGCGCCCTTGCGGGTCGCGGACTTGAATTGAATATCGGCAACCAGATATGCCTTTTCAAGGACGACGCAGGCTCCACATGGGCGATTTTGCCGAAAATCGGACGCTCCACCGCACATGCCGCGATGTTGGGCGCCGTAGACGAGCGGTCAGGGCGTGATGACCACCTTGCCGGTCGATCTCCGGGTGCGCAGCAACTCCAGCCCGTCGGCAGCCTGCTCCAGCGGCAGCCGATGGCTGACATGTGGATGCAGTCCCCCAGCCTCGTGCAGTGCGAACAGATCCGCGAGAGAGCGGGTCAGCACCTCGGGCGCGAAGCCAAGGTAGCCGCCCCAGTACAGACCGTGCACGGTGATGTTCTTGACCAGCAGGTAATTGGCGGGGATCTGCGGCACCGCGCCGGCCGCGAAGCCGATCACCAGAACCCGCGCGCCGGGCCGACAGGCCCGCAACGCCGCACTGAACTGCGGATCGCCTACCGCGTCATAGACCACGTTGACGCCGCCCATCGCCTTCAGGCGGTCTTTCAGGTCAGGCGCATCGCTGTCCAGCACCTCGTGCGCGCCGGCGTTGCGGGCAATCTCCAGCTTGTCGGCTCCGCGCGCCGCTGCGATGACCCGCGCGCCCAACCTTGCGCCCAGTTCCACGGCCGTCAGCCCGACACCGCCCGCGGCACCCAGCACCAGAAGTGTCTCGCCCTCCTGCAGTGCGGCCCGGTGGACCAGCGCGAGGTGCGAGGTGCCATAGGCGATCTGGAACGCGGCGGCGTCCACGTCGCTCATGCCACCGGGTAACGGCACGCAACGCGCAGCGGGCACGCAGCACAGGTCCGCCAGCCCCCCGGTGCCGGGAAAGGCGGCGACCCGGTCGCCGACCTTCAGGCTGTCGACACTCGCTCCCAGCCGCGTGACCGTGCCCGCGACTTCCATTCCCAGCGTGATCGGAAGCTGCGGCTTTTCCTGGTACTTTCCGTCGATCATCAGAAGGTCGGCGTGGTTCAGCCCGCAGGCCGCGACGGCGATCTGCACCTCTCCCGGCCCCGGATCAGGGTCCGCGACGGTCACGAGTTCCGGGGTCGCACCGAAGCTGGGAAGGACGAAAGCGCGCATGGCGACTCCTTGAAACTGGCGTTCATCAATTAACCAACGAGTCAACTATGGGGCGTCATGCCCTAACAAGTTGAGTGGTTTTCGAGATAAAACCAGTAGACCGAAACGGGCACCAGCCCCGTTTTTCTGATGAAAACGCATCCCGGTATGGAGAACCTGCATTTGCGGGTGCGGTCGGTCTGTGTCCACGGTCAACCGGCGTTCGGAAAGCGCGGCGAGGCCATAATGAGTTCGACGTTTCAAGGAGTCAGATAATGCCCCATCCAGTTGATATCCATGTCGGGCGGGTCATCCGCCAGATCCGGCGCGAGGCCGGCTTCACCCAGCAGCACCTTGCCGAACGGGTCGGGATCAAGTTCCAGCAGATCCAGAAATACGAAACCGGCGCGAACCGCGTCAGCGCTTCGCGGCTTTGGGAAATCTCGCGGGTTCTGGGCGTGCCGGTCAGCGCGTTCTTTGAAGGCTTCGCGCCGGAAAAGCACCACAACGGCCAGCACGAGCAGACTGAAGCGTGAAAACGCGCTGCAAGGCGTGACAGCATCCAAAGCAGGGCGTATTGAGGCGGGGTTTGAGTACAGGCCCCGCCCATGCTGTCCGACCCCAAAACCGACGCCGACCTGCGCCACGCGCTGATCGCCACCGCGCACGCGCTGGCTGACGCGGCAGCCCCCGTCACGCTTGGCGGTTTTCGCAGTGCGGGGCTGCACACCGACAACAAGCTCGATCGCGGGTTCGACCCGGTGACCGAGGCGGACCGCGCCGCGGAACGCGCCATGCGCGACGAGCTGGCGCGCCTGCGCCCGGACGATGCCATCCTCGGCGAGGAATATGGCCACAAAGCCGGAACGACCGGGCTGACCTGGGTGCTCGACCCGATCGACGGGACGCGCGGATACATTTCAGGCACGCCGACATGGGGCACGCTGATCGCCGTGAACGGGACGCAGGGGCCGATTTTCGGCCTGATCGACCAGCCCTATACGGGCGAGCGATTCGTCGGCGGCTTCGGAAATGCCCAACTCTTGCGCGATCAATCGCGGATTGCGCTCCGCACCAAGGTTAACGATGCCCTCGGCGCGGCAATACTGTTTACCACCTTCCCTGAAATCGGGACCCCGCAGGACCGCGAAGCCTTCACCCGCGTGGCCGATAGCTGCCGCCTCGTACGCTATGGGATGGACTGCTACGCATACGCGCTGCTGGCCGCCGGACAGATCGACCTGGTGATCGAGGCCGGACTGAACGCCTATGACATCGCCGCCCCCATCGCGGTGATCGAAGCGGCGGGCGGCGTCGTCACAAACTGGGAGGGCGGGCCGGTGCATGACGGCGGGCGGGCCGTCGCGGCGGCCAACCCGGCGTTGCACCGGGCCGCCCTCGACCTGCTGGCAGCAGGCTGACATGGCGCGCCTGCTGGTTCGCAACGCCGATGTCCTCGTCACGATGGACGATGCGCGGCGCGAGATCGCCGGAGCGGACCTGTTGTGCGAGGACGGGATCATCACCGCCATCGGCCATGGCCTGACCGCGCCAGAGGCAGAGGTGCTGGACGCGCGCGGCTGCGTCGTCACACCGGGGCTGGTCAACACGCATCACCATCTGTTTCAGACACTCACGCGCGGCGTGCCGGGCGGGCAGGACGCGCTGCTGTTCGGCTGGCTGTCCACGCTCTACCCGATCTGGGCGCGTTTTACGCCGGACCACGTGTACACCTCAGCGGTGGTCGGGCTGGCGGAACTGGCGCTCAGCGGCTGCACGTTGACATCGGACCATCTGTACCTGTTCCTCAACGGGGCGCGGCTGGACGACAGCATCGCCGCCGTGCAAGAGGTTGGTGTGCGCCTTCTGGCGACGCGCGGGTCGATGAGCATCGGCCAGAGCGACGGCGGGCTGCCGCCGGACAGCCTGGTGGAACGCGAGGCCGACATTCTCGACGACTGCATCCGCGTGATCGACCGTTTCCACGATCCGCGCCCCGGCGCGATGATCCAGGTCGGCGTCGCGCCGTGTTCGCCATTCTCGGTCAGCCGCGAGTTGATGCGGGACGCCGCCCTGCTGGCCCGCGACAAGGGCGTGCGCCTGCACACGCACCTGGCCGAGAACGATGAAGATGTGGCCTACAGCCTGGAAAGGTTTGGCTGCCGGCCTGGTCAGTATGCCGAGGATCTTGGCTGGACCGGCTTGGACGTGTGGCACGCCCATTGCGTGAAGCTGGACCGGGACGAGATCGCGCTGTTCGCCCGTACCGGCACCGGCGTCGCCCATTGCCCCTGTTCCAATTGCCGCCTCGGATCGGGCATCGCGCCGGTGCGGGCGATGCGCGATGCGGGCGTTGAGGTCGGGCTGGGCGTGGATGGATCGGCCAGCAACGATGCCGGGAACCTTGTGCTGGAAGCGCGGCAAGCGCTGCTGCTGCAACGTGTGGCGTGCGGGGCGGATGCGATCGGCGCCCGCGAGGTGCTTGAGATCGCCACACGGGGCGGGGCAGCGGTGCTGGGTCGGTCCGACCTCGGGCAGCTTGTGCCGGGAATGCGTGCCGACATCGCGATCTGGGACATGACCGCCATCGCGTCCAGCGGGGCGTGGGACAAGGTGGCGGCGCTGGTGCTGTCCGGGCCAACGGCCGTGCGCGACCTGCTGGTCGAGGGGCGCCCGGTGGTCCGGGACGGCACGCTCACGACGCTGGACCTGCCCGCTGCGCTGGACCGGCAGGCGGGACTGTTGCGCGCGCTGATGGCGGGTTGAGTTCCGCGCGCCGCACGATTTCGTGAACACGATGGTCGCAGGGGTGGTCGCAGCGCCGCCGGGGCGCGACTATGTCGGTTCCATGCGCGCTCCGACGGAGCGTGCGCGACAACGGAATTCAGGAAGGAAGACGTCATGAAACGCACCGGAACCGCCCATTGGGAAGGCGATCTGAAGACCGGCACAGGCCTTGTGTCCACCCAGAGCGGGGTTCTGAAGGACTCGCGCTACGGCTTCGGCACCCGGTTCGAGGACGGGCCCGGCACCAACCCGGAAGAGCTGATCGGCGCGGCCCATGCCGGGTGCTACTCGATGGCCCTGTCAATGATCCTGGGCGAGCACGGCCTGACCGCCGACGCGATCGACACCAAGGCCACCGTGAGCCTTGAGCAGGTCGATGGCGGATTCGCGGTCACGAAGATCCATCTCGACGTTGAGGCTACGATCCCCGGCGCAAGTGAGGACGCTTTCCGCGAGGCGACAGAGGCGGCCAAAGTCGGCTGCCCGATTTCCAAGCTGATGACAGCCGAGATCACGATGTCGGCCAAGCTCAAGTAATGCTTGTAGCCCGGTGCGCCGGGCTTGAGACGACGGGGGCGCCATGCGGTCACACGCGCGGCGCCCCTTTTGCGTATGGCCGGTTGGGGCACACAACATGGCCGCGCCACGCTGTCACGCGCAGGGGATGTCGTCCCGCGCGGCGGCATCCACCATCCGCGCCACTTCTGGCTCGGGGCGCTGGCCAACGGCAAGCGTGCCACCGATCACGAGAGCGGGCGTGCCGGGAATCCCGAAGCCCCGCGCCAGACCGAGGCTCTGGGCCACGCGCGCTGTCACGGGGGGACTGTCCATCGCGGCCAGCAGTTCCGGCCCGTCGATCCCGAGCCCGTCGGCCAGTTGAGCGATATAGGCAGGATCGGGTTGCAGCCGCGCACGGTGTAGCCGTGCGCGCATGGCATCGCCCTTGTCCTGAAGCGCGGCGGCCGCCACGGCACGCGCTGCGCTGCGCGACGCCTGACCAAGCAGCGGCAGGTCGTGCCACGTCATCGACACCGAGCCGGGCGCGAGATCGGGCAGCCAGCGTTCCATGGTCCGGCAATAGGGACAGTTGATGTCGGTGAAGAAGGCCAGCGGCACAGTGCCGGGCGCGATCCCGTCCCGGAATAGCGCAGCGCACAGCGCCGGGCCGGGCGCGGGCATGGCGGCGGGTGCGATCGCATCGGGGTCAGCCTCACCCAGACCTGCGAACGGGTTCGGGCCGGTGACCGCGCCATTGGGCAGACGCGTGAATCCCTGCACGTCCGGGTGCGGTTCGAGTCCGGGCAGTGGGGCGAGCCGCTGCCACAGGCGTGGCAGCGCCAGCAGCCCCAGCGCGGCGGCACCGAAGACCAGCAGCCCACGCCGACCCTTGCGCGGTGCGTCATGCGCAGGACCGGATGGCTGCGGTGCGGTCATCGCGTGGTCAGGTCGCGCCCGGCCCGCGCGACAAAGCGGCAACGCCGGTCCGCGCGACCTCCACCAATCCAAGCGGACGCATCAGGTCGGCGAAGGCGTCCACCTTTTCGGGTGTGCCGGTGATCTCGAACACGAACGACCCGAGCGACGTGTCCACCACCTTGGCGCGGAAGATGTCGGCAAGGCGCAGCGCTTCGACCCGCTTCTCGCCCGTGCCGCGCACCTTGATCAGGGCCAGTTCTCGTTCCACCGCTGCGCCCTCGACCGTCAGGTCATGAACTTCGTGTACCGGGACCATGCGTTCCAGCTGCGCCTTGATCTGTTCGATGACCTGCGGCGTGCCGGTGGTGACGATGGTGATCCGCGAGCGGTGGCCCTCGTGGTCGATCTCGGCGACCGTCAGGCTGTCGATGTTGTAGCCGCGGCCGGAGAACAGGCCGATCACCCGGGCGAGCACACCCGCCTCGTTGTCGACCACGACGGCCAGCGTGTGGCGTTCCAGTTCTTCGGACAGATGCGAGCGCAGGTCGTAGGCCGAGTGTTTCGATGTGCCTTTTTCGATGGCGAGCGGTGACATGGCGTGTGGTCCTTTCAGGCGGCGGCGGGAAGCCCGCGCAGTGTTACAGGTTCGGCCCGCGAAAGGCAGGCGAATTGTTTCAGTCTGACCCCGCGGGAGGGGAAATCCGCGCACGCGGGATCGCGGGGCATCACAGCGGAGTGTGAGGGGTATCCCGGTTCCGGAAACGCGCGCAGAGTGACGCCATCCGACACAGAACCTTGAGGGAAAACAGGACCATGACCGATACCACATTGACACGACCCGACGGCGGGGCCGGGCTGCTGAACCTTGCCGGAACCGTCCTTGCGGCAGGCGCCATCGCGACCGTCGCCTTCGACATGTTCGGCCAGTCGATCAGCCCTTGGCTGGGCTTTGCGAACCTTGCCCCGGTACCGCTGGCCAACCAGGTGATCGGCGTCTTCTTCGGCCAGGGCTTCCTGCCGGGGGCGCATATGCTGCATTACCTGGCCGGGCTGGTCTTCTATCCGCTGGGCTGGCTGCTGGTGGCCGAACCGCTGCGCCGCCGCGTGCTGCCGCAACTGCCCTGGCTGGCCGGTGCTGTGGCCTACGGCGTGGGGCTGTGGATCTTCGCGCTTTACATCATGGCGCATCTTATCGCGGGCAACCCGCCCTTTCTGGGCTTCACCGGGATTACATGGGTGGCGCTGGTCGGGCATGTGATCTTCGCTGTGGTGGCGGCGGCCGTGTTCCGCATCCGGGGCGTCGGTCGGGACTGACCGACCGAACATCATGAGACTTTGGGCTTTGGGGGCGCATTTCCAGCGACCCCAAAATTTTCAGTTCCGCCATTTCTGGCCCAGTTGTTGGTCGAAGAGGCTCTCGGCAGACGCCATCGCGCTTTCGGTAGAACGAAACTGCAGATACTGACCATATCCTTGTTCGGCTACCCAAGCTATGAAGCTTGAGAATCTGGGCATTTCAGCCTGAGCGTAAGTTACACCAGTTTCAGTCGCCCATTCATCAATGAGAGCACTTAGAGCGGTAAGAGCCTCTTCCTTTTCCAATGGTTAAACCAGCACGCCGCCTTCGGCTCCGATCACGCCCTGCGTCTGCGCATCGCCCAGCAGCATCTCGTTATGGGCCTTGCCTGACGGGATCATCGGGAAGCAGTTTTCGTGCTTCTCGACCAGGCAGTCGAAGATCACCGGGCCGTCATGGTCCAGCATCTCCATGATCGCGTCGTCCAGATCGGCGGGATCCTTGCACAGGATGCCCTTGCAGCCGAACGCCTCGGCCAGCTTGACGAAATCGGGCAGCGCCTCGGACCAGGACTGACTGTAGCGTTCGCCGTGCAGCAATTCCTGCCATTGCCGCACCATCCCGAGCCGTTCGTTGTTCAGAATGAACTGCTTGACCGGCAGGCGGAACTGCACCGCCGTGCCCATTTCCTGCATGTTCATCAGCCAGGACGCTTCGCCCGCCACGTTGATGACCAGCGCGTCTGGATGCGCCACCTGGGTGCCGATGGAGGCGGGGATGCCGTAGCCCATCGTGCCCAGGCCGCCCGAGGTCATCCAGCGGTTCGGCGCCTCGAACCCGAGATATTGCGCGGCCCACATCTGGTGCTGGCCGACCTCGGTGCAGATGTAGCGGTCGCGGTCCTTGGTAAGCGCCTCAAGACGCTCCAACGCGTATTGCGGCTTGATGACGGTTTCTGAATTCTTGTAGCTCAGGCAGCGCACCTCGCGCCATTCGCTGATCTGCGCCCACCATTTCGGCAGGGCCGCCGCGTTGGTCTTGCGCCCGCGTGCCTTCCAGACCTTCAGAACATCCTCGAGTATGTGGCCCACGTCGCCGATGATCGGCACGTCTGCATGGATCACCTTGTTGATCGACGAGGGGTCGATGTCGATATGAACCTTGCGCGACCCCGGCGAGAAGTCCTGCACACGGCCCGTGATCCGGTCGTCGAAGCGCGCACCGATGTTGATCATCAGATCGCAGCCGTGCATGGCGAGGTTCGCTTCGTAGAGGCCGTGCATTCCCAGCATGCCCAGCCAGTTGTCGCCGGACGCTGGATAAGCGCCAAGGCCCATCAGCGTGGAAGTGATCGGAAAGCCGGTGGCCGCCACCAGTTCGCGAAGCAGCTGGCTGGCCGCCGGGCCGGAGTTGATGACGCCGCCGCCGGTGTAGAAGATCGGCCGCTCGGCGGTTTCGATCATCTCGACCATGCGGGTGATCTGCTCGATGTCGCCCTTCACGCGCGGCTGGTAATGCTTGGTGCGTGCGCGATCCTTCGCGGTGTAGTCGGAGGTGGCGAACTGCACGTCCTTGGGAATGTCGACCAGAACCGGGCCGGGTCGGCCATGGGTGGCGACATGGAACGCCTGATGAATCACGTCGGACAAGTCCTTCGTGTCCTTCACGAGCCAGTTATGCTTCGTGCAGGGCCGGGTGATGCCGACGGTGTCGGCTTCCTGGAAGGCGTCGTTGCCGATCATGAAGGTTGGCACCTGGCCCGACAGCACGATGATCGGGATGCTGTCCATCAGCGCATCGGTGAGGCCCGTCACGGCGTTGGTCGCGCCGGGGCCGGAGGTCACCAGTGCCACACCCGGCTTGCCGGTGGACCGCGCATAACCTTCGGCGGCATGAACAGCGCCCTGTTCGTGACGCACGAGGATGTGGCGAATGTCGTTCTGCTGGAAGATCTCGTCATAGATCGGAAGCACCGCGCCGCCCGGATAGCCGAATACCACATCGACACCCTGATCCTTCAGGGCCTGAACCACCATCTTGGCGCCGCTCATCTGGGTCATCTTCTCGCTCCGTTTCCATCACGCGGTTTTCGTGGCTGCCATAAAAAAACCCCCGGTGTTACTCGGGGGCGCATGGGAAGAATATGGGTGCCGTTACCGGCCCATGCGCCATCTTTCCAGGTCTACGACAAGGATCGTCATCTTTCCGTCTCCTACCACGACTTGCCTCTTAAGACGGCAGTGCAGGGGCGTCAACCGCCAAAAGCCCGTTCAATCTGTCGCGGGAAGGGAATTTGCCGAAACAAAAGAACGCAAAGGCGGGGCCGAAAGTTCTTTTCCGCGCGGTGCCGCGAAACACCCCCGCGCGCAGCCCCCCAAAGGGACGGCTGCGCGCGAGGGGCGTGGCGTTGCGGGGATCACTCGGCGCTGGGTGCGGGGGCGGCGCCGTCTTCGCCACCGGTGTCCGGCACGTCGTCTTCGGGTTGCTCGGCGATCCACGCCACCGACACGACCTGTTCGCCTTTCGCTGTATTGAACACCCGCACGCCACCCGCCGCACGGGAGCGGAAGGAAATGCCGTTCACAGGGCATCGGATCGACTGGCCGGTCGAAGTGGCCAGCATTATCTGATCGTCCAGTTCCACCGGGAAGCTGGTGACGATCGGCCCGCCGCGCATCGCGCGGTCCATCGCCGTCACGCCCATCCCGCCACGCCCGCGCACCGGGTAGTCGTGGCTGGAACTGAGCTTGCCGGAACCGCCCGCCGTTACCGTGACCAAAAGATGTTCGGCCGCCGACATCTCGGCATAGACCTCCTGGCTGAGAGCGACATCGGCCACGGCCTCGTCGTCATCGTCTGCCTCGGGTTCGTCCACCATGCCCTCGATCGCGCGCCGCATCTTCAGATAGGCGGCACGCTGTTCCGGGCTGGCTTCGAAATGCCGGATCACCGACATCGACACGACCTCGTCACCCTCGGCGAGCCGGATGCCGCGCACGCCCAGCGAGGCGCGACTGTTGAACACGCGTACGTCGGTTGTGGGGAAGCGGATCGCGCGGCCCATGCGCGTGACCAGCATAACGTCGTCATCTTCGGAACAGATGCGTGCGTTGATCAGCCGCGTGCCTGCATCCTCGTCCTCGAACTTCATGGCGATCTTGCCGTTGCGCATGACATTGGTGAAATCCGACAGCCGGTTGCGCCGCACCGTGCCCGCCGAGGTGGCGAAGACGATCTGCAGGTCGCCCCAGTCCGCCTCGTCGCGGTCAACCGGCATGATCGCCGCGATCGACACGCCCGTAGCGATGGGCAGCACGTTCACCAGTGCCTTCCCTCGCGAGGCGCGCCCACCCTGCGGCAAGCGCCATGTCTTGATCTTGTAGACCATCCCGTCCGTGGTGAAGAACAGAAGCTGGGTGTGCGTGTTCGCGACGAACAGGGTGGTGACGACATCGTCGTCCTTCATGTTCATGCCGGCAAGGCCCTTGCCGCCGCGCTTCTGGGCGCGGAATTCCGCCAGCGGCGTGCGCTTGATGTAGCCGGACTGGGTGATCGTGACGACCATGTCCTCACGTTCGATCAGGTCCTCGTCTTCCATGTCGCCGGACCAGTCCACGATCTCGGTGCGGCGGGGCACCGCGAACTGGTCGCGCACGTCGCGCAATTCATCCTTGATGATGCTCATGATCCGGTCGCGCGAGCGCAGGATCGCAAGGTAGTCCTTTATCTTCGCGGCCAGATCTTCCAACTCGTCCGTGACTTCCTTCACGCCCAGTTGCGTGAGGCGCTGCAAGCGCAGGTCAAGGATCGCGCGCGCCTGCGTTTCGGACAGGTAGTAGGTGCCATCCTCGTTCATCGTATGCGACGGATCGTCGATCAGCCGGATATAGTCGGCGATGTCGGTGGCGGGCCAGCGCCGTTCCATAAGCCGGGCCCGCGCCTCGGCGGCATCGGCGGAGGCGCGGATCGTCGCCACCACCTCGTCGACATTGCTGACCGCCACCGCCAGACCACAAAGCACGTGAGACCGTTCACGCGCCTTGCGCAGATCGAAGGCGGTTCTCCGCGCGACCACCTGTTCGCGGAATTCGATGAACGAGGTGAGGAACTTGCGCAGCGTCAGTTGTTCTGGGCGGCCACCGTTGAGCGCCAGCATGTTGCAGCCGAAGGAAGTCTGCATCTGGGTGAAGCGATAGAGCTGGTTGAGCACCACGTCGGGCGTCGCGTCGCGCTTCAGCTCGATCACCACGCGGACCCCGACGCGGTCGGATTCGTCCTGCACATGGGCGATGCCGTCCAGCTTCTTCTCGCGCACGAGATCGGCGATCTTCTCGATCATCGAGGCCTTGTTCACCTGGTAAGGGATTTCATCCAGGATAATGCCGTACCGGTCCTTGCGGATTTCCTCGATCCTGGTCTTGGCGCGGATGATGACGCTGCCACGTCCTTCCAGGTAAGCCTTGCGCGCCCCGGAGCGGCCCAGCATGATACCGCCGGTCGGGAAATCCGGCCCGGGAATGTACTGCATCAGGTCGATGGATTCGAGATCCGGCTGGTCGATCAACGCCAGCGTCGCGTCGATCACCTCGCCCAGATTGTGGGGCGGAATATTGGTCGCCATACCCACGGCGATGCCACCCGCGCCGTTGACAAGCATGTTGGGAAAGCGCGCTGGAAGGACAGTGGGTTCGAGGTCCTTGCCGTCGTAATTGTCCTGGAAATCCACCGTCTCCTTCTCGATGTCGGCGAGAAGGGATTGCGCGGGCTTGTCCATCCGCACTTCGGTGTAGCGCATCGCCGCCGGGTTGTCGCCATCCATGGACCCGAAGTTGCCTTGTCCGTCCAGCAGCGGCAGCGACATGGAGAAGTCCTGCGCCATGCGCACGAGCGCGTCGTAGATCGCGCTGTCGCCATGCGGGTGGTACTTGCCCATGACGTCGCCGACAGGGCGCGCGGACTTGCGATAGGGCTTGTCATGCGTGTTGCCGGTTTCGTGCATTGCATAAAGAATGCGCCGATGCACAGGTTTCAGGCCGTCGCGCAGGTCGGGGATGGCGCGGCTGACGATCACGCTCATGGCGTAGTCGAGATACGACGCCTTCATCTCGTCGGCGATGGAAATCGTCGGGCCATGCGGGGCCGCAGGCTGGCCTTCGGGAATTTCGCTATCGTTTTCGGGGGGGTCCGGCGTGTCGTTCAACTGTCTCGCCTTTACTGCTCTGGCGCATTGCTTGCTTGGGCAAAGCTATATCACCGGCGGGCGAAAGGGGGCAAGGCGCGTGTCGCGAAACCGTCATCAGCCGCGGTGGGGGAGTGCTAACACACTGAGTATATTGATTATTAAAGCGACTCGGGCATGATCAAAAGCTGCAGTAGCAGAAAGGATCATCATGGACCACCACGAGACCGAGTTGATGCTTCAGGGGTACGGGCTGACCACGGCGGAACTGTTCTACCGCATGCCCGACTATCGCAGCGTTCTGAACAGTTTCGTCTGGCAGGAATACGATCTTGCGCCGGACCACCCCAAGCTGTTCGGGTTCATCGAATTCTGGCAGAAGGAAATCGAAGGCCCGCTGCATTCGGTGCGCTTCACCCATCGCAAGATGATAGCACCGGGGGAGTGGCGCAACGTGACCGGGGAATTCACCCTGCATTAGGCCGTGTGCGGCGGCGTCAGGCGCGGGCGCGCAGCGCCGCCAGCCAGAGCCCGGCCAGAAACAGAGAGATCACCGCGTTCCAGCTTGCCATCGACAGGCCCAGCATCGACCAGACCACCTCGTCGCACATCACGAGGTTGACCGGAGCGTCCGTGCTCAGCAGGTCGGCGCCAGACAGACCGCCAAGGCCGGAACCGCGTCCGGTGCAGCTGTCGGGGCCGGGCCACCAGCCGCGTTCGATCCCTGTATGGTAGATTCCGAAAGCGGCGGTGGTGGTCGCCGCCAGTGCCCCGAGCGCGATGACCGCACGGTGCAGCCGGAGCGGCAGGCTGCCGATCAGCAGTGCGAGGATGACCGCGAAGGCGTGGGGCCAGCGTTGCCAGATGCAGATCGGGCAGGGTGGCAAACCCCCCAAATATTGGAACGACCAGGCGCCCAGCAGCATGGCGGCGGACCCCGCCCCGGCAATGAAGGCGAGGGATTGGGCCGCCGCGCCCTGTGCGTGTTCCGACGGAAGTCTCATAGGAATTTCACCACGTAGAAGCCACCCAGAAGGAGGATAACGAAGAGCGTGAACATCAGCCCCATCCGCTTTTCGATAAAATCGCGGATCGGTGCACCGAATTTCCAAAGAAGCGCCGCGACCACGAAGAAGCGAAGCGCGCGCGCAACCGCAGATGCCACGATGAACACCGTCAGTGAAAGCCCGGTCGATCCCGACAGGATCGTGATAACCTTGTAGGGGAAGGGCGTGACCCCCGCGATCAGGACTGCCCAGGCCCCCCATTCGTTGTAACGCAGGGCGAAGTCGTCGAAATACTTGTCCTTGCCATAGAACTCCAGCACCGGTCGGCCGACGCTGTCGAACAGACCCCAGCCGATGTAATATCCCATCAGGCCGCCCAGCACGGAACTGACCGTCGCCACGCCCGCGATCAGCCACGCGCGGCGCGGCGCGGCAAGGATCATCGGGATCATGAGGATGTCCGGCGGGATGGGAAACACCGAGCTTTCTATGAAAGCCACGACGGCCAGCGCGACCAACGCGTAGCGGCTTTCGGCAAGGCCCATCGTCCAGTTGTACAAACCGCGGATCATGAAACACCTCTTCGTGCGAAATGGCTATGGCCGCTCGCCGGGCTTCGGTCAAGGCGGATGCGCGGGCAGAATGGCGTTGCAGCCTTGCGAGCCGCCGGGTTAGACGCGCCCAACATCAACAGGCGGGGCGACCGCGATGACGCACGGCACGGCAACGGGGACCGGACGGATCGGTCGGGTGATTGAACGGGTCTCGCAGGGGTTGGCCCTCGCGGGCGGGCTTGTGCTGGTCGGGATGGCCTGCGTCACTGTCGGCTCGGTGATCGGCCGGGCGTTGTCGCCCTTCGGGCTGGCGCCGGTGACAGGCGATTTTGAACTGGTGCAACTGGGTTGTGCCATTGCGGTCTTCTGGTTCCTTCCGTTGTGCCAGTTGCGGCGCGGCAACGTCACGGTGGACCTTCTGTCGGAGCGGTTCGGTCCGCGCGGCCATGCGCTGCTTGGGCTTTTGGGCAATGTCGCGCTGACGCTTTGCAGCGGTGTGATCGCGCTGCAACTGGCCCGTGGCTTTGGCGAGAAGTTCCCGCATGGCGGCCCGGCACTGCGCGACGCGCTTGGTCTTGGCGCGCCGCCCTTCTTTCCCGAGACGACCTATGAATTGCAGCTTCCGGTGTGGGTGCCGTATGCGCTGGCGCTGTTGGGCGCGGTCTGGCTTGTTGCCGTATGCGCCTATACCGTGGCGCGTTCGGTACGCTGGGTTGCCCGCGGCGCAGAGGAACCGGCCGTATGAGCGGTCTCGCCCTCGCACTTGGCGGATTCGCGGTGATGCTGGGCGCGATCTTCCTGCGTCTGCCCATCGCGGCGGCGATGGGGCTGACCGGGTTCCTGGGGACGTGGATCGTCACCGGCACGCCGAACGGCACGCTGAGCCAGCTCAAGACGCTCAGCTTCGACACGTTCGCCAACTATTCGCTGTCGATCGTCCCGCTGTTCCTGCTGATGGGGCAGATCGCATCAAAATCTGGGATGAGCGCGGCGCTGTTCCGCGGGGCAGCCGCGCTGGTCGGGCATCGTGGCGGCGGCATGGCGATCGCCGCGGTCGGCGCGTCGGCGGGGTTCGGTGCGGTTTGCGGATCGTCGCTGGCCACCGCGTCGACCATGGGGCAGGTGGCTCTGCCGGAACTGCGCCGCCGCGGGTACTCCGACGGACTGAGCACCGGGGTGGTGGCGGCAGGCGGCACGCTGGGTATCCTTATTCCGCCTTCGGTGATCCTCGTGATCTACGCGATCCTGACGGAACAGAACATCGTCAAGATGTTCGCCGCGGCGCTGGTGCCGGGGCTGCTGGCCGTGCTGGGCTATGTGCTGACGGTGCGCGTCATGGTGTGGCGCGATCCCGCCTCAGCGCCGCGCGCGCCGCGCATGGCCGGGCCTGAACGGCTGGCCGCGCTGTTGCAGGTCTGGCCGGTGGTCGCGATCTTCTCCCTGGTGATGGGTGGCATTGTCGCCGACTGGAACTGGGTACGGCCCGGTGTGCAGGCATTGTTCACGCCGACCGAAGGCGCGGCGGTCGGCGTGTTGGCAACGGCGCTGGCGGCGCTGGCGATGGGCGGTCTGACGGTGCGCGATTTGATCGACGCGGTGCTGGAGACGGCCGTCGCGAGCGGGCTGATCTTCGCCATCCTTCTGGGCGCGCAGGTGTTCAACACGTTCCTTGCGTTCACCCAGGCACCGCAGGCCTTGGCCGAATGGGTCACCGCGCAGGGTGCCGCGCCGCTGACGGTGCTGGTGCTGATGCTGCTGTGCTATCTTGGGCTTGGCTGCGTGATGGACAGCCTGTCGATGATCCTGCTGACGATCCCGGTGTTCTTCCCGATCGTGCAAGGCCTCGACTTCGGGCTGGGCCCGGAGGGCACGGCGATCTGGTTCGGTGTGCTCGCGCTGATCGTGGTGGAAGTCGGGCTTATCACGCCGCCGGTGGGGCTCAACCTTTTCATCATCAACCGCATCGCGGGCGACGTTCCGCTTGGCGTGACCTATCGCGGCGTTGCGCCCTTCATCGTGTCGGACCTGCTGCGCGTCGCGCTTCTGGTGGCGTTTCCGGGCTTGTCCCTGTGGCTTGTCGGCCTGATCGGTTGAGCTTCGGGCGTACGTATCGCGCAAGGAGCCAGGCCGGGCCCGTCGAGCATGCACAAAAGGTTAAACCGGTGCCTCGGCTTTTAACGCTTTGTGAACGTTTTGAGTCGCACCGGCGATCTTGTGGCAGTCAACCCAAACAAACACCAGATTTAGGTAAAAGTTTGTTTGACCCTCGTGGCGGATTGCGGCTTATTTGTGTTCGTAACGCATGGCGCCACCATATGTGGTGGACTTCCCAGTATCTAGAGGCGCAACGCACAAGCTGTCGGGGTCACCCGCACCGCCCTGCTGTCTGTGCCCTGCGCCGGGACGACGCCGAAGAACAATGACCTGCACAGGGGCCGACAATGAGAATCGAACGCAAATTCACCCGCGACACCGCAGACGCCTACGCCGATCTGGATTTCGCGACCACCACGTCGGAAATTCGCAATCCGGATGGCACCGTGGTCTTCCGTCTGGAAGGGCTGGAGGTTCCGTCAAGCTGGTCGCAGGTCGCGTCCGACGTGCTGGCACAGAAGTATTTCCGCAAGGCCGGCGTTGCCGCCGCCCTTAAGAAAGTCCGTGAAAAGGGCGTGCCCGAGTTCCTGTGGCGGTCGGTCCCCGACGAGGACGCGCTGGCCAAGCTCCCCGAAGACCAGCGTTTCGGCGGCGAGACGAAGGCCGTGCAGGTCTTCGACCGGCTGGCGGGCGCTTGGGCCTACTGGGGCTGGAAGGGCGGCTATTTCACCAAGGAAGCCGACGCCCGCGCCTATTTCGATGAAATGCGCTACATGCTGGCGACCCAGCGTGCGGCCCCAAACAGCCCGCAATGGTTCAACACCGGGCTGCACTGGGCCTACGGCATCGACGGCCCGTCGCAAGGGCACTACTACGTCGACCACAAATCCGGGAAACTGACCAAGTCGGCTTCCGCCTATGAACACCCCCAGCCGCATGCCTGCTTCATCCAGTCCGTCGCCGACGATCTGGTCAACGACGGCGGCATCATGGATCTGTGGGTGCGCGAGGCGCGGCTGTTCAAGTACGGGTCCGGCACCGGGACGAACTTCTCCTCCCTGCGGGGGGAAGGCGAGGCCCTTTCGGGCGGTGGGCGGTCATCCGGTCTGATGGGTTTCCTGAAGATCGGTGACCGGGCAGCGGGTGCGATCAAATCGGGGGGCACAACCCGGCGCGCTGCCAAGATGGTGATCTGCGACGCGGACCATCCCGACATCGAACAGTTTATCAACTGGAAGGTGATCGAGGAGCAGAAGGTCGCGTCGCTGGTCGCTGGAAGCAAGACCCATGAGGCGCGGCTGAACGACATATTCGCCGCAATCCGTGGGTGGGATGGCAGCCTTGAGGACGCCGTGGACCCCAAGGCCAACGACGCGCTGAAAAGCGCCGTCAAGGCGGCTAAGAAGGCTGCCATCCCCGAAACATATGTCAAGCGCGTGCTGGACTACGCCAAGCAGGGTTATGACAGCATCGAGTTTCCGACCTATGACACGGATTGGGACAGCGAGGCCTACTCCAGCGTGTCGGGGCAGAACTCAAACAACTCCGTCCGCGTGACCGACGCCTTCCTGAAGGCTGTGCGGGACGATGCCGATTGGGAGTTGATCCGCCGCACCGACGGCAAGGTCGCCAAGACCATCAAGGCACGAGATCTTTGGGAACAGATCGGCCATGCCGCCTGGGCCTGCGCCGATCCGGGAATCCAGTTCCACGATACCGTGAATGCGTGGCACACCTGCCCGGAAGACGGCGCGATCCGCGGCTCGAACCCGTGCTCGGAATACATGTTCCTCGATGATACGGCCTGCAACCTCGCGTCTATGAACCTGCTGACCTTCTACCGCGGCGGGCAGTTCCAAGCCGAGGAGTACGTCCACGCAGCGCGCCTGTGGACCGTCACGCTTGAGATCAGTGTCTTGATGGCGCAGTTCCCCAGCCGTGAGATCGCGCAGCGGTCCTACGACTTCCGCACGCTGGGTCTTGGCTATGCCAATATCGGCGGGCTGCTTATGCAGATGGGGCACAGCTATGACAGCGACGAGGGCAGGGCGCTGTGCGGTGCGCTGACCGCGATCATGACGGGCGTGGCCTATGCGACCTCGGCCGAGATGGCGGGAGAACTTGGCGCCTTCCCAGGCTACCCGGCCAATTCCGAACACATGCTACGGGTGATCCGCAACCACCGCACCGCGGCGCATGGCAAGGCGGACGGCTACGAAGGGCTTGCGGTCCGCCCGGTGCCGCTGGACCATGCCAACTGCCCCGACGCGCGTCTGGTGGATCTTGCGACCCGCGCATGGGACGAGGCGCTCGCGCTTGGGCGGAAACATGGCTACCGCAACGCGCAGGCAACAGTGATCGCGCCGACCGGCACGATCGGCCTTGTGATGGACTGTGACACCACAGGGATCGAGCCGGACTTCGCGCTTGTGAAGTTCAAGAAACTCGCTGGCGGTGGATACTTCAAGATCATCAACCGCTCGGTTCCGGCCGCGCTTGAAACGCTGGGCTACGCTCCCGCGCAGATCGAGGAGATCGTCAGCTACGCTGTTGGTCACGGCACCCTCGGCAATGCGCCGGGCATCAATCACACGGCATTGCTGGGCCACGGTTTCGGCGCGGCCGAAATTGACAAGATCGAGGCTGCGCTGCCTTCGGCCTTTGACATCCGCTTCGTGTTCAACCAGTGGACGCTGGGCGAGGAGTTCTGCACCGACGTGCTGGGCATTCCGGCAGCCAAGCTGGCTGATCCGACCTTCGACATGCTGACGTCGCTCGGCTTCACGCGCCAGCAGATCGAGGCTGCCAACGACCATGTGTGCGGGACCATGACGCTGGAAGGCGCGCCGCACCTGAAGACCGACCACTACCCGGTGTTCGACTGCGCCAATCCCTGCGGCAAGAAAGGGCGCCGTTACCTTGGCGTGGACAGCCACATCACCATGATGGCGGCGGCGCAAAGCTTCATCTCGGGCGCAATCTCCAAGACGATCAACATGCCCAATGACGCGACCATCGAGGATTGCCAGCGCGCCTACGAGTTGTCCTGGTCGCTGGGTGTGAAGGCGAACGCGCTCTATCGTGACGGATCGAAGCTGAGCCAGCCGCTCGCGGCGGCGCTGGTCGAGGATGACGACGAGGCTGAAGAAGTGCTGGCATCGGGCAGCCCGCAGGCAAAGGCGCAGGTTCTGGCCGAGAAGATCATCGAGAAGGTGATCATCAAGGAGGTCGTCCGCTCGCACCGCGAAAAGCTGCCCGAGCGGCGCAAGGGCTACACCCAGAAGGCGATTGTTGGCGGTCACAAGGTCTATCTCCGTACCGGCGAATATAAGGACGGACAGCTTGGCGAGATATTCATCGACATGCACAAGGAAGGCGCAGGCTTCCGGGCGATGATGAACAACTTCGCCATCGCCGTGTCGGTCGGGCTGCAATACGGCGTCCCGCTGGAAGAGTTCGTGGATGCCTTCACCTTCACCCGGTTCGAACCTGCGGGGATGGTGCAGGGCAACGAGGCGATCCGCAACGCGACCTCGATCCTCGACTACATTTTCCGCGAACTTGCGGTCAGCTATCTCGACCGAACCGACCTTGCGCATGTGAAGCCCGAGGGCGCGGCCTTCGACGATCTCGGCGGCGGGGAGACCGAAGGCAGGCCCAACATCGCGCCGGTCAGCGAAACTGCTGCCAGCAAGTCGCTTGAAGTGCTCAAGCAGATTTCCTCGACCGGGTATCTGCGCAAGCGGATGCCGCAGGAACTGGTGCTGCTGCAGGGCGGCGCTGGCAGTGCGGTCGCGCTTGAGACCGGGTTTTCCGTACAAGGCGCGGCGACGGCGATCGATACCGGCGGCACGCTCGGCGGCACTGCGATGGACGCACGCGCGAAGGCCCGCATCCAGGGCTACGAGGGGGACCCCTGCGGCGAGTGCGGCAACTACACGCTGGTGCGCAACGGCACCTGCATGAAATGCAATACCTGCGGAGATACGAGCGGGTGTAGCTGACTGGTGTGGCGGTGGTGTGGCGGGCATAGTTGCTCCCAGGGACGGGCATAGTCTTGCCCGAACGGGCAAAGTTCCGCCCAAATGAGCCAAAAGCATACCAGGGGCGGCCAAGCCGCCCCTTTTCAATTGTTCGTAGCGTTGCTGATGGCTGAACCGAACCGAGGGTTCGAATCCCGATCCCACCGATCAAGCCGTTCCGCTATCCGCGCCATTGCCGCACGACGGTTATGGGGAGAGTCCGGCAGTTTGCCTTCGAACAGACCATTGCGGCCGAGTTCCAAGCGCTGCACCGAGAACGGACGAGCTATTCGACGAGACGATAAACCATCTCATCGCAAATGTGATGAAATCGGACGGCGACGACGAGACTCTCGAGCGGATCCGCAACGCACCCGCTGGCCCGCAGATCTTTGGTGTCCCCCGCGCGGAGCCTGTGCGCCGTTGACCTCCTGCCTCGCATCGCGTGCCTTGCAGTCACTGGCACAAGGGGCAAGGCGGCCCACGCCGAGCCATGTCCTGAAGGCCCCCATGCGTCGCTCCTTAGTGGGCTTGCAACGTTCGGGATTGGCCGCGATGGGCGCGCAGGCAACGCCCAAGAATGAGGCACTGTGCGGTGCGAATGGCGCTGCATGGGATCAGGATCAGGCCCGGTACGGGTCATTCCTTGCTTTTCGCCAGCCGATCAGATGTAGTTTTCGTTACACTTATCGAACGGGAACCGGCATGAAATCCTTGGCCCTTACGCTTGGCCTGACAGCGTTTCTTGCCGTTCAGGCGCAGGCCGTGACGCTGGCGGCTGTCTTGGACTACACCACACAAGACACCCGCTTCATCAACGCGACCGAAGCGGTTGCCATTAGCTTTTCGTTATCGGACGCAACCTCTGCGATTTCGGTCTCCGCGCCGATCGACTGTGCCGCGTGCGAAGGCGAGGTTTTCCTGACCAACGATGTCGGGACGGGAAGCTCCCTCGCGAACCTTGTGGACTGGTTCGCGCTGGAGAACATCACCGGATCAGAGTTGTTCTCGGGGCTGAGTCTGCCCTCCGGCACCTATTATCTGGGTGTGTCCGTCACCAGCGGCTTTGCAACATGGGGCGAGTCCGGCACCCCGACCGTGATCGAAAACAGCCCCGGGGATATCGGGCTGCAATACGCCGCCTCCCCGATCTTGGCCGGGTTCCCGGCATCGAGCGATTTCATCGCGCGGCTGAGTGGAGACGCTCTGCTGTTCGAGGTCGAGACGACCGCCATTCCGGCACCGGCCTCTGTGCTGTTGCTGATCTCCGCTGCCGGGGGACTTATGGCGCTTGGGCGACGCCGGTCCTCGGGGGCCTAGGGCGCCGCGATCTTGGCGGTCTCGTCCGTCTCGGGGGGCGGAAAGTATCCGGCAAGGCGCAGGCTGTCGCTCAATGTAACTTCCGTCACCTCGAACACGCCAAGCCCCGTCCAGCGCAGGGGCTTGAGGTTCATCTCGAACAAACCGTCGAAACTGGGCGCAATATCCTTGAGCACCAGCTTTGCGATATCGAGAACAAGCAGCGATACTGCGGCCACGATTGCCAGCCCGATGCAGAATCCGGCCAGCAAAGGCCCCGGCGCCAAGACGGACATCACACCCAGTGTCGCGCCAGCGATCATCGCGACCTTTTCGAACATCTGCATTTCAACGCTGAGTTGAAATTTGGACACTTGGAACCCGCCCTGAAGCTTCTCGAGGCTCAGTGTCGGGTTCCCATCCGCATCCTCGCTCATCAACACGCCATAGTTTCCGGAGGAATTGTTCGTCGCAGCCCCGAGCGGCGTGATGACCTTCGTCTCACACTCGATAGCGAGTTGGTCGGCCTCGATGCGGATTGAAAGTTCATCCAGCCATGTTTCGCAGCGCATTCCCAGAACGGGCGTTGGCTTTACACGGGCCCGGTGCATGAGGCGAATTCCCATTCCGTCCCGGTCGAGCTCGAAAAAGTTGGGCTGGATGCCCTGAAAGACGCTGCACATCATCGGGACGACGACGCTGTCGAGCAAACGCTGCGATCCGATCACCAGAGACGCGACATGACCGATGGTGATCATGTCCCCCGACACATAGAGCGCCCGGCCTTCGGCCTTTCGCCCCCCTGTCATGCACAAGACGGCCAGAATCGCATCGGCTTCGTGCCCCTTCTCGGCCTCGCTGAAGGCATAGGCCATATCCGTGGGCTGCATCCACGCGAAATCACCGCGGGCGAGCTTCGTCGTGATGTCCAGCTCGGCAAAGATGTGGTCGAAGACGTCGAGATGGGTGTTGAGCCACGTCTCCAGCGCGCGCCGGAGTCCACCGTTCACATCGGGATGGTCCTTGACGCCTTCGCCAAGCGTTAACTGAACCTGCGCGGGGCGGTAGTTGCGGCCCTGAGGGCTGGCCAGACGCAAATGGTAGCGTTCGAAGTCCTCGTCCGGCGCGGCCAGTCTGTCGGCCGCAACGAACTCCATATCCAGCGCAGTATCGACACTACTGCCGGCCCCGTCAAAAATGACCGTCCCGTCGTCCGCCTTTGCAATTGTCCAGACATCGAGTGGCATGGTCAGATGTGCCCGTGTTCCGGAGCTTCGCTCCGACAGCGCCCAGCGACCAAAACCGATGGTGAGGGTATACGTTTCATTGTCGGGAAGCGGCATGGAGAAGCCCTCGGGCGTCGATCCGGCAATATCAATCTGCCGGTTGGCCTCGCTCAATCGCAGAGAAAAGACGGTGTCCCATCCGAGACTGTTTGCGGTAATTTCCAAAGCATGTCCTTCCCATCCGCGGCCGAGACTGTGCTCAGGCCAGTTCCCCGCCCAGGTGCAGGCCGTCGTTGAAGGCGAGCGAGCGCAGGCGCAGCGTGCCCGCACTGGGCCACTCCACGGGTGTCGACACCTCCTTGAGCAGATCGTCGAACAGCTCGGGCTTCACCTTTCCCTTCTCCGTCAGCAGCGTCGCGTAGTTCAGGACGGTCAGGGTCCCTCCTGCGATGCCGGTCGCGGCGATCGCGACAACGATGGCCAGTTTGTGCGCATTCATGAAGTTCGAGGCCTGCGCGACAAAGCTGGTGCCGGCACGACCTGCCGTCATGGACGCGGCGGCGCCCGCCGCGTCACTCCCGCCCGATCCGACATTCGCCGCACCGATATCCGACATCGAGATCGCCATCTGCCCCGCGGTCTCCGACTCGCGAATGGCCGCAGCCTCCAGACCGACACCGGCCACGATGGCCACGATGGCGATGACATCGAGGGTGATCCCGGCGATGAGGATCCAATCAGGGTTGGAGGTCGTCACACTGCCGCTGAGCGCCTCCAGCTCGAACTCGGGGCTGCCATCCGCACCAAGCGACAGGCGAGACGCCCCTTTGCGGGTTATGATGACGTCTGTGCCGACAATGCCGTGGTAGAAGTGGAAATAGTCGAAATCGAGCTGGATCACATCCCCGTCAACCAGCAGCTTGAAGCCCTGAGGTTCGACCAGTGGCTTGAAGGTCTCGCCATCACTGTTTTGAAAGTCGTGGGCCTTGATCTGCCGCGTGTTGGTCAGTCCGTAGCCGTCCGAGGTGATGTCGAAATCCGCCTCGGTCGATCCCGGGAACAGGGTGACGATGTGGGGCAGCAACATTTTTTCGACCATTCGGCCCGCGTCGATCAGGACACCGACATGGGAGCCGTTGGGCACGAAGGCCGGTGTCGCGGCGAATGTGGTCGGCGGCACCCGGTTTTCGGTCATGGTAAGAACGGCAAGCACGCTTTCGTCCTCGAATTTCTTGCGCCGTTGATCCGGTGGCAGGGAGGGATCTTCGATGGCGGTCGCAACGGAAAAATGCGCCGCGGTCGGGGTAATCCACGCCATCGCGCCCGAGGAGCCCGCGAAATCGCCGCTGATATCGACGACGGCGAGCGGTTTCGCGAAATCGGGCAAATGGTCTTTGGCCCATTCGATCATCAGGCTGCGCAGGGCATCGGCATGCTGATCGCACGGCAGATCAATCTCGGCGACGGTGATCCCGACGGTATCGCGGTCGACGCCCAAATACTTGGTCCGGCCGTCGGCGCGCGTGTACAGATCGAGGGGCAGGTCGAAGCGGATGATCACGCCCGTCAGATCGATGGTGACCGCATCATCCTCCGCCCCAACGGTGATCGACCCCGCCTCGACGACACCTTCCAAACTGATCGTGTCCCCGTTCGCACCGTTTCCAAACCGCCAGAAGGCGAATGTTCCTGCGGTTGCAAAGCGGCCGTTTATAAGCGTTGCAATCTCTTTTTCGAACCCGATATCACTGAAGTTGCTGTCGGTCGCGAGATGGGCGTTCAGTGCGGAAAAGGTAATTGCGCTGACGACATCCCAACCGCCGGTGTTGGCCGCCACGGTTTCGGTCATATCGGGGTCCTTCCTTCTGGAATGGAGCGTGTGGTGTCACTTTGAGAGTCGGCGGAAAAACATCGCGCCGCGCAAGCCGCCCTCATCGGGCACGAAGTCAAGCGGAAAGGCCTTGCCGAGGACATGCTGCTGTCCGTCGCTGTGGTGCAATGGAAAGGAGACCTCTGCCGTGCCTTGAAAAAGGTCGGTATCGTCGACGATCTTGACGCCAAAGATGACCCGCATGATGGTGAAGACGAAGGTATCGCTGACGTGCCGATCAAGGATCTTGTGGCGGGTCTTCTTGATCTTCAATTCCTGGGCGACGTGGTCGAAGACGACCGAGTACCGCATGGTGACGGCTTCGATGAGGGTTTGACGGCCAACAATGGGGGCTCGGACGTCGATGAGGCAGTCGGCGTGCACCTCCAACCTCTCGTCCTGTACCGTGATGTCCCGGACCCTGTACTGGACATGGACATCTCCAAGATCGACGTGCCGCGAGCGTCGGCCGGCGTCCATGGCGAAGACATGTTGCAGGGCTTCGCGGAAGTACCTGGTGACCACGTCGGAGCACACAACGGCAAGATCTGCCGAGCCTGCGATCAGATCGGCGTCGATCAGGACGCTGTCGTCCTTCGGATAGGCCCGAGATGCCAGACCGATGGCAAGCGTCACCCCCGTGTGCGAGGCACGCTGCTGACAGACCGCCTTGCCGCCTGCATAGTGCCAAGCGTCTTGTTGGTCGGCGAACCCCGGGCAACTGGGCAGCAACGGATAGAACAAGGCGGGTCCATTAGCCTTTAGCCAAGAGGCCATGCCAGTCTCGACCCGCGCCGTGAAGTCGGCCCCGATATCCGGCCCCTTCGTGATCGCGACGGCCGCCTGTTGCCGCCCTGCGTCGGGCGCGAACTCCGCAAGCCCAAACCCGGCGAGGCCTTTCTTGTCCATCACACTAACCAGCGTCCCGCTGACGCTGAGGCGTATCCCGGCGAGAGAGGCTTTCTGGTCCCCGCTCTCGATCTCGCCCTGTGCTATCTCGATCTCGACGGTGACGGACCCGCCTGTCCCGTCGATGAGCCTCGGAGGTTCGATCCGACCCGTCATCGTCGTGGTGGTCTCGTCCAGCAGTCCTTGGGACTCGGTCCGGAATGCCAAGGCGTCCTTCGTCAGACGTTCAGCGATCACAGCGGTCGCTGTGTCCAAGGTCATCGCGCCGATGACGTCCCACTCACCTGTCTTCACACGGTCTCCGATCCACCGTATGAAGAACGATGAGTATATTCAAAAGAATTACATCACGCTGGCCCAGAACCGATGCTCTTGCAACTAATTCTTCCTCCAGATTGAGAGTTTTCATCCGCGGCTAGGCGTTGATACTGTAACTGTCCCCTACGGGGCTTTGTTGCGCAAAGAGTGTGAAGGCCGGACTACCCCCTTCCCCAGACACACTTATCCCACAGCTTCCGTGACGGGTATGCCGAGCGCGGTGTAGCCGTTCAGGACGGCGATGCGGACCTGGAGTTCCGCGACCTGGCGGTCGAAGTCCCGTGCCATGAGCCGCTGGCCCAGTAACTTCACACAATGCATCTTTGTCTCGACGCGGCTTCGGCGGTGGTATCCGCTCCATCTTCGCCAGAGCGCGCGGCCCAGGTATTTCGCCGCGCGCAGGGCCTCGTTTCGCGCCACGGCTCCGGCGGTGATCGTCTTCCAGGGCTTCGCGTTCTTGCGGGGCGGGATAACGGCATGGGCGCCGCGGTCGGCAATGGCATCGTGGCATTTACGTGTATCATAGGCGCCATCCGCCGTGACGCTGCCAATTTCCTGGTCCTGCGGGATTTGGTCGAGAAGGTCGGGTAGGATCGGCGCGTCACCGATGTGGCTCCCTGTGATCTCGACAGCCCGAACCTCCAGCGTTTCTTCGTCGATCCCGAGGTGGATCTTGCGCCAGACCCGCCGTTTCGGGCCGCCATGCTTGCGGGCGTGCCACTCGCCTTCACCTTCGACCTTGATCCCGGTGCTGTCGATCAGCAGGTGCAACGGCCCCTTGGAGCCGCGGTAGGGGATGTTCACGGCCGAGGTCTTCTGGCGGCGAGATAGTGTGCTGAAGTCGGGGACCGCCCACTTCAGGCCGACCAGCCGTAGCAAGCTCTCGACGAACCCGGTCGTCTGTCGGAGCGCCATGCCGAACACCACCTTCATCGTCAGGCACGTCTGGATGGCAGTATCGCTGTAAGTCTGCTGGCGGCCACGCTTGCCTGTCGGCGCGGCATCCCAGCTCATCTCGGGGTCGAACCAGATCGTCAGCGAGCCCCGGCGCTTGAGCGCTTCATTGTAGGCTGGCCAGTTCCTGGTCTTGTAGGTCGGGGGTATGGGTCTGCTCATACATCCCAGCTACCACGCTGGATTCACGAGATGAATCCCTCACGCGATTTGTGCAACAGAGCCACGAACACCGATCCGCTCTCGGTCAGCAATTCCCGCGCCAGCATCAGCCGGTCGCGCAGATAGGTGAGGTAGGAGTGGATGCCGAGTTCCCAGGTGTCCCGGAACGCCTTGATCATCTCGGGTTCCTGGGTGAGGTCGGCGTCCGAGCGGTCCTTCACGTCGCGCTTGTTCGTGAAGGGCTGGAAGTTCGACCCGTATTTGATGCCATAGGGCGGGTCGATGTAGATCATCTGAACCTTGCCGCCCATGCTCTCCTTCGTCAGAAGCGAGTTCATCACCAGCAGGCTGTCGCCCGCCACCAGCCGGTTCGACCAGCCCTTTTCGTGGTGGTAGAAATCCAGCGCCTGGCGCAGCGGCAGGTTCTCGAACGGCGCCGCGAACAGGTCTGGCTGCCGCCACTGCGTGGCCGCGTCCTTCCCCTTCAGCCTCTTCGCAGCGTTGGCGAGGATCGTCGCAGGGTCCACCCGCTCATGGACATGCAGCGAGACGGTATCGACCTCGACGCTCGTCCGCTCCGCCTTGCCCGTCCAGTTCAGATAGGGCGCCTGCAGCCGCTTCAGCTCCTGCAACGCATCCTTCATGCGTTCGGGATCGTCGCTGGCCATTGCATCGTCGATCAGCTTTTCGATTCCCGCCCGCGCGCTGTCGAAGTTCAGCACAGGGTCGAGATGCGGGTCATAGGCCCAGACCGTCTTCTCGCCATCCGGATCGGTGCCGGCATGGACCATCCCGACCTCGGGGTTGTTCACCCGGGTTTCGTCGTGGCGGTAGCTGAGCACTTGGGTGGGGCCGTTCGGCTTTCGCGCAGCCTTTTTGCCGCGAGAGGCGGCACGCTGCCGCGGCGCGGGCTCGTCGGTCGGCGTCAGCTCGAACCCGTCCTCATCCTCGTCAGCATCGACCACCCGCATGATCGACCCGCCCCGCCCACGGCCACGGGCCAGAAGCCCGTCATCGACCAGCGCATCGCGCGCGGCGGCGTAGTCGTCATCAGTCAGGCCCGGCACGCGCTCACGCAGCAGCGCCATCATCGCGCCGTTGCCGATGGAGGAGCCATCTTCGGGGGTGAGGGAAAGGATCAGGTCGGTCAGACTGTCGGACATGCGGGACGGGCACTCACGAAAAGGGCTTGTTTTCCAGAAGACTATCGCGCGAGTCTCTGTTTTGCACGCCCGATTCCGCCGATCCGGCGTGGCAATCCTCTACGTCAGATCGAGAAACCATGCTGTACGACCGCATCATCAAGCAGGGCACCATCAACGAGAGGGGCGGAAAGCCCGATCCGCAGTTCGCACTGCCGTCGACGGTCAACTGGATGCGCGCACTGCGATTCCTTGCGGAGGACGAAGGGATCGATTTCGGGACCGCGACTGCCTTCTACGGGAAGGAAGGAAAGCGGCAGATGGATGTCTGGGTCGAGAACACCGTGCTCGAGCAGCTCTTCCTCGGGCTCCACCATCTTTCCGCCCTCGACCAGTTCCGAAGCGGAACGACGGCCGCGGACTACGCGCGGGTTGGCGTGCTGGCCTGGTACTACGGTATCGCCAATGCCGCGAGCGCGATGACCGCCGCAAAATCCGGGGCTTTCAAGGAGGATCATGCTGGAACGGCTCAGTTGTGGGACGAGCAGATCGCAAGTCGCGGCCTTGCAATGGCGCCGTTCAGCTGGAGAGTGAGCAGTCTCGTGGAGAAGACCTACAAGGCGGAGGTCGATGCACTGCGCAATGGCAGTACCGGGAAGCTCCAGACGCGCCCGGTGACGAAGGACGACGCGCTGGGCGCCGCTGCCGGCTATCTGTCGGGATCTGCGAAGTGGTACGCGTGGAAGACGGAGGAGGACCTGAAAGACAATCGCGCCTTCAAGGAGTTGGGCGTCAGCAACTTCCGCTCGAAAGACGCGAGGGCACTGCGGGACGAGTGGTTCAAGCGTAGGTCCATGGGTTTTGTTCACCAAGCAGCCCGCTACCGCGGCAAGGCGAACTATCGCGAGGCGCTTTTCCTCGCTTACGGCTCCGGCACCGAGACGATCCTTTCCGGGTACGTGGAAGACATGCACGCTGTGCTCAAGGCGTTTCTCACAATGGCAGGCGCCTTCGCGCGTCGAAAGCTGGGCAAGGACTTGTGGTCTGAGTTCGTCGCAGATGTCGACGCCAAGAAGGCCTTCACGACCCGAGCCGGCGAAATCTGGACGTGAACGCTGCAGTGATGGTGTCTGACATCACCGCTCGCTCGTTCCGCGTTGCAGCAATTGCATCTGCTGTTCCTTCCAGTCGAGTGGGAAGGGATCCATCAGGTTCGCGAGCGTAACACTCTCAGGCTGGCGGCCGTCCATGATGGCATCCACGATTTCCGGGGCCAGCAGCGACAGGCGCATCAGCCGCGCCATGTAGGTGAAGGCGATGCCCTCTTGCTCAGCCAGTTCGGAAATCGACGCGAACTCGCCGGACTCCAGCATCCTCTTCCATCGGAATGCACGGGCCAGCGCCTTGACCAACGTGTTGTCCGCGCGCCGCGGCTGGGTAGCGCCTTCAGGCATCTGCATCTCCTTCCGCCCGCCGCGCTTCGCGATGCGGAATGGCACATGCACCGTCACCGTGTCGGGGATCGGAGCCCCGCGGGTCATGCGGCAGCCTCGATTCCACCGGCCAGCATCTCGCGCGCGAGACTGCCGAGGCCGTCGACGCGCAAGCGCACGTTCAGCCCCTCCGTGCCGATGTCCACGCGCTCGACCAGCAGCGCCACGATGCGCGCCTGCTCGGCGGGGAAGAGTTCGTCCCACAGCGGATCGAGCTGCTGCAAGGCCCCGCCAGCGTCTGCCTCGGTGATGTCGTCGGCGTATGCGCGCGCCATCTTCCAAGTTCCTGCAACGATTTCCGGTTGGCGGAACACGACGCGTAGCTGGTCGATAACCGCGGCCTCGATCTCGCCCGCGGGCACGCGGCCGACCGGGCAGGATCCGGCGCCGTACTTCAGCACCGTCTGGCTGACATAGTAGCGGTAGAGCCTGTCGCCCTTGCGGGTGTGCGTCGGCGAGAACGCCGCGCCATCTGGGCCGAACAGCAGCCCCTTCAGCAGCGCAGGCGTCTCGGCGCGGGTGCGCGCGGCACGCTTGCGCGGGCTTTCCTGAAGGATGGCGCGGACCCGGTCCCACGTCTCGCGGTCGATGATGGCATCGTGCTCGCCGGGATAGCTCTTGCCCTTGTGGACCGCCTCACCGATGTAGGCGCGGTTGTTCAGCATCCGATAGAGGTACTTCTTTTCGATCCGGTTGCCGCGCGGCGTGCGGATGCCGCGTTTCGCGACCTCGCGAGCCAGTTCCGTGCCCGATCCAATCTCGAGGAACCGGGCGAAGATCCAGCGGACGTGTTCGGCGTGCTCGTCCTCGATGACGAGCTTCCGTTTCTCGACGCGATATCCGTAGGGCGGCACACCGCCCATCCACATGCCCTTCTTCCGGCTGGCGGCGACCTTGTCGCGGATACGCTCGGCGGTCACCTCGCGCTCGAACTGCGCGAACGAGAGCAGGATGTTCAGCGTCAGCCGGCCCATGGACGTGGTGGTGTTGAACGACTGCGTGACCGAGACGAAGGTCACGCCGTTCCGATCGAACACCTCGACCAGCTTGGCGAAGTCCGCGAGCGAGCGGCTGAGGCGGTCGATCTTGTAGACCACCACCACGTCGACCAGTCCATCCTCGATGTCCTCCAGCAGCCGCTGCAGGCCGGGCCGCTCCAGCGTGCCGCCCGAGATGCCGCCGTCGTCATACTGATCGCGGACGAGCACCCAGCCTTCCGACCGCTGGCTGGCGATGTATGCCTCACAGGCCTCTCGCTGGGCGTGGAGCGAGTTGAACTCCTGCTCGAGCCCTTCCTCGGAGGACTTTCGGGTGTAGATGGCGCAGCGCCGCTTACGCACGATGGGCTTCGTCATGTCCGCGCCCTCCGGTTCTTGAGCCCGAAGAACACCCAGCCGTTCCAGCGCGTGCCGGTGATGGCGCGCGCGATGGCCGACAGCGACTTGTACGGCCGCCCTTGCCACTCAAACCCGTCTGCGGTGACGGTGACGACGTGCTCGACGCCCTGCCATTCGCGGATCAGCCGCGTGCCGGCGATGGGCATGGTGTCGGCGCGCATCCGGCTCTTCTTTCGGTCGCCACCGTCGAGCTCTTCGCCCAGCCGTTCCAGCCGCCGGATCGTCTCCGGTTTCAGCCCACCATAGGCCAGTTCCTGGATGCGGTAGGCCAGGCGGGATTCAAGGTAGCGGCGGTTGAATGGCGGTGGTTCGCTGTCGAACAGATCACGCCACTGCGCCTTCAGCTCCGGCGTCGTCGCGGTCTTCAGCGCGGCCAGGCGCGCGGGGATGGGATCGTGGGTCGTCATGCGGTTCTCCGGTGAGTTGGAGTTGCATGACGGCATCGGTCGGCCGGAGAGTGTAGGCGCATTTCTCCAGTCTCGTCAGAAGGTTCGCCCCGTTCTCGCAGCCGCAACCGGACCAACCCAAGCGCCAGCAGGCCGCACAGCTCGGCGCGGCGTTCGGCGGGGGTCATCGCCGAGGGGGCGAGCGGATTGGGGCGACGGATGGGACCGGGATCGAACATCATGCTCCATCGGTGCCGCATTGCGCCGCCGCCCGCGACCTCGGAACGGGTCACCCCGCGCTCGCCTCGCGAGGGTGAACCCCTCCACCCTCGCGCCATCGGAATGGGTTGAGCGGTTTGGGCGTTCCCATTATGTTCATGTCATCCCGCATGAATCACGAGGCCGCCGATGTCGCTGCAATCGCTCGACCGTACCCAATGGAGTTACGCAGAGGCGCTGGCCCATGTGGAAACCGTGACCGTCGCGCGGCGCGCAGCCGAGGCGGCCAAGGCGCCGCCGAAGCCCGTGCCCGCACACAACCACTGGAACCCGCCGCAGGATCCGAAGATCGCCTGGAAGGCGGAGGCCGAGAACGAGTTGCTGGTCGCCTTGCGGGACGGCGATCTCATCGCGCAGGGCCGCTACACCGAGGATCGGCCGAACGGCTGGGGCTACGGCGCGAGCAGCGGGTTCGGCCTGCATTCGGGCTACCACACCAGCATCCGACCCGAGCAGTGGCGGGAGGGTCAGTGCCATCTGGGGCGCCTGGCCGCGCGGGACTGGGAGTTCATCGACATCCGCATGCCGCGCTTTCTCGTGAAGGCGATCTGGCCGGACTACGTTCCCGAGGTCGTCAGCCCTGCAGAGGGTGCGGGCGCGGCACCGTACACCACACCCTATCTCGAGCTGATGCAGGCGGCGATCGCGAAGTTCGGGATCACGGCCGAGACGCAGGGCAAGAAGGACTGCCTCGTCGACTGGTTCCTCGAGCAGCAGATCGAGGGCGAGCCCGTGTCGAACAAGCTCGCCGATGCCATGGCCACGCTGATCCGGCTGCCGTCGGCGCAGCGCGGCGGGGCCAAGCGGGTAATGGGCCCGGATCTGCGGCAGACCGGCTGACGCGCGCCGCCTCCGCTGGTCGACATCGCGCAGTGACTGGCATATATTGCCAATGCGCTCGAGGGAGATGCTGATGCCGACCCGCAATGTCGTCCTGACCGACAGCCAGACCGACCTGATCGACCGACTGATTGCCGATGGCCGCTACCAGAATGCGTCGGAGGCGCTGCGCGCCGGGCTTCGTCTGCTGGAGCGCGAGGAGGCGGAGATGACCGCCTTGCGTGACCGGCTCGCCGCGGGGCTGGAGGAGGCACGCTCGGGTGTGCTCGCCGAGGGCTCCGGTGAGGACGCGATCCGCAGGGCCTTTGCCGCCACGCGCACCGCGTCCTGATGCCGAAGCCGTGGCGGCTGACGCGGCAGGCGGAACGGTCGCTCGTCGAGATTGCCCGCTGGACGCTGGAGACCTTCGGGCCGCGCCAGGCCGAGGCATACGAGGCAGACCTCATCGCGCGCTGCGCCGCGATCGCGTCCGGTGAAGCACCCTCGCAGGACTGCCGCCGACTCATCGATCCTGACCTGCCGGAGGATCTGCGCGTCACGCGGGCGGGGCAGCATTTCATCGTGTTCGTCGAGATGCCGGAGCAGGTGATCGTCGTCGACGTGCTCCACAGCCGCTCTGACCTCTCGCGACGGCTGGCGGCATTGGGTCCGCCGAAGGATCCGGAACAGCCCTGACAGTGGCCAACTCCAAGGGGTGAGCCCACGGCATCGGCTTCCCGATGAAGGGCGGAACCGTTCACCCTGTTCGCGCGGACGAGGGATCACCCCTCTGATCGGGCACCGCTGCCAGGGGCGCTCTGGACCGGTCATTTGGCCCTTGGGCTCCACCCATGAACTGATGTGATTTCAATATCTTGCTTGAAGGGGTCACCCCTTTCCGGCGCGATGGCTTGCGGCCGGGCGGACCGGTTCCGACGTCGCGAGAGCGCTCTGATGCGCGGCAGAACCGAGGGCAACGACGCCCTTCAACCGGTTCCGCAGCCCCGTGTCCGCCCGTCTCCGCAACTTCTTGCGCCATGCCGCATCGGCCAATCGGCCCACCGGTGTGCGTGCTCCCGTTCCGCGGGGGCGGCGATGAGCGGGTGGGACTGGCGGGCCTTCGATGCCGAGCTGCGCGCGCGCGTGCCGGAGCTCGCGGTGGAGCTTCTGGGCAAGCCCACCTTCCGCGCGGGCCAGGAGTGGCGCTGGGGGCGCAAGGGCAGCCTGTCGGTCGTCGTCGGTGGCGCGCGGGCGGGGATGTGGTTCGATCACGAGGAAGGCCGGGGCGGCTGGTTTTCGGATCTCGTCGGCCGCGACCTCGGCATGGCGCGCGAGGATGCCACCGACTGGATTGCCGACCGGATCGGCATGGCGGCGCTGCCCCGGCCGGCTCGTCAGCGGTCGGCACCGGGAGCAACGCCCGCAAACGATCCGGGCGAGCCGCCCACGGCACCGGCCACGGCGCCGCGCGAGACTCCTCCCGATGACGACACCGCGCCCGCGCCGAACCGCGCGGATGAGGCCGCCGCACGCGCGGCCCGGATCTGGGACAGCGCCCGGCCCGCCCCGGAGGACCATCCCTATCTTGTCGCCAAGCAGGCCGCGCCGCTCGCCCTGCGCATGGACGCCGGCCGCCGGCTCGTCGTGCCGTTGCAGGACATCGACGGTCGGATCCACAGTCTCGAGACCATCGCGCCGGACGGGGCCAAGCGTTTCCTGGCTGGTGGCGCGAAGAAGGGGCACTTCGCCGTGGTGGCCGCGGAGCCGGGGCCGCTCGGGGAGCCCGCAGGCCCTGTCCTGGTCTGCGAGGGCTGGGCGACCGGCGCCAGCCTGCACATGGCGACCGGCCATACCGTGATCGTGGCCATGGACGCGGGCAACCTGATGCCGGTCGCCAAGGCGCTGCGCGCCCGGTTCCCAGACGCCGACCTCGTCGTCGTCGCCGACAACGACCTCAAGCCCGACCGCGACAGCAACGCCGGCGTCGATGCAGCCCGCAAGGTCGCGCTCGCGGTTGACGGCCGTCTGGCCGTGCCGGACAGCCCGGGTGATGCCAACGACCTCTTTTGCGCCGAGGGACCGGACGCCGTCGCGGCGCTCGTGGCAGGTGCCGCCCGGATTCCGCCGCCCCCGCCGACCTATCCCGCACCGGTCCTCACGCCGGACGAGGCCCGCGCGAGCCTCGCCGAGGCGATCGACCGATTCATGGCCGCGATCCCGGACTATTGGGCGGCCGTCGAGGCCGCACAGGAGGAGGCGACGAACCCTGACGCCAATCGCGACCCGCTGGATTTCAACGTGGTGGCGCGCGCGGCGCTGCCGCCGCTTCTCGGCCTGCCGGTCGATGTGGGTCTCGGCAAGACCTCGAACGCGCGCACCGCCATCGCCGAGCTGATCGGCTCGGGCGGGATCGGCACGCGCAAGGTCGTCTATGCCGTCCCGCGCCACGATCTCGGCGCGGAGCAGGTCGCGGAGCTCAAAGCACTCGGCCTCAACGCCATGCTCTGGAAAGGCCGCACCGCGCCCGATCCGACCGACGACAATCCCGACCAGCTCATGTGCCTCGACACCGAGGCGACCTTCGACGCGCTCGAGATCGAGCATCCGGTCGAGCAGAGCTGCTGCAAGGTCAAGAACGGGGCGGAACTGCTGCTCTGCCCGTGGTTCCACGACTGCGGCTACCAGCGCCAGAAGCCGCTGGCGCAGGCGGCGCAGGTCATCGTCTGCGCCCATGACAGCCTCTTCCACATGAAGCCGCAGGCCATCGGCGAAGTCGGGCTGCTCGTCATCGACGAGGGCTTCTGGCAGTCGGGCCTGCGCGGTCTCGACGGCAAGGCGACGCTCACGCAGGACGGGCTGGAGCCCGGCCGCACCTCGCTTACCTGCTACAATGGCAAGGGCAAGATGGACGTCGGCGCCACGGCCGACCTCATCGCCGCGCGCGAGCGGCTCTGCAAGGCGCTGCGGGTCACGGAGCCGGGTCCGCTGCGTCTGGGTCTCCTCGAAGCCGTCGGTCTCACCCCGGAGGACTGCCGCCATGCCGCGACGCTGGAACGTCGCCGGATGCGCGATGCGGGCCTGCGTCCGGGCATGTCGCCGGTCGAGCGGCGCAAGCGGATCGAGGCGGTCCTGCCGCCGGCGGGCGAGCCGTGGGCGCCGACGGGGCGTTGCGCCACGCTCTGGCTGATCCTCGCCGAGGCGCTGGAGAACGGCCATGACGCGGCCGGCGCGGAGCTCGTGCACGAGATGACCGAGGCGGGCTCCGTCCGCGCGCTCCGCCTGCGCTGGCGCAGCACCATGAGGAAAGGCTGGGCGGTCCAGGCGCCGATCCTGCATCTCGACGCGACGCTGCGCCCGGAACTGGTGCAGACCTACCTGCCACGGATCGACATCGGCGCGCCCGTCGCCGCGCGCCAGCCCCATGTCCGCATCCGCCAGGTGACCGGCAGCCCGACCTCGGCCCGCGCCCTGACGCCCGCCGACAATGCGCCCGAGCGCGACCGCAAGGCCGCGGCGACCCGGCTGCGCGACCTCCGCGCCTGGATCGACCTCCGGGCCCGGCAGTGCCATCGCCCCGGCCAGGCGGTCGATCTGCTCGTCATCGGACAGAAGGCCGCCATCGACGCCCTGCGATCGGCCGGCCTGCCGCCGCGGGTCGAGGCGGTGCATTTCAACGCGCTGAGCGGGCTCGACCGCTGGGGCGGGATCGGCGGCATGGTGATCCTCGGTCGCACGCTACCTGCGCCACGAACGGTCGAACTCAATGCCATGGCGCTGACCGGTCGCGAGCCCGCGCCCAACCCGGCGGACGCGGGCTGGTGGTATCCGACGGTCGAGCGCCGCGTGCGGCTCGCCGGCGACCGGACCGCGCCGCTCGCGATGGAGGAACACGCCGATCCGATCGTCGAGTCGGTGCGCTGGAGCATCTGCGAGGGCGAGCTGATCCAGGCGATGGGCCGCGGGCGCGGCGTCAATCGCACCGCCGCCACACCGCTCGAGATCGACCTGCTCACGGACGTGGTCCTGCCGGTGACCGTCGACGCGCTGGTGCCGTGGGCCGACCTCCGCCCGACCCGGCGTGACCTGATGGCGCTCACTGGCATCGTGCTCGAGAACGCGGCCGACATGGCCGCATGCTTCCCGGAGCTCTGGCCGACCCGCGAGGCCGCGAAGAAGGACGGCCAGAGGAAGGGGACAAATGACTATTATAGAGACCTCCATAATAGCAGAATGTCCCCATCCTCGGCGGAGGTGACCTATCGCCCGGAAGGTCCCGGCCATCGTGCCCGCACCGCCCGCGTCGATCTCTCCCGCATCCCCGACCCGGAAGCCTGGCTCACCAACCGGCTCGGGCCGCTCGCCAGCTTCGAAATCTGTCACAGCGTGGGCGCCGACCTCGACGCGCCCGATCCCGCCGACGCTGCGCATCTCGACGCTCTCGCATCCCGCCTGACCGCCAGCATGCAGGCCGTTCTTGCCGCGCGCCGTGCGGCCCTCGACGCGCTGTCCACACGGCTGGAGGCCGCAAAGCCCGCTGCCCAGCGACACGCGCACCACCCCCAACCAGAAAAGGAGACCGAGGCATGAGCTACGACAGATTGCGCCTCTACGACGCCGGCCGCTTCCACGACACGGACCTGCCCGACTGGTACCGCGAGGCTGAAAGATTGAGCGAGACCGAGCATGGCGATTTCCACCGGGCCTTCGACCGCGTGCTCGACTGCGAGCACACGCTCCTGACCGAGGAGGGCCTGCTGGGCGGCGCGCTCGAGATCCGGTTCTGGCCGAGCGAGATCCACGGCGTCTTCGTGCTGATCGAGACGCCGCTCTCCTTCGTGGAGCATGTCATCGTCCCGAACCCGGCCGACTGGCTGCCCTTCCTCTCCCGACACCTCGCCCCGCTCATCGGGGTCGCCAACCAGAGCTCCCTGATCGCGCTCCACGGCAGGATCGGCAACGCCTTCATCGCCTGGGCGCGCCACGGCAAGGGCAGCCATATCGGTCGCGAAACGGGCGAGAGCCGGATCGACCTCGACAACGACCGCGACCGTCGCCGGGCCCAGCAGGCCCGCGCGGCCATGGAGCGGGCCAGGCAGGAGGGCCGGACATGAGCCAGCATCGCCATATCGGTCTCGAACGCTTGGACGGTGAGGACATCGGCCGGGATCCTCGCACCATGTCTGCCCACGAGCTGGAGTTTCTGGGCCACGCCCGTGTCTCGCCGCTGCGCGCCCTGCGGCTGAAATGCCTCGATTGCTGCAACGGCTCGGCGAAGGAGGTGCGGCTCTGCACGGCCGTGGATTGCCCCAGCTGGCCGTTCCGGATGGGAAAGAACCCGTGGCGCAGACCTCTCGGCGGCGAAGAACGCGCCAAGCGCCAGGCGCGGTTCGCAGGCAAGATCACCGTAGCGCCGTCGGACGCCCAGAAAACTGGGGGCGAATTCGGCGCCCCGCATCTGGGTAGGGCGAGAGACCCGGACGCGCCGACTTCGGCTTTTCCTGCCAGCGTGCTGGACGGAAACACGGGAGGTGCATCATGAAGACCATGCGCTGGCATCCTCCGGGCTATGGCGGCGAGCGCCGCGACGCGGACCGCGTCAAACGCGACGGCTGGCGGGGTGAGGCGGGACCGTGGCCCCAGTGGGGCCGCGTAAGCCCGCCGAACGGCGTGCTGGCCATCTCCATCGACGACGAGCGTCTCAGCTGGCCAGAGCGGGAACTGATCCGACAGCTGGGTGAGAAGTTGTATGGGCCGAGAAACCGCGAGGCCGATGCGCCCCAGCCGTGACCGGACTCCCTCTGGACCCTGGAATCCACACCGGGGTCCAGTCGGGGTCCACCCCGCCAACCCGTTGAAGTTTCTGGTTCCTTCTGGGCCAACACGTATACGGGAGGGCGCAGCGCGCAATATCGCCAGCGACAGGGTCGTTTTTTTGGGAAGCCACCCCGGAATCCGGTGTCCGGCGGATGCCCGGAAAGCGCAATGATCGTTGGAGGTCGAGAGGCTTGCGTGGTGGACTCCGCGGTGGATCCGGAATCCACGTGGTATCCAATGGAGTCCATCAACGGAAAGCAATCAGGATCGCTCACAATTCCAGCATGCGCTAGGATTTGCAATGTGGAGGTTTGCACGAGATGACTGGCGGACAGAAACACTGGGACGACGTCTACGGCGCGAGGTCGGAAGACGAACTGACCTGGTTCGAGGCCACGCCCGCTCTGTCGCTCGAACTCGTCCGTGCGCATCTGCATCCGGGCGATCCGTTCATCGACATCGGCGCCGGCGCATCGCGTCTCGTCGATGTCCTGCTCGGGGAGGGGTTTGGCCCTCTCACCGTGCTGGACTTGTCGGGCGCCGCACTGGCGGTCAGCAGACAGCGTCTCGGCGCTCGGGGCGAGAGCATCGCATGGATCGAGGCGGACATCACGACGTGGGAGCCGGACCGGACCTACGCCGTCTGGCACGACCGTGCGGTATTCCACTTTCTGACCGCGGCAGAAGACCGTGCCGGTTACGCTCGCACGCTGTCGGCTGCCCTGCGCCCGGGTGGGATCGCGATCATCGCGACCTTCGCGGACGACGGACCGGAGAAATGCTCGGGCCTGCCCGTTGTGCGCTATGCGCCCGAGGCGCTGGCGCAGGAACTCGACAGGCTGCTGCCGGGCCGGTACGAGACGCTCGACGCACGACGCCACATGCACATCACGCCGAAGGGCAACCGGCAAAGCTTCCAGTACAGCGTCTTCCGGAAGACAGATCGGTGAGACGGGAGCCGCCGCCCCATGCGGGACGGCGGCATTGGGACCGACGTGACGTGCGGCGTCAGTCGCGCGGCAGGCTGTAGACCCGCCCGCGGCCCTCGACCTTCTCGGAGGTCACTTCGAGCCCGAGCTTCTTCTTGAGCGCGCCGGCGAACGCGCCTCGGACCGTGTGCGGCTGCCACCCTGTTTCGGCGACGATCTCGTCGATGGTCGCGCCGCCCTCGGCGCGGAGCATCTCGATCAGCTTCGCCTGCTTCGTGCCCGTGCGCGGGGTGCGCGCCTTGGGCGCGGGATCGGCCTCGGTGGGAGCGTCCTGCGGGGCCTCCGCATAAGGCGCCTCGTCGGCGCCCATGGGCGCGCTGTCGCCGCTCTCCGGCTCGACGCCGATGGCGCCGAGGCCCGCATTCGTGATGTGCAGGAGGATGGCGTTGCCGTCCTCGTCGTTGCGCCAGATGCGGTTGAGGGCGGCGTCCGCCTTGGTCTGGCTGTCCATCGTCGTCTCCGCGATCAGCCCGCGCTTCAGCAGCGCGCCCACCACCTTGGCGGCGGCGCCGCCGCGGAGCGAGCCGGGAAGTGGCAGGACGTTGCGGTCCTCGCGCTGCGCGGCGGCGCTGAGGATGATCGCTTGCGTGTCGGAAAGCTTGGTCATCTGGGGTCTCCGTGTTCGAGGTCCGCGACATGCGGCGCCTTCTACGACCCCGAGCCGCGCAGGGCGCGCGGCGGGAGTTCCGGCGGTGCCGGAGATCAGTCGGCGTGTTCGCCCTCTCCGAAGGCGCTGTCGGTGATGCGCTTCAGGAGGCTGGCGTAGTGTTCGAGGGTGCCGACTTGGCCCCAGTTCACTTCGTCGGGGTGGGCGTTGAAGTGGTCGGCGCTGAGCGCCTGCAGGCGGGCGAGCATCTCGTCGATCTCGGCCTTCTTGCCGATGAAGGCGGCCAATGCGGCTTCCCTGTTCCGGCGCGCCTTCTCGGCGCGGAGTTCGTGTCGCGGGCTGGTGATCGGATTCAGGCGCGTGCTCATCGTTGTGGCTCCGGGTGAGTTGCATCGTCCTCGTGGGAATGACGTTCGCTCTGTCCGCGAGGCTTATCAACGATATAAGCACCTGACTTTGAATGATAATCGGGGCTGGCGATGCAGGGAATGAGCGAGCGCCAGTATGCCGCCCATGTCGGGCTGTCGCGCGGCGTGATGCGAGATGAGTCCAGGGCTCGGCGGAGAGTGGAAGGGCGCCGTCTGTACGGCCGTCGGGCCGAACGGCAGGCTGGTCATGTACCAGATTGGCAGAAGCGATGCGGAGGCAGGTTGTTGTCGCTCTCGCAAGAATCTGCTCAGCGATTGGCGACGGTCACTTCTAGTCCTCTTGGGAAAGGAGTCCGTCGACTGGTTGTCGAGCACAGCCGGCTTTTCCAGGGCAAGAGGCCGTGAGATTGGCGTTGCCAAGGGCAAAGCTGGCAATCGAGTCGATACCAAAGGATTATGTCGGGGTGCGAGATCGGCTCTGCGGTGTCAGCGGCAAAGGCGCTTCTTGGGACCCGGCATATGCATGGCAGTGCGCCTGCGGTTTTCCGCAGGCGCCGTCGGTTCATTCGCTCCGAACGACCTCGCTGTCCCGCCGCGGGGGCTTTGGGCTAACCCTTATGCGTGCCGCTCGAAGACCTCCGTCGCGCCGTTACGCAGCACCAGAAGGGTATCGAATGCTTCGCGCTGATTGCCCATTTCCATGCCGGGCGAACCGATCGGCATTCCCGGCACCGTCAGGCCAAGCGCGTCCGGGCGCTCGGTCAGCAACCGCTGCACATCGCCGGCCGGCACGTGACCTTCGACGAAGTAGCCGTCGACGAACGCGGTGTGGCACGAACTCAGTTCCGGTGTGACGCCTGCGAGGGCTTTCATCGACCAGAGCGTCTCATGATCGACGTCGCGCGCCAGGGCATCGAAGCCTGCTCTGAGCATGTGGTCGACCCAGGCCGAACAGCAGCCGCAAGTCGGCGATTTGAAGACCTCCATTTGACCGGGCGTTGCCAGTGCCGGGCGGGCGAGCGTCGCCGCGCCCAAACCCGACGCGATACCGGTGAGGATGAAGTTTCTGCGGTTCATGTGCTGTGTCTCCCTGTTCGAGTTTCGCTCGGACCGCGCGTCACGCGACACGCAGCCAGGTCATCATTCCGCCGGCAGAGTGCTCAAGCATGTGGCAATGCAGAAGCCAGTCACCGGGATTGTCGGCGACGAAGGCGATCTCGACGGTTTCGCCGCGGTTCACAAGAAGCGTGTCGCGCAGCGGGCCCACGGTCCCGTTCGTACGGATGTGCCGGAAGTGGTGCCCGTGCAGATGCATCCCGTGCGGCCAGGCGGTGTCGTTGATCAGGACGATCCGTGCGGTCTCGCCGCGGTGCAGGTCGATGAGCGGCGTGTCGTCCATCTCCAGCTTGCCATTGAAGGCCCAGACCCTGCCCGCCGAGACCATCCCGCGCATGCCCATCATGCCACCTGCCATCATCGCGCTCATCGCGCCGCCTTCCATCTTCAGGTCGGCCCGTCTCGCGCGGTCGAGGGGTCCGAGGGCCGGGACCGGGTTCGGCGGCAGGGCGTCGGGGGCGGGCAAGGCGGCCGGCCGGGCGATGCCTTCGACCGGAAAGGCGGCGAGCACGTAGGCGCCGTTGCGTTCGAGGCTCAGGAGGACAGCCTCCTCACCCTCATTGGCCACCACGTCGACGATCAGGTCGGCTCGCTGCGCCGGTGCAAGCGCGAGTTCGGCGAGCGGCAGGGGGGCTTCGAGCGGCATCCCGTCGAGCGCCACGACCCGGCCTTCGACCCCTTGCGCGGCGAGCGTGAAGATCCGCGCGTTCGCCGTGTTCACGAGGCGGAGCCGCAGACGGGCGAGCCTCGGCACCGCGCGCGACCAGGCAGCGTCGCCATTGACCGTGATCCAGTTGCCGATCCGCCCGGCATGCGCCCGGTCGTGCATATTGCCAAAGCCGCCGGCGATCTGAGCCTCGTCCGTGAGGCGCCAGTCGTCGAGTAGGAGCACCTCGTCCAGATCGACCTCGGGCGCGCCGGTGCTCTCCTCGACGATCAGCGCCCCGTAGAGGCCGCGCGCCAACTGCTCGTAGGTGCGGTTGTGGGGATGATACCAGTAGGTGCCCGCATCGGGCAGAGTGAACTCGTAGAGAAATTCCTCCCCTGGTTCCACGGCGGCTTGCGTCAGGCCCGCAACACCATCCATGCCGTTCGCCACCCGGATGCCATGCCAGTGCACCGAGGACGGTTGGGGAAGCCCGTTCCGTAACAGGCGGGTCATCCGTTCGCCCTGGCGTGCCCTGAGGACGGGGCCCGGGACGGTGCCGTCATAGCCCCAGATCCGCGTTTCGGGATAGTCGGCCGGGGCGAGCTGCGCTCTGCCCTGCCGCGCGTGGAGCACCGGAGCGGCCTCGGCCCGGAGCGTGCCGGGCAGCGTCGCGGCGGCTGCGGCGGCGAGCGCCGCGCCATGGAAGTGCCTGCGGGTCAGTCGTGTCACGACGCATCTCCTGTCATGTCCTGAACTTGCCCGATTACGGGCGGAACGAGCGCGGCCATCTGGTCCTCGCCCGGGCCGGGCGGGGACGAGACTGTTGTAAGCGCCGCCGTGACGAGAAGGACGCCCGCTATGAGGGCGGCCTCGGCGCGGATGGAGCGGCGCATGCGCGCGCTGGCGTCCGGCCGGGCGGCGAGGAGCGCAGGGGTGAGCGTCAGCCTGTTCAGCGCGGCCATGGCGAGAACACCCGCGACAAGGAGAAGCTTGAGCGCGAACATCTGGCCATAGGGGCTCGCGAGGGCCGATGGCCGCGCCGCGCCCAGGAGCGCAAGCGCGATCGCGCCGCCGAGCAGCACCACCCCGACCGCCCAGACCGCCTGCCGGCCGAAGGCCTCCGCCAGTGCGCCGGCCAAGGCCGGTGGCTCGGTGCGCAGCGACCGCAGAAGCGGGGCCAGTCCGCCGATCCAGAAGGCGAGGCAGAGAATGTGCAGCGTCACCAGCGTGCCGAGGATGGCCTGCGGCTCGGACAGGGCATGGCCGCGAAAGGCGAAAGAGGCGGAGGCCAGAAGCGCACCCGGTACCGCGAACCAGAGCCCGGTGCGCCCTCGCCAGAGCACGCAGAGAATGAGGGCGAGCCCCGCGAGCCGCAGCGCGGCGCTCGTCCCGAGCGGGCTTTCGGCCACCATGCCGAGGATCGCGGGGTCCATGGCGCCATCCCACATGCCGCCCATGAGAAAGCTCGCCCGCAGGGGCAGCCGCAGGACCGTAAAGAGGGAAGCGGCGAGCGCCGACAGGGCTGCTGTCCGACGCAAGGCGTCCCGCCCGCCCGCGCCGAGGCCGGGCAACAGGGCCAGCACCAGCACGCTGCCAACGGCGCTCAACGTTGCCGCATAGGCGAGCGCCTTCGCGACGATCGAGAGCCAGGTCACGGCATCGGCTTGGGTGAGCGCGGCCAGCATCGCGCGTCAGTCGGTCAACTCGAAGGAGAAGCTGCCCTGCATGGGGTGCCCGTCAGAGGCCAGCCCGCGCCACTCCACCCTGTAGCGGCCAGGCGCCAGCGGCTCGGGCTCGGCATGGAATTCGAGCGACGGCTCGAGGCCGGTCTCCCGTTCGAGCGGCATCTGGGCGCCATCCGCGTTCACCAGCCGCACCATGGTGATCCGCATCGGGTCGTCGAAGACCATATGGATCATCTCCGGCGTCTCGGTCAGTTGCGCGCCGTCGGCCGGCGTGGTGCCTTCCTTCTCGGAATGGGCCAGAAGCGGGGTGCCCGCGAGCATCAGCGCGGCAGCACCCGGAAGGAACATCTTGTTTCTCGTCATGTCGTCTCGCGTCTCCTTGCGGAGCGGGCGACCGGTGCATTGCAGCCGGTCGCCGCGCAATCGTCTCAGTTCGGCATCATTGCGCCGATTGCATACATCCCGTCCGCGCCCTTCACGAGCATGATCGTGACCTGATCGCCCGCCGAGATGTCGCCCATCATCTCGGCGCTGTCGAGAAGGGGCAGATCCATCGTCATGGCGGGCCAGCCGATCTCGGGGATCGGATCGTGGGTCACGTTGGCCATGCCCTCGCCGATCGAGTTGACGACGGCGTTCGCGTGGACGGCGTCCTCCATCTGCTCGTCGGACATCGGCATGTTCGAATGATCCATGCCATGGTCCATCTGCGCAAGCGCCGGGGCGCAGGACAGGGCCAGGAGGCCGAGGGTTGCGGTCAGTGTCTTCATGGGAAGCTCCAATCCTTGCTTGCTTCGGGGGTCATCATTCGGCCGGCATGGGATCGTCCGGCCGAAGGAGGGGGGGCGCGATCTCGCGGTTCACGCGTCGCAGCGCGAGGCGTTTCCAGATCACGAAGACCGAGGGGATGACGAAGAGCGTCAGAAGGGTCGCCGTGACCATGCCGCCGATCATCGGCGCGGCGATCCTCTGCATGATTTCGGAGCCGGTGCCGGTGCCGTACATGATCGGGATCAGCGCCGCGAAGATCGTCGCCACCGTCATGATCTTCGGCCGCACGCGCAGCACCGCGCCCTCGAAAACGGCCTCTTCGATGTCGTCCCGTGTCAGCGCACGCCTCTCGGATTGCGCGAGGCCGCGCCGTTTCTCCCATGCGAGGTTGAGGTAGAGCAGCATGACGATGGCCGTCTCGACGGCGACGCCAGCGAGCGCGATGAAGCCCACCAGCACCGCCACAGAGATGTCGAAGGCGAGATACCACAGGAACCAGACGCCGCCCGCCAGCGCCAGGGGCAAGGCCGCAAGGATGATGCCCACCTCGATCACGCGATTGAACGCCATGAAGAGCATCAGCGTGATGATCAGGAGCGTGGCGGGCGCCACGATCATGAGGCGCTCCTGCATGCGTTCGATGTATTCGTACTGCCCCGACCAGGTCAGAGAGTAGCCCGGCGGCAGGTCGACCACTTCTGCCACGATGTCCCTCGCTTCGGCCACGTATCCGCCGAGGTCTCGCCCGGCGATATCGATGAAGACGAAACCGGTGCGGCGCGCGTTTTCCGAGCGGATCATCCCCGGCCCGTCGACGATGCGGATATCGGCCAGCGCCGCGAGCGGCACATGCGCGCCCGAGGGCGTGACGACCGGCAGCCCTTCGAGCCGTTCGGGGCTGTCGCGCCATTCCTGCGGATACCGCAGGTTGATCGGAAAGCGCTCGAGGCCCTCGACCGATTCCGAGACTTGCGTGCCGCCAATGGCCATCTGGACCACGTCCTGCACATCCCGCACGCTCATCAGGTAGCGCGCGGCAGCCTCCCGGTTGACGTCGATCTCGATGAACCGGCCGCCGACCGGTCTCTCGGCATAGGCGGACGCGGTGCCCTCGATCTCCGCTACAGCGCGCTCGACCTCGATCCCGATCCGGGCGATCACGTCGAGATCCGGACCGGAAATCTTGACCCCGACCGGTGTCCGGATACCGGTCGCCAGCATGTCGATGCGATTCTTGATCGGCTGGATCCAGACGTTGGTGACACCGGGCACCTGCACGATCCGGTCAAGCTCGTCCCGGATGCCTTCCATCGTCATGCCCGGGCGCCACTCCTCCTCCGGCCTGAGCTGGATGGTCGTCTCGATCATCGTGAGCGGCGCCGGGTCGGTCGCCGTCTCCGCGCGTCCGGCCTTGCCGTGGACGGTCAGCACCTCCGGCACGGTCGCGATCAGGCGGTTGGTCTGCTGCAGGACCTCGCGTGCCTCGCCGATCGACACGCCGGGATAGAGCGTCGGCATGTAGAGGAAATCGCCCTCGTTCAGTTCGGGCATGAACTCGGAGCCGAGGCGCTGGAGCGGATACCACATCGAGGCGACGACGGCGGCGGCCAGCAATGTCGTCGCCCAAGGCCAGGCGATGGCCGCGTCGAGGAACGGGCGGTACATCCAGACCACGATGCGGTTCAGCGGGTTCTTCCGCTCCGGCAATATGCGGCCGCGCACGAAATATCCCATCAGCACCGGCACCAGCGTGATCGACAGGATCGCGGCGGCGGCCATGGCGTAGGTCTTGGTATAGGCGAGGGGCTGGAACAGGCGCCCCTCCTGGTTCTCCAGCACGAAGACGGGCAGGAAGCTTACGGTGATGATCGCAAGCGAATAGAAGAGCGCGGGCCCGACTTCGGAGGCGCAGTCCTGCACGATCCGCCAGCGGTTTTCTGCCGTCAGCCGTTCCTTCTCGAGTCGTCGGTGCATCGCCTCGATCATCACGATGGACGCGTCGACCATCGCGCCGATCGCAATGGCTATGCCACCCAGTGACATGATGTTGGCGTTCACGCCCTGTGCCTTCATCAGTATGAAGGCCGCGAAGATGCCCAGGGGGAGCGACAGCAGGATCACCAGCGACGAACGCAGGTGAAGCAGGAAGGCGGCGCAGACCAGCACGACCACGACAAATTCCTGCGTCAGCTTCTTCTGCAGGTTGTCGATGGCGCGCTCGATGACGCCGGAGCGGTCGTAGGTCGTGACGATCTCGACGCCTTCGGGCAGGTTCAGGCGCAACTCCTCGATCCGAGCCTCCACCGCGCGGATCGTGGCCAGCGCGTTGCCGCCCCAGCGCATGATCACGACACCGCCCACCGCGTCGCCGAGCCCGTCGAACTCGCCCACGCCTCGCCGCATCTCGGGTCCCAGCCTGATTTCGGCCACGTCGCCAAGAGTGAGCGCTGCACCGCGCTCGTTCACCATCAGCGGCGCGCTCGCGAGATCGGACAACTCGTCGATATAGCCCGACGAGCGGACCATGAACTCCGCCTCGCCCATCTCGATGACGCTGCCGCCGGTTTCGCGGTTCGCCGTCTGGATCGCGCTGCGCAGCTGCGCCAGCGTGATGTCATAGGCCCTGAGCCGGTTGGGATCGACGACCACCTGGTATTGCCGGACCATGCCGCCGATGGTGGCGACCTCGGACACGCCGTCCACCGCCTGCAATTCGTAGCGCAGGAACCAGTCCTGAAGCGTGCGGAGTTGCGACAGGTCGTGGTTTCCGGTGCGGTCGATCAGGGCATACTGGTATATCCAGCCTACGCCCGTCGCGTCGGGGCCCAGCTGCGGCGACACGCCTTCGGGCAGGCTTCCTGACACCTGGCCGAGATATTCCAGAACCCGCGAGCGCGCCCAGTAGAGATCCGTTCCATCCTCGAAGACCACGTAGACGAAGCTGTCCCCGAAGAACGAGAAGCCGCGCACGTCCTGCGCGCCGGGCACCGCGAGCATCGCCGTGGCGAGCGGATAGGTGATCTGGTTCTCAACGACCTGCGGCGCCTGACCCGGATAGGGCGTGCGCACGATCACCTGCACGTCCGAGAGATCCGGGATCGCGTCGACCGGCGTTTCGCGAAGCGCCCAGATGCCGGCAACCGCCATCATGCAGGCGAGCGCCACGATGACGAACCGGTTCGCGATCGAGGTGCGTATGATGGCGGGGATCATTGCGACACGCTCCGCGGGGCAGCGGTGCCGACGAGGGTCATTGAAAGGTCGGGATTGCGTCGCAGGAGCAGCGTCAGGTCCTCGCCCGTGGCCAGGGAGGCCGGGTCGATGGAGTCGCCGATGGCGAAATCCATGGTCATGCCGGGCATGCCGATCTCGATCATCGGCCCATGGGTGACGTTCGCCGTGCGAGCCTCGGTATCCACCGCGTTGATCGTGCCCGTTACCTCCATCGGCGGCTCCACGGCTTCGGCCTCCGCCAGCAGCATGGTCATCCCGTCGGGCCGCGCGAAGGTGAGCGTCATCTCGCGGCCGGTTTCCAGGGCGGCGAGATCGAGCGCGGAATCGATCGCGAAGTCCATCGTCATGCCGGGCATGCCGATCTCCGCGATCGGTCCGTGGGTGATCGTCGCCTGGCGGGTCGCCGGATCGACGGCGTCGATCGTTCCGGAAACGACAATCGGCGGCGCGGACGGAGGCGCTTCGTCCACGGTCTGCACCGGCGACGCGTCTTCGCCCTCGGCGCGCACGGCGATGATCGAGAACATCCCGCCCTCACCCCGCGCCAGATCGAATTCGATGGGCGTGTCTAGCGGAACCTCGGCCGGATCGATGCCCGCCACGTCGAGGTCCATCCGCATGGCCGGCCAGCCGAGGTCCGGAATCGGGCCATGATCGAGCGTCAGCCTGCCCTCGGGCGTCACGCCGAGGGCGATGCCGGTTCCCGTCGCCGCGACACCGTCGTCGGGTCCGAGCTCGATCAGTCCGATGAGACCGTCGGCGCCCCGCGCGGCCCGGAACGCGACCTCCTCTCCTCCGTGCAGGCGGTCGAGCGCCACGTCCGCACGTACCGGGAACTCGGACGTCATGGCCGGCCAGTCGAGGCTCTCGAGCACGTCGTGCCGGAGCGTGGCGATCCGTCGGTCCCGGTCGAGCGAGACGAGCGTGCCCGTCCCGCGCGCGGGCTCCTCGTCGGTGGGCGCCATGCGCGTGAAACCGGCGTTCAGGGCGCTTTCGCTGTCGATCAGGAACTGCGCCGAGGCGACCACCTCTTCGCCCGGGGCAAGTCCCTGCAGGATCTCGGTCCGGCCGCCTTCGCCGAAGCTGTCGCGCAGCCCCGTAGTGACGAGCCGTGGGCGGAATGTGCCTTCTCCCGTCCTGAGGATGACCCGTTCCGCGGCACCGGTGCGGATCACCGCCTCGGAGGGCACTGTCAGCACCTCACGGCGCGTTTGGGGTTCGAGGCTCACGGTGCCGAACATGCCGGGCCGGAGCAGACCGTCGGAATTGTCGAAGCGCAGGCGCACGGGGAGAGTGCGGGTGCGCGGGTCGAGCTCGGGATAGATGTAGTCGATCCGGCCTTCGAAGACGCGGCCGGGGAGGTGCTCGAACCGGGCGGTGGCGGTCATGTCTTCGGACAGGCGGGCCATGTCGCGCTCGAAGACATCTACGATCAGCCAGACCCGGCTCAGGTCCGCGATGGAGAAGGCGCGGGTGCCGGGCTGCAGGTACATGCCGTCGGCGGCGTCGAGCGCGATGACGACGCCATCCTGGGGCGCCTCGATCTCCACGTTGCGCGCGAGCTGACCCGTGGCCTCGATCTCGGCGATCTGGCGCGTGGACATGCCATGGCTCAGAAGCTTGTTGCGCGCCGCGTCGAGAATGCGCGGGTCGCCATCCTCGACCGCCCGGATGAGGTCGCCCGTCGCGGCGGCCACGAGCGGCGAGAAGAGATCGAACAGGACCTGTCCCCGTTCGACCCTGTCACCGACCGCGCGCACGTCCAGCCGTTCGATCCAGCCTTCGACGCGGGTATGCACGTGGCTCGTGCGGTGCTCGTCGTAGCCGACGAAGCCCACAGTCTCGATCCGCGGCGCCACGTCGGTCACCCGCGCCAGCGCGGTGCGCACGCCGATCGCGTTGATCTCGGCCGCGCTCAGCGAGACCTCGACGGGATCGCCGGAGGGCTCCTGACCGGCATAGACCGGGATCAGATCCATGCCCATGGGCGACTTTCCCGGTCCTGGCTGCCGGAAGTTCGGGTCCATCGGGGCCACCCAGTAAAGGATCTCCGGCCCTTCCGACGCAATCCTGTTCGCCGGATTGAGGTAGAACCTCTCAAGGGTGATGCCGCCTGCCGTCCCGCCCGCCAAGGCAAGGATCGCGAGAGCCGTGTAGCGTCCACGCATCGCAACCTCCTGACGACCAGTCCGTGGGGACCGGCCCAAAATTCAAGATGGACCCGAGCCGCTCGAGGGCTCGGATCCGCAAGAACCTGTCAGGAAAGTCGGGGAGGTCGTTCAGGGAGAGGCGTCTGGATCGAAGGTCCGACTATCTGTGCCGAGGCCTGAGCACAGGCGCTCCGGCCCTGCCTCGTGGATGCCAAGAGGCCGGAGTAATCCAACTCCGATAGACAACAAGCCAAGACATGGCAGTTCGACGCCGCCGTGGTCTCGGGCTCGCAGCACTCTTCGCTGGCGTCTCCCGGAGGCATGTGGTGCGCCGCGTGCCCCATCGATGCGGGATCGGATGCGGCCCACGCCATGCTTCCACTGCTTTGGTGCGCAGGATGCTCCTTCGCGACAGCTCCGAGGATGCCAGTCATCATGAGCGCGAGGGACATGCCCAGCACCATGATACTTTTCGCCCAGAAACTGTGTGAAGACTTCTTCATGATTCCGAGATAGGTGCGGCAGCGCGTCCAGGCAACAGAATTTAGGCTGCCGGTGCGCGGGAGTCAGGAATACCGATTCCAATCCTTTTCGGCGTCAGCGGGCACTTGCGCCGCACTTGCACCTCGGGTTCATCAAGCCGGAGTGGCAGGGTAGCCGGCTTTCGTCATGGCTGCCTGCAATGCAGCGGCATCCTTGCCGGACGCAATCGTGACGGTCTTCGACGTCAGGTCGGTATCGACCTTGGCAGCCGGATCGACCGCCTTGAGCGCCTTGTCGATGGCGGCCGTGCAGTGGCCGCAGCTCATGTCCGGGACGTGAAACTTCATTTCGGGTTCTCCTTGTCGTGTTGAGTCTTAGGGGCTGGGCTTCGGGAGGCAAGCAGAGGTCCGGATTGCCGCCCCGAACAAAATATCCGTCCGCCCCGGTCCCTGGTTCCGTTTATTTGCGCGCGAGGCCCGGCTTGCATGTCGTGTCTCTCAGAGTTCAAGGCGCCGCAGTCGCAGCGCGTTCGAGATGACCGAGACCGACGACAGGCTCATCGCCGCCGCAGCGATCATCGGCGAGAGCAGCAGCCCGACGAACGGATAAAGGATTCCGGCCGCGATCGGCACACCGGCCGCGTTGTAGGCGAAGGCGAAGAACAGGTTCTGCTTGATGTTGCGCAAGGTCCCCGTCGCGAGTTTGCGCGCGCGCACGAGTCCCACGAGATCGCCGCGCATGAGCGTGATCCCGGCGCTTTCGACGGCGACATCCGCGCCCGTGCTCATCGCGATGCCGACATCCGCTGCGGCAAGGGCCGGTGCATCGTTCACGCCGTCACCCGCCATTGCGATCCGGGCGCCCTTGGCGCGAAGCTCCTCCACGAGCGTCTTCTTGTCCTCGGGGAGAACCCCGGCGCGCACCTCGTCGATCCCCAGCTTGCGTGCGACCGCCTCGGCCGTGCGCTGGTTGTCCCCGGTGGCCATTATTACGGTCAGCCCGAGGGCGTGAAGGTCGCGGATCGCGCTTTCCGTCGTCTCCTTGATCGGGTCGGCCACGGCGACGATCCCCGCCAGTTCGCCATCGACCGCGACGAACATCGCCGTCTTGCCTTCGGCGCGCAGTCCGTCGGCGGTGTCCTCGGCGGCGTTAACTTCAATATCCAGATCGGCCATCATGGCACGGTTGCCAAGCGCCACCGACCGCCCGCCGACCGTGCCGCGCACGCCCTTGCCAGTCACGGCGTCGAAGTCGTCGGATCGACCGACCTCCGCGCCACGGTCGCGCGCGCCCTCGACGATGGCTTCTGCGAGCGGATGCTCGGACCCGCGCTCGAGCGCGGCCGCAAGCGACAGCACTTCGCTCTCGTCGTGCCCGTCGAACGCCACGACATCGGTGAGCTTCGGCTTGCCTTCGGTCAGCGTGCCGGTCTTGTCCACGATCACCGTATCCACCCGCGCCATCCGCTCCAGTGCTTCGGCGTCCTTGATCAGCACGCCCGCCTGTGCGCCGCGCCCCGCAGCCGTCGTGATCGAGATCGGCGTCGCCAGCCCGAGCGCGCAGGGACAGGCGATGATCAGGACGGATACGGCCGAGGCGATGGCGAAGGCCAGCGCCGGTTCGGGTCCAAAAGTGAGCCACGCGAAGAACGCCGCGATGGCTATCGCCACGACCGTTGGCACGAAAATCGACGAAACCCGGTCCGCCAGCCCCTGGATCGGCGCGCGGGAGCGCCTTGCGCCTGCGACCATCTCGACGATCTGGGCCAGCACCGTGTCGGCGCCGACCTGTGTCGCCCGGATCGCAAGCGTCCCGTTCTTGTTGATCGTGCCGCCGGTCACCCGGTCGCCTTCCGTCTTCTCGACAGGAACCGGCTCGCCCGTGATCATGCTTTCGTCGATCGAGGATCGGCCTTCGACGACTTCGCCGTCCACCGGAATGCTGTCGCCCGGCCGTACGCGCAGAAGATCGCCCTCGACGATGTTCTCGAGCGGCGCGTCGTATTCCGTGCCGTCCTCGAGAATACGCCGCGCGGTCTTGGGTGCGAGGTCCAGAAGCGCCCGTATCGCATCCCCGGTTCGCTCTCGCGCCCGCAACTCGAGCACCTGTCCCACGAAGATCAGCGCGACTATGACGACGGCGGCCTCGTAATACGTGCCGACGCCTTCGCCCATCCGGTACTGTTCCGGGAACACCCCCGGGGCAAAGGTGGCGAAGAGCGAATAGACATAGGCCGCGCCGACCCCGAGCGAGATCAGCGTCCACATGTTGGGCGAAAGGTTCCGGAACGAGTCCAGGCCGCGCTTGAAGAACGGAAGCGCCGCCCAGAGCACGATGGGCGTTGCAAGGACGAATTCGATATAGACCGCCAGCTGGTGGCCCAGCCAGTCACGAACCGGCAGGCCGACCAGCTCGCCCATGGTCAGGATCACCAGCGGCCCGGCCGCCGCAGCACTGATCCACATACGTCGGGTAAAGTCGGTGAGTTCTTCGCTGGGTTCGTCCGAGGGCACCATCGGTTCGAGCGCCATGCCGCAGATTGGGCAACTCCCCGGTTCGTCGCGGACGATTTCGGGATGCATGGGGCAGGTCCACTGTGTGCCGGGTCGGGCTTTCTGCTCGGTCGTCTCCGCATTCCCCGACGCGTAGAAATAGGGATCGGCGTCAAATTCCGTCTGGCAGCCTTTGGAGCAGAACCAGAAGGTCTCGCCGCCATACTCGCGCGACCGTGCGTCCTCGCGCATTTCGACCTGCATTCCGCAGACGGGATCCGTCGCGGTCTTCGCGCCAGAGGCTGGAGCGTCATGGTGATGATGGGCGTGTTCAGACATCGGGATTCCCCTTTCGGGACTCAATGTGGGGCTTCCAACGGTTGGAAGGTCAAGGGGATGATTTCTCTGTTTCAATAGTGCCTGCGGGCACGTGGTCATGATCGCCGTCCATGGGCGGGTTGAGCTTCAGGAAGACATGCTCGAACGCGAAGACGGCTACCATGGCGGCCAGCGCGATCAGAACGATCGTCGGGTCGCTTTGCCATTTCATCACGGTGAAGGCCCCGAGCACGACGGCGTCGAGCCCGATGGCGGTGAGGAGGATCCACCCTCGCGCGCCGATCTCTTCCCTCAGGTGACGCCAGACGCCCCAATGGATCAGCATGTCCATCACGAGGTAGAAGAAAGCTCCGAGCGACGCGATGCGGCTGAGGTCGAAGAAGACGGTGAGAACGCCTGCGATCACGACCGTGTAGACAAGAGTGTGATCCCGGATCGTGCCCGGCATCCCGAAATGACTGTGCGGGATCATCTTCATGTCGGTCAGCATGGCGAGCATGCGGGACACCGCGAAAATGCTTGCGATCACGCCCGAGGCCGTCGCGACAAGCGCCAGCGCCACCGTCAGGTAGAACCCGATCCGGCCGAGCGCCGGCTCGGCCGCTTCGGCAAGCGCGTAGTCTTTCACGGCAACGATCCGGTCGAGCGGCAGGCTCGAGCCCACGGCGAAGGCCACCAGCAGGTAGACCACCACGCAGATCGCGATGGAGATGACGATGGCGCGGCCGACGTTGCGGTGCGGGTCCGTGATCTCGGCGCCGGAATTGGTGATCGTCGTGAAGCCCTTGAAGGCCAGGATCGCAAGGGCAAGCGATGCGACGAAACCGGCGGCGCCCGTTTCCGTCTCGCCTGTCGCCTCGAAGGAGATGCCGCCCGCCCAGAGTGCCGCTATGCCGAAGAGCGCGATCCCTCCGACCTTGAGGACCGCCATGACCTGCGACAGGAGCCCGACCGATCTGTTGCCGGAGGCATTCACGAGATAGGCGAAGACAATGAGGCAGACACCGATGGTCGGAACAAGCCAGCCGCCCGGCTCCAGCCCCAGCCCACGCATCAGGTAGGTGCCGAAGGTCCGTGCAACCAGGCTTTCGTTGATGACCATCGAAAGGGCCATCAGGAGTGCCGCGCCAGCGGCAACCGTTGTCGGCCCATAGGCCTTCTTGAGGATCATGCCGATGCCGCCGGCGGACGGCCAGGCATTCGACATCTTGATGTAGGTGTAGGCGCTGAATGCGGTCACGACGGCGCCCGCGACGAACGCCAATGGGAACAACGGGCCCGCCAGTTCGGCAATCTGCCCGGTCAGGGCAAGAATACCGGCGCCGATCATCACGCCCGTTCCCATCGCGACGGCGTCGGGCAGGCTGAGGCTGTTCTCCTTGTAGTTGGAACTCATGATCGACTGGCCTCCGTAGCGTCCTTCTTTGGTCTGTCTTTTTTCGAAGCGGCACCCCGCCGAAGCGCAACCAGCAGGAGGGGAAGGCCCGTCATGAGGCCCAGACCGAGCGCGATCCACTCCGCGCTGCCGAAGGTGCCTTCCATCGCAGCGCTGCCGAAATGCGCGAGCACGAAACTCGCGGGCAGGATGCCGGCCATCGTGGCCAGAGCGAAACGCCAGAAGTGCAGCCGACTGAACCCGGCGGCATAGCTCATCGCGTCGAAAGAGACGAAGGGCAGGAGACGGCTCGCGAAAACCGTGAGCGTCAACGCGTTCTGCGACCCCAGCAGACCGTAGTCGGCCCTTTCGCCAAGAAGACGCTCGACCGGTCCACGCCCCAAACCTCGGGCGATGAGGAAGGCCGCCAGTGCGCCGATCTCGGACCCGAGGGCCACGTATAGAGTGCCGGCGTAGTGGCCATACGCGGCCCCCGAGGCCAGCGCGATCGGTGCGCTGGGAATTGGGCTGGCAACGACCGCGACCGTCATGAGGGAGACGACCGCGAGCGGCCCCAAAGGTCCGGCGCGCGCGACCCACGTCTCGACTGTCGCCCGGTCCAGGTCGAAGGACCACCATCCTGCGGCCCAGCCAACGAGGCCCAGCCCAAGAACGGCGCCGACGAAAAGGGCGGCACCCTTGACGAGGGACGGGTAGCTATTGCTCTTCGAGGCGCTCTCTTCGGGCACGTCAGGCAAGTTCCTCCGGCATCGAAGCAAGCGCTGCATCCAGCGGAACCACGGGCAGACCGGCAGCAAGCCAGCCGGGGCCCTGGCGAGATCCCAGCATTCCCTCGGAGATGTCCACGTAGCCATCGTATCGAGCCTGCCGGAGCGCACGAAGCAGGGACGCCGAACGCCCCCCGGTCGCGCAGATCAGGCCGACGTCTCGGGATCCGGCCAGCGCCTTCGCCGCGAAGAGGCGATCCGGAAAACGGTCCTCGTGCATGCTGATCGGCCAGACCCCGGCTCCAACACCGGTTTCCAGCCATTCCTCGCGCGACCTCACATCGATCACGCGCGCGCTGTCTCCCAGAAGCGCGTCATAGGCCTCGTCCGCCGACCAGACAGTCCGCTCCTGCGCGTTCAGGGAAGACGTGATGAGGGCGAAAGGTGCTGCCGCCAGCCCAAGGACCAAGGCGCGCCGACCGTGAGCCATTGTCATCGGTTGCCTCCTTCAGGCCGCATCCACAGCGCGCACGAGCATGTCGCGGACCTGCCCGGCGACCGCGTGCAGTTCCTGGTTGTCGACAGCCGCCATCGAGGCGACCGGATCGACCGCGCTCACCTCGGTCCCGCCATCGACGCTGCGAAGGATGACGTTGCACGGCAGCATTGCGCCGATCCGCGGCTCGAGACCGATGGCCTCCCAGGCCATTTTCGGGTTGCAGGCGCCGAGGATCAGATAGCCGTCCATGTCGGCGTCGATCTTCTTCTTCATGGTGGCCTTCACGTCGATCTCGGTCAGGACGCCGAAGCCTTCGGCCGTCAGCGCCTCGCGCACGCGCCGATCCGCTTCCTCGATGCTGGTGTCGGCGAGCAGGCGATCATGAGTGTAGGGCATCTCGGGGTTCCTCCTTCTTCTTCAATGGGTATGGGCCGGAGATTCGCTCCGGCCCTCATTCTCGACAACGCGTGATGAGACCGTCAGTTGCCCTGCATGCGCGGGCCGCCTTCGTCCATCATGCGTCCCTGACCGGGCATCATCTGGCCCGGAGCATATCCACCTTCGTTCATCATCCGCTCTCGCAGGCCTTGCATGCGTTGCATCTGCGCGGCAGGTGCCTGCATCTCTTCCGCGGTGATCCGGCCGTCGCCGTCCGCGTCGAGATGCTGGAACCGGTCGACCATCGTCTCGCGGATGAGCGCGCCGTGCAGCGTCTCGAACTCTGCGATGGAGAGTGTGCCATCGCCGTCCGCATCGTACTCCGAGAGGAGACTGCCGAGCCCGGACTGCGCCTCTTCCGGCGTCACCACACCGTCGCCGTCCGCATCGAGATCCGCCATCATGCCCATGCCGGGCAAAGCTGTCATGCCGCCCATCATGGGTCCGCCGGGGCCCATCATGCCCATGCCGCCAGGCATGCCCATCATCCCCATGCCCATCTGGCCGCCCATCATCCCCATGCCCGGCATCGCGCCATCAACGCCCATCATGCCGTGCATGCGCATCATCATCTCCATCATGTCTTGCTCGCCGCCCATGCCCGCGCCGCGCGCATCCCCATGATGCGGCCCGCTGTCCGCCATTGCCGCTCCTGCCGCCAACAGGACCGTCACCGCGGAAGCTGCCATCTTTCCACGCAACGTCATTCGAATATCCTCCGTTTTGCCTTGCACGCCTCATGTCGGTAGTCACAGCGCAAATCGGAACGGGCGTCATTCAGGGATTTGTATCCGCGTGTCGCAGGCAGCCGATCTGATACAAATGGAGACAAAACAGCCTCTGACCGTGGAAAGCCCGTTCGGTAAACAAGAAAATGATGTCGAGCAGCCCTCATATCCTGGTCGTGGATGACCACAGGCAGATCCGGGAGTCGGTCACCCGGTTCCTGGAAAAGAACGGCATGCGCGCAACCGCAGCCAAGGACGCGGTCGAAATGGACGCCCAGTTGGCCTCTGGCCATTACGATCTGCTGGTGCTGGATGTGATGATGCCGGGAGAGGACGGTCTTTCCGTCTGCCGAAGGCTCGCGAGACAATCGAGCCTCCCGATCATCATGTTGACCGCGCTCGGCAAGGAGACGGACCGGATTGTAGGCCTGGAACTCGGTGCGGACGACTACCTGCCGAAGCCCTTCAACCCCCGTGAGCTGCTGGCGCGCATCAAGGCCGTGTTGCGCAGGAGTTCATCCGCCGAGAACCACGCCGGGGAACTCGCAGGAAAACGCGTTCGCTTCGCCGGCATGACGCTCGACACGGATGGACAGGCGATCGAAACGTCTGGCGGGGAACGTCTGTTGCTGACGACCGCGGACTTTCGCCTGCTGACGGTCCTCCTTGAGCGCCCCCGGAAGGTCCTCAGCCGGGATCAGTTGCTCGACCTGACCTCGGGCCGGGCTGCGGGACCCATGGACCGGACGATCGACAACCAGATCAGCAGGCTCCGGCGCAAGATCGAGCCCGATCCCCTGCGGCCGAGGATCATCACGACTGTCCGAAACGGGGGCTACTGCCTCGCGACGGATGTCGAGGTCGTCGAATGAGACGGCCCTTCCGAAATCTCAGATCGCAACTCGTCGTCCTCATCGTGGCCGCGCTGGCGGTCGCGCAGGCAATCAGCCTGTGGCTCTTCGTGGACGAGCGCAGCCTGGCTATCCGGGCCGCACTCGGCTTTGAGGCCGCCGGCCGGGCCGCCAACGTCGCGCGGCTCCTGGAAGAAGCGCCACCCGACCTTCAGACGTCGATCCTGCGTGCCGCGAACTCGCCGCTCGTGCGTTTCGAACTGTCCGACGCGCCAAGCGTGACGGAACCGGACCACCACCATGCGGCGCCCGTGGAAGCCCGCGTGCGGGCCCTTCTTGGAGACAGCTACAGCCGCGATATCCGTGTCCAACTGGATGATATCGAGACGCCGGTCCTGCCGTTGCCGAACCTCTCGCCAGAGATGGCGGAGATGCACCGCTCGATGATGCGCGGCGAAATGGCGGCACTGGAACTGACCCTCTCAATCGCGCTGAGCGGTGGACAGTGGCTGAACGTCAGCACGCGCTTCGAGCGGCCGCCCCTGCAATGGCCCCTGTTCTCCACCTTCACCTTCGCGCTGACGGCGGCGCTCATCCTCGTCACGGTCTGCTGGTTCCTGGTCACGCGCCTGACCGGGCCATTGCGCAAGCTCGCTGGCGCGGCGGAACGGCTCGGTCGTGGTGAGGACGCGGTCCCGTTGCCATTGGTCGGCCCTGCGGAGGTCGAAGACCTGACGCGGGCTTTCAACCTGATGCAGGAACGCCTGACCAGATACGTCGCCGACAGGACGCGTGTTCTTGCCGCCGTGGGCCATGACCTGCGCTCGCCGCTCACGGCGCTCAGGGTGCGCGCCGAGATGGTGGACGACGACGAGACCCGTGAAAGCCTGATCGAGTCGATCGAGGAAATGCAGACCATGGCGGAGGCCACCTTGAGCTTCGCCGAGGACCTGACTGGCACCGAAGAGGCGCGAGAGCTCGATGTGGGCACGTTTCTTCGTGACCTGGTATCCGACATGCCGGATCCGCCGAATATCCTCGGAGGCCCCGGCGTCCAAGCCCGCCTGCGCCCGGTCTCCTTCCGCCGCGCCGTGCGAAACCTCGCGGAGAACGCTGTCCGCTATGGAAGAAACGCCGAGATCGCGTGGCGGTCCGAGCACGATACCCTGGTCATCGAAATCCGCGACGAAGGCCCGGGCATCCCGTCCGAAAAGCTCGAGCAGGTCTTCGACCCGTTCTTCCGTCTCGAGGGCTCGCGCTCCCTCGAGACCGGCGGGCATGGTCTGGGACTTTCCATCGCCCGATCCATCGTCCGGGCGCATGGCGGCGAGATCCATCTCGCGAACCGGAATGGTGGCGGACTGGTGGCGAGCATCGCCGTGCCGCTTGCAGACAAGGGGTCTCACAAGACGTCATCGACAAGCGCGGAGTGGGAGAATGCAGAGATCGATAGCGACAATGGCTCCGTTCGGGATGTTCCCGACGGCGGTGGCCGCCGATCCGCCGGCGGATTGGCAGGGGAGGTATGATTACATGATGTGGGGTAATGGCTACGGCATGATCGGCGGCCTGATGATGATCCTGTTCTGGGGTGTCATCATAGTCTTGATTGTTCTCGCCGTGAAATGGTTCACCGACAACCGGGCCGGCGGAAATCGTGGAAGGCGCGACGCGATCGACATCCTGCGCGAACGCTTCGCCGCGGGCGAGATCGATGAAGAGGAATTCGAACGTCGAAAAAAGGCGCTGGAGCGCTGACGCGTCACCCCGTCGGACCGGTCACTCGGTCCGGCTCAGTTCGCGGCGGGTTCCGGCCCGATCGAGGGCGTCCATGACTGCGTCGGCTGTCAGCAGTTCCGGCAGAACGATACCCTCCGGCACACCCGGCCCATAAACGACGTTGAACGGGATGCCGAAGCGGCCGAAGCCCTCGAGATAGCGGGAAATCGCCTCGTCCGGGCGGGTCCAGTCGGCCTGCATCGCTACGACCCCGGGAGAGCCCAACGAAGCCGCGACCGGGTCTCGGTCCAGCACAAGCGCCTTGTTGGCCTTGCAGGTCAGGCACCAGTCCGCAGTCACGTCGACGAAGACGACTTCCCCCATGGAGATGCGTCGGGCGATTTCGCCCCGTTCAAACGGGAGCCACGCAATTCCACCTGACTCGGATGCAATCGTTCCCCGCGACGAAAGGCCATCGGACAGGGTTCCGGTGGCGAACAGCATCACGACGGCGAGAGCGGCTGCGGTCACACTCCGCGCCGTACCGCTCACACCGCGCATGCTGAGAACCCCGACGATAACTGCTGTCATTGCAACGGACGCGAGGGTCGCGATCGGTCCCGCAACGCCAATCATGACCCAAACCAGCCAAAGAGCGGTCCCGCCGAGAAGGAGACCGAGACCCGCGCGTAACACGCCCATCCACCTCCCCGGTTTGGGGAGGCGTCGGACCAACCCGGGCCGCGCGGCGATGACCAGGTACGGGGATGCCAGTCCGAGACCGAGGAACGTGAAGACAACCGCGATGTCGATGCCGCGACCGCCCAGTGCGAAGGCAACGGCCGTACCGAGGAAGGGGGCCGAACACGGGGTCGCGAGGACGGCCGCGAACGCCCCCGCCGCGAAGTCCCCGAACAGACCTGGCGTGGAGCCGGCATGCGCCAGCCGCGTCTGCAGGCGAGACGGCAGCGCGATCTCGAACGCGCCCACGAGGTTGGCCGCAAAGACCCCAAGGACCAGCACCGTCAGGGACAGGAAGATCGGGTTCTGGAATTGAAGGCCCCATCCCACCGTGACGCCGATCTCCCGCAGCATGAAAAGAACGGCAGCGAGGCCCCACACGAATGCCATCACGCCGGCGGCCGAAGCGAGGAACCCCCGTCGGACCGCAATCCTGCCGTCGCCACCCAGCCGCATGGCGGTAGCGAGCTTGATCGAAAGCACGGGAAGGACGCAGGGCATCGCGTTGAGAACGAGCCCTCCAAGAAACGCGGTGGCAGCGATCCAGATCAGCGCCGCGATGTCTACGCCTGAAGTCGCGAAAGCAAAGGGCGGTTCAGGAGGTTCCGAGACTGCTCGCGGTGCGGCGGTCGCAGCGAAACCGCTGGAGTCCGTCACCGTCACCGAGAGGTCCTGCAAGGGGCCATCCACTGCAGAGAGGATCGGAACCCGGGCCCACAGGAGATGCCCATCGTCCCCCAGCCGGGTGTCTGGACGGCCGAGGGAGGTAAACGGCCCTAGCTCGGCAAAGACGTCGGGGACCACGAAGGGTGCTTCGCGGCGCATCGAGATAACCACCGCGCGCATGTCCGGATCGACATGTGCGGAAACGTCGGTGATCCCTGCCGCCGAGGCATCGAGCGGAACGCGGTCGGCGAATGCCGTGATGCGCGCGGCACTTTCCTCGTCGATCCCGACACCGCTCGGAAGATCGAGGGACATGACGAAGTCCTGTGGAACGCAGATGTCCGAGCATGTGAGCAGCGTCACGTCCGCAGAAAGCCGAACCGGCGCTCCCGGTTCCTCCAGCGTTATGCGGATCGGAAAGACAACCTCGTCGTGATAGCCGAAGTTCTCGATGCCGAATGCGGTGAAGCGCTCCGGCGCCGGCCACTGGAAATCCATCGACGCAATATTCTGCGATCCTGACCAGTCGATCTCCGGCGGAAAGCCAACCTCTCCGGGCGTGCGCCAATAGGTCTTCCAGCCCTCGGCGAGATCCAGCGCCAACCCGGCCGAAAGTGTGCCGGCCCCGGGCGCTATCCCGTTCTCGACGGTCAGCAGCTGCGCGGTCACTGCCGGTGTCGTGACGGGATCCGAACTGGCGGCGCCGACTTGGGACGAGGCGGCGGAAAAGAAGATGGCCGCGAGCATGGCGCCCGCCAGAATGCGGGGACAATCTGCCTTGAAACGGGTCAGCATACCGAGGACCAGCCTTCCTCTCGCTCCAGGCTGATGATCCGGCGCAAGGTTCGATCCGAGATCTCTCCCTGAATCACGGTCCGACCGACCACCATTGCGGGCGTCCCCACGAAAGCGAACAGGCGCGAGAGCGCGGCACTGATTTCAAGCTCGCGAGAGACGCTTTCGCTCTCCATGTCTGCGATCAATCGAGTATGGTCCACGCCAATCCGCTCGGACAGCAGGGATAGATACTCCGCATTCGCGCGGAACGGGCTTGTCAGAAGGCTCTCGTGAAACGCTACGTAGGCGTCCTGGCGCTTTGCGGCGAGCGCAGCGCGCGCTGCAAGGATCGAGGTTTCGCCCAGAAGCGGCAGCTCATGCCACTCGATGGCGACCTCTGAGCCAAGGTCGGACGCGAGGTCTGACAGCCGCTTGGTCTGCACCCTGCAATAGGGACAGTAATAGTCGGCGAAAGACGCAATCGGGACCACGCCTTCGGATCTCGCCGCAGTCCCGAAGAGATGCGAGCACAGATCTGCGCGGAGGCTGTCGGGGGTCACTCGCGCCGGTGTTTCCTCTGATCCGCCGACGCTCAGACCCACAAACGGATTGAAGCCCGAAGAGACGGATCCGCCAGCGACCCGTCGAAATCCCGGCGGGTCATCAAGGGGTTCAAAATCGGGCAAGCCTTCGACCAGGGAAGGCAGCACGCGAAAGCCGCCGACCACGGCGCCGCCTGCAACAAGCATCAAGAGAAGTGTGCGCCTGTCGGCCATCAAACCGTTCCCGAACTGTCGAAGCCATTTGCAGTCCATCACCGCCGGTAGGTCAAGGATACATACCGATACAAAAATCATCGCCTTGTCAGGTTGATGGATGGCGCGAAGCGGGTAAGAAATTCATGGGCGCCAAACCGAGCACACGACAAGATGTGAGAGCAGAATGAATTCAAAGACTGTCACGGTCGCGATCGCATTCATTGCGGTTTCCGTCGGAGTTGGCTGGTGGCTATTCGCGCCGGGCGGCAGCGAGCAGAGTCCAGCGGCTGCCTCGGACGCAGTGGCGGTCGCACAAGGCTCGCCCATGGTCGAGGTGCAGGTTCCGGACACACTCTCGGAACAGGCGCAGATCGGGCAACGCGGGTTCGAGGGTCTGTGCGCCCAGTGTCATGGCGAGAACGCGGCCGGACGTCAGGGGATCGGACCGCCGCTCGTGCACCGCATCTATGAACCCAGCCACCACGCAGATGCCGCGTTTCTTCTGGCCGCCCAGAACGGCGTGAGGGCGCATCACTGGAACTTCGGGAACATGCCGCCGGTCGAAGGCGTTACGCGCGCCGATGTCATGGCCATCACAGCGTATGTCCGTGAACTTCAGCGTGCGAACGGGATCGATTGATGCGAAGCGGGCATCGCACCTTGGCCAAAGCTGTGCTCATCGTCTGCGTCATGTTGTCGATGGCCCTCTCGTCCTTGCCCGAAACCGCTGAGGCTACGGGCGGAGTGTTCGAGCCAGTACACCTGCACGACCATGCGGACGCTCATCCGGGCCATGCCGAGGATGAAAACGCAGCGGTGGACCGGCATTGTCATCCGGGGCTCGATTGCAAGACCGTATCCCTGTTTCTGAATAATCCCCGGTTCGAAATCCAAATTGCGGAATTCGGGCATCGCTTTGCTTTGGCAAGAAGCGATGGCCAAAGCGTGACGATACCTTTTGATCTACCGCCTCCGCGAAATGGGTCGTGAGCCTTGCTAGAATTTCGACCCATAAGACGAGGAGAAACCCAATGAACATCAGGCTGACAAGCATTGCTCTTGCGAGTGTCATCGCCGGTGCGGCGGCGCTGGCGCACACGGGCGCCACCGGCGTCGTTCTGGAGCGCATGGAAGGCATGAAGGCCATGGGCGATGCGGTACAGGCCGTCGCACCCATGATGCGCGGCGAACGCGAATACGATGCAGATGCCTTGAGGCGCGCGGCGGAAACCATCGAGGCGCATTCCGGCAACGCCATGACGGACCTGTTCCCCGAAGGCAGCAACGGCGATCCTTCCGAGGCCCGCGACCGCATCTGGACGGATTGGGACTCCTTCGTCTCTCTGGCCGAGCAGTTGGAGGTCGCGGCACGCGGCCTGGCGACAGCCGCAGACAACGGCCTCGCTCATGAGCAAGGTGGGATGTCTACCGGCACCATGATGGGCGGCAGCAGCATGATGGGTGGGCCCGGCAACGCCATGATGGGCAGTGGCAACGGCATGATGGGCGGCGGCATGCCGGATGCAATGACGGCCGAGGATATTGGCGCCATGCCCGCCGATGCGGCATTCGCAATGACGAGCCAGGTCTGTTCGGCCTGTCACACCCGGTTTCGCGCCGAGGACGAGTGACGATGCGCCCGGTCCTGAAATTCGGCGCAGCGGCTGCGGTGCTTGGTATAGCCACCGTCGCTGCGCTGTCTGCATGGCCGGTTGGGGTGGAGCCGGAACCGATCGAACTGGTCGGAGATATCGAGCGCGGGGCCTATCTGGCCCGCGCCAGCGGCTGCATCGCCTGCCACACGAACTTCGAGGACGGAGGAGCGCCGCTTTCCGGCGGTGCGCCGCTTCCCACCGACTTTGGCACGTTCTATCCTCCGAACATCACTACGGATCCCGACTTTGGCATCGGAGCGTGGACTGTCGAGGACTTCGCGCGCGCGGTGCGGCAAGGCATCGGGCCGGATGGCGCGCCCTACTATCCGACATTCACCTATCCGTTTTACGCCGATTTTTCCGACCAGGACATCGCCGACCTCTGGGCCGCATTCCAGACGGTTCCTCCGGTGGCCGAAAATGCGCCCTCGCATGACGTGGTGTTCCCTTTCGATCAGCGCTGGGGTCTGAAGCTCTGGCGGGCGGCCTATCTCGATGATCCGGCGACGGAGCCGCTCGATGGGAAGAGCGACGTGTGGAACCGCGGGCGGGAACTGGTTCGGGGCGCGACACACTGCGGCGCCTGCCATACGGAGCGGAACCTTGCGGGTGCGCGCGTGCTTGACGCCGTCTTCGCCGGCAACGATGCGCTTCCCGGCGGCAACGATGCTCCGTCGATCAGATCCCCCGACCTGATTGCGGGCGGCTGGACCGTCTCCAACCTCGCCTACGCTCTCAGAACGGGCATCACGCCCTCCGGCGACGCTTTCGGAGGCTCGATGGGAGAGGTCGTCATGTACGGGACGAGCTTTCTAACGCCGTCAGACCTCGAAGCGATGGCGATATACCTGCTCGACAGCGACGTGGCCGGGATCGAGATGGCAGATGCTGCAATTCCGCATGCGACGGAAGGCGAGGCCGACTGAGATGGCGCGATCCAATCCTGGCGTGCGCCCCCGAGGAAGATGACATGACCTACTCAAGACGCGATATCCTGAAGATCGGTGCGGCCGCGGGGCTCGCCTCGGCTGCGCCGTCCCATCTGCTCGCACAGAGCAGCTCGGGCGTGGCGCTGACGGCCCGCGAAGCCAGCCTGCAACTGGCGCCGCCGGACTATCCTCAGACCTCCATCTGGGGCTTTGACGGGTCCATGCCGGGGCCGATGATCCGGGTCCGGCAGGGCGGTCGGGTCACGCGCCGGCTGGTCAACGAATTGCCTCAGGCCACGTCGGTCCACTGGCACGGCGTCCGGATCGTCAACGCCATGGACGGGGTCGCGGGCCTGACGCAGGAGGCCGTCGCGCCGGCTGCGTCCTTCGACATCGATTTCGTCGCGCCCGATGCCGGCACCTACTGGTACCACGCGCACAACCGCTCCGTGGAACAGGTCGCGCGCGGTCTCTACGGCGCGCTCGTGGTCGAAGAACCGGAGGGGCCCGACGTGGATCGCGACGAGGTCCTGATCCTCGACGACTGGCTCCTCAACCCCGAAACCGCGCAGATCGATCCGGACTTCACCTCTCGCCACGATCGCAGCCACGCAGGCCGGGTCGGGAACTTCATAGCGACGAACGGGCAGTACGGGCACAGCCTCGATGTGCGCCGCCATGAGCGGCTGCGGCTTCGCCTTGTGAACGCGGCGAACGCCCGGATCTTCGAGCTGGCGCTAGCCGGCCTCGAGGGCTGGGTGATGGCGCTCGACGGCATGCCGCTGGACGCGCCGCAGCCCATGTCCGAGACGATTTTGCTCGGACCGGGGCAGCGGGCCGATCTGCTTGTCGACGTCGTGGCGGAGCAAGGGGAGACGGCCTATCTGGTGCGTGTCGACAATGGCGAAGGGTTCGTTCAGTCGGCCTTCCCGGTGATCGCGGCATCGTCCGGCGCGCGAAGGGATGCCCCCGAGGCCTTGCCCCCGAACGCCAACATGGCTCCTCCGGATTTATCACAAGCCCGGCGTGTGCGCCTTCACATGGGGGGAGGCGCGATGGGCCGCCTGCAATCTGCCCAGTTGAACGGGGAGCGGAGGACGTTTCGGCAACTGGTCGATGCCAACCAGTTCTGGGCCTTCAATGACGTCGTCGGTATGACAGATGATCCACTGGCCGATCTGGCACTTGATGAGCCGGTCCGTCTCGAAATCGTCAATGACACCTCCTTTCCGCATGCCATGCACCTGCACGGCATGCACTTCCGCGAGATCGCGGCAGACGGCACGCTGGGGCCGCTCCGGGATACCGTCCTGACATTCGGTGGCGAGACGCGCGAGATCGTGTTCTCGGCGCATAACCCCGGCGACTGGCTGTTTCACTGCCACATGCTTTCCCATGCCGCGTCAGGGATGATGACTTGGGTCAGGGTGACTTGATGCGGAAGGGTGCCATCGCAGTAGCTGCCGCCGTCATTTTCTCCGTAGCACTGGCTGCTTTCTGGTGGATGGAGGCACGATCGGGGGCGGAAGCTGCACTGGTCATGCCAGAAGGTCTCGACCTGGCACAAGGTGAGGTGCTCTACGGCGAGTATTGCGCGTCCTGTCATGGCGCAAACCTTGAAGGGCAGCCCGACTGGCAAAGCCCGGGGCCCGACGGGCGGTTGCCGGCGCCCCCTCATGACGAGACCGGGCATACATGGCACCACCCCGACAGCGTCCTGTTTCAATACACGATGCTTGGCGGCCGTGAGGCGCTGGCCTTGCAGGGCGTCGAGTTCGACAGTGGCATGCCCGGCTTCGAGGGGCAGCTGAGCGATCAGGAAATCTGGACCATTCTCGCCTACATCCGATCGACGTGGCCGGAGCGCGCGCGTGCCGCGCAGGCCGCCCGTACGGAGGCGAGCCTCGCCAATGAAGGGGGCTGACCCAATGATGAAATCCATTCTCTCCGCCGCGGCTTTGGCTGTTTTTCTGCCGATCGCTGCGTTCGCGGACGACCTGTCGGAGGATCGGGTGCGCGAGCTGGTCCTGGAGACCATACGCGAGAACCCGCAAATCGTGATGGAAGCCGTCGCCATCCTGCAACGTCAGGAGGCCGACGCACAGGCCCAGGCACAAGCGCAGGTTCTGGAGGACGAGCGCGATCTTCTCGAGCGGGATCCGAACGCGCCCGTACTCGGAAATCCGGACGGCGACGTCACCATCGTCGAGTTCTTCGACTACAACTGCCCCTACTGCAGGCGGGTAAAACCGGAGATCGAGGCCCTGTTGGCCGCCGATCCAAACGTTCGGCTCGTCTATCGCGAGTGGCCCATTCTGGGCGAGGGATCTGTTTTTGCCGCGCGGGCCGCACTCGCCGCGCGCGAACAGGGCCTCTACGAGGAATTCCACTGGGCTCTGATGGGGATGAACGGCCGGGCGGAGGAGGCAGCCGTCATGCGGGTGGCCGAAGAAGTCGGGCTCGATCTCGTGCAGCTTCGTCGGGACATGGCGGCGCCCGAGATCGAAGAGCATATCGCAACCTCCATGCGCCTTAGCCAGGCTCTGGGGTTCAACGGCACTCCGTCCTTCGTGATCGGTGAGGTGCTCGTTCCGGGTCTCGTCGAACAGGAGCAGTTGCAGGCCTTGGTCGCGCAGGTGCGTGACGGGTCCGAATGACCGCAAGCCTGCGATCGAATGACCGGAGTTACGCGCGATGCTGACCCGCCGCCATTTCATCGCTTCTACGGCCGCTTTGTTCTTGCCGCCCATCACCGGTCCGCTGGTTGCCAGCACCTGGCCGAGCGAGGCACAGAAAGCCGAATGGGATGCGCAGGTCACGCCTGCGAACTACGATCCGGCGGCGTCGAACCCTTGGGGCCGTCATCCGCGCTTCCTGCCAACCCGGGTGATCGCAAACGATGGTCTGAGACCGGGCGACATCCATGTCGACGCGGTCGCGCGCTGCCTCTACCACATCTAAGAAGGCGGAACGGCCATGCGCTATGGAGTGGCTATCGGGCGCGGCGACCTTTATGAGCCTGGCACCTACACGATCCGCCGCAAGGTCCGCTGGCCGCACTGGACGCCCACCCGTTCCATGATCGAGCGCGAGCCCGATCTTTATGCGCAGTACGAAGACGGGATGGAGCCCGGACCGAGCAACGCTTTGGGATCTCGCGCGCTGTATCTCTATGTGGGTGAACGGGACACATATCTTCGTATCCATGGTACGCCGTATCCAAGATCGATCGGATCGAGAGCCAGCTCGGGCTGCGTCCGCATGGTCATGGCCCATATCAACCGGCTTTTCGATCGTGTCGAAATCGGTGTGACCGCGCGTCTCTACCCGGCCGAGAATTCCCTCGGCTCAAGGACCTGAAGTGCTTGGCGCCCGAGGGATACGAACGGACGTGAGCCCGTTCAGCCGCGCCGTCGCCAACTTGATTTAGCCGGAAACTGCTGGGCTGGATGCTGTGCAGATCGGGCGACCCTCCACTGTTCGAAGTGGCAGAAGAGTCGTTTCAACGGGCCCCGAATGGAGATACCAGTAGCATCCGTCTTCCGTACGAAGGCGGGCGGTCGCGAGATCCTGGTAAGGGGCCGCGATCTGGATGACGGCTTCGGGCACCGGCGCTTCGGCCCGTTCAGTTCCGCGGCCTCCCTGATCGAACGAAGGCGAACATCCGCCAAGGACCAATACCAGACTTCCTTGCGCCAGATGTCTCGACTTCACGCGTACTGCCCTCTGCCAGTAGCCTTTTGCTGTTCCCAGAGTGAACAATCTGACCACGGGTAGCAACGACGGCGGCATGAATTTTGCGTTATGCTTGCCCCGATCCTCTACCGGGCTGCGTCGTTTCATCAGCTGGATGATTGAAGCGCAGACAGGAAATAGGCGATACCAGTCAAAAGCAAAACGACTGCACCGAAGAGCGCGAGCGACAAGAACACAGCAATTCCGCGAGAACGTCGGTGTGCAAATGATCGGCCCTGCGCGAGCCAACCCTCGATCACGGAGACATAGAGGGGAATTGCGCTGACCAGCGTCGCGTAGAGATAGACTCCAGAGATATTCTCGAAGAAAGCCGAACGCGCGAGGGTTGGCGCCACAACGCGAACCGCCGTTGCGCGACTTCCTCCGAAAGACCCGAACCAGTCAGCGGAAAGCACGTAGATCAAGATGTGCAGCACGATGAAGGCAACGAGCCTTGCGGCGACGTCAAGGAACAGGACCAAGCCTGGCCGTCGCTCAAGGTTTCCGCGCGCGTTTGTCGAGGCGTAGAGGAAGAACGCGAGATAATTCACAACCAAGACGACCGGCAGCCCGTTGGTGACAACCTGGCGCAGGAACCGCTCGAGCGCCTGTTCGTTCTCGGACAACGCGGCCGCGAAGCCTGGCGTCAGCGCGACGAAGATCGCAAGGAGCGGCAGCAGCCCTGCGATGCTGACAAGCATGGTGTTCCATGCAAAGCGCCAGAACGGCATCTCGAGTGAAAAGAAGCGTTGCATCCCTGTTTTTCGTAGCCTGCTACTTGATCGCTGATAAGGCCATCCCCGCAAAGACTACCGTTTTGCCTTGGCTTGCCGCCCCGGCGTCTGCCGTCTCGGACAGAGTTGCCTGACCTTGCCGAAGAAACGCGGCCGGAAAGCGGATCGCTCCGATCGCTCTCGTCCAACGGGCCGGTCGCTTCGACGAGGCCGGATCAGCAGGCCTGCCGATCGAGCGTTTCGACACCCTATTGCGTGTGCAGCGCTTGACCTTCCAATCGTTGGAACCCTTATCTCGGTATGTGAGCACTGATTCGAACGGGAAAGGACAAGCCATGACTGCTCACGCCAAGATACCTCCGAGGACGCCGGAGACGGTGCAGATCTCGATTGAGGGCATGACCTGCGCCTCCTGCGTTGGGCGGGTGGAGAAAGCCCTCCTGTCTGTCCCAGGCGTGCTGTCGGCCAGCGTCAATCTCGCCACCGAACGGGCCGACGTCCACGTTTCCGACCCTTCCATCGGTCCCGACCTGATCGCGGCCGTCGAGGCCACGGGCTACGCGGTTCCGGGCCGGACGGTGGCTCTGGCCGTCGAGGGCATGACCTGTGCGTCCTGCGTCGGCCGCGTCGAGCGAGCTCTTCTGGCCGTTCCCGGCGTCACTGCCGCAAACGTGAACCTTGCGACCGAACACGCGACCGTCGAGGGCACGGCAGACGTTTCGGTGCTGATCGCCGCGGTGGCCGAGACCGGATACACGGCGCGGGAGGTCTCGCGGGAGACCGGCGCGGAGGAAGCCAAGGCCGCTCGCAAGGATGCCGAGCAGGCGCTTCTGAAGCGCGATCTGGGGCTTGCCGCCGCCTTCGCCCTGCCGGTCTTCGTGCTAGAGATGGGCAGCCACCTGATCCCCGGCATGCACGCCCTGATCGGATCGACCATCGGGCATCAGGCCAGCTGGCTCCTGCAGTTCGCGCTGACGACGTTCGTCCTCGCCGTGCCCGGGATGCGTTTCTACACCAAGGGCATCCCTGCGCTCCTGCGCGGCGCACCCGACATGAACAGCCTCGTCGCAGTCGGCACGCTGGCTGCCTATCTCTACTCGGTCGTGGCAACCTTTGCTCCGGGCGTGCTGCCCGCGGGCACGGTCAACGTCTACTACGAGGCCGCGGCGGTGATCGTCACGCTCATCCTGCTGGGTCGCTACCTGGAGGCGCGCGCCAAGGGTCGAACCTCCGAAGCGATCAAGCGGCTCGTCGGGCTCCAGGCCAAAACGGCCCGCGTGCGCCGCGAGGGCACTGTCGTGGAGATTCCGGTGGCCGATGTCACCGCGGGCGACATTGTCGAAGTCCGACCGGGCGACCGGCTGCCTGTCGATGGCGAGGTTGTCGACGGTGAAAGCTTCGTCGACGAGTCGATGATCACGGGCGAGCCGGTCCCCGTTGCCAAGAGCGCCGGGGCGCAGGTTGTCGGTGGCACGGTCAACCAGAACGGCGCCTTGGCCTTCCGCGCGACCGCGGTAGGCGGAGACACGATGCTGTCACAAATCATCCGGATGGTCGAGGCGGCCCAAGGCTCCAAGCTGCCGATCCAGGCGCTGGTCGACCGCGTGACGATGTGGTTCGTCCCGGCCGTGATGACGCTGGCCGCCCTGACCTTCGGCGTCTGGCTGATGTGGGGGCCGGACCCAGCGTTGACCTTCGGCCTCGTGAATGCCGTGGCGGTGCTGATTATTGCGTGCCCCTGCGCCATGGGCCTCGCAACGCCGACCTCGATCATGGTGGGGACGGGCCGCGGCGCCGAGATGGGCGTGCTCTTCCGCAAGGGCGAGGCGCTGCAACTTCTCAAGGAGACCCGGGTCGTCGCGCTCGACAAGACCGGTACGCTGACCGAGGGCAAGCCCGCACTGACCGACCTCGAACTGGCCGGCGGGTTTGACCGGGCCGATTTCCTGGCGCACGTCGCGGCGGTCGAGGTGCGGTCTGAGCACCCGATCGCCCGCGCCATCGTCGCGGCGGCGGAGGCCGATGGGCTGGAGCCGCTCACCGCCGAGGACTTCACCTCGGTGACCGGCTACGGCGTCGAGGCAACGGTTGCGGGCGTGCGCGTCCAGATCGGCGCCGACCGGTTCATGCGCAAGCTGGGCCTCGATCCTGCCGCGTTCGCCCAGACGGCCGACCGGCTTGGCGATGAAGGCAAGGCGCCGATTTATGTCGCCATTGACGGCAAGCTGGCCGCCATCATCGCTGTGGCCGACCCGATCAAGGACACGACGCCCGAAGCCATCGCGGCCCTGCACGATCTGGGCCTGAAGGTCGCGATGATCACCGGCGACAACGCACGCACCGCGCAGGCCATCGCACGGCGGCTGGGGATCGACGAGGTCGTGTCCGAGGTGCTGCCGGACGGCAAGGTCGATGCGGTCAAGCGGCTGAAGGCGCTGGGACGGCTGGCCTATGTCGGCGACGGCATCAACGACGCACCGGCGCTCGCCGAGGCGGATGTGGGCCTTGCCATCGGCACCGGCACGGACGTGGCCATCGAGGCCGCCGACGTGGTGCTGATGTCCGGCAGTCTGCAGGGCATCCCCAACGCAATCGCACTCAGCCAGGCGACCATCGGCAACATCCGGCAGAACCTGTTCTGGGCCTTCGCCTACAACACGGCACTGATCCCGGTCGCGGCGGGCGTGCTCTACCCGGCCTTCGGCATCCTGCTGTCGCCGGTCTTCGCGGCCGGGGCCATGGCGCTCTCCAGCGTCTTCGTTCTGGGCAACGCGCTCCGGCTCAAGCGGTTCGCGGCGCCTGCGCCAGGCCATGCGCCCACCGCCCGCCAGGCCGCCGCTCCCGCCGCCATTCCGGCGGAATGAGCACACGCGCCCCGGGCCGTCCATGGCCCGGGGAACACCCAAAGGCAGAATGAAGGACAGAACCGATGCAACCGCAAACGCAGACTGCCACCCACGTCACCCTCTACACCACGCCCACCTGTCCCGATTGCCGCCAGCTCAAGGCATGGCTGGACCGCATGGGCATCGCGTATCAGGAGCGCGACCTGAGCGACCCGACCGTCATGGGGGAAGCCAAGGCCAGATACGGCGTGCGCGTCGCGCCGATCACAGTGATCGGGGACTGGTTCGCCTACGGCACCTTCGCCGATCAGAAGCCGCGCATCGAAGAGGCCCTGACCCTGCGCGCGGAGGTTCGGACATGAATATCGGAGAAGCGGCAAAGCGATCCGGCGTCTCGGCCAAGATGATCCGCTACTACGAGCAGACCGGGCTCATCCCGCCCGCTCAGCGGACGGAGTCGGGCTATCGCGACTACGGCGACAAGGAAGTTCACATGCTGGGCTTCATCCGGCGCGCCCGTGATCTCGGATTCTCGGTCGAGGTGATCGGAGAACTGCTGGGACTATGGACCGACCAGTCCCGTCGCAGCGCTGATGTCCGGCAGATTGCGCAAGGTCATCTCAGCAACTTGCGCCGCAAGATCGAAGAGCTCGAGGCCATGTCGCAGACGCTGGAGTCGCTGATCGACGCCTGCCACGGCGACCACCGCCCGGACTGCCCGATCATCGCGGATCTCGAGACGAGCGACCCGCAACCCGATCCTCAAACTCCCAAACCCCGCACCGGCGCAATCGATGCAAATCACGCCGTGGCCAAACGCTGACCGCTCGGCCGGACCACCGGCCTCGCCAGCGTCGCTTCCGGCAAACGCATCATGGGAGACAGACAATGGACCATGGGCATTCAGGGCATCTGCCAAGCCGTGGGCGCGCGCTGACCGTCTCGGCCTGGCTAACCGGCCTCTACTTCGTCGTGGAGCTCGCGATCGGCCTCTGGACCGGCTCGATCGCCGTGATCTCGGATGCGTTTCACACCTTTTCCGCCGTCGGCGGCGTCCTCGTCGCCATCATTGCGGCGCGGATAGCACGACGTCCCGCCGACAACGACCGCAGCTTTGGCTGGTACCGGGCGGAAGTAGTCGGTGCCGCGATCAACGGCGCGTTTCTGCTCGCCATGGCGCTGTTCGCCATCGGCATGGCCGCGATGCGCCTGTCCGCGCCGATCGACCTGCCGACGGGGCCTATGCTCTGGGCCGCTGCGGGCGGTTTGGTCACGGAGCTGATCTCGCTCGGCTTGATCTGGAAGGAGGGACGCGGCGATCTGAACACGCGCGGGGCCGTCTGGCACATCGTCCAGACGTTCGTAGGCAGTCTGCTCATCATCGTCACGGCGCTTGTCATCCGCTTTACTGGTTTCCTTTTGATTGACCCGCTCCTTGGCATGGCCTTCGGCTTTGTGCTTGTCTGGGCAAGCTGGGGCATCCTCAGGGAGTCGATCCACATGCTGATGGAGGGCACGCCGGAAGACGTGGATCTCGGAGAGGTCACGGATGCGCTCGAACGTCTCGAAGGCGTAAATGATGTGCATCATGTCCACGCCTGGACCCTGACCAGCGGCAAGAACGTCTTTTCGGGACATTTGCGAAAGTCAACCAGCACCGACTCCGCCGACGTATTGTCCGCTGCGCATGCACTATTGAGAGAAGAATTCGGCTTCCTCCTCGTTACGCTTCAGGTGGAAGACAAATGCCTTGACGAGGCCGGAGCGGAGGACATTGACGTCACGCCCGCGCACGACACAACGCATTGAGCGTGAAGCGGAGCGTTGACGGCGTGATCAGGGTTCTTCGCCGAAATCCCTGAGGGGTTTTCCTAAATAACGGCTACTTATCAATAATTTACAGGGCGGAGAACGTTGGATCCCAGGCCCATCCCCTCCGCCACTGGCCCTCGCGAAAGCGTTCTCCCGATCCGGCCGCGGCCGGATTTTTCCGTTGTTTTCGAGGGTTATGTGGGCGGGGCTGAGCACCGGCGCCGGTGCCAGGCTGCTCGGAGGCGGTCTCTCAGCGCCAATATTCTCCGCACCTCATGACTGCGTGGATTTGGTGAATAGCTGGCAAGCTTCTGAAATTGTTTCATTTTTCAAGCGCTCGTGCACTGTGCTTCGACGTGGGTGGCGTTTGTGAAACGGAACCCTAGTCGAACTCTGCTCCCAAGTGGGCGATACTTGCGACCTGAGGCTGCAACAGCACGAAACTAGGGTTTCTCAGCCGAAGATGGCACCTGTACACCGGGCCCGCGAGAGCTCCGTTGAGTTGGCTCCGCTACAATCTGCGGACAAAGGGACCGCGCCTTACACAAGATGTTGCTGAGGGGAGCGCCGATGTGCCATGTTGAAAGCGGCTCAGCCTCACGTTGATACGTAGCGGCCGGGCAGAAAAATCAGCTATCGGCTTAGCCAGCAGTAAATGGTAATGTGCTTGCATTGCGAAAGAGTAAGTAGCCACAAAGAAAACATTCCCCAAGCAAGGGGATCAATGAAAAACAAGAGCAGGGAGAGCGTCCATAAATGTCATTCCGCTACATCGGCTCGAAGGCTCGGATTGTCGACGGCATCATAGAACTGATTGGGCCACCTGATGGCGGGGTATTTGTTGACGCATTCTCTGGAACTGGCGCAGTGGCAGAAGCCGCTTCCAAGGCTGGCTGGAAAGTTCATGTAAACGACCATCTTAGTTCGTCGGCAATCATGTCATTCGCAAGACTGGTGTCTCAGGCCGATGTGGCCTTCTCTAGGCTTGGCGGTTACGCCAGGACCATTGAGACGCTAAATTATCTCACGCCACAGCGGGGTTTCATCTGGCGTGAATACAGTCCGGCGTCTTCGCAACATTCCTCTGTGTCTCGCATGTACTTTACAGAATGCAATGCTCAGAAGATCGATGCGATCCGTAATCAGATCCGCGAATGGCGCGCTCGAGAAGACATAAACGAAAGTGAAGAGCGAGTCCTGATCGCAGACCTTATGCGGGCTGCCAATCGTGTCGCAAATACAGCTGGAACCTATGGCTGCTTTCTCTCCAAATGGCAGCGCCAATCCTTAGATGGCTTAGTCCTCGAGCCCGCACCATTGCGAGAATCCGCGCCACGCGCATCGATGTCTGCGGTCGACGTTGCGACCGTATCCTGTTCACCTGACGACACCGTTTATCTCGATCCGCCTTACACAAAGCGCCAGTACGCTGCATACTACCACATCCTTGAGACAATCGCTTTGGGCGACGAGCCTCAAGTCGATGGCGTTTGTGGAATTCGTCCTTGGCGAGAAAAGGCCTCGGATTTTTGCTACAAGACTCGCGCAGCGACAGCTATCGAAAGCCTCATAGACGCACTCCCGGCTCGGCGCATCTTTCTGTCCTACAGCACCGAGGGACATGTTCCGATTTCGGTTCTCAGTGAAGCCTTGTCCAATTTAGGTGTGGTCGAGCTTCATCGTCTGCGGAATATCGGACGCTACCGCCCCAACCGGGCAGCCAGCGAAGCCGCATCGGATGTTGGAGAAATCTTGTTCTCAATCGAGAAGACCATTCAAAGAAGCGAAGTGGCCGCGTGATGCCTACTACCACTCTCGAAATCCAGCGTCTGAAAAAGGCTGAAGCCTACATCTCCGAGTGTCTAGCAGGCTTCGATACAGACACACACGAAATGAGATTTCAGCTACTGGAAGCGGCTTCATCTAGAATCGGCGGATTCGATTTTTGTGCTTTCCGTACGCATTGGAAAATCGAGGACATTTTACCTCCGGAGCATCTGCTCGACGCTGCCAAGACACTAGTGCAATTACTTGATGCGAGCGGCATCCATCCGGCTCTGTGCCTGAGCGCCCTTGCACGCGAAGCTCTTGATGATGCTTCGCAGCGACATAGCGGTGCTTACCATACCGATTTTCGGCTCGCCCTCCACCTTGCCCGCAGCTTGGAGCCGCATCTGTGCGAGGGTATCAAGGTTATCGATCCGGCCTGCGGTGCCGGAATGCTCCTGACAGCGGTTTCGATTGTTGCCTGCGGACCTGATCGAATTTTATCCAGCGAATGGCTCCGTCACTCGGTATTTGCGGCCGACCTGTCACCGCAGGCTTTGCGCGGTACGCGCATCGCCCTTGCGGCGCTAACGGATAACCTTGAGGCCATCATTGCCATGGATGCGCATTGGCGTGTTCATGACAGTCTTCTCGCACCCGATACGCGCTGGCAGGAGCTGTCCAAAGATGGCTTCGACGTCGTTGTCGCCAATCCTCCGTGGGAAAAGGTAAAGCTTACGCGGCATGAATACGCCAAGGCCAATGGCCAGGCCCGCGACTACGGTACCAGCTACCAGCTCGCCTCACTCGCAGGTTACGAAGCTGCCAAGAACCGGAGGTCTGCCCTCGCAGAATCGCTTGTCGAGCGATATCCCCTCTTGGCCAAAGGTGAGCCAGACCTCTACGTGGCTTTCACGGAATTGCTCTACAAGATTACGAGGCCCGGCGGGCATGGAGCGTTGCTAGTTCCGGCAGGATTGATCCGCTCTCTGAGTACTGAAGCACTGCGCCGAGCCCTCGTAGGCGGCACCGATGAACTTACCTTCACCGTCATGGAAAACCGGGCGCGCCACTTTGCCATAGATACGCGTTTCAAATTCCTCCATGTCAACTACACGCGAAAAGCCGAAGATTCGCATTCGCTTCGCACGATTAAGATAGCTCACGCGTGTGCGGACAATGCAGGCGTCATGGTTTCAGACCCGGTTCCCCTTGCGCTCAAGGACCTTTATCGGCTCCGACCCGATCTGACGCTGCCTGAAGTCCGTTCGGACAAGGAATGGCAGCTCTTCAAGAAGATGCAGGCCAAAGGAGTCGCACCCGATAAGGACGACTCACCGTGGCGTGCCGTGTTCTGCCGCGAAGTAGATATGACGCATGGTCGCCGCCACTTTGTGAAGAAGGCCGAAGAAGGCTGCCTGCCAGTCATTGAAGGAAGGATGGTCCAGCCTCACCGTCTTGGGTGTAAAGCCTACGTCTCTGGTGAGGGCCGCAGCGCGCAGTGGCGAACTCTTGCGCCAGGCCTGAGCCGCATCACACCGCAGTTTTGGCTCCCCACAAAAGCCGCTTCTTCGGAGGCTCGGCGGCGTTCCGGCATGGTGCGCGCCGGGTTTTGCGACATAACCGGCCAGACAAACGAACGCTCCATGATGGCGACCATCGTTCCTTCCGGTGTGATCTGCGGCAACAAGGTTCCGACAATCACCTTCCCGAATGATCCATCAGAAGATCGGCTATACCTCTGGCTTGCCATCGTTAATTCTCTACCCTTTGACTGGCTGATGAGACGGGTCGTTACAACGACTGTGAACTATTTTGTATTGCTGTCCTTGCGCTTGCCCGATCTCGATAAGGACTCGCTCCCGGGGCGTAGACTGATTGCGTTAGCCCGCAAGCTTCGTGATCTAGATACGGCCGGAAACACGGGGATCGATCAGGCATGGCGAATCGCGAGCCTTAGGGCTGAGGCGGATTTTCTCGTGGCAAGGGCCTATGGTTGCTCAAAAGACGACGTGAAGCTGATGCTACAGGATTTCCCGCTTCTTGATCGCGGACAACCGGCTCTTGCCAGGGATGAAGCTTCTACCATCACCGCTGATCTTCTCCTGTCCATGTGGGCGAGAGCAAATGACAGCGACGTTTCGGCCTTTAAGCGTGTTGAGCAAGCACGCGCGAGCGGAGCGGTTGCATATGTCAGCTCCGAGTTCTCACAGTGCATCACGACTGATCGACAGGAGGTCAGAAGTGAGTGGAAGTGAGAATAGGATTGTTCGTATAGTTATGCAGCGGGTTGACGCGGGAGATCTGAGAAAAGCGAAAGCCGAATCGAATGATGCAACGACGGGCGGTGGCGCAAGGGATCTTCGCTTCAATCCGCAAGAGAAATTCTTTCCGTTTTTTCAACGTATGTTCAAAGGCAGAAGCATTCAGCGGCACAAGACAGTTTGCACCGGTATCGTGAATTGGAGCGACGGAAATTCCGACAGGAGTGCGGAGTTGGCAGTCTGGCCGCCATATCCATCTCGTCCCTTCGAGTGCAAAATAGGCCGTGTAGCGAGTCTCAATATTGACGGACTCATAAGAAGCGATCCCAAGGGGGGACGATCCGTTATCCTGATATTCGAGCAAGCTGATGGGACAATAAGGATGTATTTCACAACGGAAACAAGCCTACGAGAGGATGGTTGGGATCCCAGAGTCGAATCATTTGCAAGGCACTGGCTCGACAGTGGGCGCAAGTCCGCATTTCTTGATCTCGAAATCGGAGAGCAGTATCCATAATGGGCGATCCAAAGGATATCCTGAGGCTCTTGGAGGCGAGACGCAATGTGTTGTTGGCCGGACCTCCTGGAACAGGGAAGTCAGTGTTGTTAAGCAGAGTTGCCAAGCTGTTCGAAGAGCGCGGACATGCAAGTGTGCCAGCCTATAATCCTAAAGCACCCGTACCCATACCACCGTCGCCAATTTCCAGCCTTCCTGGTGACATGGGTAAAGCCTCAAAGCGCAAGGTCTTCCGGTGCGTCCTTCACCAGTCAAGCAAGCATCGTGATTTCCTCACCGGGATGATGCCCGATGTTCGCTCGGGTAAGCTGCCAGGATCATTCAGGATTACAGAGGGTATTCTGTATCGCGCGAGCGAATTCGCGCGGAAGGATGATCATGCTGCGCTTCTTATCATCGATGAAATCAACCGGGGTCCAACCGTCCAGGTATTTGGTGGTGCCATTGTCGCCATGGAAGCCGACAAACGCCTTGGCGCTGATGGGAAGCCAACCGATGAGACACAGTACTTCGATCTTATCGATCCTGCCAATGGCGAGCTAATCGAGTATGCGTTCCCATCGCGTCTCTACATCCTGGCCGCCATGAATCAGGCAGACGTCTCAGTTGAGCCTCTCGACGTGGCCTTTCTTCGTCGTTGGGCGCCCTACAATCTGGAACCCGATACTTCTATCTTGCGTGATTACTTTGGCCTTGCGACCACGCCTGCTACCGCGCTTCCGGCTTCTCCAAGCACGGCAGATGACGTCAGCGAGGCGGCTATCCAGGCCTTCGAAGCCATTAATGCGCGTATCGCGCTTGGGCGGGGGCCAGAATTCAGGATTGGACACGGTGTGCTCATGGCAGGTGAGACAAAGCCAAAGGACGTGCCTGAAGCGCTCGATCACTTCGCTACAGCGTGGCGCACGATCAAGAACCACATTGACGAAGCGTTTTTTGGTGACGTTCGCGGCACCGCCATTATCCTGAATGCGGATCGCGGTATTGCCGAAAATCCCTACAGCCTTGAAGAAACCTCTTTCGGTGAGGCTCCCCGCGCCATGATCAAAGGGCCCGTGACCATCGACGCTTCGCAAATCTACGATCTCTTTCTGGCGCTTGCCAAGCAAGCGGACTAGGCAAGGATGCGTCCATGGCAGCGGTTCACGGCTATTGAATACGGCAAGCCAGCGTCCCTGCACGAAGAGATTGCGCGCAGCACCGATCTGTCTCCCACAAGAGCACAAGACCTTTTGCTCAGAGCAGGAGATCGTGTCCGGGCCATACTCGGCCTCGAGAGCGTACCTCTCGCGCTGAACGGCGAAAAGGTCCAGTTTCAGAACGTTGCCGGTCTCCTGGTCCTCGCATCAGGACTTGAGCTTGAAATCGCACCGAAATTTCTGGGTAACGGTAAGCGGCGGCTGAGGCCCACGGGAATTCAGCTTGACGGCTTGACGTTCCAGGGGAGCAGCTCGTCGATCCGGTTCTGGGGGTGGGCGTTCGCGATCGCCTCGAGGGTTGCCTTGAGATAGGCGAAAGGCTCGACGCCGTTGATCTTCGCGGTCTCGATCAGCGACGCGATGCGGCCCCATGCCTTGCCGCCTTCGTCATGCCCGGCGAACAATGCGTTTTTCCTGTTCAGGGCAATCGGGCGCACGAGATTTTCGACCGGGTTGGAGTCGATCTCGACGCGGCCATCATGAAGGAAGGTCTGCAGCCCGTCCCAGTGGCGATGGATGTAAGCGAGCTTTTCGCCGAGGCGCGACTTTGCCGAGACGCGCTTACGTTGCGCTTGCAGCCAGTCGCCGAAGGCCGCGACGAGGGGCGCAGTGCGCGCCTTTCGTGCTGACAGGCGCTGGCCCGGCGCGATGCCCCGAATGTCGGCCTCCACGGCGTAGAACTCGGCGATGCGCAGCAGGCCCTCTGCCGCGATCTCGGAGCCATCGCGGTCGAACACTTCCTTCAGCTTGCGCCGGGCATGCGCCCAGCAATGCGCGACGAGGATCGGATCGCCGCCCTTGCGGTCCGGGCGCGTCAGCCGGTTGTAGCCCTGGTAGCCGTCGAGTTGCAGGATGCCGTTGAACCCCTTGAGGAACTTCTCGGCGTTTTCGCCGCGGCGATCGGGAGCGTAGAAATAGACGACCCCGGGTGGGTCATCGCCGCCCCATGCCCTGTCGTCCCGCGCCAAGGCCCAAAGGTAGCCAGTTTTTGTTTGGCCGCGGCCGGGATCGAGGACCGGGGCCGTAGTCTCGTCCATGAAGAGCTTGGTGGACGTCTTGAGGTGCTCGGCCAGCCGATCGACCACCGGCCCCAAGTGGAAGGCCGCCACACCGACCCAGTCGGCTAGCGTGGAACGGTGGATGTCGATGCCGGAGCGGGCCAGGATCTGGCTTTGGCGATATACCGGAAGGTGGTCTGCATACTTGCTGACCAGCACATGCGCGATGGCGCCTTCGGTGGGCAGCCCACCCTCGATCAGCCAGGGCGGCGTCGGCGCCTGGGTGACCCCATCCGTGCAGGTGCGGCAGGCGTATTTGGGGCGGACCGTCACGATCACGCGGCACTGGGCCGGCACGATATCGAGCCGCTCGCTGCGGTCCTCGCCGATCTTGTGCATCTGCCCGCAACCGCATGGGCAGTCCAGGCTGTCAGGCTCGATCACACGCTCGATGCGCGGCAGCCCCTCTGGCAGGTTGCCACGATTGCGCCTGGCGATCCTTTTGCGCTTGGGCGTGTCATCGCCGGGAGCCTCAGTCTGCTTTTGCTCGCGGGCCTCGGCGACGGCGGTCTCGAGATCCTCGAAGGCCAGCTGACGATCGTCTTCACTGAGCTTCTCGGACTTCTTGCCGTGGACCACCTGGTTCAGCTCGGCCACCAGATGCTCGAGGCGCTTGACGATCTCCTCCAGCTCCGCGGCTCGCGCGGCCGTCGCCTGCAAGGCCTCGAAGGCCGCGCGATAATCCGGTGGCAGGACGGACAGATCGAGGTCTTCGGCCGCGGCGGTCATGGCCGAAATCATACCCCCGGATCAAACCCATGACCGCTGCATTCCACCGCCTTGAGTCACTCCGCCGCAGCCGGCGGCCGCGCTTCCAGAGCCTTGACCTTGCGCCAGTCCAGCCCGGAAAACAGCGCCTCGAACTGCGCGTGGTTCAGCGCCATCATCCCGTCCGTGATCGCGGGCCAGGTGAAGGTCGTGTCCTCGAGGCGCTTGTAGGCCATCACGAGACCTGACCCGTCCCAGTAAAGCAGCTTCAGGCGATCCATGCGCTTGGCACGAAACACGAACACCGTCCCGGTGAACGGATCCTTGCGCAGCACGGTCTGTACCATGGCGGTCAGCCCGTCGTGACCCTTGCGAAAATCCACGGGCTGCGTCGCCACCAGAATGCGCACCCGGTTCGATGGAAAGATCATGTGCCGCCGCCGAGCGCGCGCACGATCTCGGCAATCCGGCCCGCAGGCGTGGCACCGTCCAGCCGGACAGCCACCGACCCGGCCATGATCTCGATCGCCGAGGGCGCCGGCTCCGCATCTTCCGCCGTCGGCCGGTTCTCGGCATCGAACACCACCAGCGGCGCGAACTCCGCCTCACCCTTCGGCGCCGGCAGAACGAGATCCCCGTCCTTGGCCATCCGCCGCCATGCCGAAAGCTGGTTCGGGCGCAGGTCATACTTGCGCGCCACGTCATTCACCGTCGTTCCAGGCACCAGCGTTTCCGCCACGACGCGCGCCTTCACACGATCCGGCCATCGACGGCTCCCGGTCTGCGAGACCTCGACGCCCAGACGCGTGAGAAACTCGTTCGTAGTCTCCATTGAGAAACTCACCTCCTGCTATCCAACAGGACGTGAGTCCCAGATCGCGGCCCTCAGCAGAAGGTGCCTGCCAGACGCCGCTTACGGGTAACGTGCCTGGGTGGCGCGAAGATTTTTTCCTGCTGGCCACCCTGTCTCATCACGGCCGGCTACTTGATAGCGAAAATCTGAAGTCTTCAGCGCATACGAGCTCTGATCTGGCAACTCTGATTGGCCGGTCTTTGATCGAAATGTATTGGAGAAACCAGCGCAGGCCGCTAAGAACCTATCGCCGCCTGAAAATGCGAGAATTTGCAATTGAAGGCGATTTCGATCCGGAGGACCTATCCCATCCCGCAGAGGAGGGGTTTCCGCAAGAAGTTACATCTTTCACGCGCCTCAACCCCTACAACGCCGTCATCCGTTCCGCAGCATTGCAACTTGCGCCCATCGTGCCGGACGTCGAAACGCGCGTTCGACTGGAGCGCCTTGCCCAGCATCTGCCTTACCAGCCAAGACCTCCACGTTTACATGATCGGCGATTGCCGAGTAGATCCCGATCCTGGCAACCCACATTTGACCTTTCGCTCGATATTCTCCGTGGTCTGGGAGGGGCCTATGACCCGAAAAATGCACTCGCCCCGGGCTACATCATGCAGACTTGGCAGGTCTGGGAACAGCTTATCTCTCTTTCCCTGCGGAGTGTTTTTTCACCAAAGAGCGTCGTGCTCCAGGCTCAGCACAAGCTAGGGACTCGCCGCGTTGGTCGTGCAGTTAAGGATCTTCATGTTTATCCCGATGCAATCGTCTCCGTAGGCACGGAAGGAGACCTACGCAAGATCATTGTCGATGCGAAATACAAGGGTCATGTTGAGCGGGGAACCACTGGAATTTCCAATGCGGACATATATGAAGCCCTTGCCTTTTCTCGGGCGACTGGAATTTCTGATGCCGTTCTGGTCTATCCAAGGCCGGTTGATGGTGTGCCATCCGCGCTGGATGAAGTTGGTCACGCAAAGGAATTCGCAAGAGTAGTGGCAGATGGGGTCACCCTTCGTGCCGTCGAACTGGGTGTCTGTGGTATTTCTCGGCGTGGCGGCCTTAAACGATTTTCGGAAGCTTTTGCCGGTGCTCTTTAAGCGAGTCGATTCGCATACAGTCTCCGTTTCAATTGCTCCGGCCGTCGTCGGAACAGGAAGTACGAATGATTGTGGTTGGCTCGCTTCAGGCAGTTGCGCTGAGTAACCTGTAGTTGGGCGGTGTCTGCCCTGCACGTCAATTAAAGTGTAAAAACTGCGTTTCCCACTGCACAGGAAACGGCTCAAGTACCCTTGCCAGCGTCACCTCCGTGCCCTGCTCCCCGTCCAGGATCGCGTTGACGATGCCGGGGGCGAGAAGGGTGAGGCGCAAGACCCGGGTCATGTACGATGGCGCGATCCCTTCACGCTCGGCCAGTTCGGCGATGGTAGCGGACTCACCTGCCTCCAGCATCCGCTTCCAGCGGAACGCGCGGGCCAGCGCCTTGACCAGTGTGTTGTCCGTCCGCCGCGGCTGCGCGACGCCTTCCGGGAGCCGCATCTCCTTCCGCCCGCCGCGCTTCACGATACGGAACGGAACGTGGAGCGTCACCGTGTCGGGGGCCGGGGTCCCGCGGGTCATGCCGCTGCTCCGAAGCTGCCAGACAGCATCTCGCGCGCGAGGCCGTCGAGCCCGTCCACCCTGAGCCGGACGTTCAATCCGCCTGTGCCGACGTCGACGCGCTCGACCAGCAGCGCCACGATGCGGGCCTGCTCTGCGGGGAAGAGTTCGTCCCACAGCCGGTCGAGCTCTTGCAGGGACGCCCGCGCGTCGGCCTCGGAGATGTCGTCGGAATTGGCGCGTGCCGCCTTCCAGGTCCCCGCAACAATCTCCGGCTGGCGGAACACGGCGCGGAGTTGGTCTATGACGGCGCCCTCGATCTCGCCCGCGGGCACGCGGCCGACCGAGCAAGATCCGGCGCCATGCTTCAGCACGGTCTGGCTGACATAGTAGCGGTACAGCCGCCCGCCCTTGCGGGTGTGGGTCGGCGAGAACGCCGCGCCGTCGGGCCCGAACAGCAATCCCTTCAGCAGTGCGGGCGTCTCGGCCCGGGTGCGCGCGGCGCGCTTTCGCGGGCTCTCCTGCAGGATGGCGTGCACGCGATCCCACGTTTCGCGGTCGATGATCGCGTCGTGCTCGCCGGGATAGCTCTCGCCCTTGTGGACCGCCTCGCCGATGTAGGCGCGATTGTTCAGCACGCGGTAGAGGTACTTCTTGTCGATCCGGTTGCCGCGGGGCGTGCGGATGCCGCGCTTCGCGACCTCGCGCGCCAGTTCCGTGCCCGAGCCGATTTCGAGGAAGCGGGCGAAGATCCAGCGGACATGCGCGGCGGATTCTTCATCCACCACCAGCTTGCGGTTCTCGACGCGGTAGCCGTAGGGCGGCACACCGCCCATCCAAATGCCCTTTCTGCGGCTGGCGGCGACCTTGTCGCGAATCCTCTCCGCCGTCACCTCGCGCTCGAACTGGGCAAACGAGAGCAGGATGTTCAGCGTTAGCCGCCCCATGGAGGTGGTGGTATTGAACGACTGCGTGACTGAGACGAACGTCACACCGTTGCGGTCGAACACCTCGACCAGCTTGGCGAAATCGGCGAGCGAACGGCTCAACCGGTCGATCTTGTAGACCACCACCACGTCGACCAGCCCGTCCTCGATGTCCTCCAGCAGCCGCTGCAGGCCGGGCCGTTCCAGCGTGCCACCGGAGATGCCACCGTCGTCGTATTGGTCGCGGACCAGTACCCAGCCCTCGGAGCGCTGGCTGGCGATGAACGCCTCGCAAGCCTCCCGCTGGGCGTGGAGGCTATTGAACTCCTGCTCCAGCCCTTCCTCGGAGGACTTCCGGGTGTAGATGGCGCAGCGCTGCTTGCGCACGATGGGCTTGGTCATGTCCGCGCCCTCCGGTTCTTCAGCCCGAAGAATACCCACCCATTCCACCGGGTGCCGGTGATGGCGCGGGCGATGGCGGACAGCGACTTGTAGGGCCTTCCCTGCCACTCGAAACCGTCTGCGGTGACGGTGACGGCGTACTCGACGCCCTGCCATTCGCGCAGGAGGCGCGTGCCGGTGATCGGGCGGTCGCGATCGGCGCGGAGGCCGCGCTTCCTCTTGTCGCCGCCATCCAGTTCCTCGCCCAGCCGTTCGAGGCGCCGGACGGTCTCGGGCTTCAGCCCGCCATAGGCGAGTTCTTGAATTCGGTATGCGAGGCGGCTTTCAAGATAACGGCGGTTGAACGGCGGCGGTTCGTTGTCGAACAGATCGCGCCATTGCTGCTTCAGGTCTGGCGTCGATGTCGTCTTGAGCGCGGCTAGGCGCGCGGGGATCGGATCGTGGGTCGTCATGCGGTTCTCCTGTGTGTCGGAGTTGTATGACGGCATTGGCCGGGCGGAGAGTGTAGGGAACTTTCTCCAGTTTCGTCAGATACTTCGCTTGCATCATCCCGCAGCCTGAGCCGCACGAGGCCGAGCGCCAGCAGGCCGCACATCTCGGCCCGCCGTTCTGCGGGCGTCATTCGATCCGGGTGCAGGGCGTTCGGGCGTTTCATCAGAGACCACAATATTGCTGCATCTGGCTGTAAAATGCCGATGACGTCGTTCGGTTGGGACGTCCCGCTGCAACTTTTCCCCTTTGCACTCCGAGGCGCCCAAATCCACGATGCACAACGGAGTGATGTGGCCTTTGCCGAGCATTTGCATGTGTGACAAAATCGGCGATCCTCGCTTGCACCGCCAGTTCTGCAAGCGTATCTTGTGAGTGTGTCGCTGGAGATTCTCCTCAAACGAGCGGCACCTCACACTTTTTTTGCAAATGGAGGGCGGGTAGCGTGAAGGAAATCATTGATGATCTCATGGCCGAGCGCGAGGCTTTGCAAGCGAGACTGCAAAAGATCGATACAGCTATCGCAGATTACCAGCGTTGGGTTAGCTCGGTTGCTGACCTGGTCGGGGCCGACAAGGTGCCAGCGAGCGGCGAGCGCTTCAATGTAACTGCGACAGAGCAGCAAGCCACAATCTCGGAGTTCGAAGATGCCGTTATCGCGCTTTTCGATACAGCGCAAAAACCGCTCAAGAGAACAGAGGTTTTCGAGGAGCTCACGAAAGCCGGTTTGGTGGTTGGGGGCAAGGACCCGCTAAATACCGTCGCTTCGCGGCTCAGTCGCATGCAGGGGATCACGAATGTCAGGGGGCACGGCTACTGGGCAGCACACCGACCGTATCTGCCTGCGGGCCATGAGGGTGAGAGAGGTGATCCATCGGGAGGCACCGAGACCGCAGACCAAGGTCAAGCTAGCGGGCTGTTTCCTGTTTCAGTCGACACCACAGGTGTCAACTCGTGAATGATTGCCAGAAAAATCTGACGAGCAGTGCGGTGACGCCTGATGGAAGCAAGCAAGGGACCGAGTGGAACTGCTCTCAATGCGGCAAGCCCATCGGCGAACTGTACAGAAAGAAGGTGCACCTGCGTCCGCCTCGGAGCCACACGTACTACGCTGCGTATCCTGTTTCCGCGACCTGTTGCAGATGCGGCCAGCGCAACACGGTTGCGCGCTGCCAATCCTTTTAATGTGCCGGAGACGATACCTCTCCGACCACATTTTCAAGGCGTCTGACGCCAGCTAGGCCCATTTGGAGGCGCGCGACGCCCGGGCGAATAGAAACAAGGTCTCTGCGCTTGTCCGGATCATGGAACGCACTTCGAAAGCAACTTATTCATCAAGTCAGATCATCGGGGTTCCAACAGTGGTACTGGGAAATGCGCAGGTTGAATGGCGTGTTGGAGCCCTTCCCCGACCCCATGTGCATGTTTGATTACCTGCGTGGGCCAAACGGAACACCCGCGGCAAAGAACCGTATCCTTCGATCCGTCATGGCTTGCCGGAAAAGCTACCCGGAGACGGCGGGTGTCTTGCTGACGCTCGCGCTTTGGCCTGCACTTGAGAATGGCTACCGAAAATTGTGCAGAGGCTTCCCAGGTGACCCCGATGGCGTGGCAGCCGAGTTGTTGGGGGCTTTTTGCAAGACTGCGATGGAAGCGGATCTGCAGAAAGTCCACGTCGTCGCAGCTACGTTGACACGCAATGCGAAACGCGATGCGACGGTGGCGCTGTTAGCTCAAAAACATTCTGTTGCGAGCCTTGATCCGAAAATCGAGGGGCACGCCGATAGTTTTGATGGACCCTCCGCCGTCAAGCCGGGTTCCTCGGAAATGACAGATGCTGGCGAGCTAAGGGATCTCCTTTTGCGGGACTTCGGCTCCGACGGTGCGCTGGCGTTTGACGTGATTGTCAACAATGTCTCACAGCGTGACGCGGCAAGACGTAGAGCTGAGTCGTACGACGTGACGCGCAAACGCTATCAGCGGACTGTCAAACGCATTCGGGAGCAGCGCCCGGATTATCTTGTGCCTCGTGTCCCAATGCGAGCGCCCGATTGGCATTTATCTCAAGACGGCACCGGACAGGCCGGTGCCAAAGGAGATACTGCTATCGATGGCACGCAAGGATCAACACGAACGTCTGCCGGGGTATTACCTGGCGTGGGAACTTCCCGACATATTGCAGATCGGCGGCGAGTACCGGATCGAACCCGGGGCCGAAACAAGTGACGGCTCGACGCTTGTTGCAGTTTTTCGGCGGGTCGCTGATCACGATAATCGGTCAAGCGAATGATGTTCGTTGCGCACAGCGCCAATGGCATGATGCCTTGGCTGACGTTTCGGCGTTTACACCGACACACTAGTGTGCGGCCGACAGCCAAGCGGTCTCAATACAGCAGGGCCGGTTCATGACCGGAGAAGCTCCGGCCGGAAACTGTTCGCGGCGAGGTGATTGCGTTCTCACGCAGCGCGAGCTGGCGGCGCGTTGGCGGGTGAGCCCGCGGACGCTGGAGCGCTGGCGTGCGGAGGGGTACGGGCCTGCGTGGCTGACCATCGGCGGCTCGATCCGCTACCGGCTTGCGGACGTTCTGACGTTCGAGCGCGCCCAGCGGCGCGACCCCTGAGTAAGGGGCGGTGGTGCCGAAGGATCAGGCGCCGCCGGACAATCAGACAAACGCGCGGGGGGCTTCAGGCCGCCCCGTCGGTGCTGGGCATCCCATATTTGCGGATATCGCCGAGCAGCTGCACGACAATGGCTACGCCCCGCTTCCGATCCGGCCGGGCACGAAGGCCCCCGCGCCAAGCCGGTGGAGCAGCGTGACCATCGACCCGGCACAGGTCGCGCGCTGGTGCGAGGCGTATCCGCGGCTCGGTGTCGGCATGCGCACGGGCGAACTGGTCGGGCTGGACATCGACATTCTTGACCCGGACCAAGCCCACCACGTGCAGGCCGCGGCCCTCGCGCGTTTCGGCGAGACGCTGATCCGGGTGGGGCAATGGCCCAAGCGGTTGCTCCTGTACCGCACGGCCGAGCCCTTCGCGAAGATGTCCGTGCCCGGCATCGAGGTGCTGGGCGCGGGGCAGCAACTCGTGGCCTTTGGCATCCATCCCCGGACTTGCGCGCCCTATGCCTGGGTCACGGGAGAAACCCCGCTGGAGGTGCCGCTGGACGACCTGCCGGTCGTAGATGCAACGGCGATGGCGGCATTCCTCGGCGAGATGGGCGCTGTGCAGCCGCCGCAGTTGTCGGGGTCCAAGCAGCGTCGCTCCGGTGACACGCTTGCGCAGAACCGGCCGACCAGAGACTCCGAAGGGCGCGTAATCGACGGACGCGACGGGTGGTTGTCGACGATCGCCTTCCACGCGGTGCACGATGCGGTGGACCGGAACGACCCGCTCCAGCCCGACATTCTCGCATATGCCGTCTGGGCGCGCTTCGCGGCCACTGCTGATCTGGACCGTTCCCGCGACAACGGCCGCCCTTACACCCTGCAGGACGCCGCCCGGAAAGTGACAGACAAGCTGCGGCTGTTTGACGAGAGGCGCTTGCCGGACAGGGAGGCGCAGGTATCGCCCCCGAATCATACGCCTGCGACCGACAGCGTGGAGGCCGCACGGCTCAAGCTCGATGCCGCCATCGCGGATGCTTGCGACCGGATCTTGAACTGGCACGAAAGCGAGAAGACGGGTCCAGCACCGCGCATCGGGCTCAGGGCCACGGTGGGGCTGGGCAAGACGGCGGTGTCGCGCCGTCATGTTCTGGCCCTGCAGCGGGGCTTGCGGGAGAAGTGCCTTCCGGACAGGGTTATCGTGTTCACGCCGTCCCATGCTCTGGCCGAGGAAGCCGCGGCTGACTGGCAGGTGGACGGGGCGAAGGTTGCCGTGCTGCGCGGCTACGAGCGGGCGCATCCGGTCCACCAAACGCCCATGTGCAGCGACCTGCCAGCCGTGCGCGCCGCAGTGGCAGCGAAACTCCGTATTCACGAAACGGCCTGTCAGGACAAGCATGGCAACACGTGCCCTTATTTCCAAGGTTGCCTGAAGCAGGAGAACCGCAAGGAGGTCGCGGGAGCCGAGGTCGTCGTGGCGCCCTATGACGTACTTTTCACCGGGCTCGGCATTCCGCCCGACACGATCGCGCTCATTCTGGTGGACGAGGCCTGTTGGGCGCGGGCGGTGGGTCAGACCAAAGGCCTCCATGTGGAAACTCTCGACAGCGAGCCGCTTTCCGGGCTGGGCGGGGGCATGTTCCGGGCGGCGGATGCCGGACGGATGGCGGACCTGCAGGCATTGCGCGTCCTGCTGCGCGATGCACTTGTGGCGAATGGTCCCGGTCCGGTGCATGGTCACGTTCTGCGCGCGGTCGGACTCGACGCCGAGGCCTGCCGCAATGCTGCAGACTTGGAGCAGCGACGTTGTCAGGACCCCGGACTGCGCCCCGGCCTGTCTCCGCAGGACCGCAAACGCGCCACAGCGGTCGCGCATGGAAATGCGCGGTCCGCGCTGAACCAGGAACTCTGGTCTGTGCTGGCGGTGCTGCTGGAGGCGGGGGTTGAATGCGACGGGCGGGTCCGGGTCGGGGCGCGCGATCCCGGGACCGGCCAGTCAGCTATCGTCATCAACAAGCTCGCAGCACTGCACCCAAACCTCGTGGGCAAACCGATCCTGCATCTCGACGCCACGATGGTGCCGAGGATCGCCGGAACCGTCTTGCCCGGGATCAGGGTGACCCAGATTGATGCCGCGGCCCCGCACATGCACATTACGCTGGTCGCGGGGCAGTTCGGCAAGTCGGCCCTCTGCAATGGTCCTCGCGCATCACCCGTCGAGCGTGCTCGACGCGAACGCAACCTGTCCGCTTGTGTCGATCATGTCTGCTGGCATGCCGCCCGCGTGATCCCGGGACGCACGCTGGTGGTCACCTACAAGGCAATAGAGGCCGCCTTCGGGGGCATCCCCGGCGTGGAGGTCGCGCATTTCAATGGGGTCGCGGGGCTCGATGGCTGGCGCAACGTGGCACAGATCATCGTGATCGGACGCCCGCTTCCGTGCGACACCGATTTGAATGACCTTGCTGCAGCGCTGTTCGGGCACGACGCGTCGGCTGACCGCTATGCAAAGGATGCCGTCGGCGTCTGGATGCGCAATGGCTCACATCGCGGTGTGCAGGTGCTGCGCCATGGCGACCCGCTGGCCGAAGACATCCGTGCGGCCATCTGCGACGCCGAACTGATCCAGGCCATCGGCCGCGGGCGCGGCGTGAACCGCACGGCGGACAATCCGCTGGAGGTGCAGGTCTTGGCTGATGTCGCCCTACCGCTGGTGCATGACCGGATCACGACCTGGGACATGGAGGCACCCGACCTGATGCAGCGCATGCTGCTGGAGGGCATCGCCACCGACAGCCCCGGCGATGCGGCCGTGTTGCATCCGGGAATGTTCTCGTCCGCCAACCAAGCGAAGCTCGCGCTCCAGCGATCGCTATTTAAGGGTCAAATCCCTATAAGAGATACCTATAAGGGTTTGACCCTTAAATCAGCCCGCTACCGACGCGCCGGCCGGGGGCGCGGTTGGCAGACTGCCTGGTGGATCGATGGCAACGCCGACGAGGTGCGTGCAACGCTGGAGAGCAAGCTGGGAGCGTTGGCGGGGTGGAAGCCAGGCGACGGGTAACAGATGCGTAGAGTTGGTTGTTGCCAATCATGCGAAGGGCGGCAGAACGTGTAGCCCTTCGATCGTGAAACCGGTGAAAGATCCTCAACCAGCGAAGCGGGACAGCTCGTTCGTGCGCGCGTGAAAAGTTCCGTATACCCACCGCGCGCAATTCTCGCAGGGTGGGTTGTAGCTCACGCCGCCGACATCCTTCCGGAAAGGGATCAGAACATAGTTTCGCGGATCCGCGTTCTTGATGTGTTTGATATGAAAATAGACCTTGGGCTCGGCGCAGTTGACTGCGCCGCGCTGGTGTTTTGCGACGCCACGCTTCGTGATCTGGGACATCGTGAAGCCTCCGCCCTCGGTGGACGCGAGAAACCTGTTCAGTTGGCCATTGATGATGTCGCGCGCGGCATTCGCGCTGCCGCCGACCCGTTTGATCAGTGTTTCGTAGCCAACCTTGCCGGAGAAATACACAACGCTCGGATCGCCACTGATATGGATCGCTACCGCGCAAGTGGTATCCGGGCCGATGCCCTCCATGCTGTACATCGTTTCCGCAAGGTCTTGTGCCTGGGCCAATAGATGTGCCCCCGATCCGTTCGCCATTGAAGCTCCCATCCCCGCGCTTTTTCGACGAGCAGAGTATTGCTGACCAAGGCCCGCACCAACTCCGGATTTCCAGTCTGGTTCGGCGAAAGGCTTGATGATCCGCGTCACTCTTCTGCACAAAGCGAACACGGGCGGTACAGGTGGCCTTGTGCTGCCACCGCCAGCCGCGCCTTGCTTCGCGACCAATTGCAGTCGAGCTCAAAGTGAGCGTGGGACAGGATGCTTCTCGCGTGCATTTTTAGGGTGCGAGACACGCTTGTTGAGGGCGCGATGGACCATTGCCCGACCAAACTTGCAAGCAATTGCAAAAAGGGCAATAAATGATCGAGAAAGCGAATTGCAGTTGTAGATTTTGAGGCGCGCGTTTTGGATGTTGTAGTACTGCTCATCTTGGTGGGCGCAGTTCTGGCCGCATTCGGAATGCGGCGAAAGGTTGATGAACCAAGAGGATCGGATCCAGCCCGAACGATCCTGCAGACATCTGGCAAGACCACGACGCCAGAGAGAACATACGATGCGCCCTCGACGTTCGACGCCCAAACCGCCGAGAGTTTGAACGAACCGCGTGTTCTGACAGGGGCTGCCTACATCACAGACGGTGACACGATAACGATTCAGAAAACCCAGATCAGATTGTTTGGAATAGACGCGCCTGAGTTGAACCATCCCTATGGATCAAAGGCCAAATGGGCGTTGCACAAGCTGTGCAAAGGTCAGACCGTGCGCGCTGTGGTCATTGATGAAGATGATCACGGGCGAACGGTGGCACACTGCTACCTGCCAGACGGGCGCGACTTGTCGGCCGAGATGGTGCGGCAGGGTTTGGCGATCGATTGGCCAAAATTCTCCGGCGGCAAATACCGGCAGATGGAAACTCCCGACGCTCGCAAGAAGCTTTTTCTGGCCGACGCGCGACAAAAAGGGCGGATGCATGTCTGGGAGAAGTTCGAGGCGCGACAGCGCGAGCGCTGAGACCGTTGGCTGTATTGTGCGCTCAGATCGCTTTGGAAGTGGCTCCGCGATAGCAGATCGGTCGCCCCGAATAGCTCTCAACCCAGACAGCCTGCTGAACGAGGCCCTGAGCAGCCGACCCTTGGCATTTCGAAGACAATGATGCGGATGTTGCTGTTTCGGCGATCCGGTCCACGCGTCGACCTTTGCGTACGTAGCCCGAATTTGAACCGGGTATCGCAATCAACTGCGAGCAGCTTTAGCGCCCATTGTGGAATTGCACGCGAAGGCGGGGAATTGCCGCTGTAAGCTGCGCCAGCGTCTTGTCTTGCTGTTGTCGTCAATTGCGTATTGCTGCGTATTCGTGTCGATAAATGTCATTCTTACAATGATTTAGGCGCTCCTGTATGCTTCGGGGAGAGGCAGCTACAGGGACGGGAATTGTCGGATGGGGGCACAGCGCTGCGGGGCGGTGGGGCAGACGGACATCGAAGGCGCGCGGGCGATCGACCACCGGCCCGTGGCGGATCTGATCCCGTATGCGCGCAACGCCCGGACGCATTCCGAGCGCCAGGTCGCGCTGATCGCGGGGTCCATCCGGGAGTTCGGGTTCAACAACCCGGTGCTGGTGGACGGCGGAAACGGCATCATCGCGGGGCACGGCCGGGTGCTGGCGGCGCGGCAACTGGGGATGACCACGGTGCCGGTGATCGAACTGGCGCATCTGTCGGAGGCGGCGAAGCGGGCCTACGTGCTCGCGGACAACAAGCTGGCGGAGGCGGCGGGCTGGGATCGCGACCTGCTGGCGCTGGAGGTGGCGGACCTGTCGGCGCTCGGCATCGACTTGGCGGAGCTCGGCTTTGCGGGCGCGGAGCTGGACGCGCTGCTGGCCCATGACGCCCGGGATGCGAAGGAAGAGGAGACGCCAGAGCCGCCCGCCGACCCGGTGTCACGCCATGGCGATCTGTGGCGGCTTGGGAACCACCGGCTGATCTGCGGCAGCGCGACGGACGAGGCGGTGGTCGCGCGTGTGCTGGAGGGCGTGCGCCCGCACCTGATGGTGACCGATCCGCCCTACGGCGTGAACTACGACCCCGCCTGGCGCAACGAAACGGGCGCGGCGAAGACGAAGCGCACGGGCAAGGTGTTGAACGACGACCGGGCCGACTGGCGCGAGGCGTGGGACCTGTTTCCTGGCGATGTCGCCTATGTCTGGCACGGGGCGCTGCATGCGGGCACGGTGGCGGACAGCCTCAAGGCGTCGGGCTTCGCGATCCGGTCGCAGATCGTCTGGGCCAAGGACCGGCTGGTGCTCTCGCGCGGGCATTACCACTGGCAGCACGAACCGGCCTGGTACTGCGTGCGCGGCAAGGGGCACTGGTCGGGGGACCGGACGCAATCGACGCTGTGGCAGATCCCGAACCGGGACCAGGACGCCGCCACGGTTCACGGCACGCAGAAGCCGGTGGAGTGCATGCGCCGCCCGATCCTTAACAACTCGGCGCCGGGGCAGGCGGTGTACGAGCCGTTCAGCGGATCGGGCACCACGGTGATCGCGGCGCAGACGACCGGGCGGGCGTGCCACGCGGTGGAGCTCGACCCGGCCTATGTCGACGTCGCGGTGCAGCGCTGGCAGGCCTTCAGCGGCGAGGAGGCGGTGCTCGACGGCTGGGATCGCAGTTTCGCCGAGATGGCCGAGACGCGTCAGGGGGCACCCGCATGAGCCGGTCGCGCGCCCTGTCGGCCATCGAGGCGGTCACCAATGTCGTCGTCGGTTACGGCGTTGCCGTGGCGGCGCAGCTGGTGTTTTTCCCGGCCATCGGGATCAGCGTGGCGCTGGCCGACAACCTGCGGCTGGGCGCGCTCTTCACCGGGTTGTCGCTGGTGCGCAGCTATGTGCTGCGGCGGCTCTTTGCGCGGATCGGCCGGAGGGCGCCGGGCGGAACAGGAGGCGGTCCATGCCGCGCAAGCCGATCGAGCTGACCGAGGCGCAGCGGGCGGAGGTGGAGACCCTCGCGGCGCTGCTGAACCAGGACCAGATCGCGGATTACCTTGGCGTGTCGCGGCGGACCTTCCATGCAATTTGCGGCCGGGACGAAGACGTCGCCGCCCGGTATAAAAGGGGCAAGGCGAAGGCCATCGCCCATGTCGCCAACGGGCTGCTGCAGAAGGCCCGCGGCGGCGACACCACGTCGATGATCTTCTATCTGAAGACCCAGGCGGGCTGGCGCGAGACCGACCGGCTGGAGCACACCGGGGCCGAAGGCGGGCCGATCGCGTTGACGGACGGCCGTTCGAAGCTCGTGCAGTATCTCGATGCGGTGGCCGAGCGCATCGCGGCAGGACCGGACCCGGCGATGCGCGCGCCAGCGCTGTCGACCGGGTCCTCGCCCGCAGCGCTGGCCGATGGGCGGGGCTGACATGAGAGGCCGCAAGCCCCCCGCGCGCGCGCGCGACCACCCGGACGCCCCGGTGCTGGCCGAGGTGCTGCCGCGTTGCCCGCCGCATCTGTCCGCCGTCGCCCGCAAGGAGTGGCGGCGCCTGGCCACGCCGCTCTTCGAGGCCGGGGTTCTGACGCTCGCCGACCGCGCCGCGCTGGCGGCCTATTGCCAGGCCTGGGGCCGCTGGGTCGAGGCGGAGGGAAAGCTGGCGGAGACCCCGGCGTTGCTGAAAACGCCGTCGGGTTATGTGCAGCAATCACCGTGGCTGTCGATCGCCAACAAGCAGCTGGAGATCATGGGCCGCTACATGGCCGAGCTGGGCCTGACGCCGGTCTCGCGCAGCAGGGTCGCTGTGACGGACGGTCATGGGGCGCCGCCACTGATCGACAAGATCCAGTTCGTCGTCGCGTATCAGGACGCGGACGGCACGATCCGGGAGGAACCGATGCCGGGCATCGCACGCGAGGAGGAAGGCAGCGGCCGGGCACCCGGCACCACGCGCATCGATCTCGATCCGCGCCTGTAAGCCACAGAAACCGCTACGCGATCCGCCGGAAGCCACGGTACAGACCTGCGCAACGAAGGTTTGGCAGGTGTGTACGGGGGCGGGGCATGGCGATCGGGACGGCAGCACAGCGCTTCATCGCCTACGAGCGCGTCTCGACTGCGCGGCAGGGTGCCAGCGGCCTCGGGCTCGCCGCGCAGCGATCCGCCATCGACGCCTTCGCCCGATCCCGCGGCGCCGAGGTCACCGCCCGGTTCACCGAGGTCGAGAGCGGCAAGCTGGCCTCGCGCCCGGAACTGGACAAGGCGCTGAACCTCGCCCGTCTGACCGGCGCCACGCTTGTGATCGCCCGGCTGGACCGGCTGTCGCGCAACGCGGCCTTCCTGCTGACGCTCCGCGACAGCGGCGCGCGGTTCCTGGCCTGCGACATGCCCGAGGCGAACGACCTGACCGTCGGCATCATGGCGCTGGTGGCGCAGGCCGAACGCGAGGCGATCTCGCGCCGCACGAAGGAAGCGCTGGCCACTGCGAAGGCCCGCGGCGTGCGGCTGGGTAACCCGAACGGCGCCGCGGCGCTGCGCCGGGCCGGGCAGGGTGGCACGGCCCTGCGCGCCACCGTCACCGCCAATGCGGACGCGCATGCAGCGGCCCTCGCACCCGTCATCGCCGCGCTGCAGGCGCAGGGCCACACGTCGCTCCGGGCCCTCGCAACCGCTCTCGCCGCCGCGGGCATGCAGACCCGCCGCGGCGGCCGCTGGCACGTCTCCACCGTCAGGAACCTGCTCGCGCGGATCGAAAGGCAGGATGGTGCGGAGGAGTGAACCTCAGACACCGCCCGTGGGCAGGGCGATGCCGCGGCTCGCCGCCGCCCGACCGAAGCCGGGCAAGCTGTCATGGGGTGTTCAGTCCACGATATGGTAGCAGCGCCCGCGCGCTTCGTCCTTGCGCGACGTGATGGTCAGCCCGAGGCGCTTCTTCAGCGCGCCCGACATGGCGCCGCGGACCGTGTGCGGCTGCCAGCCGGTTGCCGCCACGATCTCGGCGATGGTGGCGCCGCCCTCGGTGCGGAGCATTCCGATCAGCCGCGCCTGCTTGGTGCCCGCGCGCGGTGTGCGGGCTGTGGGGGTTGCGCTGTCTGTGGTGGGCGCGTTGCTCTCTGCGGTCACGCTCGGCGCCGTGTCTGCTTCCTTGAACGCGCTGTCGCCAACCTCCGGTGCGATGCCGATGGCGGCCAGCCCCGCGGCGGTGGCGACCAGCGTGACGCCATGCCCGTCGCCGGTCTCGCGCCAGACGGGCTCGCCCTCGCGCATGTCGACCTCATCGAGGAAGCCTTTGGCGCGCATCGCGCCGACCACCTTGGCGGCGGCGCCGCCCCGCAGCATCTCGGGCAGCGGCAGGGCGATGTGGTCCGCGCGCCGTGCTGCGGCACTCAGGATAATGGCTTGGGTGTCGGAAAGCCTGGTCATGGGGTCGTCTCCCGTGATCGGACCGCGACCGTCGCGGCCCTCGTACGAGCCCGACCGCGCAGGGCGCGGCCAGAGTGCGGACGTTGGCGCAGGATCAGATCAGCCCGAGATCCCGCAGCAGCGCCGCGGCGTCGGGCAGTCGGTCGGTGGCGACGTCGATTGCGATGGTCATGCTGTCGGCGGTGAGACGCGCGGGAATGTCGGCCTCCTCGCGGAGCGACGCTGCGATCTCTTCAATTACGGCCAGAATGCGGCTGGAGTCCCAAGGTTCGTTCAGGCCGCGAATTGCGATGCGGATGGTGCTGGTGTCCATGGCGGTGGCTCCGGTCAACAGTGTCTGCGTGGCGTTCTGCATCGTTCTGGTGCCTCCACGTTCGCTCCACCTGGCTCCGTCCATCCAGTGTAATCGCAGCAATTTCCGTGCGTTGATCGGGCGGGCATGATCATTATCGTCGGCGGTTCGGCTGCGCGTGGCGAGGATGCCGGTTGCCAATGGCGGATCTGGCTAGGACATCAATTGAAAACCCGATATCTCTGTTGATTAGTTTATTATCAGGCGCCACCGTCCGCTTTTTATTCCATTGGCAGCGGAACTCCGATGTTTTGCTATTGGTGTCTTGCTACGACCCGTTGGCTGCCCCAGGCGGGGTCGATCAGCCGTCGGCCTTGTTTGTGCTTTTCACATAGGAGGGTCAGAAGGTCCCTTCCTAGGTAAGGATCATGCCATGCGCTGCGCTGTGCGCTGCTGGCCTTCATGACCTGCGGCGCGGGCCCTGCCAAAGCCCGCAACGCTAGGCCAAATATCAGGAGTAAGAGAGGGACATTGTGGGTTTCGAGGTGCGGCAGTTTTTGTCACCCACGGCGCTTATAGAGAGGATTGTGTTGGCACGAATCTCCCGGTGATGCTGGAGGAGGGGACCGGCGCGGGCGAGTTCTGAAAAGGAGACAGTTGAACATGGGCGGGCTTGTAGGCAGGATCGAACGAGTGTCCCCACGCGAAGACTTGGTGGAAGAACCGGAACTGACGGCGAAGGGGTACCGACTGGGCGATCCGGCGCATGGCGGGGTCAAACATCATTCTAAGCATGCGGTCTATGTTAAGACCCTCGATGAGGCTGCGGACCTGATCGAGCGAGGTTTTTCGCTCTGGATGGTGGCCAAGGGGAAGCGGGCTTCGCTCATCTCGCCCCAAAGCCTACGGATCGTCCGCGGAACCCCAGGCTAGGGGAGCTTCGAGCCTAGCGATATGCGTTCTGGAGTGGTTCGGCTTTAAGCGCGCCCGATCGTCATTGATGTCTTTTCGGATGACCAATAGCGTTTGGATCGCGGCGTTTTTTTTGTTTGGATTGAAGTTTTGATGACCGAAGGAACAGATGCAGATAATCGGTGACAGCATCCTCTTCTCGGCCAGCGACCTGATGCGCTTCACGGGGTGTGCGCACGCAACGACTCTTGATCTGGCACATATGCGCGGTACCGGACCGAAGCCGCGCGAAGACAGCGAAGACGCGTCGCTGCTGCAAAAGCAGGGTGACGCCCACGAGGCCGCCCATCTGGCCCGGCTCAAAGCGGCGGGCAGAAACGTGGTGGAGATCACAAGGGGCAACCTTGCCCGCGACGCCGAGGCCACGCGTGGGGCGCTGGCTGCTGGTCCGGACGTTGTCTTTCAGGGCGCTTTCCTGGCCGGCAACTGGGGCGGCTGGTCGGATTTCCTGGAGCGCGTCGAGCGACCCTCCGCGCTTGGACCTTTCAGTTACGAGGTGACCGATACCAAGCTCAAGCGTCGGCCACACCCGAAGCACGTCCTGCAACTTGTGCTCTACTCCGACCTTCTAGCCGAGCTTCAGGACGTTGCGCCCGAGTTCGCCCATGTCGAATTGGGGGACGGCACCCGTGCGACCCTTCGGCTGTCGGACTACGCCGCCTATTCGCGCATGGCGCGGGCGCGGCTTGAGGGGTTCGTGGCCGTTCCACCGGCAACCCGTCCGATCCCCTGCGCGGACTGTGGTCTTTGCCGCTGGGGCGACCATTGCGCCGATGTCTGGCAGGCCGAGGACAGCCTGTTCAATGTCGCGGGCGTCAGCCGTGGACAGGTGAAGAAGCTGGAAGCAGCGGGTATCCAGACCATGGAAGCCCTCGCCAGCCTCGATCATCCGATCCGCGGCATGGCGGAAAACACACGCCTCCGGCTGGTGACGCAGGCCCGCCTCCAACACGCCCGAAAGCGAGGGGCGCCCGCGTTTGAGCTGCGCGCACCGGAACCCGGCAAGGGGTTCGACCTGTTGCCCGCGCCGCAGGCGAGCGACCTGTTCTACGACATCGAAGGCGATCCACATTTCGAGGGCGGTCTCGAATACCTCCACGGCGTCTGGTTCGACGGCCAGTTCCGGGCGTTCTGGGCGCATGACCATGCCGCCGAAGCGCGCGCGCTCGCGGATCTGCTGGAGTTCTTCCGTGCGCGTCTCGCGGCTTATCCGGACGCGCGCATCTATCACTATGCGCCCTACGAGATCACCGCCCTGCGCAGACTGACCACGAAATACGGGATCGGCGAGGCATTCCTCGACCGGCTCCTGCGCGAGCGCCGGTTCGTGGATCTGTTCGCCGTCGTGCGCGGTGCGCTGATCGGATCCGAGCCCAATTACTCCATCAAGTCGATGGAGGCCTTCTATGGCCGCAAGCGCGATGGCGAGGTGAAGACTGCGGGCGGCTCGGTCGTCGCCTATGAGCGGTGGCGTGAGACTGCCGAGCAGCACATTCTCGACGAGATCGAGGATTACAACCGCGTCGACTGCATTTCGACCGAGGAGCTGAGGGATTGGCTGGTCGGCATTCGACCCAGCGGCCCCTGGCCGTCGCTCGGTCAGGATGCGGGCATGAAGGAGGCGGAGGAGGACGCCGACACGCAAGAGCTGCGTTCGGCTTTGGCAGCCTCCGAACTACCCGAGGACCGGCAGGAGATGCTGTTCAACCTCGGGCTTTTCCACAAGCGCGAGGCGAAGCCCGCGCAATGGGCGGTGTTCGATAGCGTTGGCAAGGACGAGGACGATCTGATCGACGATCTCGACGCGCTTGCCGGGCTCGAGGCCGTGGGCGCGGCTGAGCCCGTGAAACGCTCGATGGCGCGCACCTATCGCTTCCCGCCGCAGGAGACGAAATTGCGGGGTGGCAGGTCGGCGACGGTGCCGGTCTATGACGGACCGCCCGCCACGATCAGCATCGCCGCTCTGGACCGGACCGCGCGAGAGATCACCCTCAAGGCCGGGGCAGCGAAGGCGCATCTTCTCTCAGACCGCCTGACGCTTCACCCGGACTGGCCGCTCAACACCGATGTCATCGCCGCTGCCCTGCGCGATGTGATTGCCGACCAATGCGGGCCGCGCCGATTCACGGCCGTAGACGATCTGTTGTCTCGCGCGGCGCCGCGCCTGACGACTGGCACGAAGCCTGACCTGTTGGATGGCGCCGATCCGGTCGCAGGCGCGATTGCGGCCGTGGGCGCGATGGACGGTACCGTTCTGCCGATTCAGGGGCCGCCGGGCACGGGCAAGACCTATGTCACCGCGCGTGCGATCTTGTCTCTGGTGCGCAAGGGTTATCGGGTCGGCGTCGCATCGAACAGCCACGAGGTCATCCGGAACGTGCTGATGGGTTGTCTCGCCACGTTGGAAGACGACGATCCGGACATCACTCTGGAAGACGCCGAACTGGCCCACAAGGTGAGCGGCGACGAGGATGGCTATCCCGAAGGCTTCACCGGCATCACGCGGGTCACGTCCAACGACGACCCTGCGTTGACGGAGGCCCATGTCGTTGGTGGCACCGCATTCTTCTTCTCGCGCCCGGAGTTCGAGCAGACTCTCGACTGGCTCTTCGTCGACGAGGCAGGACAGGTCGGTCTCGCCAACATGGTCGCCATGGGGCGTGCTGCGCGGAACATCGTGCTGGTCGGCGACCCGCGCCAGCTACCGCAGGTGATCCAGGGGGCGCATCCGGACCCCGCGAACCTCTCCTGCCTCGACTGGATGCTTGGCGATCACGCGACGGTGCCGCCGGACCGCGGCATCTTCCTGCTTGTCTCGCGCCGGATGCATCCAGACGTCTGCCGCTTCATTTCCGATCAGGTTTATGAGGGACGGCTGACCAGCCACCCCGACACCGCGCGCCAGGCCGTGGCCGGGGCCGCGTTTCCCCCAGCGGGTGCGTTCTGGGTGCCGGTCCCGCATGAGGGCAATGCCCAGATCGCGCTAGAGGAAGTCGCGGCCATCCAGGCTGCCGCTCGTGAACTGCTGACGGGCGCCTGGACGGAGAAGGACGGCACGACGCGGCCCATGCGTCAGTCCGACATCATCGTGGTCGCGCCCTACAACGCACAGGTGAACGCCCTGCGCGAGGCGCTGCCCGAGGGCATTCGCGTCGGCACCGTGGACAAGTTCCAAGGACAGGAAGCGCCCGTCTGCCTGGTTTCGATGACAGCGTCATCGGCCGAGGAAACGCCGCGTGGGATGGACTTCCTGTTCTCCCTCAACCGGATCAACGTGGCGGTCTCGCGCGCCAAGGGACTGGCGCTGGTCTTCGGCGCGCCGCGTCTACGCGAGGCGAAATGCGAGACGGTCGAGCAGATGCGGCTGGTGAACACGCTCTGTGCTCTGCCAGTATTCAAACAGAACGAAAGAGGAAATGCATGAGCGAGAACGAGTGGTTTGTAATGCGTCCGCAGAAGGCTCAGGCCTATGGCCGTCCCGAGGCCGGTGGCTTCCTTGTCCGCAAGGGCTCGACGGCGATGCGGGAAGGCTCCCCTCGTGTGAAGCGGGATCGCGAGGAGCGTGACCGCTTAATCAAAACGGGCGTACTCGTCCCCGACCGAGATCCTGATCTCCTGCGTTTTGAGCGCGACCATCTTTTCCACAGTGCAAGCTTGGCGGGTGGCGTTGTCAAGGACGGCAACTGCAGCGGCCCGCAAAGCTGGCGACGAGAAAACGACGGAAAAACGCTCAAGGAAGTCACTTGAGCACTATCATCTCCCTTGTTCCATGAAAAACGAGGCCGAAAAATTGAATCTTGCTGCTGATTTGACTTCTCTCAGCCCTGCTGAGGCGCTCCGGATAAAGGCGCGGAAAGCTCTTTCGAATGCAGTCGATGCACATCGAAAGGGCTTGCAAGTTTATGAAAGCCTAAAGAATCTCGGAGAAGTCATTGGAACCGAGTACGGTGATCGCGTCCTTTTCGAGCTCATACAAAACGCTCACGACGCTCACGAGATCGGTGAAGACGGTGGAATTGCAATCAAGCTAATTGTGACATCGGAGGCTGAGGGTTGCCTTTATGTGGCAAACCGCGGGCGAGGCTTCCGTGATCGTGACATAAATGCAATTATTAACCTTGCAACCAGCGGCAAAGAGATCGGTGAGGGGATAGGAAACAAGGGGCTTGGATTTCGGAGCATTGAGGCTATCACGGACGACGTGCACATCTACTCGACGTCGCCGAGCCAAGATTCAAAATCATTCGACGGATATTGTCTCAGATTCGCGAAGGCTGACGAAATCCGAGAAATTCTTATTTCGGAGCTGCCCGACGAAGATGTCGAAACTGATGAAGCACGCCGAATCTCTGAAACAATTCCGCGGTATTTGGTTCCTCAGCCGTTAGATGAGATTCCCCCCGAGATTGAGCGCTTCGCCACCATTGGCTACGCTACCGTGATCTCTGCGCCTCTTCGGTCCTCTGCAGCCGTCGCTCTTGTGCGAAAGCAAGTCGAAGCGATTGCAAATTTGGAGCACCCACTTCTCCTCTTCCTCGATCGCATCGCGGAGGTTCGTATCGACCTTGAAATAGAGGGAAAGCGAACGGGGAGCCGTCGATTGACCAGACGCCGGACAATCCTGCGAGAGGGGGGTGGCCCAGGGAACCCGCGGATATCCGAGATTGACGTTGGTGAGCGGCGTCGGTTCCTTCTAGTACAGCAGGAGATCGACAAGGAGCGGATCCTTGCAGCAGTCAGAGAAAGCATTGATCGAGCGCCAGCTCTAAAACGTTGGTTGGACTGGAAAGGACAGCCAAGTGTCTCGGTTGCTGTGGGGTTGTCGACAGCAGCAGTTCTAGACGGGCAACTCTACAACTTCTTGCCAATGGGGAGTGAAGCCGGTTCGCCCCTATTGGGGCACATAGATGCACCTTTTTTCGCTGACATCGACAGGCGCAATACTGATCTAGACCTGCCGTTAAACAGTCGTCTAATGGAAGCCGTAGCCGAGACGTGTCTTTCCGGCGCTCTGACCGCAGTGCAGGAGCGGTTGGATGTTCCGGGTCGCAGCGTGTTTGACTTGCTTGCATGGACCGGGAATGCCGCTCGGAAGTTGGACACCGCAGTCAAGGCCGCGGGCTTGGCTTTGAAGGACCTTTGCCTAATTCCAATCATCCCGATGGAAGACGGCGAGAAATGGTCAACAATCCATGAAGTTACCATTTGGCCCGACGCCAATTTCTCACTGTTGAAGCCGCGAGAAGTAGTAAAGCAAGTTGGCGTGCATCTGACGTCCATCGAGTTGGACAATGATCGCCTAGGCCGTTTGCGCGAGATGGCCGGGCGATGTTTTGGACGGTATGGTTATAAATTTACGCGCCTGCCTTCGCCAAATGAGATTCCCGAGTGGTCGGCAATTTATGCAAGATCGCTCGTCGACCGGGCCTCAAGCCCGACAACATGGGCCCGATTCTACAAGGATTTGGTCACTCTGTGTGTGGCCTCAGAGGTGAGCCTGGATTGTCTCGACGGCACTGAGATCCTTGTCGACCGGGCGGGGAAGCTGCGTTCGGCGGGTGGACATGACGTGGATGATCGGCGCGGTCTCTACGTTCGTAGTGAAAGTGAGATCGGCAAGCGCAAGAAAGGCGACGTTCCGCTACCGCCGTCCTCCCTTACAAGAGGTTATCGATTTTTCGATGAGAAGATCGCTCTGTCCGATGATGTTCTGAAGGCGCTATCCGACGCAGGGCTTGTTCGGCAGTTTGATCCGCTAGAGGCGCTTGCCGGTCTCGGCTCTGCGCTGGGCAAGACGCCCAGTGACCAGAGGCGGATGGACGCCCTCGATTGGGCGTTTCGTGTGTGGGATGCAGCAGGAAAGAGCGCTGAACCAGCAATCAAGGCTGCCGACTTGCACGTCCCCACACGCGAAGGTTGGACGCCAGCGGAACATGCCGTTTTTTCCGGCACTTGGACAGAAACTGGAAGACGTCTGGAAGCGTTCCTGAGCGAAGCCTCGCTGCACTCGCAGGACTGTGAGCGTGCGACGAACCAGCTTCTTAAGCCACTCAACGATTGGGGTCTGCAGAGCGCGGAGAATAGCCGAAAGTGGGGAAGTTTTCTGGAACTCCTGGGCGTCACCGATGGCCTGAAAGAAATTGCATCTGGAGTTCAGCAAAAGGGCTCGCCCTCGTACCATTGGAACAACCTTTTGAGAAATGGAGATGCCGGCGGAGGGCTCACCCAAATATGGACAAAGCTGGCGAAGCAGATTTCATTCCACCACCCATACACTGAAGATTACACGCTCAAGGGCGAGTTCTGGCGACTGCCGGGTCAGATTGAATACGATGAGTTCCCAGATCATCTGCGCGAAGCATTCTATGAGTTGCTCGTCCACCACATCACTCGTCACGGTGACAAATTCTTGCTCGCCAGGATCGGACGCTACGGCCGTTCAGAACGTGAATGGGACGAGCGCCGCGTCGTCACGCCTCTAGGTGCCTTCCTGCGGTCCGAAGAGTGGTTGCAGGGAGACCTGCGCGGAGAGCGGATATTTCTGCCTCCGAGTCAGTGCTGGGCATCAAGAACCAAGAGACCGGGAGTTCCGGCCTTCATACCGCGTCTTTCCGACGACGCGAGGGCACTCGTAGACAGGGAGGACGGCGCCAAGATCGCTTTCGGCCAGGGGCTTGGACTTCTCGATTGGGCCAGCCCGGAGACAGCAGCGCTTCGCCTAGGTGCTTTGGCGAACTGTGTCGAGAATCTTCAGTCTGGAGATATGGCGACCTTTCGACGCCAATACATCCGGGCTTGGGGAGAACTCGCGGAGAGCCAGGCTGCGCTTCCATCTGACCTCCCTCTTGCCGTTCATCGCTCGGGTAACTTGACTCGCATCGAGGGCGACGAAGCTTCGCAGATCATTGTGATCCTTGTGGAAAACGCACAGAGCTTCGAGGCTCGAGCGCTTTCCTCAGCCGGTCTGGCGGTGCTCGAGGTAGGTGAAGTGGACCTCGGGAACGTCGAGAAAAGCCTCCGGCATATCGAGGGATATTCCCCGAGGAAATTGGACCGCGACTCTGTTCGACTGCTAGTGGACGGTTCGATTTTCGTACCTACAGCCGATGACGAATATCTCCTGTCGCATGGCCTTGATTGGCTTCCCGAGGTTGCAGTGATCGCCAACGAAGTGATCGGAGAGAACCTTGAACGGGGCATCCAGCATACGACGCTAGACAAGCGGATTCGGTCGATCAGAGTTCGGATGTGCAGGTCGATCTCTCTGACAGTCGTCGGCCAGGAAGTGGCGGCTGGCAGCCGCATGGAGTGGTACGCCTATCGAGACGAGTCCAGCCCGACGCTCATTCTGACGGACGGTTTCACGATTGACTGGCCGCGAATTGCCAAGGGGCTTGCGGCCGAGCTCTCCAAGCTCGTCGACGCTCGGCTGCGCTCCCTTGAGTTGGTCCTTCTTCGGCTGGCGGCTGGACGCCCCGATGGCGCTTCCGAACGCCCCACCGATACCGAACTCGCTGTTGCGCTTGGGTGTGATATCAGAATTGTCGAAGACATGCGCGCCGGGATGCGGACCGACCTAGCCCACGTCCTTCACCTTATTATTCCAGTCGTCGCATACTTTGAAGATCTCAACCTGGCTCGAGACCTCGCTGATGCCGCCAAGGATCAGGGGGCCGAATTCAGCCTTCGGGTTTGGCTGGAGACTCATCTTTCGGCGAGCTCTCCTACTGTCGGCGATCTGCTCGCCGTATGTGAGGAAAGCCCTGATCGACGCTCGATTGCGACGGCGCTGGACCTTCATTACGGACAGTTCAACCGAGTGCTCCAGTCGCTCGGGGAAGAAATCTTATCTAGCGAAGCAGAGTTGCGGGCCACGTTCGAGGCGTATCTACATGAAATGGCGCCCGAACTCAGAGACCGGTTAAGGCGCCTGCATGTTGCCGATTATCGGCTTGGAAATGATCTTTCAACTTACCTTTCAAGACGCGAACTGAAATTCATCCCGTTCGTCCCAGCTTGGGTCCTCGACTGCGATACACTCGACCGACAGACGGTCGTCGAGCATGTGGAGACGTCCTTTTCTGAGGCGCTCGGAGAGGTTCCGGAAGTAGATATTCCGCCCTTCGAGAAGATGATCAGCGAGAACCGCAAAGTAGCTCGCGCCTTCGCGAGCGAAGCAAAGCCCTTACTGGGGGCGTGGTGCCGCCAGAACCATGTAGACGTTCCAGACGTGTGGGAGCGAGGAGAAGCTCAAGACATTGTGCGCGTGGTCGAGAATGCTGGCTTACTTGATTTCGATCTGATCAACTCAGACCTCATGCCAGCCCTCTGCGAGCGCGCGGCCGTCTGGCCTAAGGAAATGCCTGCACGGATTGATCCGGAAAGCCTCGGCCTCGACGAAAGCGCCGTGCGCGAGGAGCAGGAGCGGAAAGCCAGAGAGCAGCAAGAACGAGATCGTCGAAAACGGATCATCCAATTCGCCGGACAGGATCTTGATCCAGGTGATCCCTCATTTGCCGCAGCCATGCAAAACATAGCCGAGGCCGCGCTCGCATCCGACGATAGCTGGTTTTCGCGGAGTCGTCAGCGTACCAGGTTGGTGCAGGTTGATGGGTCAGGAAGATCAGCCTCCGACGGCGGTAACGGCGGAAGTGGCAAGCGGGGGCAGCGCGTTACGCGACTGACGGACTCGCAGAAGGTCGCGATGGGCGTCGCAAGTGAGTGGCTGGCCTATAAGTACCTCAAGAGACGGTTTCCCGAGTCCGTCGACGAAGACTCCTGGATATCGGAGAATAGAACGAAGTTCTTTGGCGGCGGCGAAGGTGACGATGCAGCTGGCTACGATTTTCTAGTCCAGACGCCAGCAGTCGACTGGATGTTTGAGGTCAAGTCCACCTTGGAAGACGGATGCGAGTTTGAGCTGACCTCGAACGAACTCCGCGTCGCTAGTTCTGTCTCTCGCACCGGCCGCAGACGATATCGCATACTCTACGTTCCCTACGTCTTTTCGCCCGAGAGGTGGTGTGTTTTCGAATTACCTAACCCGATGGACAAGGAGACACAGTCTCATTTTTCCGTAGTCGGGCGCGGCTCGCTCAGGCTGCGCTTTGAGCGCCGGTAGGTTCGTCAGAAGTGGAGAAGGTTGGATATCAGGCCCATCCCCTCCGCCACTTGCCCCCGCGAAAGCGTTCTCCCGATCCGGCTGCGGCCGGATTTTTCCGTTTCTTTCGAGGGTTATGCGGGTGAGGCTGAGCACTGAACCAGCCGCCAGAATGCTCGGGAGGGGTCTCTCAGGGCCGATATTCTCCGGACCTCTCGACTGATCGGATCTGGTGTAGAGCCTGTAAGCTATTAAAATTGCAGCGAGAAATAGCGGCTTGACCTGAACACTTCGAAGTCAGTCGCATCCGGGAGACGGAGCAGAAGTCGAACCGAACCGCGGACGTTGGTCCGGTGGCCGAGCTACAGACTTCATTTCTTGCTCCGTTTGCCGGCCGAGCGTCTGCTGTCCCCTTTCCGATGGCTGCTCGTTCGACGACCTGACGCACTCTTGTGAACTGGCGTCCGTTCGAAATACTATCGTAAAATGATTGGCATGCCGGATCGGACAAAGTGGCGAAATCGCAGAAGACACAGGTGATCGAGCACTTGTTCGAAAAGCACTGGGACGCGACGAACGGCGCCCTCGACAAAACGCTCATGAGCCTCGACGATGTGGCTCAGGCAATCCGCGAATGCAACAAGCTGTACGGCTCGACCCTAAGCGACCGGAACCCAGCCAACTTCATGAAGGATTTGCTCCGCGGAGCGAACGCATCGAAGAACTGGCCTGCCTCTGTTGCGGCACGACGGTTCACAGGTATCCAGCGCACGGGCGACGGGGAGTGCTTCGAATTCATCCCCTACCGTCCCGGTCAGACGGAGCCGTTCCCAGATGCTTTCAAGGTTCGCGAGGACGCACCGCGTTTCCTCGTGCAATCGATCAGTCTGCCGCTGGCCACAAAGTCGCTCGGTCGATCCGATGAAACCTGGCTTATCCAGACGGCCATCAATCTCCGGGTGGTCGAGACGCACTTCGCAGTCGCCCCAGCGTTTCCTCTCCTCGAGCTTACGCACCTGCAGATGGGCATCAAGCTCCGCTCGACTGAGATCGATGCTCTGTTTCTTGGGAAGGCCGGCGACCCCAAGAATCCAGATTCTGTGCTGGTCACCTGTGAGGCGAAGCAGGCCAAGGACCCATTGATCCCCAGCCAGATCATCAACCAGGTTCAGGCCGCTTTCGCGGAAGCGGAAGTCGACACGGTAGTCCCGATCGGCCTCCGGACCGTCAGAGGCGTCGGGTTCTATCTCACGGAATTCGAGGCCGTCAGGAGAGACGACGCTGAGGCGCTCGATGAGCTTACGCTAGCCAGCGACGCCATCTATGAACTCCGGCCTCCCGTTAAGGGAATATGAGGCCTCAATTTCTTCCTGCTTTCGCTTCTTGGCACCGCTCTTTTTATCCCGTCGACCTATTGGATTCTCGACCTGGAAGTGCGCAGCCGCCTCGGTATTGCCCATGGTCAGAAGCCGCTCGTCGCCGAGGGCGATTGCCTCTGTCGGGCGAGTGGCTTCAACGCCCAAGGCTCGAATGACGGCTGCCGCGACGGCGCGCGCTAGTGGCGGCGGCACGGCGTTACCGATCTGGCGGGCCCCGTGCCATTTGGTGGCATTGAAACGGAACCAGTCAGGGAAGCCGTGAAGACGCGCCATCTCTCGTACGGTCACGCAGCGTGCGTAGGCATAGTGGATCGGCCTCGGGCTCGTGAACGCCCCTCGTGCCGAGTCGGTCCCAGCGCGAAGAGTATTGGATACGCCGTCCGCCGGGAGCTTGAAGAACCGGGAAATCGGTTCGACCCGTCCCTGATCGGTTTCTCGGAAACGGCGCCGCGAAATCTCGGTGTGCTCGGTGCGCGCGCTCGAAGTGAGCAGGCTCGGATCCCACTTTCTCGGATGTCCGAAGGCCCAGGCATCGTTTCCAAGCCCTCGCAGCGGCTCGGCATATTTGCTCGGCTTTCCAAAGTCAGACGTCTCGACGTAATCCGACGACCTAAGCTCTTCGAAGAGTTCGGCGTCGGGCAGATCGGTGAGCGCGGCTTGGCACGTCGGCCTCTCGGCAATCGTTGTCGGGTAGGCCGGCACCTCTTCGCCTCTCTTGGCGCCCATGAGGATCAACCTCTGGCGATCCTGCGGCACGCCATAGTCGGCCGCATTCAGCACACGCCAATCCTTCTGCACCTCGTAACCGGCAGCCTCGAACTCTTCGATCAATTCGAACAGGAATTTCCGGTGCTTTCCGACCGTGAGCCCTTTTACGTTCTCGAAGACAAAATACGCGGCATCGAGTTCTCTGACGATGCGCACGAAGTCCTTGACGAGTCCGTTTCTCGGGTCGTCCAAGGCCCGCTGGCCAATCAGCGAGAAGCCTTGGCAAGGAGCGCCACCGAAAACGACGTCCACACGACGGTTGCCGATCCCGGCTGCCGCACTGATGTCGTCGCCTGAGACGTCCGTGACAGATCTTGGGAGAACGGCGCACCGCGGGAAATTGTACTTGTGCACCGCAGCGTGGACAGGGTCGAGTTCGACGGCCGCGACCACATCGAAGCCGGCTTGCTCGAAGCCGAGGCTCATCCCCCCGGCCCCCGCGAACAGGTCGACTCCTATCGGTCTTGCCATGCCTTGCTCCCTGTCGTTTTCACTCAACATATCGGTGTGGCGTCGGATTGACCAGCGAAACCTAGCTTCTCAGGAAGGCTTCGACACGGCCGACGGCTCCTTCGAGGTCCCTCAGTTCGCACTGCCAGACAACGAGCGGCTCCCATCCAGCTTCTAGCAACTCGGTTGAGGCTCTCTTATCACGTTCTCTGTTTGTTTCAATCTTCGGCTTCCAGTACTCCGGCCTGGACTTCGGCAGTTGGCCCCACTTGCAGCCATGGCCATGCCAGAAGCAGCCGTGCACGAACACGACCTTCTTCCGCGACGGGAACACGATGTCGGGGCTGCCCGGAAGATCGCGACGATGGAGCCTGAAGCGATATCCGAGCCGGTGAAGGGCGCGGCGCAGGGCGAGTTCAGGCTTCGTGTCCTTCTGGCGGACCATCGACATTATGTACGAGCGGCGGTCCGCAGTTACATGGTCAGCCATCACGATGGACGCATGCGACTTGCCTGGAACGGATCGCCGGGTCTCTTCGTAGCCGCGCGGATTCCACGGAAGCTCCCCCGTTGCGTCCGCGTTTCGACAACGACCGCGCCATTGTGGACATACGCCCGCCGGATGGGTGCCTTGGTCAGGGCGATCCCCAGCGGCTGGCCATCTTCCGTGAAGACGCGAACGCCCTTGCCTTCAACCAGGAGGACCATGCCTCCGCTGACGAGCAGATCGCATTTTGACGAACAGTCATGCAAGGCGATCAGGCGGTCGCCATCCAGCACATAGAGACGGGTCGTGGTCATCACATAGAGGAAGGATTCGGTCTCAACGATGCGGACAGGCACGGAGCCCACGTCGTAGATCGTGGTCGGCGAGCCGCTGCGGTCTACACGCACCACCCGCCCGGCATAGGTGCCGAGCAGAGCGGTTTTTCCCGTCCCGGAGAAGGCTGCGGCATAAATCCAGTCCGCCTCGGCCGCGGGGCCAAAGCTGATCAAGATTTCAAAGCCGTCTTCGCCTCCTCCACTCCCGTCCAGCTGCTCAGGGTCGAGGCCGGTCAGCCGCTCCGATGCGACATTCACGGCCTTCATCCTCTCCTCGTTTCCCGGATTTACGTCTGGGTGCAGTTCACGCGCGAGCTGCCGATATCGCCTTCGGATCTCGTCGGGCGTGACCGGCATCTGAAGACCCATGACCTCCAAGGCTTGATCGATTTCCGCCGCGGTCCCGAAGCTGGACCCGCCAACCCTGATGCGGGTGGGCTCTTTCGCCGGCATCTTGAGCCCCCATAGGCGCTCTCCTTCCCGGTTAACGCACCACGCTTCATCGACGTGGGTGAAGAGGTAGCGGTTCCGATCCGGTGTCAGCGCTATACAGCGCAGAGCGCGATGTGCCTCGCTCTCTGACAAGCCGAGTCGTTCGCGGTTGGCGACGACTTCCGGGGCGGCCTCTAGATCTGTCTCGAAATCGATGCCGAGGTCGCCACGATAGACAGTCATCACACCGCTCTTCGAGCGCAGCGCGAAGCCCTCGCCCTCTGGATGAACGGAGATGTGGTAGGCATCGCGGTGTAGGGGCACCGGTGTCCCAGGTCGTCCGCTCGCGTCGCTGAAGATCACCGCTCCAGGAGCGCCAAGGCTCGCTTCTGACTTCGCAAGATCGTCGAACGACAGTGCGCCGCCACGCGTACTGTAGTGCCTGCGAAAGGCCGGATCCGGTCGATCCGATTTCGCAATTGGCTCGACGACGATTTCGCTCCAGCCTCCCTGAGGGTCTGCGAAGGCTTCCTCTGCGGCAGGCATCTCGACGGGTCGCTCCCACGCATTCGGCGAAGGCGGAAGAGGCACGATTTTCACACGCTTTGGGTCGAGTTCGTGCGGACGCCCGGCACCTCGGTCGCGTCGGAGCGATCCCGGCCTTGCTGGCTCATTGTATATCGTCGCGGCCGAGGCCTTGGGCATCTCGGCATCGGCGAGATAGAGCTCATAGGTCTTTCCGCTCTTCGCGCGACGGACTTCTCCCGACTTCTCGAGGTAGGAGATGAGCCGACTGGCACGGCGCGCGTCATCGACGCCCAGCACGGTTTTGATCCGGCTTTGCAGGATGCCGGGATTTGCGCGGATCGCTTCCCGGAGCCGGTCGAAAAGGTCGAGGTCGACGAAGTGTTCCTCCGCCTCGTCTCGGTAAGCTTGCAGATGGTCGAAACTCTGCACCAGGTCCCGCAACTCGCAGAGTCCGTCCCGATCTCCGACGATGGCCATCGTCATTCCGCCTTGCGACAGGGCCGGAATCCGAATGTCGAGCCGCTGCCCGTCGCCTTGAGGATCTTTCAGCCAGTCGCGCAGCAGCGGTAGACTTGCACGCGCGGCTGCGGCCGCGGTCACATAGTCCTTTGCGGAAACCGAGGAGGTGAAACGTTCGAGCTGCGCGAAATAGAGCTGCCCGGGCAGAGAAGGGTCCGCCATCCGGAGGATCTCAGGCTGCGGCTCGGCAGCGGCCTTACTGCAAGGCTCATCTCGCGCAGTATCCAGTGCCTTGGACTCGCGGGCAGAAGATCCGCCAAATAACCATCTGAAAATGCCCGACATGATACGCCCCAATATCCCCAATTTGTCTCAGGGTCATCTGAAACCCAAGCTGCCGCAATCCCCGTATCGAGGGGAATTTCATTTGGCGGGCACTCAGGAAAGCAGCGCCATCTGTGATCGCCATTCCAACGGAAATGGCTCCATGAGCCCCTTCAGCGTGACGTCCGACCTCTGGTTCCCATCCAGGATAGCTTCGACGATGTTGGGCGCAAGCAGCGTAAGGCGCAATACACGGGCCATGTAGGTGAAGGCGATCCCCTCACGCTCGGCCAGTTCGGCGATGGTGGCGAACTCACCCGACTCCAGCATGCGCTTCCAGCGGAACGCGCGGGCCAACGCCTTGACCAGCGTGCTGTCTGTCCGCCGCGGTTGCATGGCGCCGTCGGGCATCTGCATCTCCCTCCGCCCGCCACGCTTCACGGTTCGGAATGGTACGTGGAGCGTCACCGTGTCGGGGATCGGTGTGCCGCGGGTCATGCGGCTTCTCCGATCCCGCCGGCCAGCATCTCGCGCGCGAGGCCGCCGAGGCCGTCCATGCGAAGTCGGACGCCGAGACCGTCCGTGCCGATATCCACGCGCTCGACCAGCAGCGCTACGATGCGGGCCTGCTCGGCGGGGAATAGTTCGTCCCATAGCGGATCGAGCTGCTGCAGGGCCGCGCGGGCATCGGCCTCGGTGATGTCGTCGGCATGGGTGCGCGCCGCCTTACACGTCCCCGCGATAATCTCGGGCTGGCGAAAAACGGCGCGGAGCTGGTCGATGACGGTCGCCTCGATCTCGCCAGCGGGCACCCGGCCAACCGGGCACGATCCCGCGCCGTGCTTCAGCACCGTCTGGCTGACATAGTAGCGGTATAGCCTGTCGCCCTTGCGGGTATGCGTCGGCGAGAACGCGGCGCCATCGGGCCCGAACAGCAGCCCTTTCAGCAGCGCCGGCGTCTCGGCGCGGGTGCGCGCCGCCCGCTTCCGGGGGCTCTCCTGCAGGATGGCGTGAACGCGGTCCCATGTCTTGCGGTCGATGATGGCATCATGCTCGCCGGGATAGCTTTCGCCCTTGTGAACCGCCTCGCCGATATAGGCGCGGTTGTTCAGCATCCGATACAGGTACTTCTTGTCGATCCGGTTGCCGCGCGGCGTGCGGATGCCACGTTTCGCGACGTCCCGCGCCAGTTCCGTGCCTGACCCGATCTCGAGGAAGCGGGCGAAGATCCAGCGAACGTGCTCAGCGGCTTCGTCATCGATCACCAGCTTCCGGTTCTCGACGCGGTAGCCGTAGGGCGGCACCCCGCCCATCCACATGCCCTTGCGCCGAGAGGCCGCGACCTTGTCGCGGATGCGCTCGGCCGTAACCTCCCGCTCGAACTGCGCGAAGGACAGCAGGATGTTCAGCGTCAGCCGACCCATCGACGTGGTCGTGTTGAAGCTCTGCGTGACCGAGACGAAGGTCACCCCGTTGCGGTCGAACACCTCGACCAGTTTGGCGAAGTCTGCGAGCGAGCGACTGAGGCGGTCGATCTTGTAGACCACGACCACGTCGACGAGCCCGTCCTCGATGTCCTCCAAGAGCCGCCGCAAGCCCGGGCGTTCCAGCGTGCCGCCCGAGATGCCGCCGTCGTCGTACTGATCGCGGACCAGCACCCAGCCCTCGGACCGCTGGCTGGCGATGAAGGCCTCGCAGGCCTCTCGCTGGGCGTGGAGCGAGTTGAACTCCTGCTCCAGCCCTTCCTCGGAGGATTTCCGTGTGTAGATCGCGCAACGCTGCTTCCGGATCATTCCTGATTTTGCCGGCGCCTTCGTCATGTCCGCGCCCTCCGGTTCTTGAGCCCGAAGAACACCCAGCCGTTCCAGCGCGTGCCGGTGATGGCACGAGCGATGGCGGACAGCGACTTGTAGGGTCGCCCCTGCCATTCGAAGCCGTCCGCGGTGACCGTGACGACATGCTCCATACCCTGCCACTCGCGGATCAGCCGGGTCCCGGCGATGGGCATGGTGTCGGCGCGCATCCGGCTCTTCTTCCGGTCGCCGCCGTCGAGCTTTTCGCCCAGCCGTTCAAGCCGCCGGATCGTCTCGGGCTTCAGGCCACCATAGGCGAGTTCCTGGATGCGGTATGCCAGCCGGCTTTCCAGGTAGCGGCGGTTGAACGGCGGCGACTCGCTGTCGAACAGGTCGCGCCACTGCGCCTTCAGTTCGGGCGTTGTCGCGGTCTTGAGCCCGGCCAGTCGCGCGGGGATGGGATCGGGCTAGTTCATGCATTCCTCCGGTGAGTTGGAGTTGCATGACGGCATGCGCTCGCCGGAGAGTGTAGGCGAAATTCTCCAGTATCGTCGGAAGGATCGCTGCGCTCGCGCAGCCGCAACCGGACCAGCCCCAGCGCCAGCAGGCCGCACAGCTCGGCTCGACGCTCGGCGGGGGTGATCTGGTCGGGAGGCAGTGGGTTCGAGCCCAGCCGCGGATATGTCGGCGCGTTTCTCATGGGAGAAACGCTATCCGCGTGACCCCGAAAAACAATCGGAATCAATAGGTTAAGGGGATCCTGCGTAAGTCTGCGCAGTCAGTGGGAGTCAGTTGTGCGCGTTGCAGTGCCGCGCCGATGGCCGGCGTCGGCGGGTTTGAATGATAGTGTGAATAATTTGGGGTTGTTTATGTAAATCAGCCCCGCTAACCTCCATCAAAACAAGCGAGGCCCGAGCATGCCGATTCCCAGTGAAACCACCGTGCGTCCGACCCTGGACGAGATCCGCGGGCAGGTCGTATCCGCGATCCGTGGGGCATGGGAGGACTGGCTTGCCAGCGATTTCAATGGCGTCTGGCGTTGCAAACGCAGCCGGGCAAATTTCGTCTGGGAGCAGATCATCGAACGCGCGAACAATGCGCTCCTGGATCACGATGCCGTCCATGTGATCGACGGCCACGAAACGATGAAGTTCCTTGTTCGTGATATCGTTCTGTTTCGGTTCAAGAAGGCGGATGAGACGGGCCGCTCGTCGAATGACGCTACACAACTTGCGCTTGCTTTTCACGACCATGAACAGGACTTGTTTGGCTTGCCGGAGGTCCAGCGCGTCGAGGTCGTTTACAAACTGAATCGTCTTGAAACGCAGATCGACGATATCTGCGTGGTCGCCCGCAACGGCGATCAGATCGCGTGGGAATACAGCCTGCTGGATGCGGGCGAGGCCGCGGTTCCGTTGCCGTTGCCCGAGGCGAAACCCGAACGTCCCGCCGCGTCCATCGTCAAGCTCAAGGGCGCCGCGGACGACCGCAAGAAGCGTCAAGACTGATGCCCGCCGAATTCAATCAGGACCTGCTGCGGATAGCGCGGCAGGCGCGGAGATGGAGTCAGACAGAGCTTTCTGCGCGCTCAGGGGTGTCACAGGCAAACCTTTCGAAACTTGAAAACGGACTGATCGGGCCGACCGAAGACGTGTTGCAGAGCGTCAGCGAAGCCTTGGGTTTTCCTGTCGATTTCTTCTTCCAGAACGACCGGGTCATTGGCCTGCCGATGAGCGTGCAATACCGGAAGCGGGCGAGCGTTGGACAGAAGGCGATCGAGCGCCTGGAAGCCGAACTCAACATCAGGATTCTGCATATCCGAAGACTGCTCGATGCAGCCGAGCTGGAGCCGGAGTTGTCCCTTCCGCGTCTGGATGTCGACGAATACGGTGGCGACCCCGAACGTATCGCGGATCTCATCAGGCGCACCTGGCTCGTACCTTCGGGACCGATCCGTGAACTTGTCGCATGGGTGGAACGAGCAGGCTGCATCGTCGTCCATTGCGACTTTGCCGCGCTCAAGGTGGATGGCTTCACGGTTCAGATACCGGACATGCCACCGTGCATCTTCCTCAACCGCAACATGCCGGCTGATCGGCAGCGGTTCAGCCTCGCGCACGAGCTTGGGCATGTTGTCATGCATCAGGTGCCGTCGCCGGAAATGGAAGACGAGGCGAACGAGTTCGCGTCGGCGCTACTCATGCCGGCGCGCGATATTCGTCCCCACCTTTCCGGCCGGCGCCTTACGATCCAGCGGCTCGCCGCATTGAAGCCGGTTTGGCGCGTGTCCATGGCAGCGCTTCTCTATCGGGCAAAAAAGATTGGCGCGATTACCGACAACCAGAGCCAGTATCTCTGGCGGCAGATGAGCTCGATGGGCTACCGCAGAACGGAGCCGCCCGAGCTCGATCTCAAGGTCGAAATTCCCACCGTCCTTCCGGAGATTGTAAGGCTGCATCTCGAGGAACTCGGCTACGGCGTGTCCGATCTCGCACAAGCGCTCCGCTCAAGCGTAGAAGACCTGCGAGCGCTTCATCCGCTTCCGGGAGCCACAACCCGACTACGAGTGGTGAAGTAGGCCCTATGGAACGGTCGCAGACTTACAGCGCTATGATCGCGTCAAATCTCCCGCGCGAACCAGCGGATACGACCGACGATGTGGATTTCTTCGGCGCTCCGTTCGTATGGGCTGTAGAGCCTGTTGTCGGATATGATGCGCACGGCTGGTGGATCGCTGTTGGCAATATGCTCGAGCCGCTTCGCCACAAGCCCCATGCCGTCATCGAGCACGAAGATGCCCGGCGGGTTCGGAGCGCGGCGCGTCATGTCCACGAGGACCGTGTCGCCGTCGAGCAGCGTCGGCGCCATGCTGTCGCCCTCGACATGCATGATGCGCAGCTGGGACGGGCTGGCTTTCAGGCTGTTCCGGATCCAGGAACGCCGGAAGCGGCGTTGTTGCAAAAGTCTGACGACCAAGGATTCACTTCGCGAATCCATCGCGTTAGACGCGGTGCATGAGCAAGCCATCACCCGCCCGCTATCGCACGACGAACTGGTCCAGCTACAACGCATCGTTGCGGAAGCGAGGATCGCTGCTGATCCGGGTTGACAAGGACATGACCTGGCGTGCGCCGCGTGACGGTCGACCCGGACGTCCCGCGGTGTTTTCCGACGCGGCCATACAGTTCTGTCTGTCGATCAAAGTGCTGTTCAAGTTGCCGCTCAGACAGACCGCCGGGATGGTCGCGAGCCTGCTGAAGCTGGCAGGGCTGGACTGGCCCGTCCCGGACTTCTCGACGCTGTGCCGCAGGCAGAAGACCCTGGCCGTCCAGGTCCCCTATCGCCGCGCCGACGGGCCGTTGAACCTGCTCGTGGACAGCACCGGGATCAAGTTCCTGGGCG
>NZ_QGKU01000039.1 GCF_003172915.1 Meridianimarinicoccus roseus
GTTCGGTTTTTTTGCTGCGCGTTTGGATGATGTTCTGAACTGGTTTCCTTCGCGTCTGAGTGCGCTGGTTCTGAGTGCGGGGTTCCGGCGCGGGCCCGACATGGCCGCGCTGCGGCGCGATGCCGGGCTGCACCGGTCGCCGAATGCCGGCTGGCCCGAGGCGGCGATGGCACAGGGGCTGGGCGTGGCGCTGTCGGGTCCGCGCAGCTATGACGGGCGGATGCGGGACTTTCCCTTCGTCTGGCCGCGGGGCGCGCGCAGCCCCGGCCCGGCCGAGATCGACCGCGCCGCCGACGCGCTGTGGCGGGGCTGGAAGGTGCTGGCCGCCGCCGTGCTGCTGCTGGCCGTGCCCGCTCTGTTCTGAGCGCGGCGCCGGCCGGTCACTCCACCGTGACGGATTTCGCGAGATTGCGGGGCTGGTCCACGTCCGTGCCCTTGGCCACCGCCGTGTGATAGGCCAGAAGCTGCACCGGCACGGCATAGGCGATGGGCGCGAAGACCGGGTCCACCTGCGGCATCCGCAGCCATTTCCAGACCCCGTCGCTGGCGCGTTCCAGCCCCGGCCCGTCCGAGACCAGCAGCACCTTGCCGCCGCGCGCCATCACCTCCTGCATGTTCGACACGGTCTTGTCGAACAGCCGGTCCATCGGTGCCAGCACCACGACCGGCACGTTGGGATCGATCAGCGCGATGGGGCCGTGCTTCAGCTCGCCGCTGGCATAGCCCTCGGCATGGATGTAGCTGATTTCCTTCAGCTTCAGCGCGCCTTCCAGCGCCATCGGGAACAGCGCGCCGCGCCCCAGGAACAGCACGTCCTGCGCTTCGGCAAGCTCGGCCGCGATGCCCGCGATGTCCGAGGCCAGCGACAGCGCCTGGTTGACCGCGCCCGGCACCGCGCGCAGCGCCGCCATCACCTGCGCCATCCGGTCCTCCGTCAGCGTGCCGCGATCGGCCGCCGCGCGCACCGCCATCGCCGCCAGAACGGTCAACTGGCAGGTGAACGCCTTGGTGGAGGCCACGCCGATCTCCACCCCCGCGCGGGTCGGCAGGACCACGTCGCTTTCCCGCGCGATGGAGCTTTCGGGCACGTTCACCACCGAGGCGACCTTCACCCCCTGCCCGGCGACATGGCGCAGCGCGGCCAGGGTGTCGGCCGTCTCGCCCGACTGGCTGACGAACACCGCGAGGCTGCCCTCGGGCATCGGCGGTTCGCGGTAGCGGAACTCGGACGCGATATCGACCTCGACCGGCAGGCGGGCCAGCTGCTCGAACCAGTATTTCGCGGTCAGGCAGGCGTAGTAGGCCGTCCCGCAGGCCACCATCGTGATGCGCGACACGGCGGAGAAATCCAGCCCCTCGGGCAGGGTCACGCCCGGCGTGCCCTCGCGCAGGTATTCGGCCAGCGTGTCCCCGATGGCCAGCGGCTGTTCGCCGATCTCCTTGGCCATGAAGTACTTGTGGCCACCCTTGTCCACGAAGCTGGTGTCGGGCGCGAGGGTGCGCATCTCGCGCGCCACCGGGGTTCCGGCGGTATCCGTGATCTCGACGCCGTCGCGCGTCAGCACGGCGAAATCCCCTTCCTCGAGATAGGTCAGCCGGTTGGTCAGCGGCGCCAGCGCGATCGCGTCCGAGCCGACGAACATCTCGCCCTCGCCATGCCCGATCGCCAGCGGCGAGCCGCGCCGCGCCGCGACGATCAGGTCGGGATGCCCGTCGAACAGGAAGCACAGCGCGAACGCCCCGTCGAGCCGGTCCACCGTGCGCCGCGCGGCGGCGACCGGATCGAGGCCCTGCGCCATGTGGTGCTGCGCCAGGAGCGCGACGGTTTCGGTGTCGGTGTCGGTGCTCGAGGTCAGGCCGACCGCCGCGAGTTCGGCCCGCAGGTCGCGGAAGTTCTCGATGATGCCGTTGTGCACGACCGCCACCGGCCCGGCCCGGTGCGGGTGCGCGTTGCCCACCGTGGGCGCGCCATGCGTCGCCCAGCGGGTGTGGCCGATGCCGATCTTGCCGGGCAGCGGATCGTGCACCAGAAGGTCCGACAGTTCGACCAGCTTGCCCGCGGCGCGGCGGCGGTCCAGCCGGCTGTCCTGCAGCGTGGCGATGCCCGCGCTGTCATAGCCGCGGTATTCCATGCGCCGCAGCGCCTCGACCAGCATGGGGGCGACTTCGTGCTGCCCCAGAACGCCCACGATTCCGCACATGTCCCTACTCCGCCTTGCGGGCCAGGCCCGCCTTGATTGCCAGCAGCCGCGCGCGCAGCTTCACCGCCAGGCCCGGCTTGTTCTGCTGGCGCGCCCGTGCCAGCGCCAGCGCCTCGGCCGGCACGTCCGCGGTGATGACCGACCCGGACGCGGTCATCGCCCGGTCGCCCACGCTGACCGGCGCGACCAGCATCGTGTTCGAGCCGATGAAGGCCTCCGTCCCGACCACGGTCCGGTGCTTGAGAACGCCGTCATAGTTGCAGGTGATCGTGCCCGCGCCGATATTCGTGCCCGCGCCGATCTCGGCATCGCCGACATAGGACAGGTGGTTGACCTTCACCCCGTCTCCCAGCGCGGCGTTCTTGGTTTCCACGAAATTGCCGATCCGCGCGCCCGCGCCCAGCCTCGTGCCGGGCCGCAGCCGGGCATAGGGGCCGGCCACCGCGCCCGCGCCCACCTGTGCCCCTTCGAGATGCGAGAACGCCCGGATGCGCGCGCCCTCCGCCACCCGCACGCCGGGCCCGAACACCACGTTGGGTTCCACCACCACGTCGCGGCCGAACACGGTATCGGCGGCAAGGAACACGGTGTCCGGCGCGACCAGCGTGACGCCCGCCGCCATCACCTCGGCCCGGCGCCGGGCCTGGAACACCGCCTCGGCCCCGGCCAGTTCGGCGCGGGTGTTGATGCCCAGCGTCTCGGCCTCGTCGCAGGTGACCGCGCCGCAGCGCAGGCCGCGCGCATTGGCGATCTGCACGATGTCGGTCAGGTAGTACTCGCCCGCCGCGTTGTCGTTGCCGACCGCCGCCACCAGGTCGAACAGCGTGGCGGCGCGCGCCATGACGACGCCCGAATTGCACAGCCGCACGGCGCGCTCCGTCTCGGTCGCGTCCTTGAATTCCACGATCCGGTCCAGCCGGTCGCCATCGGTGATCAGGCGACCGTAGCGGCCCGGCTCCCGCGCCTCGAACCCCAGCACGACCACGTCGTTTCCGGCCGCGCGCGCCTCGGCCATGCGGCGCAGGGTCTGCGGGGCGATGAAGGGGGTGTCGCCGTACAGCACGACCGCGTCGCCGCCGAAATCCGCGAGCGCCGGACGGGCCTGCGCGACGGCATGGCCGGTCCCGAGTTGCCGGTCCTGGCGCACCGTGACCGCGCCCGGCGCGATGGCGCCGACCGCCGCTTCGACCCGCGCCGCGCCGTGGCCCGTCACCACGACCACCCGCTCGGGATCAAGCGCCGCCCCGGCACCAAGCGCATGCGCCAGAAGCGGCTGCGCCCCAACCTCGTGCAGAACCTTCGGAAGACCCGACAACATCCGGCTCCCCTGCCCCGCAGCAAGAACGATCAATGCCGTCCCTAGTGTCATGTCCTGCCTGCCCCGGTAACTTTCCGAGCGTTCTAAGCAGGTGGCTGCGCGGCGCAAGGGCCGGCGGGGTCACGTTGTCTTACCGATCGTTTCAGCCAGGTTGCCTGAAGGCCGGGTCAGAGGCCGGTGGACGCCGCCGCCACCGACGCCGCGTCGCGCAACCCGCTACCGCTGCCCGCCGCCGTATCCCCCGACACCGCCCCGGTCGCGGTTTCGCCTGCGGCTTCGGCCTGGCGGGTGCGGAACAGCTCGGCGTTCAGAGTGGCGCCCAACAGCACGACGAAGATCGTGATGTAGAGGAACATCAGGAGTGCGATGACCGCCCCGATGGACCCGTAGATCTGGTTGTAGTTGCCGAAATTCGCCAGGTAGTAGGTGAAGGCCCACGACCCGGCCGCCCAGACCAGCACTGTCAGCACCGCACCGGGATTGAGCCAGCGCACCTTCGCGCCGGCGCAGTTGGGCGCGAACCGGTAGAGAACCCAGATACCCGACAGCACGACCGCCAGCGCGATCAGCCAGCGCGCCACTTCCAGCGCGAAGCCGGTATAGGGCCCCAGCGGCAGGAACGCGACCACGACGGGCAGCACCAGCATGGTCAGGATCGCCACCGTCACAACCAGGATCAGCGCGAGTGTGATCATCACCGCGACGCCCGCTGCCCGCACCCCGCCCCGGATCGGCGCATCATAGACCGTGTTCACCGCCTTTATGACCGCATCCGTGCCGCGCCTGGCCGACCACAGCGCCGCAAGCGTGGAGATCGCAGTTGCCCAGCCAAGGGTGGAACTGTTGGTCCGCACCAGCCGCGTCACCTGGGTTTCAATCAGCGCGAATGCATCGGGCGGCATGAAGTCCTGCAGCAGGATCAACCCTTCCTGAACGGTTTCGGGCCGCGCGAGAAACCCCAGCAGCGCGATCACCGCCGCAAGGCCCGGAAACAGCGAGAGCATCGCAAAGAACGCCCCCCCCGCCGCCACAAGCGATAGGTTAGCCCGATCGATCCGGCGTTTCATGCCGAGGGCGTGCTGGAATGTCGTCTTCAAGTGCTGCTTCATGCGGCGTGCCCGATCGCTTCATCTTCACAGCACGTTAACGGGATTTGTCCGCGAGTGCGAGGGCGGCGTCCGGATCAGGACGCAATGGCGCGCCGACGAGGCGGGTTCGGCGCATCTTCCGGGCAGGCCTTGCCGCTTTGCGTTGCACCCACGCCCGGCTCTGCAGATACGTCAGTGGCTTCGTCGATGGTGCGCGGCGCAACCTGTGCGGCTCCACGGGAAAAAGTGACCATCGTGGCCCCACCCGCGATTCTGCGCACATCACAGACCAGCGGCGTTCCGTCCAGAAGCTCGAGCGGTTCGGACCATCCCATACGGTCAGAGGCGCGCAGCACCCGCGCACGGATGGCCGCCCAGTCGGGGCCCGGCTTGGAGCGCGCCTCCCAATGGCCGGTGGCAGCGGTGATCCCGGTTTCGGTGGCGAAAGCCGAGTGGGGCAGATCCCAAAGCGCCGCATAGGCACGGTTGGCAAGCGTGAGAGTTCCGGTGGGCGAGAAGGCGGCGATCGGCATTTCCAGGGTGTCCACCACGGACTGGCTGAGTTCGATCTCGGACCTGTAGGTCCGCGTCATCGACACCTCCGATGAAATGTCCTCGAACAGGTAGGCGACCGCACCGTCAGGATGCGGCCGCCCACTGACGCGGAAGGTCTGGCCATTCGACAGGTACCAGGTTTCCTCGAACGTGCCGTCGGCGGCTCCGGCCTCAAGCTGGGCAATCTGCATCCGCCAGCTTTTGTAGTCCTTCGGTTCGGGGATCTTCTGGGCATCTCGCAGCGCATCGAGAAAGGCATGCAGCGTCGGTCGCGCGCTCAGATGCTCCGCAGGCAGGCCGGTCAGATCGACCAACGCCGGGTTGAACAGCGCCAGACGTCGCTTCTGATCGAAGATGGCAAGACCGATGCGCAGATGCGCGAAAGTCTTGGTCAGGGTTTGCATGAATTCCGTCAGCGCGTTCTCGGCGCGCACCAGCTTGTCGATGGGCAGCGCGAAATACAGCGTCTCGATCTCGCCCGGCAACGCGATCAGGTCGAACCACAGCGCGCCCCGGCGGCCGTGCTCCACGGCGACGCTGACCCGCTGCTGCGGCACCGACGCTTCGGCGTCTGCGGGAACCGAGGCGACATGCGAGAACACGTCCGGCGGCGGCCAGCCGATCAGCGACTCCGCGCCGGCGATGGAACTGGCGAGGCTCATGTAGGTGCCGTTTGCCCAGATGATCGTGCCATCATTGCGCCGCTTCCACGTCGGGATCGGCGAGCGTTCGGCGATCGACCGCAAGGTGAACAGCTCCGCCCGCAAGGCGGCAAGGCTGTAATGCGCAACCATCTCCGACCGGCTGTCGCGCAGCGGGTCGGTCACGGCAATACGGATATGTCCTGCCCGGTTCTCGGCGATCAGGCGAAGGCTGTCCGGATCGTCCGGCATTTCGGCAATCTCGAAACGGTCGCCCGTCGCGAAACCCTCCAGCCGCTCCGCCAGTCCTTCGAACCGCTGGCAGAATGCGATAACCAGCCGCGCCAAGTCATCCGCATGGGCCGGATCACGCGGCAACTGGTTGCGCGCCGCCGGGGTCGCGTCGATCAGGGTACCTCCGTTGAACAGGAAGACGACATCCTCGTCGCGCTGCTCGGACAAGGCGGCACCAGGCTGGCCGTGCCGCACCGCCGGGCGGCGCATCAGCACCAGCATGGCGATGGCGGTCACGAGGCTGCTGATCGCGCCCGCCGCGACGGCTGCCCAAATCCCCAGCAATCCGAACTGGTCCAAGGTAAACTCCGCTATTGCCCCGGCCCGTTGTCACCCATTTGGATTAACACTTGATTAAACCATGTGAACAACCCGTGAACCTCACTGTCAGGGCAGGATCGGCTGGTTCAGCCCCAAGGCCCCGATCTTGCCGTCCCGCGCCGTGGAAATGCGCTCTCGCGGCCACGTGACCTGGACCACCGCGCCGGATCGCACCGGCTCTTCCTCGCTCGTCAGGAAAGGATCGCTTCCGTTGGAAAAACGCACCGACGCACCCGACCGCTCCAGCAGCGTCTTGGCGATGAACAGTCCCAGCCCCATGCCTTCGTATTCCGGCCGCTTCGCCTTTTCCTCGTCCGAACGGCGACGCCGCAGGAAAGGGTCGCCCAGCCGCCCGATCACCTGCGGCGGATACCCGGGCCCGTCATCGCTGATCGTGATCAAGATCGAGGCCGCGTTCCACGATGCGTCGATCCAGACATTGCCACCCGCGAAATCCACGGCGTTCTGAACCAGATTGCGCAGCCCGTGGATCACCTCGGGCTGACGCTTGATCAACGGCTGCTCCGTCTCTCCGTCGGCATCGGGTGCCACAAGATAATGGATGTCCTTGCCCCGCAGCGTGTGCGGTTCGGCCGCCTCGCGGATCACCGTGTCGAGCGGCGCGTGCTGCATGTGCTTGTCGTCCTTGCCGACCCGCCCCATGGACCGAAGGATGTCTCGGCATCGGTCCGCCTGGTCGCGGATCAGGCAGGCGTCCTCGCGCTGGTCAGGGTCCTCCAGTTCGCTCGCCAGTTCCGAACTGACCAGTTTGATCGTCGCCAGCGGCGTACCAAGCTCATGCGCCGCCGCCGCGACCACTCCGCCCAGATCGGTCAGCTTCTGCTCGCGTACCAGTGCCATCTGCGTGGCCAGCAGGGCATCCGACATGGAATGGATCTCGATACTGATGCGCCGTGCATAGCCCGCGATGAACCCCAGCCCGATCACGATCGCAATCCAGAACCCGAACAGGAAGTCATGCGGCATCTGCATGATGAACCCCTCGCGGGTGCGCAATGGAACGTGGAAAAGCGCAACCGCGGTCAGCAGCACGAACGCCGCCCCGCCCAGAAGGATCGTCGATTTCAGCCGCAGCACCGAAGCCGAGATCGTGACAGGAGCCAGCACCAGAAGGGCGAACGGGTTGTTCAGCCCGCCGGTCAGATAGAGAAGGAAACACAGTTGCGCGATGTCGAACAGCAGCATCGACACCACTTCAGCCTCGTTCAGCCGCTTGTTCTCGGGAAAGGCGAAGATCGCGATCAGGTTCGCCGCGACCGCCGCCGTCACAGCCAGGAAGCAGAACCCGAGCGGCAGGCTGAGCGAGAACGCGCTTTGCGCCACAGTGATCGCGACGACCTGTCCGCAGATCGCGATCCAGCGCAGCACGATCAGCGTGCGCAGCCGGATCCAGTGGCTGCGCGAGGCGGTCTTGAACATGTCCATGCCGGTTTCGGCCATCTCGTCTGCACCTCTGTTCTGGCCGGCGTCGGCGCAGCCCGCTGCCGTGGCATCACCGCCAATTGATTGATACGCCGCCGGGGCATAGATGCAACCTGCCAAAGTCAAAGCCCGACAGACCCGAAGGTGCCCACATGATCCGTTTCCTTGCCATTCTCGCCGCCGTGACCGCCGCCGTTCTGCTGGGCATCGGCCTTGCCATTTCCATGCGCGGTCCGCAGCAGGACGCCTTCGCGCAGTGTCGCGCGGGGCAGGTGGCGGGCGGCGACATCGGTGGCCCGTTCGAACTGGTCAACGCGGAGGGAGAGACGGTGACGGATGCCGACGTGATTACCGAACCGTCACTGGTTTATTTCGGCTATACCTTCTGCCCGGACGTTTGCCCGCTCGACGTGGCCCGCAACGCGGTCGCGGTGGACATCCTCGAAGAGATGGGTGTGTCGGCCACCCCGGTCTTCATCTCGATCGATCCGAACCGAGACACACCCGAGGTGGTTGGCCAGTTCGCGGGCAACATGCACGAGAAGATGATCGGGCTGACCGGCAGCGACGAACAGGTGCGCGCCGCCAGCCAGGCGTATCGGACGTTCTACAGCATCGCGGGCGATCCGGAGGACCCCTATTACCTCGTGGATCACTCCACGATGACCTACCTCGTGCTGCCCGAACACGGCTTCGTCGACTTCTTCCGGCGCGACGCCGATGCCGACCAGATCGCCGAGACCGTGGCCTGCTACGCTCAAAACATGTAGGCGCAAGTGACAAATTGACGGCTCACTGAACTGTCGCTAATCCTTCCTGAACGGGGACGAGGGAGTGGCATGGCGGAACAAGCACTTAGAGAAATCGGTGAAGACAATTCACTTCTTCTCGTGGACGATGACGAACCGTTCCTGCGGCGGTTGACGAAGGCGATGGAGAAGCGCGGCTTCGCCCCTGAAATGGCTGGCTCGGTCGCGGCGGGCAAGGCGATCGCCACGGCGCGCCCCCCGGCATACGCGGTGATCGACCTGCGGCTGGAAGACGGCAACGGGCTCGACGTGGTGGAAGTGCTGCGCGAGAAGCGGCCCGATGCTCGCGTCGTCGTGCTGACCGGCTACGGGGCCATCGCAACGGCGGTCGCCGCAGTCAAGATCGGCGCAACGGACTACCTGTCCAAGCCGGCCGACGCGAACGACATCACCTCGGCGCTGCTCGCGTCAGATGACGAACTGCCGCCGCCGCCGGACAACCCGATGTCGGCCGATCGCGTGCGGTGGGAGCATATCCAGCGGGTCTACGAATTGTGCGACCGCAACGTCAGCGAAACCGCGCGGCGCCTGAACATGCACCGACGCACGCTTCAGCGGATCCTCGCCAAGCGCAGTCCACGCTGAGCGGTCAGTCGGTGCCCTGGCGCGACAGCCATTGCACAAGTGTCCTGACCCGCGCTCCCATCAGCGGCGCGGGGGTCAGAACGTAATAGGCAAGGCGGCCGCTTTCGCCTTCCAGAAGCGACATCATCCGCCCCTCGGCAAGATCGCGGTCCACGATGCTTTTCAATTGCACCGATAGCCCGTAGCCCGCGCGCACGGCGGCATGAACAAGCGTTGTGGTCGGCATCTCGGTCACGCGCATCGCGGCCGTGTCCAGCCCGAGTGACCGGCCCCAGACAAGTTGTTCGTTCGACGCTGCGGTAAATACCCATTTCTGCGCCGAAAGGTCGCCCAGTTCATGAAGGTGCCGCGCGGACCCGGCATAGTCCGGCCCGGCGACCACCACGAAGGGCGATGCCAGCACCGCCTGGACATGGGTGCCCGCCCAGTCGCCCTGCCCGAACCGGATCGCCACGTCGAACCCCTCCCGGCGCAGGTCCACCACACCCGGCGAGGGCAGCAGCGCCAGCTCGATCTCGGGATGCTCGCGCCAGAAGCCGCCCAGCCGGGGCATCAGCCAGATCTCTGCAAAGCTGGGCGTTAGGCTGATCCGGAGCGGCTGGGCGGCCTTGTCCTGCCGCAACTCGCGCACCGCGCCAGCGATGGTGGCAAACCCGTCCCCAAGCCCGGTTGCCAGCCGCAGACCGGCATCGGTCAGCCCCATGCCCTGCCCCTGCCGCTGCACCAGCGCCGCGCCGAATTCCGCTTCCAGCGCACGGACATGCTGCGCGATGGCGGCATGGGTCACGTTCAACTCGCGCGCGGCTCCGGAAAATGAGGCGTGCCGGGCCGTTGCCTCGAAGGCGCGCAGAGCGGAAAGCGAAGGGATGTCGCGCCAGTCCATCAGGCCATCTTGTAACGTGAACTTACATTTATGAAATTATCGGAACTTCGGGAAAGGCGCAATTGCGAATAGTTTCCGACTATAGCGACACCCGAAGGAGAAGCACGATGTTAGGAATAATCGCAAGAAGCCTGAACACCGCCGCGCGCGGTTCAGCGTCTGTTCGCACGCAGGCACAGGACCGTGCCGCACTGGAGATGGAGGCCCGGCGCCACACGCTGTTCCTTGGCCGTCCCGTCCTGCCCCGGTCAGAACGCCGCGAGTAATGACGCGTGCCGCGCGGTGAAAGCCGCGCGGCTTTCCAGCGGCGGGCGCAGCTGCACCGACAGCCCCTCCATCAGGGCATCAGGTGGGCGGCGGAAATGCCTTGCCGCCTCGGTTTCGGAGAAGCCGGCGATGCGGGTCGCCTCCATCCAGGCGGAGACGCGGTCGGCGCGCTTGATTTGTTTCCTTACGCTGTCGGGAAGGATCGCGGGCAGCCCGAAACGGGTGTGGATCGCTGCGGACAGCCGCGATTCCAGCGCTCCGTAGCCCGGCCCTACGGCTGCCTTCACGGGCGAGATCATGTCCCCGATCACGTATTCCGGCGCGTCGTGCAGCAACGCGGCCAGTCGCCATTTCGCATTCGATTTCGGAGCGATGCGGCAGAAGATCTGTTCCACCAGAAGCGAATGTTCCGCCACCGAGTAAGGGTAGTCGCCGATGGTCTGCCCATTCCAGCGCGCGACGAAGGCAAGCCCGTGCGCGATGTCGGACACTTCGACATCGACCGGGGTAGGGTCCAGCAGGTCCAGCCTGCGGCCCGACAGCATCCGCTGCCAGGCGCGCGCGGCGGGTTTCGCCATCGGCCCCGGCCCCCTCCGGTCAGCCCAGGCGGCGGTTGCGGTTCGCCAGCAGGCGCAGGCGCAGCGCATTCAGCTTGATGAAGCCTGCCGCGTCCTTCTGGTCATAGGCACCGGCGTCATCTTCGAAGGTGACATGCGCCTCGGAATAGAGCGAATGGTCGGACCAGCGCCCCACTGTCCGCGCCAGACCCTTGTAAAGCTTGAGCCTTACGGTGCCAGTCACATGCGCCTGACTGTGGTCGATGGCGGCCTGCAGCATCTCCCGTTCGGGACTGAACCAGAACCCGTTGTAGATCAGTTCGGCGTAGCGGGGCATCAGGTCATCCTTGAGATGCGCCGCGCCGCGGTCGAGCGTGATCTGTTCGATGCCGCGATGCGCCTCCAGCAGCAGGGTGCCGCCGGGCGTTTCATAGATTCCTCGGGATTTCATGCCGACGAAACGACCCTCCACAAGATCGAGACGACCGCAGCCATGGCGACCGCCGATCTCGTTCAGCTTCGTGAGCAGTTCGGCGGGGCTCATCGCGACGCCGTCGATGGCGACCGCATCACCTTTTTCAAACGTGATTTCAACGTATTCCGGGGCATCCGGCGCATCCTCGGGATTGACCGTGCGCTGATACACATAGGCCGGGGCGTCCTCGGCCGGGTTTTCCAGAACCTTGCCTTCGGAGGAAGTGTGCAGCAGGTTCGCATCGACCGAGAACGGCGCCTCACCACGCTTGTCCTTGGCAATTGGGATCTGATTATTCTCTGCGAATTCAAGGAGTTTGCTGCGGCTGGACAGGTTCCATTCGCGCCACGGGGCGATCACCCGGATGTCGGGGTTCAGGGCATAGGCCGACAGCTCGAACCGGACCTGATCGTTGCCCTTGCCGGTCGCGCCGTGCGCCACGGCATCGGCACCGGTTTCGGCCGCGATCTCGATCAGGCGCTTGGAGATCAGCGGCCGCGCGATGGAAGTGCCGAGCAGGTAGAGCCCTTCATAGACCGCGTTGGCACGGAACATCGGGAACACGAAATCGCGCACGAATTCCTCGCGCACATCTTCGATATAGATATTTTCCGGTTTTATTCCAAGAAGTTCCGCCTTCTTGCGCGCCGGTTCCAGTTCCTCGCCCTGGCCAAGATCCGCGGTGAAGGTCACGACCTCGCAGCCGTATTCCGTTTGCAGCCACTTGAGGATGATGGAGGTGTCGAGACCGCCGGAATAGGCCAGCACGACTTTCTTGGGATGGGACATTGGGCAACTCCGAAGCCGGGATTGCGCGCGGTTTACCCGTGATCCGGTGGCGGGGCAAGGCGAGCCGAAACGGCGAAACAGGAGGTATGACTCGCATATGAATTGCGTATGACTCCCATATGACCCGGAAATGCCGCCATGGCACGAAAGCAAGGAAGCCGCCCATGACAGACTCGACCCGGATGGAACTGCTGCGCGGCGTGATCCACCCCTGGCACCACGACCATTTCGGCCATATGAACGTGCGCCACTACGCGCCGTTCTTCGACGATGCGTGTTACCACCTGTGGGCCGCGCTCGGGATCGCCTACGAGTCGATGATGGCAGAGCATGGGGTGCATTGCGTGACCGCGCAGGCCAGCACCGGTTTCGTGAAGGAACTGGTGGCGGGCGACCTGATCGTGATCGACGGCGCGGTGACGCGGGTCGGCGGCAAGAGCGCGTCGTTCCACCTGCGGATGCTGCATGCCGAAACGGGCGCCCTGCACGCGACCTGCGACGTGGTGGAGGTGTTCTTCGACCCGAAAACACGCAAGGCGGCGGCGATGCCCGACGCGGTGCGCGCAGTGCTGGAGGCGCGGTCGATCACGGAGGACACGCCATAGTGCGCCAGCGCACGGAAATGTCGGCCGCGCGGCGCGATTTATCTTTGTGAACAGGGCAGCCATGCTAGGCTGCCCCTGCGTCAGAACAGGGATAGCCGCCTATGAGCACCACGTCCGACTTCTTCGCCGACCCGCTGGGGTTCGCCCAGATCTATTCCATCTGCCCGGTGAACAACATCGCGGGATACAAGGGAAAGCTCGCGACCGATCTCGACACCAGCGGTTATAGCGGCGTCGGGCCAGACCCGGCCGTGCCGATAACGTCGATCAAATACTCGCGGGTCATGCAGTCCAAGAAGGTTGGCTATGTGGAACTGTTCAAGGATGAACGCGCGCAGTTGACCGATGGCAATCTGGAAGGCGTGGACGTGACACGGATGCGTGCAGGCTTCGCGCCGTTCGGTGAGGCGGAGCCTGTCTATTTCCTGCCCTGGGACGAGGCCGGAGCGATCGTGAAGCTGCATATTCCGCCCAAGGGCACGCACAACCCGGACCCGGACATCTTCTTCACCGCGGCGATCAACGGATGCAGCGTGTTCGTGCAAGGCACCCCGGACGACCCCACCGTCTATCACGCGGGTGGCAGCACGAACCGATCCGACAAGAACGATGCCGCCCGTTTCTGGCGGGTGGCATTGCGCAACCACATCCGCAATTCGGCGACGGCGCAGGCGCGCGGCCAGATCAGCGGCGAGATCAACAAGACCCACTATGTCACGACGCCGGGTACAAGTAACGACTCGAGTACCCCTACAGCCGAAAAGTACGAGAAGCTCCTCAAGGACAAGCTGAACAAGCAGGGATCGTTTGAGGTGCGCGAGGTCAGCCCGTGGGGCTGCGTCTTCGGCATCCGCACCGGCGACGACTGGGCGTTCTATCTTCAGGAAAACGCGACGGTGATCTGCAATTACGTCAGGCCAGCGGGCGTTCGCACCGTGTGCTACGCGCGTCCGATGAAGATCAACCAGATCTTCCCCGGCGGCTCTTCGCAGATTTCGGCGATGAACCACATCGTGCCGATCAGCGTGACCTGAGGCGCGAAGCCGGGCACGCGACAAACGAGGCATGGCGCCGCAAGGTGCGCCCTAGACGGAAGATGGAAAGTCAAGGATGCAGTACACGAACCTGACCGCGGGCAACCGAGCACGCATTACGTACCTGGACGGGTTGACCGGCACGCAGCGAAAGGCAGCATCACGGAAGTACGACGTGAACGGCCAGCGGAAGCCGAAGCAGCACGTGACCGACCCTGGCACGGGAAAGCCGCGCGCGCAGAACGTATCGGTCTGGGAGTTCGAGAGCGCGCAGGACACCCCCAACCGTACCCGCTATCGCCTGATCCGGCGCAGCAAGCTGGGCGCGACGACTTGGTACTGGGCCGAACATCTGCCCGGCAACACCTTCCGGTACATCGAGATTACGGGGTATCCGCCGATCATCCCGGCCGTGCTTCCGCCGGCCGCCCCGGCCCCGGTTCCGGCCGCCCCCGTCGTCCCGCCGGCCCCTCTTCAACTGGAGGCCGAGGAGTCCGACAGCGAGGAAGAGGTTATCCCCGAAAGTTGGGAAGACCTCTAGGCCGGCCGCCGCCCGGTGACCGCCGCCCTTGCCAAGGGCGGGCGTCTCGCCCACTAATCGCGCATGACCAGCTTTGCCGATGCCGCCCTTGCCGCGACCGCCCGGATGCGCGCGGTGTTCCCGCCCACGCCCTGCGCGCGCAACGATTTCCTGTCGGAGAAGTTCGGCGCGGAGATCTGGCTCAAGCGCGAGGACCTGTCTCCGGTCCGCTCCTACAAGATCCGGGGCGCGTTCAACGCGATGCGCAAGGTGCGCGCGGCCGACCCCGATCAGGTCCAGTTCGTCTGTGCGAGTGCCGGCAACCACGCGCAGGGGGTTGCCTATGCCTGCCGCCATTTCGGGGTGCGCGGCACGATCTTCATGCCGATCACCACGCCGCAGCAGAAGATCCACAAGACCCGGACCTTCGGCGGTGACGCGATCGAAGTGCGGCTGACGGGCGACTATTTCGACGAAACGCTGGCCGCCGCGCAGGGCTATTGCGCCGAGGTGGGCGGGCATTTCCTGGCCCCGTTCGACGACGACGACGTGATCGAGGGGCAGGCGTCGGTGTCGGTGGAATTGCTGGACCAGTTGGGGCGCGCGCCCGACATGGTGATCCTGCCGGTGGGCGGGGGCGGGCTGTCGGCGGGCGCGCGGCGTTACCTTTCCGAAGTTGCGCCCGAAGTGGCCTTGCGGCTGGTTGAGCCGGAGGGCGGCGCGAGCCTGACCGCGGCGCTGCGCGCGGGCGCGCCCGAGACGCTGGCGCGGGTGGACAATTTCGTGGACGGCGCATCGGTGGCGCGGATCGGCGCGCGGACCTTCGCCGCACTGGTCGGGACCGATCCGCATCACGTGCTGGTCGCGCCCGAGGACCGGATCTGCGTCACGCTTCTGGAGATGCTCAACATCGAGGGCATCGTGCTGGAACCCGCGGGCGCGCTGGCGGTGGACGTGCTGCCCGCGCTGGCGGGCGAGATCGCGGGCAAGACGGTGGTCTGCGTCACCTCGGGCGGGAATTTCGACTTCGAGCGTCTGCCGGAGGTGAAGGAACGGGCGCAACGCTATTCGGGGCTGAAGAAGTACTTCATCCTGCGCCTGCCGCAACGCCCCGGCGCGCTGCGCGATTTCCTCGAGATGCTGGGGCCGAAGGACGACATCGCGCGGTTCGAGTATCTGAAGAAATCGGCGCGCAACTTCGGGTCGGTGCTGATCGGGATCGAGACCGACGATGCATCGAATTTTCAGCATCTTTTCGGGCGGCTGGATGCGCGCGGCTTCGTCTATCAGGACATCACGCACAACCCCACGCTGGCCGAATTCCTCGTCTAGCCGGTCATCGCGCGGGGCGTATCGGCCAGCAATTCGCGGCGCGAGCTTGCATAGGCCTCCAGCAGCGCGTGAAGGTCCACCGCGCCTGCCCCCGCGCCGCGCAACGCGCTTTCGGCGGCGGCACAGGCGGCGGCCAGTTCATCGAACCCCAGGTTCAGCGCCGCGCCCTTCATGAAATGCAGATCGCCCCCCAGCGTGGCCGGGTCCACGCGCGCGGCAAGACGGCCCGCCATGCAATCGGTTTCCTCGAGAAACAGCGCGACCACCTCGTCGAAGGCATCGTCCCCGACTTCCGATCGCAATTCGTGTACCCTGTCCCAGTTCATGTCACCTCTTCCTTCGCCATTTCCGGCGAGCCTCGGGGATCAGCTAGCAGCCCCGGATTAAGCTTCGATTAGCAAATACAAGGCGATTTTAGCTTTCACCGCGCATTAACCGCGGCGTGCCACTGCTGAACCCTGTAGCTTGGGAACGACAGGACATGCAGAGCATCGCAAAACCGGCCGCGCCGCCCCCTTCCACGCGCACGGCCCCGCTGGACCAGCGCATCCTGGTGGTGGACGACAGCCGTGCCCAGCGCATGGTGCTGGCCGCCACGTTGCGGCGCAGCGGCTATGACGTGATGGAGGCCGACTGTGCGGAGGTGGCGCTGGAACTGGCGCAGGCGCACGATCTGCGGCTGGTCCTGAGCGACTGGATGATGCCGGGCATGAGCGGGCCGGAGCTGTGCCGCGCGCTGCGGGCCCGCGAGGGTGGCGACTATGTCTATTTCATCCTGCTGACATCGAAGAACGAACAGGCTGAGATCACCGAAGGGCTGGAGATGGGGGCCGATGACTTCCTGACCAAGCCCGTCAGCGGCGAGGAGCTGCGCGCCCGCCTGAAGGCCGGCAAGCGCATCCTCGACATGCAGGCCGAACTGACTGCCAAGAACCGGCTGGTGGAGGACACGCTGACGGAGTTGCAGCGCCTTTACGACCTGGTGGACAGCGACCTGCGCGAGGCGCGCAAACTTCAGGACGCGCTGGTGCGGGACCGTTTCCACGACTTCGGCACAGGTCAGGTGTCGCTGCTGCTGCGGTCCAGCGGGCATGTGGGTGGCGATCTGGTCGGCTTCTTCCGCGCAAGCCAGACGCAGGTCGCGCTCTATTCCATCGACGTGTCGGGGCACGGCATCACATCCGCGCTGATGACGGCGCGGCTGGCCGGGCACCTGAACACGGCCTCGCCGGAATACAACATCGCGCTGCGCCACACCGCGGCGGAGTTTTATCGTGTGCTGCCCACCGATGTCGTTGTCACCCGGTTCAACGAGTTGATGACGAGCGTGATCGAGACGGAGCACTATTTCACCATCGCCTTCGCGATCGTGGACCTGACCAGCGGCGAGGTGCAACTGACGCAGGCCGGCCATCCGCACCCCGCAGTGCAGCGGCTTGGCGGCGCGGTGGAATTCCATGGCGATGGCGGCTTGCCGGTGGGGCTGATCGACGGCGCGCGCTACGAGCGGGTGAAGCTGCGGCTGGATCCCGGTGACCGGCTGCTGCTGTGCTCTGACGGTCTGACCGAATGTCCCGCACCGTCAGGCGCGCTGCTGGACGAGGACGGGCTGGCCGCGATGATGCAGCGGCACCGGGATACGCGGGGCCCGGCGCTGCTGGAAGCAATGGTCTGGGACCTCACCGACTTCCACGGCAGCGACGGGTTTCCCGACGATCTGTCGGCAGTGCTGTTCGAGTATGGTGGCCCGCCCAGCGCCGAGCTTTGACACGGGAGGAATCGGACAACCGGGATGCAGCAATAGCGGGGGGGGCCGGACGGCCGCTGCGCCTGGCCCATGGGGCTGCCGCAGCGGCACGGGTCGGCCAAGCCCCTCGCATCGCTGCGAGCGGGCGCCGTGGCAAGGTACCGGCAAGACCCGGCCTTTGCCGGCCACTTGTGAGAATGGCGCCTGTCGCAGCGGGTTTACAGGACACAGCGCACACCGCCCGGCATACCGGTGCGACGGCGGCTTTGGTCAGCGCGCAGGGGCGCAATGCTTCGGGCCGCGGCGGATCAGGCCAGGCCGAAGAAGGGCGCCGCGCGGACAGGCAGGCGCGCAAGATCCACCTTCACGCCATACTCGGCCGCCGTCTCGGCAAGCAGGCGCATCCGCGCAGCCGCATCACCCGAACTGTCCGAGCGCGCCCACCGGGCAGCAGCGTCGAAGAAATGCTCGTACCGGGTATGCTGCGAGAGGAGCACGAGGCACCGCACCGGTACGTCGCCCTCGTTCCAATTGGCATGCCACTCACCGCGGGGCAGCAACACCGTGTCACCCGGCCCGGCCGCCTCCACCCTCTCGCCCAGCAGGAAATGCACGGTTCCGTCAAGAACGTGGCAGACTTCGTCCTCGTTGTCGTGGCGATGGGGAGGGGCAGCGCCCGACCGGGGCGGAATCACGACATGAAACAGCGACATGTTCGCCGGGAGCGCGTCACCGCCAAAGATCTGCCGCAAGCCAAGGGGCGGAAAGGCGATCTCGCGCTGGGCGGCGACCGGGACGATCCGCGGAGGCGGAAGCTTCGGTTGCGCATCCGCGCTGCCGGACCGGTCCGACACCAGCCGCAGCCTGCCTGAATTCGGGCTTTGTTCCTTGCGGCGCCGGTTCATCGTGTCGCCGGACCCAACCCGGCAACACGCGCTTCAAGGCGGTCGTTCCATAGCGCGGCAGGCAATTCTGTCCATTGCGCGGAGAGCCGGTTGACCGCGGCGGTTACATGAGCCGGTTCGATGCTGCGCGCGCCTTCGGATGCACGGACATGATGCGCAGCGATCATCACGTCCGCCACGGTGTAGCCATCGGGAACCGCGAAACTGTAGCGGGCCAGTTCGATCAGCATTCCAAGCGGATCCTCGAAATAGATCGACTCGGTGAAGCCGCGATGCCTGCGCCCGGAATGGGCGATGCCGCGCTCATCGAGCCGCGCCTCGATTTTCGCCAAGCTTTCCGCGCTGACCGACAAGGCAATGTGGTGCACGGCCCCGGTTTCGGTAGAGGTTCGCGCGCTGTTGCGTTCGCGATCCTCGTTGGCGAAAATCGTGATCATCCGACTATCGCCCGGATCGAAATGCAGATGCGATTCGGCGGGGTTGTCTTCATTCGGCTCTTCGTGGACGAGGGGCATCCCCAGCAAACCGCTCCAGAAATCGATGGACACGTCGCGCCCGGCGCCGACCAGGGTCAGATGATGCAGCCCTTGTGTCCAAAGCGCTTCGCTGGTTGCATGTAACGCCATGAGCTTGCTCGCTTTTTCAATGTTCTCGATCTGCTTTTATGCAAGACGCATTGCTTGGGGAAATGTTCATAGGCGCACGCGCGCCGTTCTTCGGGATGGGCCGATTGCGCGATAGTCCACTGGAAGTCACGAAGGACGCCCCCAAGTACCAAATGTATTGGCCCAAGATTTTCGCGGCCCGGCGGCTGCGACGGGCTTGGGGTGCGGTGGGTAAGGCACGGTCATGGTTCGGGGCCCCGGCATGGGGACGGGCGCCGACCGGACGCTTGGTGCGCGCTTGGCGGGCGGGGCGGGCCTGTGCAGGGGCGTCAGGCCGCGCCGAGCACCTGTATCAGCGCTGCGCGGTCGCCGGGGCTGGCCACCAGATCGGCCGCCGCCGCCGCGGGCACCCAGACCTCGGAGTGGCCCGTTTCCAATGGCGGGCCGAGCCGCAGCGCCGGGCGCGCGAGATAGATCGTACAGATCTTCTCGGCCCAGAGGTCGTATTCGGGCATGTAGGTGAAGCGCCGGTGGACCTGCACCCGGCGGGCCGCGCCGATACGCCACCCGGTTTCTTCGAACACCTCGCGATGCAGCGCATGCAGCGGATTCTCGCCCGGGTCGATGCCACCGCCGGGCAACTGGTGTTCGGGCCAGGGCTCCTGCTGATGGGTCAGCAGCACACGCCCGGCCCGCAGCAGGATCGCGTAGACCCCGGGGCGCGGCGTGTAGCGCTGTCCGGCAAGCGGCGGGGTTCCGTATCGGCGCATCGGTTGGACCTGAGGTTGTGGACCCTATATTGGCGCGGTATGCCCAACCAAGCGGGCGAAGGGAACCCCATGACACTTGGATCGATGATAGCCTGGGACGACACCGTCCTGCCATTCCAGCTTGACCGGAGCGATATTCGCGGGCGGGTCGCCCGACTGGACGGGGTGCTGGACCGCATCCTGGCCCAGCACGACTACCCGCCGCAGATAGAGGCCCTCGTCGCCGAGATGGCGCTGCTGACCGCGATGATCGGGCAGACGATCAAGCTGCGCTGGAAGCTGTCGCTGCAAGTGCGGGGCGATGGCGGCGCGCGGCTGATCGCGACCGACTACTATGGTCCAACCGAGGACGGCGCGCCCGCCCGCATCCGCGCCTATGCCAGCTTCGATCCGGACAAGCTGACCGACGGGCCCGCCTTCGACCAGATCGGCAAGGGGTATTTCGCGATCCTGCTGGATCAGGGCCAGGGCACGACGCCCTACCAGGGGATCACGCCGATCGCCGGGTCTTCGCTGTCGGCCTGCGCGCAGACCTACTTCGCCCAGTCCGAGCAGTTGCCCACCCGATTCGCGCTGTCCTTCGGCAGCGCGCGCGCGCCCGGCGCACCCGAGCAGTGGCGCGCCGGCGGGGTGATGCTGCAGATGATGCCCAAGTCCTCCATCCCGACGCCGGACCGGGGCGGCTCAGGCGAGGGCGGCCTGCTGGTGGCGGACGACTTGCTGGATGACGAGGGCAGCGAGAACTGGGACCGCGCCAACATCCTGCTCGACACGGTCGAAGACCTGGAACTGATCGGCCCGCATGTTCAGCCCACGGACCTGCTGGTGCGTCTGTTCCACGAGGAAACGCCGCGCGTCTTCGACCCGCAGCCGGTGACTTTCGGCTGCACCTGCAGCGCCGACCGGGTGCGCGAGAGCCTGTCGATCTATTCGGCCAAGGACATCGCCCACATGACCACCGAGGCCGGGATCGTCACCGCGGACTGCCAGTTCTGCGGCGCGCATTACGAGTTCGACCCGGCCACCCTGGGGTTCGAGGCGACGCGCCCGCCGGAGGGCACGGATGACGGCGGCGCGGCCTGATCCCGCCCCGGAGCTGGAGGCAAGGCTGCGCGCGGCGCTGTCTGCGCCCGCGCGGCCCTCGTCGGATTACGACCTGAACCCCGGCACGGTCCTGCCCGAGGGCCGCAAACTGCGCCCCGCCGCCGTGCTGGTCGGGGTGATCGGTCCGGAGCAGGCGCCCGAACTGGTGCTGACCAAGCGCTCTTCGCGGCTGGAGCATCACCCCGGCCAGATCGCCTTTCCCGGCGGCAAGCAGGACCCCGGCGACGACGGCCCCACCGGCACCGCCTTGCGGGAGGCCCGCGAGGAGATCGGCCTGCCCCCGGCGCTGGTGCGGGTGCTTGGCCACCTGCCACCGCACGAGACCGTCACCGGCTTCACCGTGACCCCGGTCGTGGCGCGGATCACCGGCCCATTCGCGCCCGTGCCCGAAGCCGGCGAGGTGGCCGAGGTGTTCCGCGTGCCGTTGCTTCACGTGCTTGATCCCGCGCGCTTCCGGATCGAGGGGCGGCGCTGGCGCGGACAACGGCGGCAGTACTACGCGGTGCCCTTCGGTCCCTACTACATCTGGGGCGCGACCGCGCGCATCCTTCGCGGGCTGGCCGACCGGATGGCCACGTGACCCGCATCGCGGCAGACTGGCTGGACGCGCCGGCCACGCGGGCGGTGTTCCGCGCGCTGACAAACCGGGGCCACGCGGTGTTCGCTGTGGGCGGCTGCGTGCGCAACACGCTGATGGACCGGCCGGTGGCGGACGTGGACATCGCCACCGACGCCCGTCCGGACCAGACGACCGAGGCGGCACAGGCCGCCGGGCTGAGGGCGATCCCCACCGGCGCGGCGCATGGCACGATCACCGTCGTCGCGCAGGACGTGCCGTTCGAGGTCACGACCTTCCGCCACGACGTGATCACCGACGGGCGGCACGCGCTGGTCGCGTTCTCGGACCGGATGGAAGACGATGCGGCCCGGCGCGACTTCACCATGAACGCGCTCTATGCCGCGCCGGACGGGCGGCTGCACGACCCGGTGGGCGGGTTGGCCGACCTGCGCGCGGGACGGTTGCGGTTCATCGGCACGCCGGACGCGCGCATCGCCGAGGATTATCTGCGCATCCTGCGCTTCTTCCGCTTCCATGCCTGGTATGCCGATCCGGCGGGAGGGATCGACGCCGAGGGGCTGGCCGCCTGCGCCGCAGGGCAGGACGGGCTTGCGCGGGTGTCCGCCGAACGGATCGGGCACGAGATGCTGCGCCTTCTGGCCGCGCCTGACCCAGCGCCCGCCGTGGCCGCGATGGCGCAGACCGGCATACTGGCACGACTGCTGCCCGGCGCGTCCTCGAACGAGCTGGCCCCGCTGGTGCTGCTGGAGGCAGACGCGGCGCCGGACCCGATACGACGGCTCGCCGTTCTGGGCGGGGCGGATCCGGCGGCCCGGCTGCGCCTGAGCCGTGCGCAGGCACGCCGCATCGCGCTTCTGTCGGACGCGGCGCGCGGCGCGACCGGCGCGGGCGAGCTGGCCTATCGCCACGGCGCACAGGACGCCCGCGATGCGATGCTGGTACGGGCGGCCCTGCTGGGCGCCCCGCTGCCGGCCGACGCGGCGCAGGCCATCGCACGCGGGGCGGCGGCGCGTTTTCCGGTGACAGCCGCCGACCTCACGCCCGCGTTGAGTGGCCGCGCGCTGGGCCGCGAACTGGCACGGCTTGAAAACCGCTGGATCGCATCGGATTTCACGCTGGACCGCGCGGCATTGCTTGACGGTGGTTAACCCTACTTTCGGCACTCATTGACGAAAGGTAAACAATGCGGAAGTATTCAGTAAACATTTCCGGAGTTGTCCCATGTCTCTTCGTTTCGTTCTTCCATTTCTCGCCTGCGCCGCGCTTGCAGTGGCTGGCACCACCGCTTCGGCCGCGCAGGTTACCCCCGTCAGCTATGACATGCTCAACGGCGGGACCGGCAGCTTCGTGTATCGCGACGAAAGCTACACCGGCGGGACCGGCAATCCGGCTGTGAGCTACGCGCAACTTACCGGCGGGCTTGGTGATTTGACCGATGGGGTGATCGCGACGCAGAACTGGAACGCGGGCGGCGGCGCGAACCTGCCCTATGTGGGCTGGTTGAACACCAGCGCGCCCAACCCGACAGTGACCTTCCGCTTCGACCAGGTCTACGATTTCTCGGGCATCGTCGCGCATGTGGACGATTCGAACGGTGCGGGCGGCGTCGCGCCGCCTCAGTCCATCGGTGTCGCGGGTGCGGGCACGTTCAACGTGGCCGACCCGGCGAATGGCGCGCCGTTCTCTGTCACCATGGTGCTTGGCTCGCTCGTCACCGACACGATCGATGTGACCTTCAACCACCGCATTGGCTGGATCATGGTGAGCGAGGTGCAGTTCTTCGGCACGCCGACCAGTGCCGTTCCGGTGCCCGCCGCGCTGCCCCTTCTGGGGGCCGGGCTTGGCGCGCTGGGCTTTCTGCGCCGCCGCAAACGCGCGGTGGCCTGATCCGCGACGGGCCGGACGCGCCCGGGCGCACAGCGCGGCCGCCGCACGGGTTGGGCAAAGCGGTGTTTCGGGTTAGGTAGTGGTCCAGAGCCCCATCAGGACCATTCAGCCCCGTGTTCCGTTTCTTCGAAACTCTCGTCGATCCCTATGTGCCCTACCCCGAGACGGACGTACCGCCGCGGCGCCTGTGGCCATTCCTGCGCGCCTATGCGCGCCCGTTCCGCGCGGTCTTCGCGGTAGCCGGGGTCATGTCGATCCTCGTGGCAGCGGTCGAAGTCGGATTGATCTGGTACATGGGTCGGCTGGTCGACGTGCTGTCCGACCTCGACCCGGCAGCCGTCTGGCAGGAGCACGGGACGGAACTTGTTCTCGCCGGGGTCTTCCTGCTGCTGCTGCGTCCTGCCATCCAGGCGTTCGACGTCCTGATCCTGAACAATGCCATCCTGCCGAACTTCGGCACGCTGTTTCGCTGGCGCGCGCACCGCCATGTGCTGCGCCAGTCCGTCGGCTGGTTCGAGAACGATTTCGCCGGCCGCATCGCCAACCGGATCATGCAGGCCCCGCCCGCCGCGGGCGACGCTGTGTTCCAGGTGTTCGACGCGCTGACCTTCTCGGTCGCCTACATGATCGGCGCTGCGATCCTGCTGGCGGAAGCGGACCCACGCCTTGCGCTGCCCCTGATCGCCTGGTTCGCAGCCTATGCCGCGCTGGTGCGCTGGACGATACGGCGCGTCGGCCCGGCCTCGCAGGCCAGCAGCGACGCGCGGTCCATGACGACCGGTCGCGTGGTGGACAGCTATTCCAACATCCAGTCGGTGAAGCTGTTCGCCCATCACGACCGCGAGATCGAGTATGCCCGCGAGGCGATCGAGACGACCCGCCAGACTTTCGCGCGCGAGATGCGCATCTTCACGCTGATGGACATCTGGCTGACCGCGCTCAACGGCGCGCTGATCGTCGGCGTTGTCGGCTGGGCCATCGCGCTATGGATGCAGGGCGGTGCCAGCGTGGGCGTGGTCGCCGCCGCGACCGCCCTGACGCTGCGGCTGAACGCGATGACCGGCTGGATCATGTGGTCGGTCAGTACCTTCTTCCGTTCGCTCGGCGTCGTGAAGGAAGGGATGGAGACAATCGCCCAGCCGATCGACCTTCTGGACCGGCCCGATGCGGCCCCGCTGCGTCTGACAGCCGGCGCGATCACCGTCACCGACCTGTCGCACCATTACGGGCGCGGCGCGGGCGGTCTGGACCGCGTGAGCTTCGCCCTGCGCCCGGGCGAGAAGATCGGGCTTGTCGGGCGCTCCGGCGCGGGCAAGTCCACCCTCGTGAAGCTGCTGCTGCGCTTCTACGAAGCCGAGAACGGGCGGATCGAGATCGACGGTCAGGACATCGCGGGCGTGACGCAGGACAGCCTGCGCGCACAGATCGGCATGGTCAGCCAAGAGGCGTCGCTGATGCACCGGTCGGTGCGCGACAACATCCTTTATGGCCGCCCCGACGCCACCGAAGCCGAGATGATCGCCGCCGCCCGGCGGGCCGAGGCGCATGACTTCATCCTCGATCTCGCGGATCCGCAGGGGCGGCGCGGCTATGACGCCCATGTGGGCGAGCGTGGGGTGAAGCTGTCCGGCGGGCAGCGCCAGCGCGTGTCGCTGGCCCGCGTTATCCTGAAGGACGCGCCCATCCTGGTTCTGGACGAGGCGACCAGCGCGCTCGACAGCGAGGTAGAGGCGCAGATCCAGGCGACGCTCTATGACATGATGGACGGCAAGACGGTGATCGCCATCGCCCACCGACTGTCCACCATCGCCGCGATGGACCGCATCCTCGTGCTGGAGGACGGCCGCATCGCCGAGGATGGCCCCCATGCCGATCTGCTGGCGCGCGGCGGGCTGTACGCCGGCTTCTGGGCGCGCCAGTCCGGCGGCTTCATCGGCACCGACGACGTGGCGGCGGCGGAATGACGGCGCCGCCCGGCATCGACCGCGCCGCGCGGCGCATCGGGCTGACCTGGCTGGGCAGCCGGATCGACCCGTTCGCCGCCGCGGACAGCCCGCCGCCCGACCGGCTGTGGCCCTTCCTGCGCTGGTGCCTGCGCGGGTCCGAGCCGATGCTGGTCCTGGCCGGCCTTGTCGCCGTGGTCACCGGATCGCTGGAAGTGGTGATCGCGCTGCTGCTGGGGCAGGTGGTCGATCTTGCGCTGGCCTCGGGGCCGGAACAGGTGTTCAGCGCCAATGGCTGGATTTTCGCGGGAATGCTTGCGCTCGTCGTCGTGCTGCGCCCGGTCAGCATGGGCCTGTCCGCCGCCATGCAAAGCGTGGTGATCGGCCCGAACGTGAACACGCTGACCCTGTCGCGCCTGCATCGCTGGACGCTGGGCCAGGCGGTGACCTTCTTCGACAACGACTTCGCCGGCCGCATCGCGCAAAAGGAGATGCAGACCAGCCGCGCTGTCATGGACATCACGGTCGAGGGGCTGAACACGATCGTCTTCGCGCTGGCGTCCATCGCGGCGTCGGTGGTGATGCTGGCCACGATCGACTGGCGCATCGCCGCGCTGCTGCTGGTCTGGCTGACCGGTTACCTGTGGTTCATCGCCACCTGGCTGCCCAAGGTGCGGTCCCGCGCGGCGGGCCGGGCCGGTGCCCGCGCCGCCGTGTCAGGGCAGGTGGTGGACACCGTGTCGAACATGCGGACCGTCAAGCTGTTCGCCAATGACGGGCTGGAGGATGACAAGGCGCTGGACAGCATGGGCAGATACCGCGCCCGCGCGATGGAGTTCGGCCATGTGACGACCTTCTTCCGCTTCGGGCTGATGGCGGTGGCAGGGCTGGTGCCCGCGTTGCTGGTCGGCGCGACGTTGTGGTTCTGGCAGGCGGGGATCGCCAGCACCGGCGACATCGCCGCAACCGGCGCAATCGCCATCCGAATCGCGCAGATGACCGGCTGGGTCAGCTTCACGCTGATGAGCATCTATGCCAGCCTCGGCGAGGTTGAGGACGGGATGCGCACCCTGTCGCCGGCGCATACCTTGCGCGACGCGCCGGACGCGGTGCCGCTGGCCCCCGGCGCAGCGGATATCCGTTTCGATGGCGCCGGCTTCGCCTATGGCCGCGAAAGCGGCGGGGTGGAACATATCGACCTGACCATCCGCGCGGGCGAGAAGCTGGGCATCGTCGGGGCGTCAGGCGCAGGCAAGTCCACGCTTGTCAGCCTGCTGCTGCGCCTGCACGACGTGGAACAGGGCCGCGTGCTGGTCGGAGGGCAGGATGTGCGGGACGTCACGCAGGCAAGCCTGCGGCGCCAGATCGCCATGGTCACGCAAGAGACCGCGATGTTCAACCGCTCGGCCCGCGACAACATCCTTTACGGCCGCCCTGACGCCACTGATGCCGACCTGCAGGCCGCCGCCCGCAAGGCCGAGGCGGACGGTTTCATCGCCGGGCTGCGGGACCATGCCGGGCGCATCGGGTATGACGCGCATCTGGGCGAGCGCGGGGTCAAGCTGTCGGGCGGGCAGCGCCAGCGCATCGCGCTCGCGCGCGCCATCGTGAAGGACGCCCCGATCCTCGTTCTGGACGAAGCGACCAGCGCGCTCGACAGCGAGGTAGAGGCCGCGATCCAGGCCGCGCTGGAGCGGGTGATGGAAGGCAAGACCGTGCTGGCCATCGCGCATCGGCTGAGCACGCTGGCGCGGATGGACCGGATCGTGGTGATGGATGCGGGCCGGATCGTCGAACAGGGCACCCATGACGCGCTTCTGGCACGCGGCGGGCTTTACGCGCGCTACTGGGACCGGCAGTCGGGTGGGTTCATCGCCGCCGCGGAATAGCCGGGCTTGCCCGCACCCGCGCCGGATTGTAACGGCGGGGCATGAACGAAATCACGATAGAACGGCTGGGCCACCAGGGCGACGGCATCGCGACTGGGGCGGACGGCCCGGTCTATGCCGCGCGCACGCTGCCCGGCGAGACGGTCGCGGGCGAGATCGCATCGGGCCGGATTGCCGCACCGCGCATCGTGCACCCGTCGGCCCACCGGGTGCGCCCGCCCTGCCCGCATTACGCAGCGTGCGGCGGCTGCGCGCTGCTCCATGCCGATGACGGGTTCGTTGCGAACTGGAAACAGGGTGTGGTGCGTGCCGCTCTCGCCGCGCAGGGACTGGAAGCGCCTATCCGGGGCATCGCGACATCGCCGCCGAACACCAGGCGCCGCGCTGCGCTGTCGGGGCGGCGTACCAAAAAGGGCGCCGTCGTCGGGTTTCACGGCCGCGCGTCTGGCACGCTGACGGCGGTGGATGGCTGCCGCGTGCTGACCCCGGCGATCCTCGCGGGCCTGCCCCTGCTGGAAGAGATCACCCGCACCGGTGGCTCGCGCAAGGGCGAGATGACCTTCACCGTGATCGACACGCCCGCCGGGCTGGACATCGCCGCCGCCGGTGGCAAACCGCTGGACCGGACGCTGCTGCCCGCACTGTCTGCGCTGGCCCAGCGCGGCATCGCACGGCTGAGCTGGGACGGCGAGATCGTGGTCGCCCCGGCAGCACCCGCGCTGGTGATGGGCGCGGCGCGCGTGGTCCCGCCGCCCGGCGCATTTCTTCAGGCCACCGCGCAGGGCGAATCCGCGCTGCTGACCGCAGTCCGCGAGGCGGTGGGCGATGCCCGCAATGTGGTGGACCTGTTCGCCGGTTGCGGCACCTTCGCGCTGCCGCTGGCCGCGCGGGCCGAAGTCACGGCAATCGAGAGCGACGGCGCGATGCTGGCCGCGCTGGAGGCCGGCTGGCGCCATGCGCAAGGGCTGAAGCCGGTTCACGTGCGCACGCGCGACCTGTTCCGCCGCCCCCTTCAGCCGGACGAACTGGCCGGGTTCGACGCCGCGGTGATCGACCCGCCGCGCGCAGGCGCCGCCGCGCAGACCGCAGAACTGGCCGCGGGCGGGCCGCCACGCATCGCCGCGGTCAGCTGCAGCCCGGCCAGTTTCGCGCGCGATGCCGCCGTGCTTGTGCGCGCAGGCTACCGGATCGACTGGATCGACGTGATCGACCAGTTCCGCTGGTCGCCGCACGTGGAACTGGCGGCACAGATCCGCCGGGACTGATTTACGGTCTTTTCGCGCGCCAGCGCGGTCCCTAGATCGGGAGGGCTCAGCAATAGGAGATCATCGTATGACACGACGCGAGGCGGTGGACCGCTGGCTGGACACCCCGAAGGTGCGCAACACGATCCTTGCCGTGATCCTGTTCAATGCCGTCGTGCTGGGGCTGGAAACATCCGGCCGGGTGATGGCGGCGGCGGGCCCACTGGTGACCGCGCTGGACCGCGCGTGCCTTGGCGTGTTCGTGCTGGAAATCGCGCTGAAGCTTTACGCGCGCGGCGGGCGATTCTTCCGCGACGGCTGGAACCTGTTCGATTTCACCATCGTCGGCATCGCACTGCTGCCCGCGGCCCAGGGCCTGTCGGTGCTGCGCGCGCTTCGCATCCTGCGGCTGCTGCGGGTCGTGTCAGTGGCCCCTGCGCTGCGCCGGGTGGTCGAGGGGTTCATCACCGCCCTGCCCGGCATGGGGTCGGTATTCCTTCTGATGGGGCTGATCTTCTACATCGCGAGCGTAATGGCGACCAAGCTGTTCGGTGGCGCCTTTCCCGACTGGTTCGGCACGCTGGGCCTGTCGGCCTATTCGCTGTTCCAGATCATGACGCTGGAAAGCTGGTCGATGGGCATCGTGCGCCCGGTAATGGAGGTCTACCCGCTGGCCTGGCTGTTCTTCGTGCCCTTCATCATGGTCACGACCTTTGCGGTGGTGAACCTGCTGGTCGGCCTGATCGTCAACTCCATGCAGACCGCGCATTCGGCCGAGGAGGTCGCGCTGACCGAAAGCTACCGCGACGAGGTGCTGGATCGATTGCGCAAGATCGAGGCAACTCTGCAGAAAGGTGATCGAGGCCCGCCGCAATAGCGCTTTTCGCAAAGCCCGGTTTGGCGTAGCGTCTTGCACAGCGTGAACCAAACCCAGAGCAGAAAAATGCGCGCCCTATCCTTGCTTCTTTTGATGCTGTCCCTCGCCGGGCTGGCATCTTGCGGTCGTCCGGCCGATCCAAAGTTCCTGAACTACGACGGCCCCGAGATCACCCAGCTTCACGTCGCCAAGGAGCGTCGCAAGCTGTACCTCATCAGCGGGACCGATGTGGTCGCGTCGTATACCGTCGATCTCGGCTTCACCCCGGAGGGCCACAAGCGCCAGAGCGGCGACGGACGCACGCCGGAGGGGCTGTATTTCATCGACCGGCGGAACCCCAACAGCGCCTACCACCTGTCGATCGGGATTTCGTATCCGAACCGGGCGGACATCGCGGCAGCGCGCGCGGCGGGCGTGGAGCCGGGCGGCGACATCTTCATTCACGGCGCGTCGCGCAACCCGGGCGACGGGCGCGATTGGACGGCCGGCTGCATCGCCGTCACCGATGAGGAGATGGAACAGATCTACGCTATGGTGCGGGACGGCACGCCGATCATGATCACGCCCTGACGGGGGTCGGGGCCGCAGCGGCCCCGTCGCCAAGGCTCAGCGCGGGCCTAGAACACGGGCGCGGCAGATGCCGCGTCACCGTTACCAAGCACGATCACCCACCACAGCAGCCCCGTCGAATCCTGCTGCCACGCGAAGCCCATGTCGGTCGCTTCCGGGTTCAGGATCTCGTCGCCCCAGGCACCGTCATCGACCCATGCCGCCAGCGTGTCGAGTTCCGTTTCGAAGGTCTGCGCGTACATCTCGGCCACCAGGGCGCCCTGATAGCCGGACCGCGCAACCCGGTCATAGGGCGAGGACCCGTTGGACCCGAAGGGCCAGGCACGCTGCTGGCGCGACATGTCCTGCGCATGGGTTTCCGCAGCCGCGGTCAGCCGCGCATCGAGCGCGACAGGCGCAACGCCGGCGCCCGTGCGCAGGGCATTGACGGAGTCGAGCATACGGTACTGTACATCGGCTATATCATCGGCTCGGATCCGGTAGACACCGTCCGAGGTGACCGATGGCCCGGTCGGGGCGCAGGCGGAAAGGCCGATAAGAAAAACGGTGAGAAGGCCCGGAATGCGCGACATGGCTGCCCCTTTTGCTGTCCAATCGGACTTAGCCGACCGCGCAACGAGTTTCAAATACACACATGCGGCATGACGCCGACTTGAATTGCCACTGCGGCATCCGCGCCATATAGTTGCATCTTGATCCATATCGGAGAGTTCATGATGTCCGACCGCACCGACCATCTTCTCGGACGCCGCGCGTTCCTGCGCAGCGGGGCCGCCATCGCCTGTGCCGCGGCCGCTCCGGCCTGGGCCCAGGACAGCACCGCGTTTCCCGAAGACGACGCGCCCGAGATCGTCAAGCGCAACATCGCCGGGTTCCGTGCCCATCGCTGGCAGCCGCATTTCGACACCCTTCGCGGCGGTGCGATTCTCGTCGATACCAAGGCCCGCAGCCTGCATTACTGGTCCGAGGACGAAAGCGTTTTCAAGATCTACCCGACCAGCGTGCCGCTGTCGCCCGAACTGACGCGGCTGGGCCGGACCAGCGTGACCCAGAAGGTCGAAGGACCGAGCTGGGCGCCCACACCGTCGATGATCAAGCGCAATCCCGAATGGCCGCCCTTCGTGCCACCGGGGCCGGACAACCCGCTTGGCACCCACGCGCTTTACCTTTCGTGGAAGTACTACCGCATCCACGGAACCCATGATGTACGCAAGATCGGACGGCAGTCCTCGAACGGCTGCATCGGCCTTTACAACGAGGATATCCAGGAGCTGTTCGAACTGGCGAAAGTCGGCACCCAGGTCCTACTGATCTGAGGCGGAATTGCATCACTACACCCGTAACTTGCAAGATATGTTGCGTTTTCGGCAGCACGGCAGCTATAGGAATCATACGAGGTACAGTCATTCCGCCGTCCGTGGTCCTCACCCAAATGCACCGGGCGGCACCTACTGGAGGTCAAACATGAAGAAATTCGCTCTCGCCGCCATGCTTTCGGTCGCAGCTTCCGCCGGTATCGCCGGTGGCCTGGAAGAGCCGATTGTCGAGCCCGTCATCATCGAAGAAGACACCTCGGGTTCGAACGCAGGCTGGGTCATTCCCGTGATCCTGCTGGCACTCATCGGCGCAGCTGCAGCAAGCTGATTGCGCGCACGAGACATATGGAAAAGGGCGGCCCGAAAGGTGCCGCCCTTTTTCTTTTTGATCTACCGTCTTTTGATCCGCAGATAGCCGACCCCCGACCTTCCCAAATCGCGGGCGCGCCCGGGGCGGTCGCTCAGGTCCAGCCCTTGAGGTTGTCTTCGATCACCTCGACCAACGCGTCCACATGTGCCGGATCATCATTGAGGCACGGGATGTAGGTGAAGTGCTCGCCGCCCGCCTCCTCGAAGCTTTCCTTGATCTCCTCGTTGATCTCTTCCAGCGTCTCGATGCAATCGGCGGAAAAGGCCGGTGCGATCACGGCAATGTTCTTCTTGCCCGCCTCGGCAAGGCGCGCGACCTCCTCCACAGTGTAAGGTTTGAGCCATTCCTCGGGGCCAAAGCGCGACTGGAACGTGGTGACGATATCGGTGTTGGTCCAGCCCAGCCGTTCCTTGAGAAGGCGCGTCGTCTTCTGGCACTGGCAGTGGTAGGGATCGCCTTCCATCAGGTACCGCTTCGGCACCCCGTGGTAGGAACACACGAGGATATCGGGCTTCGTTTCCATCGCCTCATAGGCGCGTTCCACCGACTGCGCCAGAGCTTCGATATAGCTGGGCCGGTCGAAATAGGCCGCCACGGTTCGTGTCGCGGGCTGAAATTTTTCCTTCATGAGCGCGCGGAAGAACTGGTCGTTCGCAGTCGCGGTCGTGGCCCCGGCGTATTGCGGATAAAGCGGGAAGAACAGGATCTTGCGGCACCCCTTCGCGGTCATCTCGGCCACTTTCTTGAGCGTCGACGGATTTCCGTAGCGCATGCAGAAATCGACCTCGACCTCGGCACCGTAGCGCTTTTCAAGCTCGGCCTTGACCGCGGCGGTCTGCGCCTTGGTGATGGTCATGAGCGGGCTTTCGCCCGCTTCTTCGTTCCAGATCGACTTGTAGGCGGCCCCCGACTTGCTGGGCCGCGTGGACAGGATCACCAGTTGCAGAAGCGGCTGCCAGAGCCACGCGCTGTAGTCGATCACGCGGCGATCGGACAGGAATTCGTTCAGATACCGGCGCATCGACCAGTAATCGTAGTTGTCGGGCGTGCCCAGATTGGCCAGCAGAACGCCGATCTTCGGCTTCGGGACCGGCGGATGGCTCACGGGCAGATGCGCTGCGTGGTCTGACGACATCTCGGCCACCTGTGTCGGGGTCAGCGATTTGGTGTCGAGCATAGGCGTCATCCCATTCTGTGCAAAGCATATGTGAAGTCTGGTCAGATAAGCGAAATTTCTACCCGGTCAATCTCCGGGACGGTCCGGAAGCGGTGTTTCCCGCGAACCGAGCGCATCGGCCAGGCGGACCGACGCGCTTCCCGGGCGTTTCGGCTGCGGCTGGTCCGGCCCCGGCGCCCAGCCGGTCAGGCTGATCAGGTCGAAGCGTGCGCCGACGCGGCCGTCCGGCAGCGCATGGGTGCGATCATGGATTTCCGCCGCGCGCATCAGCACGTCGCGCCGGGTGAAATGGCGCGCCCGGCCGGCGAGTGCGTTCGCCTCGCCCATCGCGCGCAGGTCCCGCATCAGGTGCAGCGTGTTTTGATAGCTGACGGTCCGTGTGAATACGTCAGCCACCGGCATCACGAGGCCGGCGCGCTGTACCAAAGCACCAAGGTCGCGAATCTCGCCCATCGGCAACACGCGCGGCGAAAGCCCGCCCCGCAGCGCCGCCTCGGCCTCGGCAAGCGCGGCGCGCAGCCCGGCCAGCGTCTGACCGCCCAGCGTGAACCCCAAAAACAGACCGTCCGGCACCAGCGCACGACGCGACTGGACCAGTTGGCCCACCGGGTCGTCCGCCCAGTGCAGCGCCAGCGCATGAACGACAAGGTCATGTGCCCCTTCGCGCAGGTCCAGCGTTTCTGCATCGTCCACGATTCGGGCAGATGGCAGGGTTTCCGCCCAGAAATCGGGATGGCCCGTTACAACCGCAGGTCGTGTAAAGCTTCTTTTAACGTCGCTCAGCCTTTCCTGAAGCTCTGCGGCCGTATCCTGAAGAAGGAACAGCGCCGGGTCCGGCGCGCGCCGGGCACGGCGGCGGTTCGCGGCAAGGGCGGCACGGTCGGTCAGACGCGGGCGATCATCGGGTGTCATGGCGGTTCGGTAACTCAGGCTTGGGAGGGCGGCAACAATGGGACTGCATCATAGGGCGCTGCAACTGGTTTTCCCACCGCAATGCCTTCAATGCGACGGGCTAGTGCTTCAGGAGGGCGGGCTGTGCGGCCCGTGCTGGCGGGATACGCCCTTCATCCTCGGGCTGGGCTGCGATCTGTGCGGCGCGCCGCTGCCGGGGGTCGAGACAGACCATGCCATTCACTGCGACGACTGCCGCGACCGGGCGCGCCCCTGGGCGCGCGGGCGGTCGGTGATGCTGTACAGGGACGGCGCGCGGCGGCTGCTACTGGCGCTGAAACATGGCGACCGACTGGATCTTGCGCCGGCGCTGGCGGGCTGGATGGCGTCGCGGGCCGAGCCGCTGCTGACGGAGCGGACGCTGGTCGTGCCGGTCCCGGCGCATTGGTGGCGGCTGTTCCGCCGCCGATACAATCAGGCCGCGGTTCTGGCGACGGGACTGGCGCGGCGTTTGGACCAGCCGGTCTGCCCGGACCTTCTGATGCGTCGACGCCGCACGGACACGCAGGACGGCAAGTCACCCGACGCGCGCTTCGCCAACGTGGACGGCGCCTTTGCCGTCGCGCCGCGCCACCGCGCGTTGCTGCAGGGGCGCGACATCCTGCTGATCGACGACGTGATGACATCCGGCGCGACGCTGGACGCCTGCGCCCGTACCTGCCTTTCCGGCGGGGCGAGACAGGTTTCCGTGATGGCTCTGGCACGGGTGACGCGCGATGGTTAAGTTCTGGCTCAAAGACAGAGGATATTTCGACCCGATGCAGCCCGTTGAAATCTACACATCGCCGACCTGCGGCTTCTGCCATGCCGCCAAGCGCCTGCTGAACCAGAAAAGCGTGCCGTTCACCGAGATCAACATCGCCCGCGACCCGGCACGGCGGCCGGAGATGATGCAGCGCGCGCACGGACGGCATACCGTTCCGCAAATCTTCGTGGGCGAGACACACGTGGGCGGCTGCGACGACCTGTTCGCGCTGGAGCGGGCGGGCAAGCTCGACGCGCTTCTGAAGGGCTGAGATGCGCGCGGCACTGGTGCAGATGACAAGCGGCGACAGCCCGCCCGAAAACCTCGCTGCTGCGCGGGCCTACGTCGCGGAGGCCGCTTCAGGCGGGGCGGACATCGTACTGACACCGGAAGTGACCAATTGCGTGTCCTCCAGCCGCGCGCACCAGAACGCCGTGCTGAGCCCAGAGGCGGAGGATCCGACGCTTGCAGGGCTGCGCGCCGCCGCTGCGGAACACGGAGTGTCGCTGCTGATCGGATCGCTTGCACTGAAGACGGGCGATGCCGATGGACGCTTCGCCAACCGGTCCTTTCTGATCGGCCCGGACGGCGCGATCGCGGCGCGCTACGACAAGATCCACATGTTCGACGTGGTGCTGTCGGAAACCGAGGCGTACCGCGAATCGGATGGGTTCCGACCCGGCGATGCGGCGGTGCTGGCCGATACGCCGCTGGCGCGGATCGGCATGACCGTGTGCTACGATCTGCGCTTCGGATACCTGCATCGGGTGCTGGCACAGGCCGGGGCACAGATCCTGACGGTGCCTGCGGCCTTCGCGGTGCCGACCGGCAAGGCGCATTGGGAAGTGCTGTTGCGCGCCCGCGCGATCGAGACCGGGTGCTTCGTGCTGGCACCGGCCCAGACCGGGCGCCATACGGGCAGCGACGGGCGACATCGGGACACTTGGGGGCACGCGATGGCGGTGGACCCGTGGGGACGTGTGATCGCCGACGCGGGCACGGCGCCGGGCGTGACACTGGTCGACCTCGATCTTGGCGAGACCGACAAGGCGCGCGGCAGGGTTCCGTCGCTGCGCCATGATCGGGAGTTCACCCCGCCGACAGTTCCCGGAGCGGGCTGAGAGGCCCGATCCGGCGGAGGCGTGCTACGCACGCCACGCGATGTCCCCACACCCGCCTTTGGCGACTGCGGGTCCCGCCGCCCCGCCCGCAGCGTAGCGCATCGCACATGACCAAGATGTCAGGCCGGTTTGCGGCTTGCCGTGACGTAGTTCACCGACAGGTCGGCATCCGAGATCGAGAAGGTCCAGCGCACCGGGTTGAACACGAAGCCCTTGCGGTCCACCGGGTCGAGCCCGGCCTTCTTCAGCAGTTCGAACAATTCGTCGGGGGTGATGAATTTCCGCCATTCATGCGTGCCCTTCGGCAGCCACCGCATGACATATTCCGCCCCTACGATACCCATGAGGAAGCTCTTGGGATTGCGGTTGAGCGTGGATGCGACCATCAGCCCGCCCGGAACCAGCAGGGTCTGGCAGGCGGTCAGGTAAGCCAGCGGGTCGGCGACGTGTTCGACCACTTCCATGTTCAACACGACATCGAACGCCTCGCCCGCCGCGGCCATGTCCTCGGCCGTGGTGTGGCGATAGTCGATGTCCAGCCCCGATTGATCTGCATGGACCTTTGCCACCGGGATATTGCGCGCCGCGGCGTCCGCCCCGACCACTTCGGCCCCGAGCCGCGCCATCGGTTCGCACAACAGCCCACCGCCACACCCGATGTCGAGGAGGCGCAGCCCGGAAAACGGGCGCTCCGCCATCAAATCGCGGTCGAATTCCGCGGCAATCTGGCGCGTTATGTAGTCGAGCCGAACCGGGTTGAGCATGTGCAGCGGCCGGAACTTTCCGGCCGGATCCCACCAGTCGGCGGCCATCGCTTCGAATTTGGCGATCTCTGCGGGATCGACCGTGCTCTGCGCAGCCGGGCCGTCCTGTGACTCGGGCATCGTATGTTCCTTTTTTCTCGGCAGTTCGTATGGTCGCGGCGTCTGACGCGTTATATAGTCTGCTCATGGAGCAATTCGCAGGGCATAAGACCGCGTCACAGGTGCTTTATCCGCCGCTGGACCCGTTTGACCAGCGGATGCTGGAGGTCGGCGACGGGCATCGCATCTATGTCGAGCAGTGCGGCAATCCCGACGGGATTCCGGTCGTCGTGGTGCATGGCGGCCCGGGTGGCGGCTGCAGCCCTACCATGCGGCGGTACTTCGACCCCGCGCTTTACCGGATCGTGCTGTTCGACCAGCGCGGCTGCGGGCGGTCACGGCCCCATGCCAGCGTCGAGGCGAACACGACCTGGCACCTTGTCGCTGACATGGAGTGCATTCGGAGCACGCTGGAGATCGGGCGCTGGATCGTGTTCGGCGGCAGCTGGGGCGCGACGCTGTCGCTGGTCTATGCGCAGGCGCATGTAAAGCGTGTCGCCTATCTTGTGCTGCGCGGTGTCTTCCTGATGACCCGGTCCGAACTTGACTGGTTCTACGGCGGCGGCGCGGGAATGTTCTGGCCGGACGTCTGGCAGCGGTTCACCCAGCTGATTCCCGAGGACGAGCGCGGGGACCTGATCGGCGCTTACCACAAGCGTCTTTTTTCCGGCGACCTGGTGCTGGAGACACGGTATGCCCGTGCCTGGGCCGCTTGGGAGAACGCGCTGGCATCGATCCGTAACGACGGTGCGAGCGGCGAGAGCCCGGCGGAATATGCGCGCGCCTTCTCGCGGTTGGAGAACCACTATTTCATCAATGGCGGATTCCTGGAAAGCGATGGTCAGATCATCGCCAACATGCCCTGCCTTGCGGACACGCCGGGCACCATCGTTCAGGGCCGGTACGACATGATATGCCCGCCGGCCTCGGCCTGGCGGCTGTCGCAAGTCTGGCCCAAGGGCGAGTTGAAGCTGATCGGACAGGCCGGGCATGCGCTGTCGGAGCCGGGCATCAGCGCCGAACTGGTGCAGGTCATGCGGCGCGTTGCACGCCAGCGGCGCAGTTTCGGGCTTTAGCGCGCGCGAAAGGCCCTGCGGGCGCTGCGGCGTTTGGCCCTTGCAGTCGCCGTGCAGGGGGCGTATATGCCCCTTATCAGCGGCGCGCCGGTCACGACCGAAGCTCCACCGGGAAATATCGACGGGCCGCGCGCCCGTTTTTTTGTGCCCATCCGCCCGACACCTTAGCAGTCCGAAAGAACGACCATGAGCGACCTTATCGCCAAAGCGGCCATCGACCAGCGCATGGCGGGTATCCTGACCCCCGTGATCGAGGACCTGGGCTACGAGTTGGTGCGTGTGCGCCTGATGAGCGGCAAGAGCAAGACGTTGCAGATCATGGCGGACAAGCCCGAAGGCGGGATCGAGGTGGACGACTGCGCGAAGATCTCCACAGCCGTGTCGGCCGTGCTGGACGTGGAAGACCCGCTGGAGGATGCCTACACGCTGGAAGTGTCGAGCCCCGGCATCGACCGCCCGTTGACGCGGCTGAAGGACTTCGAAACGTGGGCCGGGTACGAGGCGAAGATCGAGACGACCGAGTTGATCGACGGGCGCCGCCGCTTCAAGGGCGTTCTGGTCGGCATCGAAGGAGACGAGGTGCTGGTCGAGATAGAGGAAGGCACGATCGGCCTGAAATTCGACTGGCTGAGCGATGCCAAGCTGCTGCTGACCGACGAGTTGATCAGCGAGATGCTGCGACAGCGCAAGGCGTCCGGCGCGGTCGATCCCGCGGAGTTCGACGAGATCATCGAAGACGACATGACCCCATCCAACAGCGCCGCGGCGCCCGCAACCGCCCCCCAAGAGGAGGACCGATAACATGGCCATCACCAGTGCGAACCAGCTGGAACTGTTGCAGACAGCCGAGGCCGTGGCCCGCGAGAAGATGATCGACCCCGGTCTCGTGGTCGAGGCGATGGAAGAAAGCCTCGCCCGGGCCGCGAAGTCCCGCTACGGCGCCGAAATGGATATCCGCGTGAGCATCGACCGCAAGACGGGCGTTGCGACCTTCACCCGTGTGCGCACCGTGGTCGAGGACGAGGAGCTTGAAAATTATCAGGCCGAACTGACTGTCGCGCAGGCGAAGGAATATCTGGAAGACCCCAAGGTCGGCGACGAGATCGTGGACGAGGTTCCGCCGGTGGAACTGGGCCGCATCGCCGCGCAGTCGGCAAAGCAGGTGATTCTGCAGAAGGTCCGCGAGGCCGAGCGTGAGCGGCAGTACGAGGAATTCAAGGATCGCGCTGGCACGATCATAAACGGCATCGTGCGCCGCGAAGAATATGGCAACATCATCGTCGATATCGGCCGCGGCGAGGCCGTTCTGCGCCGGAACGAGAAGATCGGCCGCGAAAGCTATCGTCCGAATGACCGGATCCGCGTGTTCATCAAGGACGTGCGCCGCGAAGTGCGCGGCCCGCAGATCTTCCTGTCGCGCACCGCGCCGGAATTCATGGCCGAGTTGTTCAAGATGGAAGTGCCCGAGATCTACGACGGAATCATTGAGATCAAGGCCGTGGCCCGCGACCCGGGCAGCCGTGCCAAGATCGCCGTGATTTCTTATGACAGCAGCATCGACCCAGTCGGCGCCTGCGTCGGGATGCGCGGCAGCCGCGTGCAAGCGGTGGTCAATGAACTGCAGGGCGAGAAGATCGACATCATCCCGTGGAACGAGGATCAGCCGACCTTCCTTGTCAACGCCCTTCAGCCGGCCGAAGTTTCGAAGGTTGTTCTGGACGACGACGCCGAACGGATCGAGGTCGTGGTGCCGGACGAGCAACTCAGCCTTGCCATCGGACGCCGCGGCCAGAACGTGCGCCTTGCCAGCCAGCTGACCGGGCTGAACATCGATATCATGACCGAAAGCCAGGAAAGCGAACGCCGTCAGGCGGAGTTTGCCGAACGCACGCAACTGTTCATGGATGCGCTGGATCTGGATGAATTCTTCGCGCAGCTCCTGGTGTCGGAAGGCTTCACCTCGCTCGAGGAAGTGGCCTATGTCGAGGTCGACGAGCTGCTGGTGATCGATGGCGTGGACGAGGACACGGCGGGCGAATTGCAGGCCCGGGCGCGCGACCATATCGACGCGCTGAACCGGGCCGCGCTTGAAAAGGCTCAGGAACTTGGTGTTGAACAGTCGCTGTTCGACTTCGACGGCCTGACCCCGCAGATGATCGTGGCGCTGGCCGAGGACGGCGTGAAGACGCTGGAAGATTTCGCCACCTGTGCCGACTGGGAGTTGGCCGGCGGCTGGACCACGGTCGGCGGCCAGCGTGTGAAGGACAACGGCGTGCTGGAACCGTTTGACGTCAGCCTGGAAGAAGCGCAGAACCTCGTCATGACGGCGCGCGTGCAACTGGGTTGGGTTGATCCGGAAGAACTGGTACAAGACGGCGCCGACACGGAAGAGACGGCCGACGCGTCGGAAGACGAGGCCGAGGCCTGAGGCGCGACAACGGACCCTCTGGAATGACCCGTGGCGGCGCGGATAAGAACCGGGATGCGCCCGAGCGCCGGTGCCTCGTCACCGGCACGCGAGGCGGCAAGGCGGGATTGGTCCGCTTCGTTGTCGGGCCGGGCGATGTAGTCGTTCCCGATATACTGGGGCGACTTCCGGGCCGGGGGATGTGGCTGACGGCGGACCGTGAGGTTCTGGAGACGGCGGTGCGCAAGCGAGCATTCTCGCGCGGGGCGAAGAAACAGGTGGCCCCGCCCGCCGATCTGGCCGACATGGTCGAGGCGGCACTGCTGCGCCGGGTGACCGACCTGCTGTCGCTCGCCCGCAAATCGGGAGCCGCGGTGGCGGGTTACGAGAAGACGAAGGCCTGGCTGGTGTCGGGCGAGGCAGAGGTGCTGCTGCAGGCCGCCGATGGATCGGAGCGGGGCAAGGCCAAGCTCAGACCACCGGACGGGCCGGACAGCCTGATCGGAATTATGACCGCGTCCGAACTGGGTTTGGCCTTTGGACGTGAAAATGTGATACACGGCGCGCTTGCGGGTGGCGGACTCACAACGCGTGTTGTAGAGGAAGCCGCACGTCTGCAAGGCATGCGCGCACAGCACGTCGGGGACCGCCCCGTCGGAAAGGGTACGACGACCATATGAGCGATAGTGACGGCAAAAAGACTCTCGGCGTTCGCGGTGGACCGCGTTCAGGGCAGGTGAAGCAGAGCTTCAGCCACGGACGGACGAAGAACGTCGTGGTTGAAACCAAGCGCAAGCGCGTTGTGGTGCCCAAACCGGGTGCGGCCAAGAACCCGTCGGTCTCCGGTGGGGACCCGTCCCGTCGTCCCGCCGGGATAAGCGATGCCGAGATGGAGCGCCGCCTGAAGGCGCTGCAGGCCGCCAAGGCCAACGAAATGCAGGAAGCCCGCGATCGCGAGGCCGAAGAACGGCGCCGCGCCGAGGAGCGTGAACGGCGCAAGGCCGAGATCGAGGCCAAGGAGCGCGAAGAACGCGAGCGCGAGGAAGCGCTGAAGGCCAAGGAAGAGGCTGAGGAATCCGCCCGCAAGGAAGAGGCCGCCCGCAAGGAGGCCGCGGCCCGTGCCAAGGCTACGCCGCAGGCGACCCCGGCCGATGCGCAGGCCGCCGAGGCGCGCGCCACGCCCACCAAGTCTGGCGCGCCGACCCCGCGCAAGCAGGACAACAAGGACCGCGACACCGCCCCGTCCAAGGGCAAAGGCATGGGCGACGGTCGCCGGTCCGGCAAACTGACACTGAATCAGGCCTTGTCGGGCGGCGAAGGCGGGCGGCAGCGCTCGCTTGCGTCGATGAAGCGCAAGCAGGAACGCGAACGCCGCAAGGCCCAGAGCCAGGAATCGCGTGAGAAGGTCGTGCGTGACGTGCAGCTTCCGGAAACCATCGTGGTGTCGGAACTGGCCAACCGAATGGCAGAACGCGTGGCCGATGTGGTCAAGGCGCTGATGCAGAACGGCATGATGGTCACCCAGAACCAGTCGATCGACGCAGACACCGCCGAACTCATCATCGAGGAATTCGGCCACCGCGTGCAGCGCGTCTCCGACGCCGACGTGGAACAGGTTATCGACATGGTGCAGGACGATCCGGGCAAACTGAAGCCGCGCCCGCCGGTCATCACCGTGATGGGTCACGTGGATCACGGCAAGACCTCGATCCTCGACGCGATCCGCAATGCCAAGGTGGTTGCGGGCGAAGCCGGCGGGATCACCCAGCATATCGGCGCTTACCAGGTGACCACGGACAGCGGACAGCTCCTGACGTTCCTCGACACGCCGGGCCACGCCGCCTTCACCTCCATGCGTTCGCGCGGGGCACAGGTGACGGACATTGTGGTGCTGGTGGTGGCCGCGGATGACGCGGTGATGCCGCAGACCGTCGAGGCGATCAACCACGCCAAGGCCGCCAAGGTCCCGATGATCGTGGCGATCAACAAGTGTGACAAGCCGTCGGCCAACCCCGACAAGGTGCGCACCGACCTGCTGCAACACGAGATCATCGTGGAAAAGCTGTCGGGCGACGTGCTGGACGTGGAAGTGTCGGCGCTGACCGGCAAGGGTCTGGACGACTTGCTGGAAAACATCGCGCTGCAGGCCGAACTTCTGGATATCCAGGCCAACCCCGACCGCAGCGCCGTAGGCGCGGTGATCGAGGCGCAGCTCGACGTGGGCCGCGGCCCTGTCGCGACGGTTCTGGTACAGAACGGCACATTGCGCCAGGGCGACATCTTCGTCGTCGGCGAGCAGTGGGGCAAGGTCCGTGCCCTGATCAACGACCAGGGCGAACGCGTGAAGGAAGCCGGACCATCCGTTCCGGTGGAGGTGCTGGGTTTGAACGGCACGCCCGAGGCCGGCGACGTGATGAACGTGGTCGAAACCGAGGCGCAGGCCCGCGAGATCGCCGAATATCGCCACCAAGCCGCGAAGGACAAACGCGCCGCAGCCGGTGCCGCCACCACTCTGGAACAGCTACTGGCCAAGGCCAAGGCGGACGAGGACGTGGTCGAACTTCCGATCCTCGTGAAGGCCGACGTGCAGGGATCGTCCGAGGCGATCGTTCAGGCGATGGAGAAGATCGGCAACGACGAGGTGCGCGTGCGCGTGCTTCATGCCGGTGTGGGTGCGATCACCGAAAGCGATATCGGCCTTGCGGAAGCTTCCAACGCGCCGGTCTTCGGGTTCAACGTACGGGCCAACGCTTCGGCCCGGAACACCGCGAACCAGAAGGGTGTCGAGATCCGCTACTACTCGGTGATCTACGATCTGGTGGACGATGTGAAAGCGGCGGCTTCGGGCCTGTTGTCGAACGAGATCCGCGAGAAGTTCATCGGCTATGCCAACATCAAGGAAGTCTTCAAGGTGTCGGGCGTCGGGAAGGTTGCCGGCTGTCTCGTGACCGAAGGCATCGCGCGCCGTTCGGCGGGTGTGCGCCTTCTGCGGGACAACGTGGTGGTCCACGAAGGCACTCTGAAAACGCTCAAGCGCTTCAAGGACGAGGTGGCCGAGGTCCAGTCCGGTCAGGAATGTGGCATGGCTTTCGAAAACTACGAGGACATCCGGCCAAACGACGTGATCGAGATCTTCGAACGCGAAGAGGTCGAACGCACCCTGTCCTGAAGGTTCAATCCCGAAGCATCGCACGCCCCGGCCTGTCCGGGGCGTGTTGCGTTATGGGGCCGCCCCGCCCTCGCGGGGCTTGATGACGGCATCTACAACGCAGAACAAAATAAGCCGCGAACACTGGGTTCGCGGCTTACGTCTGTCAAGCCAGAGCAGTAGGAGTTGGGAAACACAGTTGGCCCGCCCTGGACCCGACCGGCGTTCACATGGCCGCGGCGGCGGCCGAAAGGGTCAGGATCCGACGAGCGTTCCTTCAAACACGCGGGAGCCTACCTGCACGGCGACTTTCCCGTTGTTGAGCACCTGCACGAAGGTTCCCTGAACCGATATGCAGGTTCCGATCATGATAGTCTTGAGCATCTGCTTCTTCCCCAAAGCTGAATTTCACACATTCGTTATAGTTAATTCGCGTACATAGTTCACCAATAAAAGCTTCATAAATCTGAAAAACAGCTTAATTTTGCATCATTCTGGTAACAAATTTTCGGCAAACTGCGACGTCTTGGCGCGAAATATTGTTTCACAGCATGACGCAGCGCAGCAACTCACACCCACTCGCGAATCACGGGTATCAGCGGAAGGTCAGCTGCCGCCATCGGATAATCGCGCAGCAAGGCCGGTTTCACCCACTTGAGCGCCTGCCCCTCACGCGCGACAATGACGCCCTGCCACTTGCGGCAGATGAACACCGGCATCAGCAAGTGAAACTCATCATAGCCATGTGAGGCGAAGGTCAGAGGGGCAAGGCAGCTTTGCCACGTGTCGATGCCCAGTTCTTCATGCAGCTCGCGGATCAGCGCCGCCTCGGGCGTCTCGCCGGGTTCCACCTTGCCGCCCGGAAATTCCCAAAGCCCCGCCATCGCCTTGCCCGCCGGGCGCTGCGCCAAAAGCACGCGGCCGTCCGGGTCCACCAGGACGACAGCCGCCACGAGAACCAGTTTCACGACCGGTAATCCGCGTTGATGCGGATGTAGTCGTGGGTCAGATCGCAGGTCCAGACAGTGGACGTGCCACTGCCAAGTCCAAGATCGACACGCAGCACAAGCTCGGCCTGCCTCATGTAGGCCGCGCCGGTTTCTTCACGGTAGTCGGGCGACACCCAGCCGTTTTCCGCCACGATATGCGGCCCGAACCAGATCGACAGGCGGTCACGGTCAGCCGCCGCGCCGGACTTGCCGACGGCCATCACGACGCGGCCCCAGTTCGGGTCCTCTCCCGCAACAGCGGTCTTGACCAGCGGTGAATTGGCGATGGCCAGCGCAACGCGGCGCGCATCGGCGTCGTCTGCCGCTCCTGTAACCTGCACTTCGAGGAACTTCGTCGCACCTTCGCCGTCGCGCACGACCTGCTGCGCGAGATCCAGCATCACGTCCTTCAGCGCCGCGCGGAACATCTCCGCCGCCGCGCTGCCCGAAGCGATCTGCGGTCCGGCCTGCCCGGTCGCCGCAAACAGCAGCGTGTCCGACGTGGAGGTGTCGCTGTCCACCGTGATCGCGTTGAAGCTGGTGTCGGTCAACTCGCGCAGCATCGCCTGAAGCTGCGGCTGGTCGATCCGCGCATCGGTGAAGATGTAGACCAGCATCGTGCCCATGTCGGGTGCGATCATACCGGATCCCTTGGCGATGCCGGCGATCCGCACCGATGCTCCGTCAAGAACCACCTCGGCGCCCGCGCCCTTCGGGAACGTGTCGGTGGTCATGATCGCGCGGGCAGCGTCCGCAAAGACGGCGGGCCTCAGCCCGGCCACCAGACCGTCCAGCGCGGCGACGATCCGGTCATGGGGCAGCGGTTCGCCGATCACCCCGGTCGACGAGGAAAAGACCCTCGCCTCGGGCACGCCGGTCCGCGCGGCGACCGCGCCAGTCACGGCAGCGACAGAGGCCCGCCCACCCGCCCCGGTGAAGGCGTTGGCGTTTCCCGAATTCACGACGATCGCCGCGCCCGCATCCGAGGCGGCGGGGCGCGCCAGCTTGTCCTCGCAATCCAGCACCGGCGCGGCACGCGTTGCGGAACGCGTCGTCACGCCCGCCATCACGGTGCCCGGTGCCAAAACGGCCAGCATCACGTCGGTCCGGTTGCGATAGCGAACACCGGCCGAGCCGGCCGCCAGCGTCACCCCGGCCACGTCCGGCAGCGCCGGAAATCCGCCCGCCGGCGCCAGCGGCGAAACCGCGGCGGCTTTCCCAGCGGCCCTGGCCACCCTTGCGGCACGCATCTGTGCCCGCCGCTGCGCCTGCATGCGCACCACAGCGCGGCGTTGGCGCCGCATCTCAGACGCCGTGTCGATCATGGCCGCCTCAGTTCTGCAGAAGGTCGGCGTCGCTCAGGAACCCCGGAGCGATCTCGTCGGCGGACTTGCGGGTGATCTCGGCCGCGTCCTCCAGTTCGGTGAGCCGTTCGGACAGGATCTGCTGCTGCAGCTCCGTCACGATCTCTTGCCGGACCTCGTCGAGCGGCGGCGCTTCGGCAAGACGTTCCTCATTCAGGCGGATCACGTGCCAGCCGAACTGCGTCTCTACCGGCGCGGACACCTCGCCCGGCGCCAGCGCGACCACGGCCTGTTCGAACTCCGGCACCATCATCCCCGCGCCGAACCAGCCAAGGTTGCCGCCGTTCGGGCCGGACGGGCCGGTGGACCGCGCGCGTGCCGTCTCGGCGAAGTCGGCGCCGCCCGCGATCTCGGCGACTACCGCCTCGGCGTCTTCGAGGCTTTCGACGAGGATATGCGAAGCGTTGTATTCGGTGCCTTGTGCCGCATCGGCATAGCGCGCGTCATAGGCGGCCTGCACCGCCTCTTCGGTCAGGCGTGCGTCGAAGAGGCGCTGCGCCTCGCTGTTCGCGCGCATGTTGCGCTCCTGATTGTCCAGCGCCAGTCGCGAGACACGGTCGAGCGCGGCGACCTCGCCCGCCAGAAGCTGCTGCTGTACCGCCTGGTCCACCAGCCCGTCGAACAGCGCCTCGTCCGGAAGCATCTGGTATTGCTGGGGCAATTGCGCCCGCATCATCAGAAGGTGGCCTGCCGTGATGTCCACGCCGTTGACCGTGACGATAACGGTGTCGGCGGTGGCCTGCTCCTGTGCCTGCGCGGATGCACCGCATATCGCGGCGGCAAGGCAGAGAGGGGACAGCCAAAGGCTCGGACGGATGGGCATGAAACTTCCTTCGGATTGGGCCGCGCTGTGCCGCGACGTTGACACTCAAGATGCCGCCCCTTACATCGCGACAGGTCTGCAATGCGGGGCGTCCTGGCCGCTGTTGTAGGATGAGTGGTGGTGCGGGGCAACCCGTGCACTGGCCGCCTCGCACCAGGGTAGCGCAAGCGGAGAAGTGACACGTGCTGGGTATCGGAACACTCGCGAAGAAAGTCTTTGGCACCCCCAACGACCGCCTGGTCAAATCGGTTCGCCCTCTTGTTGCGAAGATCAACGCGCTGGAACCCGAGTTCCAGGCGCTTGACGATGATGGCATCAAGGCGCGCACAGCGAATTTGCAAAAGCGCGCCCGCGAGGGCGCCGACCTTGACGATCTTCTTCCCGAAGCGTTCGCCAACTGCCGCGAGGCCGCACGCCGCGCGCTGGGTCTGCGCGCATTCGACACGCAGTTGATCGGCGGCATCTTCCTGCACCGCGGCAACATCGCCGAGATGAAGACCGGCGAAGGCAAGACACTGGTCGCAACCTTTCCGGCCTACCTGAACGCGCTGTCCGGCGAAGGCGTGCATATCGTCACCGTGAACGATTACCTCGCCCGCCGTGACGCCGACTGGATGAGCAAGGTCTACGGTGCACTTGGGTTGACGACCGGCGTGGTGTACCCACAGCAGCCCGAAGACGAGAAGAAGGCGGCCTATGCCGCTGACGTCACCTACGCGACCAACAACGAGCTTGGTTTTGACTACCTGCGTGACAACATGAAGGCTGACCTTGCTCAACTCAGCCAGCGCCCGCACAACTTCGCCATCGTGGACGAGGTCGACAGCATCCTGATCGACGAGGCGCGCACGCCGCTCATCATCTCGGGGCCCAGCCAGGACCGCAGCGACCTTTACAAGGCAGTCGATGCCTTCATCCCCGAAATGGCCGAAGACCACTTCGCGCTGGACGAAAAGACCCGCAACGTCACTTTCACCGACGAAGGCAACGACTTCATCGAACAAAGGCTGATGGCAGCCGGGCTTCTGCCCGAGGGCCAGACGCTCTATGACCCGGAAAGCACCACGCTGGTGCACCACGTCACGCAAGCGCTGAAGGCGCACAAGCTGTTCCAGAAGGACAAGGACTACATCGTGCGCGACGGACAGGTCGTGCTGATCGACGAATTCACCGGCCGCATGATGGCCGGGCGCCGCCTGTCGGATGGCCTGCACCAGGCGATCGAGGCGAAGGAGGGCACGTCGATCCAGCCCGAGAACGTGACGCTCGCCTCGGTCACGTTCCAGAACTATTTCCGCCTCTACAGGAAGCTCTCCGGCATGACCGGCACCGCCGCCACGGAGGCCGAGGAATTTCAGGAGATCTACGGGCTGGGCGTTGTGGAGATCCCGACCAACAAGCCGATCGCACGAGTCGACGAAGACGATGCGGTCTACCGCACCGGCCGCGAGAAATACGCCGCCATTGTGGAAGAGATCCGCACCGCCCACGCAAAGGGCCAGCCGGTCCTTGTCGGCACGACCTCCATCGAGAAATCCGAGGCCCTGTCGGATCTCCTCAAGAAAGCGGGGGTGCCGCACAACGTCCTGAACGCGCGCCAGCACGAGAAGGAAGCGCAGATCGTCGCTGACGCCGGCAAACTTGGCGCGGTGACCATCGCCACAAACATGGCGGGTCGCGGGACCGACATCCAGCTTGGCGGGAACGTGGAAATGAAGGTGCTGGAGGCGCTGGCCGCCGATCCGGACGCCCATCCCGACGAATTGCGCGCCCGGATCGAAGCCGAACACGCCGACGAGAAGGCGAAGGTGCTGGAAGCCGGTGGCCTCTTCGTGCTCGCCACGGAACGCCATGAAAGCCGCCGCATCGACAACCAGTTGCGCGGCCGCTCCGGGCGCCAGGGCGATCCGGGCCGGTCGTCCTTCTTCCTGTCGCTCGAAGACGATCTGATGCGCATCTTCGGGTCGGACCGACTCGACAAGATGCTGTCACGTCTCGGCATGAAGGAAGGCGAAGCGATCGTGCACCCTTGGGTGAACAAATCGCTTGAGAAGGCGCAGGCTAAGGTCGAAGGGCGGAACTTCGACATCCGCAAGCAGCTGCTGAAATTCGACGACGTGATGAACGACCAGCGAAAGGTCATCTTCGGCCAGCGCCGCGAGATCATGGAAGCCGCCAACGTGGCCGAGATCACCCGCGACATGCGCCACCAGGTGATCGAAGATCTGGTCGAAACGCATATCCCGCCCAAGACCTATGCCGACCAGTGGGACGGGCCCGGCCTTTATGCCGCCGCGCTCGAGAAGCTTGGGATCGACGTGCCGGTGACCCTCTGGGTCGACGAAGAAGGCGTCGACGACGAGGTGATCCGCGACAGGCTGACCCGCGCCGCAGATGAACTGATGGCGAAGAAGGCCACCGATTTCGGCGCCGAGAACATGCGCACCATCGAAAAGCAGCTTCTGCTTCAGACCATTGATGCGAAGTGGCGCGACCACCTGCTGAAGCTGGAACACCTGCGTTCGGTCGTCGGCTTTCGAGGCTACGCCCAGCGCGACCCGCTGAACGAATACAAGAACGAAAGCTTCCAGCTGTTCGAAGGGCTGCTGAACGGGCTGCGCGAAGAGGTCACCCAGAAACTTGCGATGATCCGCCCCCTCTCCGAGGAAGAGCGCAACGCGATGATGCAGCAGATGCTTGCGCAACAGCAAGCCGCACTCGGAGCCCGTGCAAGTCAACCTGCCGCCGAAGCCGTAGCGGCAGGGGCCGATGCCGCCCCTGATGCCGAACTTGCACCAGACTTCGATGAATCGGACCCAGCGAGCTGGGGCAATCCCGGCCGCAACGAACCCTGCCCCTGCGGCTCGGGCAAGAAGTTCAAGCATTGCCACGGACGGCTTGCCTGACGCCGCGCTGGTTGCCCGCAGCCTGTGGCTGCTGTGCCTCGGCCTTGCCGCATCCCCGGCAGCGTCGCAGGACTGCACGCCCCGGATTTCATTGAGCGGACCGACTGGTACGGGTTTTGCGCTCGCACTGACGGCGCCGTGCAATCCCTACGGACGGGTCGGTGTCGCGCTCGGTCCGGTCATCGCCTTCGGCGAGGAGACCGATGCCGACGGGCGCCTTGAACTCTCGCTCCCCCCGCTACCACAAGGCACGTCCTTGACGCTCGCCATCGGCGCGCACCGTCTGACACCCGACCTTCCCGGGGAGCCCACCGGCACGGCCAGCCTCTCCGCGGTGATCTGGCCGGATGGCACGGCGTGGGGGATGCCGGGGGTCACGTTTGCCGAGTCCGGCACCGGAGCCGTGCAATACCGGCTCGGGTTTCCCGGGCTCGGCCCTATCGCCGACATTCGCGTCGGCGCAGTTCCGGATCGTCTCGATATTCCAGTGACGCCTGACAGTTGCGGCCGCGCCGTCACAGCAAGCGTCGTGACCGGGGGGCAGGCTGAAACACTGTCCTTCACTGTGCCCGCCTGCGACGGGGTGCCAGGCATCCTGCGGATTCCGCTTGACGGCTAGAGCTGCGGGCCCAGTTCCGCGAAGACCTGCTCGTAGACGCCGCGCTTGAACGGCACGATGGCAGCGATCAGCGCCTCCGGTTTCATCCACTGCCACACGGAGAATTCAGGGTGCGCGGTTGCGATCGTGATATCCTCGTCTGCCCCCGCAAAACGCAGCAGGAACCACTGTTGCTTCTGCCCCCTGAAACGGCCCTTCCAGACCCTGCCTTGCAACTCGGGCGGCAAATCGTAAGTCAGCCAGTCCCGCGTCTGCGCCTCGACGGTCACCAACGCGCCGGAAACGCCGGTTTCCTCCTCCAGTTCCCGCAATGCGGCAGCGCGCGCGCTCTCGCCCGGATCGATCCCCCCCTGTGGCATCTGCCACGCGCCCGGCGTGTCGATTCTCTGCCCTGCAAAGACGTGCCCGTCCGGGCGGGCAAGCACGACGCCGACACACGGGCGATAGGGCAAGTCGGTCCGATCCTGCATGGCTCAAGCCTCCGCCGGACGGCGCAATGTGTCCCCGTAGGTGATCTCGGGCACGAGTGTGACAACCTCGCCGCCGCCTTCGGCACCCCGCAGAGTGCGTGCCGCGATGATCTCTGCGGCCTTGCGGCCGATCTCCGACCGGCAGGCATCCATTGTCGCCAGATGTTTCGGCAGACCCTGCAGCAAATTGACCCCGTTGAACCCCGCAAGCCCGATCGTGCCGGGAATGTCCATGCCGCGCTCGAGGCAGTAAAGCAGCCCGCCGGCCCCGATCATATCGTTGGAATAGTAAAGGAAATCCACATCCGGCGTTCGGGCGAGCATCGCCTCGGTCATTTCCCGCCCTTTCATCAGCGCGGACCCGCCCGCATAGAACTCCTGGTCCGCGATTTCTAACCCGGCCCGCGCAAGCGCCTGCGTGAACCCCTCGAACCGTTTGCGGGCGCGGAAATCAAGCGGCATCTTCGTGCCAAGGAACCCCACGCGCCGGTAACCTGCCCTGACGATCGCCTCGCCCATCTCGCGCCCGGCGCGGCGGTGAGAAATGCCGACCATGGCATCGACCGGCTCGCCGTCGGTGTCCATGATCTCCACGATCGGGATGCCGGCATTGGCCAGCATCGCCCGCGCGGGGTCGGTATGCTCCAGCCCGGCAAGGATTACGCCGGCGGGCCGCCAGGACAGCATCTCGTACAGCACGGCCTCTTCGCGTTCAGGGCGGTAATGGCTCAAACCGACAACGGGTTGCAATTCCGTGTCATCAAGGATCTCGGAGATGCCCATCATCACCTCCGGGAATACCATATTCGACATGGACGGAATGATGACCGCAACGAGGTTGACACGCTGCGAAGCAAGGGCGCCGGCAATCTTGTTGGGAACGTAACCAAGGGTCTTGGCAGCTTCCAGGACCCGGGCCCGCGTCTTCTCGGAAACGTCGCCGCGATTGCGCAGAACGCGGCTGACAGTCATTTCGCTCACGCCCGAAGCCTCCGAGACATCACGAAGCGTCAGCGGGCGGCGCGGTGGATTTGGCATCTGAAGTCCTTCCGTTCAGTGCACGGATCATACGAAGAAAAATCGCGGGGCTGCAATCGCCCTCGGACCGACGACAGTGTCGCGGTCTGCCCGGTCCGCGTGCCGTGATCGCGCCGGGCGGAGAGGCCGCCCCACAGGTCAACACCGGCTCCGGAAAGCAACCCGGCGCATCAAGCAACCGCGGCGCGGCACGGGAAAAGCATGACCCGCGCCGAGTGCCACGCCTTGCCGCAGATGACTCTGTCCGATCAGCCAGATTGACCATGTTTGAAAAAGACGGCGTGGGTCCGCGCAGCGGCAGCCCAGCTGATAATGGTCAGCACGAGCGTGGCGGCAACGTCATCGGCTGTGCGAAAGCGCGGAAGCGTTCGGCACGCTATACGTAGCCCCTGACAAGGGCGTCCGCGATCAGCGTCCAGCCATCGGCCACCACGAAGAAGGCCAGCTTGAACGGCAGCGAAACGATCGCGGGAGGCACCATCATCATACCCATCGACATGAGGATCGCAGCGACGACGAGGTCGATGATCAGGAACGGCAGGAATATCAGGAAACCGACCTCAAAGGCCCGCGAGAGTTCCGAAAGCATGAAGGACGGGACAAGCACTGAAAGGCTGGAGCCATTGTTCATCCCGGCTTGCGGCAGACCGCGCAGGTCCGACAGGCTGTCGAAGGTAGCCGGGTCGGTGCGACCGATCATGAAATCGCGAAATGGCGCAATGGCGGCGTTGAAGGCCGCCTCAATGGGCAATTCGCCCCGCACCAGCGGTCCGCCTCCTTCGGCCCAGGCAATCAGAAAAACCGGCTCCATCACGTAGTAGGTGAGAAACAGGGCCAGACTGACAATCAGCATGTTCGGGGGAGATTGTTGCAACCCAATGGCCTGCCGAAGGATCGCAAGAACAGTCACGATGAACGGGAAGGCCGTGATCATTATGGCAATCGCCGGAGCAAGGCTGAGTACGGTGACCAGCAGAAAGATCTGCAGGACGCGCCCCGACATCTCGCCAGACCCGGCAAAGACCTCGTCCAGCCCCTGTGCCGCAACGCCACGCGCCGTCATCGAAAGGCAGATCACCGCGACCAGAACCGAAATGCCTAGGACCCGAACGCATCTCGGCCCTGACGCCCATGATAGGCAGTCAGAGGCTCGCAGACTCATCCGAAACATCCAAAATTCGCACCGCCAGTTGTCCGTCGGTGCTCCCTTCGATTTCTTCCAGGACACCCCGCGCAATCAGTCTATCTCCAACATAGAGTTCGACCGGATCCGCGAGGTTCTTGTCGAGCGGCAGGACGGAACTTTTTTCAAGCGATAGCAATTCTTCGACCTTCAGCCGCGCGCGGCCGACGACGATACGAACTTCGACCGGCAAACGGGTGAACGGGTGCCGACCACCTTCGAAGGATCGATCGTTCAGAACTGTATCCGGCTCATCCATGTGCTTTCAGGGCCTCCTGTTCGAAACCTGCGAAGAATTCCCGGACAGCCGTATCGATTTCGAAAATTGCCGTCGTCATGTCCACGGCCTTCTCCTCTGCGCCGACCTTCACGAAAATCTGGTCCCCGACCAATGTCGTCTCTTCCTTGATTACGACCGGAAAACCGAGATCCTCGGGCAACAGGCCTTCCAGAACCTCACGGTTCTTAGGCGCCACCAGCAGGGTGATCGGCTGCGAGGACGCCTCGTGAGCAAGGCTGCTCATCTGCTCCCAGATCAACTCGGGGAGCGCAGTGCGGGCGATCTTCGGCAGCACACCTTCCACGGCACTCTTGACGAAACCCTCCACGCCCTTGAGCACATGCACGCGGGCCTCGTGATAGGTGAAAGACAGGTCCGAAAGGTTGGCCTTCAGGGCGGAAGAAATCTTCGACTCGTCCGCGGCGATCGTATTGGTCGAATCGTCCCAACCAGCCTTGTATCCGTTCTCGAACGCGAGGAGCCTTTCCGCCTCCCGCTGTTCGAGGCCAACAGCGCCGTCCTGACCCGGACCTCCTGGCTCGCCCAGATCGAAATCTTCAAGACTCAGACTGACTGTTTTCACACCGCGTCTCCCGATTTCTCATCCTCGATCCAGTTCCGCAGGATTTCGACGGTATCCATTTGCCGTTCCTCGACCATTTGGCGCAGGCTCGACACCATGTGGCCGAGCCGGTCGCCCCGGGACCCGGCGGGTTGCTCCATCTCCGCGGAATAAACCGTGGGCAGGTCCGCCGGACCGCTGCGGTCTGCGCTTTCCTGTAGTGGGTTCGAAACAGCCCGGATGTCCTGCGGAGTTCCGGCCTCAAGACGCTGCACGCCAATGTCGGCCTCGGCCAGGGCAGGGATCCCGGCTTCTCCGGACACGCCATCCGGCACCACCTGTTCCCGCGAGGCCGTCAAGACGGGGCGCACAACGAACAGGCCAAGAGCCAACACAACCAGTGCAAGAGCTGCGAACTGCACCAGCTTCACTGGGTCCGCCACCAGACCGGCGAACCAAGGCGCCTCTTGCGCCATGACACCCACGTCCGCGTTCGGCCCGAACGGCATGGCCTTTACGGAAACCCGATCACCGCGCGCATCGTCCAGTCCGACCGAAGCGGAAACAAGGTCGCGGATATCCTCTATTTCCTTGCGAACCAGTTCTTCCAGTTCCTCTGCGCTCAAGTCGGCCTTGTTACCCGAAACCAAAGCGTCCCGGTTTAGGAGAACCGCGACCGTCATGCGCTTCACTGCGCCAGGCCCGCGCTCCAGGTCACGCGTCACCTCCGATATCTCGAAGTTCGTCACGGTGCGTGATTCGGAGTTTTGGCTTTGTGAGCCTTGTGCGGCCTCTCCCGCATCGCCGTTCGGAAGGTTGCTGGCGACGGTTACAGCGTCCCCTCCACCGTTCTTTTCAGAACTGACCTTTTCCTGCACATCGGTGCTGACCGCGACCCTCGACTGGGGATCTATCCGCCGCTCGATGATCCGTTCCGTTTCGGTCACCGGCTCGACCGACAACTCGACGATCGCATTGCCAAGACCCAGACGCGCGTCCAGAAGCCGCTCGACACTCTGCTTGAGAGCCTTTTCCTGAGCTATTGCACTTGCGGCTGAGTGATCGTCCCCGCGCCCGCCGATGACCCGGCCGGATTCGGCGTCGATCACCGTCACCCGGTCCGGGTTTAGGCCCTGTACCGCAGAGGCGACAAGGAAGCGCAACGCATCCGCAACCGCGCTGGACACGGCCCCCGAACGCGCTGTCAGCATCACGGAAGCCGTTGTGTCAGCATCGCGCCGAAACGAGCCGCCGACCGGGTTTCCGATATGCACGCGCACCTGCCGGACATCGGGGCTGGACAGGATCGTGCGCGCCAGTTCACCCTCCTTCGCACGCCAGTAGGCAGCGTCGAACATCTGGGAGGTCGTGCCAAACCCGGAAAGCCCGTCCAGGATCTCGTATCCGGCACCGCCAGCCATGGGGATGCCCCTCGTCGCAAGCCGCATGCGCAGCGCATCCCGCTCCATTTCGGGGACGAAGATCGCTTCTCCCCGAATTTCATAGGGCACGCCCTGACCTTCCAGAGCCTCGATCACCTCGCCCGATTGAGTGGCATCGAGCCCGGAGTACAACAGCGCGAGTTGCGGTGTTGCAGCGATTCGGGCCAGGGCCAGGACCGCCGCGAAGACCCCGAGCGTCGCGGCAATGACGACAGCCTTCCGGCGCAGATCAAGCGCAGACCAGATAGCAGCCAGATCGTTCACATCCATGTCCTTTCCGTTTTGGTCCAGCACCAAGCCTTGGGCTGACAATGCCCCGGCCGACTTAACAATCGGTTAGCCAGCTTAATGGTAGGCATTGGCTCGAACGGAACGTGGAGAGAGCTATGGCAGAGCAACAGGAAGAAGAGGTGAAGAAGTCAAAGAAACCTCTTCTTTTCGGGGCTTTGGCTGCTGTCGTTCTTGGTATCGGCGGGTACCTTGTTGCAAGCGGCACACTGATTCCTGGACTGTTGGGCGGAAGCCACGCGCCCTCTGCGGAAACTCATGCTGACCCTACGCCCGCGGGACAGGCGATCAGCTATGTGCCGATCGAGCCGCTGATGATCAGCATGACCCGCACAACACCGGTCAGACAGTTGCGCCTCGAAGCCGAACTCGAAGTCGTGCCCGGCTACGAGAGGCATGTGGAAAGTCAGATGCCGAAGGTTCTCGACGTGATGAACACATATCTCAGGGCGATCGACCTCGCCGACATCGAAGATCCGGCAGTCCTTCTTCGCACACGGCTGCAGCTTCTGCGGCGCGTCCAGGTCACGGTCGGAGAGGGCGTGGTCGAGGGCCTGCTGATAACGAAATTCCTGATCTCATAGGTGAATGATGGCTTTGGTCGCTGATATTCTACTCATAGCGGGCGCACTCGGAGCTGGCTTCTACTGCTTCGTCCTTTCCCGGAAACTCAGTCACTTCAAGAACCTCGAAACGGGTGTCGGTGGCGCGATCACGGCCCTGTCCGCACAGGTTGAGGAAATGACGGCGGCTCTCGAAAAGGCTCGCGCGGATGCGCAGTCTTCCACGACATCGCTTGATGAAAGCTCGCAGCGCGCCGAACTGGCCGCCGCGGAACTGCGCCAACTGATGCAGCAGCCGATTCCCCCAAGCCCATTAAAGACCGGTCCGTTCCAGGATCGCGAACCGCCCGCAGAAAAGGTGGAACCGGCTCAACCGACATTTCGCAGAAGGCGCGCTAACGGCGCGCGCCCGGAACCGGAGGTCTGACACATGAAAAGCATATCCGGCAGGTTATTCGGACCACCCAGCACAACCGCGATCATCGCGACGTTTCTGATCGGGTCCGCGGCCGTGCGACTGGCCGGCGGCACCGCGCATGCCATCGCGCTGGAAGTGGACAATCTGTCCAGCCCTTACGCATCCTATCCTGAAACGGACCTCGGCCAAAGCTCGGCAGAGATCGACAGGATCCTCAATCAGCTTCAGGTGAGGTCCGAGAGCCTAGACCGAAAGGAAACCGAACTTGTACAGCGGCAAGAGGCTCTTGAAGATCTGAAGGCTCAGGCGGACCAGCGCCTGCAGGAGCTCAAAAACGCACGAGCGGCCTTAGAGGACATGGTCTCGGTCGCCCGTACGGCTGCCGAAAAAGACGTCTCGCAGCTTGTATCGGTCTATGAAAGCATGAAGCCAAAAGAGGCAGCCCGCGTTTTCCAGCAGATGCCGCCCGAGTTCGCGGCGGGCTTTCTGTCCCGCATGCAGCCGGAAGCTGCGGCCAGCATCGTCGCCAATCTCGAACCCACAACAGCCTATTCGATCAGCGTGGTACTTGCAGGCCGCAACGTCGATGCGGCGCCCAACTGACCGGATAACGCAAATGCGCCCGACAGGGCCAATCCATGCGGGGAATGAATGACATGATCGGGATCATCGGCGTTATAATCGTTTTTGTGATGGTGTTTGGCGGCTATCTGGCTGCCGGTGGCAAGATGGGGATCATCCTCAAGTCCCTTCCCTACGAATTCGTGATGATCGGCGGCGCCGCCATCGGGGCTTTCACGATCTCAAACGATCTGGCCTCCATAAAGCATTCGGTTGCCGACGTCGGAAAGGTCTTCAAAGGCCCGAAATGGAAACCACAGGACTATCGCGACCTCCTGTGCCTGCTGTTCGAGTTGATCCGTCTCGCGAAGCAGAACCCGGTGGAACTGGAAGCCCATATCGAAGATCCGCAGTCGTCGACCATCTTTTCGAAGTATCCGCGTATCGTCGGCGATTCCGAAGCCGTGGAACTGGCCTGCGACACGCTGCGTTCGGCATCCATGAACTTCGACGATCCACACCAGGTCGAAGAGGTTCTGGAGAAGCGTATCCAGGAAAACTTCCTGCATCGGATGCATTCCAGCCACGCGCTTCAATCAATGGCGGACGGCTTGCCCGCCCTTGGCATCGTCGCGGCCGTTCTTGGCGTTATCAAGACGATGGCGTCGATCGACCAGCCTCCGGAGGTGCTGGGCAAGCTTATCGGGGGCGCGCTTGTCGGCACGTTCCTTGGTGTCTTCCTCGCCTATGGCCTTGTGGGACCATTCGCTGCGCGGCTGAAGTCGATCATCGAGGAGGACAACTATTTCTATCAGCTGATCCGCGAGGTACTCGTGGCGAATTTGCACAATCACCCGACGAACATCTGCATTGAGGTCGGCCGACAAAGCGTTCCGGGGCATGTCCGTCCCTCCTTCACGGAACTTGATGAAGCGATCAAATCCGCCAAGCAGAACGCGGCATGAGACACGTCCTGACATGCACGGTTCTGGGCCTTTTCGCCATGGCAAGCAGCGCTGCCGGACAGGTCGAGGTCCGGTCGGGGGAACATGGTTCGTTCACACGCCTTGTGTTCTACCTCGAGGCACCGGTCAGCGAGTGGGAGGCGGTCAAGACGCCCGAAGGGCTCATGGTCGGACCCGTCGATACGAGCGAGGTGCCGGAGTTCGAGTTGGGATCCGTATTTGACTTCATCCCGCGCGTGCGCATTGCCGATCTGCGCATCACGGGCAGAGGGCTGGAAATCGCGTCGGACTGTGCCTGCGACATCACGGTCTTTCCCTACCGCGACGATGTGCTGGTGATCGACTTCGCTGACGTCGCGCCAGGACAGTCGCCGGACTACAGCGGACTCGCGACCGGCTTCAGCGACGTCCTCCCACAGCACACCGCCGGCCGGACGCGCGGCGCCGTGGCGGTCCCAGTCCTGCCTCCCGCAAAGCCCGCGCCCGTGCCCGTGCCCTCCGTCATCGCCTTCGATATCGGCAAAGCGCGGGAAAGATCGGTGTCTTCCGACGCAATCCTGCGCAGCCTGTCAGACAACATCGCGAACGGCATCCTGTCCCCGGCACCGCGCCGGACCACCGCGACGGTACTGATCGGCGAGGGGAAGGGCATCCAGCTGTCGAGTGCGCTGCACCCCCGTCCGGGCCTGTCCGACGCGCCGCAGACACCCGAGACAGCCTGCCCTGCGCCGGGGACGGTGGACCTGTCCACGACCGCCGTCGATACAGCGCAGCTTCTTGGCGATCTGCAACGCGCGAAGGCGGCACTTGCCGAAGTGCTGGACGCGGACCCCACCGAAGACGCGGTGGCACTGGCCCGGACCTACCTTGTGCTCGGATTCGGGGCCGAAGCGCGGCAGGTGCTGGAGGCATACGCAGCCTCTGACGACGCCACAAAGCTTCTTGGGGCCGTTGCGGCGATCGTGGACATGCCCGGAACTCCCGTGCCCGACTATCCGCCCGCGCATGTCGCGTGCAGCGGCATGGCATCCGTCTGGGCGACCATCGCCGCGCCGTCGGCCCAACTGAGCCGGTACAGCCTTGATGCGAAAGCGATCCTGAGAACCCTGTCCGGGCTTCCACCGGTCCTGCGCAGACACCTGGCACCGCACGTGTCGAAGAAATTTGCCGATCTCGGACTGGACGAGGACGCATCGATCGCGATGGCGGCCGCCGACCGGGCCGCCGAAACGGCCGACGCCGCCACCGCGACACGTCACGGCCCGGCGTCGGCACCTCGACCGCAACGAACTGCGCCGCACACGGACGCATGGAGCACGCCTGTCGCCGCTGCCCATTTCGATGCAAATGTCTGGGCGGCTCTCACGGAAAGCACTCTGGAACTGCCAGACAGGATCCTGATCGAAGCGGCCATAAAGGACGCCCCGGACGGCGCCAGCCGCCTTGAAGCCATAGCGCACTACGCGCAGCGGCTTGCGGAGGTCGGCAAACCGGTCGTGGCCCTCTCGTATCTCGACCAGGTCATCGGAGGCCGGATGCTGGAACCGGACGCGCTGTCGTCCGTGCTTGACGCCGCACTCGACGCCGTGGCCGAGAATGCCAGCGATGGACAGATCCTCGCCGTCTCGGCGGCGCTGGAGGAAAAGAGCTGGTTCCGGGGCGCCGATCTCTCTGGAAAGGCAAGTTTTCTCGGACGCTCCGCGCAATTGAAGGGCGCGCTCGGCCTGGCTGAAGCCGGAACCGTATCGCCGCTGGAGGCGCCGCGACCCTCCGCGACGGACGTGCGGGCCGAGGATGTGGTGTCGCCTCCCGAACCGGCCCCGACTCGCTCGGCCCTTGCCAGCCTGCTGGATGCCAGCGAAGGAGCCGTGGCCGATGCAGACGCGATAAGCGCCGAACTGGAGGCGCTTCTGGAAACCTGGTGAACGGGCACTGGCGACTTCCCCTATTTCGCCTGACTCGGCAAGCCGTACTTCGGCGCGATAAAGAACGTATCTTTCGGGTTGCACCAGCACCCCCATGCCGGGCAGATCTCGGCCGGAACATGAAAGACATCGCCGTCATGCGCACACATCCCGACTTCAGTCTGGAGGCTGCGGCCCTTGCCGGAGGCGCGTGCCGCGTCGCCGGTGTGGACGAGGTGGGCCGCGGCCCGCTGGCGGGGCCGGTCACCGCTGCCGCGGTTGTGCTCGACCCGGAAGACATTCCGCCCGGCCTTGATGATTCCAAACGGCTGAGCGCGCGCAGCCGGACCGCGCTTGCCGCAGCCCTGGCCACGCGGGCCGACATCAGCATTGTCCATGTCGGTGTCGACGAGATCGACAGCCTGAACATCTTGCGCGCGTCACAGCTTGCCATGCACCGTGCACTCGCCGGGCTGTCAGTCCCGCCCGACCACGCGCTGATCGACGGAAACGCCCTGCCCCGTGACCTGTCGATGCCCGCGCAGGCGGTGGTCAAGGGCGATGCCAGATCGCTGTCCATCGCCGCCGCCTCCATCGTCGCCAAGGTCGCGCGGGACGCGGTGATGGCGGATCTCGCGCAGGCATTTCCCGGCTATGGCTGGGAACGAAACGCGGGCTACCCGACCCCGGCGCATCGCGCCGCGCTCAAAGCCCTGGGGGTCACCCCGCACCATAGACGCAGCTTCGCCCCCGTCCACAACATCTTGTATCCCAACACAAACCTAAGCCGCTGATTCCAAAAAACAAATTGACCGCGAATCGGTTTTGACTCATCTTGGCCAAAAAACGCCCCCGCGCGGGCATTCAGAGGCAGCCAAGATGAAGAAAACCCCTCACGCCCCCGCGGACCTGCCGCGCAACCGGATCCTTCAGGGCGATTGCATCGCACAGATGAACGCGCTTCCGGCCGGATCGGTCGATCTCGTCTTCGCCGACCCGCCCTACAATCTGCAATTGCGCGGCGACCTGCACCGCCCCGACAACAGCCGCGTCGATGCCGTGGATGACGATTGGGACCGGTTCGACAGCTTCAAGGCCTACGACACGTTCACCCACGCGTGGCTGACTGCAGCGCGCCGCGTGCTCAAGCCGAACGGCGCGATCTGGGTTATCGGCAGCTATCACAACATCTTCCGCGTCGGCGCGGCGCTGCAGGACGCAGGGTTCTGGGTGCTGAACGACGTGATCTGGCGCAAGTCCAACCCGATGCCGAACTTCCGCGGCAAGCGGCTGACCAATGCCCACGAAACGCTGATCTGGGCCTCGCGCGGCGAGGGCGCGAAATACACCTTCAACTACGAAGCGCTCAAGGCGCTGAACGACGACGTGCAGATGCGCTCGGACTGGGTGATCCCGCTGTGCACAGGGCACGAGCGGCTCAAGGACGAGAAGGGCGACAAGGCCCACCCCACCCAGAAACCCGAGGCGCTGCTGCACCGGGTCATCGTCGGCACGACGAACGCGGGCGACGTCGTGCTTGACCCGTTCTTCGGCACCGGCACGACCGGCGCCGTGGCGCGCAAGCTGGGCCGGGACTTCATCGGCATCGAACGCGACGCGGGCTACATCAAGGCGGCGCAGGCGCGGCTGGACAAGGTCCGCCCCTACGACGCCTCGGCGATCGAGGTCACCCGAGCCAAGCGCGCCGAACCGCGCGTGCCCTTCGGCCAACTGGTCGAACGCGGCCTGCTGCGCCCCGGCGAGACGTTGGTGTCGCCGCGCAACAAGGCCGCGAAGGTCCGGGCCGACGGCACGCTGATCGCGGACAACGTGAAGGGCTCCATCCATCAGGTCGGCGCCGCACTGGAAGGCGCGCCCAGCTGCAACGGCTGGACCTACTGGTCGTTCCGGCGGGAAGGCAAGACGGTGCCGATCGACGTGCTACGCCAGCAGATCCGCGCCGAATTGTCCTGATCGCCAGGCGGGACCCTATCGGATCGGATAACCCCGCCACTGCTGCACCGGCTTCAGCGTGAAGATCGTCTGCATGCTGGCCACGTTGGGCAAGCGCGCCAGGCAGTCGCGGTGGATCGCGGCGTAATCCTCCATGTCGCGGGCCACCACGCGCAGGATGTAGTCGGCGTGCCCGCTGGTAAGGTGACATTCCAGGATGTCGTCGAACCGGCACACGGCCTGCTCGAACGCGTCCAGCACCTCTCGGGCCTGCGAGCTCAGGCTGATCTCGACGAAAACCTGCAACGTCAGCCCCAGCTTCACTCGGTCGATCCGCGCAGCATAGCCCGCGACCACTCCGGACTCCTCCAGCGCACGAACCCGCCGGTGGCAAGCGGACGGCGACAGGCCCACAGACTCGGCCAGCACGGCAATTGACCGCGCACTATCCTGCTGCAGCGCAGAAATTATCTTGCGGTCGAACGCATCCATCAAAAAATTTCCCGCGAAAGCACCATATCTCGCAAATTTCTGCCACAGCGCGCGGCGGCTTGCACGCAGAAACGCAACAATTCCCGACGCTCCGGCGTCACAACGCCGGCACACGCAACCAGCACAGGGGGTTCCCGACATGCTCATCGGCACACCGCGCGAGATCAAGAACCACGAATACCGGGTCGGCCTGACCCCCGAAAGCGTCACCGAACTGGTCGCACACGGCCACGGTGTGCTGGTCGAAACCGGTGCCGGGGCGGGCATCGACGCGGATGACGCCGCCTATTCCGCCGCCGGGGCCGAGATCGTGTCCGGCGCGGCCGAGGTGTTCGAACGCGCCGAGATGATCGTCAAGGTCAAGGAACCGCAGGCCGCCGAGCGCGCCATGCTCCGGCCCGGCCAGATCCTCTACACCTACCTGCATCTCGCGCCCGACCCGGACCAGACCCGCGATCTCGTGCGCTCGGGCGCGGTCTGCATTGCCTATGAAACCGTGACCGACGCGCAGGGCGGCCTGCCGCTACTCAAACCCATGAGCCAGGTCGCGGGCCGCATGTCGGTGCAGGCCGGCGCGACCACACTGGAAAAGGCGCATGGCGGGCGCGGCGTGCTGCTGGGTGGCGTGCCCGGTGTCGCCCCCGCCAAGGTCTGCGTGATCGGCGGCGGCGTGGTCGGCTTCAACGCGGCACAGATGGCCGTCGGGCTGGGCGCCGACGTGACGATCCTCGACCGTTCGCCGACGGTGCTGGAACGGCTCGGCATCCATTTCGAGGCCCGCGCCAAGACCCGCTTCTCCAACACCGCCAACCTTGCCGCCTGCGTGGCCGAGGCCGACCTCGTGATCGGCGCGGTGCTGGTGGCCGGCGCGGCAGCACCCAAGCTGGTGACACGCGCGATGCTGGGCACGATGAAACGCGGCGCGGTGATGGTGGATGTCGCCATTGACCAGGGCGGCTGCTTCGAAACCTCGCACCCGACCACCCATGCCGACCCGACCTACCAGGTGGACGGCATCGTGCATTACTGCGTGGCCAACATGCCCGGCGCCGTCGCGCGGACCTCCACCTACGCGCTGAACAACGTCACACTGCCTCATGCGCTGCGCATCGCCGATCTGGGTTGGCAAGGCGCGCTTGCGGCCGACCCGCATCTTGCGGCGGGGCTGAACGTCCAGCGGGGCCACGTGACCCATCCAGCTGTGGCCGAAGCGCTTGGATATGATCTTCTGCCCACGGAGAAGGCAATTGCCGCCTGAGCCGATGCAGGTTTAGGTTTAACGAACATGAACGGCGGAGCCGGGCCGCTAGGGGTTCACACCGGTCACGCGCCTGCAACCATAACAAGATGGACCCAACGGGAGACAGACAGATGCCAGACGAACTCTACGTGGTCGCCTACGATGGCGAACACAGGCGCGCGGTGGATCATGCCGTGGATCAGGCCAGACGCTCGGGCGCGCGACTACATATCGTGCACGTGATCGAATGGTCGCCCTACCGTTTCCTCACGCCTCAGGAACTGGAGGAACGGCACAAGCGCCGGTCCGAGGAAGTCGCCCGCGCCGAGGCCGAGGTGATCCAGCCGATCCTGTCCGAACTCGGCAACGCGGGGATCGAGGCAACGGGCGAGATCCGTTATGGCAACGTGGTGGAGCTTCTGGCAGCGATCGCGCAGAAACAGCACGCCAGCGGCATCATCATGGGCCGCTCGCGCGGGACCAGCTTCGGCGGCCGCATCTTCGGCAGCGCAGCCATGGGCCTTGCCCAGGTTTCGCCCGTGCCCGTGACCATCGTGCCATGACCGCAGGCAGGAGAACCCCCATGAAGAAAATGTTTCCCGCGGCACTCGCCGCCACCCTCGCACCCTTCGCCGCAGCGGCACAGGGCATCGACGAGGCGATCAATTCGATCGTCGGCACGGCCACCGGCCCGTTCGTCAGCTTCATCTTCGCGCCGTTTCCAGGCACGTCCTTTCCCTGGATCGTGCTCTGGCTCGTGGTCGGCGCGACCGTCTTCACCATCTATTTCGGCTTCATCCAGCTGCGCGGCTTCGGCCATGCCATCGGGCTGGTGAAGGGCGACTATTCCCACCCCGAGGACGAGGGCGAGGTCAGCCATTTCCAGGCGCTTGCCACCGCGCTCTCCGGCACCGTGGGGCTTGGCAACATCGCGGGTGTCGCGGTCGCCGTGTCCATCGGCGGGCCGGGCGCGACCTTCTGGATGATCCTTGCCGGCCTCATGGGCATGGCGTCGAAGTTCACCGAATGCACGCTGGGCGTCAAATACCGCAACGAATATCCGGACGGCACCGTGTCGGGCGGCCCGATGTATTACCTGACCAAGGGCATGGCCGAACAGGGCCGCGCCACGATCGGGCGCATCCTTGCCGTACTTTTCTCGATCTTCTGCATCCTCGGCGCGCTCGGCGGCGGCAACATGTTCCAGGCCAACCAGGCACATGCACAGCTTGTGAACATCACTGGCGGTGCGAACAGCTTCCTTGACGGGAACGGCTGGATCACGGGCATCATCATGGCCGGGATCGTGTTCCTCGTGATCGTGGGCGGGATCAAGTCCATCGCCCAGGTGACCGAGAAGCTCGTGCCCGCCATGGCGATCATCTATGTCGGGGCCGGGATCATCATCCTGATCATGAACTACGACATGATCGGCTGGGCCTTCGGGCAGATCTTCGCGGGTGCCTTCACCGGGCTGGGTGTTGCGGGCGGGCTTGTCGGCGCACTGATCCAGGGCTTCCGCCGGGCCGCCTTCTCTAACGAAGCGGGCGTCGGTTCAGCTGCGATCGCCCACTCGGCCGTGCGCACCAAGGAACCGGTGACCGAAGGCTACGTGTCGCTGCTGGAGCCGTTCATCGACACCGTCGTGATCTGCACCATGACCGCGCTCGTGATCATCATCACCGGCGTGCTGGGGCAGGACCCGTCCACCGGCCTTTACATCTGGGACGCGGAACTGGGCCGCATCGCCACCGAGGGCGGCGTCACCGGGGTGGAACTGACCTCCGCCGCGTTCGGCTCCTCGATCTCGTGGTTCCCGCTCGTGCTGGCGGTCGCCGTGGTGCTCTTCGCGTTCTCGACCATGATCTCCTGGAGCTACTACGGGCTGAAAGCCTGGACCTTCCTCTTCGGCGAAGGCAAGGCCACCGAACTGGCGTTCAAGGTCATCTTCTGCATCTTCGTGGTGCTCGGCGCGGCGATGAGCCTTGGCCCGGTGATCGACTTCTCGGATGCCGCGATCTTCGCCATGGCCGTGGTGAACATCACCGGGCTCTACTTCCTGATGCCGATCGTGAAGCGCGAGTTGGAAAAGTACAACGCCAAGCTGGCCTCGGGGCAGATCGTCAAGGTCAAGTGACCCGCCGCACATGACGGATCGAAGGGGGCGCATTCCGGTGCGCCCCCTTATTCGTGCCGCCCCGCATCACCCTGCGGGCGAAGAAAGAGGCGCCGCCGCCTTCGGATCCGGGACGACGCGCAACAGGCCGCCGTTTTCCACGACCACCGGATCGGGGTCTGTCACCACGCCCACGAACGGCACGCCGCCGGGCTGGTCGGCAAAACCCATGATCCGCAGGCCACGCCCCGTCTCTAGAATGCGCGCGGCATAGCGCCGGCAGGGCAGATCGCCGTCCAGAAAGCCCGGTGCGACGCGCCACGGCCCGCGCGGGCTGTCACCCAGCAGGTAGTGGCTGCCAGTCATGGGCCCGCCTTCGGTCGTCTCGGCAAGCTCCTTCGAGAAATGGTGCGCGGCGGTGCAGAACAGGCAGTACCACTGGCCGTCCACCTCGAAGATCTGCGGCACCTCCAGCTGGCCATAGCCGCCCACGAAGACCGGCGGCTGCAACTCCCAGGTGGTCAGGTCGGACGAGGTGGCAAGCCCGATGGCGCCGCCCGCGTTCGCCTCCGCCACACCGGCGGCGCGCGCGGTGAAGAACATCAGCCAGCCATCGCCGTCCGGGTCGCGCATCACCCACGGATCGCGCATCGCCCGGTCATGCCAGAAGCCGTGCATCATCTCCGTCTCATAATGCGCGGCGTTCGGGCCCGTCAGATCAAGGCACAGCCCGTCGCCGACACGTGTCCAGCCGTGCAGGTCGTCCGAGGTCGCGTGCCCGATACGCTGGTAAAGCCCGTCCTCGGCCCGGCTGGTGCCGGTGTAGAACAGGTGCCAGCGCCCGTCGTCGCCGCGCATGACGGACCCCGTCCAGGTCGTGTAGTCGTCCCACGCCGGCTCCGCCGCCGGGGCAAAGCAGGTGCCCTTGTGATCCCAGGTCACCAGATCCTGCGAGGTCGCATGCCCCTGGCTCACGTTGAAATGGCGCTGTTCCGGATCGCCAAGCGATTTGGGCGCCTTCAGGAAGTAGCCGTGCCACTGCGCCCCGTCATGGACGTACCAGGAATCCCAGATCCAGTCGTGTTCAAGTGCTATCGTCATGTCGGATTGTCCTTTCACTCAGGTGAACGAGATGGGGGTATGATCCCGCGCTGCGGCACCGGGGAGAAAACCGGCACCGGCGACGCGATAAGCGCAGCGTTCGGTTGGAAGACGGCGTGCAGACCCGCCAAAACCGGCCAGGACCATGCGCATCGGTTGGTAAGGGATGACCGAAATCGGTCGCCCCACCCGAAATCTGCTGCTTGCCATAGCTGCGCTCCACCACCCGGAAAACCATGATCTGCACCCGATCGCGCGGCCCGCCGCCGATCATCATGCCGATCTGCAAGAACAGCGCGAAGCACCGCAAGGTTCCGACGGTCAGGACCGGCACCGAAGTGGTGCGCCGCCTTGGGCAAGTCACGACCCAGTAGGCCCGCCAACGCGACGCGCCCCGGATCACGGCCGCCTCATACAAGCTGCGCGCGCCGGTCTGCAACCCGGCCCGCCGGATCACCATGGGGAACCCGCACACCCCGCAAGAACGACTTCGCCTTTCTGGGCAGGGGTGCGGTGTGCGGCCCGTCCAGCGGATCATTGTGACAAGGCCTCGATAATCCGGCTTCCGGCAGCACGGGGCCGGGGAACAGCACGCGCCCGCGTGACGGAACGCCGTGCTTTGAGGGACCATGACGGCAGGGTGCAGGCGGCGCCAAGCCTTGCCCTTGCGCCCGCTCGCCCGCTATAGGGCGCGCATCCCAAACCGGAGCCGCGCCATGTCCCGTCCCATCAAGATCGCCCCATCCATCCTTTCCGCCGATTTCGCCGATTTCGGGCGCGAAATTCAGGCGATCGAGGCGCAAGGCGCCGACTGGGTGCATGTGGACGTGATGGATGGCCATTTCGTTCCGAACCTGACCTTCGGTCCGCCGCTTTGCGCCGCGATCCGCCCGCACATCAAGACCGTCATGGACGTCCACCTGATGATCGCGCCTGTCGATCCCTATATCGACGCCTTCGCCAAGGCGGGCGCCGACATCATCACCGCCCATCTCGAAGCCGGCCCGCATATTCACCGCACCCTTCAGGCGATCCGGGCTGCGGGCTGCAAGGCGGGGCTCGCGCTCAATCCCGGCACCGCGCCGCAAGCCGCCGCGCCGCTGATGGACATGGTGGACCTGATCTGCGTGATGACCGTAAATCCAGGCTTCGGCGGCCAAAGCTTCATCGAAAGCCAGTTGAACACCATCGCCGCGCTGCGCGCGATGATCGGCGACCGGCCGATCCATCTTCAGGTAGATGGCGGCGTGACCCCCGACACCGCGCCCCGCATCGCGATGGCGGGCGCCGATGTGCTGGTCGCGGGTTCGGCGGTTTTCCGGGGCGGCAGCGTGGCCGATCCGGCCCCCTACGGAGCCAATATCCGCGCGATCCGCGCCGCGGCCGAAACCGCGACCGGCGCTGCGGCCTGACCGCACGGCGGGCGCCGCTGCCCGCGGACCGTCAGCCGCGCGGGTAGAGCCCCTCGTAGATCGGACCAAGTGTCTCCGTTGCGAACAGCGACGACACCGACGTGCCGTTCCAGATGTTCAGGATCGCCTGCGCGAAGACCGGCGCGACCGGTACCACGCGGATATTCTCGGCCGCCCGCACCGCGGCCGATGGGGCGATCGTGTCGGTCAGCACAAGGCTCTTCATGCGTGATTTGGTCACCCGCTCGACCGCCGGGCCGGACATCACGCCGTGGGTGATGTAGGAATGGACTTCGGATGCCCCCGCCTCCAGCAGCACGTCGGCCGCTTTGCACAGCGTGCCGGCCGTATCGCACAGGTCGTCCACGATGATGCAGGTCTTGCCGGTCACGTCGCCGATGACCGTCATCTCGGCGACCTCGCCGGCCTTCTCGCGCCGTTTGTCCACAATCGCCAGCGGGCAGCCGATCCGCTGCGCCAGCTCCCGCGCCCGCGCCACGCCGCCCACGTCTGGTGAAATCACCATCAGCTCGTCCAGCCGCCCCTTGAACTGATGCTCGATATCCAGCGCGAACACCGGCGAGGCATAGAGGTTGTCCACCGGGATATCGAAGAAACCCTGGATCTGCGCCGCGTGCAGATCCATCGTCAGCACTCGCTCGATCCCGCCCTGCGTGATCATGTTCGCCACCAGCTTGGCCGAGATCGGCGTGCGCGCCTTCGTGCGCCGGTCCTGACGCGCATAGCCGAAATAAGGGATCACCGCCGTGATCCGCCCCGCGCTCGACCGGCGCAGCGCGTCGGCCATGATCAGCAGTTCCATCAGGTTGTCGTTCGCCGGGTTCGACGTCGGCTGGATGATGAACATGTCCTCGCCGCGCACGTTCTCGAACACCTCCACGAAGATCTCGGCGTCGTTGAACCGCTCGATCCGGGCGTCCACCAGCCCCACGTTCATGCCGCGATGCATCGACATGCGCCGCGCGACGGCCTCGGCCAGCGGCCGGTTGGCATTGCCCGAAATCAGCTTGGGTTCGACGGGGTGCGGCATGGCGTGGGTCCTCTGGTCTGTGACAAGGCCGTTACAAGGCGCGCCTTAGCACCCGCCGCCCACAAAACCAACACTCCCGGCCGCGCCCGCGCGCACATGTTGCAGCTGCGGCGAAAAACCCGGCGCCGCGCCCGTGACAGGCCCCGCCAAGCGGCCTATACCGCGCGCGGAAACACAACGGACGGACAGACATGACCATCAAGGTTTTCGGCCACATGGCCCCCGACACCGATTCCACCGGAAGCCCGCTGATCTGGGCCTGGTACCTCAGCGAAATCCGCGGCACCCCGGCCGAAGCCGTCCTGCTGGGCGAACCGAACACCGAAGCCGCCTTCGTGCTCGACCGCTGGTCCCTCGCCAAGCCCGCGATCATCGACACCGTGGCTGAGGGCGAGCAGGTCGTCATCGTCGACACCAACAACCCCGCCGAGCTGCCCGAGGGCATCAACGCCGCCGACATCCTTGAGATCATCGACCACCACAAGCTCGTCGGCGGGCTGGAAACCAAGGGCCCCATCTCCATCACCGTGCGCCCCGTCGCCTGCACCGCCACCATCCTGCACGACCTGATGGGCGACGACGCGGCGAAGATGCCCGAAGGCATCCGCGGCGCGATGCTCTCCTGCATCCTGTCCGACACGCTCGAATTCCGCTCGCCGACCACCACGCCGGCCGACAAGGCGCTGGCCGAAAGCCTCGCCGCCGATCTCGGGCTCGACCTCACCGCCTACGCGGCCGAGATGTTCGCGGCCAAGTCCGACGTGTCGGCCTTCTCGGATGCCGAGCTGATCCGCATGGACAGCAAGAAGTTCGACGTCGGCGGCAAGACCTTCCGCGTGTCCGTGCTGGAAACCACCGCGCCCGAGATCCCGCTGGGCCGCAAGGACAGCCTGATGGCCGCCATGCCCACCGTGGCGGCCGAGGACGGCGCGGACGAGGTGCTGCTCTTCGTCGTCGACATCCTGCGCGAGGAAGCGACGCTGCTGGTCCCGAACGAGCTGGTGAAGACCGTGGCCGAGAAAAGCTTCGGCGCGACGGTGGAGGGCGACACCGTGGTCCTGCCCGGCGTCATGAGCCGCAAGAAACAGATCATCCCCAACCTGACGCTGTAAGCGGCAGGACAGAGAAGACGGAAAGGCCCCCCAAGAAGGGGGCTTTTTTGGTTCGGCGATAGCGCCGAGGCAGGCACGTTGGGCGGAAAGCAGGCTTTTGCTGTGAATGTGTCGAACGGCAGCAGCCTGCGGTAATGGTACCATTTCGTACTACGCTGCCTGCGGCTCACAGGCCGGTCAGCCAACAGATATAAGCCCCACAGTGTTTGAAAGACCAATTCTCTATATACGAGTGGGCCTCCATTGGGAGGGGAAAGGTTGTTTGCCGACCGGTGCCGAGTGGGCGACAACCTGCGAGGTGGTTGCAATCGCGAAGATACAAAAAATGACGCCTAAGGACCACTACGCAGAGAAGCTCAGGAGCCCCAAAATCTAATAGTTAGTTGGGGACTTCCGTCTTCGCGAAGATAGTGGCGACCCTGTCACAGTTCATAATATCGCGCCGGGATCGGCTAAAGATAGTTCCGTGAGCGCGCAACATATTTCCCGTCTGGAAGTGCTCCATAGCCTTCATCTCCGCAAAGTCTTCAGCGCTAAAATTGCACCGTACCTCATTCGTACCAAGAACCTTGATAACTACATTCAGCGTCCCTTCATTGATGATGGAGATAACGCCAGTCACAAACTGCGGCTTCTCAAAAAACTTTCGATACGCCTCTTTTAGCTCTTCAGTATCATTACCATCAAACTTCAGCGTTCTCCAAGAGCCGTCCACTTCTCCAGAAAATTCAATATCTGAGAAAGCATCTCTCCGATCCGGAAATATCGAGGACATATCCCTAATTAAGAGCGCAAAGTTAGAAACCGCAGCGTCATCGAGCTGCCCTAGGTCAAGAGCGTTTTTGAGATCTTGTAAGTTATTCAGGGTCTTACCCTTAGCTTCCCAAAAGACCTTTCTCAAATCATCTTGACTGACGGAGTCACCCTTAAAGTAATTCGATACAATTTCTTTCCTCGGGAGATTAGGTCTTTCAATGTTTATTATTAGAGATCCAAACTCTGGCTCTGTGATCTGAAAATCATACACCTGGCTTTTGGAGTACTTAACTTCCGCTGGAGCCAAAAGTTTACGGGCAACCATATAAGCATTATCCACCATTTTTTTGAACTGGTGAAAAGCCATCCTTTCATGATCCAACGTGCCGCCGGATAGACGAATTGAAAAGTAACTCTTCGCTTGATCTATAGTATCTGCAACACCATCAACTTCCAACGACAATGCGGCTCCGGGATCCGGCAGCAGTGACTGATCGAAACGGTCAATGTTGATTGGCCAATACCGGCGAACAATATAGTCAGACGCGCATTCTACCACGATGAAATCGCCTGAGCGCAATGCGCCCAAAATGGAAAGCTTATTTCTCTTGAGAAGAAATATAGCCTCTTCGGTTATTGAAGAAGCTACAAATATGAATCCATCTTCAAGGTCCAAAACGTTCAGGAATATATAATCCTCGAACCCAACCTTTGAAGTAAATAAGATAGGGTCGTCATACTTCTCAAGAACCTCCGTAACTCGAATCTGCATGTTTGCCATGTCAGAAAGCGCCGGATCGTCCATGCTCCACATTTCGCTCACGGTATCACCTTGCATGACGAAACAACATCCGCTCCAACATATTTCCAAAAGTCGCGGTGCCCGCTTCCTTGATTTACTACGCCATGATGATTTTTCAATTGAACTTCCAGCCACATGCCTTGCTGGCGAAACTTCTTGTATCTTTTCATCATAGCTTCAGCAGACCGCCAGCTATCAAAGATAGAACATGCCCATGAGTCACATTTTTCAGGTGGGCGGAGAGGTTTTTTATTTGTCTTATAGTCCGACTCAAAATCGTCGTTCGTCCAGGATGGGCCGGGAACGTGACGATAGAACGTGCCATCTGCAGCTTGCGCATCGTCTGGAGGGCATTGGTCAGAAACGTAGTTCGGAATGTCCAGGTCAAAATGAGGCATTGATCTACTTTTCATCGGCTACGTTTTGGACGTGCATAACGTTCAGCATCTTAGGTTTCAACGATATCTGACGCAGGTTGAGACAAAAACTTTCTCTTGACTGCAAAGTGAGTTCATTAGCCCACATTCTGAAATTTATGGGGCAATAAGTGGTTCATGACGTGCCAGTAGTCAGGCGTCGACATCGTGTCATCTAATAACCGCGCTTCTGATGCCTACGTGTACCCCGTGTTGCGTGAGGAAGCTATCGTTGATGCCAGGAACGGGTGGGCTTAAACCCACCATTCATAACCTACTCGGTGATCTAATCGCGTCACATGTAGGTTCGTTTCGAACCGGGAGTGGCCAATAGCTGCGCTTAGCTCGAAAGGCGGCTTTGGGCCGAAAGCCCCCCCTCACAACACCCGCTGCACCTCGCGTACGCTGCGGGGGTTGCGCACGAAGACCTGGGCGTAGATCTCCCAAGCGCCCCCGACCCTGATCCCCATCACGTTCGAGCCGCAGGTGCCGTGGTAGTAATCGCTCGGCCCGAAGAGATGCGTCGCCCCCTGCCCGTTCAGTTGCCCGCTGCCCCGGATGCGTTCCTGTTCCGAAAACGCGCCGCCGCGCAGGCCGCCGGGGCGCAGGTGGGCGATGCGCACATCCGTCCGCGCCGCGTTCGCCACGATGATGATCGTGCAGCCGGTCAGCGTGCCGGTGAACATCATGTCCGCGCCCGCGCCGGTCAGGTGCCCGTGCAGGATCGCGTTATAGGCCACGGCGGTCGTGTTCGGGATCATTTGCAGGTTGAACGCCGGTTGCAGCCGCAGGCCCGTCATCATCGTTTCGGTGATCCCCATGCCGCCGGCCGCCGCGTCGCCCGCCTTCCACACCTCGTTCGGCCCGCCGACCCCGGCGGCCCAGGCATGCGCCTGGTCGCTGTGCCCGAAGCAATAGACGGTGTCGCCGTTCGCCGGGCCGCCGTCTATGGTCAGCCCGTTGGTCTGCAGGAACGTCGTCGGGTCGGCACGCAGGAGCGTCATGGCGGTGGACGGGAGCATCGCGGGGGGCCTCCGGATCAGGGCGCCTGCCGGGGCGCGGTGGTTCACCTTACCCAGCGGCAGCGATGGATCAAGGATGGATAAAGCGGGCGCGGCGCGGCCCCCGTGCGCGGTCTGCCGATTTTTGCGGCAGCGCCCGACTCCTACGGGACTCATATGAGAGTCATATGGGAGTCATACGCCGCGTTCGCGCCTGTTTTGGGGTGCAATGGCCCGCGCGCCTTGCTAGGCCAAGGCAGACGCGAATGGGGATTCTGACCGCATGACCCACGACAACGAGCTTGAAATCCGGGTGCTCAAACGGGTGCTCGACTGGCATGAATCGCCCGCCAACGCGCCGCGGCGGCTTGATCTTTCCTGGCAGGACGCACTGGATTTCTTTGAAATTCCAACCGCTTCCGGGGACGAGGCCGGGGCCGATGCCGCGTGGACCACGCTCTATGACGCGCTCGATGCGATGATCGCGGACGGCCGGCTTCTGGGCACGCTCTACGTCAACCGCGTGCGCGACCTGCGGCCCGGCTATCGCGGCGCGATGGACCTGCAGGCCGACGAAGCCGCCCGCCTGAAAGCCGAACGCGACACCCTCGATACCCTCGCCTCCCGCCTCGCCGCCGAACGCGACGCACTCGACGCCGCGCGCGCCAGCCTCGACGTGCAGCAGGAGAACGCGGCGGCGACCCGCCAGCATCTTGAACAAAAGGCGCAAATCCTCGACACGCGCGATGCGGCACTGGCCGCGACGCAGGCCGATCTGGACGAACGGCAGGCCCATTTCGAACGTGACAGGGCCATCGCCCGGCGCGATCTGGAAGGCGAACGCGCCGCTGCCGAGGCCGAAATGCGCGCCGCGCGCGGATGGCGCTTCGCCGGGATCCTCGCGCTTGTGATCGCCCTCGGGCTGGTCGTTGCAATTGCGGCCGGCCAAGGCCTGATCCTACCGGGTGACGGCTAGGTCAGCACGCCGCTTCAGCCCGGAAGGTGCGGAAAGGCCCGCGCCGCCAGAAGCCAGAAGCCCGAAGTCGGGAGACTGCGATGAAACTGTTCCGAACCAGCAACCGCGAGTTCAACGCCGACACGCGCCGCGTCTATGCCGCATACGAGATTGCGCACACCGCTGTCGATTTCGCCGCAGCGCTGTGTTTTCTCGTCGGGTCCGTGCTGTTTTTCTGGGCGGATTGGGAAACCGAGGCGATCTGGCTGTTCGTCATCGGCTCGGTGTTCTTCATGATGAAACCGACGCTCCGCCTCGTGCGCGAAATCCAGATCTACCGAATGGGCGACATGGCCCGGCTTGCGGAGCGGCTGGAGGAGGACTGACCGGCCCGGCGCCGCGGCGCCCGCGCCTTCACATTGCCCCGCACGTGCGGTAAGCCGTGGCGCGCAGCAGTGACGGAACCGACCACATGAAATTCACGCTTTCCTGGCTCAAGGATCACCTCGACACCACCGCAACGGTGGACGAGATCGCCGAGGCCCTGACCGATCTCGGGCTCGAGGTCGAAGAAGTCACGAACCCCGCGGCGAAGCTTGCGGGCTTCAAGCTGGGCTACGTGACGAAGGCCGAGAAGCACCCCGATGCCGACAAGCTGCGCGTCTGCACCGTGCAGACCGACACGGGCGAGGCGCAGATCATATGCGGCGCGCCCAATGCCCGCGCGGGCATCACCGTCGTCGTCGCCAAGCCCGGCACCTATGTCCCCGGCATCGACACCACGATCCAGGTCGGGAAGATCCGCGGCATCGAAAGCCACGGCATGATGTGTTCCGAACGCGAGATGGAACTGAGCGAGGAACACGACGGCATCATCGAGCTGCCCTCGGGCGAGGTCGGACAAAATTTTGCGGACTGGCTGGCCCAGAACGATCCCGCCAAGGTGGACCCGGTGATCGAAATCGCCATCACCCCCAACCGGCCCGACGCGCTGGGTGTTCAGGGCATCGCCCGCGACCTTGCCGCGCGCGGGCTTGGCACGCTGAAGACCCGCGAATGCGATCCGGTGCCCGGCAGTTTCCCCTGCCCGATCCCGGTCAGCATCGACGCCGACACGCTGGAGCAATGCCCTGTATTCTACGGCCGGTTGATCCGCGGCGTGAAGAACGGCCCCTCGCCCGCCTGGCTGCAGACCGCGCTGCGCGCCATTGGCCTGCGGCCGATAAGCTTCCTTGTCGATGTGACCAACTTCTTCACCTATGACCGCAACCGCCCCTTGCACGTCTTCGACGCGGACAAGATCATCGGTGGGCTGCGCGTTCACCGCGCGGTGGGCGGCGAGACGCTGACCGGGCTGGACGAGAAGGACTATACCTTCAGCGAAGGCATGACGCTGATCTCTGACGACACTGGGGTCGAAAGCATCGCAGGCGTCATGGGTGGGCTGCGCACCGGCGTGACAGAAGACACCGTCAACGTGTTCCTGGAGGCCGCCTATTTCGACCCGGTGCGAACCGCCTACACCGGCCGCGCGCTCAAGATCAATTCCGACGCGCGCTACCGGTTCGAACGTGGGATCGACCCGACCTGGACACCCATCGGCATCGAACACGCGACACGGATGATCCTGGATCACGCCGGGGGCGAGGCGTCGGACGTGGTCATCGCGGGAGCGGTTCCCGACGTGGCGCGCGCTTACCGGCTTGATACCGACCGGGTGCAAAGCCTTGTCGGCATGGCGATTCCGGCAGACACGCAGCGCGCCTCGCTGACTGCGCTGGGGTTCTGCATCGTGGGCGATCTGGCGCATGTGCCGCCGTGGCGCCCCGACGTGCAGGGAGAGGCTGACCTGGTGGAAGAAGTTGCGCGCATCGCGTCGCTGACGCGCCTCGAAGGGCGCCCGCTGGCGCGGGTGCAGGCCGGTGTTCCGAAGCCTGTGCTGACTCCCATGCAGGTGCGCCTTGGCGCCGCGCGCCGGGCGCTGGCAGCGCTCGGCTACAATGAATGCGTCAGCTACAGCTTCATCGACGGGGCGGCGGCGACGGCCTTCGGCGGCAGTGACGCGGCCCGGCTGGAGAACCCGATCAGCCAAGAGATGACACATCTGCGGCCGGACCTGCTGCCCGGCCTGCTGCAGGCCGCTGCACGCAACCAGGCGCGCGGACAGGCGGATCTGGCGCTTTGCGAGGTGGGGCCTGTCTTCTCGGGCGGAGAACCGGGCGAACAGCAGACCGTCGCGGCGGGGCTACTGGTCGGGGCCAGCGGCCCGCGCGACCCGCACGGCACCCGGCGCCCGCTGGACGTGTTCGACGCCAAGGCCGACATGGAAGCAGTGCTGGCCGCCATCGGTGCGCCCGCGCGGGCTCAGACCTTCCGAGATGCGCCGGCGTGGTTTCACCCCGGCCGTTCGGCGCGGCTGGGCCTTGGTCCGAAGAAGACGATCGCGCTGTTCGGAGAGCTGCACCCGAAAGTGCTGGCCAGATTCGAGGTGAAGGGCCCGGCGCTGGCCTTCGTGATCTGGCCGGCCGAGGTGCCGTTCCCGCGAAAGCAGGGCGCGACCCGCCCGGCGCTCGCGCTGCCGGAGCTTCAGGCAGTGGAGCGCGACTTCGCCTTCGTTCTGGATGCACAGGTGGCCGCGCAGGATGTGGTGAACGCCGCAGCGGGCGCCGACAAGGCGCTGATCGAAAGCGTGTCGGTCTTCGACGAGTTTACCGGCGAGAAAGCCGAGGCACAGATGGGGTCGGGCAAGAAGTCACTCGCCGTCTCTGTCCGGCTGCAACCGACTGGCAAGACGCTGACGGAAAAGGACATCGAGGCCGTCAGCGCGAAGGTGATCGAGAAGGTCGCCAAGGCAACGGGCGGGCAGCTTCGCGGCTGACAGCGCCCGGGACAACAGGCGCGGAACCGCCCCGGCGGCGCTGCGCCACAGCAAGGGAAGGAACAACGCAGATGACACTCAAGGTCTACCTGTCCGGCGAGATCCACACCGACTGGCGCGAACAGATCACAGAAGGCGCGAAAGGGCTGGACGTCAGCTTCGACAGCCCGGTGACGAACCACGAAGCGAGCGACGATTGCGGCGTTGCCATCCTCGGCGCGGAGGCCAGCAAGTACTGGCACGACCACAAGGGCGCGATGGTCAACGCGATCCGCACCCGGCGCGGGATCGAAGGGGCGGACGTGGTCGTGGTGCGCTTCGGCGAGAAGTACAAGCAGTGGAACGCGGCGTTCGACGCGGGCTATGCCGCGGCGCTTGGCAAGTCGCTGATCGTGCTGCATGGGCCGGACCACCAGCACGCGCTGAAAGAGGTGGACGCGGCCGCGCTCGCCGTAGCCGAAGAGCCCAAGCAGGTGGTGGAGATTTTGCGCTATGTGCTGACGGGCGAGCTGCCGGAGGGGGCATTGGCGGCGGCAGAATAAGCCTGTCGCGTACGATCACCAAAACGGGGCGCCAATGGTGCCCCGTTTGTGATTCAGCGGCTCAACCCGCCATGCAGCGTCGGCACGTCCAGCGCGCTGAAGCCGTAGTGGCGCAGCCAGCGCAGGTCTGAATCGAAGAACGCGCGCAGGTCGGGGATGCCGTATTTCAGCATCGCGATCCGGTCTATCCCCATGCCGAAAGCAAAGCCCTGCCACTCTGCCGGGTCCACCTTCGCGGCCTGCAGCACCTTCGGGTGCACCATGCCTGACCCCAGCACTTCCAACCATCCGTCGCCTTCGCCAATGCGGAGTTGGCCATCCACCCAAGAACATTGGATGTCGACCTCGGCGGATGGTTCGGTGAACGGAAAGTGCGACGCGCGGAAGCGGGTCTTGATTCCCTCCAGACCGAAGAATGCCGCGAAGAATTCCTCCAGCACCCATTTCAGGTTGGCCATGGAAATGTCGCGGTCGATCGCCAGCCCCTCGATCTGGTGGAACATCGGGGTGTGCGTCTGGTCGTAGTCGGCACGGTACACCCGACCCGGCGCGATGATCCGCAGCGGGGCGCCCTGCGCCTCCATCGTGCGGATCTGCACCGGGCTCGTGTGGGTGCGCAGCACGTGGGGCGGTCGGTCGTCACCCTCGGCGCGCGCCATGTAGAACGTGTCCATCTCGGCCCGCGCAGGGTGGTGGCCAGGAATGTTCAGCGCGTCGAAATTGTACCAGTCGCTTTCGACCTGTGGGCCTTCGGCCACGGCGAAGCCCATGTCGGCGAAAATGGCCGTGACCTCGTCCATCACCTGGCTGACCGGGTGGATGCTGCCCATGGCGCGCGCCGCACCGCGCCCCGGCAGCGTCACGTCCAGCCATTCGCCCCGCAGCCGTTCGTCCAGCGCGGCATCGGCCAGCGCGGCCTTCTTGGCCGACAGCGCCGCGTTGATCTCGTCCTTCAGGGCATTGAGCTTCGGGCCCGCCGTCTGGCGCTCCTCGGGTGTCATCTTGCCCAGCTCGCGCATCTTCAGGCTGATCTCGCCCTTCTTGCCGACGGCCGAGACGCGCAGCGCCTCCAGCGCGGCTTCGTCGCCCGCGTCCGCGATTGCCGCCAGATACTTGTCCCGAAGATCGTCCATCGCCTGTCTTGTCCTTGCCAAGGTCCGGCGTTCTGCTACCGCGAAGCGCCCGCGCTGTCCACCGCCCTAGCCGTCGGCGCCCCAGCCCTCGGACTGCATCTCGCGCAGGCGGCTTGCCGTGCGCTCGAACTCGAACGCGCCGGTGCCTTCCAGGTACAGCCGCTCGGGCGCATCTGCAGCCGTCACCACCAGCCGCGTGCCTGCCTCATAGAGCGCATCCACCAGCGTCACGAAGCGCTTTGCCTCGTTGAAGTTGGAAATCCCCAGCCGCGGCACGTCCTCGAGGATCAGCACACGCACCGCATCAGCCACCGCAAGATAGTCCGCCGGCCCCAGCGGCACGCCGCACAGGTCCCAGAACGACACCCGCGCGACCCCGTTGCGGAATCGCGCCAGCCGCACCTCCCGCCCCTTGACCTTCAGCACCAGCCCGTCCTCGCCAGGCAGGCCCACGCCGCGCTGCTGCATCTTCTGCTGCGCCTCAGTGGCGCGGGCGCGGGCGCGCGGCGTGTGGGTCATGTCGTGCCACAGATCGTCGACCGCCGCCCGCGCCGCCGCGTCCGCGGGATGGAAGTAGACCTGCGCGCCTTCCAGCCGGTCCTGCCGGTAATCGGTCGGGCTGGCCAGTTCCCACACGGTCAGCCGGTCCTTGATCATCTCGATGAAAGGCAGGAAAAGCGCCCGGTTCAGCCCGTCCTTGTACAACTCGTCCGGATGCCGGTTCGACGTGGTGACCACCGCGACGCCTGCGTCGAACAGCCGTTCGAACAACCGGCCGACGATCATCGCGTCGGTGATGTCGGTGATCTGCATTTCGTCGAAGGCCAGAAGGCGCACCTCCTGCACCAGTTTGTCGGCCACCGGCGCAAGCGCGTCATCCACGCCGCGCTTGCGCGCCTCGGTCATGCCGGCGTGGATCTCCTGCATGAAGGCGTGGAAATGGACCCGCCGCTTCGGCACGCTCACATGGGTGACGAACAGGTCCATCAGGTAGGACTTGCCGCGCCCGACACCGCCCCACAGGTACAGCCCCTTCACCGGCGCGGGCCTGGGCGCGCGCCCAAAAAGGCCGCGCTTGGGCGGTGGCGCCGCAAGATCCTGCCGGATGCGCTCCAGTTCTGGAAGGACGGCTTCCTGCGCCGGGTCCGCCTTGATCGTCCCTTCCGAAGCGCGCGTTGCGTAGATGTATTTCAGTTCGACCATGCGCAGGGATTACCCCGCGCGGCGCGCCGGGAAAACCCGCCCCGTGTCCGCCGCGCTGCGGCCTTTTCGGTCCGCCATATGAAAAACAGGGCGGCCCTTTCGGCGCCACCCTGCATTCGTGTGCACCTCACCGACCGGCGGGCACAGTGTTCAGGCCGCGCGGCGGCGCAGGATCGCAAGCCCGCCCAGACCCGCCAGTAGCAGTGGCAGACCCGCGGGCAGCGGAATGGTCGAGGGCGGCGGCGGGGGCGCCGACCGCGTGGGTACGGTGCCCTCGAAGGTGCGGCTGTGCAGCTCGCCGTTGCTGAGCGTGATGCTCCGGGCGATGACGCTGCCTTCGGTAGAGCCGCCGAAGCCCGTCATATCCGCCAGCGGCGCAAGCACGCTCCCGATGATTGCGGTACCGACATTGATCGACGTGGCCTCGAAGAAGTTCCAGATCACGTTCTCGGCCACCGCACCTGTGCCGCCAAGCGCGTTCATCCCGAAGCTGCCCACCGTTCCGGCCACGTTAATAAGCACTGTGGTCGCGCCGTTCAGATCGATGGAGTAGCCGCCACCTGCCAGGTCAGCCAGCGTGGCGTTGTGGACGGACAGGCCATCCGCATCGGGCGCGCCGACGATCTTCTTGTTGTTGAAGTCCGACGTATCGAACACCGTGCCGGTCAGGGTCGCAAAGAACGCGGAGTCCGCTTCCAGCGCGGCGAAATCGATCTCGGGGAACCGGGCCGCAAAATTTGGATCGTTCGCCTGCTGCCCATCGAGCACCGTGCCCTGGTTCGCGTTGCCGGTGAAGCTGCCACCGATGCGCGCCGTGCGCGTGCCCTGCGATCCTCCATTCAACTCGACCGTGCCGCTGGCATTGCCGCCAATGGTCACGTCGCTGCCGTTCTGGGCGTTGATCGTGCCGATCGTCGAATCGCCCACGACGATCAGCTCGTCGAGGTCGCTTGGCGTGACGTCCTTGAAGCCGACCTGAAGGGTGTTGCCCGTCAGGTTGCCACCGACATAGAGCCGCCCTTCGACCTCCTGGCTGGAAGACATGTCTCCGGCGGTCACGCCATTGAACAGGCTCAGAACTTCTGCCGCGCTCAGCGGTGCCGCGCTTGCGGGCGCGGAAAATGCGATCGTCAACGCCGTTGCGGCCGTGGCAGCGAAAACTGAATTACGTTTCATAATCGACCCATCCAAAAGGTGGCATCGAAGGGTGTCCGATACCTGCTAAAGGATGGATATCCTGCCTGCGCCAAAAGGCACCCCGAAAATGCACGAATTGGTTAACAAATCGGGTCCAAGGTCGGTGAACGGCTCTGCGGCGCGGCCGTCAGGGCTGCGCCGCCGTCACGCCCGCCGCGGCCAGAGCGGACACCAGCGGCTCGGGCTCGGTGAACAGGTGTGTCTGCCAGCCGCGCGCGGCAGCGGCGGCGATGTTCTCGGGCTTGTCATCGATGAAGAACAGCCCCTCGGGCGGGGCGTCCACCACGGCTTCCACCGCCGCATAGATGGCGGGGTCGGGCTTGCACAGGCGCAACTCGGCCGACACGAAGCGCCGGTCGAACTCGCGCAGGAACGGATAGGCGGCATCGGCCAGCGCAAGCGGCGCGTGGCCGAAATTGGTCAGCGCGTGCACCGGTATTCCCGCTGCTCGCAGGCGGCGCAGCAGCGCGACCGACCCCCTGATTGGCCCGACCACGAAATCCAGCCAGTTGTCCCGCCACATGCGGATCAGCGCGGCATCGCCCGGATTCGCGGCGGCCAGCGCCTCTACCGCGTCGTGCAGGTCGGCCCCCGCGTCCACCGACAGGTTCATCCCGTCCAGATCGACCCGCGCAAACAGCGCCGCCCTCGCCTCAGGACCGATCCGCGCGTCGTAAAAGCGCGCCGGGTCCCAGCGGATCAGCACGTTGCCGATGTCGAACACCACGGCGCGAACGGTCATGCCCGGCCCTTCCTCGCTGCGACCAGCGCGGCATCGAGCGCGGACAGGAAGCGCGACCTGTCCGCCTTCGCGAAGCCCTTGCCGCGCCCCTGATGGAACGGATCCGCCGCACGAATGTCGTTCATCAGGTCACGTGTCGCCAGGCGCGGGCCGATATTGGCGGGTGTCAGGGCCTCGCCGTTGTGCTGGATCACAGCGGCCCCCGCCTTCAGGCAGGCATCGGCCAGCGGGATGTCTCCGGTCACCACAACGTCGCCCGGCCCGCATTCTGCCGCGATCCAGCGGTCGGCCATGTCCGGCCCTTCCTCCACGATCACATGGCGCACAAGCGGGTTGCGCGACGGGCGCAAGCCCCCATTGTGCACCACCAGCATTTCCACCCCGTGGCGGGTGGCAACGCGCTCCGCCTCGTCCTTCACAGGGCAGGCATCCGCATCGATGTAGAGCCGTGTCACCCGTCCCTCAAAGCCCCAGCGCTTCGGCATGGAAGGCGATGTGGTCTTCCATGAAGCTCTGCATGAACCAGTAGCTGTGATCGTACCCTTTCTGGATGCGGAACTGTCCGTCCTGCACGCGGGCCGCCATTGCCTGCGCAAGGTCTCCGGGCCGGAGCAGGTCCAGGAACTGGTCCTCGGACCCCTGGTCGATCAGCACCGGCCCGTCGAAGCCGCCCGCCTGCATCAGCAGAGTGGCGTCATGGCGCGTCCAGGTGCCTTCGTCCGCCCCCAGGTAGGCGGTGAACTGCTTGCGCCCCCAGTCCGAGGCGACGGGATGCGATATTGGCGCGAAGGCCGACACGCTGGCGAAGCGGCCCGGATGGTTCATCGCTACCGTCAGCGCCCCGTGCCCTCCCATCGAATGGCCCATGATCGCCTGCCGCTCCGGATCGACCGGGAAGGCGGCGTCCAGCGCGCGGGGAAGTTCCTCGGTCACATAGCTCCACATGTTGAAATGCGGCGCCCAGGGGGTCTGCGTGGCGTCCACGTAAAACCCTGCGCCCTGCCCCAGGTCATAGGCCGCGTCGTCGGCTATGTCCGCGCCGCGCGGCGAGGTATCGGGAAAGCACAGCGCCAGCCCCGCCTCTGCGGCCCAGCCTTGTGCCGCCGCCTTAGTCATCGCGTTCTCGTGGGTGCAGGTCAGCCCCGACAAGTACCACAGCAGCGGTACCGGTCCGCTGGCGGCCTGCGGGGGCATGAACAGCCCAAAGGTCATGTCGCAGCCGCACACCGCCGAGGCGTGTCGATAGACGCCCTGCACGCCGCCGAAACACCGGTTTTCCGAAACCGTTTCCATGCCGTTCACTCCCCTTGCCGGACGCTCACTGGCTACCGTGCCACGCCCGCGCGGGCAACCCTCAGCCCAACGCCCAGGCGATCGCCGCCGGGATCGTCAGCACGCTGAACAGGGTCGAGATCAGGATGGAGGCCGACACCCGTTGCGGCGCAACCCCGTAGTGCTGTGCCAGGATGTAGACATTGCCCGCGACCGGCAGCGCCGCGGTGGCGATCATCACACCGGCCACGCCGCGCTCCACCCCGAAAACCGCCAGCGCGGCCACCGCCACCGCGGCCGGGTGCAGGATCAGCTTGCAGAAACTCAGCCAGCCCGCGACAGACAATCGTTCGGCGGACTTGCCGGCCAGCGAAGCACCGATGGCGAACAGCGCGCCCGGCGTCGCCGCCGAGCCGAGCGTCGCAAGGAACGCGTCTGCAGGGGCGGGCACCGGCCAGCCCAGGCCCGACCACGCCAGCCCCGCCAGGATCGACAGGATCATCGGGTTGCGCACCAGACCCAGCCCGACGGTGCGCAACACAGCCGGCGACATGCGCCCGTCGCGGCTGCCGGTGATCAAAATCACCACGAGGCTGGAGAACACGATCAGGTCCACCGACAGCATCAACAGAAGTGGCCCGATGGCCCGCTCACCCAGCAGCAGCACGAGCAACGGGATACCGAGGAACCCCAGGTTTCCGATGATCGCGCATTGCGCCTCGATCGCGGCCTCGGCCACCTTCACCCGGCGCAGCATCGCCACCAGCGTCGCCAACAGATAGACCGCCACGCTGGCCGACAGATACGCCTGCACCACCGTCCAGTCGACGATCTGCCCGAGCGACAGTCCTGCCGAGAACCGGAACAGCATCGCCGACAGCGCGAAGTAGAACACGAAGCGGGTCAGCGCCGCCACCGCCTCGGGGCCGAACATGCCAACCCGTGCGGCGCCGTACCCCAGCCCGATCAGCGCAAAAAACGGCAGCGTCTGCATGAAAACGTCGATCATGCCGACCGGCTAGCATCTCAGGGGGCGCTTGCACAGACTGAACCGTTTGGTTTAAGTTGCTCCACCGGCGCCTGGCAGGCGCGGGTCAGATCGGTGGGGGGACCGCGTGCAGGAAGACAGCCCTAAAATCAGAAAGGGCCGGAAATTCGACCAGGTGGTGGCAGGTGCGCGCGAGATTTTCATGCGCGAAGGCTACCAAGGGGCCAGCGTGGACAGCATCGCCAGGGCGGCGGGCGTCTCCAAGGCTACGCTCTACAGCTACTTTCCAGACAAGAAGATGCTGTTCATGGAAGTCGCGAAAAGCGAATGCCTGCGCCAGTCCGAAACCGCGATGGTTCAGGCCGAGCAGGGCCAGAGCACCGAAGAGACGCTGGCCGATATCGCCGACCGGATGACCGGCTTCCTGCTGTCGGATTTTGGCCAGCAGGTGTTTCGCATCTGCGTGGCCGAGGCCGAACGCTTTCCCGAGCTCGGGCGTACCTTCTACCGCTCCGGGCCAGAACAGGCGCAAGCCAAGGTGGTCGAGTTCCTGCACCGCGCCGTCGCCCGCGGTGATCTGGCAATCGACGATGTGGAACTTGCCGCAAACCAGTTCGCCGAACTGTGCAAGGCCGACCTGTTCCAGCGCGTCGTATTCAACATGCCCGGCAAGGTGACCGAGGCCGACCGCCAGCGCGTGATCCGCGGTGCGGTGGACATGTTCATGGCCCGCTACAGCGCCGCGCGCTGACGGCAGGTCGCGGCCGCTTAGGCCGCGGTGCGGACCATGCGACACGGGCGCCCCTTGCGTGTCGGACGAACCGCGCGCCTACTGCGGCAGTTCCGCCCCCATGACCGCAATCCCATGACCCCGCAACTTGCCACTTCGCTGCGCGGCTATTCCCGCCCGCAATTTCTGGCCGACCTCGCCGCCGGCGTAACGGTGGCGATGGTGGCGCTGCCGCTCAGCCTTGCCATCGCCATCGCCTCGGGCGCCGAACCGGGCACCGGGGTCGTGACCGCAATCGTGGCGGGGTTCCTGATCTCGGCACTTGGCGGCAGCAAGGTGCAGATCGGCGGACCAACAGGGGCCTTCATCGTCGTCGTGCACGGGGTGATCGCGGCGCACGGGTTCGGCGGGCTGGTCACAGCAACCTTCATGGCGGGGCTGATCCTGCTGGTGGCGGGGGCGCTGCGCGCGGGGCGCCTCGTGCGGCTGGTGCCGCTCCCGGTGATCCACGGATTCACCATCGGCATTGCCTGCATCATCGCGCTCAGCCAGATCCGGGACCTGCTGGGTTTGCGCCTGTCGCATACACCCGCAGACGCCCTTGAACTGGCCCCCGCGCTCTGGGCGGCGCGCGGCACGCTGTCGGTCCCGGCGTTGGCGGTGGGTCTGGGCAGCATGGCCTTGATCGTTGCGCTGCGCCGCGCCGCGCCGCGATTTCCCGGCCTGATCGTGGCCGTCGGACTGACCTCTGCGCTGGTGGCGTTTCTGGGCCTGCCGGTTGACACGCTCGCCGGGCGGTTCGGCGCGCTGCCCTCGCAGCTCCCCGCCCCGACGCTGCCCGATCTGTCGCCTGCACGGCTGATGGAACTGTTGCCCTCGGCGCTGGTGATCGCGGTGCTGGCCGGGGTAGAATCGTTGCTTTCGGCGATGGTCGCGGACGGGATGACTGGCCAGCGGCACCGCCCCGACGCCGAGTTGCTCGCACAAGGCGCAGCCAATCTCGGCTCCGCCCTCTTCGGCGGCCTGCCCGCCACCGGCGCCATTGCGCGCACAGCCACGAACGTGCGCGCGGGCGGGCAGACGCCGATGGCGGGCATGATCCACGCCGCCGTGATCCTTGCGGTAATGTCGGTGGCCGCGCCGCTGGCCGGGGCGCTGGCGCTGCCCGCGCTGGCCGGGTTGCTGATGCTGACGGCATGGAACATGAGCGAGCCGCAGCACTGGCGCGGTCACCTGCGTGCACCGCCCGCCGATCTCGCGCTCCTGCTGCTGACGCTGGCGCTGACCGTGCTGGCGGACCTTACGATAGCCATCGGCACCGGGGTCGCACTGGGATTGGCGCTGCGCTGGTGGCGCGGGCGCCGCGCACGCGGGCCGGGTCGATAGCCTCCGCCCGACGCCAGCCGACGTTCCGCTTGAGTCAGCTGTCGCCGGGCGCGTAGCGCAGGGCGATATCCGCCGCATGCTCTGCCGAAAGGATCGGCGGCAGCAGCGTCAGCACCGTGCCCGCCGCGTCCAGAAGGTAGACATGGCTGCCATGGGCGAAGACGTCGCCGTGCTCAGGGTCCGTGAACACCACCTCGCTTTGCACACCGAAGGCGGTGCGCGCCTGCGCCAGTGCTTCGGGCGTGCCGGTCAGCCCCACGAAGGCCGGGTGGATCGCCTTCAGCGGCGCGCCCATGCTGCCCACCGTGTCGCGCGCGGGATCGACAGTGATCATCACCGGCACCGCCGCCACACCCCTTTCCGCCATCAGGTCCACGATATCGGCCATCATTGGCAACGCCGCCGAACAGATGCTCGGGCAATTGGCATAGCCAAAGAACAGAAGCTGCATCCGGCCCGCCGGGTCGGCCTGCGTGCGCCGTGCGCCGGTCTGGTCGGTCAACGCGAAGGGGCCGCCCAGCGCGAAGGGCAGCGCCCCGGCGCGGCCTGTCGGCCCATCGGGCGGGGCTGCGGCGTGCCGTGCCGCCTCCTCCGCCGATCCATGTACCACCCCGTCATGGGCCAGCGCAGGCGCCGCCATCGCGCCCGCCCCAAGCCCGAAGGCCATCAAAGCACCGAACGCGCGCATCAGAACCAGTCCTCGATGAAGGCCGCGTCCACCTCCGGACCGAGCCCGAGATACCCGTCCTTCTCGATCAACGCACCGACCCGCGGGTCGCGCCGGAACCACGGTCCCTCGCCGTCCGCGTCCGGGTTGCGCGCCGCCCAGTCTTCGGTCCAGGACTGCGCGTTCACCCACTCGCCGCCATCCAGCCGCCGCACCCGCTGCACGAGATAGATGTTGCGCGCCCCGATGTCCGGATCGTCCAGCATCAGCCCGTCCACTTCCACATCCGCGCCGCAGAACGGCAGCAGGTCCACCGCCGCGCCGGTGAAGATCGGCTGTGCGTTCTTGTTGGGATAGACCAGCACCCCGTCCGCCGCGCGGAGCAGGCCGATCTGGCGCCGCCCGGCGCCGCAATTCTCGGGGCAGTCGCCGGTCACTGCGCAAAGCATGTCCACCACCCGCGCCTCGAACCGGGCAGGCTGTTCGGCGTAAAGGTTCCAGGACCGCGCCTCTGACCCGGCCGAGAAATCCTGCGCCCCAAGCGGTCCCGCCGCCAGCAGCGCCGCAAGCATCACGAGTCGTCTCATGGCACTCACTCCGCGGGTTCGGGAATGGCGAAGCCGGGCGTCACCCCGAAATCGTCATGGCTGTGATTGACAATGCCCGCATCGGCCACGACCTCGGCCACCACAAGGTAGTTCAGCCCGTCGCGCCGGTAGAGCATCCCGTCGGCGGTGATCTCGTGGCTGGCAAGGCGCAATTGCGTGTCACCGCCGGCGCTGGCATCGTCGCCCTCGATCTTCAGCACCATGTACACCTCGCCGTCCTCGCCCAGCAGGCCGACCGGGATCCCCCCCGCCGAACACCACAGCGCGCAGGTGTGGTGCGCCGACCCGACAACCGCCTCGGGCCCGCCCATCACGCCGGAAAAGTAACACCAGGTGTCGATGATCTCGCCTGTGATCCGTATCCGTTCACCCGCCGCCTGCGCGGCCAGCGGCGCGCCTGCCGCCATCGCACCGGCCAGCGCGCACACGCCCGCCGCTATCCGTATCAGTTGCATTTTATGCCCTCCAGTCCCTCAGCAGAACCAGAGTGGCACAGCCCATCGCACCCGCATAGCACGCAAGTCGCCTTGTGATCGGTCGTGACACAGGCGTGACCCAGCGTGAACCGGGCGCGCGGATCAGTCCAGCCGCCGCGCCTCGAACTGGTTGCCGGGACCGCGGCGCAACTCGAACATCTTCAACTCGGCCATCAGGTCCGACAGCTTCTTCTTGCCGTAGTTGCGCGGGTCGAAATCCGGGTTTGCGGCGGTGATGTGCTGGCCGATCTGGCCAAGCGAATACCATTCGTCATCCTGTTCGATCGCGTCGAAGGCCCGAAAGATCAGGTTGCGCGCGTCGATCGGCTTGAGCTTCTTGGCGCTGCGCGGGCTGGGCTGGTCGGCGGGCTCGTCGGCGACCTCCAGCGGCTCGGCGTCGCCCGAGGTCAGGTTCTCGACATAGATGAAACGCTTGCAGGCCCGGCGGAAGGATTCGGGCGTCTTCTGCTCGCCCATGCCGTAGATGTCGATCCCCTGCTCGCGGATGCGGCTGGCCAGCCGGGTGAAATCGCTGTCCGAGGACACCAGCACGAAGCCGTCGAAGCGCCCGGTGTGCAGGATGTCCATCGCGTCGATCACCAGCGCTATGTCGCTGGAGTTCTTGCCGCGCGTGTTGCTGGGCGCCTGCATAGGCACGATGGCGAGGTTGGCCAGCTTCTTGGACCAGCCGCGCAGCCCGTCGCGGGCGAAATCGCCGTAGATGCGCCGGATCGAGGCCTCGCCGAAACTGGCGATCTCTTCGAAGATTGCCTCGGCATAGCTGGCGGGCACGTTGTCCGCGTCAATCAGCACGGCAAGCAGTTTCTGGCGGTCCTCGGCCATGCGGCCTCCTGTCAAAGGGTTCGATACATCACCAGCGCATCGACATACCCGTCGGACGGGTGCCGGAACGCCGCCGGAAGCACGCCCACAGTTTCAAATCCCGCGCGCCGCCACAACCGGATTGCGACCGTTTTGGTGGCGACCGCGCAAATGGGCAGCACCGCGTTTGAGCGGTATCGGCAATAGCTGTGATCGAAAAAAATTGCACTGCTAACCGAATGCTGATCCGCTTCGTTAAGATTTTTTCATTTTTCAGGGAAAGCTCCCATGCACCGTTTCGCCCTTGCCGTCGTCGCCGGGGTGCTGCTCGCCCCCGCGGCCCATGCCTCTCTGGTCGGCAGTACGATCAGCATCTCCAACACTGGCGGTCACACGCAACTGGACAGCGGCCTTTCGGAAAGCACCTGCACCGATATCATGGTGGGCGCCGGGGTTGAGTGCATCGTCAGTGACGCGCCCACCAACTTCTCTCAGTTTCCCAATGCCCTGATCGAGATCGACGTGATGGACAGCTCGCTGCTGTTCTCGTTTCTGGACGCGGGTTCATCGGGTGACTCTTTCGCTTGGGGCCTGAACCCAAGAGCGTTCGATGTCGTGCTCGACGGTCTGACCTGGGTCGATCACCCGACGTCGCGATCGAGAGCATCTCGTCCAGCTTCACGTCGTTCCCGATTTTTGGTTTTTTAACAGAAGCGTGTCGGCCAACCTCACCGGCGACAACCGGATCACCCTGTCATTCAATAATCTGTCTTTTGTTGCGGGTTGCACATCGACGCTTTGCGCGACCTTGCAGGTGGACATTACGCCAGAGGAAAAGACCCCACCGCCGATCCCGCTGCCCGGCGCGCTGCCGCTGATGGCCGGGGCCCTCGCCCTGACCGCCGCCCTGCGCACCCGCCGCCGGGGCTGAACGCGGCGGACGGGGGTGCACCGGTCTTTGCACCGGGGCGACGGGACCGGCAGCACCGCGCCCCGCGTCCATCCCGGTCAGCGCGGCCCAGGCGTGATGCCAAGAACCAGAGACCGGTACATGACCAGCGCATCGACATAGCCCTCGGCCGGGTGCCGGAACGCGCCGGGCAACCGGCCCACCGTCTCGAAGCCGTTGCGCTGCCAGATGCGGATTGCGCCCGTATTTGTCGCCACCACGAAATTGAACTGCATCGCGCGGAATCCGGCCGCGCGGGCGGTGTCGAGCGCGTGGTCCAGCATCGCCTGCGCCACGCCCTGCTCGCGCGCCTGCGGATGAGTGACGAAACCGCAGTTGCAGACATGCGCGCCGCCGCCGGACTGGTTGGGCTTGAGGTAATAGGTCCCGACGGGGCCTTCCGCCTGCGCGATGAAGACCCGCTTCTCCGGCGCGCACCAGAAGGCAAGCGCATCGTCCCGCGAGATCCCCGGATCGACGGTATAGGTGTCGCCCGCGCGGAAGGCGGGCTCCAGCATCGCCCAAAGCGGAGCCTCATCGCCCGGCGCGAAGGGCCGGATCGCGACCGTCATTCCATCCCCTCCGTCTCGATGCGGATCACTTCGCCGCAATGCTTGCAATGGACCGCGTCGGCGTCGTGCAGTTCCAGCCCACAGACCGTGCAAGGCTCGCGCACCTTGCGGGGGCGGAACAGCACCTGCGCCAGCCGCAGGAACAGCGTGACGCCGCAGACCATCACCACGACCGAAATCAGCCGCCCCATCGTGCCGTCCAGCGTGATGTCGCCGAAGCCGGTCGTGGTCAGCGCGGTAACTGTGAAATACAGCGCGTCTCCGTAGTTTCCGATCTGCGGGTTGACCTTGTGTTGCGTCGCATAGACCAGCCCGGTCATCACGAACACGAACACCGCAAGGTTAATGGAGGCTACGATCACCTCCTCGTTGCGGCGGAAGAAGGCGAAATCCTTCCGCAGCCGGAAAAGCAGCGGGTAGGCCCGCAGCAGCCGCAGCGTGCGCAGCACCCGCAGGAAGCCCAGCCCCTCGCCCGCCAGAGGCGCAAGGAAGGACATAACGGCGACAAGGTCGGCGATCACCCAGGGCGAAGCAAGGAATTTCAGCCGCTGCCGCGCGATCAGTAACCGCGCCGCGAATTCGGCCGCCAGCACCACACCCAGCGCGGTGTTGATCGTCTCCACCACCGGGCCGTGCGTGCTGAACGACGTGGCGATGACGAACAGGATCGTCAGCAGATCGAAGGCCAGCAGCGCATAGCGGAAGCGGTGCGCACGGTCGCTGCGGCCCTCGTAAAGCGCCCGCAGCCGGGCCGTCAGGGTCCCGGTCCGGCTGCGGGCTGTCTCGCTCATCGGCGCGTCCTCAGAATTCGACGACGGCGCGGATGGATTTGCCTTCGTGCATCAGGTCGAACCCGTGGTTGATCTCGTCGAGGGTCAGCTTGTGGGTGATCATCGGGTCGATCTCGATCTTGCCGTCCATGTACCAGTCCACGATCCTCGGCACGTCGGTGCGCCCGCGCGCCCCGCCGAAGGCCGTGCCCTTCCACACACGCCCCGTCACCAGCTGGAACGGCCGCGTCGCGATCTCGGCACCCGCAGGCGCCACCCCGATGATGATGCTCTCGCCCCAGCCCTTGTGCGCGCATTCCAGCGCCGTGCGCATCACGCCCACATTGCCCGTCGCGTCGAACGTGTAGTCCGCCCCGCCCCCGGTCAGCGCCACAAGATGCGCCACCAGGTCGCCGTCGACCTTCGACGGGTTCACGAAATCGGTCATCCCGAAGCGCCGCGCCATCTCGGCCTTGTCGTCGTTCAGGTCCACGCCCACGATCTGGTCCGCGCCCGCAAGCCGCAGCCCCTGGATCACGTTCAGACCGATCCCGCCAAGCCCGAACACCACGCCCCGGCAGCCGATCTCGGCCTTGGCGGTGTTGATCACCGCGCCGATCCCCGTCGTCACGCCGCAGCCGATGTAGCACACCTTGTCGAACGGCGCGTCCGGGCGGATCTTCGCCAGCGCGATCTCAGGCACGACCGTGTGGTTGGCGAAGGTCGAGCAGCCCATGTAGTGGTGGATCGGCGTGCCGTCGAGCATCGAGAACCGCGTCGTGCCATCCGGCAGAAGACCCTGGCCCTGCGTCGCGCGCACCTTCTGGCACAGGTTCGTCTTCGGGTTCAGGCAGTACTCGCATTCGCGGCACTCCGGCGTGTAGAGCGGGATCACGTGGTCCCCCACCGCAAGGCTCGTCACGCCGGGGCCGACCTCCACGACAACGCCCGCGCCCTCGTGACCCAGGATCGCCGGAAAGATCCCCTCGGGGTCCGCGCCCGAACGCGTGAACTCGTCCGTGTGGCAAAGACCCGTGGCCTTCACCTCCACAAGAACCTCCCCGGCCCGCGGGCCGTCAAGCTCCACGTCCATGATTTCAAGCGGCTTGCCTGCCTCAACGGCAACAGCGGCGCGTGTTCGCATGTCTG
>NZ_QGKU01000004.1 GCF_003172915.1 Meridianimarinicoccus roseus
TATTCCTCGGCCAGTCTTGCGAGGTATGCGCCGTAGTCGTTTTTTCGGTAACCCTGCGCGGCTTTCAGCAGGTCGTCGCGGCTGATCCATCCTGCGTCATGGGCGATTTCCTCGAGGCATCCGACCTGCTGTCCCTGTCGCAGGGTGAGCGTGCGCACGAAATTGCCGGCATCGAGCAGGCTGCCATGCGTTCCGGTGTCGAGCCATGCATAGCCCCGGCCCATCTGCTCGACGCTCAGCAGGCCCCTGGCGAGGTACATCTCCAGCAGGGTCGTGATCTCGAGCTCCCCGCGGTCGGAGGGTTTGACCTGCCGCGCCAGCGCGGGCGCGTCCCCGTCGAGGAAATAGAGCCCCGTCACCGCGTAGTTCGACGGCGGCACCGCCGGCTTCTCGATGATCTGGCTGGCCTTGCCGTCCGCGCCGAAGGCCACCACGCCGTAGCGTTCCGGGTCCGACACGCGGTAGCCGAAGACGGTGCCGCCCTGCGGCTTGGCATCGGCCGCCGCCAGCAGGTCCGGCAGCCCGTGCCCGAAGAAGATGTTGTCGCCGAGGCACATGGCCGACGGCGCGCCGTCCAGGAAGTCTTCGGCCAGGATATAGGCCTGCGCCAGGCCGTCGGGCGAGGGCTGGGTGATGTAGGTGATCGAGATGCCCCATTGCGCGCCGTCGCCGAGCGTGCGCTGGAACTGCGCCTGGTCGACCGGCGTCGTGATCATCGCGATCTCGCGGATGCCGGCCAGCATCAGCACCGAGATCGGGAAGTAGATCATCGGCTTGTCGTAGATCGGCAGCAGCTGTTTGGACACGCCCTGCGTGATCGGATAAAGCCGGGTGCCGGAGCCCCCGGCAAGGATGATGCCCTTGCGATCGGTCATGCGCGGTATGCTCCGAGGTCCTTGAGAATGTCGGTCAGCCCGGCGCGCCAGTCGGGGCGGGGCAGGCCGAAGACGGTCTGTGTCATGCTGTTGTCGAGCCGCGAGTTCAGCGGCCGGCGCGCGGGGGTCGGGTAGTCGCGGGTCGGGATGTCCGCGACCTCGCACTGCGTGCCCGACTGGCGGAAGATCTCGCGGGCGAAATCGGCCCAGCTGACATCCGGTCCGCCGGTCACGTGGTAGGTGCCCGTCACCGACGCATCGCGCACCAGCCGGTCCGCCACCGTCATGCAGGCATCGGCCAGCGCCGCCGCCGGGGTCGGCCCGCCGACCTGGTCGGCGACGATGGTCAGGCGGTCCCGCTCCGCCCCGAGGCGCAGCATCGTCTTCACGAAGTTGTGCCCGTGCGAGGACACCACCCACGAGGTGCGCAGGATCGCATGGGGTCCGCCCGCATCGCGCACCGCCGTCTCGCCGACGAGCTTGGTGCGCCCGTAGGCACCGAGCGGGCCGGTGGGCGCGTCGATGGAAAAGGGCTGCTCGCCGCTGCCGTCGAACACGTAGTCGGTGGACACCAGCACGACCGGCAGGCCGCGCGCGGCCGCCGCCCGGGCGATCGCGCCGGGGGTCGTGCCGTTCACCGCGAGCGCGAGGTCCTCGTCGCTTTCGGCCTTGTCCACGGCGGTATAGGCCGCCGCGATGATGATGGCATCTGCGTCGGTCTGCGCGGCCATCGCGGCGCAGGCATCGGGGTTGGTGAAATCGGCCTCGAACTCGTCGCGCACGTCCAGCACCACGTCGCCCGCGCGCCGTTGCAGTTCCAGCCCGAGCTGGCCGGACTTTCCGTAGACCAGGATCTTCATGCCTTCGCCCCGAGCCGTTCGCCAACCCCCGCCCGGCCTTGCAGCGCGCGCCACCAGTCCTCGTTGTCGAGATACCATTGCACGGTCTTCTCGAGACCCTCGTCGAGCGTCACGGACGGTCGCCACCCGAGTTCGGTGCGGATGCGGGTCGGGTCGATCGCGTAGCGCAGGTCGTGCCCCGGCCGGTCGGTCACGAAGCTGATCTGTTCGCAGTAGGCCGTGTTCTTCGGGCGCTTGGCATCGAGGATCGTGCAGATCTTGCCGACGATGTCGATGTTCTTCGCCTCGTTCTCGCCGCCGATGTTGTAGGTCCGGCCGGTCCTGCCGTTTTCCAGAACGCACAGCAGCGCGTCGGCGTGGTCTTCCACGTAAAGCCAGTCGCGCACGTTCTCGCCCTTGCCGTAGACCGGGATCGGCTCTCCGGCCAGCGCCTTGAGGATGACGACCGGGATCAGCTTCTCGGGGAAATGGTAGGGGCCGTAATTGTTGGAGCAGTTGGTCAGCACGAAGGGCAGGCCATAGGTCTCGCCCCAGGCCCGCACCAGGTGGTCGGACGCCGCCTTGCTGGCCGAATAGGGCGAGTTCGGGGCGTAGGGCGTGTCCTCGGTGAACTGTCCGGTCGCGCCGAGCGTGCCGTAGACCTCGTCGGTGGAGATGTGGTGGAACCGGAAGGTGTCGGGCCGACCGGCCTCCACCCAGTAGGCGCGTGCCGCGTTCAGCATCTCGTAGGTGCCGTTCACGTTGGTTTCGATGAAGGCGCCGGGCCCGTCGATCGACCGGTCCACGTGGCTTTCCGCGGCCAGGTGCATCACCTTGTCGGGCCGGTGCTGCGCGAAGATCCGCGCCAGCGCCGCGCCGTCGCGGATATCGGCCTTCTCGAAGGCGTAAAGCGGGCTGTCGGCGACCGGCGCCACGTTGTCGAGGCAGGCGGCATAGGTCAGCGCATCGAGGTTCACGACCTCGTGGCCGCGCGCCACGGCCAGCCGGACGACGGCGGACCCGATGAACCCGGCACCGCCGGTGACAAGTATCTTCATGGCTTCAGTCCTCGTAGACAAACGGACTGTCAAAGTCCTTGAGAAGGGGCGCGGCGGCATCCTTGGCGGACAGGATCGCGGCGGCCGGATCGACGCCCCAGTCGATGTCGAGGTCCGGATCGTCGAAGCGCACGGCGCCGTCGCACTCCGGCGCGTAATAGTCGGAGCACTTGTACAGAAGCTCGCTGTCCGGTTCGAGAACCGAGAAGCCGTGCAGGAAGCCCTTGGGAATGAACAGCTGGTTGCCGACCTCGGCCGACAGCTCCACCGCGACCCACTTGCCGTAATGCGGCGAGCCGCGCCGGATATCCACCGCGACATCCTTCACCCGCCCGGCCCCGACGCGGACCAGCTTGTCCTGCGCATGGGGCGGGGCCTGGAAATGCAGCCCGCGCACGACGCCGACCTGCCGGGACAGCGAATGGTTGTCCTGCACGAAGGGGACATCCACCCCGTGCGCGGCCATGACCTCGCGGTTGTACACCTCGGAAAAGAAGCCCCGGTCATCCCCGAAACGCCGCGGCGTCAGGAGAAGGACGCCAGGCAGTTCCGTCAACTCGACTTGCACCACACAAAACCCCTGCTTGATCTCAACCTTCGCAGGTCTTGTAGCGAAACGACCGCGAAAGGTCACATCGCAATTTCGGCGCACTCCGCACCGCAACGAGAACCGCGACCTTTCCGCACTCCGCAAGACATCCAAAAAAATCCAGGGCCTGTCGGCCCACTACGAGCAAGAAACCAAGCCGGGCGGTCTGGTGTTTTCCGAAGTCAGTTCCTAAGCTGCGCAGGATTTACGGAGTGTCCCTTGGCCCAACACAGTGAACATCCCGCCTCGTTCTGGACCTTGGCAAGCGTCGTCCCGCCACTGATCGCTGCCGGTCTCTTTGCGTTCTTCCTGTCCTTCCTGCCCGCCGTCGCGGCCGGCGAGGGGCTGCGCCACGCCGTGCCTTGGGTGCCGAGCATGGGGGTGGAGCTGAGCTTCTTCATCGACGGTCTCAGCCTGACCTTCGCGCTGCTGATCTCGGGGATCGGGGTGCTGGTGATGCTGTTCTCGGGCAGCTATCTCGCCGGGCATCCGCAGCACGCCCGGTTCTCGCTTTATCTTGTCAGTTTCATGCTCGCGATGCTGGGGCTGGTGCTGGCCGACAACCTGCTTGCCCTGTTCGTGTTCTGGGAACTGACGACGATCACTTCGTTCCTGCTGATCGGGTTCAATCACGACAGCAAGGTGTCGCAGCGCGCAGCGCTTCAGGCCCTTCTGGTGACGGGAACCGGCGGTCTGGCGATGCTGGCCGGCTTCCTCATGATCGGTTCGGTCGCTGGCACGATGGAGTTATCGGCCCTGCGCGATATGGGCGATGTGCTGCGCGACAGCCCAATGTACCTGCCGATCCTGATCCTTGTGCTGGCCGGGGCCTTCACCAAGTCGGCGCAATTCCCGTTCCATTTCTGGCTGCCCAACGCGATGGCCGCGCCGACACCGGTCAGCGCCTACCTGCATTCGGCCACGATGGTGAAGGGCGGTGTCTACCTGCTGGCGCGGATGCACCCGAATCTGTCTGGCACCGATGTGTGGATGTGGACACTTGTGATCTTCGGCGCGTTCACCACGGTCTTCGCATCGGTCGTGGCGCTGAAACAGAACGATCTCAAGCAGACACTGGCCTATACAACGCTGATGGCGCTCGGGGCGCTGGTGCTCTATCTCGCGGCGCCGGGCGGGTATGCGATCACGGCGATGGCGACCTTCCTCGTGGTTCATTCGCTCTACAAGGCGGCACTGTTCCTGATGATCGGCTGTGTGGACCATGCCACCGGGACGCGGGACGCGCGGCGGTTGGGCGGACTGATCCGGAGGATGCCGGTGACCGGCATCGCCGGCGGACTGGCGGCGCTGTCGATGGCGGGCATGATTCCCTTCATCGGTTTCATCGGGAAGGAACTTCTCTACAAGGGCGGGCTGGAAAGCCCCGCCTCGGTCGTGATCGTGACCGGCGCGATCTTCGCGGCCAGCGCGCTGATGTTCGCCATCGCCGGTGTGGTCGCGTTCAAGCCGTTCTGGGGCACCGACGCACATATGCCGCAACTCGATCGTCCGATCCGCGAGGCGCCGCTGCCCATGCTGGCAGGGCCGGTCGTGCTGGGTGCGCTGGGGCTTTATTTCGGCCTCGACTCGCACACCCTCCAAGTCGCGGTGACAGACCCGATCGCGGGCGCGCTGCTGGGCGACATGGAAAAGGGAAAGGACCTGCACCTGTGGACCGGCGTCAACGCCGCGCTCGTGCTCAGCATTCTGACCTTCGCCACCGGGGTCGTGATCTATGTCTTCCACAAGGCGCTGCGCGACCGGATCGATGAAGCCGCTGCCCGCCTGATCAGCTTCGATGCCGCATGGGACAGCTTCCTTGCGGGCATGACCCGTGGCGCGGTCGCCGTGACGGCGCAACTTCAGACCGGCGTGCTGAGCCGCTACCTGCTGGTCGTCTTCGCGACCATCACCGTGGTGATCGGCGGAACGATCCTTCTGCGCGGCCTGGACATAGGCAGCCCCGTGCTGGACGGGATCAGCTATGTCCATCTCGTGGTGTTCGGCCTGACCATCGCGGGCACACTGGTCGCGGTTGCCACGAATTCGCGCATCGCCGCCATCGCCGGGCTTGGCGTTGTGGGCATTGGCGTGGCGCTGGTGTTCATCCAGTTCGGTGCGCCGGATGTGGCGATCACTCAGATCCTTGTCGAAATGCTTGTCGTCGTGCTGTTCTCGGTTGCAGCGCTGCGCCTGCCGACCCTACCGCCCGCCCGACCAGTCAGCGAACGCACGCTGCATGCGGCTGTGTCCATCGGGCTTGGCGTCGTCGTTGCGGCTGTGGTGATCGGCGTGACCTCGGTGCCGCTCGATCTGAACCTGACCGAGTATTTCGAGAAGAACAGCTATCCCATCGCGCATGGCAAGAACATCGTGAACGTGATCCTCGTGGACTTCCGGGCCTTCGACACGTTCGGCGAGATCTCGGTCGTCGCGGTCGCTGCGATCTCGGCCTACGCGCTTCTCAAGCAGCGCAAACCGAAAGGAACGTCATGAATTCGCTGATCCTGACAACCGCCACGCGGCTCATCGTGGCGATCCTTCTGGTGTTCTCGGTGTTCATGCTGCTGCGCGGCCATAACGAACCGGGTGGCGGCTTCATTGGCGGGCTGATCGGGGCGACCGGCTTCGTGATGTATGCCATCGCCTGCGGCACAGCCGAGGCGCGCGCCGCGCTGCGCGCTGCCCCGGAACAGATCGCGATGGTTGGGCTTGGCGTCGCCGCGCTGGCGGGCCTTGCCTCCGCGCTTTTCGCCGATCCGCTCTTCACTGGGCAATGGCTGTTCCTCGGCGCATCCGAGGGCGAGAAGGGCTTGCCGCTTTCCACGGTGCTTGTGTTCGACATCGGGGTCTATCTGGTCGTGATGGGCGGCATTCTGACCCTGGTTTTCGCGTTGGAAGAGGAAATCTGAGAATTGGAAACCCTGCTTGCCATCACGATCGGCTGCCTCGTCGCGGCTGCCGTCTACCTGATGCTCGCGCGCGACATGCTGCGCTTCCTGTTCGGGCTTACGCTGATCTCGAACGCGGTCAACCTGGCGATTTTCGCGTCTGGCCGGATCACGGTGGGCGGCGTGCCCCCGCTGGTGCCCGATGGCGAGAAGTACCCCGTGGGCGACGTGGCCAACGCGCTGCCGCAGGCGCTGATCCTGACCGCCATCGTGATCGGCTTCGGGCTGTTCGCGTTCAGCCTCGTGCTGGCGATGCGCGCATATTCGGCGCTTGGCACGCTGGACACGGATGCGATGCGCCTGTCCGAAGCCGACGACGAAAAGGGTGACGCGGCATGAGTTGGTACCTGACGCTGCCGCTGATGACGCCTTTTGTCGTCTCCGTCCTGGCCTTCCTTGCACGTCGCAACGGCGCGGGCCGCTGGATCGCCGTGGCCGGGTCGCTGGTCGGGGTCGCGCTGTCGCTTCTGCTGATGGCGCAGATCCTGCGCGACGGCGTGGTCGTCGGGCAGATGGCCGATTGGCCCGCGCCCTACGGCATCACGTTGGCCGCCGACCTGCTATCGGGGATCATGGTCCTGCTGACCGCGATCGCCGGGCTGGCGGTGACCCTTTATGCCACGGCCGAAATCGACGCCGAACTGGAAGGACTGGGCTTTTTCGCGGTGTTGCAACTGCTGCTGGGCGGGGTGACCGGCGCGTTCCTGACCGGCGACCTTTTCAACCTTTACGTCTGGTTCGAGGTGCTGCTGATCTCGTCCTTCGGACTGCTCGTCATGGGCGGTACGCGCGAACAGATCGACGGCGCGGTCAAATACGTGACGCTGAACCTGGTTTCGACGATCGTGTTCCTGTGTGGGCTTGGGCTGCTCTACGGCGCGACCGGCACACTGAACATGGCCGATCTGCGCGGTGCGGTGGATGCCAGCGACCAGCAGGGCCTGATCACGGTGCTGGCCATGTTCTTCCTGCTCGCCTTCGGCATGAAGGCGGCCATGTTCCCGCTGTTCTTCTGGCTGCCGGCGTCTTACCACACGCCGACCAGCACAGTTTCTGCGATCTTCGCCGGGCTGCTGTCCAAGGTCGGGGTCTATTCGCTGCTGCGGGCATTCACGCTGATCTTCGACAACGACGTGGGCTACACCCATACTTTGCTTCTGTGGATCGCGGCGTTGACCATGATTGCGGGCATCCTCGGCGCGCTGGCGCAGACCGACATGCGGCGCGTCCTGTCATACCAGATCATAAGTTCCATCGGGTTCCTCCTGATGGGCCTTGCGCTTTTTACACCGCTGGCGATCGCGGGGGCGGTGTTCTACCTCGTGCACAACATCATCGTTAAGGTAAACCTGTTCCTCGTCGCCGGGGTCGCGGAACGCCTGACCGGATCGTCGCAGATGGCGCGGATGGGTGGTCTCTACAAGTCCGCGCCGCTGTTCGGTGTGCTGTTCCTCGTGCCTGCCTTCGCGCTGGCGGGATTCCCGCCGCTGCCCGGTTTCTGGGCCAAGGTGCTGCTGGTCAGCGCCGCGCTCGAGGTCGAGGCGTGGCTTCTGGTGGCCATCGCGCTGGCGGTCAGTCTGCTGACCATCTGGTCGCTCATGATCGTCTGGATCCGGGTGTTCTGGACCCCGCATCCGGACGGGATTGAGCCGAAGCTGTCCGATCTGGGCGAAGACCGGCTGCCGCTGCTTCTGCCCATCGCGGGCCTTGGAATTCTGGCGATCGGGATCGGCCTCTTTCCGCAGGGGCTCGTGCTGCTGTCGCAGGGCGTGGCCGACCAGCTTCTGAACCCGCAAGCCTACGTGGATGCCGTTCTGGGGACAAACCAATGAACCTGTTCGCCGTCAATCTTCTGCTGGCCATCGTCTGGGTCGTTCTGACCGACGCGCTGACCCTGTCCGGCCTGCTTTCGGGCTTCGTGCTGGGCTACGCCGCGCTGTGGATCGCGCAGCCGCTGTTCGGCGAGGCGGGGCTTTATTTCGTGCGCGTGCTCCGGGTGATTCAGCTTGTGCTCTACTTCGCCTACGACCTCACGATGTCGAGCTTCAAGGTCGCAGCAGCGGTGCTGCGCCCCGGCACAGTGACCACGTCGGGAATAATAGAGATGCCTCTCGACGTGGAATCGGACCTCGAGATCCTGCTGGTTGCGAACCTCATTTCGCTCACCCCCGGCACGCTCAGCCTCGATGTTTCGGAGGACCGAAAGACGCTGTATATCCACGCGATGTTCGCCGAAGATCCGGCCGCCGAGGCGCAGGGCCTGAAGGACGGGATGGAACACATGGTCAGGAGGGTCTTCACATGATGACATCGAGCGGATTCCTCGCTCTTTGCGTGACGGTGGGCTTCGGGCTGATCATGGCCTCATTGGTGCTGGGCTTCGTACGGCTGGCCAAGGGGCCGACCTTTTCCGACCGAGTGGTCGCGCTGGACATGATGTCGGTGTCCATTGTCGGATTCTGTGCGCTCTACGCCATCAAGACCGGCGTGTCGTCTTTCGTGGACATCGCCATCGTGGTGGCGCTGATCGGTTTTCTGGCGACGGTCGCTTTGGCCCGCTTCGCCGAGCGCGGCCTGCATCGCAACCGTGAGACCGAAGGGCAGCCGGTGGACATGGTCGCGCGCCAATCGTCCGGCGGTGCGGATGCCGGGGAAGGAGATCAGCCATGACCGAAATCATCGCGGGGCTTCTGGTGCTTGGGGGGACGGCCTTCATCTTCATCGCCGGGCTTGGGGTTTTCAACCTGCCCGACGCACTGAACCGGATGCATGCCTCGACCAAGGCGGGCACTCTGGGCAGTATCCTGTCGCTGGCCGGGACAGCCCTGATCTTCGCCGACAGCGCGGTGACGGCCCGCGTGGTGGCCACCATTGCATTTCTGCTGCTGACCGCACCCATCGCGGCGCATATGATCGGACGGGCAACCGTGCAGCTTCAGCGGGTGCGAAAGCGCGAGGCCGAGGCGGCGACCGCCGCGGCTGCCGCAGAACGCTGAGTCCGGCGCGTCCGCTCAGCCGCGGCGCCAGGTGGCATAGAGATCAAGGATGAACCGTCCCGCCGGGCGGTCGCGCAGGTCGCGGATGACAGTCTGCATGTCCGAAGGGCAGCGCTCCACGGCAGGCAGGTGGCCGCCATAGCCCGGCGCCAGTACCATCGGTCCGCCGGATGTCGCTAAAGCGAGGTCGGCCAGCGTCAGCCGGTCCCCGCACAAGAACGGTCGCCCGTCCGCCAGCCGCGCCTCGACCCGGTCGAACCCGGCGCGCACGGTGTCCAGCGCCTTCGCTGCGCTCTTTCGGTCGAGACCGAGCGCTTCGGTCAGCCGACGCCGGACTGCGCCATACCCGCCCAGGGACAGCGCGGCGGTTTCCCAGACTGGCACGCCGGTCGTGAAGCTCGGCCAGACCAGCGCCCGATCCTGCAGGAAGTGATAGTAGGCCCACGTGACTGTGCCCATGCCCAGCGTCCAGCGCAGGTCGTTCTGCAGCGCCATCACGTCGCTGTGCAGCGCGGCGTCGGTGTCAGGGTCCGGCAGCAGGCGCAGGCCCGACGGCGCGCTTGCGTCGAAGCGCGCCGCGATCCTGTCCACCCCGGCAAGCTTTTCGCCGCCCTGGATCAGCAGCGGACTGTCCCGGCGCCCCGCCCCGTGCCAGCGCAGCGCGAGGATGTGGAACACCGGCGCGTGCGGGCGTTCGCGGTAGGGCATCTGCCACAGCTGCAGCATCCAGCGTGCGAGATCCACGTCGGCGCTTGGCAGCAGCGTGACAAGGGTGGCGTGCACCATCGGTTCAGCCTGGATCGTAGAGCAGGGTGAAGTGTTCGGGAAACGGCGTGCCGCCCGTGTCGATCAGCCCCGCCGCACCCTCCCCGCGTCGAAGCCCGTCACGAGCCAGCAGCGGCTGGAGGATCGCCGGGATCACGGCGGCGTTGATGACCGCCCCGAAGCAGGTGTGCAGTCCCGTGCCCCAGATGATGTGGTCGGTGAACGGCCGCTGCGAGCGGAACTGGCCGGGCGCGTCGATCTCGTGCCGGTCGAACATCGCGGACAGGGTCGCTGCGAACACCATCTGGCCCTTGCGCACGCGCACCTGCCGCAGCGTTCCGGGCGCGATTACTGTGTCGCGCACCGCGCGCCGGTAGATGATCGGGTTGTGCGGGTTGAAGCGGAGCGCCTCCCACAAGAAGCCGGCCAGCCGCGCGGTGTCGCCCGCCCGCGCCGCCGCCTGCGCGCGTCGCAGCGCATCGGGGCGGCGCAGCAATTCGTCCGCGGCCAGGCACGCCGCCTTGGAGATCGTCGGTATAGCCCCGATCACGAGGCCCAGAAGGTTGTTGCGGATGCCGAGGTCATCCATACCCGGCGTGCCCGCCGCCTGCAGGGCAAGGCAACGCCCCAGCAGGTCGTCGCCGCCACCGCCCTCCGACTTGCGCGCGGCGATGGCACCATCGAGATATTCACGCAGCCCCGCCGCATCTTCCATCGCCTGTGCATGCAGGTCAGGATCGGCTCCGAGGTCGCCAAAAAGATACCAGAACAGCCGCGTTGCCCAGCCCTGCATCGTGTCCGGGTCCGGGCCCGGTGTTCCGAAATAGCCCGCCACCATGTCCCAGGGCACGTGGCGCGTCAGCGCGCATGGCAGATCGATCCGCCCACCCGCTTCCGCCACGATCCGGGCCGACAGGTCTGCGGCGCGGGGCGCGATCCGGTCCGCCACGTCGGTATGGCGCATTGCCAGCCGCATCGCCGCCGTGTCGCGTGCATAGTCCCAGCCCGGCTGCATTCCGAGGAAGAAGTTCGCGCCGCCCGTCAGCGCCTGCATCCGCGGGCCGTAGACGACCTCGAAATCGTCATCGCGGCGCAGTACGTCCATCACGTCGGCGCGGCGGGTGACGATCACCGTACCGGTGTTGTCATAGGCGGCCACCAGCTTGCGCGACAACGACAGGTTCGGCGCGAAGGCGCGCAGCGCGGCCAGCCCTTGGCGCTGGCGCATCGGGTCGGCGGCCAGCGCGGGCAAGTTGGAGGCCGCACCGCCCGGCGCGCGTACCGCCCGCAACCCCGCCAGCGCGACCGCCGCGCCGTCGCCAACCCCGTCCGCCAACACCGTCAGGCGCAGGCCAAGACCGGACACGGCGTTTCCCAGCATTCGCAGCATCGCGCGCCCTCAGGTTGGATCGACGATGCCGAGCGCGATCATATGCAGCGCGGTCATCGATGGCAGGAAGAAGTAGTCGCCGCCGCGGGTTTCCACGAAAGTCTTCAGCCCGCCCATAACGTAGGGTGGCTTGCCGGATTTCGGATCGGACGGGATCGTGAACCGGGTGTGGCGGCTGTGATCGCCCAGCAGCGGGCAGGTGTTGTTGCCCTGGTTGAAGTCCAGCCCGTACTGGATCCATTGCTGCTGCACGAATTCGAACTGCCGGAATATGCTGGCTCCGATGATCATCATCGCCACGCCCTGTTCGGTGTCGTCGTCCTTGTGGGCGGTGTCGTCCGGCCCGTAGGGCAGCCCGCGACGCAGGATCCTCCGCCGCTTGTTCAGTTGCGTGGTGGCATCCCGGTTCGCCTTGCCCGGCTGGTTCAGCGGGTCAAGGTAGTCGCGGGTGTTCACGCGGCGAAGATGGGCTCCGCCGGGGCATTTGAACCCGCCCATGTCGTCGGCATAGCGGAAGTCGCTCGCAGCGGTGGACTTCAGATAGGCGCGCTGGGCCGCCAGCGCCTTTCCCGGGTCCTCGTCGTCCAGCCCGTGGGCCCGGCGCACCGCCAGCCAGTCATCGAAGCCCGGTGCGGTGGCGACGGGCACGCCGTCGGACCAGCGCCCGACCATCTTGGCCTTCACCGTCTCGCGCGCCTGCGCCGCGCTGACGCCCATCGTGCGCGCGAAGCCTTCCGCCTCGGCCTCGATCACCGCCTCGAATGTGGCGACGTTCTCGTGCAGCTTGCGGTAGACCATGAAGCTGCCGTTCTGCATAACGTTGGGCGGCATCGCGGCGGGGGGCAGTTCCTGCGCCTCGTCCGGGTAGCCGAGGATGAACTCTCCCGCCGCGATCGGCTGCCAGCCGGTCTTGCGGCCCATCCACTTGCCGCGCCCGATAACGGCCTCCTTCTCCTGCTCGGGGGGGTACTGGCCTTCGAAGACCGGATCGCCGATCCCGTCGGTCAGCCCGAAATGCTCGCGCGGGGTGGGATATTTCACGCCGTCGATGGTGGTGAACACGGCCGACGCCGCCTGAAAGTCGGCATTTTCGTCGCGCCCGTGCCCCTTGAGCACCTGCACCCCGTCCTCGGAACACAGCCCGCGCAGCCAGTCGGTGCGCTCGTCCAGCTCGGGCACGGGAAGGTCCGTTCCAAGTTTGGCCAGACGTGCGTTCATCGAGATCCAGATGTGCACGTCATCTGGCCGGTCTTCCGGGCTGGACCGGTTTTTCCGCCAGATCGGGTCCCAATGGGCGCACCAGCCGTCATCGTCCTCCTCCACCCGGTCGGCGCTGCGGTCGCCCAGGATGAAGGCGCGCGCCTTCATGCCGTCCACGAAGCTTTCGGGCATGCCCTGAAGGGTGCGCGTGGGCAGGCCCAGCTTCCGCATTCCGGGATAGGTGAAGCCGATGTTCAGCGTCACCTTCGGCGCGCTGTCGGGCGACCAGCGGGCGGCGGTGGTCACATGGGGGCGCACCTGATCCACGAAGCGCCGCCCCGCCTCCGTTTCGCGGATGTTGAGGAAGAAGTAGCGCGCGAAGGGAAACGAGAAGCGGCCATAGGCCCGCGTGATGTTGCCCTGGATGTCGTCGAGATTGAGTTGCCGTGTCATCCTGTGCGCCTCATGACGTGCGGTTCGCCGCGGCGACGGACAGTGACACCACGCCCGGCGGTTGGGTCGGGGCCATCTTGTCGTCCGGAGCATGTGTGTCGAGGAAAGTCCCGAAATCGGCATGGAGCGTTTCGGGATCGGCCCCCTGCCGATCCGTCGCGAAATCCGCAAAATGCTGTTGAAGATAAAGGGATTTGAGCACCGAGGGCAGATCGCCATGATCCGCGGGGGGCATCGGTTTCTGCCCGTTGGCGATCACGTAGCGATAGAGCGCGTAGATCACCGCGGCGCTGATCCCGGCGCCCGCCAGCGCCACCCAGCCGGGCGACCAGCCCAGATGCGGGATCCTCGGCACGCCCAGAAGCTGCGCCAGCAGCGCCAGCAGTGTGACCCCCAGCGGCAGCAGCGCGGCTACGGCCAATGCGGGCACCGGAAGGTTCGACAGTTTCGGCGGGCTGGTCCAGTAGTCGTGGAACGGCATCGTCGTCTCGACCTGACAGCGCTTGAGATAGCGTGCGAAATCATCCGCTGTGTTGACCGCGTCGAACCCGACGCAATTTTCATAGATCGACCGCAGTTCCGGCTCCATCCGCTGCCAAAGCCGCCGCGCCCAGGCATCGCGCACGCGGCCCTGGCGCGCCGGGTCCAGCGTGGTGGGAAGCGGGTCTCCCTCGTCCATGACCGCGTCGATATCGGCAGCGAACAGCAGGTAGGGGCTGTTCAGCCGGTCCACTGGCTGCGGATGGATCGGATCTTCATTGCGAAGCGATGCGACCAGCGCATCTTGCGGCGTGCGCCCGTTATAGATCGTGTCCTCGATCACCACGAAGCGGCACAGATGGGTCTGAAGGCTGCGCGCGAATGGACTGTTCTCGCCGATCTTGATGGTCGCGGGCGACTGAAGCGCTGTGGGCAGCAGACCCAGCGTGACCCGAAGCGCCTGCAGGTGCGAGACCTGCCGCCCGGTCATGTCGCTGGTCGTGCCGCTTTTCACCGGTGCGAGGAATGTCAGGAAGAGGTGGCCGGTGTCGAAATTCGGCATGTCCTCAGCTCCTTTCGAAGTCGAACAGGGTGGCCATGTTCTGCACAGCGCGCAGGCGGTTCATGTCGGCATGTTCGGTGTCGAGGCTCGCAACCGGCCCGAAGCCCGGATCGCCAAGGCAATCCTGCACCTTCACCAGTTCGGCCCGGTAGGTCCGCGCGAAATCCTCTGGCGACTGGGTTGCATGGGCCTTCGCAAGCACGTCAATGGCACGCCGCACCCGCAAGGCCGCCTTGACGTCACGCTGTGCGGCACCGGGCGTCGCATTGTAGTAGTAGTCCGTATAGACTTGGTTATGCGTGATGTAGGTCTTGAAGCTGGTGACCGGAATCGACTGTGGATACTTCGTGGCGGTGTACCAGAACAGGTTCAGACCGTTGGGAATCCCGTCCGAGAAGGCGTCGATATACTGGTCCCACGTTCCGTTGAAGTTGGAACAGAACAGCATGTAGTCGTTGCGCAGCGTTTCCTTGCCCTGCCCCAGATCCGGCCATTGATCCGGGCGGATCAGCACCCAGCGCGCGAAATGGATCAGCGACAGGCCCAGAAGGCCGCTCAGAACCTTCGGCACGCCGCGCGCCACCATGAAGATCAGACGGTTGATCCATGTCAGACGCGGATTGCTGGGCGTCACGACGTTCATCGCATAGGCCTTGCCGGCGATATTCGACATGTCATCCCCCGTTCTGTTCCCTCACGTTAACTATACCCGTCAGAGCTGAGCTGTCTAAGACAATTCCTTGCGCGCGCCTTGCGGGTCATGGTTTCCCGACCCGGGCGCGGCGGCATCAACCAAATCTCAACTCCCTGCGCGCTACTCATGGCGCTGGATGCGGCAAGAAATGCGGCGGTGATCATGGTGAAATCCTGGGCGGCACGCCTGCGGCGATGGGCTCTTGCGGGGTTGGCGGGGTGCGTGCTGGTGCCCGTGGCCGGGCAGGCTGCCCCCGGTGCCGCGCAGGGCCTCTGCGAACAGGCGGCCCGGCGCGCCGCTGACGCGACCGGCGTGCCGCTGCCGGTGCTTCTGGCGGTGTCGCTGACCGAGAGCGGGCGCAAGACCGGTGCGCGCTTCGGGCCGTGGCCCTGGGTGCTGAACATCGCCGGGACCGGCGCATTTTTCGACACCCGCGCCGCAGCGCTGGCACGGGCACAGGCGACCCTCGCGCGGGGCGAGACCAGCTTCGACATGGGCTGCTTCCAGATCAACTATCGCTGGCATGGCGACGCCTTCACTTCGCTGGATCAGATGCTCGACCCCGGTGCGAACGCGATGTACGCGGCCCGCTTCCTGCGGGAACTCTTTGCCGAAACCGGCGATTGGTCGGTCGCGGCGGGCCACTACCACTCCCGGACGCCTGTCCATGCCGACAGATATCGCAAGGTGTTTCACCGGCATCTCGCCGCGCTTGGCACGGGTCCGCTGCCAAGTGCTCCGCTGGCCGCGCTGCCCGCTCAGGCACCCGCCGCAACGCGCGGGCCGAACCTGTTTCCTCTGCTTCAGCCGGGCGGCGCGCCGGTCAGCATGGGCTCTCTCGTGCCGACGCGGCCCGCCGGCTCCGGGTTATTCGACGGACGCGCCGGGCGAAGCATGTGGGGCGGCGGATGAAAAGCTTCGACAAGCGGCTGCTGTTCCAGCCAACGATCCTGATGGCGATGGCCCTGATGGCGATCATCATCATGATGATCCTGCCGATGCCTGCCTGGGTGCTCGACATCGGGCTTGCAGCCTCCTTCGCGCTGGCGATCCTCATCTTCACTGTCACGCTGTTCATCGAACGGCCGCTGGATTTCTCGGCTTTCCCGACGATCCTGCTGGCCTCACTGATGCTGCGCCTGTCGCTCAACGTGTCGTCCACAAAGCTGATCATCGGGCAGGGGCACACGGGCGTCGACGCGGCGGGCAACGTGATCAGCGGCTTTGCCAGTTTCATCATGGGCGGCAGCGTGTTCCTTGGCGTCGTCGTTTTCTGCGTGCTCCTGATCGTGAACTTCATGGTGATCACCAAAGGCGCGGCCCGCATGGCCGAAGTCGGTGCGCGCTTCGCGCTGGACGGGATGCCCGGCAAGCAGCTTGCCATCGACAGCGACATCGCGGCGGGCGCGATCAGCCACGAGGACGCCAAGGCGCGCCGCGCGGCCGAACAGGCGGAAACGACCTTCTTCGGTTCGCTCGACGGGGCGTCCAAGTTCGTGAAGGGCGACGCCATCGCCGGTCTGCTGATCACGCTTCTGAACCTCGTGATGGGCCTGATCATGGGGGTGGCGCTGCACGGCATGCCACTGGGCGAGGCGGCGGAAACCTATGCGATCCTGACGGTGGGGGACGGGCTGGTCACGCAGATCCCCGCGGTCATCATCTCTATCGCGTCGGCGCTGTTGCTTGCTCGCGGCGGGGCGACGGGCACCACCGATTTCGCCGTCTTCTCGCAACTTGGCCGGTATCCGGGCGCGCTTGGCACTGTGGCTGTGCTGATGGGCATGTTCGCGCTTGTGCCGGGCCTGCCGTTCGTGCCCTTCGTGCTGGGCGCGGCCGGTCTGGGCGTGGCGGCGGTAATGGGGTTTCGCACCGCCCGCAAGGCCGAAGATCAGGCCGCCCGCAGCGCCGCCGACACCGAGGCTGCGCAGAAGACCGAAGCGCCGATCGGCGACATGCTCGATGTCGATGACATCCACGTCGAATTCGCGGCCGATCTCGTGTCGATGGCGCTTGATCCCGCGACCGGGCTCGACGCCCGGATCGTCAGCATGCGCACCCATATTGCCACAGATTTCGGCCTGATCCTGCCCGAGATGCGGCTGACCGACAATGCCGCCCTGCCGGACGGCACATATGTCATCAGAATCCAGGGCGCGGAACGGGTGCGCGACCGGCTGCAACCTGACCGGGTTCTGGCGCTTCTGCCCGACACGGACGATCTGCCGGAGGAGGGGCTTGCCGTGCGCGAGCCGGTCTACGGCGCTCCGGCCCGCTGGATCGATCCGGCCTCGCAGGATGCGTTCTCCATCGCGGGAGCGACCGTTGTGACCGCTTCCGAAGTGCTCGCCACCCACCTGCTGGAAGTCGTGAAGGCAAATCTCGGGCACCTGATGACGCTCAAGAGCCTGCGACGGCTGCTGGACGAGATGACCCGCCTGAGCGACAAGGGGCGCGCGGACGCGAACCGCCGCCTACTGGACGAGTTGATCCCAGAGAAGGTGCCGCAGGACCTGCTGCTGGCGGTGCTGCGGATGCTGCTGGAGGAACGCGTATCGATCCGTAACCTGCCGCTGATCCTGGAGGCGATCGCAGAGGTGCGCCCACTGCACCCCATGCCGGAAGCGGTTTGCGAGCATGTGCGCCAGCGTTTGGGTTTCCAACTGGTCGCGGCGCACCGCCGGGCGGACGGGTCGGTGCCGCTGCTGCAACTTGCGCCGGAATGGGAGCAGCGTTTCGAGGCGCATCAGATCGACACGGATCGCGGGCTGCCCGATGTCGCGCTGCCGCCCGAGGAGTTCAACCGCCTCGCGCACGCAATTTCCGAACGCCTCGCGCGCGTGACCGCGGAGGCGCACAACCCAGCGCTGGTGACTTCGACCCGTCGGCGACGGTTCCTGAAAAGCGTCGTTGCGGCACGGGGGCTGCATCTGCCCGTGCTTTCGTTCGAGGAAATCGGGATCGACGCGAAGCCCGCTGTGGTCGGCGTGGTTGCTGCGTGACCGAAGCGGCGGCCCTCCTGCTGCCGTATTTGGAAGGTGGCCTTGCGCTGGCCGTGGCGGTGTTCCTGCGGATCGGCGCCGCGATGGCACTGTTACCGGCCTTTGGCGCACAGGTGGTGCCGCTGCGGATCAAGTTGGCCGCGGCGGGCGCGTTCACGGCCATCGTCGCACCGGTTATCGCGGCGGATACGCCGATCGGGCCGCTCGATCTTCCGCTGCTGCTCCGTCTTGCGGCGACCGAAACGGTGAGCGGCCTCGCACTCGGGTTCTCGGTACGGCTGTTCATCTGGGTGCTGCAGGTCTGCGGCACGATCGCGGCTCAGGCGACGTCGCTCTCGCAGCTTCTGGGCGCGGAATCGGTGGACCCGCAGCCTGCGATCTCGCAGCTCCTGATGATGGCCGGGCTGGGGCTGGCAGCGATCAGCGGCCTGCACGTGCGCGTCGCCGAGGCGATGGTGCAATCGTATGACACTCTGCCGATGGGCCGCTTTCCGATGGCCGGGGCGATGACCGAATGGGCGGTATGGCGCGTGGCGGAGATGTTCTCTCTCGCGTTCACCTTCGCGGCACCGTTCGTGATCGGGTCGGTTCTTTACAACCTCGCGCTCGGGGTCATCAACCGGGCCATGCCGCAATTGATGGTCGCCTTCGTCGGTGCGCCCGCGATCACCGCGGCCGGGCTCGTGCTGCTGCTGCTGAGCGCGCCGGTGATCCTGCCGATGTGGCTGAGCCTGCTGCACATGCGCCTGATGGACCCGTTCGGGGGCGGGCCATGAGCGGTGCGCAGGAGGACGACAGCGAGAAACCGTATGAGCCGTCGCAGAAGCGGCTTGAGGATGCGCGCCGCAAGGGCGAGGTGCCGCGGTCGGTGGACCTGATGACCTCGGCCTCTTATGCGGGGCTGTTGCTGACCCTTACGGTGTTCGGTGCGGGCAGCGTGCGGATGCTGGGCGACACGCTGCTGGTGCTGCTTGACCAGGCGGACACGCTGTCGGGGCTTCTGCTGGCCGACGGTGGCGCGGCGCTGGTCGGTGGCCTGATCGGGCGGGTCGGGCTTTCGCTGGTGCCGTGGTTCGCGGTGCCGTCCGCGCTGGTGCTGCTCTGCGTGATCGCGCAGCGCGGCTTCACAGTGACCGGCAGCAAGATCGCGCCGAAGCTTAACCGGATCGGGATGCTGAGCAACGCGAAGCAGAAGTTCGGGCGCGGCGGGCTGTTCGAATTTGCCAAGAGCTTCACCAAGCTGGTTGTGTTCTCGACCATCCTTGCCGTGTTCCTCGTGCACGAGGTGCCGGACATGGTGGCGACCTCCCTGCTAGGGCCCGGCCCGGTCGTGGCGATGCTCACGGCGGTCAGCGTGAAGTTTCTCGGCGTCGTGCTTGTGGTGTCGCTGGGGATCGGCGCGATCGACTTTCTCTGGCAGCGTGCGGAGCATGTCCGGAAGAACCGCATGTCGCACAAGGACCTGACCGACGAGGCCAAGCAGACCGAGGGCGACCCGCACATGAAGCAGCAGCGCCGTCAGCGCGGCTATGACATCGCCACCAACCGCATGATGGCCGACGTGCCCAAGGCGGACGTGGTCGTGGTCAACCCGCAGCACTACGCCGTGGCGCTGAAGTGGTCACGCAAGCCGGGCAGCGCGCCGGTCTGCGTGGCAAAGGGCGTGGACGAGGTCGCGGCGCGCATCCGCGAGGCCGCCGCCGGTGCCGCGGTGCCTATCCACCGAGACCCGCCGACGGCGCGCGCGCTGCATGCCACGGTGGAGATCGGCCAGGAGATCCGCGCCGAGCATTACCAGGCCGTCGCCGCAGCGATCCGCTTCGCGGAGAGGATGCGGCGCAAGCGGCGGGGCGCCTCGTGACCACCGACCCGCGCCTGGCGCGGCTGCGCGCTGTCGCCGATCTTGCCCGTGCGCGCGCCTGGTCGGAACTGGCCGAAAACCGCCGCGCAGATGCCGCGCTTGGCGCGCAGATCGATGCGCTGCGGGAACAGGCGCCGGGAACCGCCCCGGACCCGTTCCAGTGCGCAGGAGGCGACTGGCGCTGGCGGCGGTGGCGTGATGGGCGCATCGCCGAGCTGAACGGGGAAAGGGCCCGGCTGCGCGCAGGACGCGACGCGCTGGAACGCGCCGCGGCGCTGGCCACCGCCCGGTTGCAGGCGATCGACCGGCTGCTCGGGAACGGATAGCGGCGGGCGCCGTCAGATCGCCTGCTTGACCATGTCAACGATCAGCACGTCGTGCAGGATCGGTCCCGCCGTTTTCTGGCCGATCTCGCGCAGCGCGCTGCGCAGCGCCTCGAGACCGAGATGGTTCAGGAAATTTCCCTGGAAACCGCCCATGTTGGCGTGATCGAACAGGACCCGCAGGAACGCGTCGCGCAGCTTCGGCTCCAGCCCGTAGATATCTTGCTGGCTGCCCTGGGTCACTTCGAGGCTGAGCGTCAGCACAACCATCGAGTCCACGTCGTTGTCCACAACCACCGGTACGACGAACTGGTTCGCCAGCTTGACGAACTCGGCCGGAGCGCCCGGTTCGGGCGGGAGGGCGTGATCCTCGTCGCCAGTCGGCGGGCAGAGCGCTGCGGCGTCGGCAGCCGCTTCGACCGTTTCGATCGGCTTCGGCGCTGGCTTGAGGAAGAACCCGGCGCCGACACCGGCACCAAGGCCCGCAAGGGCGAGGACGAGGGGAAGGAGCTTGCCCATATGCGCGCCTCAGAACGGAAGGATGATGTCGGAGATCTGCTGGCCCCAGCGGGGTTGCTGCACATCGGTGATCTGGCCGCGCCCACCATACGAGATCCGCGCCGAGGCGATCTTGTCATAGGTGATCTGGTTGGTTCGCGAGATGTCCTCCGGGCGGACGTATCCCGACACCAGCAATTCTCGGATCTCGAAATTCACACGCACCTCCTGCGAGCCCTCGATGCGCATCACGCCGTTCGGCATCACGTCGGTGATGGTGGCCGCGACGCGGAGGGTCAGCTTTTCCTTGCGGCGCACCGAGCCGTCGCCGTCAGATTCGCTTGACGAGGTTATCGAGACGGGATTCTCGGCAGACGCACCGTCCGGCATGTTCTGGCGCTGCGGGTAGCCGAAGAGTTGCGGCACATCCAGGTTCTCGCCCGCCGAACGGGAGCGCGAGGTGGAGTTGGATATCTCGGCCTTCTCGTCAATCTCGATCACCACGGTCAGGATGTCGCCCCGTTCGCCGGCGCGCCGATCGCCCAGCAGCGAATTGCGCGCCCCGGTCCATAGCGAGGCCTGGTCGACGATGCGCTGGCGTTCCAGCGAATTGGGCAGCCCCTGGACCGACATGGCCAGATGTTCCCGCCCGGCATCGTCCGGGCTGAAGGTGGGAGGTCTGCCGACGTGATCGAGCCGTCCGCAGCCTGCGAAGGTGGCCAGAAGGGCACAGGAGATCAGGATGGGTCGCATGGGTCCTCCGGGTGGGGTTTCAGGGTGCGACGGTCACGCTGCCGTCTCGGGCGACGCTGCCCGTCACGGTGTTGCGGGAAGTGAGGTTCATCACGCGGATGCGGTCGCCAGCCCCCCCGCGGTCCAGGGCGCGGCCTTCGGTCACGATGGCCAGTCCGGCATGGTGGTAGTTCAACACTACGATCTGGTTGCGTTCGACCAGCGCGGGCGGGCCGAGGTCCTGCGCCATGATCGGGCGACCCGCGTATATCGTTACGCGCGTTTCCATGCCGATCGCGGCCGACGGATCGCGAAGCGCCCCCGGTGTCGCCGTGTCCGCTCTGCCGAGGTCCACTGCGGTGACGACGGTCTCGCTGCGCAGGTTGCGCAGCGCGATCAGCGTGTCGGCCGCAGCAGCGGGTGACAGGACGGGCAAGAGGCTCAGCGCCAGGGCGAGGGGGCGTCGAAGGTCCATCGGGTCAGCGGATCTGCGAGGTGCTGGCCATCATCTGGTCGGCTGCGGTGATCACCTTCGCGTTCAGCTCGTAACCGCGCTGAGCCTCGATCAGTTCGGTGACCTCGCGCACGGCATCTACCGACGAATTCTCGAGATAGCCCTGGCGCAGCGTGCCAAGCCCGTCGGTGCCCGGGTCGGCGACGTTCGCCGGGCCGGAGGCTTCGGTCTCACGGAACAGGTTGCCGCCAAGTGCCTCGAGCCCACGAGCATTTGGAAAACCGGCGAGCGTGAACTGACCCAGCAGTTCAGCCTCCACCTGGTTGCTGAAATAGGCGTAGATCTCGCCGTCACCGTTGATCGACAGGCTTATCGCGTCGTCCGGGATCACGATGTCCGGCACAACCGGATAGCCGTCGGAGGTGACGATCTGCCCCTCGGCGGACCGTTTGAGCCCGCCGTCGCGGGTATAAGCCGCGCCGCCATCGGGCATCGTCACTTCAAGGTATCCGTTCCCCTCGATGGCGAGGTCCAGATCGCCGTTGGTCTGTGTGAGCGAACCCTGCGCCAGATGAACCGACACCGAAGTGGGCTTGACGCCGAGGCCGAGTTGCACGCCCGTGGGCACGACCGTGCCATCCGACGCGTTGATCGATCCGGGGCGCTGAAGCTGCTGGTAGTGCAGGTCCGCGAATTCGGCCCGCCGGGTGTTGTAGGCTGTCGTGCTCATGTTCGCGAGGTTGTTGGAAATCACCTCGACCCGCATCTGCTGGGCCGACATTCCGGTGGCGGCGATCTTGAGGGCGCGCATGGTTTGCTCCTTACTGTCCGAGCGTCTGGATGACGCCGCGAATGCGTTCGTCTTCGGTGGTCATCAGGTCGCGACCCCGTTCATAGGCACGCTGCACCTCGATCATCCTGGCGACTTCGAGCACCGGATCGACATTCGAGGACTCGAGGAAACCCTGCACCATGCCGACATTCTCCAGCGCGGCGGTGCCGCCGGCGGCCTCGAAGCGGACGCCGCCGACGCGGGTCATGGCGGCCGGGTCGAGCGCCTCGAAGACGCCGATCTGGCCGAGCGGCTGTCCGTCGCCGCCGATGGACCCGTCGCGCCCGATATGCACGTCTTGCACGCCTGGCGGCACGAAGATCGGCACTTCGCCGGGATCGAGCAGGAACGCCCCGTCGGACGCGGCCAACAGCCCCTCGGCATTGGGGTGGAAGCTGCCTGCACGGGTCAGCCTATTGCCCTCGGGTGTCTGCACCATGAAATACCCGTCGCCTTCGATGGCGACGTCGAAGGTGCCGCCGGTGCGGGTCAGCTGGCCCTGGCTGCGGTCGATCATCCGCGCGTTCGCGGTTGCCATGGACAGCGACGTGTTGCTGTCTTCCATCTTCTGCACGTATTCCGAGAAGATCAGCCCTTCCTTCTGGTAGCCCGAGGTCGCGGCATTCGCGATGTTGTGCGCGATTACCTGCATTTCCTGGCGCAGGCCGCTTTGGCGGGTCAGTGTCGCGTAGCTTGCGTTGTCCATGTCAGCCTCCTGCGATCAGGGGGATGACCGTGCTCTGGAAGAAGCTGGTCATCGTCTGGGTCATGAAGCCCATGCTCATCCAGAACACGACAATGATCGCGGCGAGCTTGGGCACGAAGGTCAGCGTCATCTCCTGGATGGAGGTGAGCGCCTGAAACAACCCGACCACCAGGCCCGCGGCGAGCGCGGCGGTGAGGATCGGGATCGAGATCACGACGGCGACCCAGAGCCCCTGGCGGAGCGTGTCGAAGAAGATCGCCTCGTTCATCGGTCAGACAGGCATCCGAAGGATTTCCTGGTAGGCCTCAACGACCCGGTCCCGCACGGTTACCGCCGTCTCGACGGCCAGCTGGGTCTGGGCCAGCGCCTCGACCAGCGCATGGGGATCGGCGCCGGTGGCCAGGGTGTCCTGCGCGACGGTATCGGTGGCCTGCAGTGTGCTGGCGAAATCGGCCAGCATCGCGCCCGCGGCCCCTGCGCCCGCGTCTTCGCGCGGAGTTGGATGGGTGGCGGGCTTCGCGCTGATGTAGGATTGAAGGGCGCGTGCGGATGAGAAATCCATTCTGGACCTCCTTTCAGGTTAGCGTCTGAGCAGTTCGAGCAGCGAAGAGGACATCTTCCGCGCCTGGTCGAACATCTTGAGATTGGCCTCGTAGCCGCGCTGCGCTTCGCGCGAATCGGCCATTTCGAGGATCGAATTGACGTTGGAGCCGGTGAAGTAACCGTCTGCATCCGCCATGGGGTGCGACGGGTCGTAGATCCGGTTCGCGTCCGATGTGTCGAGTTGAACCCGCCCGGTGCGGACCGTCCCGGCCGCCTCGCCCCGCCGGGCGGCGACTTCGAATGGCACGAGTTTGCGCTGGTATCCCGGCGTGTCCGCGTTCGCGATGTTTTCGGCCACGTGGCGCAGGCGCGTCGCCTGGGCGCGCATCCCGCTGGCCGAGATCGTCAGGCTCTGTTGCAGATCGCTCATGGTGGCCTCCTATCGTCCGCGCCCGAGGGCGGTGCGCAGCAGGTCCATCCCGCTGCGGTAGGTCGCAAGCGCAAGTTCATGCTGGTGCCGCACCGCGGTGGACTTGATCATCTCGGTTTCCAGCGAAACGGTGTTCCCGTTCGGAGAGGCGTCGCCGCGCGTCTCACGGCTGCGAGGTTCGGCGGTGGGCCCGCCGGGCGCCGCTGTCATGTGACCGTCGCGCGTGGCGCGCATCGGCGCCGCGGCGTTGCCCGCGGTGAGCTGTGCCGAAAACTCCGGAAGGTCGCGCGCCTGATAGCCGGGCGTATCGGCATTGGCGATGTTCTGCGCGATGACGGATTGCCGGGCCGCGGCATGACCGGCCAGCGCGGACGCCACCTTAAAGAATGCTAAACCATTGTACATCGGGGCTTCTCCCTCGATTTGCTTCAACCTTGGCTTAACTGCGATTCGTTTAGAAAGGGTTGTCCGCAACGCAGGAGACGCCCGATGACTTTTCCCGGCCTCGAAAACCTGACGGCCCGTATCGCCTCGATCCAGGCGGTGTTTCCCGTCGGGCGAGTGGTCGCGCTCAATGACCTCACGATCAGTGTGAGCGGCCTTGGCCGGACGGTTTCGCTGGGCGACCGCGTGCAGATCCGTAGCCGCAGCGGCGCGCTTCTGGGCGGAGAGGTTCTGCGTATCGATCCCATGTCGGTGGAAGTGCTTCCGTCGGATCCGCCGGCCGGGCTGTCGCTTGCCGACCCGGTCATGGTGCTGGGTCCTCCGAGGATCGCGCCCGATGCAAGCTGGATCGGGCGCATCGTCGACCCCGACGGCAAGCCGCTGGACGGCCGCCCGATCTTTCCCGGGACCGTGCCCGTGCCGCTGTCGCGAACGCCACCCGCCGCCGCGCGCCGCCGTCCCCTCGGCGCGCGAATCGAAGCCGGGATCGCCGCGTTCAATACCGTGCTGCCTGTGGTGAGCGGGCAGCGGCTTGGCCTCTTTGCGGGCTCGGGCGTGGGCAAGTCCACGCTGCTCGGCATGCTGGCTCGAAACCTCGATGCCGATGTGGTCGTGATCGCTCTGATCGGCGAAAGGGGGCGCGAGCTGCGCCATTTCGTCGACGAGGTGCTTGGCAAGGACGGGATGCGCAGGTCGGTTGTCGTCGCTGCGACCTCGGACCAGTCGGCGTTGCAGCGGCGGCGTTGCGCGCTCAGCGCCATGTGCGTGGCCGAGCATTTTCGCGACCGCGGCGCGCATGTGCTTTTCATTGCCGATTCGATCACCCGCTTCGCGGAGGCGCATCGCGATGTCGCCCTGGCTGCCGGAGAGGCGGCCGGGCCGGGCGGCTTTCCGCCCTCCATGCCGCACCAGATCATGGCCCTTGCGGAACGGGCGGGCCCGGGCATTGCCGGTGCAGGCGACATAACCGGCATCTTCAGCGTGCTGGTTGCCGGATCGGACATGGAGGGGCCGGTGGCCGACACGCTGCGCGGTGTGCTTGACGGTCACGTGGTGCTGGACCGGAAGATCGCGGAACGGGGCAGATACCCGGCGATCGACCTGCTGCAATCGGTCTCCCGCAGCTTGCCCACCGCGGCCACGGAGGTGGAGAATACGCTGATCTCCGAAGCGCGCCGCCTGCTCGGTGCCTATGACAAGGGCGAACTCATGATCCAGTCCGGTCTTTACGCGGCTGGGGCGGACCCGGTGACCGACAAGGCAGTGCGATGCTGGGGGGCGCTTGACGGGTTCCTCGGGCGATGCCGCCGCGAAAGCGTGTCAGACAGTTTCCGCGCGCTTGCCAATGCCGTGGAAATGCCCGACGCCGTGCCGCCCTCCGCGGCGGGCGGACCGGACGAAGTGGTCCGTGCGCAAGCCCCGGGCTGACCGGGGCTGCTGGACGGCGGTTGTCGGCGGGTCGTGCTGCTGCCCCTTCGCTGTGGAACAAAAAGTGAATATACTGCGGGCATCCCAGAAGGGAATCGCCCGCAGCCGATGTTTGCCGAGCTTGACGTCACTTCCAACTTCACCTTCCTTACCGGGGCCTCGCATCCCGAGGAATACGTGCAGCGCGCGGCCGAGCTTGGCCTGGCGGCGATCGCGGTCACTGATGACAATTCGGTGGCGGGGGTGGCGCGGGCCCATGTCGCTGCGCGCGATATCGCGCGGGATGTCGCGGCCCGGGCAGTGTGTGTCGCGCGTGACGGTCCCGTGGGGCCGCCGCTGCCACCCGGTCATCCGCACCGGCCCGATCCGATCCTGACCTGCGCGCCGCGCCTGGTGCCCGGGGCTCGGCTCTGCCTGCGGGAGGGGCTGCGCGTGACGGCCCTGCCGCGCGACAGGACCGGCTGGGGGCGGCTGTCGCGGCTGCTGTCGCTGGGGCGGCTGCGTGCGCCAAAGGGTGCCTGTGAGCTTGTGCTGGAGGACCTGTGCGAGCTTGGCGAGGGGCTGGAACTTCTGCTCCACCCGCCACGCGTTCTGCCGGTGCCGCGCGGCGCGGGTGGATGGTGGTCACAGGCGCGGCACCTGACGCGCCGCTTCCCTGATACCGTCTCTCTGGTCATGGCACCGCGCCATGACGGGCGGGACGGCGCGCATTTCGACGCGCTTGAGGCGCTGGCCCGCGATCTCGGCGTGCCCACCGTGGCCAGCGCCGCCCCGGTGATGCATGTCGGCCGCCGCCGCCCGATGGCGGATGCGCTAACCGCCATCCGCACCGGTACCCCGGTCGAGGAACTGGGCCGCACCGCACTGTCGAACGCCGAACACCGGCTGCGCAGTGGCACCGAGATGGCCCGGTTGCTGGGCCCGCATGGCGCCGCCGCCCTGCGCGCGGCCGCGCTGGCGGATCGCTGCCGCTTCTCGCTCGACGAGTTGCGCTACGAATACCCGTCCGAGGTGCTGGGCGACGAAACCGCGCCGGACCGGCTGGCCCGCCTTGCCCGTGAAGGATTGGCGCGCCGCTACCCACGCGGCGCCCCCGAGAAGATCCGCGCGCAGATGCGCCACGAACTCGCCCTGATCGACAAGCTGGGCTATGCTCCCTACTTTCTCACCGTGCAGGACATCGTCGCCTTCGCCCGCGCGAAGGGCATCCTGTGCCAGGGGCGCGGCTCGGCGGCCAATTCCGTGGTCTGTTTCGCGCTCGGCGTGACTTCGGTCAGTCCCGAGATCGGCACGATGGTGTTCGAACGCTTCGTGTCCGAGGCCCGGAACGAGCCGCCCGACATCGACGTGGATTTCGAACATGAACGCCGCGAGGAAGTGATCCAGCACATCTACGATCGCTACGGGCGGCACCGCGCCGGGCTGTGCGCCACGGTCATCCACTATCGCGGCAAGCGCGCCGTGCGCGAGGTCGGCCGCGCCATGGGCCTGAGCGAGGACACGGTCGCGGCGCTGGCCGGGCAGATCTGGGGCTGGGGGAGCCCCGGCATGACCCGCGCACGCCTGGCCGAGATCGGTCTTGACCCGGACGATCCACGCCTCTGCCTGACGCTGGAACTGGTGGCAGAAATCCAGGGCTTCCCGCGTCACCTGAGCCAGCATGTGGGCGGCTTCGTCATCACCGAGGGACGGCTGGACGAGCTTGTCCCGATCGAGAACGCCAGCATGGACGGCCGCACGGTGATCTGCTGGGACAAAGACGACATCGACGCGCTCGGTATCCTGAAGGTCGATATTCTCGCGCTGGGGATGCTCAGCTGCCTGCGCAAGGGGTTCGACCTGATGGCGCGGCACGGGCTGGCCCGACATGACCTTGCGTCGCTGCCACAGGAGGACCCGCTGGTCTACGACATGCTGGGCCGGGCCGACAGCCTCGGGGTGTTCCAGGTCGAAAGCCGCGCACAGATGAACTTCCTGCCCCGGATGCAGCCGCGCTGCTTCTACGATCTCGTGATCGAGGTGGCCATCGTCCGCCCCGGCCCGATCCAGGGCGACATGGTCCACCCCTACCTGCGGCGCCGCAACGGCGAGGAAGCCGTGCGCTTCCCGTCGGACGCACTGGGCGCGGTGCTGGGCAAGACGCTGGGCGTGCCGCTGTTCCAGGAGCAGGCGATGCAGATCGCCATCACCGGTGCGGGCTTCACTCCCGACGAGGCGGATCGCCTCCGCCGGTCGCTGGCCACGTTCAAGAAGCACGGCAACGTGTCCGAGTTCCGCGACCGGTTCCTGCGCGGCATGGCGCGCAACGGCTATGACCGGGATTTCGCCGAACGCTGTTTCAGCCAGATCGAGGGCTTCGGCAGCTACGGCTTTCCCGAAAGCCATGCCGCCAGCTTCGCGCTGCTTGTCTATGCCTCGGCCTGGATGAAATGCCATCACCCCGGCATCTTCGCCTGCGCGCTTCTCAACAGCCAGCCGATGGGCTTCTACGCGCCCGCCCAGATCGTCCGTGACGCGCGCGCCCATGGCGTGACCGTGCTGCCGGTCTGCATCAACGCCAGCACCTGGGACAACACGATGGAACCCTCGGACGATGGCGGACTGGCCCTGCGGCTTGGCTTCCGGCAACTCAAGGGCCTGCGCGAGGATACGGCCGACTGGATCGAGGCGGCGCGCGGCAACGGCTATCGCGGCGTGCAGGACGTCTGGCGCAAGGCCGGTGTACCGCCCCGGCAGATCGTCGCGCTGGCCGAAGCGGACGCCTTCGCATCGCTTGGCCTGTCGCGCCGCGAGGCGCTGTGGCAGGCGCGGGCGATCACCGCCGAGAAGCCGTTGCCGCTGTTCGCCGGGGAACTGGACGGCGAGGGCGGGTCGGAACCCGCCGCGTACCTGCCGCGCATGACGCTTGGAGAGGAGGTCGTGGAGGATTACACCGCCATGCGGCTGAGCCTGCGGGCCCATCCCGTGGCGCTGCTGCGCGCGGCGCTGACGCCGGGGCCCTGAAGGCCGGGCGGGGCGCGCGGTTTGCCGACCGCGCCAATGGCCTAGAGGCGGGACAGAAGCTCGGCCTTCTTGGTCTCGTAGTCACTGTCGCTGAGAATGCCCTTGGCATGAAGGTCGGCGAGTTTCTCGATCAGGGAGAAGACTTCGTCGCTGCTCATGGATGGTGCGTTGGCCTGCACCGGCTGGGGGGCGGTCTGCGGCTCTGACTGCGGTGCATCGAAGGAGGGCGCTGGGGCCTGCGACGGCCCGCCTGGCGACACCACCGGCAGGTCTGCCACGCGCACCGTGCCGTACTGGCTGGTGAAGGTGATCGACTGGTCGCCACCCTGCTGCTGCGAAAAACCGCCGATCTGGTGATCGCCGATGTCATAGACGGTGATCTGGCCATTCAGGTCGATCGCCAGTCGCCGCGCCTGCGGGAACACCGCGTAGCGCAGGTTGTTCTGCGACCCGGTCGAGGACGGCTGGCCAAGCTCCGCAGGCCAGGACGACCCACCGCCATACCCGACTTGCACGCTGAAGCTGGTGCCGCTGCCGAAGCCGCCCGAGGACTGGCTTTGCGACTGCCCTTGGGACGAAGCATAGGCAGGTTTCGGCGCGGGCGGGAACATCTGGTTCTGCGCCAGTTGCGACGAAAGCTCGCCGCAGATCCCGGAGACGGTGAATTTCAGCCCGTTGTTGAACATGTCGCCTACCATCGTCATCCCGCCGGACGACCATTGGCCCATCCCGCCAAGTTCGGGATGCGAGAACTGGGCCTGCGTGCCGCCGCCGTTGTTGACCGCGACGAGCAGCGTGATCACCGCGTCCTGGCTGACGCCGTAGCGGTTGGCGATGTCGGCGACGACGGATTGGGCATAGGGCGTGAGCGGCTGCATGGCGGGGCCTTTCGGGCGTTGACGCGCGGGGGCGACTCCCCCTCGGTTGACCGCAGCTACCACACGGCGCCCTGTGCCGCCACCGTTGCCCCGCGCATGGCCGCCATGTGTGCCCGGCGGCGCTGTCGCGCCCCTCAGTCGAGGCGGACGTTGCTGCCGGTGGTCTGTTCCTGGGCCGAGAAGCCGGCGAATTCGGTAAGCCCGTAATCGGCCAGTACCGCGATCAGTCCTGCCGCGACAAAGGCCAGAAGCATCGTTTTCATGTCAGTCTCCGGTTGGGGCTGTGGCCCGGCGCAGGTAGTCGATCAGGTCGGTCCGGTCAGTCTGCTCCGTGATCCGCTGCATCGGCATCTTGCTGCCGGGAATATAATGGTCCGGCCCTTCGTCGAACAGGGCATTGATCGTGGTTTCCGACCACACGATGTCGGACCCGCGCAGGGTCGCCGAATAGCTGTAGTCGGTCACGGTGCCCGCGGGTCGCCCGAACAGCCCGTGCAGCGTCGGCCCGGCACGGCGGGCGGAGCCGGGGGTGAGCGTGTGGCAAATGGAGCATTTTCGCGCGAACTGTCGCTCGCCGTTGCTCATGTCGGCCGGGTCGCGCAGGTAGGCTGGTGTTTCCGCCGCCATCTGGCCATGCGCGTCCAGCGTGTCGAGCGGCCAGGAATAGACCACCGGGTCCAGCCCCGCCGCGTGAATATTACCGCCATCGGGTGAGAACGCGAGCGCCCAGATGGGCCCGCGTTCGGTGGCGCGGAAATCGCGGGCGATGCGCCAGACGTCGGTGTCGATCACCATGATGTATCCCTCGCCATCCCCGATGGCGAGCCGGTCGGCCCGCTGGCTGTACGCCATGGCGAGGATCGGTCGCCGGTCCAGCGTGAAATCGGCCAGCGGCGCGTCGGCGGCAAGGTCGAGCACGCGAGTCACGCCATCCACCGCGCCATAGGCGAGCCAGCCGTCCGCCGCGTTCAGCACCAGGCGGTTGATCCCGAAGCCGTGGCGCAGAACCAGCCGCCGCTCGGCCCCGGCCTCGACATCCCAAAGGCGGAGCGTGCCGTCGGCGGAGGCGGAATAAAGGTCCCCGTCCGGCGTGAACACGACCGCGTTGACTCCGGCCTCGTGCCCCTTCAGGCGGCGGCTTTCGCCGGTGGCCAGGTCGGTCAGCCCGATGCTGCCGTCCCAACTGGCCGAGGCCACAAAGCGCCCGTCAGGCGACAACGCGAGCGCCGCGACCTTGCCCGCATGGCGTGTCAACTCTCGGCTGGTGCCGGCGGCGAGATCCCAGAGCCGGACGCCGAAATCATCCCCCGCCGACACCACGCGGTCCGGTCCGGCGAAGGTCAGCGCGTTCACCGCGGCGCGGTGCCCGTCCAGCCACATCGGCACACCGCCGTCGGACCATACGCCCACGGCATTGTCGAAGCTGGCCGTGGCGATCCGGCCGGTGTCCGCGGCCACGGCGATGGCCATGACAGGGCCGCCGTGCCCCTTCAAGGTGAAGAAATCGCCCGCCTGGGCGGTGGCCGCGCTCAGCAGGGCAAGCGCGGCCAGACCGGCGCGGGTCATTCGGCCGGGGTCGCGCTTGCCTTGCCGGGGGCGGAACGCGCGCGCTCTTCCATTTCCTTGACCCACAGGCCGTGGTGTTCGCGGGCCCACTGTTCCTCGACCTCGCCGCTGCCCATGGCGTCGAAGGCGCCCTCCATCCCGATGGAGCCAAGATAGATATGCGCCAGGATCATCGCCATGAAGACGAAAGCCACGATCGCGTGCCAAGCCTGTGAAAGCTGCATTTCCTGGTGCGGTGCAAGGTCGGTCGGAAGCACGCCAAGGCCGACCCATTGGGGCAGTCCGGTGTCGTTGAGCAGCGCGAAGGTCTTGGCGAACATCGGCAGTTCGAACGGGAAGAGCAGCGACAGGCCCGAGGCCGAGATCGACAGCCCCAGCACCACGCAGCCCCAGAAGATCATCTTCTGGCCGGCGTTGAACTTTCTGGCCGGCGGATGCACGCCCTTGGAAAAGAGCCCGCCTGCGACCGCGAGCCATTTCAGGTCGTGGCGGTTCGGGATGTTGTGCAGCGTCCACATCACGATGATCATCACCAGCCCGAGCATGAAGGACCACGCGACGTTGTTGTGAACCCACTTGCTGGCCAGCGCGAGCGTGGCGAAACTTTCCTTGCCGAACAGCGGGATCATCACGGCACGCCCGAAAAGCGAGATCAGGCCGGTCAGCCCGAGCACGATGAACGAACCCGCGAACAGCCAGTGCCCGAAGCGTTCGACGCTGGTGAAGCGGACGATGGTGCGGCCGGTCTTGCGTCCGTCGATGCGGATACGCCCGCGCAGCAGGAAGAACACCGCGAGCAGGGCCAGCGTGCCGCCCAGAAGCCATGCGCCATAGGTCGCCAGCGGCCCTTCGCGGAACATCAGCCAGCCCATGCCGGCATCCTGAACCAGCACTCCGGCCGCGTGCCCGCGTGCCTGGGTGGTCACGTCAGCCTGGTTGAAGCGCAAATCGCGCCAAACGTCGCTGTCGGACAGGCCGCCCAGCGGCGAAAGCTGCGGCGCTGCGGTGCTGGGTGGCGCGCCGGTGGGAGCGGTCATGCGGAAGCTGTTGTCCACTTTCAGCCCTTCCTGGCGACGCAGGATGTCTTCGAGCGTGGTGGCACCGCCGGTTGCGGCGCGCGGGTCTTCGACGGCCGTTTCCGATGGGGCAGCCGTATCCTGGGCCACGGCCTGCAGTGCCATGAAAGCCGTCAGGATCAATCCGAGAATGGGTCGAATCAGCATGGTTTGGGTCCCTGTTGGGGTGGAACGAAAAGGGCGGCCCCGCGAAGAGCCGCCCGATCTGGTCCGTTCAGGCGATCTCAGCCGCCTTTTTGATCGTATGCCGTGCCCCAGCCCCATGCGCCGGAACCGAACCCGCGCGCGACGACACGCTCACGGTAGATGCCGGACACCACGTCGCCGTCACCGGCCAGCAGCGCCTTGGTGGAGCACATCTCGGCGCAGATCGGCAGCTTGCCCTCCGCGATCCGGTTGCGTCCGTACTTGGAGAACTCGGCGTTGGAATGGGTCTCTTCCGGGCCGCCGGCGCAGAAGGTGCATTTGTCCATCTTGCCGCGCGATCCGAAATTGCCGGCCTGCGGATATTGCGGCGCGCCAAACGGGCAAGCGTAGAAGCAGTAGCCGCAGCCGATGCACAGGTCCTTGGAGTGCAGTACCACACCGTCCGCGGTCTGGTAGAAGCAGTCTACCGGGCACACCGCCATGCAGGGCGCGTCAGAGCAGTGCATGCACGCGACCGAGATGGATCGCTCGCCCGGATCGCCGTCACCGATGGTGACGACGCGGCGGCGGTTGATGCCCCAAGGCACCTCGTGCTCGTTCTTGCACGCGGTGACGCAGGCGTTGCATTCGATGCAGCGTTCGGCGTCGCAGAGAAACTTCGCTCGTGCCATAGATGTTTCCTCCCTTACGCCGCCCAGATCTTGCAGAGAGTGGCCTTGGTCTCCTGCATCTGGGTCACGCTGTCATAGCCATAGGTTTGTGCGGTGTTGGTCGATTCGCCGAGGACATACGGGTCGGCACCATCCGGGTACTTGTCCCGCAGGTCCACGCCTTCCATGTGCCCGCCGAAGTGGAAGGGCATGAACGCCACCCCTGCGCCGACGCGGTTGGTGACCATCGCCATGACCTTCACCTTGCCGCCTTCCGGGCCTTCGACCCAGACCTGCGATCCGTCGCGAATGCCCAGATTGTTGGCGTCGCGGGTGTTGATCTCGACGAACATGTCCTGCTGAAGTTCGGCCAGCCACGGGTTCGAGCGCGTTTCGTCTCCGCCCCCCTCATATTCGACCAGGCGGCCGGAGGTGAGGATGATCGGGTATTCCTCGCTGAAATCGTTGGTCTGGATCGACGCGTACATCGTGGGCACGCGCCAGAACTTCTTGTCCTCGTAGGTCGGGTAGTCGGCCACGAGGTCGCGTCGGTTGCTGTAAAGCGGCTCGCGGTGCAGCGGAACCGGATCGGGGAATGTCCAGACCACGGCGCGCGCCTTGGCGTTGCCGAAGGGCGCACAGCCATGCGCGATCGCCACGCGCTGGATGCCACCCGACAGGTCGGTCTTCCAGTTCACGCCGCCGACCTTGTCGGCACCGCCGGCCACTGCTTCGATGCTGGCGCGTTCCTCCGCGGTCAGATCGCCGTCCCAGCCCAGATCCATCAGCATCTGCATCGTGAATTCCGGGTAACCGTCCTGGATTTCCGACCCGACGGAGTACACGCCGTCGGCCAGCAGGTTGTCGCCGTCGCGTTCCACGCCGAAACGGGCGCGGAAGGTCAGGCCGCCCTCTGCCACCGGCAACGACATGTCATAGAGGTTGGCGGTGCCGGGATGGTTCATCTCGGGCGTGCCCCAGCACGGCCACGGCATGCCATAGAAATCGCCGTCGGCCGGGCCGCCAACCGCACGCAGCGTGGTGCGGTCGAAGGTGTGCTGGTTGGCCATGTGCAGTTTCAGACGCTCCGGCGACTGGCCGGTATATCCAATGGTCCACATGCCGCGGTTGAATTCGCGGGTCACGTCCTCGATCATCGGTTCGTCGCCATCCATGGCGATGTTGCGGAACATGCGGTCCGCGAACCCGAACTTCTCGGCGAACATGTGCAGGATCTTGTGATCCGTGCGCGATTCGAACAGCGGATCCATGACCTTGTCGCGCCACTGGATCGACCGGTTGGATGCCGTGACAGAGCCGCGGGTTTCGAACTGTGTGGTCGCCGGCAGCAGGTAGACGCCGTCGGTACGGTCCTGCATCACGGCCGAAACAGTCGGGAACGGATCGACCACGACCATCAGGTCGAGCTTCTCCATCGCCGTCTTCATTTCCTTCTGCCGCGTCTGGCTGTTGGGCGCATGGCCCCACAGAACCATCGCACGGGTCGGGTTCGGCTGGTCGAGGTTTTCCTTGTCTTCCAGCACGCCGTCGATCCAGCGCGACACCGGGATGCCGGTGAAGTTCATCATCTGCCGGTCGGTGCCATCGGATTCCGCGCCGGGCATGACATCGAACCGGGCTTTCAGCCAGTCGAGGTCCTCTTCCCAGACGCGCGCCCAGTGGGCCCAGGACCCCGGCGCGAGGCCGTAGTAGCCCGGCAGCGTATCCGCCAGAACGCCGAGGTCGGTCGCGCCCTGCACGTTGTCGTGGCCGCGGAAAATGTTGGTGCCGCCGCCCGCGACGCCCATGTTGCCCAGCGCAAGCTGGAGCACGCAGTAGGCGCGGGTGTTGTTGTTGCCGTTGGTGTGCTGGGTGCCGCCCATGCACCAGATCACGGTGCCGGGACGGTTGTTGGCCAGCGTGCGCGCGACGCGCTCAAGCTGGCTGCCGGGTGCGCCGGTGACGCGCTCCACCTCTTCGGGGGTCCAGCGGGCAACTTCTTCCTTGATCTGGTCCATGCCCCACACGCGGGTGCGGATGAACTCCTTGTCTTCCCAGCCGTTCTCGAAGATGTGCCACAGGATGCCCCAGACCAGCGCCACGTCGCTGCCGGGCCGGAAGCGGACGTATTCGTCGGCGTGGGCCGCGGTGCGCGTGAAGCGCGGATCGCACACGATGACCGGCGCGTTGTTCTGTTCCTTCGCGCGCAGAACGTGCAGGAGCGAGACCGGATGCGCTTCGGCGGGGTTGCCGCCGATGATGAAGATCGCCCGGCTGTTGTGGATGTCGTTGTAGCTGTTGGTCATGGCGCCGTAGCCCCATGTGTTCGCAACGCCCGCAACGGTGGTGGAGTGGCAGATCCGCGCCTGGTGGTCGACGTTGTTGGTGCCCCAGTAGGCGGCGAACTTGCGGAACAGGTAGGCCTGCTCGTTGTTGTGCTTGGCGGAGCCGAGCCAGTAGACGCTGTCAGGGCCGCTTTCGTCGCGGATCTGCATCATCTTGTCGCCAATCTCGTTGATCGCCTGGTCCCAGCTGATGCGGACCCATTCCCCGTTTTCCTTTTTCATCGGGTACTTGAGACGGCGTTCGCCATGCGCGTGCTCGCGGACGGCGGCACCCTTGGCGCAGTGGGCGCCGAGGTTGAACGGGCTGTCCCAGCCGGGTTCCTGGCCGATCCACACACCGTCGCTGACCTCGGCGACCACGGTGCAGCCGACCGAGCAGTGGGTGCAGACCGATTTGACCGTTTGAACGGCGCTGGCGGCTGCTGCCTGGGCGTTGGCGCGGGTGACGGTGCCGCCCGTCGCCCCGATCGCGGCGAGGCCGCCGATGGCAAGCCCGGATCCGCGCAGGAATGCGCGGCGATCGAAGGACGTACGTGCCATATCCGACAGCAGGCCTGTTCTTTGTGCGGAGCGCGGCGCCGCGTTCGTCTTTTTCTTCAGCATGTCTTGTCTCCCTGGCTGGCGGGGCGGGGCCCTGCGCGCTGGGTTGTTGAAATCAAACGGCGGCGTCGGGCATCGGCCCTCGCCGCGCGAGACAGGGGCGTCCGGTCAGAACCGGGCGCTGTCGAGATAGGCGCGGGTGTGCGCGGTGTCCTGCAACAGGACCTCGCCGGTGGGCCCGGCAGGGGCCGCGTCGGCCTGCGTCGCGCCAAGGCTGGCTGCGGCGACAGCGGCCGGGGCCGAAACGGATGCCAGTTTCAGAAAATCGCGACGGCTTGCGCCCTCGGGGTTCTTTTCGCTCATGATGTCCTCCCTTCACGGTGCTGCGCGCGGGCAGCGATAGGTATACGATGACACATCGGTCAGTTAAAATCCATTGGCCGTCAGTTTCCCTGGCCCAGCCTGAACGCTTCGCGTTCAATGTCCATGAACAGTCGTCCTATCGCACCGACGGAGCCATAGAGGACTGAATTACTTGCACTTTCCAGATCGGAAAAGAAGTGTCCGGCCCATGGGCCGACATGCCGGTTCCAGAAGGTGCGCTGTGTCTCCAGTGTCGCAGGGGCGCCGAAGCTTCCCGCGATCATTCCGCCCATCATCTCCATCAGCGAGGCGATGTTGTCCTCGGGTTCGTAGACGTTTGGTGCGCGGGTGATGCCCTGCGCGGCCATGTCCCGGCGCAGCGTCGCCAGGGGCTTTTCGTTCAGGAAGCCAGTCAGATAATAGCTGGCGTAGGGCAGCAGTTCCCCGCGGCCGAGACCAATGAAAAGCTTGGTGAATTCGCGTTCAGCCGCCTTGGGAGAAGTGACCCGCGCGACGTTCGCCAGCCCGGCGATAGCCTGCCCCATCTCGCCTGTGTCGCCTTGCAGCGCGGCCGTCTGGTCCAGCAGCGCCTGGTCCGGCGGGCCGGCCAGCAGTGCCGACAGGAAGCCATAAAGATCCGCGCGCAGGCGGTCTTCCTCGGTAATGGCGGCTATCGGGTCTGCGGTCATGTGGTAGTGTCCTGGGGTCTGTCGCCGGGCACGGCATCGAAGACGAAACGCATCCGGCGGCGCGGGGCCGGGGCGGCGGCTTCGGCCGTTCCGGGGTCCTGTTGGAGTCTTGTCGGAGTCCCGCGAGAGTCCTGCGCGGTGTCCGGTGTGTCGTTCGAAACGCCCTCTGGCTCGGGCCGGGGCGATGCACCGTGTGCTCCGTCGGGTGTTGCAGCGGCCATCGCGGTTTCGGGCGCGCCTTGCGTTGGCGGCGCTGTCTCGGCGGGGGTGTCCGCTTCCAGCGCCTCGCGGACGATCCCGCGTCCGACCTTGTAGGCGGTCTTCATAGCGGAGCCGGTGACTGCGGCGATTGTATAATCGTCGTCGTAGTCGTTCAGCCCGTCCACGCAGGCAAGCACGGGGTTCGACCCCCAAAGCCGCCGCAGCGCACGCCTCCGCAGCCGTTCCGGCACCTGCCGTGCCATGAACACGGAAAAGTCGTCGCCCTTACCAAGCGTGTCCGGGTCCGGCAGCTTGAGTTCCGCCAGCACTTCGTCATCGGGCATCGCTTCGAGCCGGGCCTGCTGTTCGGCTTCGGTCAGTTCCACTTGCGCGGCCTGCTCGGCGCGCTCCGCCTCGGCGACACGGGCCTTGCGACGGGACCAGAAGTCGGATGCGTCGGTGCGGGTCATGGCGTACGCACCTTCCGGGCACTGCCCGGCGACCGGTACACGTCGGCGGCCTGTCGGATGCGCGGGTCGCCGCGACCATCCTCGGCCCCGTCTGTACGCTGCTTGTTGCGCCGCCGCTTCACGAACGGATCTTCCTGGTGATGCGCGTCGGTGAATTCCCGCACCCAGGCGACCAGCCCCGGCGGCATCGCGATCTTTTCCACCAGTTCTTCGCCGCTGTCGGCGTAGTCCTGCGCCTCGAACGGGGATGCGGTGATGACATGCACGTCGAAGGGGATGCCGTCGGTGCGGTCGGTCTGACGCAGCACGGCCCAGACGCTGGGCGGATGGTCGGCGAGCGTCACGCGGTAAGCTTCGGTTTCGGCGGCCCAGATCGTCAGGGGGCGGGTCGCGGCGTGGTATTCCACCGCGTCGCCTTCGCGGCGCAATTCGGCCCAATCCGCGGGACCGGCCCCCGGCACCACCCCGACCGCGCGCCAAGCCCATGCCGCCCAGCGGGTCACGCCGGGCGTGCGCCGGACGATCAGCCCGACGGGAATGGAGCGATGGATCGCGCCGGTCATTGCGTGGATTTCCCCCCAGGATGCGAGTCGACGATGGTATGCCGTATTTCCGCTTGACCGATATTGTTCACAAGACCTATCGCTCTGGCAAGCATTTCTGACCAGTTTCCGCCAAGATGACGCGGTCAGGACGGTCCGGGATCGCGCCGGGGCCTTTCGCGGCAGGCGCAACCGCCACCGTGCAAGGGGCCGGAGCAGGGTTTACCCTTCGGTGCGATTGTGGCTTAGGTGACGCACTTGCACGCCCTTGGGGCGCTGCGACGGGGGGATTTTCATGACCAAGCGCCTTGTGCTGTGTTCCTGCGAGGGCAGCCAGACCATCGCCGCTGACACCGTCGCGGCGGCGTCGGGGATGCGCTGTTCGCGCGTCCATTCGGCCCTGTGCACGACCGAACTGTCGGTCGCGGCGGATGTGATCACCGCCGGGGACGCGATCATCGCCTGCGGACAGGAGCGCGCCCGATTCGAGGATCTGGCCGCCGAACTGGGGGCAGAGGTGCCGGGCTTTGTCGATCTGCGTGACCGCGCGGGCTGGTCCGACGAAAACGCGGCGGCCGGTCCGAAGATGGCCGCGCTGGCCGCCGAGGCGCTGCTGGCCGCGCCGGACGGCAAGTCGCTCGACGTGGTGTCGGAAGGGCTGTGCCTGATCGTCGGGCCGGGCGAAGTCGCGCTGGATGCCGCGGAACGGTTGGCGGGCGCGCTGTCGGTCACGGTGCTGCTGACCGATGGTGCGGAGCCGCCGCTGGACAGAGGCATCGACGTGATCACCGGGCGGTTGAAGCGGGTCGAAGGCGCGCTGGGCGGCTTCCGCGTGACCATCGACGCCCTGCGCCAGATGGCGCCGGGCGGGCGCGGGGGCTTCGGGTTCGGTGCGCCGCGCGATGTCGGCGTGTCGGAGTGCGACGTGCTGATCGACCTGACCGGCGGCGTGCCTTTCGTGCCCGCGCCGCAGAAGCGAGAGGGCTATCTGCGGGCCGATCCGGGCGATCCGCTGGCCGTGGCGCGGCTCATGGTGGAAGCCGTGCAGCTTGTCGGCACCTTCGAAAAGCCGCTTTACGTCCGGCTTGAAGAGCAGCTTTGCGCCCATTCGCGTGCCGGGCAGGTCGGCTGCACCCGGTGCCTCGACATCTGTCCGACCGGCGCGATCGTACCTGCGGGTGATCACGTCAGCATCGACCCTATGGTCTGCGCGGGGTGTGGCGCGTGTTCGGCGTTGTGCCCGTCCGGGGCGATTTCCTATGACGCGCCGCCGGTGTCGCATCTGCTGCGGCGGCTGGAGGTATTGGCCCGCGTCTTCCGCGAGGCGGGTGGCACTGCGCCGCGGCTGCTGGTGCATGACACTGCGCACGGGGCTGAAATGATCCGCCTGTGCGCGCGGTTCGGGCGCGGCCTGCCCGCCGACGTCATCCCGCTGGAACTGGACGTGATTTCCGGCTTCGGCCATGCCGAGATGCTGGCGGCGCTGGCCAGTGGCTTCGCGGCGGTGGACCTGTTGCTGGCCCCGCGGACCGAGCGCGACGCGCTGGACCGCGAGTTGGCACTGGCCGAGGCGATCGCCGGGCCGGGCCGCCTGCGGCTGCTGGACGTGACCGATCCGGACGCGCTGCCGGGGCTTCTGTATGGTGCTGCGGTGCCCGCGTCGGTGGCGGACCCGGTGCTGCCGATGGGTGGGCGGCGGCAGGTCGCGCGGCTGGCGGGCCAGGCGCTGAACCCAGGTGCGGCGGCGCCGCTGCCGCTGCCCGAGGGCGCGCCCTATGGCGCCGTACTGGTGAACACGGAGGCCTGCACGCTGTGCCTGTCCTGCGTGTCGCTGTGCCCGTCCGGCGCGCTGATCGACAACCCGGACCGGCCCGAGTTGCGCTTCCAGGAGGATGCCTGCCTGCAATGCGGCATCTGCCGGACGATCTGCCCCGAGGACGCCATCGCACTGGAGCCGCGGCTTGACCTTTCGGACGCGGCGCTGGGGCAGCAGGTGCTGAACGAGGAAGAGCCGTTCGCCTGCGTGGAATGCGGCGCGCTGTTCGGGGTGAAGTCCACGGTTGAGAAGATCACCGAGAAGCTGGCCGGCAAGCACAGCATGTTCGGCAGCGGCGACGCGGCGCGGATGATCCAGATGTGTGACGACTGCCGGGTGAAGGCGCAGTTCGGGCGCAGCGACAACCCGTTCGCCATGGGCGGGCCGCGCCGTCCGCGCACCACCGACGACTACCTGGCGGACCGGGGCGACGCGGGGCCGTTCGGCCCGTCCGGCCGCAAGGATCACTGATGCCGGATCGGTGCCCCGAGATCGGCCGGCGGCATCCGCTGCACGAAGGCGAGAATCGCATCGAGATCGTCCAGCGTCATCGCCACGGGCGCGATCGGCGAAGGGCGGTCGATCGGGAAGGGCGGAGTGATGCCTTCGATCTGGGTGAAGGCGCCGTGCGGATTGAGCGCGAAGAACCCTTCGAAGCGGCGCGCCCAGTCGGGCATCGCGCGCAGCACGCCGAAGGACGGCGTGGAGCCGAGCCCGTTCATGCGGTTGCGATCGTCGATCACGTGGCATCGGCCGCAATGCACCAGCGACAGGTCGGACCCGGCCGCAGCGTCGCCCTCGTAGGCAATGGTGCGGCGGACCTCTGCCGCGGCGTCGGGCGCGGCGAATGCGGGCTCGCCGGCAGCTTCGGTGTAGCTGTCGATGGTGTTGCGCCCGACTTCGGAGGTGAGCCAGTCCGCGAAGCGCTGCGCGGCCTCGCTGTCCGCCGGTCCGAGCCGCAGAACGGTGTCCCCTGCGGCAAGCGCCGGCACCCCTGGCGCGTCCTCGGCCAGCACCAGCGCGCCATCCGGGGCCAGCGTCACGCGCACGCGGGTCTTCAGGGTGAAGCGCGGCAGGATGAACTGCCACAGCCCGCTGTCCGCGATCGCGCTCGGCACGGCCAGTGTCACGGGGTTGTCCTGTGCGGCGGCCGGGAACGCGGGCAGCAGCAGGGCACAGACAAGCAGGATACGACGGATTTGCACGGTCCTTCCTCCCTCGGACATGTGCAGGCAAGACTAGGCGCGGCGCCGGGCGCCGGTCAACGGAGTTGAGGAAACGGAGAGCGACACGATGAGCGACGACGATTTCAACATGAGCATGCGCAAGTTCCTGAAACAGGTCGGCGTGACCTCGCAGCAGGCCATCGAGGAGGCGGTGCGCGACGCCGACGCGGCCGGCCCGTTCGAGGCGAAGGTGGTGCTGAGCATCCCCGAGCTGGGTCTTGAGCATGTCGTGACCGGCACGATCAAGGGGCGCGGCTGAATGGCGGCCACGCGGGAGGACGTGCTGGCGGTGCTCAAGGGCATCGCCGATCCGGGAGCCGACGGTGACATCGTCGCGTCCGGCGTCATGCGGGCGCTGAACGTGACGGACGGCAAGGTCCGCTTCGTGCTGGAGATCGCGCCGTCGCAGGCCGCCGCCTACGAGGCGGTCAAGGCCGAGGCGGAGGCGAAGCTGGCCGCGCTGGCGGGCGTGCAGGGCGTGTCGGTCGTGCTGACCGCGCACAGCGCCCCCGCCGCGCCGCCGGACCTGAAGCCGCAGCGCCGGGCGGAACCCTCGGGTCCGCAGAAGGTGCCCGGCATCGACCGGATCGTCGCCATCGCCAGCGGCAAGGGCGGTGTGGGCAAATCCACGGTCTCGGCGAACCTTGCCTGCGCGCTGGCCGCCGAGGGGCGCCGCGTGGGTCTGCTGGACGCCGATGTCTACGGCCCCAGCCAGCCGCGGATGCTGGGCGTGTCGGGTCGGCCGGCCAGCCCTGACGGCAAGACGATCCTGCCGATGCGCAACCACGGCGTAACCATGATGTCCATCGGCCTGATGACGAACGAGGATCAGGCGGTGGTCTGGCGCGGGCCGATGCTGATGGGTGCGTTGCAGCAGATGCTGACGCAGGTGCAGTGGGGCGCGCTCGACGTGCTGCTGGTGGACCTGCCGCCGGGCACCGGCGACGTGCAGATGACGCTGTGCCAGAAGGCGCAGGTGGACGGCGCGATCGTCGTGTCCACGCCGCAGGACGTGGCGCTGATCGACGCGCGCAAGGGCATCGACATGTTCAAGCAGATGAAGACGCCGATCCTGGGGCTGATCGAGAACATGTCTACCCATGTCTGTTCGGCTTGCGGCCACGAGGAGCATATCTTCGGGCATGGCGGTGTCGCCGCGGAAGCGGCGCGGCTGGGCGTGCCGCTGCTGGCGGAACTGCCGCTGGACCTTGACACGCGGATCGCGTCCGACGGGGGCGCGCCGATCGTCGTCAGCAAGCCCGGCAGCACCCAAGCGCAGAGCTTCCGCGCGCTGGCGCGGCGGATGGTCGAGGCCGGCCAGGCATGAGCGTGGCGGCGCAGACCGGTCCTTCGCCGTCCTTCCCGCCGCTGTTCCGCGCGCAGGCGTCGGGCGACCCGTTCGCCGCCGCCTGCGCGCAGGCCCGCGCGGGCACAGATGCCGGGTTGGTGTTGCACGACGTTCAGCTCGATACCCTTCGCGCGGCCATCGTCTTTGCGCCCGACGTGGCGCTGGCGGACGCGGCGGTGGTACTGCCGCTGTGCGGTGTCGCATTCCAGAACGCCTTCGGCAGCCATGCCCCGCCCGAGGTCGCGGTGCACCTTGAATGGGGCGGCGCGCTGCGGGTGAACGGCGCGGTCGCGGGCCGCCTGCGCATGGCCGCCGACCCCGTCCCGCCCGAGGCGGAACCCGGCTGGCTGGTGGTTGGGCTGGAGCTTGCGCTGATGGGTTTCAGCGATGCGCCGGGCACGGCGCCGGACCGCACCACCCTTTTCGACGAGGGCTGCGCCGAGATGGACCCGGTTCTGCTGCTGGAGTCCTGGGTGCGCCATGTGCTTCTATGGATCAATACCTGGTCCGAGGACGGTCTGCGCGCGCTGCACGGGGAATGGTCTGGGCTGGTGCATGGGGTTGGTGGCGGCATCGCCGGGCGCGAGGGCGTGTTCATCGGCGTTGACGACCGCTTCGGGATGCTGCTGAAACACGAGGGTGGCACCGCGCTCGTGCCGCTGACCGACCTGCTGGAGGACACACCATGAAACTGGCCCGCGCGATCCATTTCGACGAAAGCGACATGAACGTGTTCCACAGCCCGGCGCGCACAGGCGAGTGGTGCATTTCGGGGGGCTTCGAGTTTTCCGACTGGTCCGAAGCGGACCTGACCGGGAAGGCGCGGCAGGCCTTCGCCAACGGCTGGCTGGGGGTGGAGACCTTTGGGCGGGTCACATTCGTTGCCGTCACGCAGGTCGAACAGGCCGAGGTCGACGCGCTGGCACGGGGGCTGGCGCAGCATTTCGTGACGATCTACGGCGCGCCGTCGCTTGAGGCGGCCCTGCCCGTCGCGCAGGAGGAACTGGCGCAGATGGCGTCGCTCTGCGACGAGCACGACCCGAACACGCTGTTGACCGTCGCGCGGGAGCTGACCCCGGCGGGCGTTGCCGAAGCCTACCGGTTCATCGAACCGCAGGCCGCCGGAATGGAACAGTTCGCCATCCATGGCGATATCGAGGGGCACTGAGCGGTGGCGTATGACATGGCCCTGCCGCCGCGTGATGACGCTGCCGTGGCGCGCGCGGTGGCGGCGCTGGACGCTCGGTTCGGCGACCGGTGCCAGACCGGCGCCGCGATCCGCGACCAGCACGGGCACACGGCGACATGGATGCCGACACAGGCCCCCGATGCAGTGGTCTGGCCAGTGACCACCGAGGAGGTGCAGGCGCTGGTCCGGATCTGCGCGGCAGAGCGGGTGCCGGTGATCGGTTTCGGCGCGGGTACCTCGCTGGAGGGGCACGTGAACGCGCCCGCAGGGGGAGTGTCGGTGGATTTCACGCGGATGGACAAGGTTCTGGCCGTCCATGCCGATGACATGGACTGCACCGTGCAGCCCGGGGTAGCGCGCAAGGCGTTGAACGTGCACCTGCGCGACACCGGCCTGTTCTTCCCGGTCGATCCGGGTGCCGATGCCAGCCTTGGCGGGATGGCGGCGACGCGCGCTTCTGGCACCAACGCGGTGCGTTATGGCACGATGCGGGACGCGGTGCTGGGGCTGAAAGCGGTGCTGCCGTCGGGCGAGGTGGTCACGACCGCGCACCGCGCGCGCAAGTCGTCAGCTGGGTACGATCTGACGCGGCTGATGGTCGGCTCGGAAGGCACGCTGGGCCTGATCACGGAACTGACGCTGCGCCTGCACGGCATCCCCGAGGCGATTTCCGCCGCGACCTGTTCTTTTCCGGACGTGGAGGCCGCCTGCAACGCGGTGATCGCGGTGCTGCAATACGGCGTGCCCGTGGCACGAATGGAAATGCTGGACACGCTGACGGTGAAGGCGGTGAACGCATATTCCGGGCTGGATCTGCCGCTGACGCCGCTGCTGCTGCTGGAGTTCCATGGCTCCCCCGCCGGGGTTGCGGAACAGGCGCAGACGGTGGGCGAAATCGCGGCCGAGTTCGGCGCCGCCGGGTTCGACTGGACCGCCGATGCCGAGGCGCGCACGAAGCTGTGGCAAGCGCGGCACGATGCCTACTGGGCGTGCCACGGGCTGCGGCCGGGCCTGAAGTCGATGTCCACGGATGTCTGCGTGCCGGTGTCGCATCTGGCGACCTGTGTCGGCGCGGTGCAGGCGCGCGCGGCGGCGGAGGGGCTGGCCGCGCCGGTGCTGGGCCATGTGGGCGATGGCAATTTCCACGTGCTTCTTCAGGTAGACACCGGGGATGCGGCCGAGGTCGCCCGCGCCGAGGCGTTCGTCGGCTGGCTCAACGATCTGGCGATCGCCCATGACGGTACCTGCACGGGCGAACATGGGATCGGGCAAGGCAAGGCTAAGTACCTGCCGCGCGAACTGGGACCCGAGGCGATCGGGATGATGCGCGCCATCAAGCGCGGGATCGATCCGCACAACATCATGAACCCAGGCAAGATCTTCGACATGGGCAATGCCGGGCCGACCTGAGGGAATGAAAGCGGTGGACTCTGGCCGCGCGCTGCGGGACAAGTCGCGCTGATCCCGTTCCCCGCCCCGCCGGAGCCCGCCATGCCCGCGCATCCCGATACGACAGCCCTGATCGAGGCGCGCACCCTGAGCCTTGCGCGCTCCGGGCGGCCCGTGCTGGACCGGGTGGATTTCCGCGTCGACCGGGGCGAGATCGTGACTGTGGTCGGCCCGAACGGATCGGGCAAGTCGACGCTGATCCAGATCCTTATCGGCGCGCTGGCACCCGATGCCGGAACGGTGCGGCGCGCGCCGGGCCTGCGGATCGGATATGTTCCGCAAAGCCTGCATATCGACGCCACGATGCCGATGCCGGTCGGCCGGTTCCTGGCGCTGCCGCAACGCCACGGGCGCGCCGCGCGGGCCGAAGCGCTGGCGCAGGTCGGGCTGCAAGATCTTGAAGCACAGCCGATGTCCGCGCTGTCGGGCGGGCAGTTCCAGCGCGTGCTGCTGGCCCGCGCACTGCTGATGCGGCCTGACCTTCTGGTGCTGGACGAGGCGACGCGCGGGCTGGATCAGCCCGGCACCGCCGCCTTCTACCGGATCGTGGAGGACCTGCGCGCCCGCATGGGCTGCGGCGTGCTGATGGTCAGCCACGACCTGCACGTGGTGATGAGTGCGTCCGACAGGGTGGTGTGCCTGAACGGGCATATCTGCTGCCACGGCACGCCCGAAATCGTGGCGAGCGCACCGGAATACCGCGCGCTGTTCGGGGTCGGCACGCAGGGCACACTTGCGCTTTACCGACACGACCACGACCACGACCACGATGATGGCCCGTGCGGGCACGGTCCCGACGCTCCCGCCGGTGCGGGAGCGGGTCCGGCCGCGCCGGTGCGGTCGCACGGGCATGGGCACAACCGGCAGCACGGGGCGGGGCCGGATGCTGGATGATTTCCTGACCCGCGCGGCGCTGGCGGGACTTGGGGTCGCGCTGGCCGCCGGTCCGCTGGGCTGCTTCATCGTCTGGCGACGCATGGCGTATTTCGGTGATGCGACGGCCCATGCCGCACTGCTGGGCGTGGCGCTGGCGCTGGCGCTGTCGATCTCGGTCTTCGCGGGTGTGCTGGCGGTCGTGCTTGTGCTGGCGCTTGCGGTGTCCGGCCTGTCGGCGCGCGGCGTGCCGGTGGACACGTTGCTGGGTGTGTTCGCGCATGGCGGGCTGGCGGTCGGGCTTGTGGTCGTGTCGCTTCTGCCGGGCGCGCGGGTGGACCTGATGGGTCTGCTTTTGGGCGATATTCTGGCCGTTGGGCGAACCGACCTGGCCGTGATCTGGGCTGGCGCCGCGCTTGTCATCGGTCTGCTGGCGTGGCGCTGGTCGGGGCTCCTGACCGCGACGCTGAACGCGGATCTTGCGCGGGCCAGCGGGATCGACGCGCGGCGCGAGGACATGATCCTGACGCTGGCGCTGGCCCTTGTGGTGGCGGTGGCGCTGAAGGTGGTCGGCGCGCTGCTGATTTCGGCAATGCTGATCGTGCCGGCGGCGACCGTACGCCCGCTGGCGCGCACGCCGGAATCGATGGCCGTGCTGGCGGCGATCTGCGGTGCGGCGGCCGCACTGGGCGGGATTGCGCTGTCCTACCGTGCCGACACGCCGACCGGGCCGACGATCGTTGCCGTAGCCACCGCGCTGTTCGCGGTCAGCGCGATCCTGCCGCGGCGGGGCTGAGCGGCCCGCCGGTCAGGGCGTCCGCTTGGTGCGTGTGACCGAACGGCGGCCACGGCTCTGGTCGAGCACGCCGCGCCCCCAGTGCACTGCAAGCAGCCAGCCGACGACGAAGCCGCCGAGATGCGTCTCCCAGGCGAGGTTGCCGGACAGCAGCACCCAGAACGCGAGGTTGTAGAGCACGAGGAAGCCGACCGCGCGCAGGGTCACCCAGAGAGGGTCACCGAAATACCGCCGGTCGAGGTAATCCCAGCAAACCCAGACGCCCAGCAGGCCGAACAACGCGCCGGACGCTCCGACCATCGGCGCCGGGCTTTCGGAAAACAGGCCGAATCCCACGGCTCCACCAAGCGCTGAGACCGCATAGACCACGAGGAAGCGGCGCTGTCCGATCCGGTTGACGATGGCGGTTCCGACGCTGAACAGCGCGATCATATTGACGATCAGGTGCACCGGCCCGCCATGAAGGAAGGCGTAGGTCACGAACATCGTGACCGGCTGGGCTGAATAGTAGGGCTGCGCGCCCAGCAGCAGACGTTTCCAGAACGCACCAAGCGCATAGGCCTGCGGGCGCAGCACCCCTGCCGGGCCGAACCAGCCCCGATCGTTGGCGAGCAGTACCAGTTCCGGCAGTACGCACAGGACGATCAGCACCATGACAGTCAGCGGCACCCCGCGATACATGAAGCGCGCGGGGCGGGGCGTGCTGGACGGCTGGATCGGTGCGTTCTGCGAGATCTCGGTCACCCGGTTACTCTGGAACGTAGCGGGGCATCACTTTCAGAGCCTCGGCCATGAAGGCCTGCAGGCGGGCATCTGCGTCCGCTTCGGTTTCGTCGGGATGGATCGGGGTTACGAAGCGGATCAGCGCGCCGTCGCGGCGCCCGCGCATCCAGCTGTCATAGACGACCACCAGCTTGGCGAGGAAATCGTTGGTCATGCGGCGCCCGCGCTGTTCGAACCAGTAGTACACCATCTGCTTGTTCAGGCCCTTCTGGATCACGGAGCGATTGAGTTCGAAGGTGCCGTAGGTCGTGTTCGGGAAGCTGACCTCGACCGGGTCGATGCTGAACACTTCCCAACCGCCGACGGGCAGGCAGACCTCGGGTGAATGGATGCCTGCGCCGTTGGTCTGGTCGTCGTAATAGGCCACGAACACGTTGACGGGCGACTTGCCACCACCCGAATAGCTGGCCGCGACATAGTCATCGGCCGCAAGCGTCTTTGCGACAGCGGGATCAAGCGATTCGAAGGCGCCATACTGGTTCGCGATCTCGCGCGGGAACAGCATGAACGGCGTTCGGTCCGGCAGTACCGTGGGCGGTGCCGGGAAGAAATAAAGCGCGAGCGAGAACAGCCCGCCGACAAACGCGCCAAGCCCAAGCATCACCGACGGGGTGATGGACAGCACCCGCGCGAAGATCGGACCAAGGCCGTTGGTGTCGAGGTCGATCGCCTCGCTCAGCGGGAGGGGATTGGGCGTCAGCCGCTGCATCGCGATCGCCATCGCGAAGAGGATACCGACGCAGGCAAGGAAGATCACCCAGCCTTCGAAGAAGTGCAGGAAGCCTTCGGCATGTTCGATTCCGAAATGGTTCACGAGGATCCCGATCACGCCGATCCGGAACGAGTTCATGAACACAGTGATTGGCGCGGCGGACAGCAGCAGGACCGCCTTGTGCCAGAGCGGCCCCCGATAAAGGATCGCGAACAGGTAGGAGAAGGAGAGGATCGGGAACAGGTAGCGCAGCCCGGAGCAGGCTTCTGCGACCTGCAGCTTGTACACCCCGAGGTCGATGATGTTTCCGTCGAGGAACACAGGAATCTGCGCAAGTTCGATGAACCAGACCCCTATTTCCGAGGATACGCCCTGCAGGAAGATTGTAAGTTGCCAGTACATGAACTGCGGCAGGGGCAGCATGAAGACGAGGTGCAGAACCGGCGCCCAGTGGGCCTTGCCTCGGTCCCAGCCAAAACAGACGAGCACGAGGCCCATGACCCAGACGATGAAGGCGTAGGCTACGATGTCGGGGATCTGCACGAGATTGCCGATCATCCCAAGCCCAAGTCCGAGCGTCAGCACCAAGAGGCCTGGCATCCGGCGCACCGGCTCGGCAGGGTCGGCGCGCGGCGTCTTGCGCAATTCGCGCAGGAAAAGGTAGAGCGAGATCAGCGGAATGAGCGGGCCGTGACTGTATTCCGGCGTGCTCCAGGCTTCCACCAGGGCCAGCAGGCCGAATTGGAATACATAGAGCGATGCAAGCACTGTTCCTGCGAACAGGGCGAACCCCATCGGATTGACGGGAACCGTCCCGATGAAGGGAATCGATGGCCTGAAGTTATCCTGAACGCTCATAGAAATACTCACCCGAACAGCCAAAAATCCATCGAACCATACACAATGGCGTCTGCCTTTGCATGGAGAAAAGCCAGAAGCGCACGTAATGTTGTACAGACTGTTTAACGGGTCGTTTCGAAGCTCCGCGAGAGTCCGACGAACACGGCATTGGACTGTGCATCGTCGTCGGTGTCGGACTGCGTCTGCCGGAACCGGTAGCCCATGTTCATGGCCCAGTCTTCGGTCAGGCTGTGGTTGTACTGGGCCGTGACGTTCAGTCGTTCGGTATTGCCCTGAGTGGAATTCTCGTAGCGGGTCAGCCCGCCGGCGATATCGATGCCCATCGACGAAACCGGGGTCAGAAGCTGAATGAACTCAACCCGCCCGTTTGTGTTCAGTACGTTGCGACCGTCCTCGTCCGTGCTGGCGGTTTGCCTCAGGCCGAGGGTGAGGCGGTTGTTCCGTCCTTCGAGCGAGTAATCCACTCCGCCGATGAGCCGCAGGTCGGTGTCCGCGTTGGTGGACACCCCGATTGACCCGTCGAGAACGGCGTTGTCCCAAGCGACCTGTTTGCCGATCGAGAAGGAGTACCGCTCGCCGTTTTCGTCCACGATGCTGCTGAAGCTTGCCGAGGTCTGGCCCGTCTTCTCGTCGAACACGAGCGACAGGTCGCCGACGACGCCTTCTTCGGTGGTGTCACCGGAAAGGCGCTGGCTTTCCACGCGGGAATAGCCGAGGCGCGCGGACAGGGTCGTGCGCTGGTTCAGGCGCGCGTCCATGCCCACATCGGCGCGCGAGGTGTCGCGGTCAAGTTGATCGCTGTCGTCGAATTTCTCGTTCGCGTAGCTGGCCCCGGTGGTGAAGCGCAGGATGGGCGACACGCGGAATCCGATTTCGGCCCCGCCGCGGAGGGTGCGCCGGTCATAGAGATCGGGATCCTGGGTATCGGTGAAGCTGATGTCAGACGCCTGTGCAAAGCCCGTCAGGCTGAGCGGTCCGTCCTCGTTGAAGCCGAACAGAAGATTTCCGCGCAGGCTGGTCCGGGTGCCGCCGCCGCGCGTGTCGTCGAAACCGCCGTCATCGTCGAGATCGCCGAGGGGATCGAAGAAATCGACATCCGCCTGTTGCGCGCGCAGGTTCAGGCCGATCCGGCTGTCATCGACGTTGCGCAGATAGTCGAGGGTCACGATCGGGTTGTCGGCGCTGACTTCGGAGCCTTTCACGGGCAGGTCCGCCGCGCGAACCGATCCCTGAGCACCGAGGTCCAGTGTGTCGGTCCGGGTGCGCTGCTGCAGACCGAATCCCAGCGTGTTTGTCCAGATGATCGCGTCGCCCGCAGAATCCCGTCTCAGGTCGTAGTTGTCGTTGAATTCGAGATCCGACGAGATGAACGCGGTGCTGACCGCGCGCTCGCTGTTCTGGGAAAGAGCCGAAATGGGTGCCACGCTACCAAGCAGCATCGCACCCAGTGCCAGTCGCGGGCGCCACATCGCGGTTGCTCCTGTCACTCGAACAGGCGGCGTTCAGGCACGAGAATCACGTCGCCGTCCAGCAAGGTTGCGTTGCCCGAGATCTTGGCGCCGTCGCCAGCCGCGCGCAGGTTGAACGTATAGACCGCTTCCTGCCCGGTGGACGGGTCCGTGCGGCGCAGCTGGATCCGCTTGGTGGCGGCAAAGTTGGTGAAACCGCCCACCGAGGCAAGGCCCTGCAGGAAGGTCGTGCCGCGGCTCAGTTCTTTTTCGCCTGGGTCGTTCACTTCGCCGATCACGTAGACGGTGATGCCGGACCCTGATGTGGGCGGGTTGCTTAACTGGTTGATCGAAACGAAAACGGTTGGCGCAGTGGCGAAGTTTGGCGCCAGCGCCTGCACCAGCGACTGCTGGACCTGCTGCACGCTGCGCCCTGCGGCGCGGATCGAGCCGGCGAAGGGGAAGGTGATGTTCCCGTCGGGCAGCACGAGGGCATTGCGGTTCAGGCTGGCATCTTCAAGCACTTCGATCGCGAGCACATCGCCCACTTCGAGGGAATAGCTTTGTGCCTGTGCCGTCGCGGCGAGCATCAGGGCAGCCATCAGGCCAAAGAGAAAACGCATGGTTGCAAGCCTTTCGGTATGGGAGCCCCCGGAACCCCGCCGGGGCAGTTGCGGCGACGTTACACACAGGCCGGATCGCGCAAAAAGCGATTTTTGCCGCGCCGCGCCGCTTTTCGCGGCAGTAGTCATGGGAATGCAACAGGTTGCGAACGGTTGTTCGCGCACCGCCGCGCAGGCCTAGCCGCTGTGAAAGAAATCGTAGATCGTTTCCGCCAACGTGTCCGAGATCCCATCGACCGCCTTCAGGTCTGCAAGGTTCGCGCCTGCGACCGCCTTGGCGGACCCGAAATGCGCGAGGAGCGCCCGTTTCCGGGTGCCGCCGACGCCGGGCACGTCGTCCAGAGGGGTGGCGCTGATCGCCTTGGCGCGCTTGGCGCGGTGCGCGCCGATGGCGAAGCGGTGTGCCTCGTCGCGCAGGCGCTGCACGAAATAAAGGACCGGGTCGTTGTGGCGCAGGGCGAAGGGGCGCTGGCCGGGGCGGTGGAATTCCTCCTTGCCGGCGTCGCGGTCGACGCCCTTTGCCACGCCGACCATCGGAATGTCGTCCACCCCGAGATCGGCCATGATCCCCGCCACCGCGCTGACCTGACCCGCGCCGCCGTCGATCAGCAGAAGATCGGGCCACGTGCCGGACTGCCGGTCCGGGTCATCCTTCATCAGGCGTTCGAACCGGCGCGTCAGAACCTCTTTCATCATGCCGAAATCGTCGCCGGGGGTCAGGTCTGCCCCTTTGATGTTGAACTTGCGGTAGGCATTCTTCATCAGCCCTTCGGGCCCGGCCACGATCATGCCGCCAACGGCATTGGTGCCCTGGATGTGCGAGTTGTCGTAAACCTCGATCCGCTGCGGCGGCGCGGGCAGGGCAAACGCTTCGGCCAGACCGGCCAGCAGCTTGGTCTGCGTGGCGCTTTCGGCCATCTTGCGCGCAAGGCTCTCGCGGGCGTTGCGTGCGGCGCCTGCCACCAGTTCGGCCTTCTCGCCGCGCTGTGGCACCGCGATCTCGACCTTGCGGCCTGCCTTCTGTGACAGCGCTTCGGTCATCAGGTCGTCGTTCTCGATGCCGTCGGACAGCAGCAGCAGCCGTGGCGGCTGCTTGTCGGAATAGAACTGCCCGAGAAACGCTTCCAGCACCTCGGCGGCGTCGGCGCCCGCGCCGGTGCGGGGATAGAAGTCGCGGTTGCCCCAGTTCTGGTTGGCGCGGATGAAGAAGACCTGCACGCAGGCCTGTCCGCCATCCATGTGCAGCGCGATCACGTCCGCTTCGGTCACGCCGCGCGGATTGATGCCCTGCGCGCTTTGCACCTGGGTCAGCGCGCGGATGCGGTCGCGCAGGGCGGCGGCGCGTTCGAATTCCATCGCCTCCGCGGCGGCGGCCATCTGCTCGGCCAGTTCCTCCTGCACGCGGGTGGATCGTCCCGACAGGAAGCGTTCGGCATCGGCCACCAACGCGGCATAGGCCTGCTTGTCGATCTCGCCGGTGCAGGGGGCCGCGCATCGCTTGATCTGGAACAGCAGGCAGGGCCGCGTGCGCGAGTCGAAGGTCGTGTCGGAGCAGGTGCGCAGCAGGAACACCTTCTGCAACTGGTTCAGCGTGCGGTTCACCGCGCCCGCGCTGGCGAAGGGCCCGTAGTAGCTCCCCCTGGATGCCTTGCGCCCCCGATGCTTGCGGATCTGCGGGAAGGCGTGATCTTTGGTCACAAGGATGTTCGGAAAGCTCTTGTCGTCGCGCAGCAGCACGTTGTAGCGCGGCTTGAGCTGCTTGATGAGGTTCTGCTCGAGCAGCAGTGCCTCGGTTTCCGTGCGCGTCGTCAGAAACATCATCGACGCGGTTTCCGAGATCATCCGCGCAATGCGGCTGCTGTGCCCCGAGGGTCGCGCATAATTCGACACCCTCGCCTTGAGATTACGCGCCTTTCCGACATACAGCACCCGGCTTTCGGCATCGAGCATCCGGTAGACGCCGGGCGAGCCGTCAAGTGTCTTCAGATAGGCCTGGATGCAGTCATGGCCGCGCGGGCCGTCCGGGGCCTGTTCTGGAGCTGCTGAGGGGGCATTGTTGTGGGGCATCGGACCGTTGTGCGATTCTGAGACTTTGCTGCACATTTTCGACCCGCGGCTCAAGGCCAAACATATGCACGATTTCTGTGGATAACTCTGAGGACAAGTTTCTGGATAGCCGGATTTTTCCTTGCGGGCTTGGCACTTCGTTGCGCTGCCTAAAAAATAAGCTTCTTTTTAAGCTTCTGAAAAGGTGGGATAAATTACTGTGCCTGTGATAACGGACTGAAACACATAACTTTTTTGTTAAGGAAATATGACGCCAGCCCCCAAGGTGGAAAACTTGCTACCGTTGCCTATTCGACACCCGTCACATCCGGGGTTTCCCATGCCAAATGCTGTCCACCGTCGATCGACAGCATCTGTCCGGTCACCGACGGTGCCGACAGGAAATACATTAGTGCGCCGACGATGTCTTCGGGATTGGCGCCGCGCCGTAGGACGGTCGCCGCACGCTGCCGCGCGAAGGCATCCGCGGTCTGGCGCGCCCCCTGCAACGTGGGGCCCGGGCCGATCGCGTTTACTCGTACATTTGGCGCGAGCGCCTGCGCCGCAGTTCGGGTGAAGGCCCAAAGGCCCATCTTTGCGATCGTGTAGCTCATGAAATCCGGAGTCAGCTTGTGGACCCGCTGGTCGATCATGTTGACGACAAGCCCCCGTGCGCGCGGCTCTCCGGCGCTGTCGGGCGCAGCGGTCGGAACCTGCGCGGCGAAGGTCTGGGTCAGTACGACCGGCGCGCGCAGGTTGCTTTCGATGTGCCGGTCCCAGCTTTCGCGCGTGACCGTCTCAATTGTGTCCCGTTCGAAGATGGACGCATTGTTGACCAGCACCGACAGCGGCCCGCCAAGCGCATCCGCGGCGCGGCCCACAAGCGGCGTTGTCTGCGTCTCGTCCAGAAGGTCGGCCTGTAGCGCGACGGCGGTTCGGCCAAGCGCGCGGATCTCGGCCACAAGATCCTCTGCCGGGCCTTGGGAGCTTGCATAGTGCACCGCCACGTCATGCCCGGTCTGCGCCAGCCCAAGCGCCATTGCCCGGCCAAGGCGCTGCGCTGCACCCGTCACCAATGACTTGCCGGTCATGTTCTGTCACTCCTCACATCAGAAGGATCGACAGATAGCCCAGATATGCCACCGTCAACACGGCACCTGCGGGGCGGGTGAAATTCCAGCGCAGGAACACGAAGGGCGCGATCAGCAGCGACGCGCCGAGCATCACCCAAAGGTCGATCCGGAAGAACTCCGGGTCCACTGGGATCGGCCCGATCAGGGCGGTGATGCCGAGGATGCCGGCCAGGTTGAACACGTTGGATCCGATCACGTTGCCAAGCGCCACGTCGGCCTTGTTGCGCAGGGCGGCCATCGCCGTCGTCGCCAGTTCGGGCGCCGATGTGCCGATCGCCACCAGTGTCAAACCGATCACCGTCTCGCTGATGCCGAAGTCCCGCGCGATCCGCACGCTGCCATCTACCAGCAAGTCGGCGCCCAGCGGCAGCCCGACCAGCCCGAGCGCCAGGAACAGCAGGATCTTCCACATAGGCATGTGCGGATCGAGCCCCTCAAGGTCGTCCTCCAGCGCCTCCACCGGGTCGACCGCAGCGGCGGCCGCGCCCGCCGCACGCCGGTGCGCCTGTGCCCGGCGGAACTGGTCGCCCAGCATGAAGGCCAACATCGCCAGCAGTGCAAGCCCGTGCCACCATGTCAGCGGCCCCATCGCGCACAGCGCGATGAAGACGACCGACACGACCAGCATCAGAACGTAGCTGTGGCGCGAGTCGTAGTCGCCGGTGGACAGCCCCTTCATGATTGCCGGGATTCCCAGCACCAGAAGGATGTTTGCCGTATTCGACCCGACCACGTTGCCAAGCGCGATCCCCGGCGCGTCGCGCAGAACGGCCTGCACCGAAACCAGAAGTTCGGGCGCGGAGGTGCCGAACGCCACCACGGTCAGGCTGACGATCAGCGCCGGAATGCCCAGCCTGAGGCTGAGGTTGACCGCGCCTTTCACCAGCGCGTCGCCTGCAAGCAGCAGGATCGCCAGCCCGAGGGCGACGTAGATCCAATCCATCGTTACGACCTTTTGTCAGTACAGTCACACGGACCGGACCCGATGCGGTGCCGTCCGCAGGCGCGGCATTTGACCGAAGTCAGGCGCGGCTTGCCGGGCACGCGAAGGCGCCCGAACATGGCCAGAGCGACCATGCCCACAAGGAACAGGCTGACGATCTTTACAAGCACCTAAAGGCCGTAACGCGCGTAAAGGGCGCGTTCCTCGGCCTCGGCCAGCGCGTCGGTCAGGACCCGAGCGCCAATTCGCTGAAACAAGCCGCGCTTCATTCCGTAACGCTGGAACCGCACGTCCTTGCCGAAGCGTTCCTTCATCACCGGCACCACATGGCCGATCGCATCGGCAAGCCCGACCTCCAGCGCGGACGCGCCGATCCAGACCTCGCCGGTGAACAGGTCACGGTCCTGCGGCAGCCGTGTCCCGCGCCGTTCGGCCACGTGGGACTTGAACGTGCCGTGAAGGTCGTCCAGCAGCCCGCGCAGCCGCGCCACGTCCGCTTCCTGTTCGGGGCGGAACGGGTCCAGCATGCTCTTGGAGGCACCGGCGGTGTAGACCCGCCTTTCGATGCCGTGCCGGGCGATGAACTCATGCGCGCCGAACGAGGCCGAAATCACCCCGATGGACCCGACGACGGAACACGGGTCGAGGAAGATCTCGTCCGCGGCCGATGCGATCCAGTACCCACCCGAGGCAGCCACGTCTTCCACGAAGGCGAAGACCGGGGTTTCGGTTTCCTCCGACAGGCGGCGGATGCGCGCGCCGATCAGTGAGGATTGAACCGGGCTTCCGCCGGGAGAATTGATGATCAGGGCAACGGCGGCGGGTTTTCCGCGACGGAAGGCCTTTTCCAGCAGCGGCGCTACGTTCTCGTCGTTCAGTGCGGCTGATCGGCCACCCGCGGCGATCATGCCGCTCAGGCGCACGACGGCGACGCGGGGCGGTTTCTTCACGAAGGGAATGAAACGTCTCATGCCTCCGACATAGAGTGCGCGCAACCCAACAACAAGGCGGGCCATGCCGGAACAAAAAAAGCCCCGGCTGCAACGCCGGGGCTTCGTGGGTGGGTCTGCCCGGCGAACTACCAGAAGGCGACCATCTGGCCTGCCGTCGTGCCGGTCGCCATCACCTTGCGTATCCGCAGTGGCAGCAACGAGCCGCCGGGCACACCGGCCATCGTGACCATCGCGCCCGAAGCCAGTTGCGCCGAGATCGTACCGCCGGTCCCGACATAAACGGCGCGGGTGACGTGGCTCAGGTCGCCAGCGTCGCTGGGCACGATCATCGTGCCGTCGACGGCCGGCGAACTGAGACCGGGGGTTGTGTTGGCATAGAGGTCAGTCATGGAATTGGTCCTTTTGCTGGCGGCGGTCCGGGGCGCGCCCATCCGTCCGGACGGCAGAACGCCCGTCGGGATGAACGCGCATCTTGCGGTACTGGAAGATGCCGTGGCCGCATTAATCCGGCGTTGTTGCGGCGTGCGGCCGGTCGTCCTAACCTGCAACGGCAACGCATCGAGGGAGAGCGCGCATGGGGCGATTGTGGGGACCGCTGGGGGTGCTTGCCCTTTACGCACTGGCGCCGGGATCGGCTCCCGCGCAGCAGGACCCCGCCCAGGTGATTGCCCAGACCAGCCCCGATCCAGCCATTATTGCCGACGGTATCGCACCCGTCACTCCGGCAAATACACGGCGCAACCGATTCCAGGGAACGATCGATGTCTTCCTCGTGCCCGAGCCGGGCCGCGACGCCCTGCCCGTGATCGACCCCGAACGCGACAGTCCGGAAGCGGGCGTCCTGCGGCGTCTGGTGGCGTCGGGCAAGGCCGCCGGTCTTGCCGACGTGATCTATGACAATCGGGATCAGGAACATTCCAGCCTGCAACCGGGCCTGTTCCCGCAGGTGTCACGCACCCGCTATGACGACGTCTTCAAAAGGGAATACCTGCATCACGGTGTGGCCGGGCGGATGATGTTTTCGTTGCCGACCGTGGGCAATTCGTCCACCGCGCTCACGCAAGGGCCGATCGCGCGCAGCAATGCGCGCATCGCGCTGGCGGATCAGGTCAGCGCAATGCGGACGTTCAGGCTCTATGCGTCGAACCACATGTATGTTTACCCCGAACACAGGGACTATGACGCGGACCTAGGCGACAGGCTGTATTCGTCGGCGCCATACTTCATGGTTTCGCAGGGATCGTCCTACCGCGACCAGCCTTTCGTCGAGGCGCTTTTGACCGTCCTTGCGGCGTTCCGCCCCGACACCCGCGCGAAACTCGTGGAACTGGGTCTGCTTGCACCCACGGCGCAGATGGTTCTGCGCCGCACGCTGGATCGCGTGCGCGGCGTTTCCGACTACCTGTCGCCGATCGCGCATCCGGTCGTGTTCGAGAACCTGCAACTGCGCCTTGCCGCAGCGGTAGCCTATGCCAATTCGATCACGCCCGAAACCATTCCACCTATGGTGAAACTGACCGTGCTGTCGGACTTTCCGTCGGTGCCGGGGCAGGACTACCTTGCCGTGAACCTGAGCGAGTCACTTTTCACCACCCCGTCCGCGGTGGCACGGCTCTGGCGCAGCTTTGCCTATTCCCGGTCAATGGCCATCAGCGCCGCCGCGACAGAGGATCCCAACGGTCGGCCGCTCCGATATCACTGGGTGCTGCTTCAGGGCGACCCGGCGCGGGTACGCATTTTGCCGCAAGGTGAAAGTGGCGAAACCGCCCGAATCGAGATGGATTGGCACGACCCGTTTCCCGCGCGTCCGCAACTGGACCTGCAAAGCGCGCGCGTCGATATCGGCGTGTTCGCGGATAACGGCGTTCACATTTCGGCGCCTGCGACCGTTTCGGTGTTGTTTCCCACCCATCAGGCCAGAGAGTATCGCGCGGCAGCCGGAGGTCAGATGCGGCTTCATGCGATCGATTACACGGAGGGTCCGGAAAGTGTGCCGCGCCGTGATGCCGTGATCTGGCCCGAAGCGCCGTGGCGCGATACGCTTGAATGGGGCGAAGACAGCCGTGTGGCCGTGATCGAACGAAGCTTCCACGGGACGGGACAGGTTCAGAAGTTGCGACGCGTCGCGGATGGCTGGACGCGTGGGGGCGGTGCCGACAGTTCTGCCATCCGGCACGAGGCGCGGCGGGTGCCGCCGGGTGTGCTTGCGCTGGACGCAGGCGACGGAGAACCGCCGCAGGATGCGCCGGGCGACGGTCAGTAATAGGACTGATCGTACCCGTAACCGCCTTGGGTGTAGCGGGCCTTGTTGAGCACGACGCCCATGACGTTAGTATGGGACGCGATCTCGGTTTCAGTGACATCGACCTCGTCAATGGACGTCATCTCGGCCGCGGCGATGAGGATGGCGGCATCCACGAAGTCCAGGAACCCGATCGTGTCGTCGCTCGCCAGCACGGGCGGGGCATCGAAGAGAACAAGGTCCGGCGCGAACTTCTCTTCGACCTTGATCAATTGCTCACGCGCATAGGCGCTGTGCAGGATTTCCGATGAATTAGCGCTGGGCACACGGTTGGTGGCGAAGGCGAGGTTGTTGCCATAAGCGATCATGTGCGCTTCGGGGGGTTCCTGACCGCTCAACACGCGCGCGAAGGTCAGATTTTCCTTTATTCCAAGGATATTGGCGATCTCCGGCCGCCTCATGTCGATCTCGATGACCAGGACACGGATCTCGCTTTGCCGCGCGATGCTGAAGGCGAGGTTCGCCGTCGTTGTGGACTTGCCGCATTTTGCCGTTGGCGAAGTGATCGCGATTCTGCGCCAGTTGTTGGCCTTCGTCTGCTGCAGGAGCTTCGTGCGCATCATGTCGAAGGACTGCGCGGCCGGCCCTCCGAAATAGGACAGGATGCGGTTGTTCTTGAGCAGCTTCTCGTTTGGCATGAACTGCGGAAGGCTCTGCCACGCGGCTGCGACACTCGCATCGGTGGGACGTTGCGGTTTGCTCTGGGCCGATGTTGTCTGCGCCGGATCGGATGGCTGAGCGCGCGTCTGCGCCGGGGCCGCAGCTCCGGCTTCCTTGCGCCGGTCACGTGCGCGGCTCAGGGCTTCTTGAAGTCGTTCCATTCAATGTACCTCACAAAACAGGGCAACCCGCCCCAAGCGCCGACGCGACATCAGCCGATTACCGAGAAACCCACCCGATTGAAAAGCGACTCGATGATTGAGTCCAGCGGGAGCACGAAACTGTGGAAGGCCAGCAAGGCAAGGGGGATCACAACCAGCAGGAAGGCCGCACATCCGATGATCACGAAGCGCCGAAGCGCGATTTCACGGCTGGTACGGTAGTAGGGCAGGACCGCGAAAGGCGTGATGCCAAGCCGGTTTGTCAATTCCACCGGGCGGCGGATCGACCGGTTCAGGAACTCCATCAGCACAACCACAGCAAGGCCTACGAACATACCGGCGCCGATTCCGGCGGCCGCAATGACCGGTCGGTTGGGCTTGGTGGGCCGCTCGGGCGGGGTTGCCTGTTCGATGACCGAAATGCGCTGGCCTTTTGCCAGCAATTCGATCCGCTCGCCGGTTGCGGCGACCGACAATCGGTCAACGGCCTGATTGTACTGGCCCTGGATGTTCTCGTAGTCGCGCTGCAGCTTGCTTTGCGTAACGCCGTTGGAGGGGACTTCGGCGATCTGGTCCTCAAGTTCGGTGATTTCCGCGGACGCCCGTTCGATGTCTTCGTTCAGCGTGGCGATACGGCGGTCGATCTCTTCCATTTCCAGTGCGAACCGCACTTCGCGTTCCGTTGTCGGTTCATCACCAATCGAGAATTCGGCGGCCTCAACCTCTTCTGCGGCGGTGTTGTCGAGCGCAAGACGGCCCGTGTCCGCGACCTTCTGTTCCAGTTGCGCAACCCTTGCCCTGAGCATGGATACGCGCGGATTGGTGGGAGAAAACACGAGAAGCGCGTCGTTCAACTGCTGCTGCGCTTCGGCAAGCTGTCTTTCCAACGGCGACCCGGCCTCGGCGTCGGGGCCGTCTACAACGCGGAACAGGTCTGTAAGCCGACTCTTCTGCTGTTCGAGTTCGACGATTGTGCGCCGGTCGCGCGCCCGCTGGGTCTGGAGGGAATTGACCTCGTCGCGCAGGAACGCGAGGTTTTCGGGCAAGGCCAAGCCTGCCTCGTTCTGGAAATTCACCAGCCGGACGCTCTGTTCATCCAGCTCGCTGCCAAGCCGGTCCACTTCCTGCCGAAAGAAGGCGAGCGTGTCGCCGGCCTGTTCGGTCCGCATTTCAAGGTTTTCCTGAAGTACGAGCGTCACGATCTCATTCGTGACCAGGGCGACCGTTTGCGCTGTCTGACCGCGATAGGAAATGGTCAGAACAGCCGCCCCGTCGGTGCGCCGCCCGCCTGCCGTGGCTGTCTGTTCGAATGTGATCCGGCTTTGCAGATCGCTTACGATGTCGGACGCGGACATGCGTTGCCCGTTCGCGTCAACGGGATAGAGGTTCAAGCGCGACGCAAGGTCGATCAGCGTTTCCCGGGCGAGCAGGCGGCGCTGGATGATGCGCAACTGTTCGCCTGCGCCCGTGCTCACCGTTGACGAGGCAAGGTTCTCGGGGATCTGCTCAGCTTCGACCAGCAGCGTCGCCCGCGCCTCATATTCCGGCGGCAGGATCAGGGCGAGTGTCAGTCCGATGGACGCGAACACCGCCGTCACGAGCACGAAGTACGGGCTGCGTCGCAGGAAGATCGAAAAGTAGTAACCTAGATCAAGCTTCATTGGCTTGGCCTCCGTTCAAGCTGACCGCCCCGAAAAACACCCCATCCGCGAGCACGCTTTCGATGGTGTCCTCGGAGACAACGTGCTCTTCCGCAGAGAACGCGTAAACGAGCGACAGGTCGCACAACTGGTTGACCAAGCGTGGCACACCGCCGGTCAGTTCGTGAACGCGGTCCAGCGCCGCGTCCGAGAATTCATGCCCCGAACCGCCCGCGACGCGCAAACGGTGCGCCACGTAAGCGGCAACGTTCTCGCGGTTCATGGCGGACAGGTGGAAACTGGATCCGACACGCTGGACGAACTGCTTGAGTTCGGGGCGCATTATCAGGTTCCGCAATTCAGGCTGCCCGACAAGGACAAGCTGCACCAGTTCGTCCTTGTTCGAGTTGATGTTGGTCAGCATGCGCAACTCTTCAAGCGTGTTCACGTTCAGATTCTGCGCTTCGTCTATGATCAGGATGACCCTGTGCCCACCGGCATAGGCTTCGAGAAGGTAGTCCTGAAGCGTCTGGAACAGGCTTACATAGGATGCGCTGTGATCGAAATTGACGCCAAGCGCGTGCAGAACCCATTGCAGCAACTCTCCTCGGTCGCCCTGCGCATTCGAAATCAGACCCACGATCACGTCGTCGGGCAGAGTTTTTAGAAGATGCTGCAGCAGGGTGGTCTTGCCCGCCCCGATTTCGCCGGTCACGACCGTGATCGGCGCACGGGTCAGGACACCGTATTCCAGCATTGTGTACGCCAGTCGGTGCGACTTCGACCAGAAAAGGAAATCCGGATCCGGCACGAGGGTGAAGGGCCGTTCGTGGAAACCGAAGAACGAATTGTAGATGTCTACGGGTGCTGTCGTGTTCATGGTCTCGCGATCCGGCGCGACAGGCTGTCTGCGCCACCAGGCGTGTCCTCTCGGGGACACAAAACATTCACTCATACTACTTTCACTTGTCCGGTTCCTATCCGTAAAACGGCATCGTTTGAAAGTCCTTTACACCATACCAGTTCAAACCTCGCTAACGGGGGCGTTTTCGAGGCAACAGTCCGGCGGTGCGTTGCCGCGGGAACCGGCCGGAGAGAATGTGTGACGAGAATCACATCGCCGCGGCCTGAAGCCCGTTGCAACCGCGCGATCAGCCCAAAGTAGGGGTGTGTCTCCGTAATGATGCCCGTTCCGCGTGCATTCGGCTGGTCAAGGCTGCCGGTTTTTTACCCTATACGCAGCCACTTCCTTGAAAAGGTGCGAAAAACAATACCTTGCTCCGTTTACTAAAACTATCCATTAGTCTGGTGAAACGTTGAAAAGTATCCCATCAACGTGCTATCGGTTACCTACGCGGCGAGAGTCCTCATTGTTGAGTCTTGTCCGTCGCGCTGGTTGGTTCTGCGGTAGTGTTCGCTTCGTGTCAGCGTTGCGAGCGCGTTAACTAAAGGTAGGTTCTCGTGACGGCACATTTTTCCAACTCTCCGAACGTGATCTCGGAACTCGTGGATTATACCCCGCGTGCTTGCATCTACCGAGATGTGTTCAAGCGCGCCTTCGATATACTGTTCGTCGTATTTTCCGCCATCCTCGTCCTTCCGGTCGTTCTTATCCTCGCGATACTGGTGATGATGGACGGCGGGTCTCCTTTCTACATCCAGTCGCGCGTAGGTCGGGACGGCAAGCTGTTCTCCATGCTCAAATTGCGGTCCATGGTGCGCGACGCCGACCGCAAACTCGCCGATTACCTCGCAAGCAACCCGGAAGCTGCCCGCGAGTGGGAAACTACCCAGAAGCTTCGGCGCGATCCGCGTGTCACCTTTGTCGGTTCCGTTATTCGACGCACTTCTCTCGACGAGCTTCCGCAGTTCTGGAACGTACTTGTCGGTGACATGAGCGTGGTCGGCCCCCGCCCCATGATGCCATCGCAGCGCGAGCTGTATCCCGGTCAAGCCTACTATGCTCTGCGCCCCGGTGTGACGGGTCTGTGGCAAGTCGGCGATAGAAATAACACCTCGTTCGCATCCCGCGCGAAGTACGACGCCGAATATTATCGCATCGTCGGCTTCTTCAGCGACATGGCGATCGTGCTCAAGACTGTCCGAGTCATGCTGCGTGGCACCGGGGTGTGAAACATTAGCCTTTGATTTTGAGAATCGCAGAAATCCCGAACGGGTAAACCACGTTAACACATAATGCGGAATTGATTGGCACAAGAGGTCAGGCGGCGCCTGGCCTCTTTTCTTTTGGGTGGGCAGAAGGCTACATAAGGACAGGATTTCTTCAATCGTTGGGACTGGTGATGGGTATTGCTCGAACGACTTTGATGGCGGCGGCTCTTGGTGCGGCTCTTTTCTTGGCAGCCTGCGAGTCTGTAGAGGAAAAGGCGGAAGCACGTTATCAAAGCGCCGTCGAACTTGTGGATCAGGGAGAGGTCGATCGCGCAAAGGTCGAACTTCGTTCCGTGTTCAAGCTTGATGGGGCCCACCTCGAAGCGCGGATGCTGTTTGCCTCTCTTCTGGAGCAGGAATCGAACATCGAAGATGCCTACGGCCACTACGTTCTGGTGGCGGAGAACTACCCCGAATACTTCGATGCGCGCCTGAAGCTTGCCGAATTGGCGACGGGGCTTGGTGCTTGGGACGAAGCGGAGCGGCACGCGATCGTTGCCCAGCAGCTGGACCCGGAAAACGAGGACCTGCAGCCCATCCTCGTCGCGATTGACTACAGCAAGGCCAGTCGCAATGCCGACACCGCGGCGATGGCGGATGCGGGCGAACGCGCTTTGGAGGTCATTGAAAAGCACCCGTCCAATGTGATGGCGTACCAGATCGTGATCGACACGATGCTTAGGGACAGCCGGTTCGACGAGGCGCTGGATATGGTCGATACCGCGCTTGAATACGCGCCGTTGGACAGGCAACTGAACCAGATCAAGCTGTCTCTGCTGGCCCAGACAGAAGATATGGCGGGACTTGGGGCGCATCTCCGCGACATGGTCGAACGGTTTCCCGAGAATCGTGAAGTGCGTACGGCTCTGGTACGCTGGTATCTCGCCAATGATGACGCCGACGGCGCCGAGGAATTTGTCCGTAAACTCATCGAACGGTCTGGCGACGAAATTCCGCCGCGCCTTGCCCTTGTCCAGTTTCTGAACCAAGTCCGCGGCGTGGACGATGCGCTTGCTGAAGTCGACGTGCTGATCGAGGAAGGACTGGACGACCTGACCTTCCGCTTGCTGAAAGCCAGCCTTCTTTTCGACAAGGGCGAACGGGACATCGCCATTGCGCAGGTCGAAGAACTGATCGAAGGCCGTGAAAGCAATGATGAAGTCCGCAACGTCAAGACGACGTTGGCCCGGATGCTGCTTGCGACCGGGGACAAGGCCAGGTCCCGCGAAATCGTCTCGGCGGTTCTGGCAGAGGATCCCGAGGACCAGAACGCTCTGAAGCTTCAAGCCAACTGGCTGATCGAGGAGGACAAGGTGCGTGACGCCGTCCTTGCACTCCGGACCGCGCTGGACCAGCAACCGAATGACCCCGAGACGATAACCCTTCTCGCACGGGCCTACGAACGGGGCGGCAACCGCGAACTCATGGCGGAAAGCCTATCCCTTGCAGTGGAAGCCTCGAACGCGGCGCCTACCGAATCACTGCGCTACGCACGGTTCCTCATCTCCGACGAAAAGTATCTTGGTGCCGAGGACGTACTGCTTCAGTCGCTTCGTCTGTCGCCGACGAATATCGACCTTCTGCGCAGCCTTTCGGAAGTCTACCTCGTGATGAACGACCTGTCGCGGGCGGAACAGGTGGTGGCAGCGCTGCGCAATCTTGGCTCGGACGAGGCCTTGACGCTGGCGAACAGCGTTCAGGCCGCTGTCTACCAGCGGTCGTCGCGGACCGACGAAAGCATCGAATTGATGCAGACGATGATCAATGAAGGACAATCCGCGCTCGTGGCGCAGACCGCCATCATTCGGACGCGCCTCGCCAACGGCGAGATCGACGGTGCCCGCAACTTCATGAACGACCTTCTGGCGCAGACTCCCGAGGAAAGTCCGGATCGGGTCGGTGTACTTTTCCTGAACGCGGCATTAACCGCGACGGAAGGCCGGTTCGACGAAGCGCGCGCGATCTACAGAGACATCCTCTCGAAGGACCCCGAAATCGAAGCGGTCTGGCGCGCGCTGGTTGCAACCGCCGTGCGCGAGGGGGATCCTGATGGCGCCATGGCGATCGTTGATGAATCCTTGGCAGTCTTGCCCGGCTCAGTCAATCTGAGGTGGATCAAGGCTGGGCTTGCCGAACAGCAGGGACTGATCGAAGAGGCGATCACACTCTACGAAGAGTTGTATGAAGCGGACTCGAACTCCACGATCATCGCCAACAACCTTGCCAGCATGATCACCACCTACAGGGACGATCAGGAAAGCCTTGAACGAGCCTTCGTCATTGCGCGGCGCCTTCGCGGCACTGATTTCCCCGCGTTCCAGGATACATATGGCTGGATTGCCTATCGGCTTGGAAACTACGACGATGCCCTTCGCAATCTCGAACCCGCCGCCGACGGTCTGCCGAATGATCCGACGGTGCAGTATCATCTTGCGCGGCTCTACGATGCGCTCAATCGTAACGAGGATGCTCTGCGCTACTACGACATTGCGATCGAGCTTTGGGGCGACAGCCCTGTGCCGCTGGTCAGTGCCGCGCGCGATTATCGTGAAGACCTGATCGCCCGCATGTCCGCTGCGGACGGGCCGATCGAGGCCCCGACGCCCGCCAGCGACGCGGCGCAATAGGGCCGGGTCGCCTGCCCGGTCGGCCAGTAGGCACGAACCGGGCACGGTAACCTGGGCTTCGGTGCGGGCGGGCTTGACCGGAAACTGCCACGACGGGATGCCTGTTATCGGGGGTCCTGTCGCTATTCCGCTTTCCCGATTCGGCCCTAACCGCTACACCGCTTCCATGATCTGGAATATCCCCAACATCCTTACGGTCGCCCGCCTTCTGGCAGCCCCGGCGCTGGGTCTGGCTTTCGTTCTGATCGCGCGGCCTGCCGCCGACTGGGTTGCGCTTGGCCTGTTCGTCGGTGCCTCACTGACGGACTGGTTTGATGGCTATCTTGCCCGTCGCTGGAATCAGACGAGTCGCTTCGGTGCGATGCTGGATCCAATCGCCGACAAGGCGATGGTGATCATCGCCTTGGCGCTGGTGATCGGCCTTTCGGGGCTCAACCCGTGGCTGCTCGTTCCCGGCACCGTGATCCTTTTCCGCGAAGTCTTTGTCTCGGGTCTGCGCGAGTTCCTCGGTGCGGATGCGGGTCGCCTAAAGGTGACCCGGCTGGCCAAGTGGAAGACCACGGCGCAAATGGTTGCGATCACGCTGCTACTTCTCAGTCTCGGGCTGCAGGATACCCATTATCACATCTACCGAAGCCTCGAACCGGCCGCCTACGAAGCGGCGCTGCGTTCGGGTCCGGACGATTGGAACCGCACATGGCAGATCGTTCAGGCCAGTTGGCTGACTGGCCTCGCCGGTGCAACGCTGTTCTGGATCGCCGCCGGTCTGACCGCGATCACAGGATGGGATTACTTCCGCAAATCGCTTCCCTTCCTCTCGGAGGACCGGACATGAAGCTCGAGATATTGTACTTCGCCTGGGTGCGTGAACGCATCGGGCTGCCCCGCGAAACCGTGGACACCGATGCCGCGACAGTCTCGGATCTTGTCCGCGAACTCGCCGCTCGTGAAGACCGCTACGCGGCGGCTTTTGTGGATGTTTCGGCCCTGCGCGTGGCGATCGACCAGACCCTGACAGATTTCGACGCGCCGCTCCGTGGAGCGCGCGAGGTCGCGTTCTTTCCGCCGATGACGGGTGGCTGATGACCGTCCGGCTGCTGGATACCGCCTTCGATCCCGGTGCCGAAACGACGGCGTTCACCGCCGCGCAGTCAGGGGCGGGCGGCATCGTTACCTTTTGTGGCGTGGTGCGAGACAGCGCGCAGGGCAAGCTCGACCGTATGGAGATCGAGCACTACCCGGGCATGACCGAACGTGCGCTGACCGACATCCGCGACGAGGCGATGGCGCGTTGGCCACTGACCGGCGCGATGATCCTGCATCGCCACGGCACGCTGAGGCCCGGCGAGACGATCATGATGGTCGCGACCGCAGCGCGCCACCGGGCTGATGCCTTCGCGGCGGCGGAATTCCTGATGGACTACCTGAAGTCCCGCGCGCCCTTCTGGAAGAAGGAAGTGACCAGCGCCGGCGCCGACTGGGTCGCGGCCCGCGACTGCGACGAGGCCGCGCTGGACCGTTGGACCCGGTAGCTGCCGGTCAATGGGCGTGCCCCAGCCGGGACAACTCTGCGCGCAGGGCTTCACTGTCGTGGCGCGCCTCGCGGAGCCCTTCCATCGCGGCGCGCAACTCCGCCTCGGTCTGGCTGAGTTGGGCCTGAAGGCGGGTTTCAACCGATACCCGCTCGGTCAGCGCGGCATCGCGGGTTTCCTCGGCCGCGTGCAGCGCTTCGGCCATTGCCTCCAGCTCGCCCAGTTCCGACGAAGACACATGCGACAGGCGGCTGACGAGCCAGTGGGTCAGAAAGCCCAGCAGGAACGCGCCGAACAGCAGGATGCCGGTGGCGATGATCAGTTCAGTCCTGTCCATTGCGGGGTGTCTCCTCCTCGGGGTTCGTTGTCGCGTCCTCCGGCGGGGTGCCGTCGGCCTTTGGCGGGGCGGGCGGCCCCTGCAGCGGGAAGCGCAACTCGAAATCGATTCGCCTGTTCGCCTCGCGGCCGTCTTCGGTCTCGTTGTCCGCGACCGGCATGTCTTCGCCATAACCGATCGCGCTGAGCGAGCCGACAAGCACGCGTTCGCCGATCAGCGCGTTCAGCACGGCATCGGCGCGCGCCTGGCTCAGACTCTCGTTCATCTCGGCGCGGCCCTGGCTGTCGGTATGCCCGCCGATGACCATTGCCACGCCGTCGCACTCGCGCAGCACCTCGGCGATGCGCCGCACAATCGAAAGCGCCGTGCTGTCCAGTTCGACGGAGCCGGGCGCGAAGGTGATCTTGTTGCGGTCCTGGATCGCGCGGATGCGGGCGAGGCATTCTTCGGGCGTCGGCAGCGCGGCGACCGGATCCAGCGCCTCGCGATAAGTTATGTCCAGCTTGATCGCTGCCGACGGTCCCAGCGCCGAAGTCAGCCGCGCGGCCAGCTCCGACGAAAGGCCGGGCGTGCCGGTCACGCCGGACAGCAGGATCATCGCGGGCGTCACGTTCAGCCGCCCGGCATCGAGCGCGCTGAATGCGTCGAGCCCGGCAAGTACCCGCAGGCTCCAGCCGTCGGGCAGGTCGCTGCGGCGGCGCAGGGCGGTCGTCAGCCTGCTCTCGTCGAACCGCGCGCTCGCGAAGCTGCCGACCATGGTCTCGGCCTGTGCGTGTGGCAGCGGCCCGCGCAGCTGCACCAGCCCTTCGGGACTGCGTGTGGCGGAAAAGACGGGCGCGGTGGCTTGCGTGTTGCTCGCGTCGCCCTCTGGCGCGGCGGGCAGGACCAGCCGATAGCCGTCGGGCAGGGTAGTTTCCAGCCGATCGCGCGCGGCCTCGATCGCGGCGGCGCGAACGCCCGCGCCAGGGCTTAGCGTGACAGTCAGGTCAGACAGCGTCACCGTGCCGTTGCCCATGCCGTGCAGGGCCGTGATCGCTTCTGCGGCGACCCGGTCCCACGACGTGTCCGGCGCGCCGTGGGCCAGCACGCAGGCCGGCGCATCGGGATCGAGTCCTGCGGCCACGGCGGCGGACCGGATCAGCGCGGCCCCCTCCGGCCCGGACGCAGCGCAGGCGTCGAAACCGGCCACTCCGTCGGCCAGCCGGAAGCGGGTCACGAAGGGCGACAGCACCGGCAGCGGCACCGACAGATCGAGTGTCAGCGCCATCCCGGGGGGAAGCCCCTCTCGCAGCGCCATCTCCAGGTCTGTGGCGGCGGCCTGATCGGGGGCGAGCCCGGTCACCGACAGGGCGTCCGGGGTCAGCACGACCCGCGCGTCGCGCAGCGCATCCGCGGCGACGATGGCCTTGTCGAGACCCGCGCTCCAGCCGTCCGGCGCCGAATCCGCGCTGGCCGTCACCAGCGAGGACAGATCCAGCCCCCCGGCCTGCGCGGCCACGCGGGCCTGCAACGCGTCCTCGGCGTCCAGCCCGCCCGGCAGAAGCCCCAGCACCGTCAGCCGGTCGCCGGTGCGCAGCAGTTCCATGCGGAATTCCGGGGCGGGCACGTCGGCGGGCAAAGCCACGGTCATCGCGTCGCGCAAGTTGACCGGGTTGATCCGGTCGCTGGCCGCGCGCAGCGCGCGGAACCGGGCGGCTTCGTCCGGGGCGGTTCCGCTCAGCGTCGCGGTCAGCCCGTCGGTCTGTACCACAGCCCAGTCATACCCCTGTTCCAGCAGCGCCTGGGCGATGGAATCGCGGTTGCGCGCCTCGATCAGGTCCGCCGCGGTCATGGCCACCCACACGCTCGCTCCGGCCCCGGCGCAAAGGGCTAGCAGCCGAAGCACGGGTTTCAGGGTGGATCGCATGACGGGGCCTCAAGACTTGCGGATCGTGTCTGCATTAGGTGTTTCACCGGGGCTTGGCAATCTGCGGGGCGCGTCCGGGTGCGCTGACCGAGGGTCAGACCAGCAGCGCCAGAACGAAACCGGCAACCGCGATCAGCCCCGCATCGCGGTTCGACCGGAAGAGTCGCAGACAGACCGCGCCATCATCGATATCGAGCCGGTGCAATTGCCAAGCCATGTGCAGGCCCATGCCGCCCACGCCCGTCAGCGCAACGGCCATGCCCGCGCCGGGCGCACCGAAAGCGAGCATCACGGCTAGCGCCATAAGGGCCACCGTCGCGGCCAGGAAGCCACGCAGCCAGGCTGGGGAGTTGTTGCCGAACAGCCGCGCGGTAGACTTCACGCCGATCAGCGCGTCGTCCTCGCGATCTTGGTGGGCATAGATCGTGTCATAGAACAGCGTCCAGCAGATCCCTGCCAGATAGAGCGCCAGCGCGGGTGCGCCAAGCGCGCCGTCATGCGCCGCCCAAGCCAGCAGCGCACCCCAATTGAACGCAAGCCCCAGAAAGATTTGCGGCCACCAGGTGAAGCGCTTGGCGAAGGGGTAGATGCACACCAGCACAAGCGAGCCGATGCCAAGCGCGATGGCAGTCAGGTTGAAACTCAGCAGGATGCCGAAGGCCAGCAGCGACTGCACGCAGACCCAGACGAAGGCGCCGCGGGCGGTGACCTGCCCCGACGGGATCGGGCGGGACGCGGTGCGCGCGACACTGCCGTCGATATGCCGGTCGGTGATGTCGTTCCACGTGCAGCCCGCCCCGCGCATCAGCCATGCCCCGATGGCGCAGCCGAGGGCGACCCAGGCACCGTGCCAGCCCAGCCCTTCGCCGGATGCCGCCGACAAGCCCACCGCCCACCAGCAAGGCAGCAGCAGAAGCCAGGTGCCCACCGGGCGGTCGGCCCGGCTCAGTCGCAGCCAGGGCCGCGTGCGCGGGGGGGCGAGGCGATCCACCCAGTTGCCGCGCACCGCATCGGCGACGACACCCTCTGGCGCTTGGCGCGTGTCGGTCATATCAAGTGTCCCATGTCTTCCGTTGCCAAGATCCGGCTCTTTCTAGACCATCCGCTTGCAGAAGGTCAGACCGTCCCGCTGGGGCGCGACCAGGCGCACTACCTGACCGGCGTGATGCGGCTGGGGCCCGGTGCGCCCGTTGCGGTGTTCGACGGCCGGTCGGGGGAATACCTCGCCCATCTGGACGAGGCTGGCAAGCGCAGCGCGACACTCGTGATCGGACGTAAAAGCGCACCGCTGCGTCCGCCACCGGACCTGTGGCTCCTGTTTGCGCCGATCAAGAAGGCGCGCACCGATTTCATCGTCGAAAAGGCAGCCGAAATGGGCGCGGCCCGGATCTGCCCGGTGCAGACCGACTTCACCAATTCCGAACGGGTGCGCCGCGACCGACTGCAGGCCCACGCCGTGGAGGCGGCCGAACAATGCGGCGGCACCTTCGTGCCGGGTGTGGATGACTTGCGTCCTCTGGCGCGCGTGCTGGACGACTGGCCCGAAGAGCGGCGGCTGATGTTCTGCGACGAGGCGCTGGCCGGGCCGGTGTCCGCGCTGCCCGCCAAACCTAGCCCTTGGGCGATCCTTATCGGTCCCGAGGGCGGCTTCAGCCCGGCGGAACGGGCGCGGTTGCACGCCCATTCCGCGGCCCATGCTGTCAGCCTCGGGCCGCGTATCCTGCGCGCGGACACTGCAGCGGTCGCGGCGTTGGCGCTGTGGCAGGCGGCGCTCGGGGACTGGCGATGAGCTTTGTGCGTCCCGAGGTGATCGCCGCCGCGCGGCGCTGGCGCGAAGCGCTGGCCGGGGCAGCGGTGATGGCGGCCGCGCTCTGGTTGTGGCGCGAAGGGCTTGGCGTCGTGCACTGGCTGGCGCTGCCGGTGGCGGGCTGCGGGCTGGCGCTGCTGGTGGTGGGCGTGCAGCGCGGTCGGTTTCGCGGGGCTGGTGACGGGCCGGGTGTGGTGCAGGTGACCGAGGCGCAGATCGGCTATTTCGGCCCGCTGGTCGGCGGTGTCGTCGCAATCGATGCGGTGCAGGCGATCACGCTCGATCCGACAGGGCGGCCGACGCACTGGGTTCTTGACAGTCCCGATGCGCCCCCGCTGCACATTCCCGTGACGGCCAAGGGCGCTGACGCGCTGCTGGATGCCTTCACCCAGCTGCCGGGTTTCCGGCTGGAACCGGTCCTGCGCCTGCTGGGGCGGCCCGGTGTGCGGCCCAGCCGGGTGTGGGCGCGGCCGGGCAGCATGGCAGGGGCGGCGGTCTTGCGCGGGCCTGGCGCGCCCGCCCGGCATTGACACCTGCGGCAAACCGCGCCACCTGTGCCAGCCAGAACAGGCGAGGAACGGAGCGACAGTCATGTCCATTCCACAGACGGGCGGCGGTCCGATCGAACACCGGGACCAGTTGGCCGAATACCTCGCCGCCGGGTGCAAGCCCAAGGCGGACTGGCGCATCGGCACCGAGCACGAAAAGTTCGGCTATTGCCGGGACACGCTGAAACCGCTGCCCTATGACGGGCCGCGCTCGATCCGCGCCATGCTGGAAGGGCTGCGCGACCGGTTCGGCTGGGCCGAGATCCGCGAGGCGGGCAAGCTGATCGGCCTTGAGAAGGACGGCGCGAATGTCAGCCTCGAACCGGGCGGCCAGCTGGAGCTGTCGGGCGCGCCGCTGGTGTCGATTCACGAAACCTGCGACGAGGTGAACACCCATCTGCGCGAAGTGCGCGAGGTCGCCGACGCGATCGGCGTGGGATTCATAGGGCTCGGCGCGGCCCCGGTCTGGACCCATGATCAGATGCCGGTGATGCCGAAAGGCCGCTACAAGCTGATGACCGACTACATGGGCCGCGTCGGCACCCACGGGACGCAGATGATGTACCGGACCTGCACGGTACAGGTGAACCTCGATTTCGGGTCCGAGGCCGACATGGTCCGCAAGCTGCGCGTGGCGCTGGCGCTGCAGCCGGTCGCCACCGCGCTTTTCGCCAATTCGCCCTTCTTCGAAGGCAAGCCGAACGGGCACAAGTCGTGGCGCAGCCGGATCTGGCGCGACCTCGACGCGGACAGGACCGGGATGCTGCCCTTCGTCTTCGAGGACGGCATGGGGTTCGAGGCTTGGGTGGACTACGCCCTCGATGTGCCGATGTATTTCGTCTACCGCGATGGCGCCTATATCGACGCGCTTGGCCAGTCGTTCCGCGATTTCCTGAAGGGGGAGTTGCCCGCGTTGCCCGGCGAGATGCCGACCCTGTCGGATTGGGCCGATCACCTGACCACGATCTTCCCCGAGGCTCGGATCAAGAAATTCATCGAGATGCGCGGCGCGGATGGCGGGCCGTGGCGGCGGCTTTGCGCTTTGCCGGCGCTTTGGGTCGGGCTGATGTATGATGACTCGGCTTTGGACGCGGCATGGGACGTGGCCAAGAGCTGGGATGCCGACACCCGTGAGGCGTGGCGCGTGGCCGCCTCGGTCGATGGCCTCCAGGCGCGCGTCGGCGGCACGGCCATGCTGGATCTGGCCCGCGAGGTTGTGGCGATCGCACATGGCGGGCTGAAGGCGCGGGCCATCGCCGGCGCGGGCGGAATGATCTTGGACGAGACGCATTTCCTCAATGCGCTACAGGAAAGCGTGGAGTCCGCCCGCACGCCCGCCGACGAATTGCTGGACCGCTACAACGGCGACTGGGCCGGTGACCTGAGCCGGATATACGCCGACTACAGCTACTGATCCGCCCCCTCGCGGTCGCTGATTGCGCGCGCTCAGGCGCGCGGCGCGCTGGGGATGATGTCGCGTTCCAGCAGTGCCTGAAGATCGCCGAAGTACCCTTCGGACCGCGCCGGGCGGGTCGGGTCCGAAGTGATGACCACGGTAAGCGCCCGGTCGGGCACCACGGCGACGACTTGTCCGCCATAGCCGCGCGCCAGCGCGTAGGCCGTCCCGTCCGCTTCGCCAAGGAACCAGCCCAGACCATAGCCCAAGCCGGACCAACGCGACCGCGTGCGCGCGGTGAAGCTGTCGCGCACCCACGCGGCGGGGAGCACCTGCCGCCCCTGCCAGCGCCCGCCGAGGCGGTACATCTCGCCGAAGCGAGCCAGCGCACGGGGCGACAGCGCCATCTCGTTTCCGCCAAGGTAGTAGCCCTGCGGATCGCGTGCCCAGGACGGCACATCGATATCCAGCGGGTCGCCCAGCCAGTCACGCGCCAGCGACAGCAGGCTGCGCCCCGTTACCTCGGTCAGCACCGCGCCCATGACATGCGTCGTGCCGGTGGAGTACAGCATCACGGCGCCGGGTTCGGCGACCATCTCTCGGCTCAGCGCATAGGCGACCCAGTTTCCGCTGTTGACCCAGGCCCCGTAGTTGCGGCCCGACGTGCGCTCCAGCCCGGCCTGAAGCGTCAGGAGGTTCTCGACCGTGATCGCGGTGACGCGCGGGTCGGCGCCGGGCGGGATCAGCCCGGGGGCGAGATCGCCCAGCGTCGCACCGAGGCCGGGCAGGTGGCCCCGGTCGATGGCGGCCCCGGTCAGCGCCGAGACGACCGACTTGGACACCGACTTCACGTTCACCGGTGTGGCGGCCGACGGGCCGCGGCGGACATCCTCGATCACGGTGCGCCCATCCTGTACGATCGTCAGGCTGTGCAGCTGGTCCATCTGGCGCGCCCGCGCGGCGGCGGCGGCGAAGGCGCTCGACTGGCCAAGCGCGGCGGGAGCGGCAAAGCCGCAGGCGGCAGAGCAGATCATCGCGCGGCGGGTCAGCGTGGGCATGGGCGCTCCGGGGGCGGAGTCTGGCATGGAGTCAGGAAAAGTCATGCCTTGCAACATCGCGCGCCCGTGCCGCATGGCAAGTCACGAGCGCGCGAACGGGTCTTCCGGATAGCCCACATCGGCGAGATATAGCCCCTGCGGCGGGCAGACCGGGCCGCAAGCTGCGCGGTCGCGCGCCTGCAGTGCGGCTGTCACGTCATCCGGGCTCCAGGCGCCGGCGCCGACCCGTTCCAACGTGCCCACGAAGCTGCGGACCTGGTTGTGCAGGAAGCTGCGGGCGCGCACGTCGAAGCGGTATTCGGTGCCGACCGCGTGCGGAACAGTGGTCACGGTCAGCCGGTCCAGCGTCTTCACCGGGCTGCCTGCCTGACACATGGTCGAGCGGAAGGTTGTGAAGTCGTGGCGCCCGATCAGGCGGTCTGCCCCTGCCTGCATGGCGTCCGGATCCAGCGGGTGGCGCACCTGCCAGACCAGCCCCGCGTCATGCGTGGCCGGCGCGCGGCGCGAGAGCAGCCGGAACACGTAGCGCCGCTCGAGCGCGCTGAACCTCGCGTGCCAGTTGCCATCGACGGCGGCGGCGCCAAGGATCGCGACGGGGGCGGGTTTCAGGTGATGGTTCAGTGCAGCGGACAGGCGGAACGGGTCCCAGTCGCGGGAAAGGTCGGCATGGGCGACCTGCCCGGTGGCGTGCACACCCGCGTCGGTGCGCCCCGCCGCGGCGATGCTGCCGACAGCGGGATCCAGGCGGCGCAGGGCCTCTTCGACGGCCTGTTGGACCGACGGCTGCTCGCGCTGGCGTTGCCAGCCCGCGAAAGGGCCGCCGTGATATTCGATTTTCAGTGCATAGCGGGGCATTCGGTCCGCTTACCGGGCTGCGCGACTGCGGGCAAGCGGGGCGCAAACAGGTCTTGAGGGGCCGGGCCGCGCTGCGAGCAATGCCGGTTCGCAGCGGCAAGGGGACGCTCCCGCCCGTCTTCGACACCTGCAGGTGTCTCATCCCGTTGGGCCCAGCAGGCTTCGCCTGAGCGCACGGGCTGGCAATGGCCCTCGCAAGCCCATAGTTAGGGGTAAACACTGCGGCCAAACAACATGGCCAAGCAAGACGACGAGGGCATCAGCGTGGTTCTGGGACGATTGGCGGACGGCGTAACGCGCGGCATCGAGGGCGTGGGTCAGTCGGTGAGCGCACAGTTCTTCGACCCGACGCTGCGGCTGGGTGTGACCGGCCTGAGCCGGGCGGGCAAGACCGTCTTCATCACTTCGCTGATCGCCAACCTGATCGACAGGGGGCGCATGCCGCAACTGGTCGCCGCCGCCGAGGGCCGCATCCTGACCGCCTTCCTGCAGCCCCAGCCGGACGACACCGTGCCACGCTTCGACTACGAGGCACACCACGCCGCGCTGACCGCGCCCGACCCGCACTGGCCCGACAGCACGCGTGCGGTTTCGCAATTGCGCCTGTCGCTGCGCTTGCGCGGCAGCGGCCTGCTGGGCGGCATGGCCGGGCCGCGCACCCTGCATCTCGATATCGTGGACTACCCGGGCGAGTGGCTTCTGGACCTCGGGCTGATGGGCAAGAGCTATGACGACTGGGCGCAGGCGGCTCTGGCGCGGATGGACGGGCGCCCCGGCGGCGAGGCGGCCCGCGCGGCGCTGGCCGCAGCCGACGGGCGCGCCCAACTGGACGAGGGCACGGCACAGGCGCTGGCGCAGGGCTTCACCAGCCATCTTGTCGCGTCGCGCGAAGCGGGGTTTTCCGACTGCACGCCCGGCCGCTTCCTGCTGCCCGGCGAGATGGCAGGATCGCCGGTGCTGACCTTTGCGCCGCTGCCGCCCGGCCCGGCGCCGCGCGGGTCGCTGCGGGCGGAGTTCACGCGCCGGTACGACGCCTACAAGGCCAAGATCGTGCAGCCGTTCTTTCGGGACCATTTCGCCCGGCTCGATCGCCAGATCGTGCTTGTGGACGTGCTGGGCGCGATCCATGACGGGCCGCGCGCGGTGGAGGACCTGCGCCGCACCCTCGCCGAGACGCTGTCCGCCTTCCGGCCGGGCACCAACAGCTGGTTGGGGCGGCTTCTGGGGGCGCGGCGGGTGGATCGCATCCTGTTCGCCGCTACCAAGGCGGACCACCTCCACCACAGCCAGCATGCAAAACTGACCGGAATCATGGACGCGCTGGTCCGGGACGCGCGCAGCCGGGCCGATTTCGCAGGCGCGCGCACGGATGCCATTTCGATCGCCGCCTTGCGCGCCACGGTCGAGGAAACGCGCGCGCATGACGGCCGCAACCTCGACGTGGTGCGTGGGCGGTTGCTGGACGGCGGGCGGCAGGCCGCGTTCTACCCCGGCGCGCTGCCCCAGGACGCCTCCGCGCTGCTCGCGCCCGCTCGGGAGGGGGCCGAGGCGTGGCTGGACGAGGATTACGCGATCATGCGCTTCGCACCCGCGCGGCTGTCCCTGCGCCCGGGCGAGGGGCCGCCGCATATCCGGTTGGATCGCGCGGCGCAGTTCCTGATCGGCGACCGGTTGTAAGAAAGGACCTGCCATGAGCATCCCCAAGGGCCCCGTCCTGATCGAGCTGGAGGCCGATCCGGACCCCGCGCCGTCGCCCGCCGACGCCCCGCCTGTGCCAGAGGACCGGCCCGACGGCCCGCAAGGCGCGGCGGCGATGCAGCGGCTGGCGCGGTTTGGCGTCCGGCCGCGCAACCGGCTGGCGGGCTGGTTCTGGGGCCTTCTGGGGGCGCTGCTGCTGGCCTTCGCCTCGCTTGCGATGTGGTCGGTGGTCTACAGTTTGCTGGCCCGCAACGCGGTGCTGGGCAGCGCGGTGACGGGTCTTCTTGTGGCCTTCGGCGCGGTCTGCGCGGCCATCGTGCTGCGCGAACTGGCGGCCTTCTCGCGGCTGACGCGGATTGACCGTATGCAGCACCGTGCCGCCGCGGCGCTGGCTGACGACGATCTTGCCGCCGCGCGCGCGTTGGCGAGCGACCTTGCGGCGTTCTACGAGCGGCGCGAGGAACTGAGCTGGGCCCTTGACGGGCTGGGCGAACGGGTTGCGGCCAGTTTCGATGCCGACGCCACGCTGGGTCTGCTGGAGCGGGACCTGCTCGCGCCGCTGGACAGGCAGGCCACCTTGCAGGTGGAAGCCGCCGCGCGCCAGGTGGCTACGGTGACCGCGCTGGTGCCGCTGGCGCTGGCCGACGTGGTCGCAGCGGCCACGGCAAACCTGCGGATGATCCGCAGCATCGCCGAGATATACGGCGGTCGGTCGGGCACGCTGGGCACCTGGCGCCTGATGCGGGCGGTAATGACGCACCTTGTGGCGACGGGCGCCGTGGCGGTGGGCGATGACCTGATCAGTTCGGTGGCGGGCGGATCGCTGGTCAGCCGCATCTCGCGGCGCTTCGGCGAAGGCGTTGTCAACGGCGCGCTGACCGCCCGCGTTGGCGTCGCCGCGATGGAGGTGTGCCGCCCGCTGCCGTTTCGCACCGCGCGCCGTCCGTCCGTGTCGGGACTTGTGAAGCGCGCGCTGGCGGGATTGTTCGGGCAGGGCGCGTAGCGCTGAAGGCACCGGAACGGACCCCATTGCGCCGACATTCGGCAGGACGGCGGCGCGAACGACCGCAGGAGCATCGCAGGTCTGGAACCTGCAAAGGCTGCCCTGGTCGCTCGCTTGCGCAGCGACCCCGCGAAGCTGCCGACGGTTCTTGCGGTCCGCTTCCGCCCCTGTCAATTCGGCGCAGCGCGGGAAGCAGCCCGCAATCGGGGGCAAGGTCGGTCCCGTCGCAAGCGGGACTTTACCGCCCTGCCTGCCCTGCCTATAAGCGCGGACATGACGGGGATCTGCCACATCATCATCGTGCGAATTATCGGCCCGGCGCTCTGACAGGGGTTGCCGGGACAAGGCGTATGGCCACGCCGCGCCGCATCAGATCCACCGCACCGATTTTCCCAATCCAGGACCGCTGATCCATGTCGTCCGACACGCCCGACCAGACCGTTGCCCCCGACTACAAATCCACGCTGAACCTGCCGCAAACCGACTTCCCGATGCGCGCCGGCCTGCCCAAGCGCGAGCCCGAGTGGCTTGCCCGCTGGGAACGGATCGGCATCTATGACCGGCTGCGCGCCAGCGCCGCGGGGCGGCCTCCTTTCGTGTTGCATGACGGCCCGCCTTACGCGAACGGGCACCTGCATATCGGCCACGCGCTGAACAAGACGATCAAGGACATGATCGTGCGCAGCCATCAGATGATGGGCCATGATGCGCGCTATGTGCCGGGCTGGGACTGCCACGGCCTGCCGATCGAATGGAAGATCGAGGAAAAGTACCGCGCCAAAGGCCGTGACAAGGACGAGGTGCCGATCAACGATTTCCGGCGTGAATGCCGCGAGTTCGCCGCCGGTTGGATTGATGTGCAGCGCGAGGAGTTCAAGCGCCTCGGCGTGACTGGTGCCTGGGACCGGCCGTACCTCACGATGGATTTCCACGCCGAACGGGTGATCGCCGAGGAGTTCCAGAAGTTCCTGATGAACGGCACGCTCTATCAGGGGTCCAAGCCGGTGATGTGGTCGCCTGTGGAAAAGACCGCTCTGGCCGAGGCCGAGGTGGAATACCACGAACACCAGTCGCACACGATCTGGGTGCCATTTTCGGTGCGCCGGGGCGGGCACGCGGTGATGCCCGACGACGAGGTGACGGATTTCGACGGCGCCAACCAAGCGGCGCTGGCCGAGGACCTGAAGGCGGCGCGGATCGTGATCTGGACGACGACGCCCTGGACCATCCCGAGCAACCGCGCCATCGCTTTCAACCCGGCGATCGATTACGGCCTCTACCGCGTGAACGCGACGCAGGACGAAAGCTGGACGGCCGTTGGCGACCTTTACGTTCTGGCGGACGCGCTGGCGGCCGGAGTGCTGGAACAGGCCCGCGTGACCGCGCATGAGCGCGTGCGCGGCGTGACACCGGATGAGCTGGGTGGGCTGACCTGCGCGCACCCCTTCGCCGGGATCGACGGGGCGGACGGGTTCTGGGACTACGACGTGCCGGTGATTGACGGCGACCATGTGACCGACGATGCGGGGACCGGTTTCGTGCACACCGCGCCCAGCCACGGCGCGGACGATTTCGACTGCTTCGTGAAACGCGGTTGGCTGGACCGGATGACCTACAACGTGGGCGAGGAAAGCGAATTCCTGCCGCATGTGCCGTTCTTCGCCGGGCTGTCTGTCTTCGACCGCAAGGGCAAGGAAGGCAAGGCCAACCGCGCCGTGATCGACAAGCTGGTGGCGGCGGGCGGCCTTATCGCGCGCGGGCGGCTCAAGCACAGCTATCCGCACAGCTGGCGGTCAAAGGCGCCGGTGATCTTCCGCAACACGCCGCAATGGTTCGCAGCCATCGACAAGCCAGTGGGTGACGGGCAAGACGAGCACGGCACGACGATCCGCCAACGTGCGCTGACCTCCATCGACAAGCTGGTGACTTGGACCCCGCGCAGCGGCCGCAACCGGCTTCATTCGATGATCGAGGCACGGCCAGACTGGGTGCTGTCGCGCCAGCGCGCCTGGGGCGTGCCGCTGACCTGTTTCACGAAGGCGGGCGCGCAGCCCACCGACCCGGACTTCCTGTTGCGCAACGCCGAGGTGAACGCCCGCATCTGCGCCGCGTTCGAGGCCGAGGGCGCGGATGCATGGTATGCGGACGGCGCCAAGCAGCGTTTCCTTGAAGGGATCGTGGATCCTGACGCCTATGAACAGGTGTTCGACATCCTGGACGTGTGGTTCGATTCAGGCTCCACCCATGCCTTCGTGCTGCGCGACCGCGAGGACGGCACGCCCGACGGCATCGCCGATGTCTACATGGAAGGCACCGATCAGCATCGCGGATGGTTCCATTCCTCGATGCTGCAGGCCTGCGGCACGATGGGGCGCGCGCCCTATCGCAACGTGGTCACGCACGGCTTCACGCTGGACGAGAAGGGCAACAAGATGTCCAAGTCGCTCGGCAACACCATCGCGCCCGAGGATATCGTCAAGCAATACGGCGCCGATATCCTGCGGCTCTGGGTGGCGCAGGCCGATTACACCGCCGACCAGCGCATCGGGCCCGAGATCCTGAAAGGCACTGCCGACAGCTACCGGAGGCTGCGCAACACGCTGCGCTTCATGCTGGGCAGCCTTGGCGACTACCGCCCCGAAATCGCGGTTGCGCGGGACGACATGCCCGAGCTGGAACGCTATATGTTGCATCTCGTGGAACAACTCGACCGGCAGGTGAAGGCGGGCTATGCGGCTTTCGACTTTCAGGGCGTGTTCCAGAAGGTGTTCCAGTTCGCCACCATCGACCTGAGTGCGCTGTATTTCGACATCCGCAAGGACGCGCTTTACTGCGACGGGATCGACAGCCTTGAACGGCGTGCGGCGCTGACCGTTCTCGACATCCTGTTCCACCGGCTGACCGGCTGGCTTGCGCCGATCCTCGTGTTCACGATGGAAGAGGTCTGGCTGGAGCGCTTCCCGGGCGAGGACAGTTCCGTCCACCTGCAGGACATGCCCGATACGCCCGGTGACTGGCACGACCCGGTGCTGGCCGAACGTACGGCGACGCATCGCGCGGTGCGACGCGTCGTGACCGGCGCGCTGGAAAAGGAAAGGCAGGCAAAGACCATCGGCGCCTCTCTGGAGGCTGCGCCGGTGGTCTACCTGACGGCGGACGCGGCAGCGAAGATCGACGCGGGCAAGTTCGCCACGCTTTGCATCGTGTCGGACCTGGTGGTCAGCACCGACCCCATCCCCGAGGGCGCGTTCACGCTTCCCGACGTGCCTGAGGTGGGCGTCGTGGTGCGCCGGGCCGAAGGCGCGAAGTGCGACCGCTGCTGGAAGGTGCTGCCCGACGTGGGCACGCATTCGCGTCCGGGCGTGTGCGCGCGCTGCGACGATGTGCTCGGACAGTGACATCGCCGGGGTGCTGACTGACCTCGCGCATCGGCGCGGTGCGGGGGCCAGTTTCTGCCCGTCCGAGGCGGCGCGCGCGCTGTCGCAGGACTGGCGGCCGCTGATGCCGCGCGTGCGCGCCGTTGCCGCCGGACTGGCCCGCGCGGGCCAACTGGTGGCCACGCAGAAGGGCGTGCCGGTCGATCCGTTGGCGGCGCGCGGCCCGATCCGGCTGGCGCTGGTCTCCGACGCCCCTGGATCGCCGGGGCCGGTGCCATGATCCTCGGCATCGGCACTGACCTTGCCAATATCGACCGGATCGCCGCGACGCTGGAGCGGTTCGGCGACCGCTTCAAGACCCGCGTCTTCACCGAGATCGAGCAGCGCAAGGCCGAACGCCGTGCCGACGTGGCGGGAACCTACGCGAAACGCTGGGCCGCAAAGGAGGCGTGTTCCAAGGCGCTCGGCACCGGACTGCGAATGGGCATCTCGTGGCGCGACATGGCCGTCAGCAACCTGCCCAGCGGCCAGCCGGTGATGGCGGTGACCGGATGGGCGGCGCAGCGCCTTGCCGAGATGACTCCGCCGGACCACGAGGCGATCATCCATGTCACCCTGACTGACGACCATCCCTGGGCGCAGGCCTTTGTGGTGATCGAGGCGCGCCCGGTCCGCGTGCAGCCCGTGCCGTGACGACGACGCGGCGGGGGGGCTTCTTGACTCCACCCCCTGCCATGCCCATGAAGCCACAGACCCAGCAACCGGCAGGACAGACAGCATGGCAAGCAAGGCCGAGGCCGAAGGCGGCATCGTCGAAACCGTCAAGACGATCGTTTACGCGCTTCTTATAGCGGGCGTGTTCCGCACCCTGTTCTTCCAGCCGTTCTGGATCCCTTCCGGGTCGATGAAGGACACGCTGCTGATCGGCGATTTCCTGTTCGTCAACAAGATGGCTTACGGCTATTCGCAATATTCCTGTCCTTTCTCCGCCTGCCCCTTTATCCCCGGCCGGATCTTCGCCAGCCAGCCAGAGCGCGGCGACATCGTGGTGTTCAAGCACCCGGTCAATGGCAGCGACTTCATCAAGCGGCTGATCGGGCTGCCGGGCGACACGGTGCAGATGAAGGACGGCGCGCTGTGGCTGAACGGCGAGAAGGTCCCGACGGAGGCGGGAGGGATCTTCGTCGAACCTTATGAAAAACAGGGCCCGGCGGGCAGCTTCCCGCGCTGCGAGAACGGGCCGGTCGGTATCGGCGGCGATTGCGAGAAGACGCGCACCATCGAAACCCTGCCCGGCGGTGTCAGCCACGCGATCCTGAACATCGGCAACGGCCCGCTCGACAATACCGACGTGTTCACCGTGCCCGAGGGGCATTTCTTCTTCATGGGCGACAACCGCGACAATTCGGTGGACAGCCGGGTGCCGCAATCGGCGCGCGGCGTCGGCATGGTGCCGTTCGAGAACCTGATCGGTCGGGCCGACAGGGTGATGTTCTCGTCGGCGGGCCGGTCGATCTTCTTCGTGTGGACGTGGCGGGGCGACCGCTTCTTCAAGGGGCTGAACTGACACTTGGCGCTGTCGGCGGAACAAAGGGACTTCGCAGGGCGGCTCGGGCATGACTTCGCCCGGCCCGACCTGCTGCAATCGGCGCTGACCCACGGGTCGGTCGCCTCCACCGTCAGGTCGGATAACCAGCGGCTGGAATTCCTTGGCGACCGGGTGCTCGGCCTCGTGATGGCCGAGGCGCTCCTGAACGCCGATGGTGCCGCCTCCGAGGGCGTTCTGGCGCCCCGCTTCAACGCGCTGGTGCGCAAGGAAACCTGCGCAGAGGTCGCGCGCGAGATCGGGCTTGGCGACGTGCTGCGCCTCGGGCGGTCCGAGATGCTGTCCGGCGGGCGCCGCAAGGAGGCGCTTCTGGGCGACGCGATGGAGGCGGTGATCGCCGCCGTCTACGTCGATGCCGGGCTGGGCGCGGCGCGCGAGATGGTGCTTCGCCTTTGGGGGGCGCGGATCACGTCGGTCAAGGACGATGCCCGCGATCCCAAGACGGCGCTGCAGGAATGGGCGCAGGCGCGCCGCATGGCCCCGCCGCGTTACCAGATGCTCGACCGGACCGGCCCGGACCACGCGCCGGTCTTCACGATCCGCGTGGTGCTGGACAATGGCGCGACCGAAACCGCCGAAGCGCGGACCAAGCGGCAGGCCGAACAGGCAGCCGCCGAAGCGCTTCTGACCCGCGTGGAGGCGGACCGACATGACTGATACGGACGGCACAGGATCGGACGAAATGGGCACGGAAAACACGGGATCGGACGGAACCACGACCGAAGCCACGGGCACCCGCGCGGGGTTCGTCGCGCTGATCGGAGAGCCGAACGCCGGGAAGTCCACGCTGCTCAACCGCATGGTCGGGGCGAAGGTCTCGATCGTGACCCACAAGGTGCAGACGACGCGGGCGCGCATCCGCGGTGTGGCGATCGACGGGGCCGCGCAGATCGTCTTCGTGGACACGCCGGGCCTGTTCCGGCCGCGCCGCAGGCTCGACCGGGCGATGGTCGCGGCGGCCTGGGGCGGGGCGGCGGATGCCGATATCGTCGTGCTGCTGATCGAGGCGCATCGCGGCATCACCGACGGGGTCGCCGCGATCCTCGACGTGCTGGGCGAACGCGCGGCGGGCCATCCGGTGGCGCTGGCCATCAACAAGATCGACCGGGTGCAGGCGGCGGAGCTTCTCAAGCTGACCGAAGACATGAACGCCCGGTTCGATTTTGTGCAGACCTTCATGATTTCGGCCGAGCGCGGGCATGGGGTGGACGATCTGCGTGGCTGGCTGGCGGACCGCCTGCCCGAAGGGCCGTGGCTCTATCCCGAGGACCAGATCGCCGACCTGCCGCTGCGGATGATCGCCGCCGAGATGACCCGCGAGAAGCTGACCTTGCGGCTGCACCAGGAACTGCCCTACCAGCTGACGGTGGAAACCGAAGCCTGGGAGGAACGCAAGGACGGCTCCGCCCGCGTGGACCAGATCGTCTATGTCATGCGCGACGGGCACAAGGGCATCGTGCTTGGCCACAAAGGCGAGACGATCAAGGCGGTGGGCCAGGCCGCCCGCGCCGACATGGAGGAACTTCTTGGGCGCAAGGTGCACCTGTTCCTGCAGGTAAAGGTCCGGCCGAACTGGCTGGAAGAGGCCGAACGCTACTCCGAGATCGGGCTGGATTTTCGCGACGGCGACGCCTGATGCGGCTGGCCGCGGGGCTGTGGGTGCAGGCCTACCTGCGGCGGCTGCAGCTTGCGGACATTCCCGCCTATGTCACCGCGAAGGGCGATGCGACCGCCGGATCGGTGATTGTGAAGATCGCCCGGCTGGACGGCACGGCTCAGGCCAAGGCGCGCAGCTTCGACATGGCGACCGGCGCGCGGATCTGGATGCTGTTGGCCGACGGGACGGAAGCCGACGTGGATGCGAGTCTTGCGCGGCAACGCGGCTTCGATCCCGACCTGTGGATCGTGGAGATCGAAAGCCGGGATGGGCGCGACCTGCTGGACGAACCGGGCCTGGCGGAGTGAAGGCTTGCAAATCCGCCGCGGCGGGATAGCAAGACGGAATGGACTGGCGCGAAGAGGGCGTGCTGCTGGCGGTGCACCGTCACGGCGAAAGCGCCGCGATCATCGAAACCTTCACCGAAACGCGCGGACGGCACGCGGGGGTGGTGCGCGGCGGCGGCGGGCGGCGGCTGGGCCCGGTGCTGCAGCCCGGAGCGCAGCTCGATCTGGCGTGGCGCGCGCGGCTCGAAGATCACCTTGGCGCCTTCACGGTGGAACCCGTGCGCAGCCGCATGGCCGGCGTCGCGGGTGACCGGCTGGCGCTGTCGGGGCTGACGGCGGTGTGCGGGCTGCTGTCCTACGCGCTGCCGGAACGCGCGGCCTATCCCGCACTTTACCGGCGCACGGTGACGCTGCTGGACCTGATGGGGATCACTCCGGCCTGGCCGCTGGCCTATCTGCAATGGGAAGTCGCGCTGCTGGAGGAGTTGGGTTTCGCGCTCGACCTGACGCGCTGCGCGGTGACCGGGGCGACGGATGATCTGGTCTTCGTGTCTCCGCGCACCGGTCGGGCGGTGTCGCGGGCGGGCGCCGGGGAATGGGCAGACCGGCTGCTGCCTCTGCCGCCCTGCCTGCGGGGGCAGGGGGCGGCGCCCGATGCCGAGATCGCCGAGGCCATGCGCACAACCGGTCATTTTCTGTTGACGCATCTGGAGCCGCGCCGTGCGGGCCAGCCGTTCCCGCCGGCGCGACAGCGCCTTGTCGACCGGCTTTTGTCCGGCCGCTGAAATGCTGAGGCCCCGGCGCGAGGGCCGGGACCGGAAAGGGCGCCGGGGTCAGCGCTCCGGAACGGAGCGTCCCGCCAGTGCGTCAGCCCAGCAGGCGGCGCGCGATCACCTGCGCCTGGATCTCCGCCGCGCCTTCGAAGATATTGAGGATGCGGGCGTCGCAAAGCACGCGACTGATCGCGTATTCCAACGCGAAGCCGTTGCCGCCGTGAATCTGCAACCCGTTATCCGCAGCGGCCCAGGCAACGCGTGCGCCCAGCAGCTTGGCCATCCCGGCCTCCAGGTCGCAGCGGCGGCCTTCGTCCTTCTCGATCGCCGAGAAATAGGTCAGCTGCCGCGCCACCATGATCTCCACCGCCATCATCGCCAACTTTCCGGACACGCGCGGAAACTCGATCAGTGGCTTGCCGAACTGCTTGCGGTCCTGTGCGTACTGCATCGAGATGTCGAGCGCAGAGCACGCCACGCCCACGGCCCGGGCCGCGGTCTGGATGCGTGCGCTTTCAAACGTCTCCATCAACTGCGCGAAGCCGCGACCTTCCTCGCCGCCCAGAAGGTTCTCGCCCTTCACCCGGAAGCCGTCGAAGGCGATCTCGTATTCCTTCATGCCGCGATAGCCCAGCACTTCGATCTCGCCGCCGGTCATTCCGTCGGTCGGGAAGGGGTTGGCGCAGTCGCCCGGGGTCTTCTCGGCGATGAACATCGACAGACCCTTGTAATTGTCCGTCGCGGGGTCCGTGCGCGCCAGCAGCGTCATGATCTGCGTGCGCGAGGCATGGGTGATCCATGTCTTGTTACCTGTCACCACGTAATCGTCGCCGTCCTTCACCGCGCGGGTGCGCAGCGACCCGAGGTCCGACCCGGTGTTGGGTTCGGTGAATACGGCGGTCGGCAGCACTTCGGCCGAGGCCAGCTTGGGCAGCCATTTCTGCTTCTGCTCCTCGGTGCCGCCGCAGAGGATCAACTCCGCCGCGATCTCCGACCGGGTGCCCAGCGATCCGACCCCGATATAGCCGCGCGACAGTTCTTCCGAAACGACGCACATGGAGGCCTTCGACAACCCGAAGCCGCCGTATTCCTCGGGGATGGTCAGGCCGAACACGCCCATCTCGGCCAGTTCGGTGATGATCTCCATCGGGATCAGCTCGTCCTTCAGGTGCCATTCATGGGCGTCCGGCAGCACCCGCTCCACCGCGAAGCGACGGAACTGGTCGCGGATCATCTCGAGCTCCTCGTCAAGCCCGCTTGCGCCCACGGTCACATTGGCTGACTGTTCGCGCATCAACACCACCAGACGGGTGCGCGCGGCCTGCGTGTTGCCGCCCTGTGTCAGCGCTTGCACCGCGTCGGTCATCAGGACCGCGCAGTCTTCCTGGCTCAGGCCCATGTCCTGCGGGCGCAGCATTTCGCCCTGGTTCATCGGCAGGCCGCCATACATCTGCCAAAGGTATTCGCCGAAGGCGATCTGGTGGATGATCTGCTCCACTTCGCCGAACTTGCCCTGCGCATCCAGCTTTTCGGCCCAGGCCTGCATCTGGCGCAGCGCCTCCACGTACGTGGCCAGCCACGCCAGCCCGTGCGCGGCGCTCTGGTGCGCCTCGATCAGCCCGCCAGACACGCGGCCGTTTTCGGTGACCATGCCCGCGACGGACGCCTTGGCACGGTCCAGCAGCGCCTGCGCCGGATCGAGCGCGGCGCGCGTGAGGGTCAGCAGATCGGCAAGCACCGGTGCGCTTGCGTCGGTGCGGGGCAAAGTCTGTCCGTCATGGGCCATGAATCGGTTCCTCTCAGTGATCTCGCACGGCATACGCATTTCGCACCTGCAGCGCAACAAATTTTCAAAACGAGCGCAATACTTGAAGCATTATGACCGTCACAGGTTTTGCGCCGCAGCGGCAACACGGGCATATAGGGCGGGTCGTCTCAGGGAAAACCCATGGAATTCGCATCCTTGCTCCTTCCGCTGCCCATTCTTGCGGCCGTGGTCGCCGTTACTCTCGTCGCCAGTTTCGTCAAGGGCGCGGTCGGCTTTGCCATGCCGATGATCATGATGTCCGGCCTTGCCAGCGTCATGCCGCCCGATCGCGCACTCGCCACGCTCATCATACCCACGTTGCTCGCCAATCTCTGGCAGATCCTGCGGGGCGGATTGCCGCAAGCCCGTGCCGTGCTGCGCGACTTCTGGCGCTACATCGCCGTCGTGCTGGTGTGCATCGCGGTTTTTGCGCAGCTACTGACCTCTCTGCCGCCCGGCGTCGTATATCTTGTACTGGGCGTACCGATCGTGGCCTTTTCTTTGGTGCAGATCGTCGGCTGGAAGCCGCGCATCGCACCGGGCGCACGCTGGGCCGCCGATATCGGCATCGGGCTTCTGGCGGGGCTGATGGGCGGGCTGTCGGGGGTCTGGGGGCCGCCGACCGTGCTGTACCTGCTGGCCATCGACGCACCGAAGAAATCCGCGATCTCGGTCCAGGGGGTGGTCTATGGCGCGGGGTCGGTGGTGCTGCTGCTGTCGCACCTGCGGTCCGGAGTGCTGAACGCGGACAGCGTTCCGCTGTCGGCGGCGATGGTACTGCCGATGGTCGCCGGGCTCTGGGTCGGGCAGCTCGTGCAGGACCGGCTGGACCAGCGCAGATTTCGCCGTGCGATGCTGTTCGTACTGGTGATCGTCGGGCTCAACCTCGTGCGGCGCGGCCTGGCCGATCTGGGCTGAGCGGCGGGCGGCCGGACCGCGAAAGCGGTGATGGCGCAGGCTGGCAACGCGAACGGGGCGCGCCGGTCCGACACGCCCCGCCCCCATCCCGCTGCGCGGCGCGTCAGCCGATGGCGACGGCCTTCACGTCGTCGTCGATATGCGCGACGTACTGGTCGAAGTTCTCGGCGAACATGTCGACCAACTTCTGCGCCTGTGCGTCATAGGCCTTCTTGTCGGCCCATGTGCTGCGCGGATCGAGCAGTTTTGCATCCACACCCTCCACCGTCACCGGCACCTCGAACCCGAAGTTCGGATCCTTGCGGAAGGTTGATTCCGACAGTGACCCGTCCAGCGCGGCGGTCAGCAGCGCGCGGGTGGCCGCAATCGGCATCCGGCTGCCGGTGCCGAAGGCGCCGCCGGTCCAGCCGGTGTTCACCAGCCAGCAGGTCGCGCCGTGCTTGGCGATCTTGTCGCGCAGCAGGTTGCCGTACACTTCCGGGCGCATCGGCATGAAAGGCGCGCCAAAGCAGGTCGAGAACACGGGCGAAGGTTCGGTCACGCCGCGTTCGGTGCCCGCCATCTTGGACGTGAAGCCGGAAAGGAAGTGATACATCGCCTGCGCCGGGGTGAGGCGGCTGATCGGCGGCAACACACCAAAGGCGTCGCAGGTCAGCATGATGATGTTCTTCGGGTGTCCGCCAAGCGCGGTGTCCGACGCGTTGGAGATGTAGTCGAGAGGATAGGCGCAGCGCATGTTCGGCGTCAGGCTGTCATCCTCGAAATCCAGTTCCTTGGTTTCGGGATCGAAGACCATGTTCTCGATCACCGTGCCGAACTTCTTCGTTGTGGCGTAGATCTCGGGCTCGGCCTTGGGCGACAGGCTGATCGTCTTGGCATAGCAGCCGCCCTCGAAGTTGAAGGTGCCGCGGTCCGACCAGCCGTGTTCATCGTCGCCGATCAGCGTACGCGCCGGGTCCGCGGACAGCGTGGTCTTGCCGGTGCCCGACAGGCCGAAGAAGATGGCCGTGTCCACCGGGTTGCCGGTCGCATGGTTTGCCGAGCAGTGCATCGGCATCACGCCCTTCTCGGGCAGCAGGTAGTTCAGCAGCGTGAAGACGGACTTCTTGTTCTCGCCCGCATACTCTGTGCCGCCGATCAGGATCATCTTCTTGGCGAAGTTCAGCGCGATTACCGTGTCAGACTTGCAGCCGTGCTTTTCGGGATCGGCCTTGAAGCTTGGAACGTTGACGATCGTGAACTCGGGCACGAACCCGTCCAGTTCCTCGCGGGCGGGGCGGCGCAGCAGGTGCCGGATGAACAGGTTGTGCCAGGCCAGTTCGGTCACGACCCGCACATCGAGCCGCAGCTGGGGGTCGGCGCCGCCATAAAGGTCCTGCACGAAGAAATCGCGGCCCTTCATGTGCGACAGCATATCGGCATGGAGCGCGTCGAAGCCTTCGGGCGACATCTCGGCGTTGTTGTCCCACCAGATCCTGTCGGCCACGTCCGGCGTCTTGACGACGTGCTTGTCCTTGGGCGACCGACCCGTGTACTTGCCCGTGGACACGAGGAAGGTGCCGCCCTGGCCTAGGACGCCCTCGTCACGCTTGATCGCCTCGGCGATCAGGTCCGGCTCCAGCAGGTTGTAATAGACCGAGCCGAGCCCATCCATGCCCTGATCTTCCAGCTTGTGCGAGGGGTTCACGCGCCCATGTTCCATTGCAATCTCTCCAGACGCCTCGAATGGCGTTGCGTTACGCAGACTGTTCGGGGATCGGGCGCGCGAAGATCGCTGCGCCTGAAAACGCTCCGGTCATCCCAGAGTGGGGTGACGAGGGTGCTATACCACGCAGGCAACAGGGCAAAACAGGTCGGTTTCGCACAGTTAGCGCAATCACGTCGATGTTTGCGCCACCAAGGTAAAGGCGTTCCCGCAACAATGGGCAATTCGCGTGCTGCGGGAAAAATGGTAGCGCCCGAGGTTTCTTGCCGCACCGCAGTGAGTCGCGGCGCCGCATGTTGCGCTTGCAGCATCCACCGGACCGGCCCATCATGATCCTGCAGCGCCACTCCGGTCGTGCGGTCGGTGTTCCGGCGCTGCCAGCCGCCTCTGACGCCGGATGCTCCGCCATGCCCGACCCCGATCCCGACGAGATCCGCCATGCCACGACGGTGGCCGTGGCCGGGCGCGGGCTGATGATCGAGGGTGCGTCGGGCGACGGCAAGTCGTCGCTGGCGCTGGTGCTGATGGCGCACGGCGCGCAACTGGTGGCCGACGACCGCACCGCGCTGCGCCTCGGCGGGCGCCCCGAACGGGTCTGGGCCGACGCGCCGCCCGGCCTGCCGCCGCTGATCGAGGCGCGCGGCATCGGGCTGATGCCCGCGCGGCTGTCGGGGCCGGTGCCGCTGGCGGCGGTGGTGCGGCTCGACCTGCCGGAACCCGCGCGCCTGCCGCCCCGGCGCAGCACCGACGTGCTCGGCCAGAAGGTCGCCTTGTTTCACGCGCCGGGAAATGCACATTTCCCACATGCCCTTCTGCAATATCTCAGGCAGGGCGGCGGATCGTGGGAGGACGACGCGGAACCATGACGACAGGCGTGCCATCCGGGCCAGGTGCGGCCCCGCGGGCCGGACGGATCGTGCTGGTGACCGGCCCCTCGGGCGCGGGGCGGTCCACCGCGCTGGCCGCGCTGGAAGATCTGGGCTGCGAGACGATCGACAACATCCCGTTGCGGCTGGTGCCGCGGCTGCTGGACGGGCCGACTCTGGACCGTCCGGTGGTGTTGTGCATCGACGTGCGCAATCGCGATTTCAGCGTGTCCGGGTTGCTCGAACTGGTCGACTGGCTCGGGTCCGGCGGGGCCGGGCCCGGCGCGGCGGTGGAACTGCTCTATCTCGACGCGCGGCCCGACGTGCTGCAGCGCCGGTATTCCGAAACCCGGCGGCGTCATCCCCTCGCGCCGGCCGAGACCGCGCAGATCGGGATCGAGCGCGAGCTTGACCTGCTGGCGCCGGTGCGCGCGCGGGCGGACCTGCTGATCGACACCTCGGCGCTGACGCCGCACGATCTGAAGGCCGAACTGGCGCGCTGGTTCGACCCGGAGGGCGGGCAGAAGATGGCGGTGATGCTGCATTCGTTCAGCTACAAGCGCGGGATGCCGCGCGGGATCGACATGGTGTTCGACTGCCGCTTCCTCGACAATCCCTATTGGGACGAAAGCCTTCGCGGGCTGGACGGGCGCGACGCGCGTGTGGCGGACTACATCGCGCGCGATGACAGATATGCCCCGTTCTTCGAAAAAGTTAACGATATTGTCTGTTTTCTGTTGCCGGCCTATGCCGCCGAAGGCAAGTCCTACCTGTCGCTGGGCTTCGGGTGCACCGGGGGGCAGCACCGATCGGTGGCAATGGCGGCGGCGCTGGCCGCGGCACTTGAGGATGCTGGCTGGAAGGTGGCGGTCCGGCATCACGAACTGGAACACAAGGGCCGGGTGACGGACCTTCGAAGCAGCGGGGCAAGGCGGTGATCGGCATCGTGATCGTGGCCCATGGCGGTCTTGCGCGGGAATATCTCTCGGCGGTCGAACACGTGCTGGGCGCGCAGGAGGGCATGCGTGCCGTGTCCATCGCCGCGCAGGAGGACCGCGAGGGCAAGCGGCTCGAGATTGGCGCAGTGGCCGACGCTGTGGATACCGGCGACGGCGTGATCATCGTGACCGACATGTTCGGCGGCTCGCCGTCCAACCTGTCGCTGGCCGCGAGCGGCAAGCCCGGGCGCCGGATCATGTACGGGGCCAACCTGCCGATGCTGATCAAGCTGGTGAAGTCGCGGCACCTGTCGGTGCCCGAGGCGGTGGAGAACGCGCTGCAGGCCGGGCGGAAATACCTTGATTGCTTTGACGCTTTCGGCAATTGAGATGGTCAGCATGACCGACAGCATCGTCAAGACACTTATGATCGTGAACGAAAAGGGCCTGCACGCGCGTGCGTCGGCCAAGCTCGTGGAGGTCGTGGAGGCGCATGACGCGCGGGCCGAGGTGTCCAAGGACGGGCTGAGCGCGTCGGGTGACAGCATCATGGGGCTGCTGATGCTGGGTGCGGCCCGCGGATCGCAGATCGAGGTGGCGGTGTCGGGCCCGCAGGCGGCGGAACTGGCCGAAGCGCTCGAACGGCTGGTGGCGCAGCGGTTCGGTGAAGATGTCTGACCGCCGCGCGCAGTCGGCGAGGGCGCGCCGTGGTTGACAGCTATTCTCCGCGGCGGCAGGCCGAGATCGCGGCCGCGGGCGATTTCGCGCCGCCCGACTATGTGCCCTACGACAAGCGCAAGCTGTCCTATGCCAACACGTTCGACAACGGGATGCAGGCAGCCACCATCAAGACGATGGAATGGATGACCGGCAAGCTGACGCTGCTGCGGCTGATCCGGCAGTTCGAACGCACCGGCGTGCCCGAGGGGCAGGCGTTCTGGGCCAAGGCGCTGGCGACGATGGGGATCGAGTTGACCACGCCCGAGGAGCAGATCCGCCGGATCCCGCGCGACGGGCCGGTGGTGGTGGTGGCGAACCACCCGCACGGGTTGGTCGACGGGATGGTGCTGGCCGAACTGATCGGGCGGGTGCGCGAGGATTACAAGATCCTGACTCGCTCGCTGCTGACCGGGGTGGACGAGGTGCGCCGCTTCATGATCCCGGTGCCGTTCCCGCACGAGGTGGACGCGCTGCAGCAGAACCTGGAAATGCGGCGCCGCGCAATGGATCACCTGGCGCTGGGCGGGGTGATCGTGCTGTTCCCGTCGGGCGTCGTGGCCTCGTCGCGCACGATGTTCGGCCCGGCGGTGGAGGCGGACTGGAACCCGTTCACCGCGAAGATGATCCAGCGCAGCCGCGCGACGGTTCTGCCGGTGTTCTTTCCGGGGCAGAACAGCCGTTGGTATCAGGTGGCGAACCGGATGTCGGCGACGCTGCGCCAGGGGCTGCTGATCCACGAGGTGGTGCACGCGCTCAACCGACCGCAGGGGCCGGTGGTGGGCATGCCGATCCCGCCCGAAGAGATCGCGGAATGGTCGGCCAAGCCGCGCGCAATGGTGGAATGGCTGCGCCAGCGTACGTTGGGTCTTCGCGGCAGCTGATCGGCGTACCGCACCAGGGCTCTGTTCACTTCCCGGAACCGGGCGCTCCCGCCCGTCTTCGACACCTTCCGGTGTCTCATCCCGTTGGGCCGCGCAGGCTGCGCCTGCGGGCGGTCCGCCGGATGGGCGCGCACGCCGTTCTGCAGGCGGGGAAGGGCAGGACCGGTGTCAGCCTTCTTCCAACATCGCATCAAGTTCCGCGACAAGCATCCGCATCTGGGCGGCATCGAGCCGCACAAAGCCTTCGCGCGGACGTTCGAAGTCGAGGATGACGATCAACACCGCCGCCAGCAGAGCCCAGCGAACAGGAAGGTCCGCCACGTCAGAGCCCGCCCTTGCAGCGCCGCGCTGTTCGAGGTCACGGTCAGAGCCGTGCAGGCCGCCAACAGGATCATCGCCTTGGCCAGCAACGGCGCGAACCGCACCCCGGCCGCACAGCGCCTTGTGTGGGCATCCAGCACGTCGGGTGATGCCGCGCGCCACTGCCGCGCGGATTGGCGCCGGAGTTGCTCCGCCGGTCGCCGCCATCGCGGTCGGCCAAAGCACCGCCTGTGCCGCCAGCGTTTCCGACAGCACGTCCTCTCGTTCGGTCGGCCGCACCAGCCCCGTTTCCTCCAGAATGCGGGTTTCGGCATGGGCGGCCAACGCTTCGCGGAGCGCCGTGCGGCCCGCTTCGGCCACCGGGTCCGCCTGCAGGAAGGCCGTGCCGATGGCCGCGACCTCCTCGATCTGGGCATGGCGCCGATCCCCGGCGCCGCTCTGCGCGAAGCTGAAAGTAAAGGCGAGAAACAGGCCGAGCAGCGCGATCATAGCGCTGTTCATGGACTCGCCGACGACCGCTTTCCCGGTTCCGTCCCGGGCAAGGGCCGCCTCGCGGCTGGCGCGGCCGATCCGGTGCCCGCCATAGGCACAGAGCGGCAGCACCAGCAGGATCAGGATGGCCAGCAGCCAAGCGGCGACATCATTGCCCTGCCCCCGCCTGGTGTGCCCGGCTCACGCACCCACGCGGCCGTCTGGTTCCGCTGCCTCGTGTCAAGCGTCCTGCCCGCATGTGTCGCCCCGGCGGTCCGCCCTTCCGGGCCGTCCGCACTCAGCTCTGGTTCGGTGGACGGAGAAAAGGTGGCCGGGCGCGCCGATCAACCGAAATGGTTGTCCCTTGGGAACCCCCGCGGTGCCATCCGGCCGGTGCCCGCGCGCTTGCCCAGCCATTCCGTCAGGTCCGACTGAACCCGCGTGCGCCCGGCCGGGTCCTGCCAGCTCAACCCGTCCGCCAATCGGAAGGTGATGGCGTCGGACAGTCCGCCATCCTTGAACTTCTGCATCCGCACGCCCTTGCCCCGGCCCATTTCGGGCAATTCGGACAGCGGGAACACCAGCACCTTGCGGTTCTCGCCCACGCAGGCCACGTGATCGCCGCTCACCGGCTTGCACAGCAGCGCCCGCACCGGGGCCCTCACGTTTAGCACCTGCTTGCCGCCCCGCGTCTGCGCCAGAACCTCGTCCTCGGGCACAACGAAGCCGTCGCCCGCGCTGGAGGCCACCAGCAGCCGCCGCCCCGGCTGGTGCAGCAGCAGCGCAACGATCCCGGCATCGTTCGGCAGGTCCACCATCAGGCGCAGCGGCTCGCCCATGCCGCGCCCGCCGGGCAGGTTCGCCGCAGGCAGCGTGTAGAACCGCCCGTTCGAGCCGACCACGATCAGCCGGTCCGTCGTTTCGGCATGAAGCACGAACCGCCCTTCGTCGCCGTCCTTGAACTTGAGCGGCGCGCCGTCGGCCAGGTGCCCTTTCATGGCGCGGATCCAGCCCATCTTGGAACAGACCACCGTGATCGGCTCGCGGTCGATCATCGCCTCGATCGGCACCTCGGCCATCTCGATCGCCTCGGCGAAGCCGGTGCGCCGCGCGCCTCCCGGCGCGCCCTCGCCGAACGCCTTGCGAACCTCGCGCAACTGCTCGGCGATGCGAGCCCATTGCAGGCCGTCGTCCGCCAGAAGGTCCTCCAGCCCGGCGCGTTCGATCAGCAGATCGTCGCGCTCGCGCTTCAGTTCCATCTCTTCCAGCTTGCGCAGGGACCGCAGCCGCATGTTCAGGATCGCTTCGGCCTGCACCTCGGTCAGGGCGAATTCCGCCATCAGCACCGGCTTGGGCTGATCCTCGCTGCGGATGATCGCGATCACCCGGTCGAGGTTGAGGAAGGCGACGATATAACCCTCCAGCACTTCCAGCCGGGCGTCGATCTTGCCCAGCCGGTACCGCGAGCGGCGCAGCAGAACTTCGCGCCGGTGGTCGAGGAACGCGCGCAGCACTTCCTTGAGCGAACAGACCTTCGGCGTGCGCCCGTCGATCAGCACGTTCATGTTCATGCTGAACCGCACTTCAAGATCAGACAGCCGGAAGAGCGTGCCCATCAGCACGTCGGCATCCACGTTGCGCGACCGCGGCTCCAGCACGATACGCACGTCGTCGGCGCTTTCGTCCCGCACATCCGCCAGGATCGGCACCTTGCGCGCCTGGATCAGTTCGGCAAGCTTCTCGATCAGCTTGGACTTCTGGACCTGGTAAGGGATCTCGGTCACCACGATCACCCACTGCCCGCGGCCCTGCTCCTCGATCTCCCAGCGGGCGCGCAGGCGGAACGCGCCGCGCCCGGTGCGGTAACTCTCGCGCATCGACTCGGGGCTTTCCACGATCACCCCGCCGGTCGGGAAGTCGGGTCCCTTCACATGATCCAGCAGCGTGTCGTCGCGCGCCTCGGGATGCTTGATCAGATGCAGGCAGGCGCCGACCAGCTCGTGCAGGTTGTGCGGCGGGATGTTCGTGGCCATCCCCACCGCGATGCCACTCGCGCCATTGGCCAGCAGGTTCGGGAACGCGGCGGGCAGCACAACGGGTTCGGTCAGCGTGCCGTCGTAGTTGTCGCGGAAATCCACCGCGTCCTCGGACAGGCCTTCCAGCAGCGCCTCGGCGGCGGCGGTCATGCGCGCCTCGGTGTAGCGGGCGGCGGCAGGGTTGTCGCCGTCGATGTTGCCGAAATTGCCCTGACCGTCCACCAGCGGGTAACGCACGGCGAAATCCTGCGCCAGCCGCGCCATCGCGTCATAGATCGCGGCATCGCCATGCGGGTGATAGTTGCCCATCACGTCACCCGAGATCTTGGCCGACTTGCGGAACCCGCCGCTGGACGACAGCCGCAACTCCCGCATCGCGTACAGGATGCGCCGGTGAACCGGCTTCAACCCGTCCCGCGCGTCGGGAAGCGCCCGGTGCATGATCGTGGACAGCGCATAGGTCAGGTAACGGCTGCCGATCGCGCGGCGCAGCGGTTCGGTCACGTTTTCGGGCAGGTCGTCGGGAAGCTCTGGTTCGTCCATGGCGCGACAGTATCCCCGCCCCGCGGCGCGGTAAAGCGTAGCCGGACACACGGTGCGCGGCCACTGGCATTACCGCGCGGAATCCTGTTTCTTCGGGCGGCGCATCCGGGCTAGGAAGGGAACATCATGGGGTTCAGACTGACGGTTCTTCTTTGCGCGGCGATCTTCCTGGCGATGTATTTCGCGCCGGAGGGGCCGCGCCGCGTCGCCCAGACAGACACCGCAGGCGCCCCGTCCGACACGGAGGCAGAGGTGCCTCGGCAGGGCGATCCGATGGCGGATGCCGCGCCGGACACCGGCCGCGATTCCGAACCGGCCCGCCCGCCCGAAACGATCACCGAAGCGCCTTCCGACGACCCACCCGACGCCCCACCCGGTAGCGCGCCCGGCGCGGCCGACCCCAGCGACACCGGCATCGTCGCGCGGGACACGCCAGCCGATGCACCGGACGCCGACCCGTTCCGCGACGAAGGGGCGCCGGGGGCCACCGTGCTCAGCTTGCCTGGCCTGTCGGGCGGGGCGGGCAGCGATGCCGCCGATGCGCTGTCGCTGTCGGACTCCGTGCGCAACCGCGCTCCGGACAGTACGCAGGACGCCACGGACGAGCTGCTCCAGAACCTGCTGGGCGAAACGCAGGCTGCGCCCGAAGCGCCCGCGCCGCCGCAGCCGGCCGCGCAGAACCCGGCGCCCGCGCAGCGCACCGCGCTGGTCACCGCGACCGCCGTCAACCTGCGCGCCGGCCCCTCAACCGGCGATCCGGTCGTCGGCCGGGTCAATTTCGGAGCCGAAGTCGTCCTGACCCGGCCCTTCGCCGACGGCTGGGCCGCCATCGAACATCCGGACACCGGGCAGGAGGTGTACATGGCCAGCCGCTTCCTTCAGGTCCAGCCCTGACCCGCCGCAGCATCCTGATCACCGGTTGCTCGTCCGGCATCGGCCGCGATGCCGCGCTGCGCCTGCATGCCGAAGGCTGGCAGGTCTTCGCCGCCGTTCGGCAGCCGGGGGACGTGGCCGCGCTGTCGGCCGCAGGGCTGACCGCGTTGCATCTCGATTACGCGGACACGGCCAGCATCGACGCTGCGCTGGCCGAGGTCGCGGCGCACGGCGATGGGCGGCTCGACGCGCTGTTCAACAACGGTGCCTACGCAATCCCCGCCCCGCTGGAGGACGTGCCCACCGACGCCCTCCGCGCGCTGTTCGAGGCGAATTTCTTTGGCTGGCACCACCTGACCCGCGCCGCGCTGCCGCTGCTCCGCGAAAGCGGCGGGCGGATCGTGCAGTGCTCGTCGGTGCTGGGGTTCATCCCGGCCAAGTGGCGCGGCGCCTATGTTGCCAGCAAGTATGCCGTGGAAGGCTATACCGACGTGCTGCGGCTGGAACTGGCGGACACGCCGGTGAAGGTCATCCTGATCCAGCCCGGCCCGATCGCCACAGCGTTCCGCGCCAACGCGATCGCGCAATTCGAGAAGTGGATCGACTGGGAAGCCTCCGCCCGGGCGCAGCAGTATCGCGACAGCCTGCTGGACCTGCTCTACAAGGGCGGCGGCGGGGGGCGGTTCGAACTGCCCGCCGGGGCGGTGACCGACGCGCTGCTGCGCGCGCTGACCGATGAACGCCCGCGCGCCCGCTATCGGGTGACGGTGCCGACGCATGCCATGGCGCTTGCGCGCCGGGTGCTGCCAACCCGCGCGCTCGACTGGCTCTGCGCGAAGGCGTGACCGGACCGCGGGCCGCCTGCGGGCGCGGGCGGCGGCCCATGCGGGACTCATATGGAATTCATATGCGACTCATATGCGGGTCATACGGGCCGATTTTGGCACGAAGGCGGTTCGCAATCGCGCTGCTCTCCGCTATCTGTGCAGCCACTTGAAAGGACAGCACATGCTACAGGACCCGCTTTTCATCATCGTCGCCATCGCCTGCCTCGCGGTGGCCGGCATCCTGCTCGTCGGCATCGGCGGCTTCGCGCGGGGTGGTGAATTCAATCGCAAGCACGCCAACCGGGTGATGCGATACCGCATCGCCGCGCAGGCCGTGGCGATCCTGTTGATCCTTGTTTTCGTTGCATTTCGCAGAATGGGTGGATGAAAGAATGGTGGTTCTGAACAGGATCTACACGAAGACCGGCGACAGCGGCGAGACGGCGCTGGGCAATGGCACGCGGGTGGCGAAATACTCGCTGCGGGTGGAAAGCTACGGCACCGTGGACGAGGTGAACGCGACCGTCGGGCTAGCCCGTCTGCACGCTTCGGACCCGATGGATGGGCAACTCGCCGAGATCCAGAACGACCTGTTCGATCTCGGCGCCGATCTCTGCCGCCCCGACATGGCCCGCGACAAGGACGCCGAGTACACCCCGTTGCGGATGGTGGACGCGCAAGTCAAGCGTCTGGAAACGCAAATCGATTCCATGAACTCCGCGCTGGAGCCGCTGCGGTCCTTCGTACTCCCGGGCGGCTCGGCGCTGGCCGCACACCTGCATCTGTGCCGGACCGTGACCCGCCGGTCGGAACGGCTGGTGATGGAACTCGCCTCGCTGGAAGAGATCAATCCGGCGGCGGTGCAGTATCTCAACCGCCTGTCCGACTGGTTCTTCGTCGCCTCCCGCATCGCCAACGACAACGGCAAGGCAGACGTCTTGTGGGTTCCGGGCAAGAACCGCTGAACCCGTTCAGCGGCGGGGCGTCCGGCGGACGGCCCGTTGCCCGGAAGCGCGGAGCGCAGGCCCGCAGGGCGGGCAAGAACCGCTGAACCCGTTCAGCGGCGGGGCGTCCGGCGGACGGCCCGTTGCCCGGAAACGCACAGCGCAGGCCCGGTCGGCGCAAGAACCGCTGGATCATGTGATGCGGCGGGCATGCTACTTACGGAATGGCGGGCGATCTTTGGTCCCACGCCGGGCGCGCACCCGCTGTTTGCGCAATCATCGCTTTCGCGCGACACAACGTTGCGTTGCCAGCGGGAAATGGGTCGTTTTTCCACTGTCGGCACCGCGGCCAAGCCTCTAAGTAACGGGGCGAGCCGATCATAGCGACGAAACGGAGACCTCTGATGAAGCTACTCGTTCCCGTGAAGCGGGTGATTGATTACAACGTGAAGGTTCGCGTGAAGGCGGACGGCAGCGGTGTTGACCTCGCCAATGTGAAGATGTCGATGAACCCGTTCGACGAAATCGCGGTCGAGGAGGCGATCCGGCTTCGCGAGGCGGGCATCGCGTCCGAAGTGATCCTTGTTTCAATCGGTGTGAAGCAGGCGCAGGAAACGCTGCGTACTGGGCTGGCGATGGGCGCGGACCGGGCGATCCTCGTGGTCGCGTCCGAGGACGTCCATACCGACATCGAACCGCTTGCGGTGGCCAAGATTCTGGCTGCGGTGGTCGCCGAGGAAGAACCCGGCGCCGTGATCTGTGGCAAACAGGCGATCGACAATGACATGAACGCGACGGGCCAGATGCTGGCGGCGCTGCTGGGCTGGAGCCAGGCGACCTATGCCAACAAGGTGACGATCGCGGACGGTTACGCGACGGTCACGCGTGAGGTGGACGGCGGCTTGCAGACGGTAAAGGTGAAGCTTCCGGCGATCATCTCCACCGACCTGCGCCTGAACGAGCCGCGCTACGCATCGCTGCCGAACATCATGAAAGCCAAGAAAAAGCCGCTGGCCGAGAAGACGGCGGCGGACTACGGCGTCGACGTGGCGCCGCGCCTCGAGATCGTCAAGACCGGCGAGCCGCCCGAGCGCGCGGCGGGGATCAAGGTCGGCTCGGTTGACGAGCTGGTGGGCAAACTCAAGGAAGCGGGGGTGGTGTGATGGCTGTTCTTCTTTTCGCGGAAGTGACCGACGGAACGCTGTCGCGTGACAGCACGGCCAAGGCGGTCACCGCCGCGCAGGCCCTGGGCGACGTGACTGTGCTGTGCGCCGGTGCCTCAGCCGCCGCTGCGGCAGCCGAGGCGGCCACGATTGCCGGCGTCGCAAAGGTACTGGTGGCCGAAGACGCGCTTTATGGGCATCGCCTGGCAGAGCCGGTCGCGGCGCTTATCGCGTCGCTTGCAGGCGATTTCACGCATGTGTGCGCGCCCGCGACGACCGATGCCAAGAACATCCTGCCGCGCGTTGCCGCGCTGAAGGACGTGATGATCCTGACCGACGTGACGGCTGTCGTGGACGCCGACACGTTCGAGCGGCCTATCTACGCAGGCAACGCAATCCAGACGGTGCGTTCGCGCGATGCGCTGAAGGTGATGACGCTGCGCACCTCGACCTTCGATGCGGCGGGCGAGCAGGCCGCGGCCCCGGTCGAAGCCATAGCGGCGGCGGACAATCCCGGCCTTTCGGAATGGGTCGAAGACAAGGTGGCGGAAAGCGACCGGCCGGAACTGACCAGCGCGGGCATCGTGGTGTCCGGCGGGCGCGGGGTCGGGTCCGAAGAGGACTTCAAGGTGATCGCCGGTCTGGCCGACAAGCTTGGGGCGGCGATCGGGGCCAGCCGCGCGGCGGTGGACAGTGGTTTCGCGCCGAACGACTGGCAAGTCGGGCAGACCGGCAAGGTCGTGGCGCCCGATCTTTACATCGCCTGCGGTATCTCGGGCGCGATCCAGCATCTTGCCGGCATGAAGGACAGCAAGGTGATCGTCGCGATCAACAAGGACGAGGAAGCGCCGATCTTCCAGGTCGCAGATTACGGGCTTGTGGCCGACCTGTTCGAGGCCGTGCCGGAACTGACCGAGAAACTCTGACCCTCTGACGCGCGGCTCGCTTGCGCCGCGCGTCACTCGCTGCGTGAGGCCACGGAAAGCCGGTAGTCCGCGCGCCGGTCGCTTGTCCCGAAACTGACATAGTATCGTGGCGAGCGAACCTCCCTGCGTGTGCTGTCGCGATAGTTGCCGATTCTTGCGCCGAGATCATCGTAGAGCGTGAACCAAACGACGTCGCCGGAAAGATTGACAGCGAAGCTTCCGACGTAATCTTCCGGGAATGTGAAGCTGTAGTAGTCGGGATTGCCCTGTTCCACCGTGCCGCTAATGACCGAGCCGACCGCGATTTCATTGGCCTCCGCAACATTGTCGTTGGGCTCGACCTCGCTCCCAACGGCGGTGATGGCCCGCCCCGAAACCGTCTGAACGCTCTGCGGGCGTGCCTCGCTTGTCTGTACGCGACTTTCCTCCGCCGCGTTCCTCACGACAGCTGCTGGTGGCGAACCGGGGTCGCCGGAGGCTTGTTGCGTCGCCGCACCGCCGGAGGCGGAATTCTCCCGCACGAAAAGCGGCGTCGCGAAGAATGCGGTGCCGATCAGGAACACGAGCACGCCAGCCGAGGAGGCTTCCAGCTTCATGCCCCAGACGTGCACGACCATGCTGTGGCCGTCCGTCTTGGGCCTCAAGATCAGCCAGAGCCCGGCCAGCGCGAATACTCCGCCTGCCGCCATCAGAACGATCAGCTTCCAAGGGTCCAGCGCGGTAAATTCCATGCCATCCTCCGGTTTGCCACGCGCGAAAGGTACCGCACGCAGCGTGCGTTCCAAAGTCCGGAAAGCCGGGGGATCACGATTGTGCCCCTGTCGCGTTTGGGCTACCCACCGCGCCTGAAGGACTGCCTGCCGGAGACTGACGGAGACCGACATGCTGCAACGACTACTCCTTGGCCTCGGCGCGCTGTCGCTCGTCGCCTGCACTCAGGCGATCGATCCAGACGTGGAACGCAGCGGACTGGGCGATTTCAGCCTCGACCGTCTGGTGGTGATCGTGGACGATCCCACGTCCAGCATCGTGTCGCGGACGGTCAGCGATGCGCAGCTGAAGACGGCGGTCACCGACGCGGTCGGCGCCCGGCTGCGTCGGTTCGAGGGCGAGGGCAGCTATTCCATCGGGATCAAGGTGCAGGGCTATGTGCTGGCGCCGCCTGGCATCCCGGTGCTGTTCGCGCCGCGCTCCACCCTGTTCCTTTCGGTCAATGCCTACGATTCGGTGCCGCAGCGGCTGAATGTGGACACCCGCAACCTGACGATCTGGGAAGACGCCGGCGGTGATACCGTGGTCGGCTCCGGCTACACCCAGACTGCACAGGAGCAGCTGGACGAGTTGGCGGACAATGCCGCGATAGAGATCGAGCTGTGGCTGCGCGAGAACGAGGCGTGGTTCGGCGGGGCATCGGCCCGCCCGGAAAACCGTCCCGCCGTCGGCACATCGCCTGAAAATTCCATCGGCGGCGCTTGATTTTCCCGGCCCCGCTTTGTAACGAGCCCGCGTTGTTGACCCGGGCGTTTCGACCGCCCCAAAGAAAGGCGCCTGATCCATGGCAAAGGCAAAGTTTGAACGGAACAAGCCGCACGTGAACATCGGCACGATCGGCCATGTTGACCACGGCAAGACGACGCTGACGGCGGCGATCACGAAGTATTTCGGCGAATTCCGTGCATACGACCAGATCGACGGCGCGCCGGAGGAGAAGGCGCGCGGGATCACGATCTCGACGGCGCACGTTGAATACGAGACCGAGAACCGGCACTACGCGCATGTGGACTGCCCCGGCCACGCCGACTACGTGAAGAACATGATCACGGGCGCGGCGCAGATGGACGGCGGTATTCTGGTGGTGAACGCGGCGGACGGCCCGATGCCGCAGACCCGCGAGCACATCCTCCTGGCGCGCCAGGTCGGCGTTCCGGCGCTTGTGGTGTTCCTGAACAAGGTCGACCAGGTGGACGACGAGGAGCTTCTGGAGCTCGTCGAGATGGAAGTGCGCGAGCTTCTGTCGGATTACGACTTCCCGGGCGACGACATTCCGATCATCGCGGGCTCTGCGCTGGCGGCGATGGAAGGCCGTGACAACGCGATCGGCGAGGACAAGATCCGCGAACTGATGGCGGCCGTGGACGAGTACATCCCGACGCCGGAGCGCCCGATCGACCAGCCGTTCCTGATGCCGATCGAGGACGTGTTCTCGATTTCCGGCCGTGGTACGGTGGTGACCGGCCGCGTGGAGCGCGGCGTGATCAACGTGGGCGACGAGATCGAGATCGTGGGCATCCGCGACACAAAGAAGACGACCTGCACGGGCGTCGAGATGTTCCGCAAGCTGCTGGATCGCGGCGAGGCGGGCGACAACATCGGCGCGCTGCTGCGCGGTGTGGACCGTGAGGGCGTGGAGCGCGGGCAGGTCCTGTGCAAGCCCGGCTCGGTGAAGCCGCACGCGAAGTTCGAGGCCGAGGCCTACATCCTGACGAAGGAAGAGGGCGGCCGTCACACGCCGTTCTTCGCGAACTACCGCCCGCAGTTCTACTTCCGCACGACGGACGTGACCGGGACGGTGACGCTGGCCGAGGGGACCGAGATGGTGATGCCGGGCGACAACGTGTCGTTCCAGGTGGAACTGATCGCGCCGATCGCGATGGAAGAAAAGCTCCGCTTCGCCATCCGCGAAGGCGGCCGCACCGTCGGCGCCGGCGTGGTGTCGAAAATCCTCGA
>NZ_QGKU01000040.1:0-3405 GCF_003172915.1 Meridianimarinicoccus roseus
GGTAGTGCCCCGCGGCGTGGTGTAAGAGGGCCGGCCTTCGGAGAGGCTCGAGTTGGTCAGGTCGCCACGGCGGGCAGTCTGACGTTGTGAGTATCGGTGATGCGGGCCAGCGACTCCAGCCCCATGTAACGGCGCGCGACGGCCCACTCGTCGTTGGTTTCGATCATCAGCGCGCCGACCAGACGGATGATGGCCGCGTCGTTCGGAAAGATCCCGACGACATTGGAACGGCGCTTGATCTCCTTGTTGACGCGCTCAAGCGGGTTGGTCGAGCTGATCTGCGCCCAGTGCTCCCTGGGGAAGTCCATGTAGGCGAGCACGTCGTCGCGGGAGGCGTCCATCATGGCGCCGAGCCGGTCATTCTTCTCACGGAGGGCGTCGGCGATGGCGTCCCACTGGGTCTCCGCCTCGGCCTTGGTCTCCTGGGCGAAGATCGTCTTGAGCATTGCGGCCACGGCGGTGCGGCTCTTGGCCGGGGCATGGGCGAGCGCGTTTCTGAGCCAGTGCACGCGACACCGTTGGTGGGTCGCATCGAACACTCGGCGGGCTGCGGCCCTGAGCCCCTTGTGATCGTCGGCCACGACGAGCTTCACGCCGCGCAGGCCGCGATCGGCGAGAGAGCGCAGGAAGCCAGTCCAGAACGTCTCCGCCTCGGAGGGGCCGGTGGCGACGCCGAGCACCTCGCGTCGGCCGTCCCCGTTGACCGCCACCGCGATTATTACGGCACGGCTGATGATCCGGCCGTTCTCGCGCACCCGGATGTAGGTTGCATCGAGCCAGAGATAGGGCCAGGCGCCCTCGAGAGGCCGGGTGAGGAATGCCAGCACGCGCTCGTCGATCTCGGCGCAGAGCCGACTCACCTGGCTCTTAGACACGCCACTCCCGCCCATGGCACGCACCAGATCGTCCACGGCGCGCGTCGAGACGCCGTGCACATAGGCTTCCTGGATGACGGCCACGAGGGCCTTCTCCGCCGTCCTGCGCGGTTCGAGAAAGCTCGGGAAGTAGCTGCCCTTGCGCAGCTTCGGGATCGCCAGGTCGATCCGGCCGGCGCGGGTCTCCCAGCCTCTCTCGCGGTATCCATTGCGCTGCGTGGTGCGCGCCGGTGTGCGCGTTCCTTTTGGCGCGCCCGTCGCAGCCTCGACCTCCATCTCCATCAGCCGCTCGGCGGCATAGGCGAGCATGTCGCGGACGAGATCCTCGTCGGCGGACTTCTCCACCAGCTCCATCAGGGTCATTCTATCGTCGGTCATCGTCGTCTCCGGTTCGGTTCCAGGTTTCGCAACCCGAACCTTCTCCGAAGACCGGCGATGGCCGCCAGCGTCACCGCCGGCCGCGCGCTGCGCTNCGCCGGAGGCTCCGCGCGCGGCCTCCTCCTACACCACGTCCGGGGGCACTGCTTCGATGCGATCGCTGAAGTGCTGGCTCGCCACGCGCCAAAGCTTGAACGGGCGGGGATGGAGACTGGCCCGGTCGCGGTATGGCTTTGGCACGGTCTACGAGATGTAAACGTGCCTCTGGATTGCATACATGCGCGGCGCGCAGCTGCAGCCCTCAAGCTTCAGGCCAACAAGACTGACAGGAACGACGCGCGCGGATTGGCGCAGCTCGTTCGGTCCGGTTGGTATGAGCCGGTTCCCATGAAGTCGATGGCCACGCACCGTGTGCGCGCGATCCTGGTGGCGCGGCAACAGATCGTCGGGATGTGTACCGCGTTGATCAACAAGGTCCGCGGCTTAGCGAAGACGTTCGGAGTCATCGTTGCGCCTGGCAAGGGAGCGTCCTTTGACCGCGCCGTTCGGGCGGGCCTGCCGGAAGATCCGACGGTGCGAAACCTCTTGGAGAGCCTGCTCGCAACACTGAACACACTGCGGGATCAGCGTCGGGCCTTCGACCGACAGCTCGCCGAGTTCGCGAAAGAGAACGAGACGTGTCGGCGCTTGACCACCGCGCCCGGCGTCGGCTCATTGACCGCGATCGCGTTCGCTGCAGCGATTGAAGATCCTGCCCGGTTCCGTCGTGCGCGCGACGTGGGCGCTTATCTGGGCCTAACACCGAAACGATATCAGTCGGGTGAGGTGGACATCGGCGGACGCATATCGAAGTGCGGCGATCGTCTCACACGCAGCCTTCTGTTCGAGGCGGCCTCCGTCATCCTTTACCGAACACGAGGTGACCTCGGTCTGAGAGACTGGGCTCTGCGCATCGCAGCACGGTCGGGAAGTTGGAAGGCGAGAGTGGCGCTCGCCAGAAAGTTGGCAGTGATCCTGTTCCGGATGATGCGCGACGGATCGAGCTTCGAGCGACGATCGAGTGGTGTCGGGCAGCCGGCTTGAGGGGATGACCGGCCAAGAATAATGCACTGACAGAATGCCAGGCTCTCCAGAGCATGGCCACGGCGATCTCGCGACTCGCTTTGCGGCCTCTTCTACCGGATTAGGAACGCGGGAATCACATCGAGACGTCGTTTGATCGGGCGCCACTCCTGCGGCGGGCATCGACTCGACCGCGAAGACGACAACGATCCGCTGGCGGATATCGATCAAGAGCTCTGGAAAACCGGGTTGTGCAATTAGACGACCGGGTTGTGCAATTAGACGACAAGCGGGTTTACCGGATCATGCAGGCCCACGACCTGCCGCTGGCGCGGAAATACTCCGAGCGCCCCGAGCATGTTCACGACGGCAAGATGATCGTCACGCGCTCCAACCTGCGTTGGTGCTCGGACGGGTTCGAGTTCACCTGCTGGAACGTCGACAAGTTGCGCGGTGCCTTCATCATCGATGCCCACGACCGCGAGATCACCGCCTGGCGCGCGGTGGTGAACGCCGGGATCAGCGGCTCCAACATCCGCGACATCATGCTGGAGGCCGTGGAGCGCCGCTTTGGCGGTCACCGCGCGCCCTCGGTCATCGAAATGCTGTCTGACAACGTAGCACCTCGGGAAGAAGGGCTTCCGATAGGTTATGGCCGCGCGCGCAGCCCTCAGACAGCGCAGCGTGTGGCCATAGCCGGGTCTCAGGTCTCAACAGTGGTTTTGCACAACCACACTGCTGAGGAGATCGGCTATGACCACTACCCATTCTATCGCGCCGACCTTGCTGGTCGCCATCGACATTTCCAAACACCGCCACGAGGTCCTGATCGGGATCCCGGGCAGAACACGCCGCCGCCGCTTGACGGTCATGAACACGCTGGAAGACTTCAAGCGCCTGTCCGCGACGCTGGTCGGTTACGACCTTCCGGTTCGGATCGGGTTCGAGGCGACCGGCAATTATCACCGCACATTGGCTCACCATCTGGGCCGGGCCGGGTTCGACCTGAAGCTTGTCTCCTCAGTCGTCCTGGCTCGCACGAGCAGTGCCCCCGGACGTGGTGTAGGAGGAGGCCGCGCGCGGAGCCTCC
>NZ_QGKU01000040.1:3455-14973 GCF_003172915.1 Meridianimarinicoccus roseus
CGACGGCAAGATGATCGTCACGCGCTCCAACCTGCGTTGGTGCTCGGACGAGTTCGAGTTCACCTGCTGGAACGGCGACATCGTGCGCGGTGCCTTCATCATCGATTCCCACGACCGAAAAAAATCATCGCATGGCGCTCTGTGGTGATGCACGAAAGGACGGATTGGCATACTTGCATCGCGCCGCCAGGAACGGCGGCGAGCGGATGGGCTTGGGCCGGTGGCTGCAGAAGTGCCCGGCGGCCCGGAGCGCGATTGGCGCCCGCGCCGCGTGAGTGATACCGGGCCACGAAGGACCGGCATATGGTGTGCGGCGCGGCCAACGGGTCGGCGCTTTGCGCATTCAGACGCAACAAGCCGAACCTCCTTGTGCGGCACTATCGGCACAGTATGAGCGACGGCCGGTCGACGCCGCGTGGGACTTCCGGTTGGTCACAATGGCCAGACAATCAGCAGCAATGGCACGCTTACCGCAACGACAAGCACTTCCAGCGGCAGCCCGAGTTTCCAGTAGTCGCCGAACCGAAACCCGCCCGGCCCCAGGATCAGGGTGTTGTTCTGATGGCCGATCGGGGTCAGGAACGCGCATGATGCACCTATCGCAACGGCCATCAGGAAACTGTCTGGATTGACGCCAAGCGTCGTCGAAATTCCCAGTGCAATGGGGCACAGGACGGCTGCTGTCGCGGCATTGTTCATGACGTCCGACAGAAACATCGTCGTGACAAGAACCACGATAAGTGCGGCGACTGCGTTGCCCTGTGCGACCGTATCGACAAGGAACCGCGCCAACAGGTCGGCCGCACCCGTGGTCTGCATGGCGCCGGCAACCGGGATCAAGGTAGCCAGCAGCACGATCACCGGCCAGTCGATAGCCGTGTAGACCTCGCGCAACGGCACCGTGCGCAAGACCATCGATGCAAGAACGCCGAGCGCAAAGGCCACAGCCGCCGACAACGCGCCCAGGGTCACCAGGGTGATCGCGCCTAGCATGATTGCCGCGGCGAGCAGCGCCATGCGCTTGTCGGGGAGGCGCAGATCGCGCGCCCCGAGGGGCACACATCCCGTGTCGTTGACGAATCCCGAAACGGCATCCGGGGGACCCTGGACCAGCAGCAGATCACCGGATTTCAGCTTGAGGGTCCGTAATCCCGACCGCGGTGGGCGCTCCTCGCGGGAAACGGCCAGCAGGTTCAGCCCATAGCGCGTGCGCAGGTGCATATCGCTTGCCGAACGTCCCACCACGCTTGATCCGGGCAGCACGGCCAGTTCGCGCAATACGACATCGCGGTCGTCACTGGCTTGCGCTCCGGTGCCGTCGTCGGGATCGGCCGTGTCATCATCCGCGTCTCCTTCGGCCTTGGCTTTTGCGTCATCCCGGTCGTCTTCCGGCGCCACGATCGACTGCTCAAGCTTGATATCGAACACGGAAAGCGCCTCGGCCAGCGCATCGACCTCCGCTTCGAGCACAAGGGTGTCGTCGGCGCGAATGCGTCGCCCGCCATGGGCCGCGGTCAGTCGGACGTCATTGCGGACAAGACCGACGACCTGGACGTCGCTGTCCTCGATCTTGCGTTCGAATTCGCGCAAGGTGAGTCCGATGGCCTTGCTGGCCTCAGGCACCCGCACCTCCGTGAAGTAGGCGCCGGTGTCGAAATCACCCTCGGTTGCGGATTGGCGCCGGGGAACCAAGCGCCAGCCGAACAGGGTAATGAAGATCACTCCTATCATCGCTACGGCGACCCCGACTGGCGCAAAGTCGAAAATCGCGAAATGGCCAAGTCCGGCTTCGGCCCGAAAGCCCGACACGATCAGGTTGGGCGGCGTGCCGATCAACGTCGTCATGCCGCCGAGAATGGTGCCGAACGCAAGTGGCATCAGCACCTGGCCGGGGGTCAACTCGAGCCGGTCCGAAGCCTGCACGGCAACCGGCATCAGGAGCGCCATGGCACCGACGTTGTTCATGAACCCGGAAAGTGCGGCTCCAAGCCCCATGAGGGCGGCAAAGGTCCCCAGACGACCCGCCGAGCGCGGGAGTACGCCGCGGGCCAGCCAATCCACGGCGCCGGTGTTCTGCAGCCCCCGGCTGAGAACCAGGACGCAGGCCACGGTGATCACCGCGGGATGCCCGAACCCCGCGAAGGCATCCTCTGCAGGAACGAGACCGGCGATTACGCATGCCATCAGCGCAGCGAGGGCAACCACGTCGTGCCGGAACCGGCCCCATAGGAACAGCCCCATCGTGACCAGCAAGATACAGGAAATCAGAAGCGGTTCGGTGTTCATTGATACCTACCTGGTAAGGCAACGGCGCAGGGCGTGTCCCTGGCTTGTCGGACACCCGGACCATCTCCACAACCATTTCATGCAAAGCCCGAGTGTGTTCGTAGTCTCGTACACCACGCTTGTGGCGTTCAGCGCAGTGGTCGCAGCGCCGGGTGTCTCACTGCGCCGCGGCTTTCCCAACACCCGTTCTGGCCTGCGATCTGCTGCAATCACCATCGCCCGGGCAACCTGCTGGCTTTGCTGCCATTCGTCCGCGTCCAGCCCCCCTTGCAGGATTGCCGCAACTGGAAGAGGATCGGTTGCGAAGAAAGCTTGAGGGCAGGGCGCGTGAAAATTGTGTGTCTCAATGGCTGGGGTGGAAAGCTGCATGAAGCTCTTGTTTCCTACGTCCGCAGCAGCCCCCCGGACATTCTGTGCCTGCAAGAAGTGGTTCATAGCCCGTCCTCGGAAAAGGACTGGTTGACCTACCGGGATGGAGATCACGTCCTGCAGCAGCGCGCCAACTTCTTCAGGGATGTCTCGAACGCGCTTCCGGATCACGTCGCGGTCTTCTGTCCGGCTGCACAGGGCGTGCTTTGGGACGGGGAGCAATCCATACCATCGCAATGGGGTCTGGCCACATTCGTACATCGCTCGATGCCGGTCATCGGTCAGGTTCAAGACTTCGTCCACAAGGACTACTCCGCCGATGGTTTCGGCGATCACCCACGATCCCGCTGCGCCCACGGCGTCAGGGTATTCGACTACGTATCGAACAGGATGGTCAGCGTCACTCACATGCACGGCCTGCGGGATCTCAATGGCAAGATGGACACGCCCGAGCGCGCAGAGCAGGCGCACAAGCTGCTCGATCTCTCGCGCCGAGTTTCAGGGCCACAGGACGTTGTGGTGGTTTGTGGTGATTTCAACGTCGAGCCGGGTAGCGAAACGCTCCGGATCCTCGCTGAAGCGGGTTTTTGTGAATTGGTGACCGTGCGCGGCTTTGGAAGCACACGAAGCACCCACTACAAGAAGCCGGGCCGGTTTGCGGACTACATGCTGGTGAACCGGGAGGAGGTCGTCAGCTCCTTCGACGTGATCTATGATCCCGAGGTGTCGGATCACTGTCCGCTGGTCCTTGAGATGTAAGCGGACAACGCGAAAGCACTCAGGTGTCATGGTTCACCGCAAGGCGGCTTCGTTCTGCTCCGCTGCCGCTTACCTTGCACCGCTTGCCGATCAACGATGAGTGGCCGGGTTGGTGAAGCTGCGCTGCAACATTGCAATGTGCGTGCAGCTGTGTTCCGTGCGGACGGCCAAGCCGGCCAAGCCGGTCTAGCAAGTCAGTGTCAAATGATCTGCGCGCCCGCACGACCATTCTCAGGCGCGACATCGAAAGCCCGGTACTGCGGTCCATCGTGTCGCGCGAGAGCGGGCTTGCAAGAATTTGAACCATGATGCGCAGCGAAACGTCTTGCGCGCTCAACCATTGAACGCGACCGTTGGCACGGTTTGTCGTCGCTGTCGGCGGCCAGACTCACGATTGGGGGGCCGCGCTCTCTGGCGCCACTTTCTAAGATGCTACCTGTGGTGGGCAATTGGCCCGGCGCTTAGCGGTTTCCCTCGCCGTGTCGGGACTGCTGCGGAACGCGTGACGGTCTCTTCTCCTGCCAAGTTATCGGAGGTCGACAATCGAGGAAGGAGGTGTGCGCGTCGACGGCCCGGGGCGTTCACGGGCAAGGTTTTTCCTATCCGAGACGCGAACACGATCCGCCGCGCCATCTCCGGCCCGATGCTTGTCCTGGACGCGCCTGTCAAAAAGGCGGGAATAGGTTCCGCAAAAGAAACGCTTCTTGCTGCACGTTGCCCTCTATTGACCGGATGCGCGATCCCGTGGATCTTCAGAGCGTCCATTCGTCGACACGTCGGAAAGACCGCGCGACAGGTTGAGTGCGGCGGCAGCCAAATTGGACGTGGTCATTGTGCCGCGCGAGGGCGGTGGCAAAACCGGTGCACCATAAGTCGATCCGGACCTCGCCGGGATACAAAGAATAACCGGAGGAAACGGGGCTACGACGAAATGGCAACCTTCGCAGAGACCCCGGTGTGCAAAGCGCGCGACCGCTACGCGGCAATGGGCTTTCCTTCGCAGATGCCCGAAACCCGCATTGCAGGTATCGAGGCGGCGTCGCTGTGGCGGCGGCTGAGATCGGAAGGTCATTTCCGGGACTGTGCCAGCCAAGCGGGCCAAGACTGCCTCTTGACGACATGGGTCTTCGGCAGCCGCCGGGACGGTGTATTCCTCGATGTTGGGGGGTATGACGGGACCACCGGATTGAACACTTACTTTCTCGAACGATGCCGAGGTTGGAGCGGTCTGCTGATCGAACCTGCAAAGGTACCTTTTCAACGGGCGCTTGCCGCCCGGTCGTGCACCTGCCTGAACCTCGCAGTTGGTGACTCTTCTGGAACCGGCCTTTTCCTCGAAGTGGAGCAGGGCATGACACAGATGAGCGGCCTTTTGTCCAGCTACGACCCGATGTTTCTGTCTGCCGTGCGCGCCGACCCGAGGCACCGGGAACGGCTCCGCAAGGTAGCGGTTCGGACACTTGCGAGCATTCTCGATGAGGCTGGCATTGGTAGTCTCGACATGGTGTCGATGGATGTCGAGGGCGGCGAGATGGCGGCATTGGCTGGGTTTCCGTTCGACAGGGTGCGCGTCGGGGCGTGGCTTATCGAGAACAACCTCGCCTCGCCAGAGATCGCACGGTTCATGGCAGCTCAAGGTTACGCAGTTGCGGGCTTTTTGGGGCGGGACGAGGTGTACCTGCCTGCGGGAGGCCGCGACCCGTGAATCCGGAGCGACTCTATGCCATGGCCCTGCGTGCTTATGGGCGGGCGCAGTTCGACACCGCGCGCACCCTTGCAGAGGCCAGCCTCGAATTGGGTGAGGAGCGGTTCGAGCCGTGGCTGCTGATCGCCGAGGCTCATCTCGAAGCTGGGCGCGAAGCCGCTGCGGTTGGTGCGTTGACGCGCGCGCGGGCGGTGGCGCCGAAAGAACCGGAAGTGCTGGCGCGCCTGACCCTTGTGCTCAGCCAGATGGGCCACGCCGAAGCGGCGGCGGAGGCCGCGAGATGCTGGCGCGCAGCAGTTCCCGGGGACAAGGACGCCGCGGTCCAGGAGGCGCTGAACCGGGCGCGAGCGGGCTTGCCTGGTGCAGCGGATGCCTTTGCAGCCATTCTGGCGCGCGATCCTTCCAACAATGCAGCCGCTTACGGCGCTGCTATGCTTCATCTTGGCGCCGGTGACTTCGCGCGCGGATGGCCGCTTTTCGAACGTCGCCACTGCTTGGATCCGCATTTCGTACCCTTGCCCTTGCCGCGTTGGCGTGGGGAGTCCCTTGTCGGCAGGACGCTTGCCGTTGTGCCGGAGGGCGGTCACGGGGACGCCATCTGGTCCATGCGCTTCCTGCCACGGCTTGCTGCGTTGGGGGCGGAAGTGCGACTGCTGGAACGGTCGGCCCTCACCGCTCTTTTCGCCGATCTTGATGGCGTCACCGATCAGTGCGCGGCGGTGCCGGAAGACACTGATTTCTGGGTGCCCTCCCTGTCGGTCCCGGCCATCCTCAACCTCGCCGCTCCCGAGCCGCAGTGCGCCCGGCTTTCGGCCCGCCCGTTTGAGGGACTGGATCAGCTGATCGACCGGGCACGAGGTCGAAAGAAGGTCGGACTGATCTGGTCGGGTAGCGTGAGCTATGGGGGCAATCGTCAGCGGGCCGCCGGCCTTGCGGATTTCCTGCCGCTGCTCGACGTGCCGGACGTGCAACTCTACAGCCTGCAGAAAGGGCCGCCACAGGCCGAGCTTGCCGAGGCGGGCCTCGGTGATCTGTTGATCGACTGCCATGACTTCGATTTTGCCGAGACCGCCGCCCTTCTGCAGCGGCTCGATCTGATGATCATGACCGATAGCGCTGTCGCGCATCTGGCAGGGTCGCTGGGCAGACCTGTCTGGCTGATGCTGGATCGCGCACCGTTCTGGTACTTCGCGGGGACTGGCGAGCGTTCCGTGTGGTACCCGTCGATGCGGCTCTTTCGACAGGATCGACCGGGCGACTGGAGCGGACCGGTAGCACGTATCCGGAAAGAACTGTTTGTCAGCTAGTCCGTTGGCCGCGTCCTCTCCCCCGCCGCGCGACAAATTGATTGCCCAGAAGTTAACGCTACGGTAAGATTGAAAAGGACAACGCGGGTTTCCTGTCATGGCCTTTCGTAAGCGGCCCACAGTGGGCGGTGACATTTCCAAATTGGGCGGGCGCGCCACCCTGCCCGGAAATCGGCCCGGCCAGGTAGCAGGTGGCCTTAACGCTGCCACGATCTATGCTGGCGACGGCGGTTTGGCACACACAATCTATGCCGGTGACAGTGGCCAGTTCCATACAATCTACGCCGGTTCGAACATGAACACCGCCTTCGGCGGCATCAACATGGAAACGGCTTTCGGCGGGGCCCCCATGAATGTCGGCAAGGCGGGAGCGGCAGGATCAGAACCCGAAGTTGTCACACAACGCATCACCGATCCGGCGACGCGTGCGCCGGTCACGGTCGTCTATAACCGCCGCACCGGCCTTTATTTGGACAGCAAGCTTGGCCGGTGGGTGAAGGCACCGCCTTGGGTTGCGGCCCAGATAGGTTGATCCATTTCCGCACATGATCCTGCTGCGCGTGGATATCGAACCGTCGCAGGTCGAGGCCGGGTCGGTCACTGTCGGTTGGCTGTTGACGGACCGGGAGGGAGCGGTGCTTTACGACGCGCCGCGACGGCTCAGGGGGGACCATAGGCCGCGCTCTCATGCAAAGTCCGCCAGCGCCTGCCCGGCGATATTGAACCTAGAAAGCCGTCTCTTCGAAATCGTCTGTCCCTTCGATTTGAGGCTCGGCCTTGCCGAAACCCAGTTCGGGGAGGCCGCGGTCAAGGACCTTGCAGGGGCGATGTCGCCGATGCGGGGCAGTGCGCTCGACCGGCTCGTGATCGTCAGCCCGCGCTCGGAATGGCGCCATCCGGACCGGCCCATCCTGCAGCTTCGACTACCCTATCTCTTCGTTGCCGACGAACCGGTTTACATGGCGCAGTTGCCGCCATTCCAGCACTACCGGAGCGAACCTCTTCCGGGACTTACGCTATCAGGCCGGTTTCCCATTCACATATGGCCGCGTCCGCTGACCTGGGCTTTCGAATGGCACGCGACCGACTCGCCCCTTGTACTGCGGCGGGGCGAACCGCTGTTCTACGTCCAGTTCGAAACCGAACCCGCAACGCGCCCGGTCCAGTTGGTGGAAGCGGAAAGAACGGCAGCGCTCGACACGTACCTAAAGGAAATCGAGGGCGTCGTGAACTACGTCAACCAGACCTTCTCGCTGATGAAGTCCGCTGAAGAGCGGCGCCCGCAAAAGCTTGTCCGGCCGGTGCAGCGCGGATGAGGGGATCGCCAAGCTCTTCACAGGCTGCGGCGACACCAGCCCGGGTCGTGATAGAGATCGGGCCCGGTGAGCTTGTCGATCGCCTTTCGATTCTTGACCTCAAGGTGGCCCACGCCCCTCACGTGCCCGCCTTGGTCGCGGCACGCGATGCCCTTGCAGAGGCTCGGGCGCGGTTGCCTCTGTCGCCGATTTCCGAAGAGGCCGAACTGGCAAACGTGAACGCCGACCTGTGGGCCGCTGAGGACGCCATAAGACGGGCCGAGCGACGTGGCGATCAAGGGCCGAACTTTACGGCTTTGGCCCGCAGGATTATGGAATTGAACGACCGCCGGTCGGCACTGAAGGCGTTGATCGATCGGCAGGCCGGACTCGCGGTCTCGACCGAGATTAAGATCTATGACCGCTGAGTCCGGGGACACCGCACCGCGTCCGCTGTGTCTGATGCTCGCCATGGCGGCGCGAGGGCAGGTCGTGCTGGACACGGTTCGGTGCCTCGTCGACCTGACACAGGATCTTCAGCGCCACGGCGTCCCGTTCGCACTTGTGAGCTATGACTGTGCCGATCAGACGATCTCGCGCAATCACCTGACCAGCCGCTTCCTTACCGAAACCCGGTTCAGCCATATGCTGATGCTGGACAGTGATATGATCTTTTCCCCAGCTGCCGTATGGCGGCTTATCGGGTTCGGCGAGGATTTCGTCGCCGCCGCATACGCGCAGAAGTCCTACGACTGGGAACGGATCCGGTCTCTGTTTCGAAAGATGCCGGAGGTAGGCGCCGCCGAGATCGTTTCGCGGAGCCTGCTCTACAACCACCAGGTTGCGGATTGGGGCGGGCAGAAATGGGTTCCGAAACGGCAGAACGGTTTCATCACCGTGCCTGCGGCCGGGCCCGGGCTTGCGCTGATCACACGCGCGGTGCCGGAGCGAATGGTTGCCGCAGGCGTCGCGCGCTCCTATCCGGGCATGGCGTGCCTGCCCGGGCATCGGGATCTGCTGTGGCACGACTTCTGGAGCCATGAACCGGCCGCGGCCGGGACACTGTTCGGACATACCGACCAGGCTTTCAGTCACCGCTGGGTTCAGGGCTGCGGCGGCGAGCTTTGGCTCGATTGTGAGGCCGAGATCGGACATGTCGGCACGCACCGCTATTTCGGCTGCTATTCCGTGCGGGTTGATGACGATTTCCCGCACTCGTGACGGGGCCGACTACAACAGATCAGCCCCACGTCCCGCCCGCAAACTGTGTCGGGCGGACGGTCGGATTAATCCGCCGCGTTGCGGGTCTGGAAGTCATTGCGAAGAAGCCGTGCGTGATAGACCGTATCCCTCGGGCGGGGGCCGTCTGACGTGGCGCCGGAGGCGATGATAAGTCCGACGTTATGGTCGACCTTACGTCCACATCGCAGATCGAGATCCTGTCCGCCGAGGACGCGCCGCGTCGTCGGCACTGGAGCGATGCGGACAAGATCCGGGTGGTCGAGAAAAGCCATCAGGGACATCGGCAGCGCGGCGGCATGGCATCTGTCGTTCGCTTCTGACCATCTGGCGGCGACAGTATCGGAACGGCGAACTCGCGAACGCAAGCGGCCCCGCTTTCATGCCGGTGAAGATGGCGCCGGACACAGATTCCCAGTCGCCGCGGCGGTCGGCCCCCGCCGTCCAGCTCGAGATCCTTCTGCGGAACGGACGGCGCCTGCGCGAGCCCTCGTCGGTGGATCCGGACGCATTGGCCCGGTTGCTGCCGATCCTGGAGGGCAAATGATCGCGTTCCCGGCGGGGGTGCGCGTGTGGATTGCTGGCGGGGTGACGGACATGCGGCGCGGGATGAACACGCTGGCGCTGACCGTTCAGCAGGGGCTCGGGCGCGATCCGCATGCCGGAGAGATCTTCTGCTTTCGCGACCGCAAGGGCGATCTGGTCAAGCTGCTTTGGCACGACGGCGTGGGCATGTCGCTCTATACCAAGCGGCTGGAGGCGGGGACGTTCATCTGGCCGACCAGCGGCAACGGGGAGGCTGTGCAGATCTTGGCGGCGCAGCTTGGCCATCTCCTGGAGGGGATAGACTGGCACAATCCACGCTGGACGTAACGCCTTGCGAAGGTTGGATAATCCTGCCAGAAAGCCTTTGTCTTGCTGGCCTTTGATGAGCTGGCCTAGTAGATGTTCGCTATGTAAGAGGCCCGCTCCGAGCTTGAAGAATTGCGCGCCGCGCCGCGCCGCGCCGCGCTTGCGGCTTCGGGGCAGGGTACTGCCACGGCCGAAGCCGATCTTGCGCGGACGGGCGCGATGGTCTCGACCTCCGAGGCGATGATCGCGGGTCTGAAGCTCGAGATCGCGCTTCTCAAGCACGACAAGTATGGCCGCAGCGCGGAGCGCAGCGCCAAGTGGTCGACCAGCTGGAACTGCAGCTCAAGGAGCTGGTCGCAGATGCGGCCCAGGACCGGGTGCAGGCTGAACGGAAGACGAGCAAGTTTGGCGCCTTCGAGCGGCGCAAGCCGGTGAAGAAAGCCTTCCCTGCACACCTGCCGCACGAACGCGTGGTGGTCGAGGCCCCAGTACCGGTTCCTGCTGCGGATCCGATCGCATCGTGAAGATGGGCGCGGGTAAGCCATCGCGTCGTTATGTGTTCAAGACCGGTGGCGAACACCGAGACGCTCGAGGTCATCCCCCGCTGATGGAAAGTGATCCAGACCGTACGGGAGAAGTTCATCTGCTGGGCCTGCGAAAAGATCATCTAGCCCCCGGCGCTCTTACATCCGACCTCCGCCGCTGCCCGGCATATATGCCGTGCCAAGTAGCGACTCCTTTATCGCAAAGGAGCCGAGGGAAGTCATAAGACAAGGTTCGCAATTGGCAGCGACGGTTTCCAGCGTCATGTAGCTCCGCATGATCGCCCACTCATCATTCTGATCCAGCATCAGGGCCCGACCGAGGCGGGTGACGGCAGCTTCAATTGGGAGTATGCCGACCACGTTGGCTCGGCGTTTGATCTCTTTGTTGAGGCGCTCGAGCGGATTCGTGGAGTGGATTTTGGCCAGTGTTCCTGTTGGAAGCTCTGGTGGGCCAGGATGTCGTCCTCGGCGCGGCGCATCAAGTCTGCGAGCTTGGGATGGTGTGGATCGAAAGCGTCGATCAGCTTGGCCCATTGGTCTTTCGATGCTGCAAGCATGTCCTGGTCGAAGGCGGTTCTGAGCGTTGCGGTGACGATGGGGCGGTCCTTCTTACCAACGCGAGCCAGCGCATTGCGCATGAAGTAAACCCGGCAGCGTTGGGCGGGCGCTCCCGGCACCTTGGCAGCAGCAGCTTTCAGCCCCCTGTGATCGTCGGCGATGATCAGGCGGGTGCCGCGCAGGCCGCGATGGGCGAGGGATCGCAGGAACTGGTCCTAGAAGACCTCAGCCTTACTGGGCTGGACCGTGATACCCAAGACCTCACGGCGACCATCTAGGTTGACCCCACGGCCCCGACGGCCGCGACGCTGACGATGCGACTGGAGCAGCGCACTTTGATATAGATAGAATCGAGCCAAAGGCAGGGCCGTCGACCGCGCCGACCGTCCCCCGGACGGTCGGGAAATCGGTCTTGGGGGGCTGTTGAAGCAGTTGCTTCGGGCCTGGGCCGGGATTGGTCTTGTTGCGCGCATTTCGATGGTGGAACGGAGCAGCGGCAGCACCGCCGCCGCCAGCTTTTTCGGGTTCATGGCGATGGCCGTCAGGAGGGTCTGTATCCTCATGTTCTCGCGGCCGCTGCGGATGGCTCTGCCGGGTCCGTGG
>NZ_QGKU01000040.1:15023-20146 GCF_003172915.1 Meridianimarinicoccus roseus
GGCGGTCACTTTTGTCGGCACTTTCGGCGGTACGGGCTTGGTCGTGGGGCGCTGCGGGGACGGGAGGGCGCGGGGAGCGGGAAGGGTGGCGATGAGCGCGAACATGGGGCGCAGCATCGGGCTTGTCCTGACACATTGTCTTCGGACATTCTGTCGGCGCCGGTTCGGCAAGGGCATGACCGGGCGCATCGACATCCTGACCCCGGAGGACCACCGCATGTCCGATCAGACCATGGCCGCCGGTTTCGCGCGCGCGTTCCTCGACTATGCGGTGAGTGAAGGCGCGCCGCGGGACGGCCTTCTGGCGGCATCCGGCCTGACGGATGACGATCTGGTGGATCAGGACACGCGCATCCCGGTCGCCGCCTACGAGACGCTCATCGCCACCGGGATCCAGACGACGGGCGACACCTCTCTTCTGCTGCGGCATGTGCTCGAGACGCGGCTCGAGACGATGTCGATCGTCGGCCAGATCGTCCATGCCTCGACCTCCTTTCCGCACAGCCTCGTCCAGCTCAACCGCTATGCCCGCCTGATGGCCGATGTGCCGATCCGCGGCGGGCGGGACCGGTTCGAACTCAAGCGCGAGAACGACGCGGTCTGGCTGCTGGACAATCGCCCCTGCGACGGCACCTGGATGGCGACCGAGGCGAGCTTTGCGCGGTTCATTTCCGAATTCCGCCGCTCCGCCCCCGAACACCCGTTCGAACAGGCGCTCGAAGTCACCTACGCCCCGCCGCCCCATGCCAACCGCTATCCCGAGCTTTTCCGGGTGCCGGTCACCTTCCGCGCCACGCGCAACGCACTTCGGATCAATCCGGTCTGGCTGGACGAGGCGTTCGACGGCGGCAAGGACTACGTCTTCGGCGTCTTCACCCGCCACGCCGACGGGCTGCTGGCGGAGCTTGCCGCCAATGATACCGTGCGCTCGGGTGTCGAGGCGCGGATGCTGGCCGATCTGCACGAAGGAACGCTGTCGATGGACCGGATCGCCCGGGACCTCGGCATGAGCCGACAGACGCTCTACCGCCGCCTGAAGGACGAGGGGGTTACCTTCGCCGAAGTGCACGACGACCTGCGCCGCCGGATGGCGATGGATTACCTCGGCGCGCGCAAGGTCTCGGTCGGCGAGACAGCCTACCTTCTGGGTTTTTCCGAGGCTTCGGCCTTCGTCCGGGCCTTCCGGCGCTGGACCGGGGCGAGCCCGACCGCGTGGCTCTCGAATTGACATGCGCGGTCAATCCGTTGATCCCTGCGGTCATGCCGCGCCCCGGCACGAACGGGTATATCCTCCCTCGACACATTCGACAGTCGAAGGACACACGACATGAACCCGATGCTGATAGCCCCTCCTGCGCCGGCCGCCCTGCTCGGGGTCTGCGCGGCAGCGGCCATGCGGGCGTGACCTGTGGGAGGGCGCGATGCACGACACCTGTACCCGCAGGGCCGGCCTTCACCACCTTCTGACCAAAGGCGCGCGCCGGTTGGCACGGCGGCGCACCCGTCCGCACCGGCATATCTCGGGCGATCCCGGGCTGCCGGACGAACGACCACGCGCAACGCATCGGCCCTTTCCGGCGCGGCGCCCGCGCTGGCGGTGAGGACCGGTCGATGACCCAGATACTCGCCTTCGCCTATGCCGGGCTGGCCGCGTTGCCGATGCTGATGCACGTCGCCAACGCCGCCGGCGCCCCGCTCGGGCGGCTGACGGTCGGCGGCCGCTTTGCGGGCCGCCTGCCGCCCCCCTGGCGGGCGCTGGCGCTGGTCCAGGCTGCGCTGCTTGCCACCATGGCCGGGGCGGTGCTCGCCCGGGCCGGCATCGGCCCGGCACCGCTGGAGGCGCTGTTCTGGCCGGCACTCGGGCTCACCCTGCTGTCCCTCGCCGCCAACGCCGCGAGCCCCTCTCGCCCGGAGCGCCTGCTCTGGACGCCCGTCCTCGCCCTGATGACCGCCGCCGCGCTTGGCGTCGGTTTCCTCTGACCCGGAGACGATCCATGAACGTTCTGGTTGCCGGAGCGACCGGCCATCTCGGACGCTATCTTTGCGCCGAATACGCGCGCCGAGGTCACCACGTCACCGCCCTGGTGCGCGACACCGCGCGGGGCGAAGGCCTGGCAGATCTCACGGTCGAGGCCGAGGCGACGCGACCCGAGACACTCACGGGGATCATGGACGGCATGGACCTCGTCGTTTCGTCGCTTGGCATCACCCGGCAGACCGACGGGCTGGGCTACAGGGACGTTGACTTTCAGGCCAACCTGAACCTCCTGCGCGAGGCAGAAGCGGCGCGCGTGAAGCGCTTCGCCTACATCCACGTCCTGCACGCGGAGGACATGCCGGGCGTGCCGCTGATCGATGCCAAGGCCGCCTTCGTGGACGCGCTTCGGGCCTGCGACATGCCCGCGACGGTGATCGCGCCCACCGGCTTCTTTTCCGACATGGCCGAGATCCTGGACATGGCCCGGCGCGGCCGCGTGTGGCTTTTCGGGGATGGCACGCAGCGCCTCAACCCCATCCACGGCGCCGACCTGGCAATGGCCGTCGCCGACGCGACCGAAGCCGGGCGGGGCTGGGCCGAGGTCGGCGGGCCCGACGTGATGACCCAGGGCGAGATTGCCCGCGCCGCCTTCGCCGCCCTCGGGACCGCGCCGCGCATCACCCATCTGCCGGACGCCCTGCGCCGCGCCGCGCTCACCGTCCTGCCGATCCTGCCGCGCCGCGTCAGTGGACCGGCGCGGTTCTTCCTGACCGCGCTCGGGATGGACATGATCGCGCCCCGGTTCGGCACGCGGCGCCTTGCCGAATACTTCGAAACCCTCGCGGCAGACGAAACACGCCAACCAAAACAAAATCAATCATGACCCCCAAAACCCTCAACCGCCCCAAAAAACCCAACCGCGCCTGATCGGGGGGCATCCATCAGGCCAGCACCTGGTTTGGCCCCGGGCCAATTTGGCAATCCCGGTGTGGGCGGTATTGGACGGTCAGGATCTCCGGACTGTGTTTTTCGCAGTGTCGATGTTCCTATCCTGACTGTCGATTGACAACGAGGAGAGGAACGATGCCCACTATTGAATTCCATTACTATCCTCTGGACGAAAAAGGAGGCCACAAGCCTCCGAAGGCGGACTCTTCGAAAGACGAAACAGACGTGTTCGACTTCGCATTCAGCACCGGTGACAGCGGCGAGGCCGACCTGTCAGACCTCGTGCTACTCCAAGGTTCCACTACGGCAGGTATCGCCGATATTTCAGACTGTCTCATCTCAAGCTATCAGACGGGCGGATCTGGAGGATACGATCAGGTGACCCAGGATGAAACGATGACCTCCGGGTATGACTGGTTCGGCTGACCCGTCCGGGTCGGCGTTACCAGTGCGCCGAAGGTTGCGGATCCGATCTGGGTGATGTGTTGCCCAAGAACCGGCCTGCGTCCCGGAAACCGCTTGCCCCGCACCAATGAGCGAGAATGAACAACCGGGTTCATTGGCCAACAACAGGGGTCTTTCATCCTCTCGCGCAGTGCCGCTGCGTTAAAGGATCACCCGGAAAAAACACAGCCTCAGACTACCCAGTCTCACCGCTCTTCCGCCCAATTGCAAAAGCAGAAGAAGCCGCCATTTGTGGCATCCTGACGAACGCTGCGTAAGGGCTCGAAGCGGCTTTGCGACGGTGCGGCACTCTCTCGCTGTCGAACTGCTATGCCATCACCATGACAGGCCCGCAGCCGCCTTTGACCGCGAGAGACGACACTGCAGCGCGGCTTCACCGAAACGGCCATCATTCACACCGCAGCGTTTCGGGAGACCAGAGGTCCTCGGTGCGGCCCTTCCTGCCGTCCGCTGCAGATACTTGATCGCCGATGCATCCGCGCATTGCGGACCCGCGCTGTGTGGAGCATGAACGGCGGCTCTACCAGATGTACGGCATGTAGGTCCGGTCATGTGAAGCGATGGGACAGGGCGGGCCCAAGAACTTTGCCGGTGCAAGACATGTCGCTCAGCGGGCATCATTGAGCGACGGTCTGCGGGTCCAGTACGCGCCGCGAGACGCGGATGCACGCGCAAGCCTGCGGCACGCCGCAATCGATCCCGATCACATGGAAGATCGCACGGATCTCGTCCTGGGATATGGACGTAGCTGCCCGCCTGCATAGCAAGGCGCCGCGCCAATCGATTGTAGTTCTGCCTGAGCGTGATCCCGGCTTCGCCCGCCAGCATGACGAGCTGCAGACGGGTTCTGTCATACAGGCGCGCATCAGTTGGGTGGGCGATGTCCTTTTCCATAACCATGGTGTCGATGGCGACGCGCGACAGACCACCCTTGTCGACTGCGCCCGAGGCGCGCACCGCCACGTTGGTTTTGATCAGCAGCCACTCGGCCCCTTCCTCGCCGATACGCTCGCGCCAGCGGGTCAAAGACGAGGGATCAGTCGGGGGACGGTGCTGAAAGAACGTCTGCCCGCTGAAATACTGGCAATACGGGTTCTCGACCCAGCGGGCCACAACAGCCTCGTCCAACAGCTAGCTATGATGCATAAGCAGAACGACACCCCCGACCTACAAGACCAGAAACTGGCCGGCCTATAACGAAGCGCTCAAGCGCCGCGGCTCGCTGACGCTCTGGTTCGACCCCGAAATGATCTGGGAGGCCGCCCCGACAGGCAGGCGTGGCTGCCAGCAGACCTACGGCGATACCGCTATCCAGACATGCGTGTCGATGAAGGGTGAAGGGCGTCTCAGAATTGGGCCACTGCGGACTGTTGAAGAAGTTGCTTCGGGCCTAGGCCGGGATTGGTCTTGCTGCGCGCTTTTCGATGATGGAACGGAGCAGCAGCAACACCGCCGCCGCCAGCTTTTTCGGGTTCATGGCGATGGCCGTCAGGAGGGCCGGTATCCTCATGTTCTCGCGGCCGCTGCGGATGGCTCTGCCGGGTCCGTGGCGCGTCCTGGCGGTGCCGTGGGTTCCTTCGACGCGCCAGCGATGCCGGGTGTGGATCGCGCAGTCGTCCTGGCCCCATGCCCTGCGTTTGCGTCAGGCGCGCAAGATGGCCGCGTGATTTGCGACGATATGCACCCGGCGGGATGGCGCGCCCCGTGGGCGAACGCTGCGCCTTGAGAGGAC
>NZ_QGKU01000041.1 GCF_003172915.1 Meridianimarinicoccus roseus
GCGCAGGATATCGTCCGACAGGCTCATGTCGCCCCCAGCGCGGGTGTCGCGGCGGTGACGAAGGCCTTTACGCGTTCAGGATCGACGGGGTTCCACCACACGCCTCCGTTCTTGAGCGATGATGCAACGATGACCGCATCGGCCCGGCCAAGGATCGTGGCGATGTTGTCCGCCGTCAGGCCGGAGCCGACAAGCACCGGCAGGTTGGTGGCCGATGCGACTTCCTCCAGTTCTTCCAGCGTCGCGCTGTTGCCGGTGCGCTGGCCGGTGGCGATCACCGCGTCGGCATCGAAGAACGCCAGATCGCGGGTCAGTTCCGCCACGCTCCGGTCGCCCGTTATGGCATGGCTGCCGTGTTTGACATGGCTGTCGGCGAAAACTTTTATCCCCTCGCCGCGTAGCGCCGCGCGATAGCGCAGCGCCTCGGCAGCGCGACCTTCCATGAAGCCTTCGTTGGCGACATAGGCATTGGCCCACTGGTTGACGCGGATGAACTGCGCCCCGGTGGCGCGTGCGATGGCGAAGGCATGGATCGGCGCGTTGGCCAGCACGTTCACACCCATCGGCACGCCGAAGGCCTGCGTCACCCGGTCCGCCACGACGGCCATGAAGGCGGCGGTTTCGGGTCCGATATCCTCGGGCTTGGAGAACGGGATGTCGCCGTGGTTTTCCACCATCAGCCCGTGGATTCCGTTTTCGACCAGCGCCTCGGCATCGCGCAGGCACGCATCGAGGATGGCGGGCATCGGCGTGCCGTCATAGCGCGGCGCGCCCGGAAACGGCGGGCAGTGGATCATGCCGATCAGCGCCTTGGGCCGCCCGAAGATGTCGCGGATGGCGGTGCCGGTGCTGCTGGAAATGGTCTGCATGTCGGGATGGGTCCGTTCTTTGGATCGTTGGCGCGCAGCGGTCAGCCGCGCCTGCGAAGCGAGAAATTCGCCGTGAAGATCCGGGTGTTGAGCCAGATCGCGATCAGGATGATGGCCCCGGTGACGATCTGCGTGAAAAAGGGCGATATATGCATCAGGATCAGTCCGTTGCCTATGACGGCGATGGTCAGCGCCCCCAGCACGGTCCCGAGGATCGTGCCGCGTCCGCCGAACAGCGAGGTGCCGCCAAGTACCACCGCGGCGATGACCTGCAACTCGAACCCGACGGCCGCGTTCGACGACCCGGACCCCAGCCGCGCCGCGATCAGCAGGCCCGCCACGGCAGAGGCCAGCCCGGTCAGCATGTAGACCGAAGCAATCGTCCAGCGCGCAGGCATGCCGACGCGCCGCGCAGCCTCGGGGTTGGATCCCACTGCCACCACGCGGCGCCCGTAAAGCGTGCGCGCCATGACCACGCCGCCGATGACCGCGATCCCAACCGCGACGAGGGCTGGCACCGGAATGTCGAATAGCGTTCCGCGCCCCAGATAGAAGAAGCCCGGCACATCGCGGATCGGGATCGAATAGCCCTGCGTCATGTAAAGCGCCGCGCCACGCAGGATCGACAGCCCCGCCAGCGTGACGATGAAAGCCGGTATGCCCTGGTAGGCGATGAACCACCCCTGCCCCAACCCGATCAGTGCACCTAGGCCCAGCATGGCAAGGATGACGAGCGGCCACGGAACCCCGGCAGCCAGCGTCAGCGCGGCCGAGGCGTTGATCAGCGCGACCTGGCTGCCGACCGACAGATCGATCCCGGCGGTGATGATGACGAAGGTCATGGCGACGGCGACGATCAGGATCGGGGCCGCCTGCCGCAGGATGTTGAGGATGTTGCCCGAAGTCAGGAAAACGTCCGTCATGACGGTGAAAAAGACGAGGCACAGCGCGAAGAACGCCGCGATGGACAGCACCTGCGCATGTTCGGCCAGAAAATCTGCGGCGGCGGAGCCCTGCCCGCGTTCGGTGTATCCTGCGCTCACAGCTCTTCCCCCTTGCCGACGATGAGTTTCACAAGGTCTTCGAGACTCGTCTCGCCGATCTGGCGTTCGGCGACCTTGGTGCCTTCGTACATGACCGCGATCCGGTCGCAGACGCGAAAGAGGTCCTGCAAGCGGTGGGTGATCAGGATGACCGACACGCCGCGTGCCTTCACGCGATTGATCAGGCGCAACACTGCCTCCACCTCGGCCACGGCGAGCGCGGAGGTCGGCTCGTCCATGATCAGCACGCGCGGCTCGAACGACGCGGCGCGCGCGATGGCGATGGCCTGCCGCTGCCCGCCGGACAGTTGCGCGACCTTGGCGTTAAGGCGCGGGATGCGGATGTCGAGATCGTCGAGCATTGCACGCGCATGGACCCGCATCGAACGGGTATTCAGGAACGACCAGCGGGTTTCCTCGCGCCCCAGAAAGAGGTTGCCCATGACGTCAATGTGGTCGCATAGGCTAAGGTCTTGGAACACCATCTCGATGTGTCGCGCGCGCGCATCGGCGGGGCTGGCGAATTTCACCGCCTGACCGTCGATGGCGATGCTGCCCGCGTCGGGGACGTAGGTGCCCGAGATGATTTTGGTCAGCGTCGACTTGCCGGCGGCGTTGTCGCCTATCAGGCCGACGCATTCACCGGGCGCGATGTCCAGATCGACCCCGCGCAACGCTTCCACCGACCCGAAGGTCTTGCGGATGCCGCGCAGGCTGATCCGGGGCACCGGCGCTACAGCGGCGGGTTTACCGGAGGGGACAGACCCCTCCGGTGCCATGATGTCGGTGTGTGCGGCTTGCGCCATTATTCGAAGATGCTCCGGAAGTCGTCGACATTCTCGCTGGTCACGATGGTCACGGGCACCGACACGATCGCTTCGGTCGACCCGCCTGCCGCCAGATCGTTCAGGATGCGCACGGCGGTCGCGCCCATCTCGCCCGGGTCCTGCTGGATGACGGCCGTGACATAGCCCGCGTCGATCCCGTTCACCGCGCTTGCCGTAAGGTCCCACCCAAAGACCTTGACACTGTCGGTCTTGCCCTGGCTTTCTACGGCGGCGATTGCGCCCAGAAGTGCGGGTTCGCCGGTGGCGTAGATCGCGTCGAGGTCGGGATTGGCGGTCATCAGGTTCTCCGCCGCAGTCAGGGCGATATCCTGCACGTTCTGACCGTCAACGACAGTGGCCATTGTGATGCCGTCGGCGGCGCTGACCACCTCCTCGAACCCGGCTTGGCGCAGGTTCTGGATCGCGGAGTTTAGCGCTCCCACGACACCGATCTTCGCTTCGCCGCCCATCTCGGACGCAACGTAATCGACGAAGAATTCGCCCATCATCGCGCCCGCCTCTCCGTTGTTCACACCGACCTGCGCGGCCTGCGGACCGTCGGGCAGCACGGCATCGACGGCGACAACGGGGATGCCAGCGGCGACAGCCTGTTCCACCGCCGGCATGATGCCGTTCACGTCGATTGCCACCACGATGATCCCATCGACGCCTTGCTGGATGTAGGTCTCGATCGCACTGTTCTGTTCAGCGGGGTCATTGTTGGCATTGAAGATCACCAGTTCGTCGCCAAGCTCCGTCGCGGCGGCGCTGGCGCCCTCATTCATCTGGTTGAAAAAGAGCGCCTGCTGGTTGATCTGCACCATGGCGAAGGTGCTTTCGGCAGCGGCCCACCCGGCGGTCAATGTTGCCAGTGCCGTGGCCGCCAGCAGGGTCGTCTTGATACGGTGAGTCATGATGTGTCTCCGTGTTGGCTGTGTAGTGGTGAAGGACCCGTTTCTTTTTGTCCCGAGCCGGTCGGCGGCCCAACCGACCCGCGGTCGATCAGATGAACCGGCAGCAATTCCGTGGTCCTGCGGAATTCGGGATCGTCCCACGCTCCGTCGAGCAGCAATTCGACCGCGCGGCGACCCAGCGTGTCGACGGGTTGCGCCACCGCCGTAATGGGCGGATCGAACAAGTGAAGCGAGCGGACATCGTCAAAACTGACAAGCGACACGTCGTGCGGCACCAGGATGCCCGCGTCGCGGAACACCTCAAGCACGCCGAGTAGCAATTCGTCCGATCCCACGAAGATCGCGGTCTCGCCGTCGCGTTCGTCGAGGAATCGCCGCGCAAGGCTGCGCCCCGACCGGGCCGCGTGTTCGCCCACGTAGCAGCGCGTCGCATCAAGTCCGTCCATCCCGCGCCGAAGACCGTTCAGCCGCGCCGCTGTGCTGAACAGTTCGCCTCCGCCGCCGATATAGGCCACCTTGCGGTGACCTGCGCCGTACAAGTGCCGCCCGGCAAGGAAACCACCCAGTTCGTTGTCGCACATCAGTCGTGGAGCGGTCACGCCAGGCACATCCTCGTCCAGCACCACGGCTCGGGGAAAGTGGTTCAAACGCTCCGCAATCTCGGGCCCTGTCGCGTGATGCGTGAGAAACACCACGCCATCCACGAGGTTCTCCGCCGCCAATTCCAGCACGGCCACCTCGCGGTCGTGGCAACTGCGGGTGGCGTGCAGCGTCACCATCTGCCCGCGCGCCGCCGCGGCTCGTTCCATAGCCGCGGACAGCCGGGCGAAGAACGGGTTGGCAATGTCGGGCACGACAAGGGCGATGGTATCGGATCTCCCAAGGCTGAGCCTGCGCGCATGGGGGTTGGGGCGATAGCCCAGCGAAGCGACGGCGCCGTCGATCCGCGCCCGCGTGCGCGCGGGCAGATCGAGCGTGCCATTTAGATACCGCGACACGGTCGCAACGGAGACATCGGCCTTTCGCGCAACATCCTTGAGACTGTGTCGTTGTCTTTCGCGTATCGCCACACTAGCCTCTGGACTGAGGTAAAAGGGTTTAGTAAACGCATTAACACGCACAGGTCCGGCGCAAGTCAAGGCCAATCATGAACATGAGGCAACGATGAACGGGCACGCGCGATGACACGGCAGGTCAGTGATCCCTTCCCTCGCGGGGTCCGGTGCCATGTGGTGGGTAACGCGGCACTGGATGAAAGCTATGCCGTGGACGACCTGCCACTCGAAGGCGAGTCTGTGCTGGCGCGCAGTATCGGTCTGGGACTTGGCGGAAAGGGCGCGAATCAAGCGATCGTGCTGGCGCGCTGCGGCATGCCTGTGCGTTTCACCACCGCGATCGGACGCGACGCCCGCGCAGAAAGCGTGCGCGCGGCACTGGCAGTGGAAAACCTGCAAGCCGATGTCGTAATCCTGCCCGACGCTGCCACGGATTTGTCGATCATCCTGGCCGACGGGCATGGCGGCAACGTGGTGATCACCACATCGGAATGTGCCCGTGGCCTGACATCCGAACACCTGCGGGGCACACTGGCGGGCGCGCGGCCCGGCGATCTGCTGCTGTTGCAGGGGAACCTGACGGCCGAGGCGACCGCCGATATGATGCGCGACGCCACGGCGCGCGGCTTGCAGGTTGTCCTGAACCCGTCGCCGGTTGACCCTGCCTTCGCCCCGCTGCTCGGGCGCGCGGACACGCTGTTTCTCAACCGGCCCGAAGCGAGGGTACTTCTCGGCGAGGAAATGCCACCCGACGACGCCATCAAGGCACTGCACGATCTTGGCGCGAGGACGGTGGTGCTCACGCTGGGCAGCGCGGGCGCGCTTCTGGGCCATTCCAGGTCCGCCCCGGTAATGGTCCCGGCCTTTCCGGCGGCCGTCGTCGATCCGACCGGGGCGGGCGACACCTTTCAGGGTGTGGCGCTGGCGTCGGCGATGCGCCGGGGCGGACCGCTCGCGCCGGACGATCTGCGTTGCGCGGCGCGCGCGGCGGCGATCACCGTCACGCGGCGGGGCACCTCGGCCTCGTTTCCGACCACGGCAGAGCTTGCCGGGTTGCTGAACAGCGACCCGGACTGACACGCGCGGGCGGCTCAGTCGTCCACGCCGCACCAGTCCATCAGGCTCAGCGCAAGCGCCTTGGTGCAGGCGACAAGATCACCGACTGGAACCTGTTCGTTGGGCTGGTGCGCATAGGCGGGATCGCCGGGGCCGAAGTTCACGGTCGGCGTCTGCCCCAGGCTGGTCGGCAGGCCCATGTCCGAATGCGCCCCGAATCCGTCGAGCGTGGGATCGTTGCCCGCCGCGCGCGTGGCCGCCTGCATCGTGGTCACGATGGAATGATCGGCCGGAACCTCAGCACAATCGGCATCGAGGATCCATTCGACCCGCACGGGCCGCTTGCGCAGGTAAGGATCCGACTGGCAAATCGCCGCGACATGCGCCTCGATCTCCCGTCGGACATGCCCTCCGGTCAACAGCGCGTCCTGTTCGTGCGGCAGATACTGGACGTCGATCACGATCTCGCCGCGACCGGCGATGGAGGACGGATGCTCGCCCACTTTCAGCTGAGTGACGATCACCTGGTTCGGCAGCGCCATCAGCGGGTGGTTCTTGCGCGGATCGGTGCGCCAGCGCGCGTTGAGCATATCGATCCCGTGCAGCACGTGTCGGACCAGCTGCACCGCATCGACCGGGCCGGTGCTGTCCCAGCTGTTCGGAGTCAGTTCGGCGTGGCCCCCGATGCCGTCCACGATCAGCCGTCCCCAGAGGATGCCGTGACAGATCGGGGCGATCCGGTTCGCCGTGGGTTCCGTAAGGATGCCTGCATCGGCGCGGATGCCGCGATCCACCATGGCCAGCGTGCCCATGCCGCCGATCTCCTCGTCGACTACGGTGGCGAATACCACGTCGCCTTTCAGCGTGAGTCCCGCCTCACGCAGGAATTCCACCGCCATCAGCATGCAGGCGACGCCGCCCTTCATATCCACCGCGCCGCGCCCATGCACGCGCCCATCTCGGACGGTGGGCACGAACGGGTCGGTGTTCCAGTGCTCGGGTGGGCCCGGCGGCACGACGTCGATATGCCCGGTCAGCAGAAGCGAGCGCCCCGCACCGTTTCCGGCAAGCCGACCGGCGAGGTTGGGCCGCCCATCGAAGGTGCGGCCCTCGTGCGCGCCGGGGCGCCCCCGGTATTTCTCCAGCAGCGCGGGCCCGTCCGGTTCCCAAAGGTCGGTCGTCATACCCAACCGTTCAAGCCGGGCCTGCAGGTAACGCTGGCAGTCGGCCTCACCCGGTCCTGCCGTAGTCGGATCGGCCTTGACCACCGACGGGAAGGCGATGAGATCGCACAGGGTCTGCACGATGCGCGAGCGTTCGTCGTCTATCAGGCGCAATAGTGCGTCGCGGTCTGTCATGGTTCAGCCCCTGGAGTTCGAGAAACGGTTGACCAGCAGCGCGACGACCAGCAGCGCGCCGATCGCACCGGTCTGCCACACGGTATTGATGCCGATCTGAAGAAGAGCGGTGCGCAGCATCACCACCAGAAGTGCGGCCGACACGACACCGACCAGCCCGCCGCGCCCACCGGTGATCGCCACGCCGCCGAGCAGAACGGCTGTCAGCGCCTCCAACTCGACGTTGACGCCAATATTCGGGCGTGCGGAGCCGAGCCAGGCCAGCGAGATGAATCCGCCAAGGCCCGCCAGCGCTCCGCTGAGTGCATAGAGCATTAGGCGCACGCGATCGACCGGCAGCCCGGCAAGGCGCGCGGCGCGTTCGTTGTCGCCCATCGCCACGATCCAGCGCCCCCAGGACGTGAGCGCCATCAGCCCACTGAGCAACACGAAGGCGGGCAGAACAACGGTAATGAAGGGCATCGGCAGGGCGCCCCATCGGGCGCGCCCCCAGCCGACCGCCCAGTCGGGCACCCCTGCGATGGCCCCGCCCCCCGTCAGCGCCAGCGCGAGACCGGAAAAGAGGTAAAACGTGCCCAGCGTCACGATCAGTGGCAAGATTCCAAGGCGAGTGACCAGCAGCCCGTTGAACAACCCTAGCATCACCCCGCAGCCAAGGCAGACCATCGGCAGCCAATAGCCCGGCAGGCCCGCGCCAAGGCCCATCATGCCCAACACCGCGCTAAGCGAAATGGTGCCGCCGACCGACAGGTCGATCCCCGCCCCGCCCGCGATCACCACAAGCCCCATCCCCATCGCCGCCAGCGACAGGATCGTCGCGAATTGCAGGACCGATGTCAGCGTGCGCGGCGACAGGATCCAGGCATGGGTCGCGGCCAGCGTCCCGAGGAGCGCGACCCACAGCACACACAGCATCACCGGAACCAGGTTGCGTCGCAGCGCGTGGTTCATCACGCCGCTCCGGTCCTGGCCCGGCGCAACACCACCTCGGCGCTGAGCACCCCAAGAAGCAGCGCCCCGGTGACGACGGTCTGCCACAGGGAAGGCACGCCGATCAGCAACAGCCCATTTTGCAGGATGCGAAGCAGAAGCACGCCAAGGACCGTGCCGACAAGGCTGATCCGCCCCCCGAATATCGGTGTTCCGCCAAGGATGACCGCCGCGACTGCCTCAAGTGCGATATCGGCACCGATCGTCATCGACACGTTGCGGTAGATGGCGATGTAGAAAACTCCCGCAAGGCCACATAGCGCCCCCGACGCGGCGAAGGTGGCCAGCCGCACGCGGGTCACCGCAAGACCCATCAGGCGGGCGCGGTCCTCGTCGAAACCGATGGCCAGAAGATGCGGTCCATAGGTAGTGCGGCGCAGGAAGACCCACGCCGCGCCATAGGCAAGCGCGACAATCAGCAAACCGGCAGGGACCCCGGCCGCGCGCCAATCCACGACCCGGGTCAGGTCCGCCGGAAGCCCGGACAGCCATTGCCCACCCAGCACCAGGAAGATCAGCATCCGAAAAACGCCGAACAGGCCCAGCGTGGCGACGATGGCGGGAATCCGGCCCCAGACCACGACTGCGCCGGCACAAAGGCCAAGCATGGCCCCTGCTGCAGGACCGACCAGCATCACCACCCCGAGGGGCAGATCGGCAAGCAGCGCCTGCCCGGTCAGTATCGCCGTCACGCCCATGACCGCGCCGACCGACACGTCGATGGCCCCCATGGCCATCAGCAGTGTCATACCAAGCGCGATAAGCCACAACTCGTACCCGTTGCGCAGCACGGTGGCTGCGTTGCCAGCGGTGCCGAATGCGGGCGACAGCAAAGCGAAGAGGAATACCGCAGCGACACAGGCCGCCGCCAGCGTCAGATCACGCCCCACTCCGCTCTGGTCGTCCATCGCCCGCACTCCCGTCGTCACGCGCCCCGGATCAGAAGTCGAAATCGTCCACGTTCTCGGCGGTGAACACGAACGGCTCACCCAGAAGCAGGATGCCGGTTTCGGCATCAAAAGTGACCGGCGCATCGAATGTCGGAACCTCGTTCTCGGCGGCAAACCCGGCGCCATCGATCAGTTGCTTGCCCGCCCATACCGTCAGATAGCCAAGCTGGTAGGGGTCCCACAGCACGGTGAAGCCGAACGCGCCGCTTTTCAGGTAAGCGCGCGCGGTATTCGGGCTGCAATAGCCGGTGCCCATGATCTCCTTGCCCGAGGTTTCTATGGCCTGCGCCACACCGGGGCAGGTCGAGGACGCCACCGCAATGATCGCGTCGAGATCGGGATGCGCCGCGATCAGATCGGTCGAAAGCTGCGCCGCCCGTTCTGCGGTGCCACCTGCGAATTCCGGATCAAGCAGGGTCACGCCCGGATACTCGGCGGCGACGCGGTCGCGCATGAAGCCGATCCAGGCGTTCAGGTTGCTTGCCGTCGCTTCGCCCGAGACGATGCCGATGGTGGCGTCATCGCCCACGCGGGCCACCAGTTCGTCGATCAGCTTGAAGCCGAGCCCTTCGTCCGTCGCCTGCGCGACATAGACCGGCCGCCCGCTGTCGGCCGCATCGCTGTCCGAAGTGAACAGGATCGCATCCTGCGACGCAGCGCTGTCCACCAGCGGGGCGATGGCCGAAGCATCGAGCACCGACACCGCGATGGCGTCGACCCCGCGCGAGATCAGACTTTCGACGATCTGCAACTGGTCCAACGGGTTGGCGTCCACCGGCCCCTGATAGATGAACTGCATACCCAAGTCCTCGGCAGCGGCATTGCCGCCGTTTTCCATGGCGTTGAAATAGGGGATGCCGATCAACTGCGGCACGAAGGCGACAGACGGCGTGTCCTGCGCGGCGACGGAAAGCGGCAGCGCCGCGGACAGGGCGGCGATCGAAAGGCATGAAGCAAGTCTTGCGATGGTCATGGTCACTCCTGTTGGATCGGACGCGGGTTCAGGGCTGGTCGGCGACCCGTGCGTCCGGGTGGGCCCCCGTAATCAGCGCGACGATCTCGTCCGGATCGGTTTCGGCGCGCTTGCGTTCCGCGATCTTACGACCCCGGCGAAAAACGATCATGCGGTCGGCGACCTCGAAGACGTCGGCGATGTTGTGGCTGACGATCACCACCGCACGGCCGCTTTCTGCCAGCCGCCGCGTCAGGTTCAGCACCTTGCGCGTCTCGGCCACGGCCAGCGCCGCGGTGGGTTCGTCCATGATGATCAGCCGGGCATCGAGGTTCAGCGCCCGGGCGATGGCCACCGCCTGCCGTTGCCCGCCCGACAGGCTGCCCACGGGTGCTTCGATGTCGGGGATATGCGCATCGAGTTCTCCCAGAAGTACCCTGACGCGCGCGCGCATCGCGGCCCGGTCGAGGAACGGCACCCCGAGGACCGGGCGCACGAGTTCGTGCCCAAGGAAAATGTTCTCGGCCACCTTGAGGTTCTCGGACAGAGCTAGCTCCTGATAGATCGTCGCCACCCCGTGATCTGCCGCATCGCGGGGCGACGCAAACCGCACCGTGTCGCCACCGATCCGCAATGTCCCGTCCGAGGGGACATGCGCACCCGCCAGCACCTTCACGAAGGTCGTCTTGCCTGCACCGTTGTCGCCCAGAAGGGCCAGAACCTCACCCGCGCGGATGTCGATGTCGACATCGCGCAGCGCGGTCAGCGCGCCGAAGCGTTTGCCGATGCCGCGGGCCTGAACGAAGGCGTCTGGCGGTGCCTGCATCATGTCGGTCAGTCTTTCGACGCCGTCAACCAGCGCAGGCAGTTGCGCCACAGCCTGCCGCTGCCCTCCCACTTTGTGAATTCGGCGGGCACCCAGTGCGGTCCGATGTCCGACGCCCAGGCCAGCGTGCGCCCGGCACCGTAGCTGCCCGTCACCAGAAGCGGATGCCCGCCTTCGTCCTCGGGCAGGGTCGCCAGAACTTCGGACCCGTCATCGGCGATGATCTCGTTCGCGCCCAGCAGAAGCGGCCAGTCCCCGGCGATCCCTTCCAGGATCGGATGCTCGGGCCGCGTGATCCTGGCGGAAAAGCCTTGGGGCACCTCCAGCCGGTCATCGGTGGGCAGGCAGGTGACCGGGAGCGCGGTTTCCACTGGCGTCCGGTGCCAACGGGCGCGCGCGTCGATGCCCTGAAACGTCAAGTAACCGCCGACCATCATCAACCCGCCCCCGTCATGCGTCCAGTCACGCAGCAGCTTCAGACGGTTCGGCACCGGCTTACCTTCAAGCCAGACTTTCGCTGGCAGAAGCAGCGTGTTCGCGCCGATGTCCGACAGGATCACAGCGGCATACCGGTCAAGCCCGGCGCGGTCGAATGGAAACTCCTCGGCCGCCTCGTGCGCCTTCATGTAGGTGACTTTGAAATCCCCTTCCGCCTCCAGGTCTGCAACGAAGGGTTCGGCGCCCAGATGGTAAGTGGTGCTGTTGAAGAGATCGAAGCCCTTGAAATGCGTGGCGGTGGACGTCCAGCTTTCGCCGACGAGAAGGATTTCTTTGGTCATGTCTTTTCTCCCTTTACGCACACGCGCCGAGCACGGCCCGCACTGTCACGTTGCGCCCGCCGGAACGGGGCCAGCTGCGCCGAAGCGCGGATCGGGCCTCGCGCCGTAGTTCAGGCTTGACCAGCCGCGGGCCGGAGTAAAGACATTTTTTTAATACGTTTCAATTTTTGTCGAGAAGGATTTTGGCAAGCGGCCAATGTTGCAGCACAAAGTGAAAGCAAGGCAACGCATGGTCGGCCCCTTGGCGCGAGATCGAGGATCAGACCGCGTCTTGCGCGCTGGCCGATCCGCGCTGTGCAACTCCCGGCATGATGTCGCTGGCACGGGTGCCATGTTCCTGAGCGCCGACATGGGCGACAGCGCGCGTGCCCGTGGCGATGGCCTGCGCCAGCGTCGCCTCCGGCGTGTGACCGTGCAGCCAGCCTGCTAGAAACGCCCCGGCGAAGGCATCGCCCGCGCCGGTTTCATCCAGAACCGGCCCGGCCTGCGCGGGAAGGCGCGCCGCAAGAGTTCCGTCAAGGAACAGCGCAGCGCCTGACGCGCCCAGCGTAAGGGCGACGACCGGGCACTGCGCCGCGGCCCCTCGCGCGACCCTGTCCAGCAGATCCGCCTCGCTGTTTGCGGCGCCATAAAGCACCGTCGCCGCCTCGGTGTTAAGCAGGGTCATGCCGAACAGTCCCATGTTGCGCCGCCAGCCGTCCGGATCTCCGGCGGCATCCGCTCCGCTGACCTGTGTCACGATCCGGTCACGGCACGGCGCGCTGCGTATCGCGTCGGCCAGCGCCGCCACCTGTTCGCCCTGCACGAAAACAGCGAACGGCTGCACCCCGGTCACTGCCCGGGCCACAAGGGCATCGAACGCCGCGGGCGCCACCTGAAGCGGCTCGTTCAGGATGGTGCGAAGCCCGTCCCCCTGCAACACGATGATGGCGCGCGACAGACCACCTCCCTCGAACAAGGTCTCGGGCGCAAGCGCTACGCGCCGGGACGCAAGCGTTGCCGTCGCCCAGTCGCTTTCGCCGTCATGGCCCAGCACGCTGAGCAATTCCACTCCCAGATCCATCGGCGGACCGAGACCCGCTGCGGCCACCGCCACGTTTGCCGCGCGCCCGCCCAGCTTCCGAGTGATGCTGCGGGCCAGCATACGTTCGCCACGCTGCGGCGTCTGCGCCACCTGAGCAATATCGTCCGAACACACGTAGCCGACGCAATAAAGGCGCGGTGCATCGGGCGGGACCGATGGCACGGCCCGGCCACGCCGCCCTATCAGCGCCTGCGCTGTCACGTCGGGAACGTAGCCCAGTTTCTTGATCGCAGCCTCGACCAGCGCGCGTGTTTCGCTTCGTACCGGCCGTTGACCCGTCAGGACGTTGGAAACGGTGCCCACAGACACCCCGGCCACTTCGGCCACATCGCGGATGGTACAACGTCGCTTCAAGAAATCCGCTCCAGGCAAGTCGGCCACCCTTGCGCGCTGCATCGCGCCCGGGCCGCATGTTCAAAAGGCCACGAGTTCTAGCCAGCGGGCACCCTAACGTCAAGCGCGCCGTCCGAGCGGCTCTCAAGCCCGCGAAGGCCTAAATGCCGGAAGGGTCGCGACCTACTGCCGAGGGTGACAAGGCAGGGGCCACGCCGATCATGCTGTCGCGGGTCACCAGCCGGGCCAGATCGCCTTCGGGCCAGCCTTCGGTCCCATCGGGGCGCCGCGGCAGTACAAGATAGCGCATGTCGGCCGTGCTGTCGTGGACGCGGATCGCGATGCCGCGAGGCGGGGTCCATCCCAGTTCGGCCAGAACACCGCGCGGGTCCCGCACCGACCGCGCGCGATAGGCTTTCGACGTGTACCAGGGTGGCGGCTGACCCAGCAGCGACCGCGGATAGCAGGAACACAATGTACAGGTGATCAGGTTGTGCAGGCTCGGCGTGTTCTCGACCACAATCAGCCCGGCTTCGAGGACCGGGACGCCCCTCTCCGCAGCCGCAACTTTGCCATCGGCCAGCAAATGCGCGCGGAAGGCCGGATCGGACCACGCCGCCGCGACAAGGGCCGCCCCCCGAGCGGGGGCGGGCGATTGAAGTTCCTCGATCTTGCGGCGCACGTCGTCGGCGCTGAAGAAACCCCTTCCGATCAGAAGCGCCTTGAGAGCACGGATGATCCGCGCATCCGGGTCGTCCGGCATGTCGATCGGGGTGTGACCGGCGCTGTCATGGGGCATCGGGGGCACCTTTACCGACCTCGGCAAGCCAGTGCTCGTAGATCTCGATCTCGAGCGTGTCCTGCCCCGACCCGCGATACCCTGACCAAAGATCGCCCTGCCGCAATCGCACGCGATAAAGCCCGCGGGTCGGCATCCCGTTCCCACCATAAGCCAACGTTTCGGGGTTGCGGAAGCTGCCACAATATTGCGTCACCTCGCCAGTGCGGCCGCGCACGTAACGCGGGGTCCGCATGTGGCCCGGGACGGGCAGATCGCGGATGCGCACTCGCTGGCCGATGGCGAACCGCAGCCTGTCCATCACTGCGCCTGCCCGTCCTGCGCTTTCAGCGCCGCGTTAAGCTCTGACCGGGTGATGACGCCCTGTTCGATCAGCAGATGCACCATGCTTGCGGTGCGCCGCTGGTGAAAGCCGCGCTCATACAGTTCCTCGCCAAATTCCTCGTAGGTGCGGCGCAGCTTGTCCAGCGTCAGGTAGGGGTGACGCTCCGAACCCATCAGCGCGCGGATCGCCTCGCTTTCCCATTGCCATTGGCTCATGGGGGTTTCGTCCCGGGTGACGGCGCCGAAATCAGCGCCGCCTATGTCGTGATAGCGCTTTTGCGCGGGCCGGTCGGTCACTCGGTGAAACCTGCGCCGTTCAGCCGGAACGACCCGTCGGGCTGCTGTTCGAACACGAAATTCGCGCTGGACGCCTGCAGCGTGCTGTCGAAATGCATGAACAGCATCGGTGCATCGGCTGCGATCTGCGCCTGCGCCTGCTGGTACAGCGCGGCGCGTTCCGCTTGATCCACCGTCACGCGCGCGGCGCGCAGCGCGCCATCGACCTCGGCGTTCTCGTAGCCGGGGAAGTTGTTCGGCCCGTCCAGCGTGAAGTAATTGAACATGTTGCCATCAGGATCGGGTCGGCCCGACCAGGGCGACCACGACATGTCGAAATCCTTGGCGCGCAACACGACGATCAGGCTGGCCCCGTCGATCTGCTTGATCGTCGGCGCAAAGCCGGCCTGCGACGCTTGCGCCTGGATTATCTCCGCCATGCGGATCAGCGCGGGCGAGTTGATGACCGTGATCTCGAACGGGATCGGGTCGGCATAGCCGGCCTCGGCCAGCATCGCCTTCGCACCTTCGGGATCGTAGTCATAGGGGTCGAAATCCGGGTCATGCGCCCAGCCATGCGACGGCGGGATCGGTCCACTGGACACCGACCCGGTGTCGAAGAACACCACGCGCTGCGCGACATCGGGATCGACCGCATGCTGGAGCGCGCGCCGCACCACCGGATCGTCGAACGGCGCCTGTGTCACGTTGAGCGAAAAGGCGTTGAACCCCAACCCGCCAGCCTCGTGGACCGTGAGCGCATCGTTGGCGCGCAGCGCAGCGACGTTCTGCGCCGGAATGCTGTCCATCAGTTGAATCGTTCCGGATTGCAGGTTGGCAAGGCGTACCGTTTCGTCTGGGATCGGGCGCAGCGTGACCGTATCCAGAAGCGGCTGGCCATCGTTCCAGTAGCCGTCGAACTTCTCGAGTTTGAGTTCGGAGTTCTTTGTCCATGACACCACCTTGAAGGGCCCGGCACCGACGGCGGACGTGGCAAAATCATCGCCCATTTCCTGAACGGCGGTGGGCGATACCATCAGCCCGGCGCGGTTTGTCATGACACTGAGAAACGGCGCGAAGGGTTCGGAAAAGCTGACCCGGAAGGTCAGCGGACCGGTCACCTCGACAGCCTCAACCGGGCCAAGGTCATTGCCCCGCGGCGAGCCGACGGCCGGATCTAGCATCCGGTCGAAGTTCCATTTCGCGGCCTCGGCATCAAGCGGCGTACCGTCGTGGAAGGTCAGCCCGTCGCGCAGCGTGAAATCATAGGTTGTCGGGTCCACGATCTCGACCGACGCCATGCCGGGTCGGATTTCCAGATCCGGAGTGATGGTCAGAAGCGGCTCGTGGATCAGGTACTGGGCGTAGATCTCGAAGAATGAGCCCATGAAATGCGGATCGAGCGTCACCGGGTCCGAGACGACACCGATCGAAAGATCGCCGCCCGCCTGTTGGGCACTGGCCATCGGCGCGAAGCCTGTGAGCGCCATGAGTGCGAGCACGGCCGTCGTTTTTCTGAACTGCAGCATCGAATCCTCCTGTTGTGTGGCTGATCGTCGAGTTCATTAGGCACGGTATTTGAAACGTTTCAAACTAAAATGAAACGTTCAATGAAGCTTCTTTTGGGCCAGTGCGGCACCGAAGGCCGCAATCCGGCGCACCCGTTCCTGCCCTTCGGCCCCATCCGGCGCCGCGACGGGATCGGACAGTGGATGGTGGCACGCGGCAAGATGCGTCGGCTGCGTCAGCCCTTCGAGACGCGGCCTTTGCGTGCAACAGATCCCGGTGGCACGCGGGCAGCGCGGCGCGAAATTGCAACCTGTTTCCGCACCTTGCGCCGTTGTCCCGATCGGGAGCGGGCGGGCCGGACATCCGATGCGTGGCACAGCGTCCAGCAGTGCTCGGGTGTAGGGATGCGCAGGGGCCGCGAACAGCGCGGCTGCAGGCCCTTCCTCGACAATGCGGCCGCGATACATCACGGCCACGCGGTCGGCAATTTTGCGCACCAGCGCCAGATCGTGCGCGATGAAAAGTTGTGCAAGCCCGTGCCGCGACTTGAGCGTTTCCAGCAGCCCAACAATCTGCGCCTGCACCGACACGTCGAGCGCGCTGACCGGTTCGTCGCAGATCAGGCATTCCGGGCCGACCGACAGCGCGCGGGCGATCCCGATGCGCTGGCGCTGGCCGCCCGAGAACTCGTGTGGAAAGCGATCCAGCGCATCTTGCGCGATACCGACCTCTTCCAGAAGCTCCGCAGCCCGGTCCCGCGCCTGCGCACGGCTGTCGGCAAGCCCGTGCAGGAACAGGGGCCGCGACAGGGTTTCTGCGATCCGGTGCCGCGGGTTGAGCGACGCCATCGGGTCCTGGAACACCATCTGCACCTTGCGGCTGAGCGCGCGTCTTGCGGCCTGCGTGCGCCCCCGTGCCGCGCCATCGTCGAAGCGCACCTCGCCAGCATCGGGAACGATCAACCCGTTCAGCAGACGCCCGAATGTGGATTTGCCCGACCCGCTTTCGCCCACCAGCGCGACCGTTTCCCCGCGCCGCACGATCAGCGTGACGTCATCCACCGCGCGCACTGCAGGCCCGGACAGCCCCCCGCCAAAGGTCTTGCACAGGCCCCGCGCTTCCAGCAGCGGGGGCGGTGGAGCGGCGGCTGTCATGACGGGCTTACAGGGACATACAGGCAGGCCGCCGCGTGCCCGCCGCCAAGGTTGCGCATCAGCGGGCGTCCGACCCGGCATTCTTTCGTAGCATAAGGGCAGCGAGGGGCGAAGCGGCAACCATCCGGCATCGCGTCAGCGTGTGGCACCGCACCCGGAATGGCGACCAGCGGCGCGTCGGGCAGCGACAGGTCGGGCATCGAGCCAAGCAGCCCGATGGTATAAGGATGCTCCGGCGCGGCAAAGACTGTGGCTGTTGGGCCGGACTCGACGATGCGGCCGGCATAGATCACGGCGACCTCGTCCGCGACCTGACTCACGACGCTCAGGTCATGGCTTATGAACAGCACTGCCGCCCCCGTCTCGCGGCGCATCCGGTCGATCAGTTCGAGAATCTGCGCCTGTATCGTAACGTCGAGTGCAGTGGTCGGTTCATCCGCAATCAGCAGATCCGGCCCGCAGGCAAGCGCCATGGCAATCCCCACGCGCTGCCGCATTCCGCCCGACAACTGGTGCGGAAAGAAGCGCGCCCGCGCCGCGGCTTCGGGCACGCCGACGGCGTCAAGCATCGCGACGGCACCGTCCCACGCCGCGGTGCGGCCAAGGCCCTTGTGGACGCGCAGTGCCTCGGCGATCTGGCGGCCGACGCGGTGCACCGGATTGAGCGACATCAGCGGATCTTGGAAAACCATAGACACAACCTGCCCGCGTAGCGGGCGCCAGTCGCGGTCCCGGTACGCGGTGACGTCGCGCCCCGAAAGATGGACACGCCCACCGGAGATGCGCGCGCCGGACATCGGCAGAAGTCCGTTCAAAGCCATACCCGTAAGCGACTTGCCCGAACCGGACTCGCCGACCAGCCCAAGAACCCGGCCTTTCGGAATCTCGAACGAGATAGCATCGACGACCCGTCGGAACCCGGTCGGGCCGGGCACGTCGATGCTCAACCCGTCGACCGAGACAGCGACGGACGTGTTCTTCGCAAGCTTGGATGAGGGTTTGACAAGCGTCCGCATTGCGGCAATGCTTTACTAATAATACGTTTCAATCAAGCCAAATCGGCAGAAACGCGCAATGCTGGAGGGTCGTCGATGCGCTACCTGACTTTTCGGTTGCTCGCCATCGTGCCGATCCTTTTCGGGATCTCCGTTCTGACCTTCGCGGTGGTGCAGATGGTGCCCGGAGACCCGATCGTCGCCATGATCGGGCTCGAGGCGACGGACGAGGCGATCGCAACGCTGCGCGCGCGCTACGGGCTGGATCAGCCTGTCGTGGTGCAATATTTTGCATGGCTCGGAAATGTTCTTCAGGGCGATCTGGGCCGGTCGATCCAGACCGGGCGGCCGGTTCTGGCGATGCTCGGTGATGCGATCTGGCCCACGGTGCAACTCGCCGGCGCAGCGATCTTCATCTCGCTGCTGATCGCGATTCCGGCAGGTATCCTGTCAGCGGTGCGGCGCAACGGGGCGTGGGATTTTGGCGCCTCCTTCGTGGCACTCGCCGGGCTGTCGGTTCCCAGCTTCTGGCTGGGCGTGATGCTGATCCTCGCCTTCTCGGTTACCTGGCCGATCTTCCCCGCTTCGGGCTATGTGCCGCTTTTCGAAGATCCGGCGGGCCATCTGAGAACACTGGTGCTTCCCGCGATCACGCTAGGCACCTCGCTGGCTGCGGCCACGATGCGGATGACCCGGTCGGCGATGCTGGAAGTGCTGTCGCAGGACTACATCCGCACCGCATGGGCCAAGGGTTTGTCGCCCGCAGCGGTCATTACACACCACGCCTTCCGCACGGCGCTGATGCCGGTGGTGACGCTTCTGGGCATCCAGATGGGACAGGTTCTGGGCGGTGTCGTGATCACCGAAACCGTGTTTTCCTGGCCGGGGATCGGCAAGCTGACGGTGGACGCAATCTTCGCGAGGGACTACCCGGTGGTGCAGGGTGCTGTGCTTCTGACGGCAACGGCTTTCGTGCTGATCAACCTTGCGACCGATCTTGTCTATGCGGTGCTCGACCCGCGCGCGACGGGCTGAACATGACAGCTTCGGATACAGCAGCGACCACACCGGCGCGCAAGCCGGGCCTACTGCGGCGGGCGGGGGCCAATCCACGGGCTGCGCTCGGGCTACTGCTTTTGGCGGTGCTGGTGCTGGGCGCACTGATCGGCCCGCTGGTATCGCCTTATGACCCGGTGAAGCCGGACTTCCTCGTCACTCTGCAAGCGCCCAATGCGGCGCACCCGTTCGGCACGGACGATCTGGGGCGCGACATTTTTTCGAGGATCCTGTCAGGGGCACGCGTCGCGCTTCTTGTGGGCTGCGTCAGCGTCGGCAGTTCTATCATCTTCGGCACGATGATCGGGCTTCTGGCGGGGTTCTACGGAGGTTGGGTCGGCATGGTTCTGATGCGCGTCATGGACGTGCTGTTCGCCTTCCCGGCCGTCCTTCTGGCGCTTGGGATCACGGCGGCGCTTGGCCCTTCGCTGACCAACGCGATGCTGGCCATTTCCATCGTTTACCTGCCGATCTTCGCACGTCTCGCGCGCGCCCAGACACTTGTGGTGCGCGAACAGACCTTCACCGAAGCGGACCGCGCGATGGGGTTCTCGGACCTGTCGATCATGCTGCGCGCGATCCTGCCGAACATCATGGCGCCTTTGATCGTGCAGGCTTCGCTTCTGTTCGGTGACGCGATCATCGTGGAAAGCTATCTGTCGTTTCTCGGGCTCGGCACGCAGCCGCCACAGCCAAGCTGGGGCGCAATGCTGAAGAACGCGATCGGCTTCCTCTCGCTGGCGCCCTGGATGGCCTGGTTCCCGGGGCTGGCGATTTTCGTGGCAGTGCTCGGGCTGAACCTTGTTGGCGATGCGCTGCGCGACAGGCTGGACCCGCGCCTGCGCAAGTCTCTGTAGAAAAGGAGATTTCAATTGGAGGATGCGCACACGCTCGACCGGTTGATGGAGGCCTCTGCCGCATCGCTGGACCTTACACTGCCGGAGGCAAGCCGCGCCGCGATCCGCCGCGATCTGGCCTTCGTGCTGTCACAGGCCCGGATCTGCGAGGAGAGCCTCGGAACCCCTTTGCCGGCAATCGCACCGGTCTTTCGCCCGTGACGCAGCCCGGCCTCACACCCGCCGGAGAGACAGCTATCAGGACCCGGGTGGACACCTGCCTGCGCGCCATCGACGCCGTCAACGGTGCACTGAATGCCTTCACCTCGGTCCTGGCATTGCGTGCCCGCGCGCGGGCGGACGCGCTCGACCACCAGACCGCCGCAGGGGCGACGACCGGCTCGCTGACCGGAGTCTGTTTCGGCGTGAAGGCGCTGTTCGACGTGGCGGGTGAGGTGACGCTGGCCGGCGCGCGACTGCGCGAAACCCATGCCCCTGCCCCGCGCGACGCCTTCGCGATCCGCCGCCTGGAAGCGGCAGGCGGGGTGCTGGTCGGAAGCCTGAACATGGATGAATTCGCTTCGGGCTTCACCACGGAAAACACCCACTACGGCCCGACGCGCAACCCGCATGATCCGGCCCGCACGGCAGGCGGATCATCGGGCGGATCGGCGGCTGCGGTTGCGGGAGGGATGGTGCCTTTGGCGCTGGCCACGGACACGAACGGGTCGATCCGGGTGCCCGCCGCCGCCTGCGGTGTCTTCGGGCTCAAACCGACCTTCGGCCGCCTGTCACGGGCAGGCACGGTGCTGTTTGCGGAAAGCTTAGATCATGTCGGGCCGATCGCCCGTGATCTCGACATGCTGGAGGCAGCCTATGACGCGCTGCAGGGGACCGACCCCGACGATCCTGCGCAGCTGCCGCCACCGCCGGACCCGGTCGAGAACGCGGCACCGTTGCGTGCAGCGCTTGCCGCTGGGGCATTCTTCGACCGTTGCGATCCAGCGGCGAGCAAAGGCGCTGAACGGGCGGCGCAGGCGTTGGGCGCGGCGCGGCGGCTTGATTTGCCGGGCATCGACGCGGGCTGGTCGGCGGCGACGGTCATCACGCTGGTCGAAGGGTCCGAGGCGCATCTGGACGAGTTGCGCCACGCACCGGACGCCTTCGACCCGATGACCCGCGACAGGTTTCTGGCCGGTGCGCTGGTGCCTGCGCCCGCCTATCTGGCCGCGCAGCGCGCCCGGCGACTCTGGCAGTCGCGCGCTCTGCACGCAGCGGCGGATATCGATGTCCTGATCACGCCGGGCCTGCCCTTCGCGCCGCCGCCGCTGAGCTGCGACGCGCTGCTGCTGAACGGCGAAACGGTCGATCCGCGCAGTATGCTGGGGCTGTTCACGCAACCGTTCAGCTGCATCGGCTGGCCCGCGATGATGGTGCCTTTGGTCGGCGGGTCCGGCCTGCCCCGCGCCGTCCAGCTTGTGGCGCGGCCCTGGCAGGAACGGCAGCTCTTTCGTGCGGCCCGGCAGCTTGTCGCGGCCGGTGTGGCCGCTGCCCATGTCGTTACCTGAGGACCGCCCATGAAGATCGATGCCCCCGAGGTCATCGCCGAGATCGCCGCCTGCTTCGCGCGCTACGAGGCCGCTCTGATGACCTATGACCCCGATGCGCTGGACGCATTCTTTTGGAAGGACGCACGCGTGCTGCGCTTTGGCGAGGGCGAATGCCTGTACGGGCACGACGCAATAGCGCGCTTCAGGCGGACGATGACGCAGGTTCCGCAACGCACGCTGCGGCGCACCACCTTCACAAGCTTCGGGACCGATTTCGGGACGGCAAACACGGAATTCGTCCATGATCGAGAAACCCGGCTGGGCCGGCAATCGCAAACCTGGGTCCGTCTGCCTGAAGGCTGGCGCATCGTGGCGGCGCATGTTTCGTTTTTGGGTTTCGGAACCGCCTAGGCTTGTTCGGGGCGAAAGGGACGACGCGCCGCCTTCAATCGAAAAATGTCGGCGCGCATTGCGCCATGGGAAACAATTCGACGCCTTTGCATTCGCGCCGCGGGCGCGAAGGGCACGGTCCACCGGGCGGTTCACATCCGCTGAAGAACCTCGTGAAGCAGGTTCTTGGCCAGCGGTGACAGCGGATGGTGCCGGTGATGCAGAACGAGGAAGGATGAAACGGTGATGTCCTCTTCGGTTTCGATCACGGACAGGGCCGAATTGGTCCGGGTCAGCAATTGCGCCACCTCGCGCGTTTGCGGGGCGATCGCATCCGTCACGGCGATATAGCTGAGCGCGATCAGCAGGGAGGAACTGTTGGTGACCTTGGACGGGGTCGGCAGCCGGTGCTCCAGGAACGATTTTTCCAGCGCGGTTCTGATGGGGGAGCCCGGCTCCTGTATGACGAATTCGAAAGGAAGGGTGCCGGACAGCGACACGACCCGGTCGGCAAGCGGATGGGTGCTCCGGACAACAAGGGACACCTCTTCCGTTCGGCCAGGATAGGCATGGAAGGACCGGGTGTCGTTGTTCGCTCCGAGCCTCGCCAAGACGAAATCGAAGCGCCCCTCTTCCAGCCCGCGGATCAGGGTCACCGATGGCGCCACCTCGACCGTCGGCCGGATCTCGGGCGCCTTCTGCCGCATCTGAGTCAGCGCCGGCACCAGTGCCCCGACGGCAGGACCGGTAACGGCGCCGACGCGCACAGCGCCGGAAAGGCCGGTGCGCAATTGTTCGATCTCGCTGTCCAGCGCTTCCACCTCGGCGAGGATGATGCGGGCGCGCCGGACGAAGGCCGCGCCGACCGCCGTGGGCACCATGCCGCGCGGCAAGCGGTCGAACAGCGCCCCCCCGGCATCCGCCTCGATATCGGAAAGCATGCGGGATGCAGCCGGCTGAGACATGCCCACGGCATCCGCTGCCAGTTGCAGTTTGCCCCAATCGTTGATCGCGCGGATCAGTCTGAGGTGCGAGGGCTTGAGCCGGTTGGACAGAGATGAGGACATACCGAAGCATATCATTATCGATATGTTGGTCGAGCTATTTTGCATTAGTTTGATATGTTTCGCTCGACTAGGGATTTTTCAGGAGGCAGAGCCGCATGGGAGAGCGTCTGCCACGGGAGGAGAAGACATGACCCTGAAGACCATCCTGGTCACCACGGCGCTGGTGACCACCTTGGCGACATCCGCCCTTGCAGAAGGCCTTGTCGGCATCGCCATGCCCACGAAATCATCGGCGCGCTGGATCTCGGATGGCGAGTCGATGGTGGAACAGTTCGAAGCCGCCGGCTACGAGACGATCCTGCAATATGCGGAAGATGACATTCCCAACCAGCTTGCCCAGATAGAGAACATGATCACAAACGGCGTCGACGCGCTGGTGATCGCGGCGATCGACGGCACCACCCTGTCCAACGCTCTTGAGAACGCGAGCTTCGCCGGGATCGAGGTCATCGCCTATGACCGGCTGATCCGCGACAGCGCGCATGTCAGCTACTACGCGACCTTCGACAACTTCAAGGTCGGCGTGCAGCAAGCGGAAACGCTGGTCACGGGCCTGCAAGAGCGGTTCCCGGACGCGGAGACCTGGAATGTGGAGCTGTTCGGCGGGTCGCCCGACGACAACAACGCATATTTCTTCTACGACGGCGGCATGTCCGTCCTTCAGCCGCTGATCGACAGCGGCAAGGTCAGCATCGTGTCGGGCCAGATGGGCATGGACACCGTCGGGACGCTGCGGTGGGACGGCGCGGTGGCGCAGGCACGGATGGATAACCTGCTGTCGGCCCACTACACCGATACGCAGGTACACGGCGTCCTGTCGCCGTATGACGGGCTGTCCATTGGCATCCTGTCCTCGCTCAAAGGGGTCGGATATGGCTCCGGCGACACGCCGATGCCCATCGTGACGGGCCAGGACGCCGAAGTGCCGTCGGTCAAGTCGATCCTGGCCGGCGAGCAGTATTCGACAATCTTCAAGGATACCCGCGAACTGGCGCGTGTCACGGTAGGCATGGTCGAAGCCGTACTGCAGGGCAGCGAACCCGAGATCAACGACACAAGCACCTATGACAATGGGGTTAAGGTCGTGCCCTCCTACCTGCTCGAACCGCTGAAGGTGACTGCGGACAACTGGGAAGAACGGCTGATCGATAGCGGCTACTACACGATGGACCAGATCCAGTAGGCGCACCGAACCCGGGCGTCCGACACAGGCCCGGTACACCGGCCCGCAGGCGATGCGGGCCGGATCGCCGCCCCGAAGAAACCTTGCAATCCTAAGGCTGCCCCCATGCAGGACGCGCTGCTGGACATGCGTTCCATCACCAAGACGTTTCCGGGCGTAAAGGCGCTGGACGATGTGTCCCTCAAAGTCCGGACCGGAGAGATCCACGCGATCTGCGGCGAGAACGGTGCGGGCAAGTCGACGCTCATGAAGGTACTGTCCGGGGTCTATCCGGCGGGCAGCTACGACGGCGAAATTCATTATGACGGCGCGCTGGCGCAGTTTCGGGACATTTCCGACAGCGAGGCGCGGGGCATCATCATCATCCATCAGGAACTGGCCCTGGTGCCGCTTCTGTCGATCGCAGAGAACCTGTTTCTCGGCAACGAGAATGCCAGGGGCGGGGTGATCGACTGGCGCGAGACCAACCGGCGTACGGAAAGCCTGCTGCGCAAGGTCGGTCTGCGCGACGCGCCAACGACGCTGGTGGAAAAGCTGGGTGTGGGCAAGCAGCAGCTTGTCGAGATCGCCAAAGCGCTGGCCAAGGACGTGCGTCTGCTGATCCTGGACGAGCCAACCGCAGCGCTGTCGGAAAGCGACAGCCAGGCGCTGCTCGATCTCATGCTCGAACTGAAGACGCAGGGCATGACGCAAATCATCATCAGCCACAAGCTGAACGAGGTCAGGCGCATAGCCGATACAGTCACGGTGATCCGCGACGGCCAGTCCGTATCGAGTTTCGCGGCAAGCGACGGCATCACCGAAGACCGGATCGTGCGCGACATGGTGGGCCGGTCGATGGAGAACCGCTATCCGCCGCGCACCCGGCGGATCGGCGATCTTCTGATGCGGGTGCGCGACTGGTCGGTGACGCATCCCGATCACGCGGACCGGAAGGCGATCCGCGATGTCGAATTCGACGTGCGCGCCGGCGAGGTGGTCGGCATTGCCGGGCTGATGGGTTCCGGCCGCACGGAACTGGCGATGTCGATCTTCGGGCGAAGCTGGGGGCGGAACATCACCGGCACGGTGGAAATGCACGGCAAGCCGGTGGATGTCTCGGATGTCGGCCGGGCGATCCGGGCCGGCCTTGCCTACGTCACGGAAGACCGCAAGAGCCTCGGGCTGATCCTGGACGACACGATCACGCGCAACATCACCCTCGCCAACCTAGCCGAGGTGGCGCGCGGTCCGGTTCTGAACGATCGCGCGGAAACGCAGGTGGCCGAGCGATACCGCAAGGATCTGAGCATTCGGACACCGGGCGTGTTCCAGAAGGTGGTCAACCTGTCGGGCGGCAACCAGCAAAAGGTCGTGCTGTCGAAATGGCTGTTCGTCGGACCAGAGGTGCTGATCCTAGACGAACCGACGCGCGGCATCGATGTCGGCGCGAAATACGAGATCTATGGCCTGATCAACGATCTGGCCGCGGCCGGAAAAGGCGTGGTGATGATCTCGTCCGAGATGCCCGAACTTCTGGGCATGTGCGACCGGATCTACGTGATGAACGAAGGAACCCTCGTGGGCGAGATGCCCACATCCGAGGCCAGCCAGGAGCGCATCATGTCGCTCATCGTGAACGAATAGGGGGCAGGCATGTCTTTAGCGGAAAACTCGTCCCGAAACGCGGGCGCGACCGGACGTATCGGCAGCTACCTCGCGGCGCATCTGCGCGAATACGGGCTGCTGTTCGCACTGATCGCCATCATGGGGTTCTTTCAGATCGTCACGGGCGGCACGCTGCTCAGACCGATCAACCTGACAAACCTGCTGCTTCAGAACAGCTATATCATCATCATGGCGCTTGGCATGCTGGTTGTGATCGTGGCGGGGCATATCGATCTGTCGGTCGGCTCCGTCATGGGGTTCATCGGCGCGCTGGCGGCGGTGATGATCGTCAATCACGAGCTGCCGATCGGCGTGACGATGTTGACCTGCGTGGCAGTCGGCGCGGTCATCGGCGGTGCGCAGGGATATTGGATCGCCTATTGGAAAATCCCGTCATTTATTGTGACCCTTGCAGGAATGCTGGTGTTCAGGGGGCTGTCGCTATGGCTGCTCGAAGGGCAGTCGGTCGGACCGTTCCCGCGCGAGTTCCAGGTTATCGCGACGGGCTTCGTGCCCGACATCCTGCCGGGCGGCGAGGCGTTCAAGGCGCTGCTCGGCGTGCGCAACTTCAACGTGCTGGCGTTTGCGACGGGTCTTGTCGCTGCAAGTTGGGTGGTCTGGTCTGGTCTGCGCCAGCGCGCGCAGAACAGGGCTTACGGGATCGAGGACGAACCCCGCGCCTTCTTCATGGCGCGGATCGCCGTCATCGCGATTGCGCTGGTTTTCATCCTCTACAAGCTGGCGACATTTCGGGGCCTGCCCAATGTCCTGCTGACGATGGGCGTTCTGACGATCATCTACGCCTTCATCACAGAACGCACGGTCCTCGGCCGCCGTATCTATGCGCTTGGGGGCAACGAAAAGGCGGCCAAGCTGTCAGGAATCAAAACCGAAAGGCTGACTTTCCTCGCCTTCGTCAACATGGGCATCCTAGCCGCCGTCGCCGGACTGGTCTTCGCGGCGCGGCTCAATACAGCGACGCCCAAGGCCGGTTTCGCACTGGAACTGGACGTGATCGCGGCGGTTTTCATCGGCGGGGCATCCATGTCCGGCGGGGTCGGCAAGATCGTGGGGGCCGTGGTCGGGGCCTTCCTGATGGGTGTGCTGAACAATGGCATGTCGATCATGGGCATCGGCATCGACTACCAGCAGATGATCAAGGGGCTGGTCCTGCTCGCCGCAGTGATCTTCGATGTCTACAACAAGAAGAAGGGCTGAGGCATGTCATTCAAACCAGCCCAATGGCCCCGCAAGCTGCGGTCCCAGGAATGGTACGGCGGCAGCACCAAGGACGTGATCTATCACCGCGGCTGGATGAAAAACCAGGGCTACCCGGACGACCTGTTCGACGGACGGCCGGTGATCGGCATCCTGAACACGTGGTCCGACATGACCCCCTGCAACGGCCACCTGCGCGAACTGGCCGAAAAGGTGAAGGCAGGGATCTGGGAGTCGGGCGGTTTCCCGATGGAAGTGCCGGTCTTCTCGGCCTCAGAAAACACGTTCCGCCCCACCGCGATGATGTTCCGCAATCTTGCGGCACTGAGCATCGAGGAGCAGATCCGGGGTCAGCCGATGGATGGCTGCGTGCTCATGGTCGGCTGTGACAAGACCACGCCTAGCCTGCTGATGGCTGCCGCCTCCTGCGATCTGCCGTCGATCATCGTGACCGGCGGGCCTATGCTGAACGGCTGGTTCCAGGGTGAACGCGTCGGCGCGGGCACGCATCTTTGGCGTTTCTCCGAAGCGGTCAAGGCCGGCGAGATGACCCAGGAGCAGTTCCTTGGCGCCGAATCTGCCGTTACTCGGTCGACCGGCACCTGCAACACCATGGGGACGGCTTCGTCGATGGCCAGCATGTCCGAGGCGTTGGGAATGGCGCTGTCCGGCAATGCGGCCATCCCTGCTGTCGATGCGCGCCGACGGACCATGGCACAACTTTCGGGGCGGCGGATCGTGCAGATGGTCAAGGACGACCTGAAACCGTCCGACATCCTGACCCGCGCAGCGTTCGAGAACGCCATCCGCTGCAACGGCGCCGTTGGCGGCTCCACCAATACGGTGGTGCACATGCTGGCGATCGCGGGTCGCGTCGGCATCGACCTGACGCTGGACGACTGGGACCGGTGCGGGCGCGACATCCCGACGATCCTGAACCTGCAGCCATCGGGCAAATACCTGATGGAAGAGTTCTTTTATGCCGGGGGCCTGCCCGTGGTGCTGAGACGCCTCGGTGAGGCCGACAAGCTGCACAGGGACGCGCTGACCGTCTCGGGCGAAACGATCTGGAACGAGGTCCGTGAAGCGCAGAACTGGAACGAGGACGTGATCCGCCCGCTTGACCGGCCGCTGACGGAAAAGGGTGGCATCGCGGTGCTTAAGGGTAACCTGGCGCCCAAGGGCGCGATCCTTAAACCCTCTGCCGCCTCGCCGACGCTGTTGCGGCACAGGGGGCGCGCCGTGGTGTTCGAAAACATCGACGACTACAAGTCGAAGATCAACGATGACACGCTCGACATCGACGAGACCTGCATCATGGTGCTCAAGAACTGCGGGCCCAAAGGTTACCCCGGCATGGCCGAGGTCGGGAACATGGGTCTTCCTCCCAAGGTTCTGAAGAAAGGCATCACCGACATGATCCGGATCTCTGATGCACGCATGTCGGGCACCGCTTATGGTACCGTGATCCTGCACACCTCGCCCGAGGCGGCAGCGGGCGGCCCGCTGGCGGTCGTCAGAACCGGCGACATGATCGAAGTGGACGTGGATGCCCGGCGTCTGCACCTCGACATTTCCGACGCTGAACTGGCCGGGCGTCTTGCCCGATGGGCACCCGCCCACGATCGCCCGGACAGCGGCTATGCGTGGCTGCATCAGCAGCATGTCGAGGGGGCCGACACGGGCGCGGACCTCGATTTCCTCAAAGGATGCCGGGGTGCCCCGGTCGGAAAGGACAGTCACTGATGAAGATCGCACTTGTCGGGATCGGGAAGATCGCAGTGGATCAGCACGTTCCGGCCATTGCAGGCAGCACGGACTGGGACCTTGCGGCGACCGTCAGTCGCCATGGCAAGGTCGACGGCATCGAGGCGTTCACCGACCTTGGCGCGATGCTGGACGCACGATCGGACATCCGCGTGGTGTCGCTGTGCCTGCCGCCGGTTCCAAGATTCGACTACGCGATGCAGGCGTTGAAGGCAGGGCGGCACGTGATGCTGGAAAAGCCACCCGGCGCAACCATCGCCGAATGTCACGCGCTGGAGGCCGCCGCGCGTCGGGCTGGCCTTTCGATCTATGCCACCTGGCATTCCCGCCATGCCGACATGGTGGCCGCCGCGAAAGAGTGGCTGGCAGGCACCGCGCTGCGGGCGCTGACCGTGACCTGGAAGGAAGACGTGCGCCGCTGGCACCCCGGCCAGGCCTGGATCTGGGAACCGGGCGGGCTGGGCGTTTTCGATCCCGGCATCAACGCCCTGTCCATCGTGACCGAGATCCTGCCGGACGACATTCACGTGTCAGAGGCGGAACTCGACATTCCCGAGAATTGCCAGACCCCGATCGGCGCGCGGATCGCCTTTCACCATCCCGGCGGCGCGCGCATCGGCGCCGTGTTCGACTGGCGTCAAGACGGAGACCAGACATGGGAGATCGAAGCGCAGACAGATGTCGGCACGCTCAGGCTATGCGAAGGGGGCGCGGTCATGGAGGTTGACGGTATCCGCACCGGAGACGCTGCGCCGCTTGATGGGGAATACCCGCGTCTCTATGCCCGGATGGCGCAGCTTGTCCGAAAGGGCGAGATCGACATGGACCTGCGCCCGATGACGCTTGCCACCGATGCGCTTGCGCTTGGCCGCCGCATCCCCACGGACACGTTTCACGACTGAAGCCCCGCACCTGCCGGACTGCAAGAAACCTTGAAAGACAGACCATGAAACATCCGTTGACCGGCATTCTGCCCGTGGCCCCGACACCGTTTCACGAGGATGGGTCCCTCGATACCGAAGGCATGACACGCGTGCTGGACTGCATGATCGACCAAGGCGTCGATGCGATCTGCGTCCTTGCGAACTATTCCGAACAGTTTGTCTTGTCGGACGCGGAGCGCGCCACCCTCACCCGGCTTTCGCTGGAGCATGTCGCGGGACGTGTGCCCGTGATCGTCACCGTCAGCCATTTCAGCACCCGGATCGTGATGGAACGTGCCCGCGAGGCCGAGGCGATGGGGGCTGCGATGCTGATGATGATGCCGCCCTATCACGGCGTCGGCCTGGCTCCCGCCGAAGCGGGCGTTTTCGAGCACTTCGCCGAAGTGTCGGGCGTCGTGTCGATCCCGATCATGGTGCAGGACGCGCCGCTGTCCGGTGTTTCGCTGTCGGTGCCGCTGCTGGCGAGGATGGCGCAGGAGATCGAGAATGTAAGCTATTTCAAGATCGAAACGCCCTTCGCCGCGGACAAACTGGCGGCCCTGATCGAAACGGGGGGCGATCATGTCATCGGGCCATTCGACGGCGAAGAAGCGGCGACCTTGCTGGCGGATCTGGATGCGGGCTGCACCGGCACAATGACCTCAGCCCTGCAACCCGAACGGATCGGGCCGATCGTGAACAGCTACCTCGCGGGCGACATCGACGCGGCACTGGCGCGATGGCGCGACTGCCTGCCACTGATCAACCACGAGAACCGTCAATGCGGTCTGCGGGCCGCCAAGGTGGTGATGCAGGTCGGCGGGGTGATCGCGTCGGATCATGTGCGCCACCCCCTCAAACCGATGTCGGGGCGCACCCGCAAGCGACTGCTGCACCTGGCTGCCGAACACGACCTGATCGCGTTGCGCTGGGGCAAATGAAGGAGAGGTCCAATGGGCTATGAACCGAATGGCAAACACCTGATCGCCGGCGAATGGGTGTCCGGCCGGACGACCTTCAGGTCTCAGCCCGTGACCGGGGAAGGCACGGGTTTTTGCGAAGGCGGACCCGACGAGGTGGATCGCGCGGCGCGCGCCGCCGAAGACGCTTTCGCCGCCTACGGATGGACTGGTCGCGCGACGCGCGCCACCTTCCTTGAAACCATTGCGGAAGAGATCGACGCGCGGGGGGACGACATCACGCGGCTGGGTTCCTCGGAAACCGGCCTGCCCGAGGCCAGGCTCCAGGCAGAGCGGGGGCGCACGGTCGGTCAGCTGCGCCTTTTCGCGGACCATATCCGCGACGGCGCATATCTTGACCGTCGCCACGACGCGGCAATGCCAGACCGTCAGCCCCTGCCCCGGCCCGATCTGAAGATGGTGCAGCGTCCCGTCGGGCCGGTAGCAGTGTTCGGCGCGTCCAACTTCCCCCTGGCGTTTTCGACGGCTGGGGGCGACACGGCCTCCGCGCTGGCAGCGGGCTGCCCGGTCATCGTCAAGGGGCACCCGGCACACCCGGCCACCGGCGAAATCGTGGCCGATGCGATCTCGGCGGCGATTGCGCGCTGCGGAATGCCGCCGGGCACGTTCTCATTGGTCCAAGGCACCGGCCATGACCTCGGCGGTGCGCTTGTACGGCATCCGCTGATCACTGCGGTCGGATTCACCGGCTCGCTCGGGGCCGGCCGCGCGCTGTTCGATCTGTGCGCCGCGCGGCCGGTTCCGATCCCGTTCTTCGGTGAACTCGGATCGGTCAACCCGGTCTTCGTGATGCCCGCTGCGCTGGCCCGGCGCGGGGCGGATCTTGGTGCGGGCTGGGCCGGGTCGCTGACAATGGGGGTTGGCCAGTTCTGCACCAACCCGGGCATCGTCGTCGCGCCTGAGGGACCGGGGCTCGACGCCTTCGAGAAAGCCGCGGTCGATGCATTGATGCCCTTGGAGGCCTGCGCAATGCTGACAGACGGGATTGCGGCAGCATTTCGGCACGGCGCGGCCGAGGTCGGTTCGGTGAAGGGCGTTCAGGACCTGCTTGGCCGCAGCAGCGCACACCGCAATGCCGCACCGGCCCTTTACAAGGTCGATGCCGAAACTTGGCTGGCCAATGACGTGCTGGCCGAAGAGGTGTTCGGCCCCCTCGGCATTCTTGTGGTAGCCAGCGGCCCGGACCACATGCTGCATGTTGCGCGCAGCTTGCAGGGCCAACTGACGGCGACCTTGCAGATGGACGATGCCGACACAGACATCGCGCGTCCCTTCGTCCCGGTGCTTGAACGCAAGGCCGGGCGGATCCTTGTAAACGGCTTTCCCACGGGCGTCGAAGTGGCCGATGCCATGGTCCATGGCGGGCCATACCCGGCATCGACGAATTTCGGCGCAACCTCTGTCGGCACGCTGGCGATCCGTCGCTTTCTTCGGCCGGTCTGCTATCAGAACGTGGCAAGCCCGCTGCTGCCGGACGATCTCAGGCCATAGAACGGCCGGATTGATACGTCACATCGGTGACCTTGGCGGATGCGCCCGCGCGGGACATACTGTGGACCCGATGGTCCGGCAGATGATCCACGGCGCCAACAGCCGGGCTGGGGGGCCAGATGCCAGAATTGCGCGCTCACCGCCGCACCCTTGAAGTCGCGGTGGCCGGTAGCGCACCGCTGAAAGATGCGCGCGACTCGCCTGCATCCGCGTCGCGTTGACGTGCCGGATCGCGGCATGGTCCTGTTCCAGCGTCGCCGGGTTCCCTTCTTCCTCGAGCTAAGTTGCTCTGTCAGGCTGCGTCGGTATGGTCCCAGCGGGAGGCGCCGAGGGGCGAGGTCCCTGTGTCCCCCAACTGCGAGCTCGGGCACAGGCCTGGATGACACCAGAGGCGTTCCCCTTGGCCATAGTTCAGCGTGGCATTGTCGGTCACGCGCACGGCTCCGGATTCGAAGAAGCCCAAGTCCATTTGCCGACTGAACGGGATGTCGAGCCCTTAGGTCCACCCCATCGCCCCTGTGGCGACGTTGGGGTGGCCATGAACGTTCCAGCCCGGCGTCAGCAACCGAACGTACCGCGACATGCGCACCGGATCGCCGTTCACGGCTGTCCGAACGCCCGCGCCCTTGACCATGAAACGAGTGCTACGAATGGCGGTTCGCGGCGGCGTTCTCAAACGTCGGAAGGGACTCGATCACGCACCACAGCTTTGGTGTGATGTGGGCCCACACGCCACGGCCGGGATCGGCACCTTCGATGGCGCGCCACTCCCCGGCCCAGTCCACCAATAGCAGCTTATCGGACCGTTCGGCCATCGGCAGCAGGACCGCCCTTTTCAAGCCATGGGGCTGCGCCTTGAGCTTTGGGAATTCCGGCATCAGGTCACCGCTCTGGGTCCAGAGCGGGTTCACATGTTCTGCGCGAACCAGTCACAAAGCGCGCGCAGGCCCGGCAAATCCTCGGGTTGCATGGCATGGTCCACGGTCTTTCCTCCTTGTGTCGGGGTCAGGAGGCGTCGGACCCTGGCCGAACGCGGGGAGCGCGTCGAGATGCGCCCGGTGGCGGGCCAAGCGTCGGGCACAGTGGCGCAGCAGCGGTTGTTCCACACCTGCGCGTCAAGGCACAGATCGGCTCGGCCCGGCGTGTTGCGGTAGCAGAGGCGCCCGACGCCGCAGCCGTCCGCAAGCGCGGTTCTCAGCGCGCTCAAGGTGAGGCCGACCCACTCGGTGAACCATGGCAGTCAATCGGCCGATTGATTCTTCAGAACCGGATGAAGGCGGCCGGACACGCGCTGACGTCTGTGCAGTCCGCTGCGAAGGTCGCCATCCATGCAAATCCCGTGATCAACCATGCCAGCCTAGCAGAGCTTATCCCCCATGACCGCGCCACCTTCGGCGGGGTGATCGAACGGCTAGGGGCGAAGGGCTAAAACCCGCCCGCGCGACCACCCTGTCCGGCAATTGTCGCTCAAGCCGATGGGTAAGAAACACTGCTCGACGACACGAGACCCGCGGTCCGCGCGATGCAACACGACATGCCTACCGGTCTCACAGCGAAGGGTCGTTGGGAATTCCTGCGGCTCGCCAAGAAGGCTGCCAATTGCGGAAACGATCTTGGCCGACCGTCAGCGATGACCCGGAAGCCGCAGAGCGATCACCGCCAGTGTGCTTGAAGCCTTGACCGGGGATGTGCCCGAGTTCGATCATTCGCGGACAGTTCGCTCTAGCGGACGAGGCGAAACCCGGGTTCTGTGAAGTCTTTTGGTCTTGCGCCCCGGTGAACCGCCACATCTTCGCGAACCGGGCTGGCACATGACCGGCCAACTGCCTTCTACACGCACGCACCTGCGATACGAGAACCTGCCAGAATGTTCTGTCAGCTGCTCGCCCCGAGCCGCGTCCGATCGGTAGCCGCACAAGAAATTTCAGCGCCGGAGGGCCGACGGCGTGCCGCGCCTAGGACATGATCAGTCCGCCATCCACATTGATCGTCTGCCCGGTGATGTAAGCGGCGTCGTCACTGGCGAGAAAAGCGACCAGCCCGGCAACATCTCGGCCCTGCCCCGCGCGCTTCATCGGTATGTTCTGCACCCAGTCACGCATCAATTCGCCCGGGCCATAGTCGCCCAGCATCTTGCCCCACACCCGGTCATTGTAGTCCCACATGTCGGTTTCGATGATGCCGGGGCAGATCGCATTGACCGTTATGGCATCGAGCGCGACTTCCTTTGCAAGGCTTTGCGTGACGCCCATCACCCCGAATTTGGACGCGGCATAGTGCGGGGTATAGATGAACCCTTCGCGGGCCTGGCCCGAAGCGGTATTGATCAGCCGCCCGCCCCTGCCTTGGGCTCTCATGTGCCGGATCGCCGTCTGGCAGCACAAGAACACGCCCTTGGTGTTGACAGCAAGCGTTGCGTCCCATTCCGCTTCGGTCAGGTCTTCGACCTTTGAGATCGTGATTATGCCGGCATTCTGAACGGATACATCGATCTGCCCGAATGTTCCTGCCGCGAAATCGTAAAGCGCCTCGACTTGCGGCTTCGAGGAAACGTCGCAGCGAAATCCACGGACGCGCCCGGCATCGCCAAGCTTGGCGGCAGTGTCTTCCACATCCGCATCGATCGAACCGATAACAAGGTTCGCTCCCTCGTCCACGAACCTTCGGGCCAGAGCCAGGCCGATCCCTTTGTTGCCGCCCGTCACGACAACGGTCTTCCCCTCAAACCTGTGCATCCTGTTCCCCCTCCTTCGACGCATCGGGCGGGTTGTCCGCCACCAGCCGCTCGGCCGTGAACTTGTCGGTGATCAGCACGTTGATCGCGCCGGTCCTGAGTGCGCCCCGGATCGCCTGCGTTTTTGACCGGCCGCCGGCCAGCGCGATAACGCGATCCACGTTTTCAAGACTTTCCAGCGACATGCCGATGACCCGGTCATCGAGCGGCGTCTTGACTGTCGCGCCATCGGCATCGAAAAAGCGCAGGCTCATGTCGCCGACGCCGCCTGCCTCGGCGATATCGGCCAACTCGCGGGACGAGAACACGTTGCCGCTACGGGCCAGCATGCTGGACGGTTCCATCGCGCCGATCCCTACGATGGCGAGTGTGATCTTTCCAAAAAGGTCCATCGTTTCGCGGACATAAGCATCGCTCAGCAACACCAGCTTGGCTTCACGCGATTGCGCCACGCCCGGCGCGCTGAGCAGATGCGCCTCGGCCCCGGTCAACCGGGCAAGCCGGGTGGTCAACTGGTTGGCGTGGATCTGCACGGTCGGATCGCCCATGCCGCCCAGCGTCTGAACCACGTGCTTCGCCCGCCCGCCCTTCATCGGGTGGATGTTGTCCACCATGCGCAGGATGGTTTCGGACCAACTCGACACGCCGATGATCTCGGCCGGTTGCAGGGTCGCCTCGAGGAAATGCGCGGCGGCCTCCCCGATGCGTGCCATGATTGCGCCATCCCGGTCCTCGGAACATTCCACGACGATGACCTCGACGATGCCGAACGCGTCCCGGATGGCGGTTTCGAGATCGGCATAGGTTCCAGATGGCGAGACGACCGTGGTTCGCACGATCTCTTCTTCGACGGCCTTCTTCAGCATCCGCGATACTGTGGCCTGCGACATCCGAAGGTGCCGGGCGATATCCGCCTGACGCGCACCTTCGATATGATACATCTGCGCGACGCGCGCGATGAGCCTCAGTTCATTCAGGCGAGACATACAGGATGGTCACTCTGTGCGGATCCATGTGAATTTTTATTCACTAGCCAGTTTGAAGCGCGCGCGCAACGGCGCCCCGCCATCTCTTTAGATCCTCCTCGCGCCGGGCGTCGGGCATCCGCGGCGGGATCGCCAGGTCGTGCTGCACGAGTGCCGAAAGCGCATGCAGATCCGCCCAGAAGCCGACGGCCAGCCCGGCAAGATGCGCCGCCCCGAGCGCGGAGGCTTCGGCCTGCCTGCATGGAACGATCGGGTGTGCAATGTAGTCGGCCACCATCTGCATCAGGAACCGGTTCCGGCTCGGGCCGCCATCGACGGAAAGGCGGCCGATATGCCCTGCGGCTCCAGCCATGACAGTGAACACATCGGCGACCTGAAGCGCCATGCTTTCCGTGGCAGCGCGCGCCAAATGGGCCCGACCGGAGGCGAAGGAAAGCCCCGTCACGAGGCCACGCGCTTCCGAAACCCAATGCGGCGCCCCGAGCCCCACATGCGCCGGAACGAGCGATACGCCGCCGCTGTCCTCGACGCTCTCGGCGAGGGTCAGCAGCTCCTCCACGCTGTTCAGCCCCAAAAGCTCGGCCGTCCAGGGAAAGACCGATGCGCTTGTCAGGATGTTGCCCTCGAAGGCGAAGGTTGACACGCCGCCCAGCGACCAAGCGATCGTGGTCGTGATGCCCTTCGGCGGGGAGATGTAGTCGGCCACCGCGGTCATCACCGACGATCCGGTGCCGAAAGTCACCTTGCCGTCGCCCGGCGTGAAGGCACCGTGGCTGAACAGTGCGGCATGGGAGTCGCCTATGGCCGACGCGATCGGAATTCCGTCAGGCATCACGCCGGTGTCACGGGTGGTGCCGAACACGTGGGCAGAGTCTCGCACCGTGGGCAGCATTGCCCTGTCCACGCCGAACAACTCGCATAGTGCATCGTCCCAAGCCCCGTCCGCGAGGTTGAACAACTGCGTGCGAGCCGCATTCGATCGGTCGGTTTCATGAAGCGCGCGCCCTGACAGGTTCCAGATCAGCCAGCTGTCCACGGTGCCGATACAGATGTCAGGGCTGCTTTGCGCGGCTTCGCGCAAAAGCCAGCCGATTTTCGTGGCCGGGAAGAGCGGATCGATAGGCAGGCCGGTCCGCGCGATCACGCCGGGTTCATGGCCTGCGCCGCGCAGCGCGGCGCATTCGGGCGCGGTGCGTCGGCATTGCCACGTGATCACCGGTCCGAGAGGCGCGCCGGTTCTCCGGTCCCAGATCAGGATCGATTCGCGCTGGTTGGAGATGCCCAGGGCAACGATTTCGGCGTCGGCAGCGTTTGATAGGCAGTCCTTGACGGCCGACCGGGTCGCGGACCAGATCTCGCAAGCATCCTGTTCGACCCATCCTGCCTTGGGATGGCGGATCGGTACGGGCGACGACCCGCTGGCAAGCACCCGGCCGTCATGGCCGACAAGGATCGCCTTGCAGTTCGTGGTGCCTTCGTCGATGGCCAGAACGGCGCCGGTCCGCATAAGTCAGACCTTGCGGCCAAGCAGGGCGACGGCGCTGTCGGCGATCGCCTCGGGCGACATGCCGAAATCGTCGAGCAACTGGTTGGCTGAACCGGTATGCGCGAACACACCAGGCACGCCCAGCCGTGTCATCGGAACGGGGCAACTGTCCACCACGACCTCGGCAACGGCGCTGCCGAGGCCGCCGAAAATCGTGTGCTCCTCGCAGGTCAGGATGGCGCCCGTTTCCGAGGCGGCGGCCCGGATAGCGTCTGCGTCGATGGGTCGGACACTGGCCATGTTCAGCACGCGCGCCGACACGCCCCGCGCAGCGAGCCGCGCTGCCGCAATAAGCGTCCGATGCGTCAGAACACCGTTCGCGATCAGCGTGACATCGCCGCCGTCGCGCAGCAGGTTCGCCTTTCCCAATTCGAAAACATGGCCTTCAGTGAACAGGTCGGGGACACCCACGCGACTTAACCGCAGGAAGCAACCGCCGTCGTGCACGGCGGCCCAGGCCACCGCCGCCGCGGTCTCAAGGCGGTCGGCGGGTGCGATTACCGGCACATTGGGCAGAGCCCGGATCCAGGCAAAATCCTCGATCGAGTGGTGTGTCGCGCCAAGTTCGCCGTAGGCCATGCCAGAACTGATCCCGACCAGCTTCACATTGGTCTGCGAATAAGCGACGTCCGCCTTGATCTGCTCCAGAGCGCGCCCGGTCAGGAACGGCGCGGCAGCGCAAACGAAGGGAACCTTGCCACCATTGGCAAGGCCCGCCCCGACACCGACCATGTTCTGCTCGGCGATGCCGACATTGATCAGCCGGTCCGGAAAGCGGTCACGAAACCCTGTCAGCTTGGACGATCCGACAGAATCGTTGCAAACTGCGACGATGTCGCGGTTCGCCGCTGCAAGCTCTTCCAGCATTCCCACGAAGGCATCGCGGCAGTCGTGCAGCCTGGCCGTTTCGAATGGCGCGTTCATTCCCCGGTCTCCATCAGTTCGGCCATCGCCTGCCGGTACTGACTTTCGTCCGGCACCTTGTGGTGCCACGCCACATTATCCGACATGAACGAGATACCGTGGCCCTTGTTGGTGTTGGCGACGACGCATTTCGGTTTTCCTGGCGTTCCGGTCGCCGTCGAAACGGCATGGCAGATCTGAGAATGGTCATGGCCGTCGATGTCTTCGACATGCCATCCGAAGGCCTCGAGCTTGGGCCTGAACGGGGCGAGATCGTTGGTTTCGGAAAGGCGCGCGCCCTGCTGAAGGCGGTTGTGATCGATGATGAGCGTCAGGTTGTCGAGACGGAATTGCGCGGCAGCCATGATCGCCTCCCAGTTGGACCCCTCCTGCATCTCGCCGTCGCCGACGATGACGAAAGTGCGCCATGACCGATCATCAAGTTTGGCCGCCTTGGCCATACCGACCGCCACGGGAAGCCCATGCCCAAGCGGTCCCGTGTTGGTTTCAACACCGGGCAGATAGACCCGGTTGGGGTGCCCGTTCAGCCGCGACCTGTGCTTTAGGAAGGTCGAGATTTCGTCGCGGGGCAGAAAACCGCGCTCGGCCAGCACGACGTAGAGCGCAAGCGCCGTGTGCCCCTTGCTGAGCACCAGCCTGTCGCGTTCAGGATCAAGCGGCGCCGCGGGATCCACGGAAAGCTCGTTGAAGTAGAGGCAGGTCAGGATATCGATCACCGACATTTCGCCGCCGACATGGCCTGCGCCTGCCTCGAATACAGCCTGAAGGTCTCGGCGGCGTATCCGGCTGGCGACGAAGCGGAGCTCCTGAGAATCCATTTTCATACCTGCATAATTATTTGCCCCTCAAAAAACATCCATTCACTCGATATGTCAAGTCGCCGTCGGCCCGCAAAAAGCTAGAAAGGCGGGGCACTCTCAGAATCCGGCGTGCTTGACAGGCTCAATTCACTCAGATACGAATTTTACAACGGTATTGAATATTTATGCTAACAAGAAAACGGGAACTATGTCGGATACAGCTGACTCACGTTTTGGCATCGGCGCCCTGCGGGAGGCCTTCTCGCTCACCGGTGCAACTGGACCTCTCATAGGTCTACTGCTGCTGTGCGCCTTTCTGTCCCTGGCCACCGACTCGTTCCTGTCGATCCGCAATTTCCTGAATATCCTCGATCAAATCACGGTTCTTGGTATTCTCGCAGTCGGCATGACCTTCGTGATCCTGATCGGCGGCATCGATCTGTCGGTCGGATCGGTTCTTGCCCTGTCGATGATGGTCCTCGGCTTCCTGAACGTCGAGGCCGGGCTGCCTATGGGGCTGGCGATTTCAGGCGCGCTGCTGGCCTCCGGGCTGGCCGGGGCCTTGTCCGGGGTCATGATAACGGTTTTCGCCGTTCCGGCCTTCATCGCGACCCTTGCCATGATGTCCATCGCTCGGGGCTTGGCGAGCATGATCACCAACGGCTCGCAGATCATCGGCTTCCCGATCTGGTTCAACATGGGCGCGATCGTCCGGCATGGCGGCTTCCTGACGATGACCGTCGCGGTGATGCTGGCGGTCTTCATCGCTGCCTGGCTGTTCCAGCGCTACCGCAAAGAGGGGCGTGAGCTTTACGCGATCGGCGGCAACCCGGAAGTGGCGCGCCTTGCCGGCATCAACGTAAACCGCATGACCATCCTAGTCTACACCGCCTGCGCCGCGCTGTCGGGCCTGGGCGGGGTTCTGCTGGCCGCACGCCTCGACGCGGTACAACCGACCATCGGCATCGCCTACGAACTCGACGCGATCGCGGCCGTGGTCATCGGCGGCACCAGCTTGTCGGGCGGCACCGGAGGGATCGTCGGCACCCTGATCGGTGTGCTGATCATCGGCGTGCTGCGCAACGGTCTCAATCTGCTGTCGGTGTCCCCGTTCCTGCAGGCGGTGATTATAGGCCTTGTCATCGTGCTGGCCGTCGCCGCCGAAACGTTCAAGCGCGCCCGAAGGTAAGGGGCGGCATGAAATCCCAACAAGAAACCGGCCCGGCAAACCGGGTACAACCGATCCGGAAAAACAATGGATCACCCAAGGAGGAGGAAATTCAATGAAATCCACGACACGCAAGGTGCTGGCAGTCGCCGCACTGACGGCGGCGGCCACCACCGCATCGGCTGACGATCATGTCGGCATCGGCATCGAGAAGATCGGCCTCGCCGTGCCCAACCTTCAGGCCGACTTCTTCAACCAGATCAAGCTGGGGGTCGAGAATTATGCCGCCTCTCTCGGGATCGAGGTGATCACCGTCGACGCCAAGGGGGATACCGCAACGCAGGTAAGCCAGGTCCAGGACCTGATCACTCAGGGCATCGACGCCTTCATCTACATCCCCGCCGGGGCCGCGGCTGCTGCCGTGCCCACGCGGCTCGCGCGCCAGGAAGGCATCCCGGTCATCAACGTGGACCGCGAACCCGAGGGAGAGCCCGGCGACACGGTGATCTACGGCGAGAATGTCATGTCCTCCTACGAAGTCTGTTCGTCGATCATCGAACGGGCCGGCGGCGAAGGCAAGATGGTGATAATCCATGGCCAGAAGGGCACGACCCCGGAGGTCCAGCGCTTCGAAGGCTGCAAGATGGCCATCGACGAAAACCCGGGCGTGGAACTGGTGGCCCAGCAGTGGACGCAGATGTGGTCACCCGATGAAGGCTTCTCCATCGGGCAGAACATGCTTCAGGCGCATCCCGACCTGAAGATGATCTTCGGGCAGGCAGACGGGATCGCAATGGGTGCCGCGAAGGCGGTACAGGCGGCTGGCCTCGACGATCAGATCGTCGTTGGCGGGTATGACGGCGACGTCGCCGCGCTGGAATCGCTGGCACGGTGCGACACGCCGTTCGTGGTAACCGCAACGCAAAGCACCCAAGCCATGGGCGTGCTTGCCGTCAACTCGGCCATCGCCGTTTCGAAGGGCGCCTCGGTACCCGCGCGGCAGATCCCGAACGCCGTGCTGACCGACTGCGAGAACGCCCAGCAGTTCGTCGAGAAGCATCCCTGATCCGTCCCGACACAGGTGCGCCATGACCAAGCCGTCGTCCGGTCCGATCCTGACCCTGCGAAACATCTGCAAGTCCTATGGCCCGATCGAGGTCTTGCACGGGGTCGATCTGGATGTGCATGCCGGCGAGGTCGTGGCGCTTCTTGGCGAGAACGGGGCCGGAAAATCGACTCTCTCGAACATCATCTCGGGCGCCGTGCGCCCGAGTTCCGGCAAGATGACCTGGCAGGGCGCCCCCTATGCGCCCGCCAATCCCAAGGAGGCGATCACAGCGGGCGTCGGCATGATCCAGCAGGAATTGCTGCTGCTGCCGCAATTGTCGATCGCCGAGAACATGTTCGTCGGCCGCTACCCGTCGCGGGCGGGTCGGGTCGATCGCGCCGAGATGCGCCGCCGCGCAAGGGAGGGCATGGCGCGGCTTGGTCTTGACCTGCCGCCGGGGCGCCTTGTCGCGGGTCTGTCGACGGCCAGCCAGCAGCTGATCGAGATCGCAAAGGCGCTCACCCACGATGCGAGGCTACTGATTCTGGACGAGCCGACCGCCGCGCTTGGCGGGGAGGAAACGCAGCTTCTGTTCCGCCAGATCGAACGCCTGAAAGCGGAAGGCGTCGGGATTGTCTACATTTCCCATCGGCTGGAAGAGATAAAGCAGATCGCCGACCGGATCGTGGTTTTGCGCGACGGGGAACGGGTAAGGGATTTCGATACGGCCGACATGCCTGTCAGGACCATAGTCGAGGCGATGGTGGGGCGCAGCATGGACCAGCTGTTCCCGCCGCTGTCCACCCCGTCAGACCGCATCGTTCTAGAAGTCAAAGGCCTGAAATCCCGCGCGGGGGCATTTTCGGGCGTGGATTTCGAGGTGCGCCGGGGCGAGATCTTTGGCATCTCGGGGCTGGTCGGGGCGGGCCGGACGGAGCTTGTCCGCGCGATCGCCGGCGCCGATCCGCTGGCCGAGGGCAGCGTGCTGCTGAACGGGCAGGACGTGACCCCCCGCTCGCCGCGCGATGCGATGGACAGAGGCATCGTTCTTGTGCCCGAGGACCGCAAGCAGCAGGGCATCATCCTGGACCACAGCATTGCCGAGAATATCGCCTACTCCAATCTCGACGCCGTTGCGCGTGGCGGATGGATCGCGGCGCGCAAGGTGCGCAGCTTTGCCGATGACAGCATCTTGCGGTTCGGCGTGAAAGGCCGCGGGCATCAAAAGGCCAACGAGATGTCGGGCGGCAACCAGCAGAAGGTTGTGATCGCGAAATGGCTGGCCCGCAACCCGTCGGTCGTGCTTCTGGACGAACCGACCCGAGGAATCGATGTGGGCGCCCGGTCCTCGATCTACGAAATCATCCACGCCCTTGCCGAGGCCGGCGTGGCGGTGATCGTCGTCAGTTCCGATCTTGAAGAGGTGCTGGGCGTGTCGAACCGCATACTCGTCATGGCGGCGGGGCGGCAGGCCGGCATCCTCGACCATAAAGAAGCGAACGACGTCTCCGTCATGGAATTGGCGACGGCGTGAACTGACACCACGAGGGATTTCCATGACACAAACGACGTTGAACGCACCCGCCCTTTTCGATCTGTCCGGCCGCACGGCACTGGTTACCGGCGCGGGAAGCGGCATCGGCCAGCGCATAGCGGTTGGACTTGCACAATGCGGCGCCGACGTGGCCTGCCTCGACCGACGTACGGACGGCGGCCTTGCGGACACGGTTGAAATGATCGACGCCACCGGGCGCAGGGCCATCGCCGTCTCGGCCGATGTCACGGACCGCGCCGCGCTCGACGACGCCGTGGCGCAGGCCGAACGCACGTTCGGGGCCCTTGGCATCGCGGTCAACGCCGCCGGGATCGCCAATGCGAACCCGGCCGAGGAAATGGGTGAGGAGCAGTATCAGACCCTCATGGACATCAACATGAAGGGCGTCTTCCTGTCCTGCCAGGCCGAGGCGAACGCGATGCTGCGGCACGGAAAGGGCTCCATCATCAACATCGCGTCCATGTCGGGCGTGATCGTCAATCGCGGTCTTTCGCAGGTGCACTACAACGCGTCGAAGGCTGGCGTGATTCACATGTCAAAATCCATGGCAATGGAATGGGTTGATCGCGGCGTGCGGGTGAATTCCATTTCTCCCGGCTACACCGCAACTCCCATGAACACGCGCCCCGAGATGGTCCACCAGACCAGGGAATTCGAAAGCCAGACACCGATGCAACGCATGGCGAGCGTGGACGAAATGGTCGGCCCCGCCGTGTTTCTCGCCTCCGATGCCTCGTCCTACTGCACCGGGGTCGACCTGCTGGTCGATGGGGGCTTTTGCTGCTGGTGAGCCGCAAACACGACGGCGCGTGAAGCCACCGCCGACGCCGCACCGCCACCCCGTGCATAGATTCCGCGACCCCGTGGGGTCGCCTTTCGCGCGCGATGCATTATGCTTTCGTCGCAGGGGGTGCGGTCATGGCACAGAAAATTCTGGTCCTCGGCGGCGGCTTCGCCGGGATGTACGCGGCCAATCAGGTGAAACGCAGACTCGGCGCAAAGGCCGATGTTGAGGTCATTAGCCGCGACAACTACTTCGTCTTCCAGCCCCTCCTGCCGGAAGTCGCGGCCGGCTCCATCGCCCCGCTGCACGCTGTCTCACCACTGCGGGAACTTCTGAGGGGCGTATTCGTCCGCAAGGCCCGCGTCGAAAGCGTCGATTTCGAGCGAAAGATCGTGACAGTCTTCCAGGGCGTGCAGCGCCGTCCGACCGAAGTGCCCTATGATCACCTTGTAGTCGCACTCGGGCAGGAGGTCGATCTCAGCCGGATGCCGGGCCTGACAGACCACGCGCTGACCATGAAGACGCTCGAGGATGCACGCCGCTTGCGGGCGCATGTTATCGAACGGCTCGAACATGCCGAGATCACGCAATTGCCGGACGTGAAACGCGGCGCGCTGACATTCACCGTGATCGGCGGCGGCTTCTCGGGGATCGAAACCGTTGGCGAGATGAAGGAACTGATCGACCGCTCGCTGCGCTTCTATCCCAATGTCGACCCCGGCGAAGTGCGCGTCGTGGTGCTGGAATTCGCGCACCGCATTTTGGGCGAGATGCCTGAAAAGCTGGCAGACTATGCCCATAGGACGCTCGCTCGGCGCGGGATCGAGATCCAGACCGGGGTCGGCGTGGCATCCGCGACCGGAACGCAGCTTGTTACGACCGCAGGAGAAGTGATCGACACCCGCACTATCGTCGCGACGATTGGCAATGCGCCATCGCCGATCGTTCTGCGGCTCGACCTTCCGATCGAGAAGGGCAAGATCGCCGTGGACAGGACGATGCGTGTGACGGGCCGCGACGATGTCTGGTCGCTGGGCGATTGCGCGATGATCCCCATGAAGGACAACGCCAGTGCACGCGGAGATTTCGCGCCGCCGACCGCGCAGTTCGCCGTCCGCGAGGCCCGGCAGGTGGCGGAGAACATCGCGGCGTCGCTGGAGGGAAAGCCGCTGTCGCCGTTCGTCTATGCCTCGCAGGGGGCGCTTGCCTCGCTCGGCGCACGGCGCGGCGTGGCCGAAGTGCGTGGAATGCAGTTCACGGGCTTCTCTGCGTGGCTCCTGTGGCGGATGTACTACCTGGCCTTCCTGCCGGGCATCGCCACGCGCGCGCGCGTCCTGATAAACTGGATTCTCGACGGACTCAGCCCGCGCAGCGTGGTGCACCTGCGGGCCGAGACTCCGCGCGACATCCGCCATCACCAGTACCGCGCGGGCGACAGGGTCTACGAGCGCGGCAATCGCGCCGACGGGGTCTACACGGTGATCGAAGGCGCACTCGAGGTGCGCCGCATGAACAAGGACGGCACCGAAACGACCCGGAACATCGGGCCGGGCGATCACTTTGGCGAGCGGATCCTCTTCGGCGAGACCCGGCGCGGCGCAACGGTCCGCGCGCTGGAAGACAGCAGGGTCATGGTGATCCACGAAGAAGCTTTCCTGAACCTGGCCGAGGGCTTCGCGCCGCTGCAATCCTATTTCAGCGACTACCTGCGCGAAACGCACGGCCTCGATTGGACCCCGTCCCGGCCCGGCCGCAAAAACGCTGCCCAATAGCCGCGCAGCACGTCCGCGTAAAGGTGCCGGGCGGCCCCAACGGGTCGGCCAACGAATTGCTCTGATCCGCAGAAAAACGTTTGAAGCTGGCGTTTTCCGCCAAGTTGCCCAGACTGGGAGAAGAGCGGAATCGCATGACGGTATCTGACCTGCCCCCTTCCGGTTCCTCATTCACAATGAGAGTCTACAGGTGGGATTGCACTGCTCCCCGACCTTGGACCGCCGGAAGCTGGATTTTTCCGGCTGTCTCACGATGACGGGCTGGTGACGCCATCGGGATAATGCATGGCCATCGGGATGTTGTATCCGATCGCGCTGTGAGGTCGGTCTTCGTTGTAGTGTCTACGCCAATCTTCCAGCTTTTCGCGGGCGTCGGCAAGGCTCATGAACCAGTGCGCGTTCAGGCATTCCGCGCGGAGCTTCGAATTGAACGCCTCGATGAACCCGTTGTCGGTCGGTTTTCCCGGTCGCGAGAAGTCCAACGTGACGTCGTTGGCATAGGCCCAGAGGTCGAGGTCACGGGAGATGAACTCGCTGCCATTATCGACCCGAATGGTCTTCGGGTAGCCGATCTTGGCGCAGACCTTCTCCAGTGTTTGCACGACGTCTTCGCCGCGGTAGGCGAAGCGGGCATCAGCCGCTGGACAGAGCCGGGAATGGGTGTCCACCACGGTCAGGATGCGGAGCTTCTTGCCCATGGCGAGTTGGTCGTGAACGAAGTCCATCGCCCAGACATCGTTCGGGCCGACCGCTTCCTGGCGGTCCTCGCGCAGCTTCGCTTTCACCCGGCGTTTCGGGTGCTTGTTCCGCAGCTGAAGCCCCAATTCGTTGTAAATCCTGCGCGTCTTCTTCATGTTGATGATCCAACCTTCTCGCCGAAGCAAGACATGCACACGGCGATAGCCATACCGCACACGCGTCTCGCAGATCTCCCTGATCCGCCTTTCGACGGCAGCCTGATGCGTCCGCCGGGACTTGTAGTGGTAGCTGGACGTGTCAAGGCAGATGGCCCCACAGGCCTTCCGGATCGACACGCCCCAGTCGACGCACATCCCGGTCACGATCTCTCGCAGACGCCCAGGCTTCAGAGCTTTCGGCGGATCACGTCCTGCAACATCTCCCGATCGAGGGTCAGATCGGCGACGATCTTCTTCAGCCGTGTGTTCTCGTCCTCAAGCGCCTTCAGCCGGCGCATCTCGTCTGGCAGCAACCCGCCATATTTCTTCTTCCAATTGAAATAGGTCGCCTGGCTGATCCCCGCCTTGCGACAGATCTCCGCGACCGGCGTTCCCTGCTCCCCCTGCTTCAGGATGAACGCCTTCTGCGCCTCCGTGAACTTCGATGCCTTCATGCGTTTCCGCTCCTCTCCCAGCCAGGAAAGATTAGCCGAAAACTCCAGCTTCAAACGGTCCAGTTTTCAGGGGGCAG
>NZ_QGKU01000042.1 GCF_003172915.1 Meridianimarinicoccus roseus
GCAAACCCGTCATTCTCACCGGGGACCGGACCACCGGCCCCCTTCATCTCGGCCACTACGCGGGCTCGCTGTCGACCCGCCTGCGCCTGCAGGACAGCCACGCGCAGTTCCTGCTGCTCGCCGACATGCAGGCGTTGACCGACAATGCCCACGATCCGGCGAAGGTCAGCCGGAACGTGCTCGAGGTCGCGCTCGATTACCTCGCCGTCGGGATCGATCCCGCGCGTACGACGATCTGCCTGCAGTCGCACCTCCCGGCGCTCGCCGAACTGACCATGCTCTACCTCAATTTCGTCACCGTCGCCCGGCTCGAGCGCAACCCGACGATCAAGGACGAGATCGAAGCGCGCGGGTTCGGTCGGAACATTCCCGCGGGCTTCCTGTGCTACCCCGCGGCTCAGGCGGCCGACATCACCGCCTTCCGGGCGACCGTTGTGCCGGTCGGCGCGGACCAGGCCCCGCTGATCGAGCAGACCAACGAGATCGTCCGCCGCATCAACGCGGCCGCAGGCCGCGCGGTGCTGCCAGAGGCGCGCGCCATAATCCCGAAGGCCGGGCGGCTGCCCGGCGTGGATGGCAAGGCCAAGATGTCGAAATCGGGCGGCAACGCGATCCGGCTGTCGGCCTCGCCGGACGAGATCCGCGCCGCGGTGCGGGCCATGTTCACCGACCCCGGCCACTTGCGCGTCGAGGATCCCGGACGCGTGGACGGAAACGTGGTGTTCACCTATCTCGACGCCTTCGATGAGAACGCCGAGGGCGTCGCGGAACTGAAGGCCCGCTACACGCGCGGCGGCCTTGGCGACGGGGCGATCAAGCGGCGCCTCGAGGATATCCTGCAGGCCCTGATCGCGCCGATCCGCGAAGAGCGCGCCCGGCTGGCGAAGGATCCCGGCCACGTACTCGGAGTGATCCGGGAAGGGACCGAGCGGGCCCTCACGAAGACGGAAGCGACGAAGCGGGAGGTGTTCAACGCGCTCGGCCTGTTCCGGCTTGATCGCCGGAAGCCTGCGGGGCGCGAAGAGGCCCTCACGGAACTGGCGCGCCTCGGACAGGAATTCGATGCCACCTGACTTGAATTGCTCCTGTGTGCCCGGATGACCGCTCTCCCCCAATCCTTTTGAGGGGCAGAGTGTCACTTCTGCTTTGACCATGGGTGATATTACCGCTTTGCGCTTACAGCACCGAAATTTCCGAAGCGACATGGTGATAATGACGTCACTTATACGATGCGAAAGATGCCTCGAAGCACCTTCCAAATAACTCTGTACCAGAGCTCGAAGGCGTCGCCGGTCGCGGCTCTTCGTGATCACGCCCGGCGCCGGGCGACCTGGTGCTCATGGCAAAGTATGCCAAGTATTTTGACGAACGCTGCCAAAGCATGATACTTTGATCGGAACAAGGAGTATGATCCATGGCCACAATGAATGTGTCTCTGCCCGATCCGATGAAGAGTTGGGTGGAAGCCCGTCTGAAAGACGGTAGTTTCAGCAACACGAGCGATTATGTGCGCCACCTCATCCGCCGCGATCAGGAGCGCGCGCAGGCGATAGAGGCACTGCAGAGCGCGATCGACGAGGGCGTGAAGAGCGGCGAGCCCGAGCCGTTCGATTTCAAGGCGTTCAAGTCGCAGATGCGGGAGAAACATGCCCGCAGATAGCCTGACGACCTACCGTCTGACACCGGTCGCTCAGAACGACCTGGAAGACATCTGGATTTACACCGCGCAGCAGTGGTCCATGGCTCAGGCCGATCGCTATACCGACATTCTGGAAGACACCTTCGAGCGGCTGCTGTTCATGCCGGAGATTGCGCGCGAGCGTTCTGAGTTCCAGCCGCCTGTCCGCATCCACCCAAGCGCAGAGCATCTGATCATCTACCGGATCGAGGGCGATCATCTCGCGATCTTGCGTGTGCTTGGCGCCGGGCAGGACTGGCAAGCGATCTTGAGGGCTGTGGACCAATGAAGATCGGCTACGCGCCCGTTTCGACTTCCGGCCATACAGCCTAGGTGTTCAGTCCCGGCATCTGGTGACAGTAGTGGGTTCCCATTCTTAATACTCCATGCAAATCTCTGTCTTCGTACAGAATTTGCGCTTCGTTTGTGAATCCACCGCTTACACAATTTATAACTGGGAATGGATATTATGGTAAAAATATGTGTTCGCGAGCATTTTGCGGCTCGATGCGATTGGGCTTTTTGCCCGGCACCCCCTGCTTATTCTTCTCCTTACGTTACGGGGCCGGGCCGCAAACAGCGGATCTACTATAATGCCCTTCACAACATCGTGGCAGTTGTCATTTGATCGCGTAACGGCTCCCATTGCCATAGACCGCCGAAATCGTGCCGTCTGATGCGCGATCGAAGTGATAGCGCGTTTTGCGGCCCGTGGCCTCGTCATGTCGTTCGATGGTTCCATTTGAGAAAATCTTGAACGATCCTGTTTCCCCGGAAGAATTAGGGTGAGTGAGCGTGTAACGATTGCCCGCCTCGGTCGTCCAGACGGACCCTGCCTGAAAACTGATCTGGCCCCGCGCGAACAAGGATGCCACCTCCTGTCCAGTCAGTTTCTCTGCAAAGGCGGGCAGCGCCGTGGAGATGGCAAGGCCGACGAGGGAAACGGTTTTCAAAAGAAAATGCATGATAGAACTCCTCTTTGTTCCCTACTGGTCCGTTCGGTTTCAGCTGAACTAGATCACGGCGAGTCTCTGTTCCGCAACTCCCGCCTGAGCCGAAATTTTCCCCGTCCTACAAACGTCAGGCCATCCGGACGACCAACAGGCTCGCCCGTGCCATGAAGTAATCGGCCGAGGCTGACAGATAGTTCTGGGCACGCTCGAGCCGCGCAAGAAGCCGTCCGTCCCCCGTCAGGCGGCGGCAGTCTTTCGGCGGAGTGCGGCCAGCCCGCCGAGCGCGGCCAGGAACGCGGGAATGCTGGCGGGCAGCGGCACATGAGCGGGAGCCAAACCGCCCTCGGTATAGAGGGCGATGTCGTTGCCGTTGCCGTCGGCATCGGTGATGAACACGTCCCGCGACAGGCCCGAGATCCGTGCGCCCTCGCCCAGCCCGCCAAACTCGCCGAACAGGCTGCCCTGCACCTCGACCACCTCGAAATACTGGCCAGCGCCGAAGGTGAAGGGCGCAAGCTCTAGTACCGACAGGTAGCCGTCGGTCAGGAACACATCGCCGGTCACGGTGAGCTGGTCGAAGAGCCCGGTAGTCAGACCGGCGAACTCGAGCTCGAATATCCCGCCGCCGCCCAGCGTGTAGTCCCCGTCGAGCAGGCTTTCCGCCGGAGAGGCGCCGGGCGCGTAGGTACCGCCGATCTGCGTAAGGTCACCAAAAAAATCGACGACCTCGATCGTGGTCCGGGCCGGATCGGTCCAGTCGATGGTGCCGCCGTTCTCCACCACAACGGTATGGTTCTTGAAGAGCCCTCCATCGACTTCGAGCACACCGTCCGACGCGACTTCGACCCGCCCATTCCCCTCAAGGTCGCCCCCGATGTTCAGCGTTCCGTCCTGTGCCCGGATCGTGCCGTCGCTGACCACAGCGCGGTCCAACTGAAGCCTTCCGCCCTCGTTGCGGATTGTGCCTTGGTTGATCAGATCGACACTGATCGTGCCCTGCCCGCGGATCGTGTTGTCCACGTTGATCAACTCGTCGTCGGGCAGGTTGTCGTTGCCATAGCGTATCGTCGATTCCGGCGAGCCCATCACCACCTGCCCGCCGCCCGAAAGCGTCGTCTTGCCCTCGATTTCGAGGATGCCGTTTTGTGCGAAGGTGATCAGGCCGGGGTTCTCGATCGTACCGGTCACTTCCATGAAGGGCCCAACCGTCAGCGTTATCCCGGGATTGGCCAGCGCCAGCGCCCCGGGAAATCCCGAAAACACCGAAAGGTCCCATACAAGGTTTTAGTGAAGTTCAAGCCGCGATGCCGCCGCCCCCGGTTCGTCGCTGGAATACGGCACGAAATGCCAGCTGCCTGCCAGGGTGCCCCCCATGCGCCTCACGGTCGCGGGCGCGATGGTCCCGAATCCGAGGGCGCGATACTCGTTGCTCTGGGTCGCCTTGCCGACGGTCGCCCGGCTCACAGTGAAGGTGCCTCCGCGCAACTCGAAGATTGACGGGCCGTCCCAAGCCTGCATCGAGAAATCGTCTTGCGTGTGATCCTGGCCCAGAAAGAGCGTGCCGAGCGGCAACTGAGAATTGTTGATGAAGACCCCGTTCACACAGACGGCCTGCGGACCCATAAGGCCTGGGTGCCGGGATCGTTGATCGGTCACGACGTCGCCAAGCCACAGCCCAGCCCCTCGTTCCAGTTCCCGCATGCGGTAAAGTCGCCGTCACCGGTGAAGGCGTATCCGTTGATCGTGATCGACCCGCTTCCGGGAAGGGCGACCGTTGGAATAAGATCGAGAAAGGCGAAAAGGCTGGCGCCGCACTTGAACCTGCTCATGGAAAAGAACTCGAATACGTTGAAATTCGTTCTGAAAACAAAGGCTTTGCTTCCGCTCGATCCAACCGCAAAATGTTAGCCTTCGCAAAGTCAACAAGGGCAGGCCCGCGCTCCCGGCCTGATGTGGAACGACAGGCAAGATTTCCGTTGACGCATATTTGCAGCGCTATGTTTCACCAATCTACCAGACGGGAGGTTGCCGATGGCATCTGAAAATGGGTCGACAGGCATTCCTGCCCGGAGAGTTGGAAGCGGGACGGATCGAGCTGATTGACGACAGGGCGCTGATCCATGCGCGTCCGGCTGGGGGCGTCCGCGTGCACAAGACTCGGCGGGATTTCTCGGCACGTTCAGCGCCACTGCCGATGTTGTCTTGCGAATTACCACCGCACGAACGGCAGGTCAGAATTGTGGTATCTGCTCGGCGCTTCCGGTGCCGGTCCGCCGCGCAAGTTCTCGGATTGGCAACTTCTCTCGCAGCGCCACACGTCGGATGATGTTCACAAGTCTTATGTGTACTACTCCATCGGCCCCCGCCAAGCATGGTGCTGGGAAAGGCTCACATGGGTCAATTCCCAATGGAAATTATGTTGGTAGACTGGTCACCTCTGAGTGCAAATCAATACTCTGATCTTTTCTTCCAGCATAACTCCTTGCGGCATACCTACTGTCGCCTGGTGTCTCGACGGTGGGATACTGGGCTGCCACCATGCGACCCTAACGCGACGGTTTCCGGTTCTCGCCGCATCTGACGACGCGACTAGTGACGAATGTGGTCAATTCATCTGTTTGTAGGAGCGCAGGATCCCCGCAAGCTTTGCGAAGACGGCCTCCCGTGCGGAGCCAGACCGCCAGGCAAGTACGACCTGCCTTGGGCAGGCATCCGGCAATGGGGTCAATCGGACACCGCTTTCCCCAGCCACGCCGGCGGCCACCGCCAGATCAGGCAGCAATGTGATGCCCAAACCTTCGGACACCATGGCGATCAGCGTGTTCAGGCTTGTGGCCGCGAAGTCATCCAGTTCCTTTGAAAGCTGGCCGGGATAGGCGGCCAAGGCATGCCGTTGCAGGCAATGCCCCTTTTCCAGCAGCATCAAATGACCTTTGGCCTGTTCCAGAGCGCGGCGACCCGTGCCCATCGGGGCGGGCCAGTCGGGTGGTGAGGCAAGCTGGTAGCCGTCTTCGAACAGCGGCGCGATCTGGAGATTTCCGGTTTCGAACGGCAAGGCAATGACGATGGCGTCCAGACGTCCCGCCGTCAGTCCAGCAATCAGAGCCTCCGTCATTTCCTCGCGCAGGAACAGCTTGATCTCGGGCATGGCCCTGCGAATTTCCGGCAGGGCATGAGGTATGAGGTAAGGGCCGACGGTAGGGATCGCGCCCAGGCGCAAATCCCCCTGAAACGGGTTGCGATGGGCTTCCGCCGTGACCGTGATTTCCCCGGCATCCAAGAGCAGGCGCCGGGCGCGCTCGGCAATCTCTGCACCAACGGTCGTCAGCATGACGCTGCGCTTTGTCCGCTCGAAGAGTTGCACGCCGAGGATCGCCTCCAGTTCCTTGATGCCTGACGACAAGGTGGGTTGCGTGACGAAACAGACCTCTGCCGCCTGCGAAAAGTTCAGATGATCCGCGAGCGCCACGAGAAAGCGCAACTGCCGAAGGGTGAACATATAGAAGCTCTCTATCAGTTCCTTCACTATATTCAATTTCACATATATAACACAATCCCCCAGATTGGGGTCATCACCGAAACGGGATCACGAAGGAGACCCAGAGATGACCGCCCAGACCCCCATCGCCCAAGCCGCCGCCCGACCCGCAGGGCCCCGTCTGAACGAACCGGCCCCGGCTTTCGACGCGCTTACCACCCACGGCCAGAAGCGGCTGGAGGACTACCGCGGCAAGTGGCTTGTACTGTTCTCGCACCCGGCGGATTTCACCCCGGTCTGCACCACGGAGTTCATCGGCTTTGCCAAGCGCCATGATGATTTTGCCGCCGCCAATACCGCGCTGCTGGGCCTGTCGATCGACAGCCATTACAGTCACATCGCCTGGGTTCTGAACATCAAGGAGAAGTTCGGCACCGAAATCCGCTTTCCGATCATCGCGGATCTGAACATGGCCGTGGCGCAGGCCTATGGAATGATCCAGCCCGGCGCCTCCGACACCGCCGCCGTGCGGGCGACCTTCATCATCGATCCCGAAGGTGTGCTGCGTGCAATGGTCTACTACCCGATGAACGCGGGCCGCTCGGTCGACGAGATCTACCGCCTTCTGATCGCGCTTCAGACCGCGGATGAGAACGGCTGCGCCATGCCGGAAAACTGGAAGCCCGGTGACGCGGTGATCGTGCCGACGCCGAAAACCCCCGAAGAGGCCGCCGCCCGCGCGAGCGAAGGCTACGACACGGTGGATTGGTACTTCTCCACCCGCCAACTCTGACTTTCCACGGTCCCGCCGCCTGGCGGGACCGCACACCTATCTCATGAAAAGGGACCACAACAATGACCGCCCCGCCCGTTGTTTCCGCACTCACCGGCGGTCTCGGCCAGACCTTTCACCTCTAAGTCCAGATCCACGGCTGCCGCTGGAACGTCTCAGACCCGCAGTTCCACCAGCTTCATGCGATGTTCAAAGGACAGTAAAAGTTATATCTGCGCCGCACTGGGAGGCATCGCGGAACGCATCTGCATTCAGGGCGCTTGTCCCCTTACCTCGGTGTACGACCTCATGGCCCGGCCCGCGTCGGCCAAGTCCGCCGATGACATGGTCGCCGAGGCCATTGCCGAGCAAGAAACGATTGCCGCGACGCTGCGCACGGCCGTCTCGCTTTGTGCGGACGCAGGAGACGAAGGCAGTGCCGGGCTACTCACCGATCGCCTTGAATCACACGAGGAAGGAATTCGGATGCTGCGGGCCAGCAGATTCTGAGCCAAGTCGAACTACAGGAGTCAGAACCATGACCAATCCCATCGTCAAACCCTTCTGGGATGAACCGACCGGAAGCTGGCAGTATGTCTTTCACGATCCCCTCACCATGAAAGGCGCAATTGTCGACCCGGTGATGGAGTTCGATACGCTGTCCGGTGCAACAGGTACGGCGAATGCCGAGAAGCTGCTGGCCTACGTCCGTGAAGCCGGGATCGCGCTGGAATGGATCCTCGACACGCATCCGCACGCCGATCACTTCTCGGCGGCGCAGTGGCTGAAGGCACAGACCGGCGCGCCCACGGCGATTGGCGAGAAGGTGACGGGCGTCCAGAAGTTGTGGACCGACATCTATAACCTGCCCGGCACCGTGCCCACCGATGGCGGCCAATGGGACCGGCTCTTTGCCGACGGCGACACTTTCATGGTGGGCAACATACCTGTCTCGGTGATCTTCTCGCCCGGCCACACGCTGGCCTCGATCACCTATGTCGCGGGCGATGCGGCCTTTGTGAATGACACGCTGATGATACCGGACAGCGGCACCAGCCGTGCGGATTTTCCCGGCGGCTCGTCCAAAGCGCTCTTCGACAGCATCCAGCGCATTCTTGCCCTGCCGGATGAGACGCGCGTGTTCGTCGGCCACGACTACGCGCCGAACGGGCGCGCGGCGCAATGCAAGGCGACGGTGGCCGAGCACAGGGCGCAGAATATCCACCTCAAGGACGGGCTGACCGAAACTGAATTCCGAGCGTTGCGCGATGCCCGCGACGCCACCCTGCCGCTGCCCCGCCTGATGCTCGCTGCGCTTCAGGTCAACATCCGCGGCGGACGCCTGCCCGAACCGGAGGCCAACGGTCGCTCCTATCTGAAGATCCCGTTGGACCATTTTGCGCGGCGTTGATCTTTATCGGGAGCACGAGTTCGGCACTTCGGGCCTTAGCGTCAAAAGCGCGCTCAGGCCGCAATTCCCCTGCACCAGATCGCGCAGCGTGACCATGTCGAGTTCGTGGTAAAAGGCATCTAGGGCGCGCTCGATATAACGTTTCAGGCGGCAGGTTTTACTCAAGGGACAGGTGTTGGTGACCTCGTCGAAACACTCGGCAAAAGGAATATCGGCCTCGAACAGACGGAAGACGGCGCCGATGGATACCTTGTCGGCGGCCAAGGCAAGGGAGAACCCGCCAGAGCGACCGCGCACGGTGGACACATAGCCATCGGCCTGAAGTCGTTGCACCACATGTGCCGCATGGTTGGTGGAACAGTTGCACAGTTCCGCGACCTCGGCCGTCTTGAGCACGCGATCGGGGTTTTCGGCGCAGGTCATCAGGATGCGCGCGGCAAGGTTGGTTCGGATGGTCAATCGCATGGAGGTTTCCGGGTCATCTGGCCAAGATGGGACGAAAATGCCGGAAAAGCCTTGCGCCAGATCAAATCGGCTCGGCCAAGTTCCGCTTAAACACGCATCCATGATACGGAAAAAACCAAGGGGTCCTTCGGCCCCCAAGGATCACCCCAGCGCGAACGAGACCGCGGGCAGCCTGTTGGCGGTGCTGTCCAGTTTGGTCTGGTTGGGGGTCGCCGCGGTGATCGCACGGGTCTTCGGCGATCTCATGGCGGATCAGCCCGTCGAGGTCTGGCGCACCGGTCTGTGGATCGTGCTACTCTGGGGCTTGCGCGCAACGCTCGACATGGCGGCGCAAGGGATGCTGGCCCGGGCGGCGGATGCGCGCATTGCTGTCCTAAGGCACGAGATCGTGACGGCAGAGGCGCAGGCAGCCACACCATCCGCGCTGGGGGGCGCAGGCGCCATCGCGGCGCTGACCCACGAAAAGCTGGAGGCGCTGCGCCCGGCCCTGCTGCGCTACCGACCGGCCCGGATGCGGGTGATGGTGCTGCCCCCGGTGATCCTGTGCATTGCGGCCTGGCACAGTTGGGCGGTCGCCCTCGTTCTTCTGCTGGCCGGTCCGTTGATCCCGGTATTCATGGCCCTGGTGGGCTGGGCCGCGAAGGAGGCCAGTGCGCGGCAGTTGCAGGAAGTCGGCCAATTGAGCGACTTGCTGGTCGAACGGCTCGCGGCGTTGTCCGACCTGCGGTTGATCGGGGCCGGCCCCGCAACGGTGGACAGCTTTGCCCAGGCCAGCGATGACTTGCGCGTGCGCACCATGGCGGTGTTGCGCATCGCTTTCCTGTCGTCGACGGTGCTGGAGTTCTTCTCGGCCGTCGGCGTGGCCATGGTCGCGATCTGGGTGGGGTTCTCCTTGCTGGGAGAGCTGAGCTGGGGCGGCTGGGGCGACGTCCTGAAGCCGACTGTCGGCCTGTACCTGCTGCTGCTTGCGCCCGAATTCTTCAGGCCCCTGCGCGATCTCGCCGCGGCCTGGCATGACAAATCCGGTGCGGATGCAGTGATGGACGAGGTCGCGACCTGGCGCGCCGAGATGCGCCCGCGGCGCCTGGGGCGCGGAGAGGCGGTTTCGCCCTGCCCCATGACGACGTTGGAGACCAGGGGCCTGGGTCACAGGGGTGTCGTCTATCCCGATATCCGGCTGGAACCCGGCGACAGCCTTGCGATCGAGGGACCGAGCGGTTCGGGCAAGACGACCCTGCTGCGCCTGATCGCTGGGGTGGAGCGGCCGGCCGAAGGCCTGATCCTGATCGGAGGCGTGCCCTTGTCGGACGAGACGGCAGATGCTTGGCGCGCCGGGATCGGGTGGATGCCGCAGGCACCGCATTTCGTGAACGGATCGCTGCGCCACAACATTGGCTTCGGCGCGGCCGTGACGAAGGAAACGCTGGAGGCCGCCCGTCTGACGGACGTGATCGACCTGCTACTCCGCGGCGATCTGACCCGCTTGGGCGAACGCGGCGCGGGATTGTCCGGCGGGGAGGCGCGGCGCGTGACGCTGGCGCGGGCCATGCACGGCAACCCGGGGCTTCTGATGGCCGATGAGCCAACGGCGGATCTGGATCCAGAGACCGCGCAACTCGTCAGCGACAGCCTGCTGCGATTTGCTGACGCGGGCGGAACGCTGGTTGTATCCACCCATGACACTGCGCTGGCCGCACGGATGGCGCAGAGGATCACGATAGACCGGAGTGCGGCGGCATGAAGGCGCTCTTGTCGGTCATCATCGCCATTTCGCGCGCCGAACGGGTAGCGCTGTCATATGGTCTTGCGCTGTCGATCGCCGTGTTGGTGATGGGCGTTGCCCTGTTGGCTCTCTCGGGGTGGTTCATCATGGCCACCGCCGCCGCAGGCATTGCGGGAATCGGCGTCCTGTTCAACGTCTTTGCACCCTCGGCCATGGTGCGGTTCCTCGCGTTGGGGCGGACCGCGGCCCGTTACGGCGAGCGTGTGCTGACCCATGATGCCACACTGCGCGCGGTGTCGGGCCTGCGGGTCGCGCTATTGCGCGGCGTGCTGATGCGACCGCACCGCGCGCTGGAACAGCTGCGTGCGGCGTCGGAGCTGAACCGCATCACCGCCGACACGGAGGCATTGGACGGGGCGCTGCTGCGTTTGGTCCTGCCTGCCTTGGCCGGATGGATCACGATCCTTGCGGCGTCGCTTCTGCTGTGGTGGCTGGTGGCCCCCACCATGGCGCTGATCCTGGGTGCGGGCTACCTCGTCCTGCCGACGGTGATCTTCCTCGCGGGCCAGAAGGTCGCGAAACGCCCTGCCCGGCTGGCTGAGGCCGCGTTACAGATTGGGCGCAGCCGAATGGTCGATCTGGTCTTGGGGCGGGATGATCTTGCCGTCTTTGGCCAGTTGCCTCGCGCCACCCGAGGGGCGCAGGACGCCTTCGACCGGGCGGCAGAGGCGCGCAGGCAGCTCGACCGGATCGACCGCATCACGGGGATGCTGCTGGACATGGTGAGCGCGTTGGTGACGGTGGGCTGCCTTCTGAGCGGGATCGCACTGGTTCAAGCGGGCACGATTTCCGTGGCTACGGCAGCCATCGGCGTCTTTGCCGCGCTGGCGCTGGCCGAAGCAGTGGCCTCGGTTCGGCGGGCCTTGACCGAAATCGGGCGCATGACACAGGCCGCGCGGCGCATCGGCCCGGCGCTGCGTGCTCATGCCCCACAGGCGTCGGACGCCCCTGTCCTGGCTTCGGACACGGGTTTGGAAATGCGCGATGCCGCCATCGAGGTGTCTGGTCGACCACTGTTTAGGCCGGTGTCCCTGTCGGTCCGGCCCGGCGAGACCGTCGTGCTGCAAGGCGCCAGCGGGAGCGGCAAGAGCACGCTGCTGCTCATGGCGGTCGGCGCGCTGTCCCCTTCGCGGGGTCAGGTAAGCCTGTTCGGGGCCGATCCGTCGCGACTGCCTATGGAGACGGTGACGGAAAGCGCCGTCCTCGTGACGCAGCGTGCGGTCCTGATCTCGGGCACCGTGGCGGCGAACCTGCGGCTTGCCGCGCCCGAGGCCCGCGACGACGCGCTCTGGGCCGCGTTGGAGGCCACGTGCCTGGCTGATACCCTGCGCGGCCGTGGCGGTCTGGACCTGCGGCTAGGCGCGCGCGGGGCCGGGCTTTCGGGGGGGGAAGCGCGCCGACTGGTCTTGGCGCGCGCGATCCTGCGGACGCCGCGGCTTCTGCTCCTCGACGAACCTACGGAGGGGCTGGACGAGGCAACAGCCCGCCGTGTCATGGCCGGTTTGCGACAGGCCTGTCCTGATGCTGCCTTCCTTGTTGCGGCACATCATGCGGCCGAACGGGATCAGGCCGACCGCATCGTCGAGGTCGCGCGCGCCTGACCGGACGCAGGAAATAATTCCAACTGCGGAATGTGAATTTGATCCAGATCATTCTCGTATCTTGAATGCGGAATATAACGGTCGAAAATCTGCACCTGTGATGCGGGTTATCAACCGAAAGGATCACGCTCATGGAGATCGGACTGATCGAGCTGTCGCGCCTACAATTCGCGATGACGGCCATGTATCACTTTCTCTTCGTGCCGCTGACGTTGGGTCTGTCGATCCTCGTGGCGATCATGGAGACCGTCTATGTGATGACGAACCGGCCCATCTGGCGCCAGATGACCAAGTTCTGGGGCACGCTGTTCGGCATCAACTTCGTCCTCGGGGTCGCCACCGGCATCACCATGGAATTCCAGTTCGGGATGAACTGGTCGTATTACTCCCACTACGTCGGTGACATCTTCGGCGCGCCGTTGGCCATCGAAGGACTGATGGCCTTCTTCCTCGAGGCCACCTTCGTGGGGCTCTTCTTCTTCGGCTGGGACAAGCTGTCGAAGGTGCAGCACCTTGTCGTCGCCTGGCTGGTGGCCATCGGGTCAAACTTCTCGGCGCTGTGGATCCTGATCGCCAATGGCTGGATGCAGAACCCGGTGGGAGCAGAGTTCAACCCCGACACAATGCGGATGGAGATGACCTCCTTCTTCGACGTGGTCTTCAACGAGGTTGCGCAGGCCAAATTCGTGCATACGGTGTCAGCGGGCTATGTGACGGCGGCGGTCTTCGTGCTTGGCGTCTCCGCGCTCTACCTGATCCAGGACCGCCACAAGGACCTGGCGCGGCGGTCGATCGCGGTGGCGTCTTCCTTCGGCCTTGCGGCGGCGCTTTCCGTCGTGGTTCTGGGCGATGAATCAGGCTATTCCGCCAGCCACACCCAGAAGATGAAACTCGCCGCAATCGAGGCAATGTGGGAAACGGAGCCCGCGCCAGCGCATTTCACCCTCGTCGGCTTTCCCGACCAGGAAGCGCGCGAGACGCATTACGCGGTGCATATCCCCTGGGCCATGGGGCTGATCGGCACGCGCTCCCTAACTGAGGAAATTCCCGGCATCAACGACCTGGTGACCGAGGCCGAAGAGCGCATCCGCCGTGGCATCATCGCGTATGATGCGCTCATGACCATCCGCGAGACGCGCGGCAATGTCCCGGACGAGGCGCGCGCCGTCTTTGAACAGAACTCCGATGACCTGGGCTTCGCCTTCCTGCTCAAGCGCTACGTCGTAGACCCGCGCACGGCGACCGGCGCGCAGATCGCTCAGGCCGCCGAAGACACCATTCCGCGCGTCTTTCCGCTGTTCTGGGCCTTCCGTTTCATGGTGGCATTGGGCTTCAGCTTCATCGCGGTGATGGCCTATTTCTTCTACCGCGCGTCGTTCAGGAACATGCAGTTCCCGCGCTGGTCGCTTTATGCAGCCGTTGCGATCATTCCGACGCCGTGGATCGCAGCCGAGCTGGGCTGGTTCGTCGCGGAATTCGGCCGCCAGCCCTGGACAGTGGACGGAGTATTGCCGACAGCGATGTCGGCTTCGCACCTGTCCATCGCGGATCTGCTGATCACGCTGGCGGGCTTCATCCTCTTCTACACCGTGCTCTTCGTGATCGAGGTCAGACTGATGGTGAAATACATCCGCAAGGGCCCGTTCCAGGACGTAGAAGAAACCGACGCCTGGCAGGCCCGCCACGAGGCCCGGTTGCGCCAAACCCCCGGTGCGCCCAGCCCATCTGCATCACCCCTTTCGACACCGGCGGAGTAACTCTCATGATCCTGCATGAAATGATCGACTACGACACACTGCGTGTCATCTGGTGGGCGCTTCTGGGCGTGTTGCTGATCGGATTTGCCCTTACGGACGGGTTCGATATGGGCGCGGGTGCGCTGCTGCCCTTTGTCGCCAAGACCGATACGGAGCGCCGCGTCGTCATCAACACCGTCGGTCCGGTCTGGGAAGGGAACCAAGTCTGGTTCATCCTAGGCGGTGGCGCAATCTTCGCGGCCTGGCCGCCGCTTTACGCAGTGTCGTTCAGCGGCTTCTACCTGGCGATGTTCGTCGTCCTGGCGGCCTTCATCGTGCGCCCTGTGGCGTTCAAGTACCGCTCCAAGCGCGATGACGCGACATGGCGCGCGCGCTGGGACTGGGCGTTGTTCGCAGGGGGCGCGGTGCCCGCGCTGATCTTTGGCGTGGCGGTGGGGAATGTCCTGCTGGGCGTGCCTTTCTACCTGACCGACGACCTGATGCCGATGTATGACGGCAGCTTTTACGGCAAGTTCCTTGGCCTCTTGCGGCCCTTTGCGATCCTGGCGGGTGTCGTGTCCTTCTCCATGCTGCTGATGCATGGCGCGGCATGGCTGACGCTGAAGACCGAAGGCCCGATCGCCGAGCGCGCCCGCCGTATCGGAGCGGTGGCCGGTATGACGGCAGCTGGCGGCTACGCGCTGGCAGGGCTGTGGCTGGCCGTGGGGATCGACGGGTTTGCACTGGTGAACGACGTGGTCCCGGCGGGGCCGTCCAACCCGCTCTTTTCCGAGGTCAGCCGCGAAGGGTCGTGGCTCACGGCCTACTGGTTGCGGCCTTGGATCATCGTCGCACCGGTCATGGGCTTCGTCGGCATTGCACTCGCGGTGATGGGGCTGCGGGCGGGGCGCGAAGTCTCCACCCTGCTGTGGTCGAAGATGGCGATCACCGGCATCATCGCCTCGGTCGGGCTGACGATGTTCCCCTTCATCCTGCCCTCTACGGTGGCCCCGGACAGTTCGCTGACCGTCTGGGATGCCTCAAGCTCCCACCAGACGCTGTTCATCATGCTGGTCTGTGCGCTGATCTTCATGCCGCTGATCCTTGCCTACACCTCGTGGGTCTACAAGGTGCTCTGGGGCAAAGTCACCGAGGCAGACGTCAACGAAAACGCCGATACGCTGTACTGAAAGGACTGAAAACATGTGGTATTTTGCCTGGCTTCTTGGCCTCCCGCTCGCAGCTGCCTTTGCCGTCCTGAACGCCATGTGGCTGGAGCTGCGCAGCGACGCCTGCCTGTCCGACGAGGGCGACTGCCCGGTGGGCGAACACACCCACCGAACAGCCAGCCCGTGAAATTCGACCGGAGTGTAAGTCCTTTCCGCCCCGATCGATGTCGGACCCGGTGACAGTGCCGGGTCCGACCCTGATGCCCCCTGATCCCCGGATGACCTCATGTCTGCCACGCCAACAGCCGAACCGCGCCTCGCACATTTTCCCGTGCCCTTCTTTGCCTCTGTCCTCGGGCTGTCGGGCCTGACAACGGCGCTGCACGCCGCAGGCTGGACCAGGGCAAGTCTTGCGATATTGGCGTTGACCATTGCGATCTTTGTCGCGCTCGCGGCAATCTATTTACTCAAAGCCCTTCGCCATCCAAAGGCCGTCGCCGCCGAATGGCAGCATCCCGTCAAACTCGCCTTCTTTCCGGCCTTCTCGATCTCGCTGCTGCTCATCGCCACGGCGCTTGCGCCGAGCGTGCCCGATGTCGCGCGCGGGATCTGGCTGATCGGGGCGCTGACACAGGCGGGTCTGACGCTGGCCGTGTTGTCCAACTGGATCGGAAACCGGGCATTCCAGGCCAACCACATCTCGCCGGCATGGTTCATACCGGCGGTGGGCAACGTGGTGGCCCCCATCGCTGGGGTGGGACTCGGCTTTCCCGAAACCTCATGGGTGTTCTTCGCAGCCGGGCTGATCTTCTGGATCGTGCTGCTTGTATTGGTGATGAACCGGCTGATCTTTCACGACCCGCTACCAGGCCGAATGGTGCCGACGCTGGCCATCCTGATCGCACCGCCCGCCGTGGGCTTCCTTGCCTGGCTGCAACTGAACGGCGGCGTGCTGGATGGCTTTGCGCGCCTCCTCTATGCCGCGACGCTGGTCTTTCTCGGCCTTGCCCTGACGCAAGTCGGCAAGCTGCGCCGCCTGCCCTTCGGCCTGTCCCATTGGGCGCTGAGTTTTCCCGTCGCGGCCCTGACTCTGGCCACGCTGCGCTTTGCCGCGCTGACCGGCAGCTCCGCGCATTTCTGGGCCGGGCAGGCCGCGCTGATCGCATCGTGCCTGATCGTTGCCCTGCTTGGCGTTGCCACCCTGCGTGCCATGACCCGCGGCGAAATCTGTCGTCCCGAATAATCTTTCACCCCAATCCAAGGAGCTACCCATGAAGACACTTGCACTGGCCACCGCCGCGGCGCTGAGCCTCGCCCTGCCTGCTGTGGCACAAGATAAGCCCGAGACGCTCGTCACCATCCTGACCGCGCCCGAGCCGCAGACACAGTTGATGGCGATGGTGCTTGCAGCCAATGCCGCGCAGCAGGGCGTGGCCCAGCACATCCTTCTATGCGGCCCGGCCGCCGACATCGCGCTGAAGGACGCACCCGAAACCGCGACTGCGCCACAGCCGCCGCGCGACATGAGCCCGCAAGGCCTGATGCGCAAAATCATGGAAGGCCCGAACAACAGCGTCGAGGTCTGCGCGATCTACTTGCCGGGCAAAGGCGCGGACCAATCGGTACTGATCGACGGCGTGGGCGTTGCCGCCCCGGCGGCCATGGCGGGCGCCATGCTGGCCGAAAACACGCGGATCACCTCCTACTGATCCGCCCCCGAGACCCTCGCGCGGTCGCAACGGCGCGAGGGATTTCAAAGGTTTGTTATGTATCAAATACAAATTCTAAAAACATCATATGTATGCTGCGGAGTACACTCACTGCGAGGGAGGCGCCAATGACGAGTTTCCGTGCAACACGGCGGCAGTTCTTTGGCCTTGCCGCAGGCGGAGCGGCCACAGCAGCCCTGACCGCGCCATACGAAACGCAGGCGCAGACACAGACCAGGGCGCGGATCGTCATCATTGGTGCCGGAGCCGGTGGCACGGCGCTGGCCAATCGGCTGGTCTGTCGACCGGACGGGGCGCAGATCACCTTGGTCGATCCGCGGGCGCAACATCTCTACCACCCCGTCACTGACCCTGGCCGGTGACGGGGTAAACACACAGAGCCCAGATACAGAAGGGTCATGATTCATAAGCAATAGATGATGAGGGCCGCCAGAGCGATGGCAGAGAGGAAGACCTTTGGACATCGGTCACAGCGGGTGAACCCATCCAGCTCTGGGGTCGAAACGTTGCAGATGAATTTATATGGCGTGAGCCCGCCGTGCGTCTTGAGCCTTAGAGCGAAGTTGTAGGAGCCCATGAAGCGATCGTGGCTGTCGTAGTGGAAGCGCTTCACGGTGGCCCCCTGATCAGGCTTGGACCTCTCCGAAGGTCGACGCTCCTACACCACGCAGAGGGCTACTATCTCTCCGGGTTGCATTGCGCATCCCGAGGTGAGCTCCGGAACGACCAAGACGGCCGAGATTGCGTTGATTTTCCTGCGAGCCGAGCGGCCTGTCATCTGATCGGTCCTCTTCATTCTGACACTGGCACTCCGACCCCTTGCGAAAAAGGGCTGCCCGCCCGTCAGAACCAGTTTTCCGTGGACAAGTCGTGGTCGACGGACCAAGAGGTTCAAAAACCCCGGTTCAACGAAATCAATAACATACGCATGTCCGGAAGATCGTTCAACAATGGGGTCCTCAAACTCCGGACAACGTCCGCCGAACGCCGAGCGTACCGAACGTTAGGCTTACCTGAGTGCGAACAATCTGCGAAGAACCTCGCGCAGCACTCGTTTCGCGCGTCGTTCCGGGATGTCTATGATTGTCGTTCAATAAGGAGTTGCAGGAACCTCGACCGTGGCACGGCCTCGACGAACAATGGCCGGTGTGCTGACATCCTCGTATCACATATCGCGTATCTCCCGAAGAAACCTGGCGCAGGTGAGATCGGGAAAGGACAGCACGCACTCCCGCAGATATGCCTTGAAGGGTTCAATGGTCCGCGGCCGCGGCGCGCGCCGCCCGCAGACCGGAGCTTCAAGTCCCCGATCGAGATGTTTGCGGACAGTTTTGCGGGCGCAGCCGAGATTCCGCGCACTGGCGTTGATGCAAAGCCCCTGCGTCTTAAGATCATGGACCAAGACGATCTCGCTCAGTCCCTTCACATTACGGCCCCCGCTGCTGTTTAGGGGAAGCATCCGCCAAGTGGCCCGCGGCGCCGCGGTTTTTGAACGAATGAGGTTCGAAAATCCCCAACACTACTCAGTCCGGGAAATTTTCAAACGGCGGTTCCGGGGAGATTACAAGCGGCGGTTACACAGAAATCCGGTTCGATACTGCCCAAGGTTTCGGGACCGTTTTGTCCATGCCAATTCAGCGCCAGTTCCGTCCCGGCGCAATCATGTCGAGAACATGCACCTCGCGGGCAGACGGGTCTTGTTCGTGGAGAAAAACGTAGCCCGCCACGGGAAAACCCTCACCTTGGCCCTGAAACATGGGTCCCGCTTCTGAAAAGGTGCTAAGCGTTAGGACCAAGTGCGTCTGGATGCGTTCAGAGAAGTCGCGTGGTCGCGATGCTGTCGATATCGGCATGGTCGATAATCTCGACCAGCGCAGCATCTACGTCAGGCGCAAAGAGAACAGTTGCGGGCTGCATGATGTTGGATATCAGGAGATCCGGGGTGGCGCGCGATCACTCAGGCTCGCGAAATACGTCGCATCCGCGACAATCCCATCGCCGTCGGCAATCGCACGGCGGCTGGCATCGATATGCCGGTTGATGTCCATCTGCGCCATCACCGCGTCGAATAGGGCGAGTTTCCCGGTGGCCAGATCCGCCTTCCGCGGATCGGCAAGGAAGCTGTCGGCCAGCGCACGCACGCATTCCTTAGAGAATATCGCGGCGACCTCTCGACGGTTCTTCGTGACGGCCACCGCTTCGCGGAGCGACGCTTCGAGAACTGGTCCGAAGGCATTCTTCGCCGCTACGGCAGTCATGGCTGTCATTGGCCGTGCACTGTTATGGCAGTTCACTTGGAAATATAACCTGAATGGCTCGTTTCGGGCAATCCCCATGCCTGCATCCTGCCGCGCGCCTGTTCTAGGCTGTCGCAATCATGGTGGGAAGCCGAACCGAATGGCTAGCCCGCACACGAACATGGCGCCTCTCCCATCAACAAGGAACAGACGCCACATTCCAAACTCCGTCGCGCGCGTGCTTGCGGTACGCATTGGGGCCTGACTGGTCACGCACACGACTTCGTCAGGTCAATGATCGCGGGTTACGCGGCCCTCGCGTTCTTGCCAGAAGCTGCCTTCGCTGACGCCTGAGCGGCGTTGGCCGCTTTGCTGCCCTGTTCAGTGATGTGCTGACCGGTGGTTGACAGCAGCTCGGTCGCATCGTTCTGCGCCAGCTTGGCGACGTCGCCGAGCGCTTGGAAGTGCGTCTTCACGAGCTCGGCCTGCGACGTGCCGAAATCGCTGACTACCTTGGTGTAATCTGTGGGCGCGTTTTGAGCACTGGTCACATCGCGCAGAAGCTTCAGCGACTCCTTGACGGTGTTCGTTGTTACGTCGTTCGACTTGTTCGCGGCGTCAAGCGCGATGGCGCTGAACCGCTCGCCGAAGGTCGCCCATGTCTTCCAGGCGTCGGTCACGGCTGCGGTGTTGAATGCCGCGGGCGCGGTCTTGAAGAAGGTGGTGAAGTCTTGCTTGTTGGCCATGATGCGGTCTCCAGATTGCTAAATGTGTGCGGCCTCGTCGACCGTTGAAGGAGAGATAATGCTGCAGCGCAGCATTTCAATGGGGCGCCTTGCAAATCGGGCCGTGATTGTGACTTCCGTCCGGAGCAGCGGAGCGCCCGGACGCCATCGAAGACACGCTCGGGCTTGCCCCTGACGGGATTGCGGCGGACACGATCCATGGCGTGGCCGGGTGTACGCCGTTCCTGAAGACCGCCGGATCGAGCCCGTCATTCCGCCCCTTCGCGCCACCCGCCGCAAGGGGGCGCAGGGCTTTCCGACCGTGCGCTTCAAGTGCGATCCCCGTCACGATGTGGTCCGATGCCCGGCAAGGAAGCGGCTGGCCCCGGGAAACGGCACGAAATCCGGGCAATGGTATCGCGCCGACCGGCGCGACTTCCCCCGCTGTCCTCTCAAGGCGCAGTTCAAGGCGTAGTGTTCGCCCCAGGTCGCGGAACTCCAGATCCGTATCGCCGTCATGAACTACTACACCGCGCTCGGCATACCTTTCACAGAGGCCGTGGGGTAAGTCCGTCAGGGTAAAAGGGAAGCCCGACTCTCACCTTCTTTGCGCAACAAAGTCGGCAGCGTTCCGAACAGAGTGAATGATCTGTCTTGGGCCGAAAGATGGAAAAAATTTTCGGACTAGGAGTGCAAGTGCAACTCTGAACCTAGCGCTTGCTTGTATCTTTGGAGCCTGAGCTCATGATAACCATGGTTTCTTGACCCTTACAGAGTAAAACTTGAGGCTCCGTGGAGAAGAAAATTATTTACAGAATGTTCGAGCGGCGATAACTTTTGAAAGCGCGGCGGGAGGAATCGGCTCCTGAAGGCCCGTTGGAGGGGCAAGTCAGGACGCGGAGCCGAGCGCGCAAACCGGGTTGTGGCGACCCGTAATCGCCAGCACAGGGAGAGAGAGATGTTCTACAAACCAAGAAACGCCTTGTACTCGCGGATCAGCCGCCGCCGTTTTCTGGAACTCGGCGGGTCCGCCGCGACCGCACTGGGCACCGGCGCACTCGCCGTCGGCATGAACTCGGTCATCATGCGCTCGCCGGTGCAGGCGCAATCCTCTGACGATGCCAAATGGCGGCAGTACGCCGGTTCCAAGCTTACATTCCTGTCCGAGAACACTCCGCCGTCCTTCGCTATCCGCGAGAATATCAAGGCGTTTTATGACCTTACAGGGATCGAGGTGGAGATCCTGACCGACGATCTTCCGGTAGTGCAGCAGAAGGCAGGTATCGACCTGCGCAGCGGCAAGTCCGACTACGTTTTGAACTACGTTCAGGACAAGCCGATCGGAGCCCCCTTCGCGGACTTCTACGTCGACCTTTCGACCATGTTCGGCGACGAGACACTTCCTCAGGATCCAAACGGCTACGGCGATGACGTCTGGTTCGAGAACTTCCTGTCGGCGTGCGGTCGCTTCTACTCTGATGAGAAGATCATTGCCCTGCCCTACGACGCTGCCGTGGCGTGCACCTTCTATCGTCAGGACCTGTTCGAACAGTACTCCAAAGACTTCGAAGCCGAATACGGTTACCGGCTGGAATACACTGCCGACACGACTTGGAAGCAGGTTCTGGATTTCGCCAAGTTCTTTAAAGCATTGCGAGAAAGCGGCGCGGACGTGCCCTATGGCTACGCGCAGCACCAGGGCGCATTCGCGTGGACCACGCAACTCGACATCCAGCGCTTGATGTACTCGCACGGCCAGTGGATCGACTTTCCGATCGATGACAAGCTCGGCTCCAAGCGTCCCGGGCCTGCCAACTGGGGTGATGAACAGTCGGTGCTCATGCTCCAGAAGTTCAAGGAATTCGGCGACGCTTCGCACCCTGACAACCTCGCCAACGGCACGCTGGAGCTGAACACGGTCTACCAGTCCGGCAACATCGCGATGCAGGTGCAGTTTCACGAGTTCGCGGCTTCCGTCGAAAACCCGGAAACGTCGGTCGCGGCAGGAGGCAAGACGGCATATGCCCCATGCCCAAAGGGCGATCCGGAATGGAACCTCACCGGCGGGCCCAACGTGAACGGAACCAACTGCGGTATCGGGGGCATCGGGATCAACGCCAACGCTTCTGAAGATCTCCAGCGTGCGGCTTATCTTTTCGCGATCTGGTCCACCAGCGAGAACATTCAGTACGATGTTCTGGCCGGGCTCGGGGGAACCCCGACACGCAAGTCGGTTCTGGAACGCCCAGATGTGATAGCCGCACAAGCCCGTCCGACCAAGATGCCAAACGCTCTGACCTTCGATGCAGTCTACAATTACGGGATCAAGGATCCGAACTTCGTGCTCGGCCCGAAGATCCCGGAGGCGAACGAGTACTACTCGATCACTGCTCAGGAAACGCAGCAGATGCTTGCAGGGCAGAAGAGTCCGCAGGAAACGGCGTTCGCGCTCAAGGAGCAGTTCGACTTTCTGAACGACGTCTGAGCCAAGCGACGGAGCCGGCGAGCCCAGAGGCTCGCCGCTCCATCCCTCCAACCGACCGAGCAGCAGGGGCGCGTTGCGCACCGCCCGTGGGAGCACTCACATGACAGAAGCAACCCATTTCGGAAAGGAAGGCGCCTTTCGACTGGCCGGCGATCTGTTTCGCGCGCGCGAACATTCGACCGAAGTCGAAGCCCGCCCGATATCCGATCCGAAGCCGCGGCCAACGAGCTTCAACCCGCCAGCACCGAAACGCTACTACCTCTACCTCATGGCGCCAGCCATCGCGATTCTCGCATTCATCTCGCTCTACCCGTTCTTCTGGCTCATCGTCTTGTCGCTGCAGGACGTGGACATCGGCGGCGGCGAGTGGGTCGGGTTCAAGAACTATGCCCGGCTGCTCCAAGACCCGCGGTTCAAGGACGGCTGGATCCTGCTTCTGCAATACAGCGCGATGTGCCTCGGGCTTCAGCTGACCATCGGGATGATCCTCGCGGTCATCGTGAACAATTCGAAGTACGAGAAATTCCTCGTCACCGCGCTCCTGATGCCGATGATGATGGCGCCCGCGGTGGCCGGTCTTCTGTGGCTGTTCCTCTACAACGGCACCTTCGGCTGGTATCACTGGATATTCCAGAGCATCGGACTTCTGGACAGCGCTTCGATCCTCGCCACGCCCGGCACCGCGCTTTATGGCATCGTGCTTGTGGACGTATGGCAGTGGACACCGCTCATTACGCTGATTGCTCTTGCCGGGCTCAAGCGGGTTCCCCGCGATCAGCTTGAAGCCAACATGGTCGACGGTGCTTCGCCGATGCGCAACTTCTTCGCCATCACGCTGCCGAACCTGTATCCCGTCCTTCTGATCGCCGTGCTGCTGCGCTTCATGGACAACTTTCGCTTCATCGACCACATCCTCGTCCTGACCGGCGGCGGTCCCGGCAGCGCCACGAAGATCCTGCCTGTCTATCTCTTCGAAGTGGCATTCAAGTTCTTCAAGCTCGGTCGAGGCGCGGCAATCGCACTGACCCTGCTTATTGTGACCATCGTGCTCGGAATGATCCTGGTGCGCGTCTTCGACAAACCCAAATCCGGAAGGACCTGAGACGATGGCCTCGCAAGACGTCGTTCATTATGACAGCACCGCGCAGAAGCTCCTGCGGGTCGCCGCCGCCGCTTTCCTCATCTTCTATCTTGTCTGGACCCTGCTCCCTTTCGTGATCATGTTCACGTCGTCCTTCAAGGACCTCCTTGAGGCCTTCAATCTTCCTGAGGTGGGAGACTGGGGCGGCATCGGCGTGTTCTTCGACTTCACACCCACGCTGAAGCACTACACCAGCTTGTTCGCCGAAGGAAATTTCGGACGTTACATGGCGAACAGCCTGATCGCGGCGGGCGGCTCGGCCGTGGTGTCGGTCATCTTCGGATCGCTGTGCGCCTACAGTCTCAGCCGGGTCGATTTTCGCGGCAAGCAGGACCTATTCTTCTGGATCATCTCGACCCGTATGGCTCCGGTCGTGGCGGTCATGGTACCGCTCTACTCGATCTTCCGGACGTTCGACCTCGTGGGGACGCTCCCCGGCCTGATCCTGGCCTACACGACGTTCAACCTTCCCTTCGCAATCTGGATCCTCAAAGGCTTCTTCGACAACGTTCCATACGCGATTGAAGAGGGTCAGATGGTTGACGGCGCGACCCGCTTCCAGGCTTTCGTGTCCATCCTGCCGCTCGTCGCGCCGGGGATCGGCGCCTTCGTGGTCCTGTGCATCCTCTTCGCCTGGAACGACTTCCTGTTCGCGGCGATCATCGGCTCCGGTGGGGCAAAAACCCTGCCCGTCGCAACCCGCGAACTGGTCCAGCCGCAGAACATCCAGTGGGGGTCCATCATGGCGGCTGGCGTTGTCACGACGGCACCGATGATGCTGCTCGGCCTCGTAATCCGCAAATACCTTGTTACCGGACTCACCATGGGTGCCGTCAAAGAATGAGCGTGCGAGTCCCGCGCCGCTGCGGGACCCATGGCGTCACCACTATCTGGAAAGGCCCTGTTATGGCTACCATCACGATCAAGAACGTCTGGAAATACTACGGCGACACGGCAGCTGTGAAACACCTCGACATCACCTGTCCCGATGGCAGCTTCGTGTCGATCCTCGGCCCGTCCGGATGCGGAAAATCCTCGACCATGCGGATGCTGGCGGGTCTCGAACACATTTCGTCGGGGGACATCTTCTTCGACGACCTTCGTATCAACGACCTCGCCCCCAAAGACCGCGACGTGGCAATGGTTTTCGAGAACTACGCGCTCTACCCGCACAAGTCGGTATTCGAGAACATTGCCAACCCGCTGCGCCTGCGCAAGACAGAGGAGAAAGCGATCAAGGAGCGGGTCGAAGCCGCGGCGCGGCTGCTTGAGATCGATCACCTTCTCGACCGCCGCCCGCACGAGTTGTCCGGCGGTCAGAAGCAGCGGGTGGCGATCGGGCGCGCCATCGTGCGCCAGCCCAAGCTTTTCCTGTTCGACGAACCCATCGCGCACCTTGATGCGAAGCTGCGCGCCCATATGCGGGGCGAGATCAAGCATCTTCAGCGCGAACTGGGGACCACGATGATCTACGTGACCCATGACCAGTTGGAGGCCCTTTCGATGGCCGACTACATCGCGGTCATGCATGATGGCGAGTTGCAGCAATGGGGCACGCCGAGCGAGATCTTCAACCATCCGGTCAATGCCTGGGTCGCCGGTTTCGTAGGCGAGCCCGCAATGAACTTCCTGACCTGCGACGTGATCGGAGAAGGCGACAGCGTCAGCCTTCGGCACCGCAACTTCGACATTCCGCTTCTTCCGCAGCAGGTCCGGCAGCTCAACGGCGGTGCCGCCGCGGGCCGGGCGCGGATGGGCGTGCGGCCGGATGCGCTCGACATTGCCCTCGAACGGCCCGGCGGCCCGTCGATCACCGGCGAGATCTTCGTGAACGAACTGCTCGGCGGGGACATGCTGGTGGAAGTCGCGTTGGCCGACACGCGGGTCAGGGTGAAGACGACGCCAGAATTCACCGGCAAGCCGGGACAGACCTGTCACCTCACCGTCAATCGGGACAAATGGCACGTCTTCGATACCACAGACGGCCATGCCTACTTCTGACGTCGGTCCGGAGAAGGGCGACAGTGACATGACCGAAGCGGAAGATCACGCTTACGCGAAGGCGTTGGATGACTTCCTCGAATGCCATGTGGACGGGGAAGGTCGTCGTGGTGCGGTACAGGTGTTCCACGCAGTTCGTGCCCTGCCCTACCGGTCTGGGCCGGACCGGACGCCGCTTGGGGGCCTGCGCAGCGGGCGCTGCGCCTGCACGGCACGCCACATGATCCTGAGGGACGCGCTTCGCAGGCTGGGGTTTTTCGCCGACGTTGAAATGGTGTCCTGCGATTTTGCGGCGGGGATCCCGCCGCACCCGTCCATGCCGCCGGAAGTCCGGAAACTTGCCGGATCAGGCGGGGTCAGGGACGTGCATTGCTGGGTGCGTGCACGCCTCGGCGAGAACAACCTTTCGGTGCTGATGGATGCGACGTGGTGCGATGCATACGCCTCCGTCGGCTTCCCGGTGAACACGGGATGGAACGGAACTGGGGACACGCGCCCTGCTGCCGTCGGCGTGGTGCAGGCCACGCCTGAAGATGTGCTCGCCAGCAAGGAGGAGTTGCTGGCGGTACTTACCGATGAAGAGGCCAGTGCGCGCAAGGCGTTTCTGGCGGGTCTCTCAGCGTGGTTGGAGGAACTGCCCGCTGGGCAGGAGGGAGGAAGAGCATGAGCGCCAAGAGGGTTTTCGTCGGGGTCGATGCGGGCACTACGGGATGCACCGTGATGATCTTCGACGAAGGGGGGCGGCCTGTCGGGCACGGCTACCAGGAATACGACTGCATCTCGCCGCAGGCGGGCTGGATCGAACAGGATGTAGAAGCGGTCTGGAAAGGAATCTGCAGCGCGTCGAGGCAAGCCGTGGCGCAGGCGAACCTGCCGCCGACTGCCTATCACTCGCTGGGCTTTTCAAGCCAGCGCGGCACCTTCATTATGCTGGATGAGAACAAGTCGCCGATAGGGAACTCCATCGTCTGGAACTGTGGCCGCGCGCTGCGCTACGTTGACGGGCTGAATGCTGAGTTCCCCTGCCCGAACGAGCACCAGAAACATACAGGGATGCAGGTCAGCCCGTTGTGGACGGCCGCGAAGATTGCTTGGCTCGCCGACAAGCGGAAGGCAGAGTTTGATCGCACGCGCTGGTTCGCCAACGGTCAGGAGTATTTCCTGTTCCGCATGGGTGCCGAGGACTGGTCTACCGATCCCGCGTCATTGACACTTAACGGAATGATGGACGTCGCAAAGCTCGACTGGTCCGACCGCATCCTTAAGGTAATCGGCATCGACCGGGACCGCCTGCCCCCCGTGGGCATCCCCTCCGGACGCGCGGGCAAGCTGTCGCGCGCGGCAGCCGAGGAAACCGGGCTGCCCGAAGGACTGACGCTGTGCCGCGGCGCGGGCGATCAGCAATGCGCCGCCATCGGCGCGGGCGTCATCAGGCAGGGAATGGCCGAGTTCACCGTCGGGACCGCCGGCGTAATGGTCGCCCATCTGGACAGTGTCGACCGCATCAAGGGCCAGAGCCTTTGGTGGGGCGGCCACGGGGTGCCTGGCGCGTGGGACATCGAAGGCGGTGCCTTCAGCCTCGGTGCCTGCCTGCGCTGGTGGCGCGATCAGCTTGGCAGGAACGAGCTGGACGATGCCAAGCGCCGCAAATGCAGCGTCTATTCCGTGATGGTGGAGAACGCGCAGGGCTCCAAACCCGGTGCCAACGGCGCGCTGTTCCATTCCTTCATGGCTAGTCAGGTCACACCGTACTACGACGCCGTCTCGCGCGGCGGTTTCCTCGGGCTAGGCCTCTACCACACCCGCGCCGACCTGATCCGGGCCTTGCTGGAAGGCTGTGCCAATGAGATGCGCATGGTCTTCGACGCCTTTCAGAACGACGTCGAGGGCGGCATCACCGATTTCCGCCTGACCGGCGGCGGTACCAAGTCCGACGGGTTCGTCCAGATCATGACCGATATCATCGGGCAGCCAGCCAAGGTCACGCGGGAGCGCGAATGCACGGTGCTTGGCGCAGCGATCCTCGGAGCCTACGGCTCGGGCGCGTTCGCAACGATCGAAGAAGCGGTCGAGGCGATGGTCGCGGTCGAGAACGAGTTCGAACCGAACACCGCGCTGCACGATCTCTACGAGGAACAGCACGGCATATATCGCGGCTTCTACGAGGCCATGGCGAAATCGGGGCAGTACGCCGCGCTGAATGATTTTGCCGAGAAACATCACTGATCCTGCGAACACCGACAAGATGGAGACGAAGACCATGCCAATGCCAGGAATGCGTGGAATGGAACATATCGGGTTCACCGTGCCCGATATCGACGAGGCCTGTGATTTTTTCGAGAAGATCCTCGGCGCCGAGGTACTGTACACGGCCGCTAAGGACTTCGCGGGGGAAGGCGGCTGGATGTCGAAGCACCTGCGCGTCGATGACACCTGCGTCATCAAGGAATTCCGGTACGTCCGCTGCGGAAACGGGACCAACCTTGAGATCTTTCAGTACGAGGCACCGGACCAGGCCAAGACGCCGCCGAAGAACAGCGACATCGGGGGGCACCACCTCGCCTTCTATGTCGACGACATGGACGCGGCGATCAAGTTCCTGCACGACAACGACGTGGACGTGCTGGGCGAGCCAACGGCCTATACAGACGGCCCCAATATTGGTCTGACCTGGTGCTACTTCATGGCGCCCTGGGGCATGCAACTCGAAATCGTGTCAGCTCCGAACGGCACGGTCTATGACAACGAGGCGAAGGCCGACGGCAGAACGCGGCTGTTCCATCCGGCCTTCGTGGACGAAACCAAGATTTGATGCACAGCGCGCCGCCGCTTTCCAGGGTCGGCGCGCAAAAAACCTTGAGGACTTTCCGATGGCTCTCGTATCCATGCGGCCGATGCTGCGCCATGCCCGAACGAACGGGTACGGCATTGCAGCCTACAACATGATCGACTTCAACAGTGCCGCTTCCGTGATCGCTGGGGCCACGGCCTTGAACGCGCCCGTGATCGTCCAGGTTTCGGTCAAGACCGTCAAGCACTGGGGCGCACGCGCCGTCGCCTCCTGGGTGCGAATGCTGGCAGAGGACGCCCCGGTTCCCGTGGCCCTGCATCTCGACCACTGCACCGATCTGGACGTCATCAAGCGCTGCATCGACGCCGGCTGGACGGCTGTGATGTTCGATGGATCCAGTCTGCCATTCGACGAGAATCTGCGCCGCTCCGTTGAAGTCTACCGCCTCGCGGAAGCTGCGGGTGTAGGACTCGAGGCTGAGATCGGCGCGATAGGAGGTGTCGAGGACGACAAGGTCGTCGGCGCTGACGACGCCCAACTTGCCAATTTCGACGAATGCGTCGAATTCTGCCGTGAAATGCCGTACCTTGCGGTCTTCGCCCCGGCCATCGGCACAGCACACGGATTCTACAAGGGCGAGGCGAACATCGCCTACGACCTGCTCGAACGGATCACCAAGGTCATAGAAATCCCGATTGCGTTGCATGGCGGCACCGGCTTGACCGAAGAGCAATTCCATCGCTGCATCGGGCTCGGTTGCGCGAAGGTGAACATATCGACCGGGCACAAGCGGTTGTTTATCGACGGGTTCTGCAACCTTCGGGACGAAAAGCCAACGCTTGGCGAACCGCTTCCCTTCATCATTGCCCAACATGACGCTATGGAAGCGGACGTTATGGCGATGATCCGCTTGTTCGGTTCGGACGGACGGGCCCCGGAGGTTGCCGATGCCGCGTGACATGGGAGCGCTGATCTTCGATTGCGACGGTGTGCTTGTCGACACCGAACGCGACGGGCACCGGATTGCCTTCAATACCGCCTTCCAAGAGGCGGGGCTGGGCGTGGAGTGGTCCGTCGAAAGATACGGCGAGCTTCTGACCACGGGCGGCGGCAAGGAACGCATGCGCCGCCATTTCGACGAATGCGGCTGGCCCAAGACAGACGATCGGGATGCCCTTGTCTCGGGGCTTCATGTCGCCAAGACTGATATCTTCATGCGGCTCATCGAAGCTGGCAAACTGCCCCTGCGGCCAGGTGTGGCGCGTATGGTCGATGCCGCGCTTGAAGCCCAGCTCGTCGTTGCCGTCTGTTCCACCTCGAACGAGCGTGCTGTCGAAGCCGTTGTCAAAACGCTTCTTGGACCGGAACGCGCGGAGAAGATGAACATCTACGCCGGCGACATCGTATCGCGCAAGAAACCCGATCCGGCGATCTACACTCTGGCGGCCGAAAGCCTCGGCCTTGATCCCGCGGACTGCGTGGTGATCGAGGACAGCCATATCGGCCTCACTGCCGCCAAGGCCGCAGGCATGTGCTGCATCGTGACCCTTTCCACCTACACTGCGAACGAGGATTTCACTGGCGCCGACCGGATCGTGCCCGACCTCGACTACGGCATCGACCTGGCTACCTGCCGGTCGATCGTTCAGCGCAAGGAAACCGCAGTATGACGCTTACCGTAATCGCCACACTGAAAGCCCGCACAGGGCAGGAGCAGGCACTTTCCGAGAGCCTTCGCGGCCTTGTCGAACCCACGCACCGCGAGGAAGGGTGCCTGAAATACGAGATGCACCTGTCGCACGAGAACCCGGGACACGTGATCTTCGTTGAGTCTTGGGCGTCCCGCCCGCTGTGGGAAGCACATATGGAAAGTCCCCATCTCAAGGCGTTTTCCGCAATGCAGGACGAACTGGTCGAAAGCTGGGACCTGTTCGTCGGTGAAAAAACAGCAGGCTGATGGCGCAATTCGGAAAGGGTGCCTCAATGAAGATCACTTTCTACGCACATGCGAGTTTCCGACTGGAGAGCGATGATCTGACAGTCATCACCGATCCGTTCAAGCCCGAGCGTTCAGGCTTCGATCCGATCGGCGAGCCTGCGGACATCGTCATCATGAGTTCGGCCACAGACGAGTTTCATTCCGACCCCAGCCACGTGGATGGTGATCCGATAGTGGTCAACGCTCTTGAAATTCCCGAAGACGGGATCGAAGTTAGGGGTCTGCAAATACGTAGCTTTCCGGCCATGGAAAGTATGACTTTCGATTTTCAGAAGTATTTTCAGCGCGACCCGGATGCCAACGCGCTCTATTACTTCGAACTGGGCGGCATCCGCGTCCTGCACATGGGGGACATCGGCAACCCAGTGGCGCCCGAGCACCTCGCCGCCCTCGAAAACCAAGTCGATGTCCTATTCGCGCTAACCGGCGAACACGCGACGATTGCGCTGGATGATCTCGATACGGTGATCGCGCGGGTGAAGCCGCGCGCGGTGATCCCCATGCATTACTACTCTGAAAGGGGCGTTCTGGACATAGAACCCGTCGAAACCTTCACGTCCCGTTTCCCGGCCGAGCGGGTCACGCGCGTGGACGGCAGCGTGATCGAGTTAGATCCCGCGACCCTGCCTCCGGAGGGTGCACCGCAGATATACGTGCTTGAACAGTCCCGATAGCTCCGTCGCGGGCATCCCGCCCCTGAAAGGCAGCGGTTGCGGGCTTCATCAACGACGCTTCAATCGGTGGCGCGATAGTAACGTTCAAGCGCCCGAGTCGTCATCTTGAGATGCTCGCCCCGTTCGCCGTCGCCCTGGAAAAGAAGCCCGATATAGATCAGGTCGATCAAGAACAGCTGGCTGATCCGGCCCTCTAGGAAATCGCCGTGTAGCGGCACGCTCGGCGTGCTCGCGTTCCAGGTCGTCAGAAGGATCTCGGCTGCGCGCGCCACGGCCGAAGACGGGTCGCTGGTAATAGCGATGGTCTTGGCACCCTTCTCACGGGCCAGAGTCAGCGCATTGGCGACGCCACTGGTCGTTCCGGTGTGCGAAATTCCGATCATCGCGCAATCCGAATAGATGTTCGCCGCCGCGATGATTTGCGTATATGAGTCGTTGTAGGCGTAAGCGTCGATACCCGCCTTGATGAAGAGATGCGCGGTCTCCTCGCAGATCGCGGCACCCCCCCCTACTCCGACGAGGATTACACGGCGGGCACTGCCGATCGCCTCTACGCAGGCCTCAAGCCGGTGCGCGTCAAGCAGGCGCTGCGTTCCCAGGATGCTCTGCGCAAGGAGATTGGCGAGCTTGGCACTGCTCGCAATGAGACTGTCAGACTTGTCGATCTCCTGCGGAATGTTCGGAATCATCGACTGTGTGCCGGAATTCTGGGCCATGGACAGCTTGAGATCGGGGTATCCCGAGTATCCCAGCGCGCGGCTGACGCGGCTGATCGTGGCTTCGCTGACACCGAGGATTTGGGCGAAGTCGGTGATCGAGAAATTGATTCTCTCTCCGGCGTGCTCGCGCAGATAGTCCGCTACGATCCTTTCCGACTTTCGCAGGGCGCCATAGCGAAGCTGGATCCGGGTGCCGAGGTCGCCGTCAGCAGGGCCTGGGGGAGGTGTCTGGTCCAAGTGAAGCTCCGAAGTGACTAACCAATGTCTATAGGCAAACCAAGCTCCAGGAAAGCAATTTTCAAGCTTTCAGCCAGTCAGCAACTGGACCGAACCGCCCAAATTTCATGCAACACAATGATCCTAAGAGATAAAGCCCTTCAGAAGGCCATTTTCTCCGCGCCGCACCCAAAGATCGCGCTGGAGGACGCCCGACATTCTTGCAAAAAATTTTCTCGACAGCGGCCGAGGCGGTGTGTATGACTTTTTCCAGAAATGAAGGGGAAACCGAGAATCTTTCGGTGTTGGGGAGAGAGATGAGCGCAAGGGCCAGCAAGAAGAACGCTTATTCGCAGGAATTTTTGGAGAAAATTTTCCGCACAGCTTTCAAGATTCGGACCTTCGAGACGGAGGGCATCAAGCTCTACCGCCAGGGACTGATCCGTGGATACTTTCACCCCTACCTGGGGCAAGAGGGCATCGCGACCGGGGTGTGCGCCGCTCTGAAAGAAGGCGACTACATCGCATCGACCCACCGCGGCCACGGCCACTGCATCGCGTGGGGCGCTGACGTCAACAAGATGGTGGCCGAGCTGCTCCAGAAGGACACCGGATATTGCAGGGGCTATGGCGGCTCCATGCATATTGCAGACATCTCGGTCGGAAACCTCGGTGCGAACGGGATCGTCGGCGCGGGCACACCGTTGGGGGTCGGGGCCGCATTGGCGGCCCAGGTCCGCGGATCGGATGCCGTTACGGTCACCTTTACGACCGACGGCGCGTCCAACAACGGAACGTTCCTTGAAAGCCTCAACCTTGCCGCGATCTGGAACCTGAACTTCATCCTGGTGATCGAGAACAACCAGTACGCTGTTTCGACGCGGATCGAGGAATCCACACGGGAAACCGACCTTTACAAACGCGGAACAGCCATCGGCGTGGAAAGCCATCAGGTCGATGGCAATGATCCGCTCGCCGTCTATGAGATGACCCTCAAGGCAGCCGAAACCTGCCGTGCAGGCAAGGGTCCGGTGCTGATCGAGGCAAAGACCTTCCGGCACATGGGGCACCATGTGAACGATCCCGGCAAGTACATGCCCGAGGACAAGCTGGCCTATTACATGGCCCGCGATCCGGTTGACCGCGCCCGGGCGTCGCTGCGCGAAATGGCGGATGTCGACGATGCGACGATCGCGGCCATCGAGGCCGAGATCGCAGAGGAATTCGAGAAGGCCGTGGAATTCTCGAAACAGTCCGGCGAGGTCACCGCCGAAGAGTTCAGAGCCTTCGCGGCGACTTACTGATTACCCGCTTGAGGGGAGGAACGAGACATGGCTGAACGCGAAATCATGTACCGCGACGCGCTGCGCGAAGCGCTTGACGAGGAAATGGCCGCAAACCAGGAAGTATTCATCATAGGGGAAGGCATCGCCGAACGAGGCGGCTCCTACAAGGTGACCGAGGGTCTTCTGGCGAAATATGGGCCCGGCCGCGTGCGCGACACGCCGATCGCCGAGGCGGGAATGATAGGGGTCGGTGTTGGGGCGGCCATCGCCGGGGCACGGCCTGTGGTCGAGATCCTTTATGTCGATTTTGCCATGCTCGGCATGGACATGATCGTGAACCAGGCGGCAAAGTTCCGGCTGATGACCGGTGGCGACGGTCGCGTGCCATTTGTGATGCGCACGCAGGGCGGCACCGGTGGCGGTGTTGCCGCACAGCATTCGCAGTCGCTCGAGGCGCTTTTCTATCACATCCCCGGCCTGAGGGTCGTGATGCCATCGACACCCGCCGATGCAAAGGGGCTGCTCAAGTACGCGCTGAGACAGCAGGACCCGGTGATGTTCCTAGAGCACAAGCACCTCTACATGACAAAGGGTCCGGTGCCTGATGGCGAGCATGTAATCGAGTTCGGCGTCGGCGATATCAAGCGTGCCGGGACCGACGTCACTGTGATCGCATGGTCCAACATGTTACCGCGCACCCTCAAGGCCGCGGAAGAACTTGAAGCACAGGGAATTTCCGTCGAGGTGATCGATCCACGCACGCTCGTGCCACTGGATCGTGAGATGATCCTCAAGTCCGTTCTGAAAACCCGCCGCGTCGTCATCGTCCAGGAAGCCAACCGCCGCGGCGGCGTGGCGTCGGACATCGCGTCGATCATCCAGGAAGAAGCGTTCTATGATCTCGACGCCCCGGTAGAAATCGTCGCGGGACTCGATATTCCCGTTCCGTTCAACCTCGCCCTCGAGGCCGCGAGTGTTCCGCAGCAAGAAGACGTAGTCGCCGCAGTGCGCCGGTCGCTCCACCTGAACGCCATCTCTAAGGCTGCGGAGTGACGTGGCGCCATGAAACAGCACATTCTCGAAAAACTCGCAGCCACCAATCCGGACTGCGAAATTTGGTTCGACTCCTCGCCGCTGGTCTATGAGAACTGGAAACGCGGCGTCGTCGCAGGCGCGCCCGAGGCGAAACGCGACATCTGGGAGGCGCAGCTTACGCGGCTCTTCAACCCCGAAACCGTTCGCAACACGGGCGAGATGGGTTTTTGCGGCGTAACCACGAACCCGCCCCTGTCACTCCAAGCGATCCAGAACGATCCCGAATTCTGGATCGGCGAAATCCGCCGGATCACGGCCGAGAACCCAGGAGACAACGTCGAGGGCATTTACTGGAAAACCTACCTGGAGGTCGCGCGCCAGAGCGCGGCGATGATCCTGCCTGTCTACGAGGCCAGCAACGGCCGTCATGGCCATGTCTCGGGGCAGGTCGATCCGCGGTTCGTGACGGATTACGAAAGGATGCTCGCACAAGGACTCGATTTGGCGGCCTTGGCCCCCAACCTGATGGTCAAGATCCCTGGATCGGCCGAGGGCTACCGCGTGATCGAGGAGCTTACGGCGAAGGGTATCTCGACCAACAACACCACCTCCTTCACCGTACCCCAGTATGTCGCCTGCATGGCCGCGGTTTCGCGCGGCCTTGAACGCGCGAAAGCTGCCGGGATCGACCTTTCGCGCTGGCGGTCTGTCATCACCCATATGTCCGCGCGCCTTGGAAATGTTGGGGATCTGAAATCGCAGGCCGAAACTCGTGGCATAGAATTGTCGCCGCAGGAAATTCTGTTGGGTGAGATCGCGGTGATGAAACGCGCCTACAAGCACGGAAAGGCCAACGGGCACCCGTCGAAAATGCTGCAATGCTCCATGCGTGTCACTGACGAAGGGCCCGGCGGCCGCGCGTCCAGCGGGCATGTCGAAATGCTGGCTGGGGGCGATTTCGTCTATACCTGTCCGCCCTCCTACATCGCGCAGCTGATGCATGCCGAGGATAGGATGGAGCCGTTCCGCTCCGGAGCAATCGATGAAGACGCCCCTGAGGACTTGATCGAGAAACTGCGGCGCCTTCCCTATTTCCGTCAGGCATACGACTTTGACGGCATGCAGCCCGAAGAATTCAGCCGGTTCGGTGCTTTTGTTGCCACAGCGGCTGAGTTCGCCGCCGCAACCCGCCGGACGGTGGATTTCGTGGCGAGCGCCGTCGAACGCGCGCAACCCCACGCAGCATGAGGACCTGATACATGGCTGAGGCAATTCTGGTCCCCCAGGTGGGACAGGACCTTACGGAAGCGACGGTCGTCGAGCTGCACGTAAAGCTGGGCGACACGGTCAAGAAAGGCGATCTCGTCGCCGTGGTGGAATCCGAGAAGGCCTCCTTCGAGGTCGAAGCCTTCGCCGAGGGTGTGGTTATCAACATGCCCTACAAGGAAGGCGATGTCGCCGAGGTTCTCGCGCCGCTGATGCACCTGGGCCAACCCGGCGAAAGCCTGGAAGGCGCCGCGGTGTCCGCCACCCAGTCGTCCGAGGCGCAGGCCCCAGTATCTGCGGAGCAAACGACTATTGCACCCGCCGCTTCGGCGATCACCGCCCAAGCGGAGGCGCAGGGTTCCACCGATGGATGGCGACGATCCTCTCCGGTGGCGCGGCGCGAAGCAGCGGCGAGGGGGCTCGACCTTGCAAGCATCAAGGGATCGGGGCCGGGTGGCGCGGTGGTCCAGAAGGATGTCGCCGCCGCCATAATGGCGTCGGCCACGGCGCACCGCCAAGGCGGCGGCGCGCTTGCGGTCAGGACATTGCGCGAGGGTCAAGGTTCGCCAATTATCTGCATTCACGGTTTCGGAGCGGATCTGTCCTCGTGGCGCGGAATGGTAGGCACCTTGCCTGTCGGTTTGCCGGTAATGGCGCTGGACCTGCCAGGGCATGGCGCATCGGCACATGTCGGAGCGTCCAGCTTCGCGGAAATCGTGGCGTGTGTCGGCGAAAGCCTTCGGGACGTCGCGGCGGGCATCCATCTTGTCGGTCATTCGCTCGGCGCTGCCGTAGCGGCCGCACTGACGGAGCGCGGTGATCTTGATGTCCGCTCTCTGACCCTTCTCTCGCCGGCCGGTCTCGGCGCGAAGGTCGACGGCGATTTCATCGAAGGCTTCCTGTCAGCACAGTCGGAAACCGCGCTTGCGACATGGATGCGCCGCCTCGTGCACGATCCGGAGAAGCTTGCGCCGGTTCTTGTGCGCGCCACGCTCGCAGCCCGCGACACGCCGGGTCTTGTGGCCGCACAACGGCGCGTTGCAGCCGCGGTGTTCGAGAGGTCGACGCAGCTCTTCTCGCTCGGGCGCGCGCTTGACCGCTTCCTCGGGCCCTGCACTGTGATCGTCGGCCGCAAGGACGTCATCCTTTGTATGGATGAAGTGGCAGAAAGCGTCCCAGCGAATGCCGCTCTCCACCGTCTTCCGGCTGTGGGGCACTTGCCGCAGGTCGAGGCCGCGGAGCTTGTGCAGTCGCTCATAACTCGCACGGTCCGCGCGGCAGGCTGACCCGCGACGATCCGGGCGGCAACCGCCCGGATCCACCCTACCCCGCGATCCCCAAAACCCGCCGGAGCACGAGACAATGCGCGACCAGCAGCAGGCAAGCCATGTAGACATGGCGAATGCCATCAGATTCTTGTCGGCCGACGCCGTCGAACAGGCGGCTTCCGGCCACCCCGGCATGCCAATGGGTATGGCAGATGTCGCAACGGTGCTCTTCACGCGACACCTCAAGTTCGATCCGGACCGATCGGACTGGCCCGACCGTGACCGGTTCGTGCTTTCGGCCGGGCACGGCTCCATGCTGCTCTATTCGGCGCTGCACCTGTGCGGCTATCCCGGGTGGGATATCGACGTTCTGCGGAACTTCCGTCAGATCGGCTCTGCTGCGGCCGGTCATCCCGAATACGGCCACGGCGCGGGCATCGAGACGACCACCGGCCCCCTCGGCCAAGGCCTCGCCACCGCTGTCGGCATGGCGCTAGCCGAGGAAATGGACCGCGCCAGATTCGGCATGGACCTTGTGGATCACCACACCTTTGTGATCGCGGGCGACGGCTGCCTAATGGAAGGCATCAGCCAAGAAGCGATATCGCTGGCTGGGCATCTCAAGTTGCGGCGCCTGATCGTTCTGTTCGACGACAACGGCATCACCATCGACGGAAAAACTGCGCTTGCGACATCCGAGGACCAGGCGCAACGCTTCGCGGCATCGGGCTGGGCGACCTGCGCCGTTGACGGGCACGACCCGGAAGCGGTGTCGGGTGCCATCGATGCGGCAAAGCTCGCAGACCGGCCGACACTGATCGCCTGCCGAACGGCCATCGGCCGTGGCGCGCCCTCGAAGGCTGGGACGGCAAAATGCCATGGCTCACCGCTGGGGTCGGCGGAACTTGCCGCCACGCGGACAGCAATGGGCTGGAGCCACGCGCCATTCGACATTCCGGAGCACATTCGTGCAGCCTGGAGAGATGCCGCATCGCGCGGAGCACCCGAGCGGCTTGCCTGGGAAGACCGACTTTCGCAATCTGACAGCGGTGCCACGTTCCGCGCGCATCTTGAAAGGAAGCTTCCGGAAAATTGGCGGGAGGCACTGACCGCGTGCAAGGCAGAGCTTCTTTCCCGAATGGACAACGGCACCGTATCTATGGCGACGCGGAAGGCCTCCGGGCTTGCGCTGGAAACACTGACCGCGGCGGTGCCGCATCTGATTGGAGGGTCCGCCGATCTGACCGGATCAGTGAATACCATGACGGCCGCCACGCATCCCGTTTCGTGGGGCGATTTTGGCGGGCGCTATGTACATTACGGCGTCCGCGAACACGCGATGGCGGCGATGATGAACGGCCTTGCCCTGCACGGCGGTTACCTGCCCTATTCCGGCACGTTCCTTGTTTTTGCCAACTACCTGCACCCGGCGCTTCGGCTGTCTTGCCTGATGAAACTGCCGGTGACCTATGTGCTCACCCACGATTCCATCGGCCTCGGCGAAGATGGCCCGACGCACCAGCCGGTCGAAACGCTGGCCATGCTGCGGGCAACGCCGGGTCTCTTGGTCCTGCGTCCCGCCGACGCCGTCGAGGTCGCCGAGGCATGGGAGATCGCGCTCGACCGCCAGGACGGTCCCACCGCGATCGTCCTTTCCCGGCAGGACGTGGCGGGGCTGCGTCGTGGCGCCGACGTCGGCAATCTGTCTGCTTGCGGCGGATACGTGCTGCGGGATGCAACGGCAGGCGCTCGCCGCGTCACGCTAATCGCGACAGGCTCCGAGGTGCAGATCGCTTGTGCCGCGCGGCGACTTCTCGAAGCGCAGGGGATCGGCACTGCGGTCGTTTCGTTGCCGAGTTTCGAGTTGTTTGCGGCTCGCCCCGTGGCGGAGCGTGAACAGGTGCTCGGACCGCTAGGCGCCGTGCGCGTCGGGATAGAGGCCGCGATCGGGTTCGGCTGGGACGGGCTTCTGGGTCAAAATGGCAGCTTCGTCGGAATGGCTGGATACGGCGCGTCTGGCCCGGCGGAAGCACTCTACGAACATTTCGGCATCACGGCCCAACGGGTTGCCCAGGTCGCACTGGAAAGGCTCAGGGCCTGATCTTCCTTCGGAGCGCCGAACATGAACAACCGAAACCGAGAATGCTCAAGGAACAGACCAGATGGGATCTGAAACGAAAGACCGGCTGTCCGCCGCCAAGGGACGCATCGGCATGTTCGCGAAGGCTGCCCCAGCCGCCATGGACGGGTTTGCAAGGTTGTCGAAGGCTGCAACCAGCGCGGGGGCTTTTTCGTCCGCCCAGCGTGAATTGATCGCCACGGCGATCGCGGTGGTGAAGGGGTGCGAGGATTGCATCCTCTATCACGTGGACAGCGCGCGAAAGCACGGTGCAGAGGAGTCCGAACTTGTCGAAGCGCTCGAGATCGCGCTGGAGATGGGCGGTGGACCGGCGCTCATGTACGCCAGCAAGGCGCTCGAAGCCTACCGCGACCTCTGATCGCCTACTCTGGCGTCTCGCACCCCTCGCGCCCTGCAGAGTAGAACGGCGCATTGATCGAATGGGCAAGGTACGGCCCGGGACAAGGGATCAATTTTTGCCGCCCTGAAGCGCGAGCGTATCGTTTTGCAGCGAGATGGCTGGCCTATTCCGGAAGTGCGTATCGCAAAGCCGTACCGCCTTGTGCGCTCGCGCTCAAACTCAATCGTCGGGTAGTTCCACGGCGGCCTCTACTCGCTCGACCGGCTCTTCGGAGTTGTCCCAGAATCTTTCCTTCGGGTTTGTACGACCGATCCGGCGGAAAAGCTCCCGGACCCGATTTCCGGTCATACCATCGAGAATTTCGGCAATGGGGCGCAACTCTTCTGGATCCGGCACCTGATACCAAGTCCTGTGTGCGTCGTCGCCACTTTCATTCCGCGAAACTTCGGTCTCTAGACCGGTGTTTGCACTCGCGGCCGGAAGAGCTGGTTCTCACGTACAGGGGTGGACAGCAAGTCCAAGAAATGCGGTTCCAGCGACCTTCGGGTCTTTGCTCCGGTCGCCGCGAAGCCTTGCTTCATGGCCAGTTGCAGCGTCAGTTGCTTAAGAGGGATGGGTCCCCGACCTTCTACGATGCACGCCATTATCCTGCCAAGTTTCCCGCTGGTAGCGGTCATCGAAAACCTTGCCATGGTGTCCGAGGCGAATTGTGACGTCTCCTTGCAGGGCCGAGGCCTTCGGACGGACTGGGATGACAGCTCCCCCCAACCCTCATGCACGGCAAGAAGGCGGCGAGCCTTGCGCAGTTCGCACAGATCGTGCGCCATGGCCCTCAGGTGAGGCATCGACATCTCAGATCACGTGATCGAACGGTGCCACCGGCATCCGCGCGTCGCCTTCGCCTTGCGCCTGCAAGTGCAGCAACTTTGGCGCGGTTTTGCGGAGGCTGGGCTCCAGCATCACGGTGGCCTCGGAAATGCCCGGATTGCCCAGCTGTACCAGCGCCATGAAGCGGAACTCGGTCATCGAAGGACCCAGTGGCTGGGCGAAAGCGGCCATGGCGAAGCGCCGTGCACAGGCCCGGAACAGTGAGTCCTCGCCGATGAGCCGCGGCGTGAACTGATTGGGAAAGCCCTTGTGCGACAGGGCCACAGGCGAGCGCCAGACCCGCCGCACAGGATTACCGATTGGATCATCGGAAGAAGCCCCTCTCGATCAAAACATCCTGAGTTTGCGCAAAAAGCCCAATTGGGCGAACCTGTTAAGAGGTCCGCGCCGCGCCACTCAGGAGCCGCCGGGGTGACGCGGACCCGGCCGGTCTGACCACCCCCAACCGCAAGACGCTGCCGCCGGGCTGCCAGCCGAACCCTGACTTTCGTATTTTCTTTAGACCTATCAGATAGATGGCATATGCAAAGTTGCACACGCCCACGCTATCGAACACCTGCCTACAGACGGATAGGGCTGATACATACGGATCGTGACAAGTTGCACTAATTTGAGGATCGCCGACATGACCTTTGCAGCAGACCGCTTCGCTAAAGCCGACAAGACGCTGCAGTTGGCGCTGAAGCCGTTGGTCGAGCGGAGCCTCGCCGCGCTGGCGCTGCTGCTGCTGGCACCCCTCCTGGTGATCGTTGCCATCGCGATCCGGGCCGAAAGTCGCGGCCCGGTGATCTTCCGGCAGATCCGCACCGGGCTGGACGGGCGCCCCTTCGAGATCCTCAAGTTCCGGTCCATGACCGTGGGCGCGGGGCTTGCGCAGGCTACGCGGGGCGACGCCCGCGTCACCCGGGTCGGTGCCGTGCTGCGCCGCACCTCGGTCGACGAGCTGCCGCAGCTGATCAACGTGCTGATGGGCGATATGGCGCTGGTCGGCCCACGTCCCCATGCCGTGGCCCATGACGCGTTTTACGCCCCGCAGATCGCCAATTACATGGCCCGCTACGCTGTCCGGCCGGGCCTGACCGGCTGGGCGCAGATCAACGGCGCGCGCGGCGAGACAGAAACGCTGGGCAAGATGGCACAGCGCGCCGCGCTTGATCTCGACTACATCCGCGGCTGGTCGTTGGCCCGCGACCTGTGGATCATCGCCCTCACACCGATGCGACTGTTGAGCGACCGCAACGTGTATTGAAGATCCGTTTTCGACGAGGGCGCGCAGGAAATCCGCGACCGCGGTGTAGCCGCCGACGTAGCCCATCTGCTTGTTCTCGCGCAGAAGCCGGGCGCCGGTGAGATCGGGAAAGGATATCACACGCTCCCGCAAATATGCCTCGAAGGGTTCGATGGCCCGCGGCCGTGGCGCGCGCCGCCCGTAGACCGGGGCCTCCGGACCCCGGTCGAGATGTTTGCGGACAGTCTTGCGGTCGCAGCCGACCTTTCGCGCGATGGCGCTGATGCTCAGCCCCTGCTTTTTGAGATCTGGATCAAGACGATCTCCCTCAGTCCTTTCACCTGACGGCCCCCGCTGCTCTTTTTGCGGGAAGCATCCGCCAGGTAGCCCGCAGCGCCGCCGATTTTCGAATGAGTGAGGTTCGAAAATCGCCGGCACCGCTCCCTCTGGGGGTTTTCAAACGGCGGTTCCGGGGAGATTGCCAGCGGCGGTTACACTTGCCCCTGACGGGATTGCGGCGGACACGATCCATGGCGTGGGCCGGGTGTACGCCGTTCCTGAAGACCGCCGGATCGAGCCCGTCATTCC
>NZ_QGKU01000043.1 GCF_003172915.1 Meridianimarinicoccus roseus
CGGGCCGTTGAACCTGCTCGTGGACAGCACCGGGATCAAGTTCCTGGGCGATGGCGAATGGCAGGCCCGCAAGCACGGGGTGCAGGGCCGCCGCCAATGGCGCAAGGTCCATCTGGCGATGGACCCGGCGACATCCGACATCCGCGCCGCGGAATTCACCCCAAGCCGCGACGGCGACAGCCCCGTGCTGCCGGACCTGCTGGGCCAGATCCCGGCAGGTGAGCAGATCGGCACCGTGACCGCCGACGGCGCCTACGACACACGCCGCTGCCACAAGGCCATCGTCGACCGGCAGGGCACCGCGATCATCCCGATCCGCAGGAACGGCCGCCTGTGGAAAGACGACTGCCCGGCGGCACGCGTCAGAAACGAGACATTGCGCGCCACACGGCACTACGGTCGGGGGTTCTGGAAACGCTGGACGGGATACCACGCCCGAAGCCGCATCGAGGCGAAGATGCGCTGCCTGAAATCCTTCGGCGAGCGCATCATGGCACGAGACCCGGACCGCCAGACCGCCGAAATCCACATCCGCCTCGCAATCATTAACCGCTTCAACGCTCTCGGCACCGCCGAGATCGTCCGCGTGGCCTGAGTTTAGTGGGGCAAGGGGCAGTCACGCCTCAGGCGCGAGTTGCGCAACAACGCCGGCGCGGGTCGAAAGTGGAATTCAACCGGCCTCGTGACGCGCATTGAACCGGGCGATTTCGCGTTCTGTTGGCGGCTGTCCCGTGAACGTCATGACGTAATCAGGCACTCGGGCCAGTCGTTCGCCCATGGCTTCGCGCACGTGCATTGAGATGTAGCCGATCTGCGTAAGATAGACGGTTCGCGCCCGAACATCCGCCTCGCCGGGGGCAAACCCGAACCGTTCGAACATGCTGCGGATGGCGCTCAGTCGAGAGGCGTCGGCGGCGCGGACGCGGGCAGCAACTTTGTCCGACTGATGTGCCCAGCCACGCACTGCAAGGTCCAGCCGGGTCTCGAACGGCCCGCCCTCCATGAATACCCCGATCAGATTGAGCACCGCTTCCGCGATGGTTTCGGCATAATCCTCCGTCGCGCGTACAAGGCTCCCGGTATTGGTCGCTTCCCAATCCGCCAAGATGGCGTCCAGCAGCGCGGCGCGATCCGGAAAGAACCAGTAGAAACTGGTGCGTGACAATTTCAGCTGGGTGGCCAGCGGCTGGATCTTCACAGCGTCAAGCCCGGACGTAACGAAAGCCTCGCGCGCCGCTTCAAGCCAGACTTCGCGCGACCCGCGCCATCCCCCTGTTTTTTCGTTCTTTTCGGTCTTCGTCTGCATGTTGACACCCTAAAGCCTCGCGTCGATTTCAGCAAGAAAATCATCACCGATGAACATTAAATTGACAGCAGTGAACATTTCTGGAATCGTTCTGACAATGAAACGGAGCCAGCCCATGTCCAAAGATCCCTTGTTGCAGCCTTACCGGCTAAAGCACCTGACCCTGCGCAACCGTATCATGACCACCAGCCACGAACCGGCCTACCCGGAGGACGGGATGCCCAAAGAACGCTACGCCGCGTATCACGCGGAGCGCGCCAAGGCGGGTGTGGCGCTGGCAATGACGGCGGGGTCTGCGGCCGTGTCCAGGGACAGCCCCCCGGTGTTCAACAACATCCTCGCCTACAAGGATGAGGTGGTGCCGTGGATCCGCCAGTTGACCGATGCGTGCCACGATCACGGCTGCGCGGTGATGATCCAGCTGACCCATCTCGGCCGTCGCACCAGCTGGAACAAGGGGTCCTGGCTGCCGTCTGTCTCCTCCTCCAAGCATCGCGAACCGGCGCACCGGGCCTTCCCCAAGCGCGCCGAGGATTGGGATATCGAGCGTATCATCGCTGATTTCGCCGATGCCACCGAGCGCATGAAGGCAGGCGGCATGGACGGGATCGAATTGCAGGTTTACGGTCACCTGCTGGATCAGTTCTGGTCGCCATTGACCAATGATCTTGATGGTCCCTATGGCGGCAAGACGCTGGACACACGGATGCAACTGCTGATGGACGTGCTGGGCGGTATCCGCAACCGCGTCGGCGACGACTTCATCGTCGGCCTGCGCTACACGGCGGACGAGGCAGAGGCCGGGGGCATTACCGCGGAGGAAGGCATCGAAATTTCCAAACGGCTTGCGGATACTGGCATGGTGGATTTCCTCAACGTGGTGCGCGGGCGTATCCACACCGACCCGGCCATGACCGACCTGATCCCGATCCAGGGCATGAAGAACGCGCCGCATCTCGATTTCGCGGGCGAGGTCAAGAAGGCCACCGGCATGCCGACATTCCACGCTGCAAAGATCCCGGACGTGGCCACCGCGCGCCATGCGGTCGCAGCCGGACTTCTGGACATGGTTGGCATGACCCGTGCGCACATGGCCGACCCGCATATCGTTAAGAAGATCATGGAGGGGCGCGAAGACGACATCCGCCCCTGCGTCGGCGCGACCTACTGCCTAGACCGCATCTACCAGGCCGGTGACGCGCTGTGCATTCACAACGCCGCGACGGGCCGCGAATTGACCATGCCACATGCCATCGAAGCCGCGGCGAACCGCAAGAGGGTGGTGATCGTGGGCGCGGGTCCCGCGGGGCTCGAGGCGGCGCGGGTCGCTGCCGAACGCGGCCACGACGTGACTGTCTTTGAGGCGCAGCCCGATCCGGGCGGCCAGATCCGCCTGACAGCACGGAACCCGCGCCGCCGCGAGATGATCTCCATCATCGATTGGCGCATGGCGCAATGCGCCGCGCGCGATGTCGAGTTTCGCTTCAACAGCTGGGCCGAGGCAGACGATGTCACCGCGTTGAGCCCGGATGTGGTGATCGTCGCCACTGGCGGTCTGCCCAATGTCGAGCTGTTCGAAAGCGGCAAGGAACTGGACCTCGTCGTTACTGCATGGGACATCATCGCAGGCGACGTGAAGCCGGGCCAAAACGTTCTGATCTATGACGAAAGCGGCGATCACCCTGGTGTCATGGCCGCCGAAATTGCAGCCAACGCGGGCAGCACTGTCGAAGTTATGACCCCAGACCGAACAGTCGCGCCAGAGATAATGGCGATGAACCTCGTGCCGTACATGCGGGCGCTCCAGGACAAGGACGTGACCTTTACCGTCACCCGCCGCCTGCTGGACGTGCAGCGTGACGGCAATCGGCTCAAGGCCGTGATCGGCACGGACTACAGCGACCTGAGAACGGAATTTTCCTGTGATCAGGTGGTTGTGAACTACGGCACAATGCCGATGGATGATCTGTATTTCGAGCTGAAACCGATGTCGTCGAACGGGGGGGCGGTCGATTACGATGCGCTGATCGACGGGCGGTCGCAGGACGTCACTCGCAATCCTGACGGTGCCTTTGCACTCTATCGCATCGGCGATGCAGTCAGCGCGCGCAACACGCACGCCGCGATCTACGATGCCCTGAGGTTGATGAAGGATATCTGAAGCGCGCTTTTTTTGAAGCTGACCTGCCCCCCTTGGGTCCCTCGTTCATAACAAGAGTCTGCGGGTTTGTGCACTGCTCCCCGACCTTGGACCGCCGGAAGCTGGATTTTTCCGGCTGTCTCACGATGACGGGCTGGTGACGCCATCGGGATAATGCATGGCCATCGGGATGTTGTATCCGATCGCGCTGTGAGGTCGGTCTTCGTTGTAGTGTCTACGCCAATCTTCCAGCTTTTCGCGGGCGTCGGCAAGGCTCATGAACCAGTGCGCGTTCAGGCATTCCGCGCGGAGCTTCGAATTGAACGCCTCGATGAACCCGTTGTCGGTCGGTTTTCCCGGTCGCGAGAAGTCCAACGTGACGTCGTTGGCATAGGCCCAGAGGTCGAGGTCACGGGAGATGAACTCGCTGCCATTATCGACCCGAATGGTCTTCGGGTAGCCGATCTTGGCGCAGACCTTCTCCAGTGTTTGCACGACGTCTTCGCCGCGGTAGGCGAAGCGGGCATCAGCCGCTGGACAGAGCCGGGAATGGGTGTCCACCACGGTCAGGATGCGGAGCTTCTTGCCCATGGCGAGTTGGTCGTGAACGAAGTCCATCGCCCAGACATCGTTCGGGCCGACCGCTTCCTGGCGGTCCTCGCGCAGCTTCGCTTTCACCCGGCGTTTCGGGTGCTTGTTCCGCAGCTGAAGCCCCAATTCGTTGTAAATCCTGCGCGTCTTCTTCATGTTGATGATCCAACCTTCTCGCCGAAGCAAGACATGCACACGGCGATAGCCATACCGCACACGCGTCTCGCAGATCTCCCTGATCCGCCTTTCGACGGCAGCCTGATGCGTCCGCCGGGACTTGTAGTGGTAGCTGGACGTGTCAAGGCAGATGGCCCCACAGGCCTTCCGGATCGACACGCCCCAGTCGACGCACATCCCGGTCACGATCTCTCGCAGACGCCCAGGCTTCAGAGCTTTCGGCGGATCACGTCCTGCAACATCTCCCGATCGAGGGTCAGATCGGCGACGATCTTCTTCAGCCGTGTGTTCTCGTCCTCAAGCGCCTTCAGCCGGCGCATCTCGTCTGGCAGCAACCCGCCATATTTCTTCTTCCAATTGAAATAGGTCGCCTGGCTGATCCCCGCCTTGCGACAGATCTCCGCGACCGGCGTTCCCTGCTCCCCCTGCTTCAGGATGAACGCCTTCTGCGCCTCCGTGAACTTCGATGCCTTCATGCGTTTCCGCTCCTCTCCCAGCCAGGAAAGATTAGCCGAAAACTCCAGCTTCAAACGGTCCAGTTTTCAGGGGGCAG
>NZ_QGKU01000044.1 GCF_003172915.1 Meridianimarinicoccus roseus
ATGGCAAAGGCAAAGTTTGAACGGAACAAGCCGCACGTGAACATCGGCACGATCGGCCATGTTGACCACGGCAAGACGACGCTGACGGCGGCGATCACGAAGTATTTCGGCGAATTCCGTGCATACGACCAGATCGACGGCGCGCCGGAGGAGAAGGCGCGCGGGATCACGATCTCGACGGCGCACGTTGAATACGAGACCGAGAACCGGCACTACGCGCATGTGGACTGCCCCGGCCACGCCGACTACGTGAAGAACATGATCACGGGCGCGGCGCAGATGGACGGCGGTATTCTGGTGGTGAACGCGGCGGACGGCCCGATGCCGCAGACCCGCGAGCACATCCTCCTGGCGCGCCAGGTCGGCGTTCCGGCGCTTGTGGTGTTCCTGAACAAGGTCGACCAGGTGGACGACGAGGAGCTTCTGGAGCTCGTCGAGATGGAAGTGCGCGAGCTTCTGTCGGATTACGACTTCCCGGGCGACGACATTCCGATCATCGCGGGCTCTGCGCTGGCGGCGATGGAAGGCCGTGACAACGCGATCGGCGAGGACAAGATCCGCGAACTGATGGCGGCCGTGGACGAGTACATCCCGACGCCGGAGCGCCCGATCGACCAGCCGTTCCTGATGCCGATCGAGGACGTGTTCTCGATTTCCGGCCGTGGTACGGTGGTGACCGGCCGCGTGGAGCGCGGCGTGATCAACGTGGGCGACGAGATCGAGATCGTGGGCATCCGCGACACAAAGAAGACGACCTGCACGGGCGTCGAGATGTTCCGCAAGCTGCTGGATCGCGGCGAGGCGGGCGACAACATCGGCGCGCTGCTGCGCGGTGTGGACCGTGAGGGCGTGGAGCGCGGGCAGGTCCTGTGCAAGCCCGGCTCGGTGAAGCCGCACGCGAAGTTCGAGGCCGAGGCCTACATCCTGACGAAGGAAGAGGGCGGCCGTCACACGCCGTTCTTCGCGAACTACCGCCCGCAGTTCTACTTCCGCACGACGGACGTGACCGGGACGGTGACGCTGGCCGAGGGGACCGAGATGGTGATGCCGGGCGACAACGTGTCGTTCCAGGTGGAACTGATCGCGCCGATCGCGATGGAAGAAAAGCTCCGCTTCGCCATCCGCGAAGGCGGCCGCACCGTCGGCGCCGGCGTGGTGTCGAAAATCCTCGACTGAACAGACCTTCGGGAATGCAAGTGGGGCGCCCGATACTGGGCGCTCCACCTCTCTTTTCCATGCCGCGAAAGGCGACACGACAATGCAAAGCCAAAATATTCGCATCCGGCTGAAGGCGTTTGACTATCGGGTTCTGGACGCCAGTACCCAAGAGATCGTCAATACGGCCAAGCGGACGGGCGCACAGGTGCGCGGGCCCATCCCGCTGCCGAACAAGATCGAAAAATTCACCGTGCTGCGCGGACCCCACGTGAACAAGAAGTCGCGTGACCAGTTCGAGATCCGCACGCACAAGCGTTTGCTCGACATCGTCGACCCGACGCCGCAGACCGTGGACGCGCTGATGAAGCTCGACCTGGCTGCCGGTGTCGATGTCGAGATCAAGGTTTGAGGAGGGCACCCGAGATGTTGCGCTCTGGAGTAATCGCAAAGAAGGTGGGGATGACCCGCCTGTTCATGGAAGACGGCAAGCAGGTCCCGGTGACCGTGCTTCAGCTCGACAACTTGCAGGTCGTCGGCAAGCGCACTGCCGAGACGGATGGCTACACCGCCGTCCAACTGGGCGCGGGCAATGCCAAGGCAAAGCGTGTCAGCAAGCCGATGCGCGGGCATTTCGCGGTCGCCAACGTTGCGCCCAAGCGCAAGCTGGTCGAATTCCGCGTGGCGCCCGAGAACCTGATCGATGTGGGTGAGGAAATCACCGCTGACCATTATTTTGCGGGTCAGTTCGTCGACGTGTCCGGCACCTCGATCGGTAAAGGCTTCGCCGGTGCGATGAAGCGGCACAACTTCGGCGGTCTGCGGGCCAGCCACGGTGTGTCGATCAGCCACCGCGCGCACGGCTCGACCGGCCAGTGTCAGGATCCGGGCAAGGTGTTCAAGGGCAAGAAGATGGCCGGTCACATGGGCGCCGCCCGCGTGACCACGCAGAACCTGCAGGTTGTCCGCACCGATGCCGACCGTGGCCTGATCATGGTCAAGGGCGCGGTTCCGGGTTCCAAGGGTGGCTGGGTCACGATCAAGGACGCGGTGAAGAAACCCTTCCCCGAGAACGCGATCATGCCCGCCGCGCTGAAGTCTGCCGCCGAGGAAGCGAAGCGTCTGGCCGAGGAAGCCGCAGCACAGGCTGCCGCCGAGGAGGAAGCCGCAGCGAAGGCCGCCGCCGAGGAAGCCGCCGCCGCCGAGGAAGCCGCGCTGAAGGAAGCCGAGGCTGACATCGCCGCCGACAAGAAGGACGACGAGGCATGAAACTCGATGTGATCAAACTGGACGGCGAAGCCGCCGGAACGGTCGATCTGGGCGACGACGTGTTCGGTCTGGAGCCGCGTGCGGACATCCTGCACCGCGTCGTGCGCTGGCAGCGCAACAAGGCACAGGCCGGCACGCACAAGGTCAAGACCCGGTCGGAGACCAGCTACTCCACCAAGAAGATCTATCGCCAGAAGGGTACCGGTGGCGCACGTCACGGTGACCGGAACGCACCGATCTTCCGCAAGGGGGGTATCTACAAGGGCCCGACTCCGCGCAGCCACGCGCACGACCTGACCAAGAAGTTCCGCAAGCTGGGCCTGAAGCACGCGCTGAGTGCAAAGGCGCAAGCCGGCAACCTCGTGGTTCTGGAAGACGCTGCACTTGCCGACGGCAAGACCAAGTCGCTCGCGCAGGCGGTCAAGAAGCTGGGCTGGAAGCGCGCACTGGTCATCGATGGCGCCGAGGTGAACGCGAATTTCGCGCAGGCCGCGGCGAACATCGACGGGCTCGACGTGCTGCCGTCCATCGGGGCCAATGTCTATGACATCCTCAAGCGTGACACCCTGGTGATCACGAAAGCGGGTGTCGAAGCGCTGGAGGCGCGCCTGAAATGAGCACCAAAGCAGAACACTACGACGTGATCCGCAAACCGATCATCACCGAGAAGGCGACCATGGCGTCCGAAGCCAATGCCGTCGTTTTCGAAGTCGCGATCGGGGCCAACAAGCCGCAGATCAAGGAAGCGGTGGAATCGCTTTTCAATGTCAAGGTGAAGGCGGTCAACACGACCGTCACCAAAGGCAAGGTAAAGCGCTTCCGTGGCATGCTGGGCAAGCGGCGTGACGTCAAGAAAGCGTATGTGACGCTCGAAGAGGGCAACACGATTGACGTGACCACGGGCCTCTGATAGCCCGCAGCATCTTTCGGCCCCGGATGCGTCCGGGGCCGTGATTTTTCGCAAGACCGCCCGGCAACGGGCATCAACAACGGAAGACAGAAAGCATGGCACTCAAGTCGTACAAACCGACGACGCCTGGCCAGCGCGGGCTGGTTCTGATCGACCGTTCGGAGCTCTGGAAAGGGCGCCCGGTCAAATCCCTCACCGAGGGTCTGACCAAGTCGGGCGGCCGGAACAACACCGGACGGATCACATCACGCCGCCGCGGCGGCGGGGCGAAGCGTCTCTACCGGATCGTGGATTTCAAGCGCACCAAGTTCGACATGTCGGCGGTCGTCGCGCGGATCGAATACGACCCGAACCGGACAGCGTTTATCGCTCTGATCCAGTACGAGGACGGCGAGCAAACCTATATCCTGGCGCCGCAGCGCCTTGCAGTAGGTGACAAGATCATCGCGGGCGCGAAGGTCGACATCAAGCCGGGTAACGCGATGCCGTTCTCGGGGATGCCGATCGGCACGATCGTGCACAACATCGAACTGAAGCCCGGCAAGGGCGGCCAGATGGCCCGCGCCGCGGGTACATACGCCCAGTTCGTTGGCCGCGATGGCGGCTATGCACAGATTCGTCTGTCGTCGGGCGAGCTGCGCCTTGTGCGCCAGGAATGCATGGCCACCGTCGGTGCCGTGTCGAACCCTGACAACTCCAACCAGAACTTCGGCAAGGCCGGTCGCAGCCGCCACCAGGGCAAGCGTCCGTCGGTCCGCGGTGTCGTCATGAACCCGATCGACCACCCGCACGGCGGTGGCGAGGGCCGGACTTCGGGTGGCCGTCACCCGGTCACGCCCTGGGGCAAGCCGACCAAGGGTGCGCGCACCCGAGACAAGAACAAGGCGTCGCAGAAGCTGATCATCCGCTCGCGTCACGCCAAGAAGAAGGGCCGCTAAGTCATGGGACGTTCCGTCTGGAAAGGGCCTTTCGTCGACAGCTACGTGCTGAAGAAGGCCGAGAAGACCCGCGAGTCGGGCAAGAATGAAGTCATCAAGATCTGGTCGCGGCGCTCCACCATCCTGCCGCAGTTCGTGGGTCTGACCTTCGGTGTGTACAACGGCAAGAAGCATATCCCGGTCGCCGTGACCGAGGAGATGATCGGCCAGAAGTTCGGTGAATACTCTCCGACCCGGACCTACTACGGTCACGCGGCGGACAAGAAAGCGAAACGGAAGTAAGTCATGGGCAAGGAAAAGAACCCCCGCCGCGTGGCTGAAAACGAAGCGATGGCAAAGCTGCGCATGCTTCGGACCAGCCCGCAGAAACTGAACCTCGTGGCGCAGATGATCCGCGGCAAGAAGGTCGACAAGGCGCTCGCCGACTTGACCTTCTCGAACAAGCGCATCTCGGACGACGTGAAGAAGTGCCTTCAGTCGGCCATCGCCAACGCCGAGAACAACCACAACCTTGACGTGGACGAGCTTGTCGTGGCCGAGGCCTATGTCGGCAAGAACCTCACGCTCAAGCGCGGTCGCCCGCGTGCGCGTGGCCGCTTCGGCAAGATCATCAAGCCGTTCTCGGAGCTCACCATCAAGGTCCGTCAGATCGAGGAGCAAGCCTAATGGGTAACAAGGTCAACCCCGTCGGCATGCGGCTTCAGGTCAACCGGACCTGGGACAGCCGCTGGTACGCCGATACCAAGGATTACGGGAATCTTCTTCTGGAAGACCTCAAGATCCGCGACTTCATCCATGAAGAGTGCAAGCAGGCCGGCGTCAGCCGCGTGATCATTGAGCGTCCGCACAAGAAGTGCCGCGTAACGATTCATACCGCGCGCCCCGGCGTCATCATCGGCAAGAAGGGCGCGGACATCGAAGTCCTGCGCAAGAAGCTTGCGTCGATGACGGCCAGTGAAGTGCACCTGAACATCGTGGAAGTCCGCAAGCCGGAACTGGACGCGCGTCTCGTTGCCGAGAACGTGGCCCAGCAGCTGGAGCGCCGGGTATCCTTCCGCCGCGCGATGAAGCGCGCTGTTCAGAACTCCATGCGCATGGGCGCGCTCGGCATCCGGCTCAACGTGGCCGGCCGTCTGGGCGGGGCTGAAATCGCACGGACCGAATGGTATCGCGAAGGTCGTGTGCCGCTGCACACGCTGCGCGCCGACATCGATTACGGTTTCGTCGAAGCCACGACCCCCTATGGCATCATCGGGATCAAGGTCTGGATCTTCAAGGGTGAGATCATGGAGCACGATCCCGCCGCGCGTGACCGCAAGGCGCAGGAGCTTCAGGATGGTCCCGCACCGCGCGGCGCAGGCGGCAACCGCCGCGGCGACCGGTAAGGAGAGACTGCAATGCTTCAACCCAAACGCACGAAGTTCCGCAAGCAGCACAAAGGCCGCATTCACGGCCTCGCGAAGGGCGGATCTGACCTGGCATTCGGCACCTTCGGTCTGAAGGCCACCGAGCCGGAGCGCATCACCGCGCGCCAGATCGAAGCGGCCCGCCGCGCGATGACCCGCCACATGAAGCGTCAGGGCCGGGTCTGGATCCGGATCTTCCCCGACGTGGCCGTCACCTCCAAGCCCACCGAAGTCCGGATGGGTAAAGGTAAGGGTTCGGTCGACTTCTGGGCGGCCAAGGTCAAGCCGGGCCGTATCATGTTCGAACTTGATGGCGTGGCAGAACCCATCGCCCGCGAGGCGCTGCGCCTTGCCGCGATGAAGCTGCCGATCAAGACCCGCGTCGTGGTCCGCGAAGACTGGTAAGTCTCCGCAAAAGCAAAAGAACACAGACCCCGCCAAACCGGCGGGGTCTTTCGTTTTGTGATCCGAGGGTCGCTTTGACGGGTCTTGTTGGTCTTGCTCCAAACGCGCTCAGCCCGATGATCGGAGGTGGCGTGCCTGCAATGCCTGTCGCCCGAAGGCGCGGTTTGCGACAGGTGACGAACTTCGTCGCGAAAACGATATGCCATGCCACGCGGTTGTTTCGTCATCGCTTCCGTGCAACTGTTTCAGACAGCGGCAACCCTGCTGCGTATCCTGGGGCGATTAGCGGCCCGCGTCTGTCGCCGTGCGAACGGCAATCCCGGACGCCATATCACGAAAGCCCTCAAAACATGACCATTCTTGCACGACTGACGTTGACAGTCGCCGTTGCCCTGATCTTGTCCACTCCGCCTTTGCTCGCCCAGGAGAAGGGACCGGTCGTTGCCATCATCTCGCATCCGGTCGCGGACTACCCGAAATGGCGCGCGCTCTATGACGAGGTTAAGCCCATGCGCGACGCGGCAGGTCTGATCAGTCAGAAGGTTTTTCGCGCTCCGGGTGATCCCAACATGGTCGTTCTGATCCACGAGTTCGAAACGCTCGAGGGGGCGCAAGCGCTGTTCGCGTCGCCGGAATTGAAAGCGGCAATGCAGGATGCCGGAGTTACCGCGCCTCCGACCGTCATTCTGGGTGTCAGCGCCGACTGACGCCACTCACGCGAATAACGTGCAACACAGGTTTCTCTGGACCGCTGTGGTTACACCTCGACATGGCCATGTGGTCCCGTTATCCCGCAGCCATGTCAGATATCCGGTCCCTGTTCGTCACGAAGCTTTACCGCGCCGCTCTTTCGGAATTCGGACCGGCGGTCAGCGCCTCCGAACTCGAAACGTCCTGCCTGCTCATTGCGGATGATGACGAGGCCGGACAGGATTGGTGCGAGGCGAACGATTATCCCGGCTATACCAGCTATGCGTCGCTGACCGATCTTCCCTGGCGGTTCCCGATCTTCAAGGATCTTGTGGACGTGCTGGACCGTCATGTCGCCGCCTTCGCCGAGGAACTGGCCTTCGATCTCGATGGTCGGCCCCTCAAGCTTGAGGATATCTGGATCAACATCCTTCCCGAGGGGGGTGTGCATGGCTCCCACATCCATCCGCACAGCGTGATCAGCGGCACGACCTACGTCGCCATGCCCGAGGGCACCAGTGCGCTCAAGCTGGAGGACCCGCGCCTCCAAATGATGATGGCGGCGCCATCGCGCCGCAAGGACGCGCCCGAGCCGCTGCGCAGCTTCGTATACCTGCGCCCGGAGGTCGGCGAAGTGCTGCTGTGGGAAAGCTGGCTGCGCCATGAGGTGCCGATGAACATGGCCGAGCAGGATCGCATCAGCGTCTCCTTCAACTACGGCTGGGCCTGACCGCCCTGTTTTCGCGCAGTTTCGGCGGTGCATCTCTGCGTCAAACGCGCTGCGCGCCCCGCCTTTCCCGATAAGGGGTTGCCATGGCGGCGCAGGGGCAGTATGCGGGCCGCTCATCCACGACCTCCACCGGAATCAGGGTGACCCGGCGCATGCGCACAAGGGGCCTACCGGTGACGTTGAACGAAAAGGAAAAGGCGATGGACGCCAAAGACCTGAGAGACAAGACGCCGGACGAGCTGCGCGACCAGCTTGCAAGCCTCAAGAAGGAGGCGTTCAACCTGCGCTTCCAGCAGGCGACTGGCCAGATGGAAAACACCTCGCGCATGCGTCTCGTCCGCCGTGACGTCGCGCGCGTCAAGACGATCCTGAACGAAAAGGCAGCTGCCGCTGCCAGCACGGAGGCCTGATCCATGCCCAAACGCATCCTGTCCGGCACCGTGACCTCTGCCAAGAACGATCAGACCGTGACTGTGTCGGTGGAACGCCGCTTCACGCACCCGGTTCTGAAGAAGACGATCCGTAAGTCCAAGAAATACCGGGCCCATGACGAGGGCAACGTGTTCAAGGAAGGCGACGCTGTACGCATCATCGAATGCGCGCCGCGATCGAAGACGAAACGCTGGGAAGTACTGACCGCCTGAGGTCGTTGCTTTCCGGTTTGATCGAAACCCTGGGGGAGAAGGCAAGATGCCTCCCCAAAGGTCGGGAGAAACCACATGATCCAGATGCAGACCAATCTGGATGTCGCTGACAACTCCGGCGCACGCCGGGTTCAGTGCATCAAGGTTCTGGGCGGGTCCAAGCGGCGCTATGCTTCCGTGGGCGACATCATTGTCGTCTCCGTGAAGGAAGCAATCCCGCGCGGACGCGTCAAGAAGGGCGACGTGCGCAAGGCCGTCGTCGTGCGCACAGCCAAGGAAGTGCGCCGCGAAGATGGCACCGCCATCCGCTTCGACCGCAACGCAGCCGTCATCCTGAACAACAACGGCGAGCCGATCGGCACCCGTATCTTCGGGCCGGTGGTGCGCGAACTGCGCGCGAAGAACTTCATGAAGATCATCTCGCTTGCTCCGGAGGTGCTGTGATGGCCGCGAAACTCCGCAAGGGTGACAAGGTCCGTGTTCTCGCGGGCAAGGACGCCGGCCGGGACGGCGAGATCACGTCCGTCGATCCCAAGGCCGGCAAGGCTGTCGTGGAAGGCATCAACATCGCCATCCGCCACACCCGCCAGTCCCAGAACAGCCAGGGCGGCCGCATCCCCAAGGCGATGCCGATCGACCTGAGCAACCTCGCGCTTCTCGACGCCAACGGCAAACCGACCCGCGTCGGCTTCCGTTTCGAGGACGGCAAGAAAGTGCGCTTCGCCAAATCCACCGGGGAGGCTGTCTGATGCTCGACACCACCGACTACACCCCGCGTCTGCGCGCGCTCTACGATGCCGAGATCAAGGCAAAGATGCGCGAAGAATTCGGCTACAAGAACGACATGCAGATTCCCCGGCTCGACAAGATCGTGTTGAACATGGGTGTCGGCAAGGCCGTTCAGGACACCAAAAAGGTGAAATTCGCACAGGAAGACCTGACGAAGATCGCCGGTCAGCACGCTGTCACCACGCGCGCCAAGAAATCGGTCGCCGGTTTCCGTGTTCGTGAAGACATGCCGCTGGGCACCAAGGTGACCCTGCGCGCCGCACGCATGTACGACTTCCTCGACCGTCTGGTGACTGTCGCGCTGCCGCGCGTCCGCGACTTCCGCGGCGTGAACGGCAAGTCCTTCGATGGCCGTGGCAACTACGCCATGGGTCTGAAGGAGCATATCGTCTTCCCCGAGATCGAATACGACAAGGTGGACGAAGTGCGTGGACTGGACATCATCATCTGCACCACCGCGCCGACCGACGCGGAAGCCAAGGCGCTGTTGAAGCATTTCAACATGCCCTTCAACAGCTGAGCCGCGGGAGAGGTACGACATGGCTAAGAAAGCAATGATCGAACGCGAAAAGAAGCGCCAGGCGCTGGTGGACAAGTATGCCACCAAGCGGGCCGCGCTGAAGGATGTCGCGAACGATGAATCCCGGCCGATGGAAGAGCGTTTCAAGGCGCGTCTGAAGCTGGCCAAACTGCCGCGGAACTCGTCCGCGACGCGTCTTCACAACCGCTGCCAGCTGACCGGCCGCCCGCATGCGTATTACCGCAAGCTTAAGGTGTCCCGGATCGCGCTGCGGGAGCTTGGCTCGAACGGCCAGATCCCCGGTCTTGTGAAATCGAGCTGGTGAGGGAGGTCAGGATATGAACGATCCTCTGGGTGATATGCTGACCCGCATCCGCAACGCGCAGATGCGTGGCAAGTCCACGGTTTCGACCCCGGCGTCCAAGCTGCGGGCCTGGGTTCTCGATGTGTTGGCCGACGAAGGCTACATTCGCGGGTACGAGAAGAGCTTTGACAAGCAGGGTCACGCGACCCTCGTCATCAGCCTCAAGTATTTCGACGGAACCCCCGTGATCCGCGAGCTGCAGCGCGTTTCGACCCCCGGTCGCCGCGTCTACAAGGGCAGCACCGAGCTTCCGCAGGTCCGTCAGGGCCTCGGCGTTTCCATCGTCTCCACGCCCAAGGGCGTGATGTCGGATGCAGCCGCACGAACCGCCAATGTCGGCGGCGAAGTGCTCTGCACCGTATTCTAAGGAGGTCCGGCAATGTCTCGTATTGGTAAAAGACCCGTCGATCTGCCTTCGGGTGTGTCGGCCACGGTGTCGGGCCAGATGGTCGAAGTGAAGGGGCCCAAGGGCACCCGCAGCTTCACCGCGACGGATGACGTGACCCTGGCGATGGAAGACAATGCCATCACCGTCACGCCGCGCGGCAAGTCCAAGAAGGCGCTTCAGCAGTGGGGCATGTCCCGCACGATGGTTGCGAACCTCGTTCAGGGCGTGACCGAAGGCTTCAAGAAAGAGCTGGAAATCACCGGCGTGGGCTACCGGGCTCAGATGCAGGGCAACACCCTGAAGCTGGCGCTTGGCTACAGCCACGACGTGGATTTTCAGGTTCCCTCCGGAGTCACGGTAACCTGCCCCAAGCAGACCGAGATCGTGATCGAGGGATCCGATCAGCAACTCGTCGGCCAAGTTGCGGCCAACATCCGCGAATGGCGTGCTCCCGAGCCGTACAAGGGCAAGGGGATCAAGTACAAGGGCGAGTTCATCTTCCGTAAGGAAGGCAAGAAGAAGTAAGGACGGGCAAATGGCAAACAGTAAACGTGATCTGTTCCTCAAGCGCCGTCTGCGCGTCCGGAACAAGCTGCGGAAAATGGCTGACGGGCGTCCGCGCCTGTCGGTTCACCGCTCCAACAAGAACATCAGCGTCCAGCTGATCGACGATGTGAATGGCGTGACGCTTGTGTCCGCGTCCTCGCTCGAGAAGGATCTGGGCGTCGTTGGCAAGAACAACGTCGATGCCGCCGCCAAGATCGGTGCGGCGATCGCGGAACGCGCCAAGGCGAAAGGCATCGAAGCGTGCTATTTCGACCGTGGCGGCTTCCTGTTCCACGGCAAGGTGAAGGCCCTGGCCGACGCTGCCCGCGAAGGCGGCCTGAAGTTCTGATCTGAAGACCGCGCAGGCAGCCCCTGCTTGGGGCTGTCTCGATGATCGGGGGGCGGCGTCGGAATGCGGCGCATCGCCCACTGCGATCGAAACGGACCGGCGCTGAGCGCCACGATGAAAGGATGCCGCATGGCAAGAGATGACAACCGCCGGGGTGGTGGTCGCGACCGCGACGAGAACCCGGAATTCGCCGACCGCCTTGTGGCGATCAATCGCGTTTCCAAGACGGTGAAGGGCGGCAAGCGTTTCGGCTTTGCTGCGCTCGTCGTGGTGGGCGACCAGAAGGGCCGCGTCGGCTTCGGCAAGGGTAAGGCCAAGGAAGTCCCCGAGGCGATCCGGAAGGCAACCGAACAGGCACGCCGCAACCTGATCCGCGTGCCGCTGCGCGAAGGCCGCACGCTGCACCATGACGTCTACGGCCGTCACGGCGCTGGTAAAGTCATCATGCGCACCGCGCCGCAGGGGACGGGCATCATCGCTGGCGGTCCGATGCGCGCCGTGTTCGAGATGCTGGGCGTTCAGGACGTTGTGGCGAAGTCGCAGGGCTCGCAGAACCCGTACAACATGATCCGCGCGACCCTTGACGGTCTGCGCAATGAGTCCAGCCCCCGGATGGTCGCGCAGCGTCGCGGCAAGAAGGTGGCCGACATCCTTCCCAAGCGTGACGACGCCCCGGCAGAGCAAAGCCAGGTCGCCGAAGACGCTGGCGCATAAGGGGACCTGACAGATGGCCAAGACAATCGTCGTCAAGCAGATCGGCTCGCCGATCCGCCGCCCCGCCAAGCAGCGCGCTACGCTGGTGGGCCTCGGGCTGAACAAGATGCACAAGACCCGCGAGCTCGAGGATACCCCCTCGGTGCGCGGTATGGTCAATTCGATTCCGCATCTCGTGGAAATCATCGAAGAGCGCGGCTGAACCGCCCGCGCCATTCGACAGGAAAAGCGCCCTTCGGGGCGCTTTTTTGTTGTCCGCCGCCCCGCACTCGGTCTGGCGAGAGGCGAAGCCCGGTTTCGCCGCGCGCCTGACTATCGCGCCAAGGCCCGTCAGCGGGCCAAACCCTGCGGCGGCCGGTTCGGCGAAAATCGAGTCAAATCCCGTGTCGGCCGGTTCAGCGCCGCCTACTGCGCCAAAACCCGGAGACATCGGTGATGCCGAGGCTGCGGGGCGCTGGTCAGGCGCGCTGCGTGGAGGACGCTACTGGCCAACGGCTTCCGGTGACACTGCCCGGCGGCTGGTTGGCGAACAAACAGGTTGGGAAAACGCTTTCCCGGTGGATGCGATCGGTATAATGTTAACGAAAGGTTAACGAATGTCCCGGGAGAAATCATGAAAAATCTTGCCACAGCGGCCCTTTATCTTTGCCTTGTCGCCGGAGCAGCGCAGGCCACCACCGTCCATGACGAAGCCACGGACGGGGACTTGCCCGGAATTCTCGGTGCCATCGGATCGGCAGCCAATGTGGATCTTGGTTTGCTTCCGGCCGGTGTGTCGACCGTGATCGGAACGATCGACGCAGGGACGCTTGGCGGTCCGGTCGATGACGGCCCGGATGAATTCGATGTCGTGACCTTCTCCGTGGCCGGAAATTTCTCGGTCGATATCACTGATGTGTCGGGGAATGTCGGCGGCGCGCTTTACGGCGATGGCGGAGGGTGCTGTTACACCTTCCTCGGGAGCGGAGGGTTCTCCATCGGCGCAACGACAGATGTTTTCGCGTCGCTAGGTGTGCTTGGCGCAGGTGTCTATGCGTTCTCCATCGTTCCCTCGGGCAACCTGGGCCAGCACGGTTACAGCTTCTCGATCAATGTCGCCTCTTCGGTGGATGCGCCGGTCCCGCTTCCTGCGGGAGTTGTGCTGTTGGCGACCGGGCTGGGCGGCCTCGGACTTGCGTCGCGCCGCCGCAAGGCACACCGGACCCGCAGCGAGGTGTAGCAGGGCTAAGCCGCGCGTCGCTCCGAGGTGGTGGGGCAACGCTGCCGACGGATGTCGATGCCGCCTTTCTGCCGCGGGGGCGTGGCTGCAGCACGCCCTTGATCCCGGCGCGGAACACTCCTATACGCCCCGGATGGTCCCAAGGGGCCAGAATCAATCACATGCCGTGGCTGCCCCGCACCGTCGCTGGTTGGGCACGTCCGGCCAAGGAGACAAGCGACATGAAACTTCACGAACTTCGCGACAACGCGGGCGCGGCCAAAAAGGCCAAGCGCATCGGCCGCGGTCCCGGCTCCGGCAAGGGCAAGATGGGTGGCCGTGGTATCAAGGGTCAGAAATCCCGTTCGGGCGTTGCGATCGGCGGTTACGAAGGCGGCCAGATGCCGCTCTATCAGCGTCTTCCCAAGCGCGGCTTCAACAAGCCGAACCGCAAGGCTTTCGCGGTTGTGAACCTCGGGCTGATCCAGAAATTCATCGACGCCGGCAAGATCGACGCCACCAAGCCGGTGGACGAAGATGCGCTGGTCGCCTCGGGTCTCGTGCGCCGCAAGCGCGACGGCATCCGCGTGCTGGCCAAGGGCGAAGTGACCTCGGCCGTGACGCTGACCGTGACCGGCGCCAGCCAGTCTGCCGTGGACGCGGTGGCGAAGGCCGGTGGCTCGCTGACGGTCACAACCGCGGCGGCTGCCGAGTAAACGGTTGTTCGCGGCGTCCGCGCCGCTTACATCCTGCACAGGTTTTCCAGCGCCGCCGACCGGAAACCGGTTCGGCGGCGCTCGCATGAAAGAGACAACGCATGGCATCAGCTGCGGAACAAATGGCCGCCAATATGAGCTGGGGCGCCTTCGGCAAGGCGACCGAGCTCAAGCAGCGCATCCTTTTCACTCTCGGGCTGCTCATCGTGTACCGGGTCGGCACCTACATCCCCGTGCCGGGCATCGATGGCAACGAACTGCGTGCCTTTATGGACCAGGCGGCCACCGGGATCGGCGGCGTGCTGAACATGTTCACCGGCGGCGCGATTTCCCGCATGGGTATCTTCGCGCTGGGGATTATGCCGTATATCTCGGCCTCGATCATCGTCCAGCTTCTCGCCGCCATGTGGGCGCCGCTTCAGCAACTGAAGAAAGAAGGCGAGCAGGGCCGCAAGAAGATCAACCAGTACACCCGCTACGGCACTGTGCTTCTTGCGACCTTCCAGGCCTACGGTCTTGCCGTCAGCCTTGAATCCGGCGGGCTGGCCACGGATCCGGGCTGGTTCTTCCGCATCGCCTGCGTCATCACGCTGGTCGGCGGTACGATGTTCCTGATGTGGCTGGGCGAACAGATCACCGCGCGCGGCATCGGCAACGGCATCTCGCTGATCATCTTCGTTGGCATCATCGCGGAAGTTCCCGCTGCCTTGGCGCAGTTCTTCGCCTCGGGCCGGTCCGGCGCGATCAGTGTGCCGGTGATCATCGGCGTGCTGCTGATGGTGGCGCTGACCATTATCTTCGTGGTGTTCATGGAGCGCAGCCTGCGCAAGATCCATATTCAGTATCCGCGCCGCCAAGTCGGGATGAAGGTCTATGACGGCGGCTCGTCGCACCTGCCGATCAAGGTGAACCCGGCGGGCGTGATCCCGGCGATCTTCGCCTCGTCGCTGCTGTTGCTGCCGACCACTCTGGCGACCTTCTCGCACTCGCAGACCGGCCCGGTCATGTCCACGATCCTAGCCTATTTCGGGCCAGGCCAGCCGCTTTACCTGCTGTTCATGACGGCGATGGTCGTTTTCTTCACCTATTTCTACACGTTCAACGTGGCCTTCAAACCCGAGGACGTGGCGGACAACCTGAAGAACCAGAACGGCTTCATTCCCGGCATCCGTCCCGGCAAGCGGACCGAGGAGTATCTCGAATACGTGGTCAACCGCGTGCTTGTGCTTGGTTCCGCCTACTTGGCCGTTGTCGTGCTGTTCCCTGAGATCCTGCGCAACCAGCTTGCCATCCCGTTCTACTTCGGCGGCACCTCCGTGCTGATTGTGGTGTCGGTGACGATGGACACGATTCAGCAGATCCAGAGTCACCTTCTGGCGCACCAGTATGAAGGCTTGATCGAGAAGTCGAACCTGCGTGGGAAGAAGCGCAGTCCCAAGAAAGGCGGCCCGGCCCGCCGCTGAACCGGGCAAGGCGGCCAAGTGCCGCCCGCCCTTGTCCATACGACGCGTGCGCGCTACGCTTCTAGGTAATCGCGGGATCGATTGATCCGCGCCCAAGGCCGCAGCCACACCGTGCCCCAAGGGCATCGGTAACCCTACGCCAATTGCGCCTTGACGCGCCCAGAGAATCCCAATACGCGAACATCTCCCGGTAAGAATCGCTCGTCTTGCAGCCTTTGAGTTGCGTAGTCAGTAGCGGCTTCGAATCGGACAGTATCTCATTGGCGGCGGTCGGGCTGCGTCCGGCCAATGTTGTGAAAAAAGGTTCTGGGGTTACGGAACCGCAACGAAAGGACGAACGACTTGGCACGTATTGCCGGCATCAACCTGCCGACCCAGAAACGGGTTCCCATCGCGCTTACCTATATCCATGGCATCGGTCCCTCGGCGGCACAAAGCATCTGTGACGCCACCGGGATCGAATCCAGCCGTCGCCTGAACGAGCTGTCGGATGCCGAACTGCTCGCCATCCGCGAACATATCGACGCGAACTTCACGGTCGAAGGCGACCTGCGCCGCGAAGTGCAGATGAACGTCAAGCGCCTGATGGACCTCGGCTGCTATCGCGGCCTGCGTCATCGCCGCAACCTGCCCGTGCGCGGTCAGCGCACCCATACCAATGCCCGCACCCGCAAGGGCCCGGCAAAAGCCATTGCCGGCAAGAAGAAATAAGGGAGGGCACAGAGAATGGCACGCGATACCCGCCGCACAGCCGGCAAGAAGAAAGAACGCAAGAACATCGCCGCCGGCGTTGCGCATGTAAACTCGACGTTCAACAACACGAAGATCCTTATTTCGGACGTCCAAGGCAACGCGATTGCCTGGTCCTCCGCCGGCACGATGGGCTTCAAGGGCTCGCGCAAGTCGACGCCCTACGCCGCGCAGCTGGCCGCCGAAGACGCGGGCCGCAAGGCGCAGGATCACGGCGTGAAAACGCTGGAAGTCGAAGTGCAGGGCCCCGGGTCGGGCCGTGAAAGCGCGCTGCGCGCGCTGGCCGCCGTTGGCTTCAACATCACCTCCATTCGTGATGTGACGCCGATCGCGCATAACGGCTGCCGTCCGCCCAAGCGTCGCCGCGTCTGACAGACCGACACGCAAAGTGGGTCGCGGCTTCGGGCGCGGCCCGCTTCGTCATTTTTCCTCGGGTGTTTGCAGCTTCGGACATGGGCCGCAAACGAGCATGGAGGCGACACGCATGATCCAGAAGAACTGGCAGGAACTCATCAAGCCGACGCAGCTTGTCGTGAAGCCGGGCAATGACCCGACACGGCAGGCCACCGTCGTCGCCGAACCGCTGGAACGCGGCTTCGGCCTGACGATGGGCAACGCGCTTCGGCGGGTGCTGATGTCCTCGCTGCAGGGCGCTGCCATCACCAGCGTGCAGATCGACAACGTGCTGCACGAATTCTCGTCCGTCGCGGGCGTCCGCGAGGACGTGACCGACATCGTCCTGAACCTCAAGGGCGTCGCGCTGCGCATGGACGTGGAGGGACCCAAGCGGGTTTCGATTTCGGCCAAGGGGCCGGGGCTGGTCACCGCGGGCGATATCTCCGAAACGTCGGGCATCGAAGTGCTGAACAAGGATCACGTGATCTGCCATCTCGACGATGGCGCCGACGTGTTCATGGAACTGACGGTCAACACCGGCAAGGGCTATGTCTCGGCCGACAAGAACCGCCCCGAGGATGCCCCGATCGGGCTCATTCCGATCGACGCGATCTACTCCCCGGTGCGGCGCGTCAGCTATGACGTGCAGCCGACCCGCGAGGGGCAGGTGCTTGATTACGACAAGCTGACGCTGAAGCTGGAAACCGACGGCTCCGTGACGCCAGATGACGCCGTGGCCTATGCCGCGCGCATCCTTCAGGACCAGCTGCAGATCTTCGTCAACTTCGACGAGCCGGAACCCGCACGCGGCGAGGCCGAGGATGACGGGCTGGAGTTCAACCCGCTCCTCCTGAAGAAGGTGGACGAGCTGGAACTGTCGGTCCGTTCGGCAAACTGCCTGAAGAACGACAACATTGTCTATATCGGTGATCTGATCCAGAAAACCGAAGCGGAAATGCTGCGCACGCCGAACTTCGGCCGCAAGTCGCTCAACGAGATCAAGGAAGTGCTGTCCGGCATGGGCCTGCACCTCGGCATGGATGTCGAGGACTGGCCGCCGGAGAACATCGAAGACCTGGCCAAGAAGTACGAAGACCAGTTCTGAGACGACTTTTCGGGCCGCGCACCCCGCGCGGCCCGGCACCACCGGGCATCCCGCCCCAAGGAGAGCGGCTGACACGCATCGGCTGCCGGACAAAGCAAAACCGCCCGTAGAGGGCAATATCGGAGAAAAACCATGCGCCACGCACGCGGATACCGCCGCCTCAACCGTACCCATGAACACCGCAAGGCCCTTTGGGCCAACATGGCCGGCTCGCTGATCGAACACGAACAGATCAAGACGACGCTGCCCAAGGCCAAGGAACTGCGCCCGATCATCGAGAAACTGATCACACTGGGCAAGCGCGGCGACCTTCACGCCCGCCGTCTGGCCGCCAGCCAGCTGAAGCAGGACGCTTATGTCGCCAAACTGTTCGAGGTGCTCGGCCCGCGCTACAAGGATCGTCAGGGCGGCTATGTGCGTGTCCTGAAAGCCGGTTTCCGTTACGGCGACATGGCGCCGATGGCGATCATTGAATTCGTGGACCGCGACGTTGATGCAAAGGGCGCCGCCGACCGCGCCCGGCTTGATGCCGAGGAAGCCGCCGCCGAGGATTGATCCCCGGATCGCCTCAATTCCGAAGGGCTGGCCGTTGGGCCGGCCCTTTTGCTTTTGTCCCATCCGCCCCGTAGATTGCGCCCATGGCCGACCTGTTCAACACCGAGGGCCCGCCGCAGGCGGGCAGCCGCCAGCGCCCGCTGGCAGACCGGCTGCGTCCGGCGACCCTGTCCGAGGTGATCGGTCAGGACGCCGTGCTGGGGCCGGACGCGCCGCTGGGCGCCATGCTGGCATCCGGGCACCTGTCCTCGCTCGTACTCTGGGGTCCGCCCGGCGTCGGCAAGACAACGATCGCGCGGCTGCTCGCGGCCGAAACGGATCTGCATTTCGTTCAGATCAGCGCGATCTTCTCGGGCGTTGCCGAACTGCGCAAGGTCTTTGCGGCAGCCGCCGAACGGCGCGAGGCAGGCAGCGGTACGCTGCTGTTCGTGGATGAAATCCACCGCTTCAACAAGGCGCAGCAGGACAGTTTCCTGCCGCATATGGAAGACGGTTCCATCGTGTTGGTTGGCGCCACGACCGAGAACCCGTCGTTCGAACTGAACGCGGCGCTTCTGTCGCGGGCGCAGGTCGTCGTGCTGTCGCGGCTCGACGCCGCCGCTCTGGCCGACCTTGCCGCGCGGGCCGAGGCGCTGACCGAAACGCCGCTGCCGCTTGTGCCGGAGGCGCGTCAGGCGCTGATCGACATGGCCGATGGGGATGGGCGCGCGCTGCTGAACCTGATCGAGGCGGTGCAAGGCTGGCAGGTCGATGCGCCACTCGACACCGCTGCACTGTCGGCGCGGCTGGCGCGGCGCGCGGCGCAGTACGACAAGTCCGGCGACGCACACTACAATCTGATCTCCGCGTTGCACAAATCGGTGCGCGGGTCCGACCCTGATGCCGCGCTCTATTGGTTTGCGCGGATGCTGGAAGGGGGCGAGGATCCGCGCTACCTTGCGCGCCGCCTGACCCGCATGGCGGTGGAGGACATCGCGCTCGCCGACCCGCAAGCGCAGCGCGTGTGCCTTGATGCGTGGGAAAGCTATGAAAGGCTGGGCAGCCCGGAAGGCGAACTGGCGCTGGCGCAGGCGGTGATTTATCTCGCGCTCGCACCCAAGTCGAACGCGGGCTATGTCGCCTACAAGGCGGCGCGCAGGGCCGCGCGGCAGACCGGGTCGGCGCCGCCGCCGAAGCATATCCTGAACGCGCCCACCGGGCTTATGAAAGACCAGGGCTATGGTGCGGGCTATGCCTATGACCACGACGCCGAGGATGGATTCAGCGGTCAGAACTACTTTCCCGACGCGATGGCGCGGCCGGGCTTTTACCAGCCGGTGGAACGCGGCTTCGAACGGGACCTTGCCAAGCGGCTGGACTATTTCGAACGGCTCCGCGCGCGGCGGGGACAGAGTTGACAAGCCTGTGCGCAGGCGAAAGGAACGGACGATGAATGGATGGACTGTGGCACAGGTGGCCGCCGGAGGCGCGCTTGGCGCGTCTGCACGCTATGCCGCCGGGGTGGCGGTGATGCGTGCCTTCGGGCCGGGCTTCCCGCTGGGCACGCTACTGTGCAACGTGGCCGGATCGTTCCTGATGGGGCTGCTCGTGGTCACGCTGGCGCATTTTGGCGGCACCCGTTTCGCGCCTTTCCTGGCCATCGGCGTGCTGGGCGGTTTCACCACCTTCTCAAGCTTTTCGCTGGACGCCGTGACGCTGCTGGAACGCGGCGCGACAGGGCAGGCGGCGGGCTACGTGTTCGGCTCCGTACTGCTGTCGATCGGGGCGCTGTTCGCCGGGCTGGCTGCGGCGCGGGCGGTGCTTGCATGAGCGGCGTGCAGACCCTCACCGTCGGCGCGGACGAAAGCGAACAGCGGCTCGACCGCTGGTTCCGCCGCCATTTCCCCCATGTCAGCCAGGGCCGGGTGGAAAAGCTGTGCCGCAAGGGCGAGATCCGGGTCGATGGCGGTCGGGTGAAGGCCGCCACGCGCATCGGGCCGGGGGCGCAGATCCGCATCCCGCCGCTGCCCGATTCCGCCGCGCCGGAACCGGACCGCGCGCCGCGCGTGTCGGACGCGGACGCCGCGCTGATCCGTGCCTGCGTGATCTATCGCGACGAGCATATCATTGCGCTGAACAAGCCGCCGGGCCTGCCCAGCCAGGGCGGCAGCGGACAGACGCGCCACGTGGACGGACTGGCCGAAGCGCTGCGCGACGGCAAGCCGGACAAGCCGCGCCTCGTGCACCGGCTCGACAAGGACACCTCGGGCGTTCTGCTGCTGGCGCGCACGCAGACGGCGGCCACCGACCTGACCCGCGCCTTCCGCGCCCGGTCCACCCGCAAGATCTATTGGGCCGCCGTCGCCGGCGTGCCGCATCCGCAGATGGGCACCGTGCGCTACGGGCTGGTCAAGGCGCCGGGACATGGTGCCAAGGGTGAGGGCGAGAAGATGATCTGCCTGCATCCCGATGAGGTAGCGGGCACCGAAGGGGCGAAGCGCGCCACCACCGATTATGCCGTCCTCTCCGCGCTGGCCAAGCGCTGCGCCTGGGTCGCACTCGTGCCGGTTACCGGGCGCACCCACCAGTTGCGCGCGCACATGGCCGAACTGGGGCACCCGATCATCGGGGACGGCAAGTACGGCGGTTCGGGGCAGGAGAATCTCGGCGACGGCTGGGGGGCGCAACTGGGCGGTGAAATCTCGCGCAAGCTGCACCTCCATGCCCGCCAGATCGCCATCACCCACCCGGTCACCGGTGCGCGGTTGCTGATCACGGCGCCGCTGCCCGATCACATGGCACGCACCTGGGCCGCCTTCGACTGGCACGCTGCCGACGTGCCCGCCGACCCGTTCGACGAAGACGCCTGAAAACAAACGGAAACCTCGACATGAGCGAATGGACACAGCGCCGGTTTTGGACCACGGCGGATATCGCGCCCGAAGCGGGAGGGCACGGCATCCGGCTGGACGGCCGTGCGGTGCGCACCCCTGCCAAGGCGCCGCTGGTGGTGCCGGGTGCCGCGTTGGCCCGCGCCATCGCCGCCGAATGGGATGCCCAGACAGGGGTTATCGACCCGAATACCATGCCGCTGACCCGGATCGCCAATTCCGCCATCGACAAGGTCACGCCGCAGCGGGCCGAGGTGGCGGAACTGCTGGCCGCTTACGGTGAAAGCGACCTTCTGTGTTACCGCGCCGACGGGCCCGAAGAACTGGTCGCGCGGCAGGCGGCGGGCTGGGATCCGCTGCTGGCCTGGGCCGAAGATACACTGGGCGCGCCGCTGCTCACCGCAGTGGGGGTGATGTTCATCCCGCAACCGCCCGCCAGCGTGGAGGCGCTGCGCCGCCGGGTGACGCCGCTCGATCCGTTCGACCTCGCGCCGTTCCACGATCTCGTGGCGCTGACCGGCTCGCTGGTGCTGGGGCTCGCGGCGCTGCACGGTCAGCAGCCGATTGAAGACCTCTGGGCGCTGAGCCGGATCGACGAGACCTGGCAGGCAGAACAATGGGGCGATGACGAAGAGGCCGCGCAGGCCGCCGCCGTCAAGGCTGCCGCGTTTTCCGATGCTGCCCGGTTCTACGCCCTGCGACAGGCGGGCTGAGCCGCGCCACACCCGCATTTGGTGAAATCGTGCGCGGCCCCCGGTTTCGCGGGGCTGCGACGCGCCCTTTTTTGCGCCACATGAGAAGAATCGCGGCGATTCTTTCACCCGTGCCGGGATTCTCCGGTGCGGTAAGGGTTGACGAGTCTGCGCGCTTTTGCCCAACTTTGCAGCAGCACTATAGTTGAATGGTGTGACAATGACGCCTTGCCCGGTCAACGGGTGCGGCACAAACCACTCAGGTGGACCATCAGGGGAATGACAACATGAAGAAAACCGTGTTCCTTGGCGCGCTCGCGATTGCGGGTGTGACTGGCACAATGGCTGCGGCACAGACGCTGGAGGACGTGACGTCCCGCGGCGCGCTGAACTGCGGGATCAGCACCGGCCTCGTCGGGTTTGCGTCGCAGGATGCGAACGGCGAATGGCAGGGCTTCGACGTTGCCGTCTGCCGCGCCGTGGCCGCTGCGGTTCTGGGCGATCCGTCCGCCGTCGACTTCACACCGACCACCAACCAGGTGCGTTTCGAGGTGCTGAACTCCGGCGAGATCGACATGCTGGCACGGAACACCACGTGGACCTTCTCGCGTGACGTGGACCTCAAGCTGGAGTTCACTGGCATCAACTACTACGACGGTCAGGGATTCATGGTGCCGGCTGCGCTTGGCGTCAGCTCGGCCAAGGAACTGGACGGCGCGACGGTCTGCATCCAGGCAGGCACCACGACCGAACTGAACCTCGCCGACTTCTTCCGCATCAACAACATGAGCTACCAGCCGGTGCCGATCAGCACTGCGTCGGAAGCCCAGCAGCAGTATCTGGCCGGCTCGTGCGACGTCTACACCACCGACGCGTCCGGCCTCGCTGCGACCCGTGCCGCGTTCGAGGATCCGGCAGGCCACATCATCCTGCCCGAAATCATCTCGAAGGAGCCGCTTGGCCCGCTCGTACGCCACGGTGACAACGAATGGGGCGATGTCGTGCGCTGGACGCTGAACGCACTGATCGCCGCCGAAGAACTCGGCGTGACCTCCGCCAACATCGAGGAACTGTCGGCCGGTACCGACAACCCGGAAATCAACCGCCTGCTGGGCAGCGAAGGCAACCTGGGTGAAATGCTCGGTCTGTCGGCCGACTGGGCCAAGAACGCCATCGCCGCAGGCGGGAACTATGGCGAGATCTTCGAACGCCATATCGGTCAGAACACCCCGATCGGCCTTGCGCGTGGCCTGAACGCGCAGTGGACCGAAGGCGGCCTGCTCTACGCACCGCCGTTCCGGTAAGCCGATCCCGGCGGCGCCTCCCGACCGGGGGCGCCGCCTTTTCGCTGGTGCGCTGCCAAGGCGCGCGCACCACGCCGGCCGCCGCCGCCCGACGCGCACAGGACCCCACACATGAGCACCATGAGCGACCCGTCGCAGCCAGTCTTCCGGCTGAGCATGCTGGTCAACGATACCCGCTATCGCGGGATCACCTTCCAGATCATCGCCTTCATGGCCATTGTCCTGCTGTTCGGCTGGATGGCCTGGAATGCCACGCAGAACCTCGCGGCGCTTGGCCAGAACATTTCCTACGGGTTTCTCGGCGAACAGGCCGGGTATGACATCAACCAGAAGCTGATCCCCTACGCCAGCACGGACACGCATCTGCGCGCGGCCGTGGTTGGCATCCTCAATACGCTTCTGGTCGCCTTCCTCGGCTGCGTCACGGCCACCATTATCGGTGTCGTCGTCGGCATCCTGCGCCTTTCGAAGAACTGGCTGGTGGCCAAGCTGATGTCCGGCTACGTGGAGATCTTCCGCAACGTGCCGGTGCTGATCTGGATCCTCATCATCTTCTCGGTGATGTCCAACGCGCTGCCCGCGCCCAACGCGTTCCGCGGTGAAAACCCCTCCGCATCGATGGTGATGGATGCCTTCGCCTTCACCAATCGCGGCGTCTACATCCCTCGGCCGGTCTGGGAGCCGGGCTCGTTTCTGGTGGTCGCTGTGTTCATCGCCTCCATCGTCGGCATTTTCGCGCTGCGTCGCTACGCCGTGAAGCTGCTGTTCGACACCGGGCGAGAACTCAAAACATTCTGGCCCTCGATCGGGCTGTTCTTCGTGCCGACATTGCTGGCTTATTTCGTCCTCGGCCGCCCGATCACGCTTGAATACCCCGAATTGCGTGGCTTCAATTTCCAGGGCGGCATCCAGATCTTCGGGTCGCTCATCGGGCTGTGGTTTGCGCTTGCGCTCTATACCGGCGCGTTCATCGCGGAGAACGTGCGCGCGGGCATCATGGCGGTCAGCAAGGGCCAGACCGAAGCTGCCTCCGCGCTCGGGATGCGGCCGGGGCGGATCATGCGGCTGGTGATCCTGCCGCAGGCCTTGCGCGTGATCATTCCGCCGCTGATCTCGCAGTACCTGAACCTGACCAAGAACAGTTCTCTCGCCGCGGCGGTCGGCTACATGGACATCACCGGCACGCTGGGCGGCATCACGCTGAACCAGACCGGCCGCAGCTTCGAAGCGATCCTGTTGCTGATGCTGTTCTACCTGATCATTTCGCTCAGTATCGCCGGGCTGATGAACCTCTACAATAATGCCGTCAAGCTGAAGGAGCGCTGAAATGAGCACCGCGCCCAAGGTTCAGGCCTTCGTTCGTCATGACACGCTGCCCGCATCCGCCCCGCCGGTGTCCGAAACAGGTGTGGTGCGCTGGTTGCGCGCGAACCTGTTCAGTTCCGTCGGCAACGGCATCATGACGCTGATCGCGCTCTATTGCCTTTACCTGCTGCTCGCCGCCATCGTGCCCTGGCTTGCCAATGGTGTGTGGCGCGCCGACTCGATCCGTGATTGCCGCGAACAATTGGCAGGGGCTACCGGCGGCTGCTTCGCGGTGATCGCCGAACGCTGGCCGCAACTCGTTTTCGGCAACTACCCGTCCGAACACTACCCCCGCGCGATCCTGGCCTTCGTACTGCTGTTCGTTGCGCTCGCGCCAGTGCTGTTCGTCGAACTGCCGCGCAAGATGCTGTGGTTCACCGGGCTCTTTCCGTTCATTGCCTACTGGCTGATCTGGGGCGGAACGCTCTGGGTGCCCACGCTGGCGCTGGCCGGGGTCGTGGCGGGCTTTTTCGTGTTCCGCGCGCTCGAACGGATGTCGTTCTTCGGCGCGCTTGTCGCCGGGCTGGCCGCCACGCTGGCGTTCTGGATCGTGCTGGTCGGGCCGCTTTCGGGCGCGCTGGCGTCAATCGTGCCGCTGCGCCTCGATTACGTCGAAAGCCGCGAGATCGGCGGCTTCATGATCAACTTCATCCTTGGCACCTCGTGCATAGCGCTTTCTCTGCCTTTGGGGATCGCGCTCGCGCTCGGTCGTCAGTCGAACCTGCCGGTCATCAAGATGATCTGCGTGATGTTCATCGAATTCATCCGTGGCGTGCCGCTCATCACGTTGCTGTTCGTGGCCTCGGTGATGCTGGCCTACTTCCTGCCGCCCGGCACGAATTTCGACCTGATCCTGCGCGTCATCATCATGATCACGCTGTTCGCCGCCGCCTACATGGCCGAAGCGATCCGCGGCGGCCTCGCGGCGCTGCCCAAGGGCCAATACGAGGCGGGCGACAGCCTCGGGCTGGACTACTGGCAGTCCATGCGCCTGATCATCCTGCCCCAGGCGCTGAAAATCTCGATCCCATCCATCGTGAACATCGCCATCGGCCTGTTCAAGGACACCACGCTGGTGTCGATTATCTCGATGTTCGACATGCTCGGCATGATCAAGGGTCCGATCCTGTCCTCGACCGACTGGTTCGGTGTGTACTGGGAACTCTACGTCTTCGCGGCGCTGCTGTTCTTCGTGTTCACCTACGGAATTTCGAAATACTCGCAATATCTCGAGCGCAAGCTCGCCACCGACCACCGCTGAGCTTTGGGGACAGACATGACCGATACATCGATGGCAGAAGCGCCCAAGAAGATGAAAGTGTCCGACGAGGTCGCCGTGGACATCCGTGCCATGAACAAGTGGTACGGGTCGTTCCACGTGCTGCGCGACATCAACTTGACCGTCTATCGTGGCGAACGCATCGTGATCTGCGGGCCGTCGGGATCCGGCAAGTCCACGCTGATCCGCTGCATCAACGCGCTTGAGGAACACCAGGACGGCACGATCACCGTGGACGGCACGCGCCTGTCCTCGGACCTCAAGAACATCGACAAGATCCGTTCCGAGGTCGGGATGTGCTTCCAGCATTTCAACCTCTTCCCGCATCTGACGATCCTGGAAAATTGCACGCTGGCCCCGATCTGGGTGCGCAAGACCCCCAAGAGGGAAGCCGAGGAAACGGCGATGCATTTCCTGGAGAAGGTGAAGATCCCCGAACAGGCGAACAAGTATCCCGGCCAGCTTTCGGGCGGCCAGCAACAGCGCGTCGCCATCGCGCGCAGCCTGTGCATGCGTCCCAAGATCATGCTGTTCGACGAACCGACCTCAGCGCTTGATCCCGAGATGATCAAGGAAGTGCTGGATACCATGATCCAGCTTGCCGAGGACGGGATGACCATGCTTTGCGTGACGCACGAAATGGGTTTCGCGCGCCAGGTCGCCAACCGGGTAATTTTCATGGACCAGGGTCAGATCGTCGAACAGAACGAACCTGAACCGTTCTTCAACAACCCGCAAAGCGACCGGACCAAGCTTTTCCTCAGCCAGATCCTGGGTCACTGATCAGGAGGGCCGCGCGGCCGGTCAGTCGGTCAGGTCGCGCGGGACAATGAAATCCACCACCGTGCCGCTGCGCGGCTGCAATTCGGACCAGTCGTCGATCGGGAAATCGGCGACCATGGTCGCGAGCGTCGGGTAGGCGCCGAAACGTGGATGCTCCGGGCGGTGCGTCACCAGCCCCGCGGCCAATGTGCCGATGCCCGGATTATGCCCGATCATCGCCACCACGGGCGCAGTGGCTTTCTGCAGTGCGCCCAGCATCGTGCCCGGCAGCGCCAGGTAAAGGGCGTGGTCCGGCTCCGGATCAACCGGATTGTGCAATTCCGGGGCAAGCCGGGCCCACGTCTCGCGGGTGCGGGCGGCGTCCGACACCAGCACCTGCTGGGGCTCGTAACCGCGTGCCGCAAGCCATGACCCGATCACGACACAGGCATCCTGCCCGCGCCGGTTCAGCAGCCGCGCGTGGTCCGACGCGTCGGAATCCGACCAGTCGGACTTGGCATGGCGCATCAGGATCAGGCGGCGGGACATAGGCGTTTCCTTGGCGTTGCTGTCAGGTCACGACGAGCGGATAAGCGAGCCTGCCCCATGATCGGTGAACAGTTCAAGAAGGCAGGCGTTCGGTGCCCGCCCGTCGATGATCACCGCCGCCCGCACACCGGCCCGAAGCGCGGCCAGCGCGGTCTCGGTCTTGGGTATCATCCCGCCCGCGATCACGCCGTCCTCGGTCATCTTGCGGATCTGCGCTGCGGTCAGTTCCGTCACCACTTCGCCGCTTTCGTCCTTCACGCCAGCCACGTCCGTCAGCAGCAGCAGTCGCCGCGCCTTCAGCGCCCCGGCGATGGCGCCGGCCGCCGTGTCACCGTTCACGTTGTAGCTCTGACCGTCCTCGCCCACGCCGAGCGGCGCGATCACCGGGATCATTCGCGCGCCGAACAGCGTGCGCAGAACGGTCGTGTCCATCCGGTCAGGCGTGCCGACGAACCCCAGAGCGGGGTCGGTCTGCTTGCACACCATCAGGTTGCCATCCTTGCCCGACAGGCCCACCGCGCGCCCGCCCTCGGCGTTGATCGCGGCAACGATGCGCTTGTTGATCAGCCCGGCCAGCACCATTTCCACCACGTCCATCGTGGCCGCGTCGGTAACGCGCTTGCCGTTGACGAACTCCGATGCGATGTCCAGCTTGCCCAGCATCTCGTTGATCGCGGGGCCCCCGCCATGCACCACCACAGGGTTCACGCCGACCTGACTCATCAGCGCGATGTCACGTGCAAAGCTGCGCATCGCTTCGTCGCTGCCCATTGCATGTCCGCCCAGCTTGATCACGATGGTGGCGCCGTTGAACCGCTGCAGATAGGGCAGCGCTTCCGAAAGAGTGCGGGCGGTTGCGATCCAGTCCAGCTTCATGGCGTTCTGTTTTTTCATCCCTCGGGGTCCCGTCTGTGTCTGCAGGGTGTTAGTCGTTGCGTGCAGCGGTGCCAAGGGGCAGGAATGTGCGGGGGCTGCCGAGTGGTGGCCCGGCGCGGCAACCAGGGAAGGCTGCCACATGACCGAACAGCGACAGAAGACCGTAGTTCTGACCGGTGCCAGCCGGGGGATCGGCCACGCAACCGTCAAGCGGTTCTCGAGCGCGGGCTGGCGGGTGCTGACCTGCTCGCGCCAGCCCTTCGACCCGCGCTGCCCATGGCCGGGGGGCGAAGACAACCATATCCAGATCGACCTTGCGGACCCGAACCGGACGATCGCGGCGATCGAAGGCATCCGCGCGAAGCTCGACGGCAAGCTCGACGCGCTGATCAACAATGCGGGCATCTCTCCCAAGGGGCCGGATGGCGAGCGGCTCAACACGCTTGATACCGATCTGCGAACCTGGGGGCAGGTGTTCCACGTCAACTTCTTCGCCTCAGTGATCCTCGCTCGGGGGCTGCGCGACGAGTTGTCGGCGGCGAACGGCGCGGTGGTCAACGTGACTTCCATCGCGGGTTCGCGCGTGCATCCCTTCGCCGGGGCGGCCTATGCAACGTCCAAGGCGGCGCTCGCGGCTCTGACACGCGAGATGGCCCATGATTTCGGCCCCTACGGCGTGCGGGTGAACGCCATTGCGCCCGGCGAGGTGGAAACCTCGATCCTCAGCCCCGGCACCGACAAGATCGTGCAGCAACTTCCGCTGCGGCGGCTCGGCCAGCCGTCCGAGGTGGCCGACGTGATTTATTTCCTGTGCTCGGATGCGGCCAGCTACGTCACCGGAACCGAAATCGAGGTGAATGCCGGTCAGCACGTCTGACGCGCGGCGCGCCGCGTGCCGGACTCTTGCGCGATCCCGACTGGGTTCCGACCGGGTCGGTCGCGGAAAATCAGCCCTGGTCCAGCAGGCCGGTGATCGTGCTGCGCAGCGTCGGTATGCCGTCCCCGGTCTCGGACGAGGTCAGGATCAGCTCCGGATAGGCGGCGACATGTCCCGCCAGCGCGCCGCGTACCTGCGCCAGCATCTTGTCGCGCTCCGCGGCCTTGATCTTGTCGGCCTTGGTCAGAACGCATTGAAAGGGAACGGCCGCACCATCCAGAAGGGTCAGGATTTCCTCGTCCACGGCCTTGATCCCGTGGCGGCTGTCGATCAGCACGAAGGCGCGGCGCAGCGTGGCGCGGCCGGAAAGGTAGCTTTTCAGCAGGCGCTGCCACTTTTCCACCACCGCGACAGGCGCGTTGGCGAAGCCGTAGCCGGGAAGGTCCACGAGATACAGGTTATCCCTTTGAAAGAAGTTGATTTCCTGTGTCCGTCCTGGCGTGTTGGACGCGCGGGCCAGCGCCTTGCGGCCGGTCAACGCGTTGATCAGGGTGGACTTGCCGACGTTGGACCGGCCCGCGAAGCAGATCTCCACCCGGTCGGCCGGAGGCAAGCCGGACATCGCGACGACCCCCTTCACGAAGGTCGTTTCGGCGGCGAAGAACTTGCGGCCCCGCTCGCGGCTGGCCTCGTCCGGGTCTTCGGTCAGAGGGAAGGGCAGAGTGGTCATGTGGCGGCCTCCAGGCCAGCGATATCGGCGCCGCGCACCGCGTCGAGGTTACGCATGAGCTTGTCGCGCGGCCAGTCCCACCACGCCACCGCGCAGAGTCGTGCCACAGTGTCGTCGTCGAACCGCTGCCGCACCACGCGCGCCGGGTTCCCCGCGACAACCGCGTAGGGCGGCACGTCCTGCGTGACGACGGCCCGCGCGGCGACGATCGCGCCGGGGCCGATGCGGACGCCGGGCATTACCGCCGCTTCCATTCCGATCCAAACGTCCGCGCCGATCACCGTGTCGCCCCGGTTGCCCGCGGCCCAGGTGGCGGGGTCGAACCCGTCTTCCCAGCCGCCGCCGAAGATGTTGAATGGAAAGGTGGAAAAGCCGCCCATCGCGTGGGTTGCTCCGTTCATCACAAATACCGCCCCGCGCCCGATGGCGCAGAAGGGGCCGATGACCAGCCGGTCACCAACGAAGTCGAAATGGTAACGCACGTTGCGTTCGAAGAAGCCGGTCGGATCGTCCGGATCGTCATAATAACTGTAGTCTCCGACTGTGACATTCGTCCGCCCCTCGGCCAGAGGTTTGAGGAACACAAGCTGGTCGGTGGCGTCCAGCGGATGCAGCCGGTCGGGCGAGGGGCCGGTCATGCGAGGACCACCGTGTCGCCTTCGTGGATCGTCCCGCCATCCGTCACGGTGGCGTAGATGCCGAAATCGATGTGGCCCCAAAGCTTGCGCAGCGCCCCCAGCGTGTCCGCGTCGCGCACGCCGGTGTCCGGGTTCGCCTCGGTCGCGCGGCAGCGTGTGTTGCGCATCTCGACCCGCAGTGTGGCGCCGCCGATGCGCAGGTCCTGGCCCACGAGGTCAGCCTCGGTCCAGGGTTCCAGCCCGTCGAGCCACAGGTTCGCCCGGAAACGATCCGGCGACAGGGGGTGACCGACGGCATCGGACAGAGCCGCAAGCGATGCGGTGCTGCAAATGCTTATGGATGGGAAGGGCGTATCGGTCATGCCCCGCTGCGCTGCCCGCACGACCCGGACGGGGCCGGGGCGACCCTCCGCCACCAGCGGCGCCGCCCAGTCGAGAAACGCATCGGTTTCGCCGTCGGGGTCAAAGGTGATGTCGGGCCGGTCCGGGTGGCGCAGGGTGATGACGCCTGCCGCTTCGTTCAAGTCGGCGGTGATCGCCATCAGCTGCGGGCTGCCCGCGCCGCGGGTGAAGGCGTTGCACGGGCTCCAGTCCCCCTGCGGATCGTCTGCGCCTTCGCGCAGCACCGCCCAGGTCCGGTCCCAGGGCAATGTCTGCCCCGGGACCAGCGTGACGCTTGCCAGCCGTTCGCGCCCATGCCCCTTGATCGGGTGGCGCCAGAGGGCGGCAAGCGTCGTTGTCATGTATCCTTCGTCCGCGGCTTCTTTATGCCCGACTTGATGTTGCCGAAGATGTCCGGCTTGTAGCCGTGGCTTCGCATGATGAAGTATTGCTGTGCAAAGGTGATCACGTTGTTGGCGATCCAGTAGAGCACAAGCCCGCTGGCGAAGGTGCCCAGCATGAACATGAACACCCAGGGCATCCAGGCAAAGATCATCGCCTGCGTCGGGTCGGTGGGCGCCGGGTTCAGTTTCTGCTGTAGCCACATGGAGATGCCGAGGATGATCGGCAGCACGCCCAGCGACACGATCGCGAGGATTGAACCGGGCTCCGGCGGGGCGAAGGGCAGTAGGCCGAATAGGTTGATGATCGAGGACGGGTCGGGCGCCGAAAGGTCGCGGATCCAGCCGATCCACGGCGCGTGCCGCAGTTCGATCGTGACGAAGATCACCTTGTAGAGCGAGAAGAAGATCGGGATCTGCAGAAGGATCGGCAGGCAGCCCGCGGCGGGGTTCACCTTTTCCTTCTTGTAGAGTTCCATCATCTCCTGCTGCATCTTCTGGCGGTCGTCGCCGCAGCGTTCCTTGAGCTTCTCCATCTCGGGCTGAAGCTCTTTCATCTTGGCCATGGAAGCGTAGGACTTCCAAGCCAGCGGCAGCAGGACAGCCTTGATGATGAGCGTCAGCAGGATGATCGACCAGCCCATGTTGCCGAGAAGAGCGTGAAGTTCATGCAGCAGCCAGAAGATCGGTTTGGTCAAAAAGAAGAACCAGCCCCAATCGATACTGTCGAGGAACCCGAGGAGGCCCAGATCGCGCTCGTAGTTGCGGATGGTTTCCCATTCCTTCGCCCCGGCGAAGAGGAACGTCTGCACTTCTGCCGTTGCGCCGGGAGCGACGGTCTGGGTCGGCAGGCGGGTTTCGGTCTGGTAGATGTCAGCGCCGGGAACGTATTTCGCCACCGACCGGAAGCTCTGTCCCGGAGCGGGGGCGAGCGTGGTCATCCAGTACTTGTCGGTGAAGCCGACCCAGCCGTTCTCGGCCACGTCGATGATCTCGACTTGCGCCGCTTCGGCCGGATTCGCCTCAAGATCCGCCATCCCGCCATAGTCGATTTCCTGAAGTTCGCCGTCAGACATGCGGACCACGCCCTCGTGCAGGATGAAGAAGTTTACGGTGTCCGGTTCACCATGCCGCGCAACGATGCCGTAGGGGGCGAGGCGCACTTCGTCGGCGGTGGTGTTCTCGACGCTCTGGGTCACCGACATCATGAACTTGTCGTCGATGCTGATCGTGCGCCGGAACACGAGCCCGCTGCCGTTTTCCCAGCGCAGCGTGACCGGGCTGTCGGGGGTCAGCTCGGTGCCGCTTTCGACGGTCCACTGGGTGTTGGCGCCCGGCACGTCTTCAAAGGCGAGCGTCCCGCCGGGGGCCCAGCCGTAGAGGGCGTAGTATGCGTTGGCGCCCCCCACCGGCGACAGCAGCGTGACGATCGGGCTGTCCTCGGCCAGCGTTTCGCGGTAACTGCGCAGGGACAGGTCGTCGATCCGCCCGCCGGTCAGCGAGATCGAACCAGAGAGCTCGGGCGTGAGTACCGTCAGGCGTTCGGAGTCTGCCAGCGCGGCCTCGCGGGTATCGATCGGCAGAGCCGGACGCGCATCGGTGCCGGGCGGAACCGGAGCGACACTGTCGCCTGCGCCGCCGGTCTGACTTTCGGCCACGGGCTGTTCGGTCTGCACGGGCGGTTCTTCTGGCGGAAAGAGCAGGAACCAGACGAGGATCACCAGGAAACTGAGAGCCGTCGCCAGTATCATGTTCTTGTTTTGGTCGTCCATGTGGAACTTTACCCCGGCAATGGAATTTGGGCAGGTTCAACAGGCGCAGCGATGGAAGGTCAAGTGCTTTTCCCCCGCGCGCGAGGTTGTGGCGCGGGTGCGGGGTGCCGAAGCGGGCCGGAATGTGGCGCCGCGGCGGCAAAGGCCCGAGGCGACGCGGTCCCGCAGGTCCCCGGGGCGGAGAAGAGGCCGCAAAGGGCGCGGCGCTTGGGCCTCGATAGGGGGGGCGGCGGTGGCCGGTCGCGGCGGCGCCGTCCCTGCCGACTTCAGCGAGATCTGCGCCGCAATTCGGGCCCCGGTCCAAGCCGTGCCGCATGGGCCTGCAGCCAGCCCGCCGTTTCGGCGAATGGCATCGGGCGGCCGATTGCGTAGCCCTGCACGTGACCGCAGCCAAGCTGGGCCAGCATTGCGTGTTCGTCGGGTGTTTCGACACCTTCGGCAAGGGTGTCCAGCCCGAGATGTTCGCACATCGCAAGGATCGTGGTGACCATCTTCTGCTGGTCGCGGTCGCTGTCTACGCTCGCCACGAAGGAGCGGTCGATCTTGATCCTGTCGATCCGAAGGCGCCGCAGTGTGGTGATGGAGGCATGGCCGGTGCCGAAATCGTCCAGATCGATATGGCAGCCCATCCCCGCTAGCGCGGCGATGTTGCGCGACGTGGCGTCCCCCGGCGCCGCCGCGACCACGCTTTCGAGAACCTCGATCGTCAGCCGTCCCGGATCGAGGTCGAACCGGTCGATTTGCCATGCGATCCGTTCGGCGAGTCGGGGATTATCGAGGTCGGCCTGCCCGAGATTCACGCCAACGCCCGGAACCTCCGCCCCGGTGGCATCCCAGGATGCCAGTGCTCGCAAGGCGCGTTCGACCATCACCTCGCCCAGGCGTTCGCATAGCCCGGCGGCATCGAGCGCGGGAAGGAAGTCGCCCGGCGCGACTGTGCCGCGTGCGGGATGATCCCAGCGGGCCAGCGCCTCGAACCCGGTGACGCGGCCGGTATGCGTGCTGATCTGGGGCTGGAACCAGGCTGTGATCTCGCCGTCTTCCAATGCGCGGGCAGCATCCGTCACAAGGCTTTCGCGCGCCGCGCGCCTCGCTTGCATTGCGGGGGCGAAGACGCGCATCGCCCCGCCGCCCGCGGCGCGGGCCTCCATCAGCGCGGTCTCGGCCCCGTCCAGAATGTCGGCGGCAGCGGGGCTTGCGAGGCTGTCCGCGCTGCACAGGCCCAGCGATGCGGTGGGACGCAAACGCGCTGGGCCGACCGTGATCGGATCGGTCGCGGCCCGGTGCAGCCGGGCGGCGATCTGCATCAGCCCTTCAAGGTCCGTCGGACCCCCACCTGGGTCAAGAACGACCCCGAAGCGTGGCCCGTCGAGCCTTATCACCATGTCGCCGCCGCGCAGACCGGCGGAAAGGCGCGCCCCTATCTGTTCGAGCGCGCCATTGACGATCTGTGTCTCGGTCTGCCCGGCGCTGTCGCCCAAACGGTCGGCATGGAGCAGAAGGCAGGCCGTGCGCGCCCTGTCCGCTCCGGTCCGTGCCAGCGTGTCGCGCAACGCGGCGCAGAGCGCATCGCGCGGGTCGGCCGCCCGAGCGGCGGGCGCTGTCGCTGTGCTGCGTTCGGGCAGGCGTGACAGGCCCACGAGCATCGCCGGGCCGATCAGGGCCCCTACCAGCGCAAGGGACCAGCCCCCTACGACCCCAAGTCCGACACAGAGCAATGGCAGAAGTGCCAGCGCCGTCGTGAGGGCGCGCGACAGCGCCGAGCGCAATGCTGCCTTCCGTTCCGCCACCCGTCTCATGCCGTCCCCTTCGCAAGCCGTCATGTCCCTGTCATGGCCGCTTCCGGGTATCCGGGGTGTTAATCCGCCCGGTGCGAGTTGAGGTGCATTTTATTCAAATCTTGGCGGATCGCCCGGGCCGGGCTCCGTCGCGGGAGTCGCTCCCTGGCCGACCGCGCCCGACACGGCGAGCCCGGCAAAGTCGAACAGCCCGGAATCGAGAAGATGCGACGGGCGCGCGTTCGTCAGCGCGCGGAACATCACCTGGCGGCGGCCGGGGCTTCGTGCCTCCCAGTCGTCGAGGATCTTCTTGACCTGCTGGCGCTGAAGCCCGTCCTGGCTGCCGCACAGATCGCACGGGATGATCGGGTAACTCATCGCTCGTGCGAAGCGGTCGCAGTCTGCCTCGGCCACATGGGCGAGTGGCCGCAGGACGAACAGGTCACCTTCCTCGTTGACCAGTTTGGGCGGCATGGTGGCCAGCCGCCCCCCATGGAACAGGTTCATGAAGAAGGTTTCGAGGATGTCGTCTCGGTGATGGCCCAGCACGACCGCCGTACAGCCTTCCTCACGGGCAATGCGATAGAGGTTTCCACGCCGCAGCCGCGAGCAGAGCGCACAATAGGTCCGGCCGGCAGGCACCTTGTCCACAACGATCGAGTAGGTGTCCTGATATTCGATCCGGTGGGGCACACCCATGCGCTCGAGGAACTCGGGCAGCACGGTGGCGGGGAAGCCGGGCTGGCCCTGGTCGAGATTGCACGCGAGAATGTCCACCGGCAGCAGGCCGCGCCACTGCAGTTCGTGCAGCACCGCCAGCAGGGTATAGCTGTCCTTCCCGCCGGACAGGCACACGAGCCAGCGCGGCCGGGTGGCGGTTTCGGTACGGTCCACCATTCCATAGGCGTCCACCGCTTCGCGGACCTGCCGCACGATGCGCTTGCGCAGCTTGCGGAACTCGGTCGTTGCCGGGGCGCCGTGGAACAGCGGGTGAATGTCATCTGCATCGTCAAGCATGACGCTTGCCCTAGCGCCGCGCCCGGATTCGGGCAAGCGCAAGCCGCTGCAAGGGCTGATTTTCCTCGCATCGCGGGCTTTGGCGCGGTTAACCTTGCGGCGGGCCGCAGGGCAACAGCAGAGGGGCGCGAGAATGCAGGACTACGTGATCACGGTGCGAAAGGTCAGCCGGGGCGAGTTCACCAGCGAACCGGGGCCCGCGCGGTTCCTGACCGTTCCGCAGGGCGCCGCCGCGCCGTTGCCTGGTCACCAGGTCCGCAAATCGGACTGGCTGCGCGACGTGCTGGACGGTGCCACCGGGCGCATGAATATCGAGACGCACCAGCCGATGGGCGATCTGGTGATCTACGTGCACGGCTACAACCATTCGCCCGAAACGATGCTCACGCGGCTGCGCCACCTGCGCACCGGGCTTGCCGCGCAGGGCTTCAGCGGCGCGGTGATCGGCTATGACTGGCCGTCTGCCGACAGCGCGCTGAACTATATCGAGGATCGCTGGGACGCCAAACAGACCGCGAACCTGCTGGTGCGCGAGGGCATCGAAAGCTTCGTGCGGTTGCAGCGCCCGGATTGCGAGATCAACCTGCACATCCTGGCACATTCGATGGGCAGCTATGTCGTGCGCGAGGCGTTCGATTATGCAGACGACCGCCGTTCGCTGGCGTCGGTCAGTTGGTCGGTCAGTCAGGTGCTGCTGTTTGGCGCGGATATCTCGGCCGGCTCTATGGAGGATGGCAATCCGAAGGCCAGTTCGCTCTATCGGCACTGCAACAGGCTGACCAACTACTACAACCATTTCGACAACGTGCTGTCGTTGTCGAACATCAAGAGGGTCGGCGTCGCGCCGCGGGCCGGGCGGGTCGGCCTGCCCCCGCAGTCGCCGCGCAAGGCCGTGGACGTGGACTGCTCGGCCCGGTTCGCGGCGGTGGCTGAGCAGTACCGCGGCGACGAGTTCGCCGGGCACCGTTGGTATTTCACCGATCAGACATTCCTGCGCGACGCCTACGAGACGATCATGGGCGATACGGACCGTCACAGCCTGAGCACGCGGGATCTGGAGCAGGCGGGCGGAGTGCTTGCGCTGCGGGCGGTGCCCGCCGGGCCGGGCTGACCCGCCGCCGAAGTGGCCCTGTCACCCGTGCGGGTCGCGGGCGCGCGGCGGGGCGCAATCCGGCACGTTGTCGATGCCGGAGCCGCCCCAGGGATGGCAGCGCACAAGCCGCCTGAGTGTCAGCCAGCCGCCGCGCAGCGCGCCGTGTCGTTCCAGCGCCTCGAGCGCATAGGCCGAGCAGGTGGGCTGGAAGCGGCAGCCGTGGCCGACCCAGGGTGACAGCAGCAGGCGGTAGGCGCGCACGGGCAGTGCCAGAAGCCGCGCGGCGGGTGTCATGGTGCGTGCGCCGCGTGCAGCTTGGCCAGCGCGGCGGCAAGGTCGGCCTGAAGCTGCCAGAAGTCGCGCGAAGCCGTCACGTCCCGGCGGCCGATCAGGACGTAGTCCCAGCCCGGGCGTCCGTGGACCGGCAGCACCAGTCGGGCGATGGCGCGCAGGCGGCGCTTGGCGCGGTTGCGCGCCACGGCGTTGCCGACCTTTTTGGAGCAGGTGAACCCGACCCGGATACCCGCAGCACCCGGCGCGGCGGCCGGCCGCTGTCGGGCCTGTACAACGAAGCCGGGCGTCGCACGGTGGCGGGCGCGGGCAGCGGCCAGGAAATCGGCCCGCTGCGCCAGCGTGGTGATCACCTTGGTGTCCGACGCAACAAAGCCGCCTGTGCGCGGCACGGCGGCTGAGTGCAGGTCGGTGGCTGGGCTGTCGGGCCCGGTCACGGCGGAACGGGCGCTGTTACGCGCTCAGTTCCTTGCGACCGCGCGCGCGGCGGGCATTCAGGATCTTGCGGCCGGCTTTCGTCGCCATGCGCGCACGGAACCCGTGGCGCCGCTTGCGGACCAGGTTGCTGGGCTGAAAGGTGCGTTTCATCGCGCCGTCTCCGTCTGTTGCGGCCCTGCGCAGGTGGATTCGCGGGCCGGTGGAATTCGAAGCCCCGCGTTTAGGGGCAAAATCCGGCGGCGTCAATTCACCGGGCGGCGAAAACTGCAACAATCCGCGATGCCCGTCAGGCCCGAGCGCGCACCTTGTTGGTCCGGGCTGTAACAATGCGCACGCCCGGTCACGAAGCAAGCGGGGCGCATCACCCCGGCGTGAGGGGGGCTAGGCCGGATGGACGCCGTAGGGCACGTGTAGGACACCGTTGGACCAAAGGACCCTCCCGATGACCGAAACCACGCAAGACCGCAAGACCGGCTTCGCGCGCCGACTGCCCCTGATCCTGGTGGCCGCAGTCGCCGTCATCGGGGCCATCACGCTGCGCGACGTTATCAGCTTCGACGCGCTGGCCCGTAACCGCGAGGCGCTGCTGGCGTTCCGGGACGCCAACTATGTCGCCACCGCGCTGAGCTTCGTGGCGTTCTATGCCGTCATCGTCGCCTTCAGCCTGCCGGGCGCGACCATCGCCACGCTGACCGGTGGCTTCCTGTTCGCCACCTTTCCCGGGGTTCTGTTCAACGTCGCCGGTGCGACACTGGGTGCGGTGGGCATCTTCCTTGCCGCACGCTGGGGCCTGGGCGAACGGCTTGCGGCGCGGATGGACGCGTCCACAGGCACCGTGCGCCGGATCAAGGAGGGAATCGACGCGAACCAGTGGGAGATGCTGCTGCTGATCCGCCTTGTGCCTGCGGTGCCATTCTTCGTGGCGAACCTCGTGCCCGCGCTGGTCGGCGTCCCGCTGGGGCGCTATGCGCTGACCACGTTCGTGGGGATCATTCCCGGCGCCCTGGTCTATACCTCGGTCGGGGCTGGACTGGGCGAGGTCTTCGCTCGCGGCGAGACGCCCGACCTGGGGATCATCTTCAGCCCGAACATCCTGCTGCCAATCCTCGGCCTGTGCCTTCTGGCCGCGCTTCCGATGTTCCTCAAGGCCGTGCGCGGCAAGAAAGGTCTGTAAGCCATGGAACGTATCGAATGTGACCTTTGCATCATCGGCGCTGGTTCCGGCGGCCTGTCGGTCGCGGCTGGCGCGGCGCAGATGGGGGCCAGCGTCGTGCTGATCGAAGGCCATGAAATGGGCGGCGACTGCCTGAACTACGGCTGTGTACCCTCCAAGGCACTGATCGCGGCGGGCAAGCACGCCCAAGCCATGCAGGATGGCGCCGCCTTTGGCATCACCCCGGTCAACCCGCAGATCGATTACGCCGCGGCCAAGGATCACGTGGCGCGGGCCATCGCCACCATCGCGCCGCATGACAGCCAGGAGCGGTTCGAGGGCTTCGGCATCCGCGTGATCCGGGACTGGGCGCGCTTCACCTCGCCGCGCGAAGTGGTGGCGGGCGATGCGACGGTGCGCGCGCGCCGCTTCGTGATCGCCACCGGATCTGGACCCTTCGTGCCGTCGATCCCGGGCCTGACCGATGTTCCCTATCACACCAACGAGACGATCTTTGCCCTGCGCGAACGGCCCGAGCACCTGATCGTCATCGGGGGCGGCCCGATCGGGATGGAAATGGCGCAGGCGCACAAGCGGCTGGGTTGCAAGGTGACCGTGATCGAGGCGCAGAAGGCGATGGGCAAGGACGATCCGGAGCTGGCGGCGATCCTTTTGGACCGGCTGCGTGGCGAGGGGATCGAGGTGCTGGAAGAGACCGCCGCCGAACGGGTGGACGCCGAGGGCGACCGGATCACCGTACACACCTCCGGCGGGGCAGTCAGCGGCACGCACCTGCTGGTGGCGGTCGGGCGGCGGGTGAACCTCGACCGGCTGGAGCTTGACGCGGCGGGCGTGGCCCATACCCCAAAGGGCGTGACGGTGGATGCCGGGCTGCGCAGTTCGAATCGTCGGATCTATGCCATCGGCGATGCTGCCGGTGGGATGCAGTTCACTCATGTCGCGGGTTATCACGCGGGCGTCGTGATCCGGTCGATCCTGTTCGGCCTGCCCGCCAAGGCGCGCACCGATCACATCCCTTGGGTGACCTACTGCGACCCGGAACTGGCGCAGGTCGGCCTGACCGAGGCGCAGGCCCGCAAGGCCCACGGGGCGCGGCTTGAGGTCGTGCGCTTTGCCTATGACCAGAACGATCGCGCCGTCGCGGAGGGCAAGACCACCGGGCTGATCAAGGTCATGGTGGTCAAGGGTCGCCCCGTCGGCGCATCCATTGTCGGGGCGCAGGCGGGCGAGTTGATCGCGCTCTGGGCGCTGGTGATCGCCAATCGGCTTAAGATGTCGGCGGTTGCGAATATGGTTGCCCCCTATCCCACCTTGGGCGAGATTGGAAAACGGGCAGCCGGGGCGTATTTCAGCCCTCGTCTGTTCGAGAACGAGACGGTCAAGCGGGTCGTGCGGCTGGTTCAGCGCGTCCTGCCCTGAGGCCGCGACGAGGCACGCAGTCAGGGGATCACCGGGGCCGAAATGTTGAACTCCTTGTCGGGCCGCTTCCTGATTCTCACGGTCCTGTTCGTGATGCTGGCCGAGGTCATGATCTTCGTGCCGTCCGTGTCGCGGTTCCGTCAGGACTACCTGCTGGACCGGCTGGAACGGGCGCAGATCGCGTCGCTGGCATTGCTGGCCGATGACATGCTGGACCCGCAACTGGAACAGGAACTGCTTGAAAATGCCGGAGTCTACAACGTCGTGCTGCGCCGCAACGAAATGCGGCAGCTTGTGTTGTCGTCGCCCATTCCGCAGCCGATCTCGGATACATACGATCTGCGCGATCCGCTGGCGTCGGAGTTGATCCGTGACGCGCTGTGGCGGCTCATGACATCGGACGACCAGATCATACGGGTGATCGGCAATCCGACCCGCGACGCCGGGTTGCTGATCGAGGTGACGATGGATGCGATGCCGCTCCGGGCGGCGATGCTGGACTATGGGCTGCGCATCCTGCTGCTGTCGGCGCTGATCTCGGCGTTGACGGCGAGCCTGCTGTTCTTCGCGGTGCGGCGGATGATGGTGACACCGATCCGCAATGTCGTTGCACACATGCAGACCTATGCTGAGGCGCCGGAAGACGCGCGCCGGATCATCACGCCATCTGCCACCGTGCGGGAGTTGCGCGATGCCGAAGTTGCGTTGCAGGCGATGCAGACCGACCTGACGAGCGCGCTGCGGCAGAAGGAACGGCTGGCGCAACTTGGCGGGGCAGTGGCGAAGGTCAGCCACGATCTGCGCAACATCCTGACGACCGCGCAGCTTTTTGCGGATACGATGGAAGCCAGCGACGATCCGCGGGTGAAGCGGTCCGCCCCGAAGCTCGTGGGATCGATCAGCCGAGCCGTCAGCCTGTGCGAGGGCACGCTGGCTTTCGGCAAGGCCGAGGAGCCGCCACCGAAGCTGGGCCGCCACGTTCTGCATGCGCTGGTGGAGGACACGCTTGACAACGAACGGATCGCGATGGGCGAGTCACGGGCCGAACTTGTGAACGATGTGCCGCCCGGACTCGTGCTGCGCTGCGATGCGGACCAGCTGCTGCGTGTTGTCGGGAACCTGGTGCGCAACGCCCGGCAGGCGATCGACGCGACCGGCAAGGCGGGTGCGGTTCATGTCGAGGCCGCCGAAACGGAAACCGATTGGCGCATCGTTGTCCGGGATACCGGCCCCGGCTTGCCGCCCAAGGCACGCGATCATCTGTTCACTCCGTTCCAGGGCAGTTTCCGCAAGGGGGGGATCGGTCTGGGGTTGGTGATCGCGGCGGAACTCGTGCGCGGTCACGGGGGTACTCTGACACTAGTGTCCAGCGACGCGGGCGGCACGGCGTTCGCGATCGACCTGCCCAAGGGCCCGGCCCGGCCACGCGCCACAGGCGATTAGGGACGGGCTGTCCAGCCCGCGGGGGTGCCTGTTGCGATGCCCGATATTCGCCGCACTTTTCCGCTTGCAGTCATTGGAGCGCCAGACTAAACAGCGGCCTCACGCGCTGGTAGCTCAGTTGGATAGAGTACTTGACTACGAATCAAGGGGTCGGGGGTTCGAATCCTCCCCAGCGCGCCACGACATCCCCCAAGAACCTGTAGCTACTCAATTTTGTACCATGTGTGTCTAAAGATGATTGGGACTTAGACAATTTTCGGTTTTGCTCTTGGTGCTCGCCTTGCTGCGACGAGTCCGAATTTTCTGGTAAATACTTCTCTTGTGTTGCCGTTTGAGCACACGGCAGATGCGAAAAGGGCCGCAGTGACTGCGACCTTCGGTGTAAGTTCAAGGCGGTTATTCGGTCAGGACTTTGCCCGTTTCCAGCACGGAGGGTTCCGGGCGGCGTTGATGATGTGACCGCCCCCCGACGGCATCAATGTTCCAAGGTGGGTCTGCGATTATCCACAAAGGAGGACGGTCATGTCGGAGATTATCACGGTCGGGCTCGACCTTGCGAAGAATGTGTTTCAGGTGCATGGAGCTGACGGCGCGGGGCGCGCAGTTTGGCGCAAGAAGCTTCGGCGCGGCCAGGTTCTGGAATTCTTCAGCCGGCTGCCGTCGTGCGTTGTCGCGATGGAAGCGTGCGGCGGCGCCCACTTCTGGGGCCGGGAGATCGGCAAGCTCGGCCACGATGTGCGACTGATCCCGCCCGCCTATGTGAAGCCTTTCGTAAAGCGGCAAAAGAATGACGCCGCTGATGCTGAGGCGATCTGTGAAGCGGCGACCCGTCCGACAATGCGCTTCGTGCCCGTGAAGAGCGAAGAGACCCAGGGGCGGCCATGGTGTTCCGCATCCGCGAACTCCTCATCCGGCAACGTATGCAAGCGATCAATGCCTTGCGCGGACATCTGGGTGAGTTCGGGCAGGTCGTGCCGCAAGGCGCAGCCAATCCGTCGAAACTGATTGCGATCGTCGAAGACTCGGGAAGTGGCTTGCCCGCCGATGCCATCCCGACACTCAAGGTCCTGATCGCGGCGCTGGCGCAGTTGGAGGCCGAGATCGGCACGCTCGATGCCGAGATCGCCCGTCGCGCCAAGGAGAACGAGGTCGCGCGACGGCTGATGACGGTTCCGGGCATCGGGCCACTGATCGCCACGGCCATCGCGATCCTCGCCCCGCCGCCCGAGCATTTCCGCAAGGCCCGGGATTTTGCCGCCTGGCTGGGTCTGGTGCCGCGGCAGCATTCGACCGGCGGCAAGCAGCGGCTCGGGGCCACGACGAA
>NZ_QGKU01000045.1 GCF_003172915.1 Meridianimarinicoccus roseus
CCCCGTCGGCACCGAACTGGTCCGGATCGATTTCGACGGCGGCGTGGCGCAGGACAGCGCATCCGCCACGCAGCTGAGCTACAGTCAGGACGGGCTGGGCGTCGCGGGCGAAACCGCGGAGGGCTTCCGCCTGACCGGGTCCACGAAAATCGTGCTGGACCGGTTCGCACCGCACCTGCAGAACCTCGACGCGTTCACCATCGAGATGTCGCTCAAGCGTGATGCAGGCTCTGCCGGCAACTTCCTCGATTCGCATACCACGCTGGACGCGGTGGTCGGCGCGGACGGGGCGCTGAGTTTCCGGATCGCGACGACGGACGGCGTCTTCGCCCTGACCACGGATCCCGGACTGGTCACGAGCGGCGTGTGGCACAAGATCGCCATGTCCTACGATGCCTCGCAGTCCTTGCTGCAATTGTATGTGGATGACGTGCTGGGCGCGGAAACCGCCGCCACGGGCACGCTGACGGGTCTCGGAACCTATCCGCTCGTGATCGGCAACACGTGGTCGTCCAGCCTGAAGGGGGATATCGACAATTTCGTCATCCTCGATGCCGCGCAGACGTCGGGCCAACAGGCCGACACGGCAGCCGCATCAAGCGCACCGCTTGCGCTGGGTCCGGATTCGTTCGAATTCGCACTGGAACCTGCCGACCCTTGGGCAAACAGCGGCGCGGCGGCCGATCTCGTGGATATTGCCAACGCCACCACGCACAACGCGCAGCCCGATGCGCACGAAGACACCGGGATGGACATTCCCGGCGATCTGCCCTTCGCAGACATGGCGGCGCAGGACAGCGACTTCCTGTTGATCTGAGCCGCACTCTGCCGGGGCTGCCCCGCAAGGCGGCGGCCACGCCGCCACGGCCGCGTTCAGGGCCGGCAGGCTGCCAGCGTCTCGAGATACGCGGCAACGCGCGGCGTCACGATCCGCGCGACCGCCTCGGGTGACGGATGCACCCCGTCCGGGATCAGCGCGTCCGGATCGCCAGCCTCCAGCGCGCGGGCCCAGTCCGCACCCAGTGCAAGACGCCCCGTATCCAGTTCCCGCGCCAGGGCATCGTATTGCGCCTCATAGGCGGCGATCCGGACGCGCAGAAGCGCGCGCAGGCCCCGCGCGCGGTTCAAGGTCGTCAGAACGACGCGCGTATCGGGTTCGACGGCACGGGCGGCATCGATGATGGCAACATGGTTGTCACGCGCCGCGGCCGTCCCGACGCGGCGGCGCAGATCGGCATCGTTGACGGTGAATTCCAGCAACAGGATATCGGGTCGGCTCCGTTGCAGGGCGGAAAGCTGCGCCGGGGCCGCCCCCCAGTTCGACGCGGCCCCGCCACGCGCGATCACGGTCAACGCCACGGGGCGGCCAAGGCAGCCCTGCAATCGCGCGGCGGCCGCTGCCGGCCAGTCATAGCGCTCGGTCAGGCTGGTGCCCATGACCGTGATGCGCAAGGGATCATCCGCCGCCGCGGGGGCCGCGAGATGCGGCAGCGGGCGGTCGACCGCTGCGGGCGGTGCGCGCAATGTCCACATGAAGGCACCGCCCAGCACGACGAACAGCCCCGCGACGGGCAGAAGACGCAGGCCGCGCGCGCAGCGCCTCATTCCGCTGCGCTGCGGTCCGCCGACGCATCCGGGTCGATCCGGCCATAGCTCAGAAGGGTCATGCCCTCGCGCAGGATCCGGGCCGGGTTTCCTGCCACGATACAGCCCGGCGGCACCGATTTCGTCACCACGGATCCTGCGCCGACGATGCAATGGTCGCCGATTTCCACCCCCGGCAGGATCAGCGAGCGGCCGCCTATGAAACAGTGTTTTCCGATCCGGGTATCCAGATACATCCGCCGGGTCATGTCATGCGTCAGAATTCGCACATCGAAGGCAATGTAGCTGTAAGGCCCCACATGGATCCCGCGCGGATAGGTCTTGTCGAATGTCGCGGACAGGGACATCTCGGCCGTGGGATCGATATCCATCCCCCACACCCGGCGCAGATAGGCGCGTTTCATCGCAACCGCCAGAAGCCGGAGGCGCCGAAGCTGATTGAGACTTTTCAACATGGCGGCACCCGACTCCGTGGTCCTTCCCTGCTTCTCAATAGGCGATAGGCCGGGCCGACTCCACCTCAAGGACACGTCTGCGCGCGCAATAATGCCCCGCCCTCGGCGATGGCCCGGCGCCCGCCGCCGATCCGACCATGCCGGCATATGCGGCCCGCAGGTCTTCTGCCGCCCCCGGGGATACGGACAAAGGCCCCCCGGATCGACACCGGGGGCAAGGACAACGGGCGCGGGCGACAGTCTCCGGCGTCATCGGCGCGATCCTGAACGCCTGAAGTCTTGTGCCTTCGTGCCGCCAGCCGGGCGGCATTTCCGCATCGCTGCGGTCCCGATGCACTGCCGCAAGGCGCGATCTATCATGCCCTTGCCGCTGTCACGCGCATTTCCGATCCATTCTGCCCGGCACTGGCGCCTGGTGCCTCGAACCATCTCACCCTTGATAATTTTCCATTATCGCGGTCTAGATCTCTGCCCGCTCCCGAACCCCGACAGGGGCCGACAAGCCCCCGCCCCTTGCGGCGAATGTTGAAGACCCGCTGTCCCGTTCCGCGCTCCACCGCTTGTGCCTGACGGGATGCGGTATATGATTGCGGTATTTTTCAGGAGCATGATCCCATGTCGGCCCGGACCAAGCGCAAGACATCCCTGACCCTTGATGCCGAGGTGCTTGACCGCGCGAAAGATCTTGGGATCAACGTCTCCGCGGTTGCCGAGGCGGCGCTGATCAAGGCCGTAAACGCCGCGCGACGCGAGAAATGGCTCGCCGAGAACGCAGGCGCGTTCGCCGCTCAATCGGACTGGCACGAGCGCAACGGGCACCCGCTGGCCGACATTATCGCTGCACCCGGAAGGTCCTCGTGGAACAGCTGAGCCGCTTCGATGTCGCGCAGTACAACAGCGTTTCCATGGTGGTCGTCGAAAGCGACCTTCTGCCACCGGATCCTGCTGTCGTTGTCATTCCGCTTCTGCCCGACTACCCGGCGGTACAGCATCTGAACCCCGAACTCCAACATGACGGCAAGCGCCTGGTCCTTGCCACAAGACTGATTGCGGCTGTTCGACGGTCAAGTTTGCGCCGCACGGGGACGGTCGCGGACCAAGGCGATCTCGTCACCAGGGCTGTCGACGTCCTGATGGCGGGCGTTTGAGGCGCGCCGCCGACACGATTTGCCGACAATCCCCGCCTCCGGACTACAAAAGCCATGCGTCGTTCCAGATCGGCAACTGCTGTCGAAGTTCTTCCCGATGGATCCGGCACCTGTTGCCTCCTTCGAGAGGTCGTTCATAGCGCTGTTTTGTGATGAATTCCGGACGCAATGCGGCCAACGAACGAAACTGCATCAGCAGTTGCCGCAATGGGCTGGGCCCGCCCCCCCCTTTTGCGCGGGCGCGCGCGCCTTGTGCATAGCAGACAGGGACGCGCGCCGATGGCATGGTCCCGGACGATCGCCGCAACAGGCCTTGCGCCCGCCACCCGGAAAGGACCCGCGCCATGACACCCATCTCCGCCCTGCCCGCGCCCTTCCGCGATGCGCGCCAGCGCGCCCAGATCATCGCCCTGCTCGAACTGGATGACGAGGCCGTCGCACGGATCGAGGCCCTGGATGACGCGGGCGGCAGCTTCGCCGCCCGGACCGTGGCCGCGCTCGACCGGGGTCTCGTGCGTCTCGCCTGACCCCGGGCGCGCCGCCCCCCTGCCCTATTCCATCAGCCGCGCGGCCCGGCCCACGCGGCCGTCCTGCGCCGCGGCATAGCCCATCGCCGTCTTCACCGACCGGTGCTGCGTCTGGCCCATGATCTCGTGCACGCCGAGCCCGCGGTTCAGCGCCTCGGTGATGTACCCCGCCCGCAGCCCGTGCGCGCTGAACCGGGCCGGGTCCTCGCCGATCTGCGCCAGCCGCGCCTTCAGCACCGCGTTCAGCCCCTGCGCCCCGATCCCGTTGCCCGACACGTTCCCCCAGCGGTCGATACGCCGGAACACCGGGCCTTCGGCGATCCGCGCCGCCGCGCGCCAGGCCCGCAGGAAACGCACCGGCGCGCCGGTGACATGGGCCACCGCGCCCTCGTCCGCATCTGTGGTCTTGGTCCGCCCGAGATGCAGCGCCAGCGACGGCAGGTCCGCCCCGCCCGCCGCATCCGGGACCGGCGGCTGATCTTCCAGCGCCGATACCATCAGGTCCGAGATCTCGGACCGTCGCCGCCCGCCCGAGGCGAAGGCGATCGCCAGCATCGCCCGGTCCCGCAGCGCCGCCAGGCGGTCGCGCTCCAGGTCCCTGCGGGCGAAGGGCGTCGGGGCGCAAAGCGGCGACAGATGCTCCATCAGGCGGCCCATCAGCGCGCCGTCCACCACCCGCTCCGACTTGCGCTGCCGGGGCCGGTCCGCGGCCCGCACCGCGGCCGCCAGCGTCCGGCGCACGACCGGATCGCCGAACGGATCGCCCGCCGCGCGCCACTTGCACAGGGACCGCCAGCTCGACAGGCGCCGCCGGACCGTAGCGGGCGCGTGCGGGCCGGGTGCGCGCAGATGGCCGCCCGCGCGCAGCGCCGCATCCACCCGCGCGGGCATGCCGTGATCGGCCGCACGGCGCCGCTGCGCCGGATCCCACAGGTGATGCGCGATGAAGCGCAGGATCGTGTCCCGCTCCGGTGGCCAGGCCAGCGCCGCCCCGGTGCAGGCCCGCGACCAGGCCTCCAGGTAGTCGAGATCCGAGCGCAGCGCCCGCAGCGAGTTCGCGCCCATCCCGGCCCGCAGCAGGTGCGAGAGCGTGTCGAGATCAGCCTGCGTGAGCGCGCCGTCCGCGCCCGATGGCTGCAGCCCGAAGGCAGGCGGGCGGGCCGGGGCGGTCATCGGGTGCCTCCGGCATGATTGTGGCACCGCGGCCGCGAAACCGCGCCACACCCCGATATCCACGGCTCGGACCTCACAGGACCTGGCGCAAGGCCGCGCGATCCGGGCCGGACACGATGCCGACCTTGCCGGCAACTTCACCGGCAGGCACCGCCCGGACGCCACCCCGCGTACGGGATGCAGGGGGCAGACTGATCGGGCCGGATCCGCCGCATGCCGCGCCTTGCGGGCCTGCCCGCCGTTCTTGGCGGCGACCCGCTTCACCGGGGTGTCGCTTGGCACCGCCGATCTGCTGCAGGCGGGGGGCCGCCATCACCGGTCCCGCCCGGAGATGATCTGGCGCACCGCCTCGAGCGTCTCGTCATCGAGGCCCGGTCCGGACAGCGTGGCCGAGATCCGCCCCCCGGCACGCTTGATCCGCATCTCGATCCCGTCCCGCAGCACTTCGCGGGCCGGCTGTTTCGCGCGCGAAACGGCATCCGTCAGGCGCGGCGGGCGCGCCAGCTTTTCCAGCAGCGCCAGTTCGGCCGCGGCCGTCGCGGGGCGCGCGTCGCACAGCGCGGCGCGCAGCCGACGGCGGCCCTCCAGCCGCAGCCGCGAGACCAGCGCAAGGCCCAGACGTTCGGGGATCTCGGCCGGGAAATGCAGCAGGTCGCCAAGCGCCTCGTGGATGTCGATGAAGCTGCCGATCTTGGACCGCTTGGCGCGGCTGGCCGTGGCAAAAAGCGTGCGCAGCGCCGCCGACTGGTCCGCGAACACGCCGCGCGCGGCCGCCTCGGCCACCACGCGCGCGCGTTCGTAATAGGACAGCCCGACCCGGATCTCGTTCTCCTCGACCATGGCGACATAGCTTTGCGCCGCCTCCTCGGGCGGGCGGACCAGCGCGCGCAGGGTGGAATAGCGCACGTCGCCGGTTTCCTCGTAAAGCTCCGACAGCGCGCGCAGCCGCCGCCAGCCGGCGATGAGCCCCCAGGGCTGCGCCGGCGCCCCGTCGCGTTCGTCGCGCCCTGCCCCGTGCAGCGGCGTGATCTCGGCCGGGGTGCGCTGGCCATGTGCCGCGATCGACGACTTCAGCGCCGCGATCTCGCCCGCATCGAGCGCGATCCGGTCGCGCGCCAGATAGCCCTGACTCACATCGCCCAGCGGCACGTCGATCACCATGCGCCCGGTGGCGCGCGCGGCCTCGATCCCGGCGGTCACGTCGCGCAGCGCCGCGGCCTCGGCCGACTGGCCCGACACCTGCGCGATGGGCGGGATCACCGGGGCGGCGCGCGGGGCAAGGGCCGCCCCGGGGCCGGACGACGCCGGCGCGGGTTCGGCCCCGGTCAGCGCGGCCGGGACGGGCAGGGCGGTCTTGGCCTCCGGGGCGGCCGTCGGCGCGGCATGACCCGGCTGGGCCGGGGTCAGACGGCGGCGGCGGGCCATGGGCGGGCTCCTTTCAGGGCAGGCCTGGTGGCGGCGGTGGCAGCGGCAGGCCGACGCGATGTTTCGCGCGCGAAACACGGGGGCGCAGGGACGGGCCCGCGGACAGCCGCCACCGGTATGTCGGCGGGCCAGCGGCCCGGCCTTGCGGTACGTGTAGTCATTCGGTTCTCCCCGGCCCCGCGCGGATGTCGGGCCGTTTCGCGCGCGAAACACTCTGCCAGCCCGGCGCGTCCGTTGCTCATGCCGCGCCCGCGCCGCGCGCGCCCTCCTCGGCCTGCCGGGCGAGCTCGTCGCGCCGCCACGCGCCCACCAGCAGCCGCTTGAAGGCGGCGTAAGTCTCGTCGAAGGTCTGCCGCCCGCGGATATAGGTCTCGCGGTTGAAGTCCCGGTAATCGGCCTCGTAGATGCCCGCCACCTGTTCGCCCGCCTGCCCGACCAGCGCGGTGTAATCCTGCCGGTAGGGCGACATGTAGGGCGCGATATAGGCCTGCATCAGGTTCGCCAGTTCCATCTGCTGGCCGGCGTCGAAGCGGGTGACCACCGCGCGCACCGCGTCCCATTCGAAGCGCAGCTCGGGCGTGCCGAGTGCCCGGGCGGCCAGGTTCTCGCCCTCCTCGATGGAACTGAAGGTCGCATGAAGCATGTCGAAGAACCGGCCCGTGCTGTCGAATTCCAGAAAGGACGCGCCCAGGGGCACCAGCAGGATGTCGGCTGCGGCCAGCGCGTTGATCGTCAGGTAGCCGAGGGCAGGGGGCGTATCGAGGATCACCACGTCATAGGCGTCCAGCATGCCGTCCGCCTCGAGCCGGGTGGTCAGCGCGTCCCACAGCTTCCAGCCCTTCAGCCCCATGCGCCAGACCGGCACCTGGAATTCCGCCCAGTAGAGGTTCAGCTGCGCGCCGATCAGATCGATGTTCGGCCAGTGGGTCTTCTGCGCGAGGTCCGGCGCGCGGATCTTCAGCGCGGCCGCCAGCGTGTCGTCCAGCGGCAGCGGGCTGTCGCCCCGCGCCATGCGGGCCCGGTTCTCGGCCTGCAGGGTCTCGGCGTAGTCGCGGGCCAGCAGGGGGAAGACCGTGGCCCATTCATCGGCCACCTGCCCCCCGAAGATCGAGGTCATCGAGCCCTGGCTGTCCAGATCGATCACCAGCACGCGGTACCCGTCGAGCGCGGCGGACATCGCCAGATGCGCGGCGGTGGAGGTCTTGCCGACCCCGCCCTTGAAGTTGGCCACCGCAACCACCTTGGCGGGCAGATCCTTCGGGCGGTAGGGCAGATACTCCTTGGCTTTCGATCCCTCGGCGGCGAAGAAGGCGCGCAGGCGCAGCACCTCGTCGAGGCTGAACCAGCGCGTGCCGCCCTCGGTCTGCGCGGTGCCTTGCGGCAGGTCCGGGTTCTGTTTCAGCACTCGGCGGAAATGCGGCGTGGCGACCGGGATCAGGTAGCGCGTCACCTCCCAGGTGGAGAACCGCCGCAGGCTCTTGCGCCCCTCTGGGTTGAGCCCGCGCGAAACAAGATCCTCGCGCCCGCGGGCGGCCTGTGCGGCGGCGGCGGCGAAACTGTCGGTGCCCATGGGCGCGCCAAGCTCCGCCAGGGCCGTGTCGGGGGGGATGTTGAAATACGGGGGAAGACGGTTGCCGTCGTTCATGCGCCTGCTCGATATGCCTGTTTTTTTTGAACATACCAGAATTTTGCGCACATGGAACGATAAAGCGAAGCCGTTCTTGTTTTCATTGCAATTCAATGACTTGCCAAACGGTGTCCGGCAAGTGGCGAAGCGCTGGTGCCTTTGGCTTTCAGTTAATTGTTCAGTTATTTAAATGTTAAAGGATCGGATGGCTTGTGCAACATACGGAAAGAAAATCATTTTTTTGAACTTTCGGGCACAGGGCGATTCCGGACCCACGATAGTGCGACTCCAGACCCACGAGCGCGGCGACTCCAGACCCACGAAACCGCCGCCCCGCGCCGCTTGCTTCGGGGGGGGCGGTTTTCTACTCTGGCGTAAATGAAACGACGATACGTCGTGCCCACCAGAAAGCCCCCGTCAGAGGGGTCGCGAGAAGGCAGAGCAGCCGGTCATGCCAAGGCCATCGATGTCCCGCGGGTCCGGCCCGCCGCCGCCCGCCGTGGCGGATTTCTTCGTGTGCGACATTGCGGGTGCACTGCCGAAAGACGACATGGCCACGATGGAGCATCCGGTCTTCTCGCTCTCCACCCGGCCGGACCGGCGCGTGCTGCGCTATGACCACGGCGCGGCCAGCATCGAGATCACGCCCTCCGTGAAGGGGCTGGCCACGATCCACGACAAGGACGTGCTGATCTACTGCATCTCCCAGCTGGTCGCGGCGATGAACGCGGGCGTGCCCGTCGCCCGGCGGATCGAGCTTGTGGCCCATGACCTGCTGGTGGCGACGCGGCGCGAAACTTCCGGTGACAGCTACCGGCGCCTGCGCGAGGCGTTCGAGCGGCTGTCGGGCACCCGCATCGTGACCAACATCCCCACCGGCGAGACGGTGACGACCACGGGCTTCGGGCTGATCGAGGAATGGGCGATCGTGCGGCGCACGGCGTCGGGGCGGATGGTGTCGGTGTCGGTCGTGCTGTCGGACTGGCTGTTCCGCGCGGTGCTGTCGCGGTCGGTGCTGACGCTGGCGCCGGGCTATTTCGACCTGCGCAAGCCGCTGGAGCGGCGGGTGTACGAGCTGGCGCGCAAGCATTGCGGGCGGCAGGCGCGCTGGCAGGTGAGCATGCGCGTGCTGTGCACCAAGTCGGGCTCGGCCTCGCCGCTGCGGGTGTTCCGCAAGATGATCCGCGACATGGCGGCGGCGGACCTTCTGCCGGGCTACACGCTGGAAGTGGTGCCGGGGGATCTCGTGGTGGTCACGCCCCGCCGGGCGGCGCTGGTCGTGGGCGACGACGGCCCGCCGCTGCCCGAGGGCGCCCATGACGCCGCGCGCGCCGCCGCGCCGGGCTGGGACGTGCACGCGCTGGAGGCGGACTGGCGGGCCTACTGGGTGGCCACGGGCCGACCCCGCCTGCGCAGCCCCGCGCGCGCCTTCGTGGCCTATTGCGCCAAGCGGGCCGCCTCTGGCTGACGGCGGTCGTCGCAGGCCGCGCGGATGCGCGGGCGGGGCCGTCAGCCCGACACTCGCCTCCCGATGCCTGCGCGCTTTTCCGCGCGCGCGGCGGCCGGGTGCGCATCACGGCCCGCCGCCATTCTTCCGGTGATAATCCTTTGGCCGATAAACCGTGGCGATGGCGCCCATCACGCCTTAAAAGGTAGTCAGGCTGTGCTCGTGATCTGCTGCGGGCGTCGTTCCGAAAACGACTTTGTAGAAAGACGTGTCATGATTTCAGTCATCATCCCGCATTTCAACCAGCCGGAGCATCTGGACCGCTGCCTGACGGCGCTGCAGGCGCAGCGCGGCGCCGCGCCCGATACCGAGATACTCGTTGTGGACAACGGCTCGAAGCTCCTGCCTGAAGCGATCGTGGCGCGCCATGACGGTGTCCGTCTGCTGCAGGAGCCGACACCCGGACCCGGACCCGCCCGCAACTTCGGCGTGGCGCAAAGCCGGGGTGACATTCTGGCCTTCATAGATGCGGATTGCGTGCCGTCCCCCGACTGGCTGGCCGTGATCGCCCGCCGGATGGCGCAGGGCGCGACGGTGCTGGGCGGCGATGTGCGCATCCTGCAGGAGCCGGGTACACCGCTGACGGTCGTGGCCGCCTATGAAAGCGAGTTCGCCTACCGGATGGAACACTATATCCGGCGACAGAACTTCACCGGAACCGGCAACCTGGCGATGCGGCGACAGGTGTTCGATACGGTGGGCCCGTTCGCGGGCATCGGCATCGCCGAGGACCGGGACTGGGGCCACCGGGCGCATGCGCTCGGCCATGTCATCACCTGGGCGCCGGACATGCTGGTCTTTCACCCGGCGCGGGACAGCATGACGGAACTGTGCCGCAAGCTCGACCGCCACGCGGCCCATGATTTCGAACTGATCACGGCGAAACCCGCGGGGCGGCTCCGCTGGATCGGCCGCATCGGCGCGATGGCGGTTTCGCCGCTCGCGGTGATCCCGCGCGTGATGCTGTCCTCGCGGATTCCGGGTGGCCTTGGCGGCAGGCTGAAGGCATTCCGCGGCGTGACCGGGACGCGACTTTACAGGGCCAGGCGCATGGCGCAGCTGATCGGTGCGCGCGATCCCGACCTGCTGGTCAGCCGCTGGCGCGAATGACCGGCGCCCGGGGGGGCGTCATGCGTCGGGATACCCTTTCAGCCAGACATCGCGTTTGGCCCACACTTCGGCCCATTTGCGGGCCTTTGGCCTGTAGCCGGGCACTGCGGCCGCGACGGCGGCGCTGGCCACGCGTCTGCTTGCCCCCCAGAGCCACATCATCGCGATCCCGGCGGGTACCTGCCAAGCGGGCCAGTGGTCGCGGATCAGCGTGACCCGGGCACGGTTGACCATCACGGTCTTGTCGGCCAGGCGCGCCGTGGCTGCGCCCACAAGGTGCATGATCTGCGCGTCGGGCGTGATCATCGGCCGATACCCAAGGGCGCCGGCGCGCAGACACAGATCGGCCTCTTCGCCATACATGAAGTACTTCAGATTGAATCCGCCGAGCGCCGCCCAGAGCGTCCGGGGAATCATCAGGAAGCAGCCCGAAACGATGTTCACATGCCGCACGCTGTCGCGTTTCCATGCGCCCATCGCCTCGGTGTTGAAGATCGCGGACCGCGGAAACGCGGCGGTCAGCCCGGTGGCGAGGCAGAACACCGACCACGGCGTGATCCGCATCCAGCAGGATGCGATGTTCAGCCGCCCGTCCGGGAACACGGTGCGCCCGCCCGTGATGCCCGCTTCGGGATGCGCCTGCGAGAATTTCAAAAGCGCATCGATGGCGCCGTCATGCACTTCGGTGTCCGGGTTGAGCAGCAGCAACCAGTCCGTTGTCGCGCGGGTGGCGGCCACGTTGTTGCCTTGTGCGAACCCCAGGTTTTCCGTGCTCTCGATCAGCTCGACCTGGGGAAACGCGCGGGCCACGGCCTCCGGCGTGCCGTCTTCGGAGGCGTTGTCCAGCACGATCGCGTGAAATCGCGTGTCATGTGTATTGGCGTAAAGCGTCTCGAGGCATTTCAGCGTGAGCGCCCGCGTGTTGTAGCTCACGATGATGACGGTGAGCGCTGCGGCCTCCTGGTCGGCGTGCGGCACGGCGGGGGAAGAGGTCCTTGAATCGGGCAGGACAGAGCCGAGAAGAGTATCGGTCACGCGCTTGGATATCCTGTCGTCAGTCTGTCAGGGGTCGCCTTAACACCAAGATCATAAAAATGCTGTGTCGTTCCATGGGCTGATATACTAGAGAGTTGCCCGAGAAACGCAGAAATTTCCAGCCCGGAAGCGCGCCCATGGCCTATACCAGATATCCGAACGGCTGGCAGGAGGAATCCGCCAGGACGAGGGGCCAGCGGCTCGGGACCACGCGCCTGAACGCGGCGCCTGCCACACCGGCGGCAGGCCGCGGCGCAGACCCGGGCCGGGCGGCGGACGGTCCGGCGCGCCGCGGGAGCGCGGCCGGGGTCCTGCGTGAGAAGCTGCCCGTGTCGGTGATCGTGTTCCTGAGCGCGGTGCTGGTGCCGCTGACGATGTCGATTGGCGGGCTCGCGCTGACGCCGGCGCGCATCGTGATGATCCTGCTGATCCTTCCGGTCCTCTATCGCTACGTCACCGGCGCGGCGGGCCGGGCGCGCGCAGAGGACATCTTGCTGTTTCTCTATGCCGCCTGGCTCAGCCTGGCCATGCTGGTCTATGGCGGCTTCGGGCAGATCGAATTCATCGGGATCACGGTGATCGAAACCCTGTTTCCCTTCCTGCTGGCCCGGTGCTTCATCCGGACCGAAGCGCAGTACAACGCCTTGCTGCAGATGATGTTCGTGGCGATCTGCGTGCTGATGGTGGGGGCCGCCATCGAATCCGTGACCAGGGTCCGCATCTTCAACAGGCTGTTCGACATCGTCGGATCCACCTATCCCACGGACCCCAGTTACGAAAAGCGGTTCGGGCTGACCCGGGCGCATACCGTGTTCCAGCATCCGATCATCTACGGCGTGGCCATGGCGGTGTTCTTTGCCCCGCTGTTCTACCGGCCGACAGGCGACGGAAAGATCGGTGGCATCTTCAAGACGTTTCCGGTCGTCATGGCGACCTTCTTTTCGCTGTCCACCGGGGCGTGGCTGGCGCTGGTGATCCAGGGCGGCCTGATGGTTTGGGACAAGATCTTCAATGTCATCAAGGCGCGTTGGACAATCTTCCTGTGGCTGGTGGTCATCAGCTATGTCGTCATTGACCTGCTGTCCGACAGGACGCCGTTCGAGGTTTTCATCAGCTATGCGACGCTGAACCAGAGCACGGCCTATTGGCGGGTGCTGATCTTCGTGCTGGGCATGGATGTCGTCTGGGCCAATCCGGTCTTCGGCATCGGGCTGGCCGACTGGCCGCGCCCGTCCTGGATGCATTCGGCGAGCGTCGACAATTTCTGGCTTCTTCAGGCCATGCGCTACGGCATCCTCGGGTTTCTTTTCTCTGCGCTCATGTGGCTGGTGCTGTTGTGGAAGCTCGCCAGGATTCCGTTTGCAAACGAACGCTTGCGGCTGCAGCGCAATGCCTTCGTCTACGCTTTCAGCGCCATCGCGGTCTCGCTTTGCACGGTGCATGTCTGGGGTACGGCATCCTACCTGATCATGTTCATGCTGGGGTCGGCGAGCTGGATGCATGACGCTGCGGACGACGCCGCGCCATCCGGCAAGGACGATCCGGCGGCCCGCAGGCGCGGCGCCCGGGCGCGCTAGCCGAACGCCCAGTCCTGGTCGGCCTGCGTCGTCATCTGGAAATTGTCGATCACGGCCGGGGTGTTGGCCCCCCAGGGGGTGCCGAGCGCGAAGCCCCAGTGGGTGAGGGCGCCGGTCGTGCCGCCCGCATCCACCTGGCCCTGTATCTCCCCGTCGACCGCGACCGAGAGGGTCCTTGCGGCATCGGAATAGACGATCGACAGCCTGTGCCAGTCCGTATCATCCAGCACCCCGGCCCCGGTGCTGACGAAGAACTTGCTCTCGTCCGTCTGTATCCAGAACCGCAAGCTGCCATCGGCGCGCAGGTCCAGGTCCATGAGCGTGTGAAGCGACAGCAGCCCGCTGTTGGCCGGGGCGGTGGTCAGGCGAAGATCCATGTCGATCTGGAAGTTGTCGAGCAGCGACAGATGGTCCGAGTCGCGGCTGATCTCGAAGGCCGTCTCCTGATTCAACTCGAACGCGCCGCCCGTGTAGCCATCGGCCACCAGCGCCTCGGCCGCATCGCGAAGCAGGGCCGCCTGCGTGCCATGGGAGGACGTGTCCTCGATGCCGTTGTCGAATTCGAACCGGAACAGGAGTTCGTCGGGCCCGATGTCGATGTCTGTCCGCTGTTCGCTTTCGGGCGATGCCAGGGGCGTGCTGATCGTGATCGTCTCGAGAACGCTTGCTCTGGGGGGCTGTTCGATGGTCAGGTTGTCGACCCGGATGTCCGGCGTCGCGCCCCAGGCCGGACCGAGCGTCATGTTCCAGTAGCGGTTCGGGGAGGTGCTGCCTTCGGCCCATGTGCTGTCGGCAATTGCACCGTCCAGCAGCATTGACAGCGTTTCGCTGCTGTCGTCGAAGCGCAGGTTCAGCCGGTGCCATTCCCCGTCCGACAAGGCCGTGGGCGCGCTTTGCACGGTGAACCGGCCCATGTCGGTCGCCAGGTTGAAGGACAGGCTTCCGTCGTCCAGCAGCTTGAGCTTCAGCGTTTGGTAGAGTTCCAGGATGGTGCCGGTCTGCCAGTCGGCGTCTATCCGCAGATCCATCGATATGTCGAACCGGTCCAGCCCGAAGAGCTGTGTACTGTCACGCGATATGGACAGGCCGGTGCCCGGGGTCAGATGGAAGCCGCCGCCGGTCTTCCCGGCGACGGCGGATGCCTCCGCGTCGCCGAGAACGTTCAAGGTCGCCTTGTGCTGCGAGGTGTCGGACACGTTCCCGTCGAAGTTCACGCGCAGCAGCGTGGGATCGTCCAGAATGAAGGACTGCACGTCGCGGGCCGTGCGGCCTTCGATGTCCGTGATCTCGATGGCGACCTCTTGGCGGCCGGGGACATCGAAGGCCCAGGTCACGTCCGGCCCGTCCAGCACTGTTCCGTCCGCCAGCGTCCACCGGATCTGCATCGCGTCTGCATCGAGTGCGACGCCATCCGCCGTGAAGGCGGTGACCTGCATCCGGGAGGCCAGCGTATACCCGTCGATATCCGTCCGCTTGAAGGTCAGGATGGGCCCGAGATCGGCCAGCCAGTCCAGATCGGGCATCGCACCGTGGCTTGCCGAAAAGGGGCTGTCGCTGCGTATCAGGAAGTTCCTGGCGTCCAGCGGGTCAGCGGGCGCCCAGTCCACGATGTGCCGGTCGACGAAGGTCGGCGCATCGGGATCGTCGTAGGACAGCAGCAGGTTGCTTTGCGACAGTTCCGGCATGCCGAATTCCGTCCGGAAACGTTCGGTCACGTTGCCCGTGATGGTCGCGTTCCTGTGGTTGAAGATGTTGATCCAGGGATCGACGCCGTCGCCGTCCTCCGGGTCCGCCCCCTTGCGGCTGATCGCTGTCTCGTGCCGCAGCACGGTGTTCCGCGTCAGGGTCAGGCCGTCGATATCGGCCACGTAGATCCCGTTCGTCACCGCGTTGTGGACCAGGTTGCCGCTGATGGTGACATTGGTGAAATACCCGCTGGCCGGAGTGTCGCGGTCGAATTCCTCGTTGCGGATCAGGATGCCCTGGGTCGCCATGCCGTCCCCGGCCAGCAGCACGTTGTTGGTGATCTCGATGTCGCGGTTCGGCGATTTCGTCGAACTGCCCCACAGCTGGATCATGTCCGTGTGGTTGATGCTCTGGGTCGATCCGTAGAAGCTGTGGATATAGTTGTCGTCGATCACGAGGCCCGACAGGCCGCCGCCGACGAACCCGTCGCCCTGCATGTGCGACAACTCGTTTCCGCGCACGGTGATGTCGCTGCTGTCCAGCATCCCGATCGCCTGGAAATAGCCTGACATCCGGTTGCCGGTCACCTCGATCCCGGAACTGTCCCGCACGAACAGGAAGCTGTCCCCGGTCTGCGCGGGGCCGTTTTCGTACATGAACCCGTCGGCCGCGCCGGTCATCGTGCTGTCGCGGATCGCGATCTGCTCGCTGCGCAGGATCACGGCATCCTTCCTGCCGTCCGGCGTGACAGTCCGGAAATCCAGGTCGGAAAAGGTAATGCCCTTGCAGCCCACCAATTCCATCATGCCGATCACCGGCGGCGCCGCGGGATCGAGGGCCGTGATCTCGACGCCTCCGGCCTTGTCAATGTCCCGCAACGCGATGTTGTAGGGGCCATATGCGGCATCGAGCTTCAGGACGATCGGGCCGGTTCCGGAGGCCGCGTCAAGGGCGGCGTGCAGTTCCTCTTCGGAGCGTATTGTAAAGCTTGTCGCCGAGCTGTCGCCCGGTGTGCCGATGGCCGTCATCTCGTTACCTTCCCAACTTGTTAACGGCCCTGCTCCGGCTCATGATGCTGGGTGAACCGGAACCAGGGCAGGACGTCATGCGATCTTACTACGTCGCAATCTGTCGCATTATGGTTAACGGCTTTTCAAGCCCATAATCGGCGCGCTGTTTCCGGGCTGCCCCCGACGAAAGGGCAGACATGCGGTCGGTGCCGGAAAACTGTTGGAAATCAAGGTTCTGAATGGGGCAGGGGGCTGCGCGGTTTCTCGCGCAGCCCCCCTGCCGTCATCTGACTGCCCTGCCGGGGCAGCGATCTTGCCCCCGGGCTCTGCGGGCGGGCCCGCAATACGGCGCGGTCAGGCCTCCAGTGCCATCGGAATGTCCGCGTCCAGGAAATCGGCTGCCGTGTCCTCGATCACGCCATATTCCGGGCTTTCGAAGCCGTAGGCGGATTGGGCATCATCCCAGTCCAGCTCCATGAGCGCGAAGTCGTGGATCGTCCCGTCGAGGGTCCGGCCCCAGGCGCCGCCGAGATTCCAGCCCCATTCACCCCCGCCGACCCATTTCAGGTCCACGCCCTGCAGACCGGGATCCTCGACCAGATTGCCATTCACGACGAGGGCGACACTGTCGGCATCCTCGTCGATCCACAGCTTGATGTTCTGGCGTTCGGTCGTCTGCACGCCCGCATCCTGGACCGTGTGGCGCAATGTTTCGCCCACGCTCACGAAAAGGTCGTTGCCGCGCAGTTCAAGGCCGACATTCGTGTGGTTCCAGACCAGCCTCACGGGGTCATCGCCCAGGTCGTTCAGGGAGAAGTCGATCGACAAGGCCAGGGCGCTGCTCTTTTCGAAGTCCTTCAGGCGCCCGAGGCTCAGGCTGCCGCTGCCGTCCATATCGATCCCGTCTTCCCCGAAGCTCACCCCGCTGCCGCCGACCCGGAAGCCGGCCGGGTCCGAGGTGTCGATGCGGTACTGTTCGGCATCCGCATCGGAGAAGGCGCTTTGCAGGATGTCGTCGGCCGGGGCCGTGCCGACAAGCAATCGGATGTCGGCTTGCGATGTGGCCCCGAATTCGTCCTGCACGGTGTAGCTGACGGTGTCGATGCCGTTGAACCCGGGTCGGGGTGTATAGACATACTCGCCGCTTTCGGTGTCAAGGGCGATGCTTCCGTTTGCGCCGCTCGTCACGTCGACCACCTTCAGGGAGGCGGGAGAGTCGTCCACGTCATTGGCGAGGAGCGTCTGGGCGTCTATCCGCAGCAGCGTATCGGCCGGCGTGCGCAGGATGTCATCGGCCGCTTCGGGGGCCTTGTTGGCCGCGAAGGTCCCGGTGTCCGTCTCGAAGGTTCCATCCGCGAAGCGAAGCGTTTCGACCGACACGATCGTGTCCGTCTCGCCGTCGGCGTGCCGGATCGTGCCGGCCCCGACATCCACGACATAGCTTTCGAAGGCGCCGCCGTAATGCACCGTGTCGTTGCCGACCCCCCCGAGCATGGTGTCGTTGCCGTCCGTGTCCAGGAACGTGTCGTCGCCGTCCCCTCCGACCAGCAGGTTGGCGAAGGCATCACCAGCCAGCAGCGCGTCGTCGGCCATGTCCACGGCCCCGTCGGTGCCGGCCGCCGCGGCCGATGTCATCAGCGGGGAGTCCGGCTGCGATATCCGGAAGTCATGCAGCAGACCATTGATCTTGGCGCCCCATCCGCCGCCGATGGACAGTCCCCAGGATGTCGGTGGCGGGGTCTGCCCGGTGGCGAATGCCGTGCCCACGATCGTGCCGTCGACGCGGAGCACGAGTTCCTGGGCCTGGCTGTCATAGGAGACGCTGATGTCGTGCAGGTCCGTGTCGCGCATCAGACCGCGATCGGATACCACGGCGAATCCGCCGGCGTCGGTGTTCATGTGGAACCGCAGCGCGCCATCGGACAGCACGCTCATCTTCATGACGGTGTGCTGGGTGAAGATGTCGCCGGTTTCCGCGGTGCTGTCGAGCTGCAGCGCCATGTCGATCTTGAACCGATCGAGATTGAACAGATGGCTGCCGCTCCGGTCGAAGCTGTAGTTGTTGCCCTCCGTGATATGGAGCGCATATCCGCCATCGGCGGTTTGCACCAGGGCGCCACCGTTCATGTCCTGCAATGCGCCTGCGGTGTCGCGGCCCGACACGTCGGTGATCGCCGTGCCGAAATCCAGATCGACAAGCACCGGGTTGTCGATCAGCACGGTGCGCACCAGCGTGGCGCTGCGGCCGTCCGCATCGATCATGTCGATCCGCACCGTGTGCGTGCCCGGTGTCTCGAACGTGTGTCGCGCCGTCTCTCCGAGGCGGATTGTGCCGTCATCGAAGGACCATGCGATCTGCGCCGTGGACATGTCGACCTGGCTGCCGTCCTGGGCCAGGGCGAAGGCGGTCAGGTCCACCATGAGCGTCGTGCCCGCCACGGGCTGGGAGCTGATGATCGGGGTCACGTCCGCGTCGAGATCGATCTTCGAGCTTCCCTCTGCGCCCATCGTGCCGAACAGCGGGCTGTCCGGACGCAGCATGATGTCGCGCAGGTCGGTGTCGCTGCCGCCGCCGAGGTTCACGAAGTGATCGTAGGCATAGTTCACGGAGCTGCTGTCCGTGTAGCTCAGGAAGGTGTTCTGCGCGCGCAGGGCGGTCTGATCGATATCGCCGCTGTCGTTTATGCTGATGTTGCCGGCGATGTTCCCTTCGACGGTCACGCCCGGCGCATCGGTGATGTTGATCCAGGGTTGGTCGTTGCTGCCCGGCGAAGTGGTTGTGGTTTTGGCCATCACCGTCTCGTTCCACAGCACGGTGTTGTCGGAGATCACGAGACCTTCGGTGTTGCTGACCGCGATGCCGTGGCGCGCGCCGTTGTGCACGACGTTGTCGGTGATCGTGATGTTCTGGAAATAGTCGCCGGCCGGGGTATCCTTGCCGATTTCCTCGTTGCGTATGAAGATCGTCTGCGTCGCCGCGCCGTCACCCGCATCGAGGATGTTGTTCGATATGACGATGTCCCGGTTGGGCTGGCTTGTGCCGCTGCCCCAGAGCTGGATCATGTCGGTGTGGGTGATGGTCTGCACGGCGCCGTAGAAGTCGTGCATGTGGTTGTAAGACAGCACCGCCCCGTCAATGCCGCCGCCGCGGAAGCCATCGCCCTGGATCTGCGTGATCTCGTTTCCGGACAGGGTGAAATCCGCGGTGTCCAGCACGCCGACCCCGTGGAAGTAGCCGCGGATATCGTTGTCGGTGATGCTGACATCCGATCCGTAGCGCACGAAGATCGCGCTGTTGCCGCATGTCGCGCCATTGTCTTCGGCCAGAAATCCGTCGGCGCGCCCCTGCATCGTGTTCCCGGTGAAGTCGATATGGGTGGAGCGTGTGATCTGCACGTCCTTGCCCCGTGTCGTCTCCATGTCTTCGATATGCATGCCTGTGATGGTGACATGGCTGCAGCGATCGATATCGACCGCATGGACCAGCGGCGGCGCATCGGCGTCCAGCGCCGCGATCGTCAGCGGCGCCTCCGCGGATCCCACCCGGCTGAGCATGATGTCATAGGGCCCGCCCGCGGCGTCGAGCAGGATCGTGCCGCCCCCGGAGGCGTTCAGATCGGACACGGCCTGTGCAAGTTCCGCCGTGGAGGTTACGGTGACCGTCGTCTGTGGTGCCGGAGCGAGGGAAGATGATGTATCCGTCATGTCGCAGTCCTTTCTTGTCGCTGGCTTGCGAGTGAGGCCCACCGACACGTCTGTTTTACTTGACCGGGCACCGGGAAACCGGCGGTCTCGGCCAGAGTTCATCCGTGGCTTTCAGCCCCGGTCTGCAGAAGCGCGGCGGTTCCCGCGTATCGCGCATGGTCCGGAAAGGCCGCCGCGCCTCTGCCACTCCCCGAAAGAAGGCAAGGTGCGTGCCAACCGCGGGCCGCATTGGAAAAATCGATGGCGTCAAGGAAGGAAAAGACCATGCAATCGCTTCTGAGGTACATTCCGGGCCGCCTTCTGGGCCCCGTCGCCGCGCTGTGCGTCTGGTGCGGCGCGGCTCTTGGCGCCGACCATTTCGTGGTGCCGGGCTCTGCGCCGGGCGGCGACGGAAGCGCGGCGCAGCCCTGGTCGTCGATTGCCGAAGCTTTCGGAAATGGCGTTGTGAATTCGGGCGATACCATCCATCTGGCCGAAGGTGACTACGGCGCCGTGACCTTGCAGGGCCTGGCATATGATCAGCTCGTGACCCTGCGCGCCGCGCCGGGAACCCTCGCGCGGTTTTCCCGTCTCGTCCTTGACCGGACCCGGAACGTGGCGATCGACGGGATCACGCTTTGGCCCGATCCCGGAAGCGGGGGCGGGGGGGCTCTCGTGTCCGAGACAGGTCAAGGAAACGTCCTGCGCAATCTCGATATCAGGGGGCGTCAGGCTGCCGACATGTACACAAGCTGGTCTGCCCAAGACTGGCGTATGGATCCGCGTGTCGGTGCGAAACTGATGGGTAGTCATTCGATACTCGAAAACAGCCGCCTTACCGGGTTGGCCGAAGGACTGGGTATCATCGGTCCGGATGCCACGGTCATCGGCAATACTTTCCGGGGGTTCGGCGGGGATGCGATCCGGATTGTTGGCGACGGAGCGCTTGTCCGGTTCAACAACATCGCGGATTGCGTGAAGATCAGCGAAAACCATGACGATGGCATCCAGGCATGGGCGCGCGGGCCCGATGGGCGCGCGGGCCAGGGCGTGTTGTCCGGGGTCACCATCGACGCCAACACGATCCTGGAATGGACGGGCCCGCCCGACCATCCGCTGAGGTGTTCGCTTCAGGGGATCGGCTTGTTCGACGGCATGTTCGAGGACCTGACGATCAGCAACAATGTCGTTTCGGTCTCGGCGTATCACGGCATTTCGGTCGCCGGTGCCGTGAACGCCCGCATCGTCAACAACACGGTGGTGAATGCCGTGCAGATCTCCCGCAAGGGCCCCTGGATACAGCTGGCCGACCACAAGAACGGGACGCCCACGCTGGACAGCCTGGTCGCGAACAACATCGCGCCGCGGTTCCTTGGAGGAGACACGGTGCGCGCCGCAAACCGGTTCGAGGGCAATCACGTGGTGATCTACCCGGTCCGCGATCTTGAACAGGACGCGGACGGGGCGTGGCGCCTGCATCCCGACGGGCGCCTGCGCGGGCTTTCGGATCCGCTCAGCACCCCGCCGACCGACCGGACCGGGCAGCGGCGGGACCCGTCCGATGGCCTTGACCCCGGCGCGTTCGAGGGGTCCTGAGATGCCGCGCGCCGCGCTCGAGCGGCGCGCATCCGGCTGATCCGCCCTGCACCGGACGCCCCCGGCGGCGCGGCAGAGGGCGGGCCGCGTGCGCGCGTTGAAGACCCGGTGCGCGGGGGGCCGCGGCTTCCGCGGGCGGCCTGACCGGCCCGCCGGACGGCATCAGGCCTGCCGGCACCTGCCCCTTGGCCGGTCTTGGGCCCTGCGGTTCATCAGGAGGGCCGATCGCACCCCCCTAGAGCAGCATGTCAAACGACTCGATCGGCGCTTCGACCAAGAACCTGTCGATCACCACCTCCGCCGTCGCGCCCCAGCTTTCCCCGACGACCATCGGCCAGTAGGACATTGCCGCGGTCGTGCCGCTTGCCTGTGTCTCGGCCAGCAGCACGTCGTCGACATAAAGCGCAAGCCGGTCCTCGGCATCGCTGTAGCTGACCGCCAGGCTGTGCCATTGCGCTTCGGAGATCGCGCCGGGCGCGGTCACCACGCTGAAACTGCCCTCATCCGTATTGAGCTTGAATCGCAACGAGTCGTCACGCAGCAGGTCTAGGTCGAACACGGTGTGCAGGTTGATCAATCCCCCGGACTCGCCGCCTTCGGCGCGCGCGAAATCCAGCTTCAGATCGAAGCTGTCCAGTTCGGAGAGCTGCTTGGCCAGCCTGGAAATGTCCACCTGGTTTCCGGATTGCAGATCCAGCCCGGTCCGCCCGTCCCGGGTTGTGAAAACCTCGTCCAGCGGGCGCCGGGCCGCCGCCGAGGTCGCGAAGCGGGATGCATCGACCAGGTCATTGTCGAAGTGAAAATCCACGAGCGCTTCGGTGGTGGGGGCGGGCGCGGGGGCTGCGGCCTGCTCCGCCTCGGGGGGGCGGTGTTTCATGATGATCAGATCGTCCAGCACGGCATCGGCCGAAGGGTTCCACCCACGGCCGACGACAAGGCCCCAGGGTGTGGGGGCCGCCGTAACGCCATGGGCCTCCGTCTGTGCCACGATCGTGCCGTCCACGCTGAGCGAGAGCGACGCGTCCGCGGCGGAATAGTCGATGCCCAGCGTCTGCCAGACCCCGGTCGACAGGACGCCGGCATCGCTTTGCAGGGCGAAACTGCCCGTATCGGTGACAAGCTGGAAGCCGACGCCGCCCGCCGCGGTCACGAAGGCCTTCATGATGGAATGTTGCGAGAACAGTTCGCCCTGCGCGTCCAGCGTTGTCGGATTGATCGCAAGATCGATGGCGAACCGGTCGAGGTCGTAAAGCTGCACCGCCGCGTTCGATACGGTCAGGGACGACAGGCCGGTCAGGGCAAACCCGTCGCCGGACAAGCCGTCCGTCATGGCAGCGGCGTCGGGGTCGCGTATGGCAATGCTGCTGGCGAATGTCGACAGATCCTGCGGGCCGCCGTCGAAGTCGAGATGGAGCAGGACCGGGTCCTCCACTTCCAGAAGGCGCTGCGCCGCGATGGTGCCGACCACCGGGTCGATGATCTCCAGCCGGACATTCTTCGGGCCGGAGGAGGCAAACTGATGCGTGACGCGGGCGCCCTCCAGCACGGTGCCGTCATCGAAATGCCAGCGCGCCACGGCATCCACGGGATATTCGATCACGCCGCCCGCCGTGATCAGGCCCGCCTCGAGATCGACCCGGAAGGCCCCCCGGGGATCCATGCTGCCCATGATGACGGCCCTGGGGCTGCCATTGCTCAGACCGGCGATCAGGTCATTGGCCCCGTATTGCGGCGCAAGCGGCGCATCGGGGCGCAGCATCAGCCCGTCCAGGTTGTCGACATCGGCGGATGACAGGTCGACGAAAAGCCGGTCGGAGAACATGGCGTCCGACTTGCTGGAATAGGAAACCCGCACGTTGTCGCCCAGAAGGTCCATCGCCTCGGGGGGTAGGTCCACCATCGAGTAGTTTTCGGCGATATTGCCCGCCATGGTCAGCTGCTCGATGTTCCGGACGAGAATCCAGGGGGGAGAGGAGCTTGGGGCGGCGGTCGGGCTGCCTTGCGTTGACGCGCCCTCGTCCCACAGCACGGTATTGTGCGACACCTCCAGGCCGCGCACGTCCGAGACGGAGATGCCGTTGCGGGTCGCGTTGTGCACGAGATTGCCGGTGATGGTGATGTCTTCGAAGAAGCCCTGGGCCGGCCGGTCGGACGCAAAATCCTCGTTGCGGATGAAGATGCCCTGGGTGGCGGCCTGTCCGCCTGCGATCAGGACATTGTCCGAGATGGTAACGTTCCGGTTGGGGGTGCTGGTATAGGATCCCCACAGCTGGATCATGTCGGAGTGGTTGATCGTCTGCGTCGATCCGAAGAAATCCGACATGACATTGCCGGAGATGACCGTGTCTGTCAGCCCGCCGCCCTGGATGCCGTCGCCCTGAAGATGGCTGAAGCTGTTGCTTTCGATCCGCAGCCCGGAACTGTCGAGCGCGCCGATCCCGGAAAAATAGTGCGATACGGTATTGCCCGAGAAGGTGATGCCGGACGAAAATCGCACGAACATCAGGCTGTCACCGACCTGTGCCGTGCCCCCCTCGATCAGATACCCGTCGGCATGGCCGCGCATCACGTTGTCTCGCAGTTCGATCATGCTGCTCTTGACGATGCGGATGTCGTGCGTGCCATCCGGCGCCGCACTGCGGAACAGCATCCCGGAAACCGACAGGCCGGATACGCCGTTCAGGTCCAGCGCCTCGATCACGGGGGGGATGTCCGGATCAAGCGGCGCCAGGTGCACCATCGCGTCGGGCGATCCCGTGTCGCGCAGGTCAAGCGAATAGGGCCCGGACTTGCCATCCAGAAGAACGGTGCCGCCACCGGTCTGCGCAAGACTGTCTATGGCGGCCTTCAGAGATAGCTCATCGGTTACGACCACTGTCGTTTCAGAGGCCGCCGAAATCGAAATTTTGTCTTCAGCCACGTCAGGCTCCAGGCACTAAAGACCAGTTTCCTGGTCGCTGCGCCCCCACACGCGACATGACCTAGCCAATCGGGCTTGCGTGTTTCTTAACGGCTGCGGCCGACGTCATGAACTATTTATATAAAACAGTGTCTTATGATATGAGATTTGTCGGGGCCGACAGTGCGCCTCGCCCGTCTGCGGGCTGCGGGATCCCGCATGACGCCAGCACCCTGCCGGTCCGCCCGCCATCTGCCGTGTCCCTGGCAATGCGATCGGGCGGCCGCGGGCCTACCCGGCGGCGGCGACCTTCCGGCATTTGGCAAAATAGTTCAGGAACAGGAACCCGGGGGCTATTCCGGCCTTCGCCAGTTTCTCGATCCCGCGCGCGCGGTTCAGATACCATCCGCCCTCGAATGACTCGAGATCGAGGCCCGGCTGCGAGACGAGATCGATCGCCGTCTCCCGGACGAACCAGCGAAGATGCGTCCGGTCCAGTATGCCGCTGTCTTGAAGGGTGAACCGGCCCTTGAAGAAAAGGGGGAACGTCAGTTTGTGGTATCTTGCATTGGGCACGCTCACGATCAGCGTGCCGCCGGGACTGAGCAGATCGCAGCACCGGCGCACGGCCTGCCACGGGTCCACGAGATGTTCCAGCACATCGAGGCACAGGATCGTATCGAAGGGGCCCGCGTCTTCCGAAATCGATGCCCACATGGCTTCGTCTTCAAGATCGCCGATCCGGTACAGGTCGATTTCGGGGATCGGGGGCAATGCGACGGCGTCGGCCACGGCGGCATAGGATGCGCCATGTTCGGCCTTCAGATATGCTGCGGTCGCACCTGCACCGCCGCCGACGTCGAGAACGCGCCCGGGATTCTTGTCGACAAGATGCAGGACATCATGCCGTATGTTCACATGGTACTGTGAATCCACGGGTTTTCCGGGGGCAGCCGCCGATATAGTGTTCATGGTATTCTCAATACTTTTTCAGGTTCTATCGGCATCACAATGTCGGTGTTTCCTTCTCCGATCAAGTTTTCCGGCGCGGCGTGTCCGGTGCGGATCGGTGTCGGCCCGCAGGGCCGATACGGGCGCACTCGACGCCGGGACCGCCCGGAACGGCGGCGTCTGTGGCGCATGACGTTCCCGCGCCCTGAATGCCCGTCCGCCGATCTGCGGACAGGTGTCAGGCCGCTTCGATCCGTCTGCGCAGCAGATCGACCTTTTCACTCAGAAGCGCGGGATCATTCCGGGTTTCCACGTTGAGCCGCAGCAGGGGTTCGGTGTTCGAGGCGCGAAGGTTGAACCGCCAGGTGCCGAAATCGGCGCTCAGCCCGTCGAGCCGGTCCATGTGGCGGGCCGATGGCCGCATCGCGGCTTCGACAGCGGCGACGGCGGCGGCGGCATCGGTCACCCGGAAGTTGATCTCGCCCGAGGACGGGTAGGCGGCGCGCATCTGCGCCACCAATGCCGAAAGCGGTTGTTTCGCTTGCGAAACATAGGCCGCGACCAGCAGCCAGGGGATCATGCCGCTGTCGCAATACATGAACCTGCGGAAATAGTGATGCGCCGACATCTCGCCGCCATAGACCGCGTCGACCTCGCGCATCTTCGCCTTGATCAACGCGTGTCCGGTGCGCGAGACAACCGCCTGGCCGCCCCCGCGCGCCACCACGTCGCGCGTGTTCCACAGCACCCGCGGGTCATGCACGATCTTTGCGCCGGGTTCCTGCGCAAGAAAGGCCGCCGCCAGCAGCCCCACGACATATTCGCCGGGGATGAAGGCGCCGGTCTCGTCGAAAAAGAAGCAGCGGTCGAAATCTCCGTCCCACGCCACGCCCATGTCGGCGCCATGCGCGCGCACCGCGTCGGCGGTGGCGGGTTGGTTTTCTTCCAGCAGCGGATTGGGGATGCCGTTCGGAAAGGTGGGATCCGGGTCATGGTGCATCCGCACGACGCGCAGCGGCGCGCCCAGGGCATCCAGCCGCGTGGCGATGGCATCGAAGGTCGGCCCGGCCACACCGTTGCCTGCGTTCGCGAGTATGGTCAGCGGTGCCAGCATCCCCGGGTCCACGAAGGAAAGGACCCGGTCAACGTAGGCGGCGCGCGGATCTTCGCGGCGACAGGTGCCAGGCACGGCCACCGGCGCGAACCCGCCGCTCAGCGCGAGATCGTGGATCGCGTCCAGCCCCTCGGGGCCTGAGATCGGGCGCGCGCCGCCCTGCACCATCTTGATGCCGTTGTAGTCGATCGGATTGTGGCTGGCGGTCACCATCAGCCCGCCGCCCGCACCGTAATGGTCGGTGGCGAAATACACCTCCTCGGTGCCGCACAGCCCGATGTCGATCACGTCCGCGCCGCCCGCGGTCAGACCTGCGACCAGCGCGGCCTGCAGGTCGAAGGAACTGTCGCGGATATCGCGCCCGACGACGACGCTGCCGGGATGCATGACCTCGGCGAAGGCCCGCCCGATGCGCGTGCAGATCCCTGAATCAAGGTCATGGCCCAGCCGCCCACGCACATCGTAGGCCTTGAAGCAGGTCAGCTTTTCCAAGGGGTTTCCTTCATCTCGGCGCGGTATCCCGCAAGGGCGTCAGGCACGGTTGTAGATGTCCTCGTAGCGGATGATGTCGTCCTCGCCCAGATACGCGCCGGTCTGCACCTCGATCAGGTGCAGATCGACCTTGCCGGGATTTTCCAGCCGGTGCACCGCACCGAGCGGAATGTAGACCGACTGGTTTTCCGTCACGAGCTTCACCGCGTCGTCGATCGTCACCGTGGCGGTGCCCTTCACGACGATCCAGTGCTCGGACCGGTGCACGTGGCTTTGCAGCGACAGCTTCTTGCCCGGCGGCACCACGATCTGCTTGACCTGGAAGCGGTCGGACAGCTCCAGGGTCTCGTACCAGCCCCAGGGCCGGTAGGTGCGCGGCAGCGTTTCGGCCTCGCGCACGCCCTCGGCCTTCATCTGCGTGACCGCGGCCTTGACCGCCTGCAGATCGGTCATGTCGGCGACCAGCACCGCATCGCGCATGGCGATGGCGGCGATGCCCTTCAGGTTCACGCCCACAAGGCGTGGGCCGTCCTGCTCGGAGCGCAGCAATGTGTCCGTGCAACCGATCTGCGTGACCTCGCCCGACTGGGCAAGCCCGGCTGCATCCGGCCCCATCTCGCGCCAGACCGCGTCCCAGGCGCCCAGGTCGGACCAGCCGCATTCCACCGGCACGGCGGCGACGCGCGCGGCGCGTTCCATGATCGCGTAGTCGATGCTGTTCTCCGGTACGTCGTTCCACGGGGCCTCGTCCAGCCGCACGAAGCCGAGATCCGGCTGCGCGCCTTCGACCGCGGCGCGCACCGGGGGCACCATCTGCGGGGCGTGCATCTCGAAGGCGGCGACGATGTCGTCCACGCGGAACAGGAAAATCCCGGCGTTCCACAGGAACCGGCCCTCGGCCAGCATTGCCTCGGCGGCGCGGGCATCGGGTTTTTCCACGAAACGCGCCACGGGGGCGGCCTGCGCGCTTGCACAGGCGGCGGCATCGGCCAGTTCGAGATAGCCATAACCGGTTTCGGCCCGGTCGGGGCGGATGCCGAAGGTCACGAGCGCGCCGCCCCGGGCCGCGGGGGCACCGGCCTGCACAGCCGCGAGGAAGGCCTCCACGTCGCGGATCACGTGATCGGACGGAGCGGCCAGCATAAGATCGTCCCCCGCGCCCTTCGCCTGCAGGTGCAGTGCGGCGGCAAGCACCGCGGGGGCCGTGTTGCGGGCGGCGGGCTCCAGCATCACCGTGGCCTCGGTGATGCCCATTTCGCCCAGCTGTTCCAGCGCCATGAAGCGGAAATCGGCATGGCTGAGCACCAGCGGCGCCGCGAACCCGGCGCCCTGGAAGCGATGCGCGCAGGCCTGGAACAGGCTGTTCTCTCCCAGAAGCCGGGTGAACTGCTTTGGAAAGTCCCTGCGGGAAAGCGGCCACAGGCGCGTGCCGGAGCCGCCGCAGAGGATCACGGGATGAATCATGAAATCGCCTTCTGGCAGGTCGCGTTGCCTATGCGTATAAGACCGAAGGCTTCGGAAAACCATTGCAAGTTTACGACCGAAGGCTTCGGAAAACCATTGCAAGTTGCGACTGCCGTGCCCGCGGCGTCAGAACGAACCGGCGGCTACACGGCTGATTTTTCGGTGTTGCTTCCGGCTGGGCAGGTCCGTTTCCCGCCTGTCGGTGCACAAGGATGACCTGGCTGCGCGCGCGGGCATCTCACGTCCGGCCCGCTGCCGGGTCGCCGCCTCATGCCTTGCGGCGGATTTCCGTTGGGCGCTCCGGTTGCCGGGGGGCTTGCCGGGGCATGAGCCTGGCGAGAACTTCATCGCGCGGGCCGACGCAACTCGGTTTTCCGTCATCGATTGCCAGGATATTGTCGCACGCCCGCAGAACGCTGGGCCGCTGGGTGATCACGATAACCGCCTTGCCCTGGGCCTTGTACGCGGAGATGATCTTGTTGACGAGAGCGGTGCCTTCCTGACCGAGGCCGGAAACCGGGTCGTCCAGAACAAGCAGTTCGGGTTCGGCGATGAGCGCGCGGGCCAGGCAGATGCGCTGCAAGGTGCCCTGGGACAGGACGCGTTCGGCCCACCGCATGTCTGTCAGCAGGCCCTGCGGCAGGTCGGTGACGTCGGACAGGGCATGCACGTATTCCAGCGCCGCGACGACAGCGGCATTGTCCGCCTCCGGGCTTAGCCGTGCGACGTTTTCAGCGATGGTCCCGTCGAAGAAGACCTGCGATTGCGGCACGAACCCGACCCAGCGCGCCAGCATGTCGGCAGGCAGCGCATGCGGGGCAAACCCGCCAAGCCGCACCGCACCCAGGGACGGCTCGATGCCGCCGATCACCATCCGTGCCAGCACCGATTTGCCCGATCCGCTGGGCCCGATGACGGCCATTGCCTCGCCCGGGTTCAGATCGAAGGACAGACCCGAGACGATGGGCCTGTTGCGGTCGCGGGTGGCGAAGCTGACGTTGCGCACTTCCAGCTTGCCCATCCGCTCCGGCAGATCGGAAGGGGCGGTTTGCCGCGAAAGCACTGCGTGCTTGGCCAGGTTCCGATCGATCCGGTGCGCACTGGCCAGGGATGCCTGCACGGTCGTCAGGTTGCCGACGATCACCTCAAGCGGTGCCAGGCCTCGGCCCAGCAGGATCGAGCCGGCAATCATCGCACCGCTTGTCAACTCGCCGGCCAGCACCAGATGCGCGCCAAGCGCGAGCATCGCCGATTGCAGGAACAGCCGGAATATGCGGGTGGCCGACCCGAAGGTGGCGATGCGTTCATCGGTGATCGCGTGGGCATGAAGGGCCGTGTCGCGGATCGCCAGCAAGCCCTGCTCGTGGCCGTCCTGAACACCGAGCATGCGCTGGGTATCGCCCATTTCCGTGGCCGCCTGCACCCGCCGCGCCGCCCGACCTTCGGCGACGCTGCCCTGCCAGGACGGCGTGCGCGTCACCATGCGCTTGGTCAGGGCCAGGACCGCGATGACCGCGCCACCTGCAATCCCGAGCCAGCCCATCGACGGATGAAAGACGAAAAGCAGCGCGAAGTAGAGCGGCGTCCAGGGCATGTCGAAGAGTGCAAGTGCCACCGGAGAGCTCATCAGCTTGCGCACCGCGTCGAGATCGGCCAGTGCGACCGTCGGCCCCCAGGACGGATCGGTGCGGCCCGCGGCGCGCCCGGCCGCAAGAACGCGTTGCTCCAGCATCGCCCGCAGCCGGGCGGAAAGCCGGACCATCGTAACCCCGCGCACGGCGTCAAGCGCCCACATGCAGCCGAACAGGAAGCAGATCAGCACGAACAGCGTCACGAGCGTCTCGCGCGATCCGCTGCCCAGCACGCGGTCATAGACCTGCAGCATGAACAGCGGCCCCGAAAGCATCAGCAGATTGACCGCGAAGCTGAAAAGGAACACGGCCAGCAGCGGGCTGCCCATGCGCGCGATCGCAGTTCTCAGAGTGGGCACCCTGTCTGCATCTTGCGTCCCCGGGGAGCTGGAGCGTGATGATCTGTCGTACATGGTTCGGCATCTCTTTTCACTGGGAAAAAAACATCTCCGACGTATGAACGGCACGCTGCGGACTGTCGGCGAACCGCAGGTCTCGGAATCTGGAGGGCAACAGCTTCATTCTTGGCTGGAACCGCCTGCGGATGCTTTAAAGATTAAGTTTACCTTGCACTTTCTCACGGCGCACCGGTCACATGCATTCGGTGGGGACCTGCCGACTTTTATGGCGCACACCGCCAAAAGGAGGTCCGGACCACCCCCGAAAATCAGGCGGTGAGGCAGGTGGACTGCTGTGCTCCCTGAAAACCGGACCGCTCGAACCCGGAGTTTTCCGCCGGATTTCCCCGGCCGGAAGGGACCGGGACCGCCTGAAGGCCCCGGGGGTTCCAGACGCGCCGAAGCCGTTCATCCCCAAGCAGGGGGCGTCAGGCCAGTGTGGAAATCGACCACGGTCAACGGCGATCCGGGCCTGGCGCGAAGGCGGCGTGCAGGCCGGGCAGGGCGAAAGGGCAGGGCTGCAGGGTCCGGCGGGACGCTTGCAGCGTCAGCGCCTCGTCACACCCGCTCAACCATCCGGAAATTGAATCTTGGCAGTAGAAGGGAAGGTCACTAAACCGGGCGAGGATTGCGCGCCCAGAGCGTACAGACGCGGTGTGAGTGGCGAGGATCGTTCAGGGGTAAGAAGCCATGGTGTATCGTCCCGAGATCGACGGCCTGCGGGCAGTCGCCGTTCTGCCTGTCATCCTGTTCCATGCGGGGCTGAGCACTTTCTCGGGCGGATATGTCGGCGTGGATGTCTTCTTCGTCATCAGTGGCTTTCTGATCACCAGCATCCTGATCCAGGACCTGCAGGAAGGGCGCTTCTCGATCATCCGGTTCTACGAACGACGCGCCCGGCGCATCCTGCCCGCGCTGTTTTTCGTCATGCTGTGCTGCCTGCCGTTCGCCTATGCCTGGATGCCGCCCGACAAGCTGGCCGATTTCGGCAAGAGCATCGTCGCGGTATGTCTTTTCGTCTCGAACATCCTTTTCTGGCGTCAGGAAAACTACTTTGCCGCGACCGCGGAAGAGAAGCCGCTGCTGCACACGTGGAGCCTGGCCGTCGAGGAACAGTACTATCTGCTGTTTCCGCTCGTGCTGTTTGTGCTCTGGCGGTTCGGCCGAAACCCGGTGTTCTACTGTGTCATGGCGCTGGCCGTGCTCAGCCTGCTGCTGAACGAATGGGCCCTGCGCAATCCCGACATCACGAACACGGCCCGGTTCTATCTTGCGCCGACGCGTGCGTGGGAACTGCTCGCCGGATCGATCTGCGCCTTCCTCGTCACCGGCGGCCCCCGGCGCGCGAACGACGCGCTGGCGCTTCTCGGGCTGGCAGCCATCGTCATACCGGTTTTCGCGTTCGACAAGACAACCCCGTTCCCATCGCTCTACACGCTGTTTCCCGTTGTCGGAACGGCCCTGATCATCCTTTATGCAGGGTCATCCACACTGGTCGGACGGTTGTTGTCCACCCGCGGCTTCGTCGGGATCGGATTGATCAGCTACAGCGCCTATCTTTGGCATCAGCCGCTTTTCGCCTTTGCCCGCTTGCGCAGCCTCACCGATCCCGGGCTTGCGCTGATGATGTCGATGGGAGTGCTTTCTCTGGGCCTGGCCTGGCTCAGCTGGCGGTTTGTGGAACAGCCCTTCCGGGCGGGCCGGAACGCCCTGCTTGCGGATCGCAGATCGCTCTTCTCTGCGTGCCTGGCCTTCTCGGTGGCCTTCATGGCCCTGGGCGGGGTGATGGTGGTCCGGGACGGGCTGCCGGGCCGCCTGTCGGCCGACGCCCTTGCCCACTTGCGGCCCGCTGATCCCCGCGGCGCATTCATGCAGGCGTGCCAGTTGCAGGAAGGGCGCCCGATCCCGCCCCATCCGCTGCAGATGTGCAGCGGATTCATGGCGGACGGCGCTGCCGACGTGATGATCGTGGGCGACAGCCACGCGGGCGCGCTTGCCTATCCATTGCTTCAAGCGCTGCAGGAGGCCGGCCTGAGCGGTTACAGCACGGCATATCCCGGCTGCATCGGCCTGCCCGGCTTCCGCCGACTGGATGACCCGCGCTACGACTGCGACAGCTACATGACATCCATGCTGGAATACGCAGAACGAAGCGGCACCGGCACCATCGTGATCGTCTCGCGCCTGCCGCTCTATTTTCACGAAACCTCTTTCGACAACGGTGAGGGGGGGCATGAAAAGGGCGGACCGTTCCTGATCGACAGGCTGGACGCGGCGGGCCAGGCAGGGCTGCCGGACAGCCGTGCGCAACGTGTTCTCGACGGGTATGCAGCCGAAATCCTGGCCTTGGCGGAGCGCTTCAACGTCGTGTTGGTCCGTCCGATCCCGGTTGCGGGCTGGGATGTGCCAGCCTACCTGGCCAAGCGCGAGATGTTTGGCGGCGGGATGTCCCCTCTCAGCACGGATGCGGCCGCCTTCCGGGCCTGGGCCGCCCCCGTCACCGAGGTTCTGGACCGGCTGGACAGTCCCGGCCTGCGCCAGGTGGATAGCACGTCGCCGTTTTGCGATCCGGCGCCCGGCGGGCGCTGCCTGAATGAACGTGATGGCGTCGCGCTCTATTCGGACGACGATCACCTCTCCCAGGCGGGCGCGGAGATGCTGGTGCCGAAGGTGATGGAACAGATCCTGTCTTTCCAGTCGGCGCCCTAGACCAGGGGCCTTGATCCCGAACGGAAATTCCAGACCAGGGCGCCGACCGGCCTGGCGGCGCGGGGTCCGCTGGCCGGGGCGTTCCCCGCCTCTGTCCGGATGGGGCTAGACGCCGTAGTAGTCGCGGTACCAGCTGACGAAAGCCGCCACACCGACGTCAACGGATGTCTGTGGGCGGTATCCGGTCAGGTCCTGCAACAAGCCCGCGTCGGCCCATGTGGCGGGAACATCACCGGGCTGCATGGGCATGTAGTTGCGGGTCGCCTTGCGCCCGGTCGCGGCCTCGATCGCATTGATGAAATCCTCCAGCCGGACCTTGTCGGACTTCCCGATATTCACCACGCGCCACGGCGCCACAGGGCTGAGGCTGTCTTCGGAGGCGCCATCCGTCGCCGGGGAGTTTCGCGTCGGCACGGCGTCGATCAGCAGCCTGATGCCCTGCACCAGGTCGTCCACATAGGTGAAGTCACGATACATCTCGCCGCCGTTGTAAACGTCGATGGGGCGGCCTTCGAGAACGGCCTTGGTGAACTTGAACAGCGCCATGTCCGGCCGACCCCAGGGACCGTAAACCGTGAAGAAACGGAACATCGTCACCGGCAGGTCGTGGATGTGCGCCCAAGCGTGGGACATCGCTTCGGTCGCCTTCTTGGTCGCCGCGTAGAACGACATCTGCGTGTCGGCTTTCTGGGTCTCGGTATATGGCATGTCGGTGTTCGCCCCGTAGACCGAACTGGTCGAAGCCATCAGCAGATGGCTTGCCCGATGCGCCAGCGCGCACTCCATCACATTGAAGGTGCCCACCACGTTGCTGTCGAGATAACTGCGCGGGTTTTCGATCGAGTAGCGGACTCCGGCCTGGGCCGCGAGATGCACGACCACTTGCGGCGCGGCGGAATCGAAGGCGCGCCGCAAGGCGTCGGCATCCTCAAGCCGTCCGATATGGGCGGTAAAGCGGTCCGAGCGCGCCAGGTCGGCGTGCCGCGCCTGCTTCAGGGTGACATCGTAGTAATCGTTCAGGCTGTCGAACCCGGTGACATGCCAACCCTCCTCCAGCAGTTTGCGGCACAGGTGATACCCGATGAACCCGGCAGACCCCGTAACGAGGGCGCGGCGGGCCGAAAGGTTTGTCGGCATTGATGGATCCTTCTTGGCAGGTATGACGGGCAGTGTCGCGTTGCGGGGGCGAACCTTCGATCGCGGGGCGTCCGGGATCCTTATGGTGCAGATGCACTGCCGTGACTGTGTGTCATAAGTGGTGTTTTAGGATACGTTCGAGCCACGGATGGTTTTGGGTAAGGCAACCGATACGGTTCATAGTGTCAATGCACCATGAAGATGGATTGCCGCGTACGAAGAAAGGCCGGGATGAAAAGGAAAAAGATACTTGCGATCGCCTCCGGGGGCGGCCACTGGCAACAGCTGATGTCCATGCGCCAAGCCTTCGACGATCAGGATGTGCTGTTCGTGACGACACTGGCGGGTCTTCCCGAACAGTATGATGCCCACCCTTCCCGGATCGTGCCCGACTGCAACCGGAACGAGAAGATCGCCATGGTCCGCAATGGCATTGCAATGGTCGGGGTGATGCTGCGGTTTCGTCCGCAAGTCGTCATCAGCACCGGTGCCCTGCCCGGCGTGATCGCCCTGGCCCTGGGCCGCGCGGTCGGAGCGCGCACGATATGGGTGGACAGCGTCGCCAACAGCGAGGAGATGTCGATGTCGGGCAAGCTTGCCCGCCGTTTCGCGCATCTGTGGCTCTCGCAATGGGAACATGTCGCCAGTACGTGCGGCGCGGAATACGCGGGATCAGTGCTGTGATCTTCGTGACCGTAGGCACGCAGCTGCCCTTTCCCCGCCTTCTCGACGCCATGAACGCCCTGGCCCCCGAACTGACGGAGCCGGTGGTCGCCCAGACCTGCGCCGCGCGGGAGGCCGACAACGCGGCATGGCCAGCCCTCGAGGCACGGTCGCATATGCCGCCCGATCTGTTCGACGCACGGTTTTCCGAAGCCCGCCTCATTGTCGCCCATGCCGGGATCGGGACCATTCTGTCAGCGCGCCGATGGGGCAAGTCGCTGGTGCTGCTACCGCGCCGCCATGCCCTTGGCGAGCATCGCAACGACCATCAGATTGCCACGGCACGTCAGGTGGAGGTGTTGGAAGGTGTGCATGTCGCCTGGCAGGTTTCGGATCTGCCCGGCCTGATCCTCGGCACCGACCTGCAGGTCAGCTCGCAAAGGGAGTCTGCCGAACATGATCGGCTTGTGGCGCGACTTCGCCAGTTCATACTGTCTTAAGATCGTCGCGCTTATTCTGACGATATGTAGAAGTTTGCGCCCGCCAGCCTTCTGGTTAAAAAGCGCTTATTCCGGCGTGCGCATACCTTCGGTTTTGTTAGCACTTTCCCGGCAGCCTGTGATCCGGTCGCTGCGTTCGCGCGGCGGCGGCTTCAAGATCTGCTTCAACGGGAAAATGCTAATGGCAACGTCGATCGTATTCGGATTGGGAATCGGTGCCGCGCTGAATGGGCCAAGACAGGCGCAGGCGGTCGGGAGTCCCTTTGCCGCCACTGTCGCGCCATTCGCGCGGGATCGGGTGGTCTTCGACAGTGGCGCAGCGCTTGGGGAAAACGCCACGACGGTTGCGCTGCCGACGATCACAACGACGGCCCCGGACGGCATGTCCATCGAAGCGCGCGCCGTGCGCGCGGATACCGGGGCGGAGGTCTATGGTTGGCGCATTGTCGGGCAGGCGTCGGGCGGCGCTCTGGCCGGTGCAACGCTGACAGAGGCCAGCGGCGCGCGCACGCCCCACTGGCTCAAGGTGCAGGTGCGCGTCGAAAACAGCCCGGCCAGTGCGGGCGAGACCGCGAACCGCTTCGGCGTCGGCCATGTGGTCGCGCTGTGGGGCCAGTCCGAAATCGACAACCTTCTTGCCGATTTCTACGATGGCGCGACACCCGACAGCATCACCGCAGACGATATGGTCAGCTTTCACTGGCATGATCGCAACCCGGCCGGCACGGGTGCTGCCGGGGTCGTCCATCATCACATCACCGACGCCGCGCCCCACAACACGCGCCTGGCCGCGATGGCGAACAGCCTCATCGAGGCACGTCCCGGCGAGAAATTCTCCGTGATCCTTCAGGTGAAATCGGGATCGGGCTTCGAGGATCTGCTTCGCGACGGGTTCGGAAACCGCGTCTGGTCCGATGACGAGGCGCTGCACGATGCGGCGACCGGCGGCGGCGATGTGGGTCTTGTCGCCTTCGACTGGTATGCGGCTCCGCGCACCTACACGACAGCCTATGGCGAGGTGCTGCACCAGATCGCGTTCGGCAAGACGGTGGCCGGAGCGTCCATCGGCGCCGCGCCTGTCCTGGTCGGCGGGCGGTTCACGACCGATCACCTGCTCACGGAGCTTTACGACTGGAGCCGCACGCGGCTCGCCGTTCTCGAACCGCACCGCTTCGAGCCGACCAATGCCGGGAACATCGCCCTGTGTCGGACCTCGGTGCGCGCCATGTATGCCGCCAGCGCCGAAACCGCGCTCGTGGGGCCGGGCCACCCGGTCCTGCACTACGGCAACGGGCGCGGCGATGGCGCGGGCGGCTGGACCGACATCACCCACCCGTCGCCGGGAGAGGGCTCGGAACGGTTCGGCGTGGGGCTGGTGCAGTCCGCGATCCGCGCGATGGGCCTCACAAGCTGGACCCCGCCCGCGATCGACAACGTGGCATGGCAACCGGACGGGTCGTATGTCGAGATATGGTCGAGCGCGGGGCCGATCCTCGTGAACACCGGCACGCCGGTCGGGGCCTTCATCGACGGCCAGCCTGCGCCTGCCACCATCGTCGCCGGGCGCATCCGGGTCACGGCGGCGGATGTGGGCGCGGGCACGCCTTTCGTGTCCAGCACGACGCTGGCCTTCGCGCCCGACAGCACCGGCCTGACGGACGCCGCCGACATTCAGACCGGCTGGGACAGCTACCCGCTGGTGGACCTGTCCGCGCCGGGCATGCCGGATGGCGTGCCGGTCGCCAGTGCCCCGACCCTTGACCTGTCCAGCACAATTGTAGGGGCTTCTACCTTCGCGGTGGGGAGCGACACGCGCCTTCAGGACGCGGCCAACCATGCGGCAACGACAACTCCGTACACGATCAAGGTCCGGGCCAACATCACGGCCAATACCGGGGCGGACATGCTGGCCCGTGACAATGGCAACGGGTTCACGGTCGAACTGCTGAGCAACGGGGACATTCGGACGGGCGTCAGCGGCGCCTATGCGAGCCGCATCACGTCCTCGGCATGGAGCCTGAACGCGATGGCCGATTTCGTCATCACGATGGACCCGGCGACCGGAGACTTCCGCGTGTTCGTGGACGGCATGCAGGTTCTGGCGGAAAGCGGAACACCGTGGACGTGGAACACCAGTCGGCAGTTGCGACTTCTGGGCGATACGAACGGGATCTCCGGCGAGGTGGAAAGCGTCACCGTCTGGAAGGCCCACACGGCGACCGGCGCCGATCCGGCCGGAACGCCCTACAAGCTGATCGCGGGGACCGAAGCCAGTGCGGTCACGACGTCAAGGACCGCTCCGGTATGGTATTTTGTTAAGAACGGCAGCGTACAGTAGGCCCTGGATTTTTTTGGATGTCTTGCGGAGTGCGGAAAGGTCGCGGTTCTCGTTGCGGTGCGGAGTGCGCCGAAATTGCGATGTGACCTTTCGCGGTCGTTTCGCTACAAGACCTGCGAAGGTTGAGATCAAGCAGGGGTTTTGTGTGGTGCAAGTCGAGTTGACGGAACTGCCTGGCGTCCTTCTCCTGACGCCGCGGCGTTTCGGGGATGACCGGGGCTTCTTTTCCGAGGTGTACAACCGCGAGGTCATGGCCGCGCACGGGGTGGATGTCCCCTTCGTGCAGGACAACCATTCGCTGTCCCGGCAGGTCGGCGTCGTGCGCGGGCTGCATTTCCAGGCCCCGCCCCATGCGCAGGACAAGCTGGTCCGCGTCGGGGCCGGGCGGGTGAAGGATGTCGCGGTGGATATCCGGCGCGGCTCGCCGCATTACGGCAAGTGGGTCGCGGTGGAGCTGTCGGCCGAGGTCGGCAACCAGCTGTTCATTCCCAAGGGCTTCCTGCACGGCTTCTCGGTTCTCGAACCGGACAGCGAGCTTCTGTACAAGTGCTCCGACTATTACGCGCCGGAGTGCGACGGCGCCGTGCGCTTCGACGATCCGGACCTCGACATCGACTGGGGCGTCGATCCGGCCGCCGCGATCCTGTCCGCCAAGGATGCCGCCGCGCCCCTTCTCAAGGACTTTGACAGTCCGTTTGTCTACGAGGACTGAAGCCATGAAGATACTTGTCACCGGCGGTGCCGGGTTCATCGGGTCCGCCGTCGTCCGGCTGGCCGTGGCGCGCGGCCACGAGGTCGTGAACCTCGATGCGCTGACCTATGCCGCCTGCCTCGACAACGTGGCGCCGGTCGCCGACAGCCCGCTTTACGCCTTCGAGAAGGCCGATATCCGCGACGGCGCGGCGCTGGCGCGGATCTTCGCGCAGCACCGGCCCGACAAGGTGATGCACCTGGCCGCGGAAAGCCACGTGGACCGGTCGATCGACGGGCCCGGCGCCTTCATCGAAACCAACGTGAACGGCACCTACGAGATGCTGAACGCGGCACGCGCCTACTGGGTGGAGGCCGGTCGGCCCGACACCTTCCGGTTCCACCACATCTCCACCGACGAGGTCTACGGCACGCTCGGCGCGACCGGACAGTTCACCGAGGACACGCCCTACGCCCCGAACTCGCCCTATTCGGCCAGCAAGGCGGCGTCCGACCACCTGGTGCGGGCCTGGGGCGAGACCTATGGCCTGCCCTTCGTGCTGACCAACTGCTCCAACAATTACGGCCCCTACCATTTCCCCGAGAAGCTGATCCCGGTCGTCATCCTCAAGGCGCTGGCCGGAGAGCCGATCCCGGTCTACGGCAAGGGCGAGAACGTGCGCGACTGGCTTTACGTGGAAGACCACGCCGACGCGCTGCTGTGCGTTCTGGAAAACGGCAGGACCGGCCGGACCTACAACATCGGCGGCGAGAACGAGGCGAAGAACATCGACATCGTCGGCAAGATCTGCACGATCCTCGATGCCAAGCGCCCGAAGAACACGGCCTACTGCGAACAGATCAGCTTCGTGACCGACCGGCCGGGGCACGACCTGCGCTACGCGATCGACCCGACCCGCATCCGCACCGAACTCGGGTGGCGACCGTCCGTGACGCTCGACGAGGGTCTCGAGAAGACCGTGCAATGGTATCTCGACAACGAGGACTGGTGGCGCGCGCTGCAAGGCCGGGCGGGGGTTGGCGAACGGCTCGGGGCGAAGGCATGAAGATCCTGGTCTACGGAAAGTCCGGCCAGCTCGGGCTGGAACTGCAACGGCGCGCGGGCGACGTGGTGCTGGACGTGCGCGACGAGTTCGAGGCCGATTTCACCAACCCCGATGCCTGCGCCGCGATGGCCGCGCAGACCGACGCAGATGCCATCATCATCGCGGCGGCCTATACCGCCGTGGACAAGGCCGAAAGCGACGAGGACCTCGCGCTCGCGGTGAACGGCACGACCCCCGGCGCGATCGCCCGGGCGGCGGCCGCGCGCGGCCTGCCGGTCGTGCTGGTGTCCACCGACTACGTGTTCGACGGCAGCGGCGAGCAGCCCTTTTCCATCGACGCGCCCACCGGCCCGCTCGGTGCCTACGGGCGCACCAAGCTCGTCGGCGAGACGGCGGTGCGCGATGCGGGCGGACCCCATGCGATCCTGCGCACCTCGTGGGTGGTGTCCTCGCACGGGCACAACTTCGTGAAGACGATGCTGCGCCTCGGGGCGGAGCGGGACCGCCTGACCATCGTCGCCGACCAGGTCGGCGGGCCGACCCCGGCGGCGGCGCTGGCCGATGCCTGCATGACGGTGGCGGACCGGCTGGTGCGCGATGCGTCGGTGACGGGCACCTACCACGTGACCGGCGGACCGGATGTCAGCTGGGCCGATTTCGCCCGCGAGATCTTCCGCCAGTCGGGCACGCAGTGCGAGGTCGCGGACATCCCGACCCGCGACTACCCGACCCCCGCGCGCCGGCCGCTGAACTCGCGGCTCGACAACAGCATGACACAGACCGTCTTCGGCCTGCCCCGCCCCGACTGGCGCGCCGGGCTGACCGACATTCTCAAGGACCTCGGAGCATACCGCGCATGACCGATCGCAAGGGCATCATCCTTGCCGGGGGCTCCGGCACCCGGCTTTATCCGATCACGCAGGGCGTGTCCAAACAGCTGCTGCCGATCTACGACAAGCCGATGATCTACTTCCCGATCTCGGTGCTGATGCTGGCCGGCATCCGCGAGATCGCGATGATCACGACGCCGGTCGACCAGGCGCAGTTCCAGCGCACGCTCGGCGACGGCGCGCAATGGGGCATCTCGATCACCTACATCACCCAGCCCTCGCCCGACGGCCTGGCGCAGGCCTATATCCTGGCCGAAGACTTCCTGGACGGCGCGCCGTCGGCCATGTGCCTCGGCGACAACATCTTCTTCGGGCACGGGCTGCCGGACCTGCTGGCGGCGGCCGATGCCAAGCCGCAGGGCGGCACCGTCTTCGGCTACCGCGTGTCGGACCCGGAACGCTACGGCGTGGTGGCCTTCGGCGCGGACGGCAAGGCCAGCCAGATCATCGAGAAGCCGGCGGTGCCGCCGTCGAACTACGCGGTGACGGGGCTCTATTTCCTCGACGGGGACGCGCCCGCGCTGGCGCGGCAGGTCAAACCCTCCGACCGCGGGGAGCTCGAGATCACGACCCTGCTGGAGATGTACCTCGCCAGGGGCCTGCTGAGCGTCGAGCAGATGGGCCGGGGCTATGCATGGCTCGACACCGGAACGCATGGCAGCCTGCTCGATGCCGGCAATTTCGTGCGCACGCTCACCCTGCGACAGGGACAGCAGGTCGGATGCCTCGAGGAAATCGCCCATGACGCAGGATGGATCAGCCGCGACGACCTGCTGAAAGCCGCGCAGGGTTACCGAAAAAACGACTACGGCGCATACCTCGCAAGACTGGCCGAGGAATA
>NZ_QGKU01000046.1 GCF_003172915.1 Meridianimarinicoccus roseus
CTGCCCCCTGAAAACTGGACCGTTTGAAGCTGGAGTTTTCGGCTAATCTTTCCTGGCTGGGAGAGGAGCGGAAACGCATGAAGGCATCGAAGTTCACGGAGGCGCAGAAGGCGTTCATCCTGAAGCAGGGGGAGCAGGGAACGCCGGTCGCGGAGATCTGTCGCAAGGCGGGGATCAGCCAGGCGACCTATTTCAATTGGAAGAAGAAATATGGCGGGTTGCTGCCAGACGAGATGCGCCGGCTGAAGGCGCTTGAGGACGAGAACACACGGCTGAAGAAGATCGTCGCCGATCTGACCCTCGATCGGGAGATGTTGCAGGACGTGATCCGCCGAAAGCTCTGAAGCCTGGGCGTCTGCGAGAGATCGTGACCGGGATGTGCGTCGACTGGGGCGTGTCGATCCGGAAGGCCTGTGGGGCCATCTGCCTTGACACGTCCAGCTACCACTACAAGTCCCGGCGGACGCATCAGGCTGCCGTCGAAAGGCGGATCAGGGAGATCTGCGAGACGCGTGTGCGGTATGGCTATCGCCGTGTGCATGTCTTGCTTCGGCGAGAAGGTTGGATCATCAACATGAAGAAGACGCGCAGGATTTACAACGAATTGGGGCTTCAGCTGCGGAACAAGCACCCGAAACGCCGGGTGAAAGCGAAGCTGCGCGAGGACCGCCAGGAAGCGGTCGGCCCGAACGATGTCTGGGCGATGGACTTCGTTCACGACCAACTCGCCATGGGCAAGAAGCTCCGCATCCTGACCGTGGTGGACACCCATTCCCGGCTCTGTCCAGCGGCTGATGCCCGCTTCGCCTACCGCGGCGAAGACGTCGTGCAAACACTGGAGAAGGTCTGCGCCAAGATCGGCTACCCGAAGACCATTCGGGTCGATAATGGCAGCGAGTTCATCTCCCGTGACCTCGACCTCTGGGCCTATGCCAACGACGTCACGTTGGACTTCTCGCGACCGGGAAAACCGACCGACAACGGGTTCATCGAGGCGTTCAATTCGAAGCTCCGCGCGGAATGCCTGAACGCGCACTGGTTCATGAGCCTTGCCGACGCCCGCGAAAAGCTGGAAGATTGGCGTAGACACTACAACGAAGACCGACCTCACAGCGCGATCGGATACAACATCCCGATGGCCATGCATTATCCCGATGGCGTCACCAGCCCGTCATCGTGAGACAGCCGGAAAAATCCAGCTTCCGGCGGTCCAAGGTCGGGGAGCAGTGCATTGACGAGGGCGGCTTCAACCTGCCGCAGAAGAAAACAGGGGTGCAGCCGTGGTGCCCGATCTTCCCCGAATTGGAAGCCGAGATGCAGACTTGGGAGAAGCGGCCTGGGCCGTTCCTGCTGCAGGAGAGCGGGAAGAACGCCGGGAAGCCCGTGACCACAAATCAGATGTGGAAGATTTTCGACAAGGCGCGAGAGGCGCACCCGGAGCCTGAAGGCGCGGTGTGGCATGGTCTGCGCGCCAAAGCAGTGATCCGCCTTCGGCAACATGGATACACGGGACAACAAATATCCGACATGGTGGGAATGTCGGTAGAGATGATCGAACGCTACAGCCGGTACGCAGACCGGAAGGCGGGCGGTCAAGCTGTCCTGCGAGACCTAAAAGAACGCAAGCAGGACAAAACTGTAAAACAATGGAAAACTGTAAAATGAAAGGAGCGGAAAATCAGATGCTTAGCTCTGAAAAAGTAAAGTGCAGGCTTCTGTTGCCAGGTGCCTGCGGACCCCGCCTTACGCTGCTAGGCGCAAGGGCTTAAGTTTCGGTCTTGCTACTGCTTACGCAGCAACTGCAACCGGAGCACGATTGTCATTTGCAATTGTACTTTTCGGACCGATAACGGTGGTACCTCACCGAGCGAAAGCAACCCCTTTAGACGTCCGTCGATCCTGTTTCGGCCCCATCTTCCGCAAATGACGGAGTGTTGGTGGAGCCGCCGGGTACCGCCCCCGGGTCCGAGCCGCTTATTACGAGCGCGTTTATCGCCATAGTTCCGAAGAACACTGCAAAGATAGGCAAGCCGGGCGCGTTGTGCAAGCGGGCTTGCGCGCGCGCAGACCCGGATCCAGTGTGCTCTTGAAAACATGGGCCGCACAGTTTAGAACTGTTCTAAACTAATCAAGCAGGTTCCCGATGATCCATTTCCTGTCCAGCAAGCGGCGCTTTTCCGATCTCTCCGAACAGGAGGTCCTCGCGCTTGCGATTTCCTCCGAAGAGGATGACAGCCGCATCTATCGGGGCTTTTCCGCCCGGTTGCGGGAAGAATTTCCCGCCAGCGCCGCGCTGTTCGACGGTATGGCCGCCGAGGAGGAACAGCACGCGCAAAGACTGATCGCGCTGCACAAGGCCCGGTTCGGGAACGACATTCCGCTGATCCGGCGCGAACATGTCGCCGACTACTACAATCGGCGCCCCGTCTGGCTGTCGCAGGCCCTGTCGATCGAAGACATTCGTGCGCAGGCCGAGATCATGGAACGCGACGCACAGCGGTTTTACGAGGTCGCGGCGCAACGCAGCCGCGATGCCGATACCCGCGCGCTGCTGAACGAATTGGCGGCGGCCGAGGCGGGGCACGAAACCCGGGCCGGCGAGTTGGCCGAACAGCACCTCACCGGCGATGCGCGCGCGGCCGAAGACGATACCGCGCACCGCAAGTTCCTTCTGACGTGGGTGCAGCCGGGCCTTGCGGGGCTGATGGACGGGTCGGTCAGCACGCTCGCGCCGATCTTCGCCACCGCCTTCGCCACCCAGGACCCCTGGACGACTTTCCTTGTCGGGCTTGCCGCGTCGGTCGGCGCCGGTATTTCCATGGGCTTCACCGAAGCCGCGTCCGATGACGGGCAACTGTCGGGGCGGGGCGCTGCGTGGAAGCGCGGGGTTGCGTCAGGGGTGATGACCACCGTTGGAGGGCTGGGGCACGCGCTGCCCTATCTGATCCCGCATTTCTGGACAGCGACGATCATTGCCGGGATCGTGGTCTTCATCGAACTCTGGGCGATCGCCTGGATCCAGAACCGCTATATGGAAACGCCGTTCCTCCGCGCGGCGATGCAGGTCGTGCTGGGCGGTGCGCTGGTGCTGGCGGCGGGTATCCTGATCGGCAGCGGCTGAGCGGCTGGGCTTTTTCGCGCGTCGCCGCCGCCGGAGCGTCCCGGCGGCGGCCTGCCGGATCAGAATCCGGCCTTGATCCGTTCGAAATCGGTGATCATCTTCTCGCGCAGCGGAATTTCCATCGGCACCTGGTACAGCACAGGCGCGTCGATGTCGCTCAGCCCGATCTCTTCAAGCGTTTCGCTTCCAATCTGGGCCATCGCCTCGGCATTGCCGTGGCCGTATCCCCATTCCGACGTGATGTATTCGGTAACCGACGCATCGAGGAAGCTGTTCATGAAGGCGTGCGCCTTGTCTTCGCTGCCCGGCCCGTCGGCGAGGTTCACATAGCCGCAGGCGAACATGGACGAGCCTTCCCTTGGCTCGCGCTCGAAGCCGATCGGCAGGTCGGCAGCGACCAGTTGCGCGGGGGTCTCGCTCCAGGCCCACGAGATCAGCACCTCGCCGGTGCCCATCAACTGGCCCAGTTCCGCGCCGTCGTTCCAGTAGGTGCGCACGTTCGGATGCACCTCGCGCAGCCAGTTGCTGGCGGTGTCGATGTCGGCCTCGGTCGCTGTCGTCCAGTCCGAGATGCCGGTCGCGAGGAACGCCAGCGCATAGATGTCATCGACGTTGTCGGGTAGCGAGATGCGGCCCGCCCAGGTCGGGTCGGCGAAGACCTGCAGCGTTTGCACGGCGTCCTGCGGCACCTCTTCGGTGTTGTAGGCGATCGCGGTCGATCCGATATGGCCGGGGATGAAATAGACCGCGCCGTCGATCACGAAGCTGGGGTTGGTCTTGTAGACCTCGGCCACCTTTTCGTAGTTCGGGATCTTGGACACGTCCCACGGTTCGATCAGCCCGGCCTCGCGCCACTTCTGCACCGATTGCGGGCACGGCTGTGCCACATCGGCACGAAAGCCCGACCGCAGTTTCTGAAAGGCCTCTTCTTCTTCGCCGAAGAAGGTGTAGGTCGGATGCTCGCCGTAGATTTCGGCATAGGGCATCGAGAACCCGTCCTCTTCGAAGCCCGACCAGTCGAAGACCAGAAGCTCGGGATCGGCCGCGAAGGAAGGCAGCGCCGCGGCGATCAGCGCGGACGTGCCAAGAAGGCGGAATTTGGTCTGCATAGGCTCCCTTTCGTGTGAGGTTCGGCGCAGATTACGGCCGCCCGGAGCGCCACTCAAGCGGAGCTTGCGGTCCCGGATAAAAGGTTGGCGCACAAAGTGTGCCGCGGGGTTCCTTCTGCCGCGAATATGGGCCAAGCAGGGGAACATGCCGCGGCGAGGCGGCACGGGGACCAGCACCGAAACCAAGACACGCAAGAAGGGAAACCGCGATGTTCCGCGCGATGGTTGTAGAGAAGGACGAGGACGGCAAGACTCACGCCGCGATGCAGCAGCTTGACGAGGCGCGTCTGCCGGACGGCAACGTGACCGTCGCGGTGGAGTACTCTACCGTCAATTACAAGGATGGGCTGTGCCTCGGGCCGGGCGGCGGGCTGGTGAAGACCTATCCGCACGTGCCGGGTATCGATTTTGCGGGCACGGTGTCCGCATCGGACGATGCGCGCTTCGCGGTGGGTGATCCGGTGGTGCTGAACGGCTGGCGCGTGGGCGAGATCCGCTGGGGCGGCTATGCCGAAACCGCGCGTGTGGACGGCGACATGCTGGTTCATCTTCCCGATGCGATCACGACGCGGCAGGCAATGGCGATCGGCACGGCTGGCTATACCGCTATGCTGTCGGTGATCGCGCTGGAAGATCACGGGCTCGTGCCGGGGGCGGGGCCTGTGCTGGTCACGGGCGCGGCAGGCGGGGTCGGGTCGGTGGCGACCGCTATCCTCGCCAAGCTGGGCCACGAGGTGGCGGCGGTGACCGGGCGCCCCGAAACCGAAGGCTACCTGCGCGATCTCGGCGCGACCCAGATCGTTCCGCGCGAGCAGATCAACGAGACGGTCAAGCGGCCGCTTGAGGCCGAAAGCTGGGCAGGCTGCATCGATGCGGTCGGCGGGCCGATGCTGGCGCGCGTGCTGGGGCAGATGAAATACGGCGCGTCTGTTGCGGCGGTGGGGCTGGCCGGCGGGGCAGGCCTTCCGGCCACGGTGATCCCGTTCCTGCTGCGCGGCGTGAACTTGCTGGGCATTGACAGCGTGATGCGGCCCCATGCCGACCGGGTCCGTGCCTGGGAACGTCTGGCCGCCGACCTGCCGATGGACAAGCTGGAGGCGATGGTCGTGCCCGCGACGCTGGACGATCTGCCGAAACTTGGCGCGGACATCCTGAAAGGGCAGGTCCGCGGTCGCGTCGTGGTGGATGTGCGCGCGTGATCGCGCCGCTTGACCGGGCGCGTTGCGGGCTATCTCCGGTCAAGACAGAACAGGACGCGACACAACCGGAATGACTGACACCGCCCCGACGATCTGGTGGGTCCGCCGCGACATGCGGCTGACCGACAACCCCGCCCTGTGCGCGGCCATCGACCGGGGCGGCCCGGTGATCCCGGTGTTCCTGTTGGACGAGGTGCATGACGGCTATGGCGCGCTGCCGCGCTGGCGCATGGGGCTGGGTGCCGAGGCGCTGGCGGAGGCGCTTGAGGAACGCGGCAGCCGACTGGTGCTGCGGCGCGGGGATGCGTTGTCCTGCCTGCGTGCGCTGGTGCGCGAAACGGGCGCGCGCGGGGTGGTCTGGACGGTGCTGGTGGACCCCGATGCGAAGGCGCGCGACAGTGCCGTGCGAGCCGGGCTGGAGGAGGACGGCACCGAGGTGGTGCGCAAGACCGGACATGTGCTGTTCGATCCCTGGACGGTCGAGACGAAGACTGGCGGCTGCTACCGTGTCTACACCCCGTTCTGGCGCGCCGTGAAGGACCGTGACCTCGACGCGCCGCTGCCCGCACCCGGCAAGATCCCGGCCCCCGACACCTGGCCGGACAGCGCGCTCGTCGCCGACTGGGGGCTGGAGCGCCCGATGCGGCGAGGCGCGGATGTGGTGCGCCCGCACTTGACGGTGGGCGAGCGCGCGGCGCAGGGCCGTCTGGGGGCGTTCATGGCGCAGCGCGTGGACGACTACGCCGCCGCGCGCGACATCCCCTCCCAAACCGGTACCTCGCTTCTGAGCGAAAACCTGACGCTGGGCGAGATCAGCGCGCGCACCTGCTGGCACGCCGGGCTGGAGGCGCTCCGGCAGGGCAAGGCCGGGGCGGAGACCTTCCTGAAGGAACTCGTCTGGCGCGACTTCGCACATCACCTCGCCTATCACACGCCGCAACTGACCAGCGGCAACTGGCGTCCGGAATGGGATGCCTTCCCCTGGAACACGGATGCAGATCACCCGCATGTACGCGCCTGGCTTCAGGGCCGAACCGGCATCCGCTTTGTCGATGCCGCCATGCGCGAGTTGTATGTGACCGGCTACATGCACAATCGCGGCCGGATGATCGTCGGCTCGTACCTGTGCAAACACCTGATGAGCCATTGGAAGATCGGCCTGCGCTGGTTCGCGGACACGCTGCGCGACTGGGATCCTGCGTCGAACGCGATGGGCTGGCAATGGGTGGCCGGCAGCGGGCCGGACGCCACACCTTATTTCCGGGTGTTCAACCCGGTCACGCAACTGGACAAGTTCGACAAGAACCGCGGCTACGAGGGGCGCTGGATCGCCGAGGGGCGCGCGCGCCCCGATCCGCTGGCTCTTGCCTATTTCGACGCCGTTCCCGCCGCTTGGGGCCTGACTGCACAGGACCGATACCCCGATCCGGTGGTCACCCCGGAGGATGGCCGACGCCGCGCCCTTGACGCGTATGAGAACCGCACGTTTTGATCTGAAACCGAGACACGGGTTGCGACGTATATTCTGTGACCCCAACCAAGCAGGCACACATCACGCATGACGATTTTTCACACCACCGACGGGCAGGAGGGCCTTCCCCGCTACTTCGCCTCGGTTTTCGCGCAGGCCCGGCAGATCCGCTCCGGCCGTCTGGATCTTGCCTTGCCCGACGGACGGGTGTTCCGGGTCGAGGGCGACGCGCCCGGCCCGGTGGCCGAGGTGACGGTGCACAACGCCGACCTGTTTGCGCGGCTGCTGCGCGACGGCGATCTCGGGTTTTCCGAAGCCTACATGGACGGTTGGTGGTCCACCCCCGACCTTCAGGCCTTCATGGACATGGTCCATGACGAAGCCGATCACATGCTCGATGGATTTCCGGGTATCGGGTTCGTGCGCGCGTACGAACGGTTGCGGTTCTGGCTGCAATCCAATTCCAAGCGGCAGGCGCGTCGGAACATTGCGCATCACTACGACCTCGGAAACGACTTCTACAAATTGTGGCTGGACGAGACGATGACATATTCGTCGGCCATCTTCAGGACCGGGCAGGAAAGCCTCGATGCCGCGCAGACCGCCAAGTACGCCAGCATGGTGGACCGGATGGGGGCGCAGCCCGGCGATCATGTTCTGGAAATCGGCTGCGGCTGGGGCGGTTTCGCAGAATACGCGGCGCGCGACCGCGGTTTGCGCGTGACCGGCCTGACGATCAGCCGCGAACAGTTCGACTATGCGACCGCGCGGGTGGCTGCCGCCGGTCTGTCGGACCGTGTGGACATCAAGTTGCAGGATTACCGCGACGAGACAGGGCGCTATGACGGCATCGCGTCGATCGAGATGTTCGAGGCGGTGGGCGAACGTTACTGGCCGCTTTATTTCAAGGTTCTGCGCGATCGGCTCAAACCGGGCAAGGCGGCAACGCTGCAGGTCATCACGGTAGAGGACCGGCGCTTCGAGAGCTATCGCAAGCAGGTCGATTTCATCCAGAAATACATTTTCCCGGGTGGCATTCTGCCTAGCCCGTCGGCGTTGCGCCGCGAGGTTGAGGCAGCGGGGCTGAGCGTGCTCGGCTCCATCGAGTTCGGGGAAAGCTACAGCCAGACTCTGCGCCGCTGGTCCGAGACCTTCAACGCCCGCTGGGACGAGGTCGCAGGCATGGGCTTCGACGAGCAGTTCAAGCGCATGTGGGACTATTACCTGACCTCCTGCGCCGCCGCATTCCGGTCAGGCGTGTGCGATGTCACCCAGATCACGGTGCGCGCCCCGGCCTGACCGGCGCCCGGCGCGGGAAAGCGGGTGGCCTTTTACGGCGGGCTTTGCGATGCAGGTCCTGCCCCCGACCCGTGAGGACCGCCCATGCCATTTCTTCTGCTGCACCCGTTCGATGACCCTGCCATCTTCGCCGCCGTCACCGGGCTGGACCCGTCAGCGCTGACACCGGCGCGCCTCGCGGGCGGGGTTGACGAAGGAACTGTCGGTGCGTTGGCCGAGGTGGAGGGCGAGCCTGCGCTGGGTCGCCTGCTATTCTATGCCGCCGTACACGGTGCTGCGGTCGATCCCGGCACGGCGCAGATGCAGGATGGCGCCTTCGTGGCTGCGCGCGTAGTCGCGCCGGGGCCAGAGCCGTTGGCTGGCCTGGACGTCACCGCGCCGCTGACGGAGCGCTGGCTGGCGATCTGGCGCGAGGCCGCAAGCGAGATCCTTGATGCGATTGGCACGCAGGACAGCGATCAGGTGCAGGAGCGGCTGGGCATGATCTGGTCTCGCGCCGACTCGCGGTTGCGTGGACAGGCCTCGCGCCGCACGCCGCTGGGCGGTCTGGACCGGCGCAACCTGCGCATACGGTCGCGGACGCGTCCCTACGCAGGGTTCTTCGCAGTGGAGGATTACGTCTATTCCCATGACCGCTTCGATGGAACAGACAGCGGACCGCTGGACCGCGCTGCCTTCATCGGCGGCGACGCCGTCACGGTGCTGCCTTATGACCCCGTCCGTGACACGGTGCTGGTGGTGGAACAGGTGCGCGCCTCGGCGGTTGCGCGGAACGATCCGTCACCCTGGCTGATCGAACCTGTTGCCGGACGTATCGATCCCGGCCAGTCCGTCGAGGAGACCGCGCGCCGGGAGACGCTGGAGGAGGCCGGGTTGACCCTTGGCGCGCTTCACAGCATCGGCGAATATTACCCCAGCACGGGCGCGTTCACGGAATACCTTTACAGCTTCATCGGCATCGCGGACCTGCCCGAAGATGCGGCCGGACTGGGCGGGCTCGCCAGCGAAGCCGAAGATATCCGCGCCCATGTCATGCCGCGTGCCCGCCTGATGGAGCTGATCGCGGCGGGCGAGGCGCCGGTCGGCACGCTTCTGGTTTCGGCCTTCTGGCTCGCGCTTAATGTCGACCGGTTGCGCCAGTCCGGTTGAAACCTGCCGCGCTGCTGCCTAGACAGGCAGAACCACGCGCCGCTGCGGAGAAAACGAGATGACCATCTACACCGACCTTGCATCAGCCGTCGGGCACACCCCTCTGATCCGCCTGAACAAGGTAAGCGACGCGACCGGGTGCGAAATCCTCGGCAAGGCGGAATTCATGAACCCGGGTCAGTCGGTGAAAGACCGCGCCGCGCTTTACATCATACGCGACGCCGTGGCGCGCGGCGCACTGGAGCCGGGCGGCACCATCGTCGAGGGCACCGCGGGCAATACCGGCATCGGGCTGGCGCTGGTTGGCGCGTCCATGGGATTCAAGACGGTGATCGTCATTCCCGAGACGCAGAGCCAGGAAAAGAAAGACATGATACGCCTTGCCGGCGCCGAACTGGTGCAGGTCCCGGCGGTGCCGTATCGCAACCCGAACAACTATGTGCGTTATTCCGGCCGTCTGGCGGAGGCACTGGCCAAGACCGCCGCGCATGGCGCGATCTGGGCCAACCAGTTCGACAACGTGGCCAACAGGCAAGCGCATGTTGAAACCACCGGCCCCGAGATCTGGGAACAGACCGGTGGAAAGGTGGACGGCTTCATCTGCGCCGTCGGGTCTGGCGGAACGCTGGCGGGCGTGGCGCAGGCGCTTCAGCCCAAGGGTGTCAAGCTCGGCCTTGCCGATCCGGAGGGCGCCGCGCTTTACAGTTTCTACACCGAGGGCGAATTGAAGTCCGAAGGCAGTTCCATCACCGAGGGGATAGGGCAGGGGCGGATCACCGCCAATCTCGACGGGTTCACGCCCGACATGGCCTACCAGATCCCGGACAGCGAGGCACTGCCATACGTTTTCGACCTTCTGGCCGAAGAGGGCCTTTGCCTTGGCGGCTCGTCCGGCATCAACATTGCCGGCGCGGTGCGCATGGCCCGCGCGCTTGGTCCCGGCCACACCATCGTCACGATCCTGTGTGACTATGGAACACGCTACCAGTCCAAGCTCTACAATCCTGCGTTCCTGCACGAGAAGGGGCTTCCCGTCCCGACATGGCTGGAGCGTCACGACGCCGATCTGCCGACCGTTTTCGAAGACTGACATCATGATCCTGCTCACGCATCTTCGCGCGCGCTGCATCGCGCTTCTGTTCGCTTGCCTGCTGCTTCCAGGCGTAGCCACCGCACAGGTGGTGGACGACGCCTACATGCAGCAATGGGACTCGATGGTAGAGCGGGTGGACAGGGTGCTGGCTGCCAATATCGCCAACGATGCCACGCTGGAACGGCTGCGGCGGCAGGTCGCCGATTTCCGCGACAGCTTTCTGGCGGACGAGGGTGCCAACCGCAACCAGATAGACCGGATACAGCGACAACTCGACTCGCTTGGTCCCGCGCCGGCAGAAGGCGAAACCGAGCCGCAGGACGTGGCCGACCGGCGCGCGGCCTTGCAGGAGGAACTGACCCGTCTGCGCGCGCCGTCGCTGCGCGCGGGGGAAGCGTTCGCGGCGGCGGATGCGCTGGTCAGCGAACTCGACAACGAAATCCGCAATCGCAAGGCTCGGCAGGTACTTCAGCGCTTTCCGCTGCCGGTGAACCCCCTGAACTGGGAAGAACCGCTGCTCGAGATGAACGGCATCGCGCTGAGCGTTCCGGCAGAGGTGATCGACCGTCTTTCCGATCCCGAAACCCGGCGCGAGATCCTCGGAAACCTGCCCTCAGCGGCGCTGTCGTTGATCGGCGGGACGCTTATGGTCTTCCGGAGCAGGGCGTGGTCGGGGCGGATTGCGCGGCGGATCAACGCGATCCGCAAACCGGTGCCGCGAAAGCTGCTGCAGCTCGTGATCGTTTTGGCCGAACTGGCCCTGCCGTGGATCGGGCTGACGCTCCTCGTCGGCGCGTTGCAGTTGACGGGCATCTTCGGGCCCACGGGCACCACCGTCCTGCTCAGCGTTGTCGCCTTCGGGTTCTCGATGATCCTTGGCACCTGGCTTGTCGGGCAGTTGTTCCCGCGATCATCTTCGGAAGACTCCCCCTTGATGCTGGCACCGCGGCTGATGCCGAAAGCGCGGCGCATGGCCTATCTCATGGTCGTCACGCTCTCGATTTATCAAGGGTTGTCCCTGCTAGCGCAGCGCACGACGCTGGATACCCAGACAGCGGCTTATTCGGGCTTCGTGCTCAGCCTTCTGACCGCCTACGGCCTGTTCCGGTTGAGCCGCTTCTTCCGGCGCACCGTTGCGGAAACCCAAGGCGAGGCCTCTGACCGGGCCTTTGCCGAAGGGGTCGTGGCGGTGCTGGCGACTAGCGGGATGATCGCGTCGATCGTTGCCGTCGTCGCTGGGCTTGCCGGGTATGTCCTTCTTTCGCGGCAGGTGATCTATCCCGCAGCGGGCACCTTCTTTCTGTTCGGTCTTCTTGCGATGACGCAGAGGGGGTTCGCCGATCTTTATGCGGCGCTGGTCGGGCAGGCCCTTCCCGAGGGGGATGACAAGCAGGCATTGCGCGCCGAGGAGGGCCTCGTCCCGACTCTCATCGGTGTGCTGCTGGTTCTCGCCTCGCTGCCGTTCCTTGCGCTGATGTGGGGCGCCCGGGTCACCGACCTGTCCGAAGTTTGGAACCAGGTGCGCGGCGGCTTCATGGTCGGGGAAGTCCGTATTTCGCCGACGGAGTTCTTCACCTTCCTGCTGGTCTTCGTGATCGGCTATCTCGTCACGCGGCTGATACAGGGCGGGCTGCGCAACACGATCCTGCCCAAGACCAAACTCGATATCGGGGCGCGCACGGCCATCGTGTCAGGTGTCGGATATCTGGGGATCTTCCTTGCCGCGATCGCAGCCATAACCACTGCCGGCATCGACATGTCGTCCTTCGCCATCTTCGCCAGCGCTCTGGCGGTCGGGATCGGTTTCGGCCTGCAGACCATCGTGTCGAATTTCGTGTCGGGGATCATCCTGCTGATCGAACGGCCTGTGGCCGAGGGCGACTGGATCGAGGTCGGCGGCATCATGGGCACCGTGCGCAGCATCTCGGTGCGCGCTACGAAAATCGAGACCTTCGACCGCACCAGCGTAATCGTTCCCAATGCTGACCTCGTGTCCGGGGTGGTGACGAACTGGACACGAGGCAATTCCATGGGGCGGGTGATTGTGCCCGTCGGCGTTGCCTACGGCACCGACACGCGCTGGGTGGAGCAGATCCTGACCGAGATCGCGAACGCGCATCCAATGGTGGTTATCGCGCCGCCGCCATCGGTTCTGTTCATGGGCTTCGGCGCGGATTCGCTGGATTTCGAGATACGGGCCATCGTGCGCGACGTGAACTTCTCGCTTGGCGTGAAGTCTGACCTCAACCACGAGATTGCGCGCCGCTTCACCGAAGAGGGGATCGAGATCCCCTTCGCGCAGCGCGACGTCTGGTTGCGCAACCCCGAAACGCTGCAACCCGCGCGCCCGGCGCCCGGAAATGCAGATCCTTCGCCGCGTCCTCTGCAGGCGGACGAGGTGCCGGGCACAGACGGCGGCGACGGGGACGGCGACGCGTACTGAACGCCAAAAAAAGTGAAACGCCGCGAAACTATTATGAATGGACGACCGTGATTTGGATAGCCTCGCAACTGTGCGGGGCGAGTTCAACATGTAGGGACGTCTGACATGAAAAGCTCCGTAAACCTGATCCTTGCTGCCGGTCTTGGCCTTGCCGCAGGGCCACTTGCTGCCGCGACTTTCGGCTCCAACTCCGTGGTCTACTCGCTCGGCAACGAGGGAACGACACTTGTGACAATCGCCGCGCCGGGTCAGTCGATGCCCATTGGCGTTTCGCTCGACTTCGGCACGATGCCCCGGCAGTCGCTCGACGCGCTGGCCTACCGGCCCTCGACCGGGCAGCTCTATGGCTATGACAACGAAAGCGACGCTGTCTACCTCGTCAACCCGATGACCGGCCAGACCTCGCTCGTCGTCCAGCAGCAGGGTCTGACAAGCAACGACGATCTCGGGTTCGATTTCAACAACGTTTTGGACGCCGCGCGCATCGTGACCGCCGAAGAGGAGAACCGCGTGTTCTTCCCGAACACGATGCCGCCCAGCGTAACGACAGCCCCGACCGACCTGTTCTTCGTGGCAGGTGATGCGAATGCGGGCCGCAATCCGAATGTCGTGGCAAACGCCTACACCAATGCCGTCCCGATGCCGAGCAGCACCGAGCAGTTCGTGATCGATTCCGACTGGGACATCCTTGCGACGCTGGGCAACAACGCGGGCACGCTGAACACGGTTGGCGAGTTGTTCTTCAATGGAATGGCGTTCGACGTGACCGAGGATATCGGCTTCGATATCCTGTCGTTCTCGGAAGGCGACAACACCGCTTTCGCATTGCTGACCGAGCGCATGACCGGCGGACAGTCTATTTTCGAGGTGCCGCTGATGGCCGACATGAACGGTCGCGTCAATCTGAGCCTTGTGACGGAACTGAATCGCGACTTCGGCACTTTGAATGGTTTGGCAGTCGCTCCGGCGCCGGTGCCTGTGCCTGCCGCGCTTCCGCTTCTGGCCGCGGGCCTCGTCGCGCTCGGTTTCGCGCGCAGTCGCCGCGCCTGATCTTCCGTCGCCCTGCCGCAGTGCCGTTCCGGATCCCCGGGACGGCCTTTTTTCGTGCCGTAACCCCTTGCCCTTCCCCGATCCGCACGGGTAAGAGAGCCCTCACGGAGAGGTGGCCGAGTGGTCGAAGGCGCACGCCTGGAAAGTGTGTAGGCGGGAAACCGTCTCCAGGGTTCGAATCCCTGTCTCTCCGCCATATTTTAGCATTTTTCGGCGATCACGGCTCTAAAACCAAGGGGTTTGAGCGCAAGAGGCGGTTTGGGGCTCGGTGTTTGCTCCACAATTTGCTCCACATTTCGGCCCTTCGGTGACTGTGCTCGGGCGCTTGTGAGCCTCTGGCGCTCCGCTGCCGAGATGATGGGACTGCTCGCCTTTGTGGCTTTGCCGCCAATCACCTCTGCTGCCGACCGGGCGCTGCTCCGGTGCCCCTTGTGATG
>NZ_QGKU01000047.1 GCF_003172915.1 Meridianimarinicoccus roseus
GCCTGATGGAGCCGACGCGCTTCGTGTGCATCCGGCGTGTCATGGTGCCGGTGGGGCACAAGTCGTTCACGCTCGGCGGGCGCGCGACCCCGGTGCTCGGCCATCTGACGGGCGCGGCGTTCGAGGACATGCAGAAGCTGCGCGCGCGGTTCCAGGCCGAGCGCGACATGGCGGCCGAGTTCCGCGCCGCCAAGAAGCTGGCGACACGCCCGAACCGCGAGTTTCCCGGCGGCCGCCGCGATGTTCTCACGCCCGCGCTGGTGGCGGGAGGGCACGGCTGATGCGCCCCGCCGACTTCCCCGCCGATCCCGATCGCCTGACCGCGCTGGTCGAAGACGCCCTGCGCCGCGCACGATGCGCGGCCGAGGTCATGCACGACACCGTGCTCCCTGCCCTCGCGCCAGGCGATCGGACGGGGCCGACGCGCCTGCTGCGCGCGCTGCGCGGGAACAGCCTGTTCCAGGGCGAGGGCGAGCGCGCGGCGCTGCAGGGCGATCTCGACGCGATGGCCGTTGCCGCGGCGCCGGTGATGCCGACGCTGGCGGCGCTGGAAGAGATCTACCGTGCGCAGGTGGAGCGTCTTGAGGATCTGTTGACGGGCAGCGATCAGATGGTTGCGGCGAATGCGCTGCTTCGCGAGCTTCTGGGCGCCGTTCATGTGTGGGGGGATGCGGCGGCGCGCGACGGGATGCGGATCGAGATCCGGGGTGCGGCGTCGCACGTGTTCCAAGGTGATGAGAAGACACGACAAAGCGCCCCTTGGGGCGCTTTGCTGTCTGATAGTCAGATTTCGCTGGTTGCGGGAGTAGGATTTGAACCTACGACCTTCAGGTTATGAGCCTGACGAGCTACCGGGCTGCTCCATCCCGCGCTGGTTGTTTGTTTTCATCGTTTTGAGAGGTTGGCGGCTTTCTAGGTTTGGCGATGACCTACTCTCCCACGTCTTGAGACGCAGTACCATTGGCGCGACAGTGCTTAACTGCCGAGTTCGGGATGGGATCGGGTGTTTCACTTGCGCTATGATCACCAAACCGAGGAAGCCGCCTTCATCAGATATTGTTCCAAGTCGGGTACACGTTTTGTGTACGGCTTTTGATTTTGCGGAAGCGCCTGGCTTCTACTGGATCAAATCAAGCCTATCGGACCATTAGTACCGGTCAACTGAACGCATTGCTGCGCTTACATCTCCGGCCTATCGACGTGGTGGTCTACCACGGTCCTCAGGGATACCTTGTTTTGAGGGGGGCTTCCCGCTTAGATGCCTTCAGCGGTTATCCTTTCCGATCATAGCTACCCTGCACTGCGGCTGGCGCCACAACAGGTCCACCAGTGGATCGTTCACCCCGGTCCTCTCGTACTAGGGGCAACTCCTCTCAAGTATCCTACACCCACGGCAGATAGGGACCGAACTGTCTCACGACGTTCTAAACCCAGCTCACGTACCTCTTTAAACGGCGAACAGCCGTACCCTTGGGACCTGCTCCAGCCCCAGGATGAGATGAGCCGACATCGAGGTGCCAAACGGTGCCGTCGATATGGACTCTTGGGCACCATCAGCCTGTTATCCCCGGCGTACCTTTTATCCGTTGAGCGATGGCCCTTCCACTCGGGACCACCGGATCACTATGGCCGTCTTTCGACTCTGCTCGACTTGTCAGTCTCGCAGTCAGGCTGGCTTCTGCCATTGCACTCAACGAGCGATTTCCGACCGCTCTGAGCCAACCTTCGCGCGCCTCCGTTACGCTTTAGGAGGCGACCGCCCCAGTCAAACTACCCGCCACACAGGGTCCCGGATCCGGATAACGGACCGCGGTTAGACATCAAGCGAAGCAAGGGTGGTATCTCAAGGGAGGCTCCACCGCGACTGGCGTCACGGCTTCGAAGCCTACCACCTATCCTGCACATGCTTGGCCTGATGCCAGTGTGAAGCTGTAGTAAAGGTGCACGGGGTCTTTCCGTCTAACCGCGGGAAGCCTGCATCTTGACAGGCAATTCAATTTCGCTGAGTCCACATTTGAGACAGCGGGGAAGTCGTTACGCCATTCGTGCAGGTCGGAACTTACCCGACAAGGAATTTCGCTACCTTAGGACCGTTATAGTTACGGCCGCCGTTTACCGGGGCTTCAATTCGGAGCTCTCACCCCTCCTTTTAACCTTCCGGCACCGGGCAGGCGTCAGACCCTATACGTCGTCTTGCGACTTCGCAGAGCCCTGTGTTTTTAGTAAACAGTCGCCACCCCCTGGTTTGTGCCCCCGGCCCATAGTTGCCTACGAACCGGGCCTCCTTCTCGCGAACTTACGGAGGTATTTTGCCGAGTTCCTTAAATGTGGTTCTCTCAAGCGCCTTGGTATTCTCTACCAGTCCACCTGTGTCGGTTTCGGGTACGGTCTGATGGAGGGCTATTTCCAGGAACCGGTTGGCGGCCGGGTCAATCCGATAAGACCCGACAACGTTTCCGATCCGTCACATCCTCCTGGCCCAGGAATATTAACCTGGTTCCCATCGTCTACGCATGTCTGCCTCGACTTAGGGGCCGGCTTACCCTGCTCAGATTAGCTTTAAGCAGGAACCCTTGGACTTTCGGCGACAGGGTCTCTCACCCTGTTTGTCGCTACTCATGTCATCATTCTCACTGGTGATCACTCCACCGGATGGCTTACGCCCCGGCTTCACAGTAGAGTCCTTGTCTGCGCTACCGCTTCGCTGCTTGGGCGCTTTCGCGCTTCCACATCGGGCGGCATAACAGACACGGACTATGTCACACCACGCTCCGCTACCATGCCTTGCGGCATCCTCAGCTTCGGCTCACGGCTTGAGCCCCGTTACATCTTCGCCGCAGGACAACTTATTTAGACCAGTGAGCTGTTACGCTATCTTTAAAGGATGGCTGCTTCTAAGCCAACCTCCTGGTTGTTTTGGTCGTCCCACCTGCTTTCCCACTTAGCCGTGAATTGGGGGCCTTAGCTGGAGGTCAGGGTTGTTTCCCTCTCCACTACGGGCGTTAGCACCCGCAGTGTGTCTGCCATCTAGTACTCCCGGGTATTCGGAGTTTGGTTAGGATCAGTAAGCCTGTGGGGCCCCATTACCCATCCAGTGCTCTACCCCCCGGGGTATTCGGATGACGCTCTACCTAAATAGATTTCGCGGAGAACCAGCTATCTCCGAGTTTGATTGGCCTTTCACCCCTAGGCACAACTCATCCCGACCTTTTTCAACAGGTGTGGGTTCGGACCTCCAGTACGTGTTACCGTACCTTCATCCTGGTCATGCCTAGATCACTCGGTTTCGGGTCTGATCCATCCAACTCGACGCCCTATTAAGACTCGCTTTCGCTGCGCCTACACCTAACGGCTTAAGCTTGCTGGATAGACCAAGTCGATGACCCATTATACAAAAGGTACGCCGTCACCCCGCAAGGAGGCTCCGACTGATTGTAGGCGTTCGGTTTCAGGTACTGTTTCACTCCCCTCGTCGGGGTGCTTTTCACCTTTCCCTCACGGTACTGGTTCGCTATCGGTCAGTAAGGAGTACTTAGCCTTCGAGGGTGGTCCCCCGATCTTCAGACAGGATTTCACGTGTCCCGCCCTACTTAATACGTCCATTGCTGCTTCGCATACGGGGCTGTCACCCATATCGCCCGACTTTCCAGACGGTTCTGCTCACAACTCTGGCTCGGCTGGTCCCCGTTCGCTCGCCGCTACTAGGGGAGTATCAATTGATGTCCTTTCCTCCGGGTACTTAGATGTTTCAGTTCCCCGGGTTTGCTCTAAAAACCCTATGTATTCAGGTTATTAGTACCTGTTTCACCCCATTATTGACGACCTCGCCACGACACCCCCAACCGACCAAAGGCCGGACCGGAGAGACCGCCGCGAAGCGACAATAATAAAGTGTCAGGTGGGTTGCCCCATTCGGAAATCTCCGGATCAAAGCCTATTACCGGCTCCCCGAAGCTTATCGCAGGTTATCACGTCCTTCATCGCCTCTTACTGCCAAGGCATCCACCAAACGCCCTTCTCGCGCTTGATTTGATCCAGAAGAAGCAAGGCCTCTTCCTGACCCCCGCCTTTTGTGTGCGATTGCTCGCTCGGGGGCTTGAGATCAAAAGTCGTACTTTCCCGGCATTCATCCTGGTTCGTGATGAATGCCATGTTGGTTAGTGTACTTGACTTGGAACAAAACTACGTCGCAACGGCCCGAAGGCCGCGCCGATCTTCCTCACGCGGAAGATCCGTAGCTCTGATGTTGTATCTCTCTAAACGATGTCAAAACCGCGGCCGGAGCCGCGTGTCCGATTGGACGGGAAAGCAAGTCGCCTTGCTTGCCGGTCAAATCGGCGCCGATGATCATGAGTATCCGAAGTTGTTTTGGTGGAGCCTAGGAGGATCGAACTCCTGACCTCCTGAATGCAAATCAGGCGCTCTCCCAGCTGAGCTAAGGCCCCGTAAGGTTGCACCCGACGCCTCTGGTGGGCGCATCCTTGATAATCATGGTGGGTCGAGGAGGACTTGAACCTCCGACCTCACGCTTATCAGGCGTGCGCTCTAACCACCTGAGCTACCGACCCAAGATCCAGACCGGTAGGTCTGCAACTTCCTGAAGAGATATGAGGACGGCCTGGCCGTATATGTCACTTCCGGCCAATTGACCGTGCCTTCGTGAGAAGGACCGTGACTGCTAAGTGTTTCACGAGTGATGCAAGCATCACTTCCAGAAACATCCTTAGAAAGGAGGTGATCCAGCCGCAGGTTCCCCTACGGCTACCTTGTTACGACTTCACCCCAGTCGCTGATCCTACCGTGGCCGCCTGCCCCCCGAAGGTTAGCGCAGCGTCGTCAGGTAGAACCAACTCCCATGGTGTGACGGGCGGTGTGTACAAGGCCCGGGAACGTATTCACCGCGTCATGCTGTTACGCGATTACTAGCGATTCCGACTTCATGCCGTCGAGTTGCAGACGACAATCCGAACTGAGACAGCTTTTTGGGATTAACCCATTGTCACTGCCATTGTAGCACGTGTGTAGCCCAACCCGTAAGGGCCATGAGGACTTGACGTCATCCACACCTTCCTCCGACTTATCATCGGCAGTTCCTTTAGAGTGCCCAGCCGAACTGCTGGCAACTAAAGGCGTGGGTTGCGCTCGTTGCCGGACTTAACCGAACATCTCACGACACGAGCTGACGACAGCCATGCAGCACCTGTCTTGGATCCAGCCGAACTGAAGGAATTCCTCTCGGAAAACCGCGATCCAGATGTCAAGGGTTGGTAAGGTTCTGCGCGTTGCTTCGAATTAAACCACATGCTCCACCGCTTGTGCGGGCCCCCGTCAATTCCTTTGAGTTTTAATCTTGCGACCGTACTCCCCAGGCGGAATGCTTAATCCGTTAGGTGTGACACCGAACAGCATGCTGCCCGACGTCTGGCATTCATCGTTTACGGTGTGGACTACCAGGGTATCTAATCCTGTTTGCTCCCCACACTTTCGCACCTCAGCGTCAGTATCGAGCCAGTGAGCCGCCTTCGCCACTGGTGTTCTTCCGAATATCTACGAATTTCACCTCTACACTCGGAGTTCCACTCACCTCTCTCGAACTCTAGACTGATAGTTTTGGAGGCAGTTCCGGGGTTGAGCCCCGGGATTTCACCCCCAACTTTCCAATCCGCCTACGTGCGCTTTACGCCCAGTAATTCCGAACAACGCTAACCCCCTCCGTATTACCGCGGCTGCTGGCACGGAGTTAGCCGGGGTTTCTTTACCAGGTACTGTCATTATCATCCCTGGCGAAAGAGCTTTACAACCCTAAGGCCTTCATCGCTCACGCGGCATGGCTCGGTCAGGCTTGCGCCCATTGCCGAAGATTCCCCACTGCTGCCTCCCGTAGGAGTCTGGGCCGTGTCTCAGTCCCAGTGTTGCTGATCATCCTCTCAAACCAGCTATGGATCGTAGGCTTGGTAGGCCATTACCCCACCAACTACCTAATCCAACGCGGGCCGATCCTTCCCCGAAATTCTTTCCCCCGAAGGGCGTATACGGTATTAAACCCAGTTTCCCGGGACTATTCCGTAGAGAAGGGCACGTTCCCACGCGTTACTAACCCGTCCGCCACTAGATCCGAAGATCTCGTTCGACTTGCATGTGTTAGGCCTGCCGCCAGCGTTCGTTCTGAGCCAGGATCAAACTCTCAAGTTGAAATGCCCGAAGGCATATCCTTGACGTTCGAACCTCTGCACATCATCCATTGTCCTACCGCCTCCGGCTACTTGAGGACGAACCCCAATCACCAGAACCCGCAGGCCAACAGACATCTTCTGTTTCTCGTGCATCAGTTTCCGAAGAAACGTGATACCGACAAACAGTGAAGCTGACACTTCATCATCGGACCGAAATCCTAGAAGCGTTGATATGAAAGAGGCTGATCCATCGAACAGACCAAACCGCCCACATATCTCTTCAGATACTCAATTGTCAAAAAGCGCGGAACCCGAAAGCTCCAGAGACAAAATCAACCGTGTGGCGCCAAACTTACCTGGCGCTACCCGATCAACGCTGCCTCAGATTTTCCCCGAAACCTTCCAGCAACCTTAGCCGCCGTCCCGTCCCGGGCCCCGTCAGAGCGTCGCCGCCCCGTCGGTGAAGGGGTGTCTAAACAGACCAACCAAGAGTCGCAAGAGCTTTTTTGAGGCAAAATACGGTTTTTGTCATTTTTCTGATATGTGTATATTTTTCAATTACTTACATCGTTCTTGAGCTGACGCAAAGGCATTCCCATAGGTCACTTTCCGCAATTTCGTCTCAGACGTGTGCGACCCGTCAGGCCTGCTGAAACGCGCTCCGCACAAGCCGCAACCGAAGGGCCAGAAGGCCCAGGATCGCCGCCAGATAGGCCAGTGGTTCCCACTGCCAGCCTTTCACCAGCATAACGAAATGGACTGCGCCCAACGGCACTGCGACATAGGTGAGCCGGTGCAGCCGCCGCCACCTCGGCCCAAGCGCCCGCACCGATCGGTCATTCGAAGTGAGCGCCAATGGCACGAGGCAGGCGAACCCGGCCATTCCGATGGTCACGTAGGGGCGTTTCACAAGATCCTGCCAAATCAGCGAGAGCGACCGCAGATCGAGAAGAAGCCAGACCAACAGATGCGCCGTCACATAGGCAAAGGCGAGCAGCCCGACCGCGCGGCGAAACCGCATCAGATTCACTCGAGCGATCCGGCACAGCGGCGTGATGGCGAGACCCGCCACCAGAAGCTGCAGTGCGATCAGCCCGTAGCGATGTTCAAGCGCCTTAATCGGTTCGGGACCAAGCCCGCCCGTCAGCCCAAGCCAGAACAGCCAGCCCATCGGCGCCAGTCCCAGCACATAGATCACCCAGACCGGGACGCGTCGCGCCCTACGGGTCACTTCCGCCGCGAGATCCATCAATAGAACCGCTTCAGGTCCATGCCTTCATAGAGGCCGGCCACCTCGTCCTCGTAGCCGTTGAACATCAGCGTATCCTGCCGGGCCGCAAACAGCCCGCCGCCGACCCGCCGTTCAGTGGCTTGGCTCCAACGCGGATGGTCCACTGCCGGGTTCACGTTGCTGTAAAAGCCGTATTCGTTCGGCGCGATCATGTTCCAGCTCGTTTCGGGCTGTTCGGCCACAAGCGAGATCCGCACGATCGACTTTATCGACTTGAACCCGTATTTCCACGGCACCACCAGCCGGATGGGGGCGCCGTTCTGGTTCGGCATGGGCTTTCCGTAAAGTCCCGTCGCCAGGATCGTCAGCGGATGCATCGCCTCGTCCAGCCGCAGCCCCTCGCGGTAGGGCCAGTCGATGATGCGTGAGCGGGTGCCGCGCATTTCGTCGGGCCGGTAGAGCGTCTCGAATGCAACGTACTTCGCACCGGGCTGCACGCCGACCCGGTCCAGCAGTCCGCGCAACTCGAACCCGTTCCAAGGTATCACCATCGACCAGGCCTCGACGCAGCGGAACCGGTAGATCCGTTCCTCGATGGTCATCCCATCGGTCAGCGCGGCAAGATCGTAACTGCCGGGCTTGTCCACCATACCGTCGATGGTCACAGACCACGGCGCAGTGGTCATCTCGTGAGCGTAGCGCGCCGGGTCTTCCTTGCCGGTGCCGAATTCATAGAAGTTGTTGTAGCTGGTGATGTCCTCGAAGCTGTTCGGCTCCAACCCCTCGGTCGCCCGGCCGCGCCCGGCAATCGCGCCCAGCGACACTGCCCCAGCCCCGGCAAGAATCTGGCGGCGGTTAAGGAAATGCGTTTCAGGCGTTACGTCGGCCCAAGTCAGGTTTCGCGTCTTTTTGGCCATGATGCCCTCCATCCGTTGAACGATACCCTAGTCACGCAGCGGAAAGAGGCAAAGCACACCGCATCACGGCATTGTCACCAGGGCGCCGCAGCCGGTGCGCGCACGTCGTCAGTGCACCCGGGCCTCGGGTTCGGGGAACAGCGCGTTCATCCGGATCGACCGGCCGTTGGGCTGCACCACCCGCACATGGGCACGGGTCAGCTTGCGCGGGTCGTCCACCCCGACCGAATGGGCGATCGTCTCCACATCCTTGATGACGCTGGTCGCGTAGTTCGCCACGCGCTGGAACTTGTCCTCGACCACAAGCCCCTGCTGCAGGCGCGGATCATGGGTCGTGATCCCTGTGGGGCAGGTATTCCGGTTGCATTTCAGTGCCTGGATGCACCCCAGCGCGAACATGAAACCCCGCGCTGAAGCGACGAAATCCGCTCCGCTCGCAAGCGCCCAGGCCACGTCCCCGGGATTGACCAGCTTCGCACTGGCGATCACGCGGATGCGGTTGCGCAGTCCGTATTCGTGCAGCATGTCCACCGTGCGGGGCAGCGCGTCGCGGATCGGCATCCCGACCAGGTCCATCAGCGGCATTGGCGAAGCGCCAGTACCGCCCTCGCCCCCATCGATGGTGATGAAATCCGGCGCGCTGTCGGCTCCGCGTGCATTGATCGTCTCGAACATCTCTCGCAGCCCGTCCACCGAACCGATGCACATCTTCACGCCCACCGGCTTGCCCGACACCTCGCGGACATGGCCGATGAAATCCAGCAGCTCCGACCAGTTGTGAACTTCCTCGTGGCGGTTGGGCGAGTGGCTGGTCTGACCCACTGCGATGCCGCGCACGCGGGCAATCTCGGGCGTGACCTTCTCGCCCGGCAGGATGCCGCCCTTGCCGGGCTTGGCGCCCTGGCTCAGCTTGATTTCGAACATGCGAACCTGCTCATAGGCCGCAACGGCCCGCAGCTTGTCGTCGTCCAACCGGCCCTCCGGCGTGCGCACGCCGTATTTCGCCGTGCCGATCTGGTAGACAAGATCGCAACCCGCCTGCAGGTGATAGTCCGAAACCCCGCCCTCGCCGGTATTCATCCACACGCCGGCCTGCTTCGCGCCGCGCGCCAGCGCCATCACAGCCGGAGCCGAGATCGCGCCATAGCTCATACCCGAGATATTGAAGAACGACCGCGCCACGAACGGGATCTTGGCTTCCGGCCCGATCATCAAAGGCGCGGCCGGGGCGGCTTCCTCGTCCAGCGGCGGGAAGGCCGAATTCACGAAGATCGGCGTGCCGACGATGTCGATGTTACGGGTGGACCCGAAGGCGATGGTATTGCTGTCGCCCTTCGCCGCGTGTTCCACCCAGCCGCGCTGCGCCCTGTTGAACGGCATCTCCTCGCGGTCCATCGCGAAGAAATACTGGCGGAAGAACTCGCCCAGGTTGGTGAACAGGTAGCGGAAGCGCCCCAGAACGGGGTAGTTGCGCCGGATCGCGTCCCGCGTCTGCAGGCTGTCCACGATGAAGAGGATGACAATGGCCGCAAGCCCGATGGCGACCGCCAGCACAAGGGCAAGCCCAAGCAGATTGAGCCCGCGTTCCACAAATCCCATTGCCCGCTCCTTGCGTCCGCTTCGGGGCGATAGCGCCACAGAAGCCCGCCGGGAGCAAATGACATTTTCAGCACGGCGCCTGAGCCGGGCCCCGCGCGCACCGGTGGTGGGATCAGTCCGCCGGCACCCGGATCGCGCCCACCGCCTGCATGACCAGCGGATCCAGCCCGGTCCCGCCCGCCTCCGCGTGCTGAATCAGTTGCGCGCGCATCCGCGGCTCCCAGTAATCGTTGATATGGGCGGCGACGGCGTCCGCCTGCCCGTTGCCCGGCTGGGTCTTGAAGAAAGTGGCGATCTGGTTCGCCATCATGGTCATCTTTTCAGGCGACATCGCTTGCTCCCGTGGTAATGCGCTCCGGATGGGCATAAAGATCGAAGCCCCCCGCCCGTGCGAAAGCGGCAAGGGTGATACCTGCGTCCTCGGCGATCCGCAACGCGCGGGCCGTGGGTGCCGAGACGGCGATCAGCACAGGGCAGCCGGCCATCGCGGTCTTCTGCACCATCTCCACCGACACCCGCGAAGTCAGCACGAATGCGCCGCAGCGCGGATCGGTCCCGGCGCGCGCCATCGCGCCGATCAGCTTGTCCAGAGCGTTATGACGCCCAACGTCCTCACGCGCCAGCACGACCCCGGCGCCGGGGCGCAGAAAGCCCGCGGCATGGACCGCGCGGGTCTGATCGTGCAGCGGCTGCAGGGCACGCAGGGCATCCGTGGCGCGAGCCACCTCGCCCGCCGCGATCCGCAGGGCCGACGCGCCAACAAGTGGAACGGGCCGCAGCGCCTGTTCAAGGCTGTCGATGCCGCAAAGCCCGCAGCCCACCGGCCCCAGCATCGCCCGGCGTCGCGCCTTCAACGCTGCCGACCGGTCCCCGGTCAGCCAGAACCGCGCTTCGATCCCGGCAGCATGTTCGACGATCTCGAAATCGGCCACCTCGGACCGCGATGAGATCAGACCTTCGGTCAACGCGAAGCCGAGCGCGAAATCCTCGAGGTCGCCAGGCGTGGTCATCATCACCGCTACCGTGCTGCCGTCCATCACGATGGCGACGGGAGTTTCCTCGGGCAGGGCACGGGCGACCTCGTGCCGCCCGTCACCCTGCACCGCAAGGCCCGGCATGCTGCGCAGCGGACGGACCATCCCGCTCACTCCGCCGCCGGCAGGATTCGGCGTGCCTGCGCAGCCTGCGCAGCGTAGTCCTCCTGCCAGTCGGTGGGACCGTTCGACAGGCTGACCTGCACCGCCGTCACCTTGTATTCGGGGCAGTTCGTCGCCCAGTCGGAATAATCCGTGGTGATGACGTTGGCCTGCGTGTCCGGGTGGTGGAAGGTGGTGTAGACCACACCGGGGCTTACCTTGTCGGTCAGATGCGCGCGCAGCGCCGTCTCGCCCGACCGGCTGGCCAGCTTTACCCAGCCGCCCTCGGTAATGCCGCGCACTTCGGCGTCGTGGGGATGAATCTCAAGCAGATCGGCCTCGTGCCAGACCGTGTTCTCGGTCCGCCGGGTCTGCGCGCCCACGTTGTACTGCGACAGGATGCGGCCAGTGGTCAGCAAAAGCGGGAAGCGCGCGCCGGTCCGTTCTTCGGTCGCAACGTATTCCGTCCGGATGAACCGGCCCTTGCCGCGCATGAACCCGTCCACATGCATCAGCGGCGTGCCCACCGGGTGCGCTTCGTTGCAGGGCCACTGAACCGACCCTTCCGCATCCAGCAGATCGTAGGTCACACCGGCAAAGCTCGGCGTGGTGGCCGCGATCTCATCCATGATCTGCGAGGGGTGGGTATAGGCCCAGTCCGCGCCCATCGCCTGCGCGAGAAGCTGCGTCACCTCCCAGTCGGCATAGCCGTTCCGCGGCGCCATCACCTTGCGCACGCGGTTGATACGCCGCTCCGCGTTGGTGAAGGTCCCGTCCTTTTCAAGGAAACTGGAGCCCGGCAGAAAGACATGCGCGTAATTCGCCGTCTCGTTCAGGAAAAGGTCATGGACGATCACGCATTCCATCGCCGCAAGGCCGGAGGCGACGTGCTTGGTGTCCGGGTCGGATTGCAGGATGTCCTCGCCCTGGCAGTAGAGCCCCTTGAAAGTGCCCTCCACCGCAGCGTCGAGCATGTTGGGAATACGCAGGCCCGGCTCGGGATCGATGTTCACGCCCCAGGCCCGCTCGAAGATCTCGCGCACGTCGGCGTTCTTCACATGGCGGTAGCCCGGCAATTCGTGCGGGAAACTGCCCATGTCGCACGAACCCTGCACGTTGTTCTGCCCGCGCAGCGGGTTCACGCCCACGCCGGGGCGACCGACATTTCCGGTCAGCATCGCAAGGTTGGCAATGCCGATCACCGTGGTCGATCCCTGACTGTGCTCGGTCACGCCCAGCCCGTAGTAGATCGCGCCGTTTCCGCCGGTCGCGAAAAGCCGCGCCGCCGCGCGCAGGTCGTCAGCGGGAACGCCGGTCAGCATCTCGGTCGCTTCCGGGCTGTGGCGCGCCTCGCTCACGAACTCCGCGTAGTCGCTGAACTCGTCCCAGTCGCACCGTTCGCGGATATAGGCCTCGTCCATCAGCCCTTCGGTGACGATCACATGCGCCAGAGCGGTGACGACCGCCACGTTCGTGCCGGGCCGCAGCGCCAGATGATGCGCGGCCTCGATATGGGCGGACTTCACCAGATCGATCCGGCGCGGGTCGATCACGATCAGCTTCGCACCCGCGCGCAGGCGTTTCTTCAGCCGCGAGGCGAAAACGGGGTGCCCGTCGGTCGGGTTCGCCCCGATCACGATCACCACGTCCGTTTGTTCCACGCTGTCGAAGTCCTGCGTGCCGGCCGAGGTGCCAAAGGTCTGGCCCAACCCGTAACCGGTGGGCGAATGGCACACCCGCGCGCAGGTATCGGTGTTGTTGTTCATGAAGACGCCGCGCGCCAGCTTCTGCACGAGGTAGGTTTCTTCGTTCGTGCAGCGGCTGGAGGTGATGACCCCGATCGACCGGCGACCGTGCTTTTCCTGAAGACCGCGCATCCGGTCGGCGGCGAAGCGCAGCGCCTCGTCCCAGCTCACCTCCTGCCATGGATCGGTGATCGCCTCGCGGATCATCGGCTTCAGGATGCGGTCCTTGTGCGCGGCATAGCCATACGCGAAGCGCCCCTTCACACAGCTATGACCCCGGTTCGCCTTGCCATGCTTCCACGGAACCATGCGCACCAACTGATCGCCGTTGAGTTCAGCCTTGAACGAGCAGCCCACGCCGCAATAGGCGCAGGTGGTGATGACGGACCGTTCAGGCGTGCCCATCTCGATCACTGATTTCTCCTGCAGTGTCGCGGTCGGGCAGGCCGCCACGCAGGCGCCACAGCTCACGCAGTCCGAGGTCAGGAAACTGTCGGCGGGTCCGCCGGCCTTCACCCGGCTGTCGAAACCGCGCCCCTCGATGGTCAGCGCGAAAGTGCCCTGCACCTCTTCGCAGGCGCGCACGCAGCGCGAGCACACGATGCACTTGGCCGGGTCATAGGTGAAATACGGGTTGCTCTCGTCCTTGGGCATGTATTGCGGGTTCGGCCCGGTCGCGGTCCGCGGCTGGAAATGAGTCTCCATTCCGCCGCCGTCGGGCGCGGCATAGCGCACGTCGCGCAGCCCCACGGCCCCGGCCATGTCCTGCAATTCACAATCGCCGTTGGCCGCGCAGGTCAGGCAGTCCAGCGGGTGATCCGAGATGTAAAGCTCCATGACACCCTTGCGGATCTTCTGGACCTTGCCGCTCTGCGTGCGAACCACCATGCCTTCGGCCACCGGCGTCGTGCAGGACGCAGGCGTGCCGCGCCGCCCTTCGATCTCGACCACGCACAGGCGGCAGGACCCGAACGCCTCCAGACTGTCCGTCGCGCAGAGCTTGGGCACCTGGATTCCCGCCTCCGCCGCCGCGCGCATGACCGACGTGCCGTCGGGCACCGTCACCTCGAACCCGTCGATGGTCAGCGTGACCGGGGCACCCGTCCGCGCGGGCGTGCCCATGTCGCGGTCATCGGTCGGGATGATGAAATCCTTCATTCTGCGGCCTCCTTGGCGGTCGCGAAGTCGTCTGGGAAATGGGTCAGCGCGGACATCACCGGGAACGGCGTGAAGCCTCCCAATGCACAAAGCGAGCCGTCCTTCATCGTCTCGCAGAGGTCGGTCAGCAGCGCCGCCGCGCCGGCGTCGCCCTGCGCGATGCGGTCGATCGTCTCCACCCCGCGCACCGCGCCGATTCGGCAGGGCGTACACTTGCCGCAGCTTTCCACGGCACAGAACTCCATGGCGAAGCGCGCCATTTTCAGCATGTCGGCGCTGTCGTCGAACACCACCAGCCCGGCATGACCGATCAGCCCGCCATTCTGGTCGAACTCCTCGTAGCCCATGGGCGTGTCGAACTTCGACACCGGCATGTAGGCGCCCAGCGGGCCACCAACCTGCACCGCCTTGACCGGCCGCCCCGACGCGGTGCCGCCGCCAATGTCGTTCACCACCTCGCCAAGGCTGATGCCGAACGCGGTCTCGAAAAGCCCGCCGCGCGCCACGTTTCCGGCGATCTGCAGCGTCGCCGTGCCGCGCGACCGGCCCAGCCCGAAATCGGCGTAGTGCTGCGCCCCCTTCTCGAAGATCACCGGCACTGTCGCAAGGCTGATGACGTTGTTGACCACGGTCGGGCGGCCGAACAGCCCCTCCAGCGCAGGCAGCGGCGGCTTGGCCCGTACCACGCCGCGCTTGCCTTCCAAGCTGTTCAGAAGCGAGGTTTCCTCGCCGCAGACATAGGCGCCCGCCCCGACGCGGATCTCCATGTCGAAGGCCCGGCCGGAACCGACGACATCGGCCCCGAGCACACCGGCATCCCGCGCGATACGCACCGCCGCGTTCATGACCTCGATCGCATCCGGATATTCGGAACGCAGGTACACATAGCCCCTAGTGGCCCCGACCCCGAGCCCGGCAATCGCCATCCCCTCGATCAGGGTGAAGGGGTCGCCCTCCATGATCATGCGGTCGGCGAAGGTGCCGCTGTCGCCCTCGTCGGCGTTGCAAACGATGTACTTCTGCGGCGCCTCTGCACCCAGAACGGTCTTCCACTTGATACCGGTCGGAAAGCCCGCCCCGCCGCGCCCGCGCAGGCCCGAGGCGGTGACCTCCTCGACAATCTCGACCCCGGTCATCCCGGCAGCGCGGCGCAGGCCCGAAAGCCCGCCATGCGCTTCGTAGTCGGCCAGCGACAGCGGGTCGATCACGCCGCAGCGGGCGAAGGTCAGCCGCGTCTGCCGCTTCATCCAGTCCAGATCATCCGTCGGGCCAAGCCCGACAAGGGTGCCGTCCAGCAGGGCAGACACGTCCTCCACCGCGACGGGACCGAATGCCTCGCGCCCCTGACCTCGGTCGATCTCGACCAGCGGTTCAAGCCAGATCATGCCGCGCGTGCCGTTGCGCACGATCTGCACGTCCATCCCGCGGGCCGCCGCTTCCACAGCGATGGCCACCGCCACCTTGTCCGCACCGACCGACCGGGCCGCGCTGTCACCGGGAACATAGATCCTCATGCTCCCGCCTCCGTCAGCAGCGCATCGAGACGCGCCGCATCGAGGCGCCCCACGACCTGCCCATCCACCATCGCGGCCGGGCCGCAGGCACACAGGCCAAGGCAATAGACCGGCTCGATCGTCACGGCGCCATTGGCCGTGGTGCCGTGCCAGCCCACCCCCAACCGGTCCAGCGCCGCATCCGCCAGAGACGTGCCTCCGACCGCCTGGCAGGCTTCCGCGCGGCAGATCTTGACCACGTGGCGGCCCGCAGGCACCTCGCGGAAATCATGGTAAAACGAAATCACCCCGTGCAGTTCCGCGCGGCTGATGTTCAACGCCTCTGCGATCAGCGGGCGCGCCGCCTCGGGCACATGGCCGTAGGCCTCCTGGAGCGCATGCAGGATCGGCAGCAACGGCCCCTCGAGGTGAAGATGCGCGTCGATCAGGGCGCGAAGGTCCGCGTCGGGCGGCGCTACGGGCATGCGGGTCATGAAGCTCTCCGGGGGACTCATTGTATCCCACGGTAGACAGAGCTTCATTCGCAAATCAATATCGTTGTTCCGTCAACCAATAGGCATCAGCTATTGATTGCCAGCGTCCGACCATGCTCCATCAAGGCCTCCAGAACAGGGGTCTGCGGCTCCTGCTGCGGCGCCACCAGCCCGACCGAATGGGCCGGCACGCCGCCTTGCAGCGGGACGATGGCCAGGTCGTGCCCCGCCGCAAGGAAGGCTGCCATGTCGGTGGGCAGGATCGTCACCCAGCCGCCCTCGGCCACGTTGGACACAAGCACCACGGTCGAATTCGACTCGATCGGCGAAGGCGGCGCGATCCCGGCCTCCATGAAATTGCGGTTGATGATGCGGCGGTTCTGCATGTCCTGCGTCAACAGGCACAGCCGCACCCCGGCAAGATCGGACCAGCCCAGCCCGCCCTGCGCCGCCAGCGGATGGTCCCGGCGGCACACCAGCGTATAAGCCTCGCGGTAAAGCACGACCCGCGTCACCCGGCCGAGCGGCTCGTTGTCGAGATAGGACAGCCCGATATCGGCCTCCATCGTCTCGATCATGGTCAGTACCTCCTGCGAGGACCGCGACAGGATCGTGAAGCCCACATTGGGATGGCGGGCCGTGAATCCGGTGGCCAGCCGCGATGCCCAGGTCAGTGCGGTCGGGATCACAGCCAGCCGTACCTGCCCCGACAGGCCCAGCCGCGACGCGCGCATCTCGTCCCGCAGGCGGCGCGCATCGGCGGTGATCCGGCGCGCGGCGACCAGCGCCCGCTGCCCTTCCGGGGTCAGCCCGCCGAAGCGTGCGCCGCGCTGCACCAGTTTCACGCCCAGATACGCCTCAAGCTGCTTCAGCCCTGTGGACAGGGACGGCTGGGTAATGCCAAGGCTTTCGGCGGCGCGTCCGAAGTGCTTTTCCCGCGCCAGGGCAATCAGCATTTCCAATTTCCCGATCACGGCCTTGCCCCCTTTTCCCTCCACGCGCGGCGCCCGTTAGCGCCCCAAGCCTGAACCGGCATGCTCACACCCGTTCACAACGTTTTCAGTGGCCGCAACGGACACCGCCGGCTTAGCCGCGCCATGCGACGGATCAACCCCGCTCCGATGGGCGGCGGCGGATTTCCGCGCGGCGACAGGGCCCGATAGCACTCCTAATTGAGCTGTGGCGCAAGGACTGACCTGCGCCTGACCCAATTTGGAGGAGACGACATGCTTCGCACAACGCTCGCAGCCATCGCCACCGCAACCGTTCTGGCCGCGCCGGTCGCAGCGCAGGACATGGACATCGTCGACACCGCCGTGGCGGCGGACGACTTCAACACGCTCGTGGCCGCCGTGCAGACCGCCGGGCTGGTCGACACTCTCAAGGACGACGGTCCGTTCACCGTGTTCGCCCCGACCGACGCAGCCTTCGCTGCGTTGCCCGAAGGCACGGTGGAAAGCCTTCTCCTGCCCGAGAACCGCGAGACGCTGACCGCGATCCTTACCCTGCACGTAGTGCCCGATGCGGTGATGTCCTCGGCGCTGGCCGGGGAAACCGTCAGTGTGCTGACCGTCAACGGCGAACGGCTTACGGTCGATGGCCGGGACGGCGTGATGGTAAACGGCGCCAATGTCGTGACCGCAGACATCGAAGCAACCAACGGCGTGATCCACGTCATCGACGCGGTGCTGCTGCCGACCGAATGACCCGTGCCGCAAACAGGCACGGCAGGCCATGAAAGGCTCCCGGACCCGGCCCGTGCGGCCGGGTCCTTCATTTTTTTCGCAACCTTTTTGAAACTTCAGGGCGTCGCACCCCGTGGCTGCACCTGACCGGACGACAAACGCCCGGTGAAAGAAGCTGACAGCAGGGAGCTTTCCGCATGACGACGATCCGCAAGATGACAGCCGTGGCCGCCACCTTGGCCGCCCTGTCTGCGCTGCCCGCGCAGGCCGACGTATTCACCTACGAAGCCATTCTCGATGACATCAGCGGCCTGGGCGGTTCGGGCCGCGCCGACCTTGTGTTCGACAGCCTCGCCAACACGCTGTGGGTGCGCGTGCAGGGCGGCGGCTTCGCCCCCGACATGCTGCATGTCCAGCACATCCACGGCCGCTTCGACGACATGGGTAACCCGATCGACAGCGTATCGCCGACACTGGCGGACGATGCCGATGGCGACGGCGTTGTGGAACTGCTTGAAGGGCTGCCGCAATACGGCGGCATCCTGCTGTCGTTGTTCGACGAGGACGCGGCAGCGATGGGCGACCCGTTCGACGGTTTCCCCTCGGCAGGCAACGGCATCATCGACTTCGCCTATACCTACGATCTCGGCACATCCGGCGCCTTCGCCGACGGGATCTCTCCGGCCGACCTGTTCCCGCTGGAACTGCGCGAGATCGTGATCCACGGCGCGTTCCTTGACCCCGGAATCGGCGGGGTCGGCAACGAAATGGCCGGCAACCCGCTGTTCGACAATGGCGGCTATTCCAACTTCGTGCCGGTCGCGGCGGGCGAGATCCGTCCCAACGGCAACACGCCCTTCAACGTCACGCCGGCGCCCGTGCCGCTTCCTGCCGCCGCATGGATGCTGCTTGCGGGCATCGGCGGCCTGGGCGCTCTGCGCGCCCGCCGCGCGTCGCGGGCCTGACACCGCTCAACCCGGTTTTCGGCGCGCCGACCCTCGCGGTGTGCCGAACGGGTGGCGCAGGGCGGCCCCCGGTCGCCACGTTCACGACTATGATGCCCGCCTCGCGGGCAAGTTTCCGAGTGCGCCACGCGAAAACGCCCCGGCCGTCACCGGCCGGGGCGTTACTTTTTCCAGGTCCCTAGCGGGGCCGTGTCAGTGGATCACCGCATCCTCGGGCGCGGGACGCCCGGTGCTGCCGACCCGGTCGCCGATGATCAGCCCATCAGGCCCGGCGCTGACCGGCACATGCGCCCCGTCCGGCAGATCGCCCGACAGGATCATCTCGGCCAGCGGGTCCTGCACCGCGCGCTGGATCACCCGTTTAAGCGGCCGCGCCCCGAACACCGGGTCATAGCCTTCATCGGCCAGCCACCGGCGCGCGCCTTCGTCGAGGTCGAGCACGATCTTGCGCGCCGCAAGCCGCCGGTCCAGACGCGCAAGCTGGATGTCGACGATGCCCGTCATGTCGCCCCGTGACAGCCGGTCGAAAATGATCGTCTCGTCCAGGCGGTTCAGGAACTCGGGGCGGAAATGCGCCCGCACCGCGTCCATCACGTCGCGCCGCGCCTGCGCGCTGTCGCTGCCCTCGGGCAACTGGCTCAGCGCCTGGCTGCCAAGGTTCGAGGTCAGCACGATCAACGTCTGCTTGAAGTCCACAGTGCGGCCCTGGCCGTCGGTCAGCACCCCGTCGTCCAGCACCTGCAAGAGCACGTTGAACACGTCCGGATGCGCCTTCTCGACCTCGTCGAACAGGATCACCTGGTAGGGCCTGCGCCGCACCGCTTCGGTCAGAACGCCACCCTCGTCATAGCCGACATAACCCGGCGGGGCACCGATCAGCCGCGCGACCGCGTGCTTCTCCATGAACTCGGACATGTCGATCCGCACCATCGCGGCATCGTCGTCGAACAGGTACTCGGCCACGGCCTTGGTCAGTTCGGTTTTGCCGACGCCGGTGGGTCCAAGGAACAGGAACGACCCAAGCGGCCGGTTTTCGTCGTTCAGACCGGCGCGCGCACGGCGCACAGCGTTGGACACCGCCACCACGGCCGACCGCTGGCCGATCACCCGGCGGCCAAGTTCCTCTTCCATGCGCAGCAGCTTGTCCCGCTCGCCCTCCAGCATCTTGCTGGTCGGGATACCGGTCCAGCGTTCCACCACGCTGGCGATCTGTTCGGGGCGCACGGCCTCCTCGACCATCACGTCGCTTTCCGCTTCCTCGGCACCCTCGAGCTGCCGTTCAAGCTGCGGGATCACGCCATAAGACAGCTCTCCGGCGCGCGCCAGGTTGCCTTCGCGCTTGGCCTGGTCAAGCTCGGCCCGCGCCCGGTCAAGCTGTTCCTTCAGATCCCGTGCCCCGGCCAGCTTGTCGCGCTCGGCCTGCCACTTGGCGGTCATCTCGGCGGACCGCTCCATCAGCCCGGACAACTCGCGCTCCAGCGTTTCCAGCCGGTCTTTCGAGGGCTGGTCGTCCTCCTTTTTCAGGGCCTCCGCCTCGATCTGCAACTGCAGGATCTGGCGGTCCAGCGCGTCAAGTTCTTCGGGCTTGCTGTCCACTTCCATGCGCAGCCGTGACGCCGCCTCGTCCACGAGGTCGATCGCCTTGTCCGGCAGGAAGCGGTCGGTGATGTAGCGATGGCTCAGCGTCGCCGCCGCCACGAGCGCACTGTCGGAGATCCGAACTCCGTGGTGCAGTTCGTACTTTTCCTTGATGCCGCGCAGGATGGAGATCGTGTCCTCTACCGTCGGCTCCTCCACCATCACCGGCTGGAACCGCCGCGCGAGCGCCGCATCCTTCTCCACATGCTTGCGGTATTCATCAAGCGTGGTTGCGCCCACGCAGTGCAATTCGCCCCGCGCCAGCGCCGGCTTGATCAGGTTGGCGGCATCCATGGCGCCGTCCGCCTTGCCCGCGCCGACCAGCGTGTGCATCTCGTCGATGAACAGGATGATCTCGCCCGCGGCGGCGGTGATCTCGTTCAAGATCGACTTCAGCCGCTCCTCGAACTCGCCGCGATACTTCGCGCCCGCGATCAGCGCGCCCATGTCCAGCGCCATCAGCTTCTTGTCGCGCAGGCTTTCCGGCACGTCGCCGTTGATGATTCGAAGCGCCAGCCCCTCGGCGATGGCCGTCTTGCCGACCCCCGGCTCGCCGATCAGCACCGGGTTGTTCTTGGTGCGGCGCGACAGCACCTGCATTGTGCGGCGGATTTCCTCGTCGCGGCCGATGATCGGGTCGATCTTGCCATCGCGCGCCGCCTCGGTCAGATCGCGCGCATACTTCTTCAGCGCCTCGTAGCCGTCTTCGGCTGTGGCGCTGTCGGCGGTACGGCCCTTGCGCAGGTCGTTCACCGCTTCGTTCAGCTTCTGCGGGCTGACAGCGCCGGCTTCCAGCGCCTCGCGCGCCTTGCCCCGCACCATCGCGAGTGCGGTCAGGATACGCTCCACCGGCACGAAACTGTCGCCCGCCTTCTTGGCAAGCTTCTCGGCCTCGTCCAGCACCTTGGCCGTCTGCGGGTCCATGTAGGTCTGACCGGCATCGCCGCCGACCTTCGGCATCTTCGCCAACGCCGCATCCGTCGCCTCGCGCACGCGCTCAGGCGCGCCGCCTGCCCGCTTGATCAGCGTGGCGGCGAATCCTTCCTCGTCGTCCAGCAGGGCCTTCAGCAGGTGTTCGGGTGCCAGCTTCTGGTGGTTTTCCCGCATGGCAATGGTCTGCGCGGCCTGAAGGAACCCGCGCGACCGCTCCGTGAACTTCTCAAGGTTCATCGGTCGTTCTCCTTTCATCAAGCGCCCGGTCTTGTCCCGCCCAACATGTGGCACGGGATCTTCGGGCCTTGAGGCATATGTGGGAAGCCGCCGGAACACGCGCAAGTGATCCCGACCGTTTTCGCGCCTGCGCCGGGGCCCGAAATATCTCGCCGATGCATCCATCGCGTGTATGCTCGTTCCATACCCGGAGGAACCGTCATGACACCAAGCCGCGCCGCAACCCTTGCCGCCGCCTGCCTTCTCGCCCCCGCTCCGGGGCTGGCGCAAATGGCCATTCCCGCAGATCCCGCGCAGACCTGCACCGCCGACATCGCGCCGTGGTTCCCCGACGGCATCGGGCCCGCCGGCACCGTGACCCCGCCCCCTTCACTGACCTTCACCGACGACAACGGCGGCGATCCGTCCGCCTGCGCCTTCTACAACTGGGGCGCACAGGCGTTCCTTTGGCTCTTGTCCCCGGCCGAGGACGGTCGCGTGCTCGACAGCTCGGCGATCTTCAACGTCCTGCCCGACGAAGGCGGTGCGCGGCAGTTTCAGCGCAGCACGCCCGGAACCCGGCTCACCGTCGCGCTGCGCAACGAAAAGGACGATGTGGGCGAGATCGGGCAGGCGGGCGGGGGCGGCGTTCTGCTCTCACAGGATGGCGCGCTGGTGCATTACGGCGTGCACACGAACGACCTTTACGCCTATTTCCTGACCGGCCAGAAGGCGGGCGCGATCGACCCGACCCCCACGACCTATGCCCATGATGCGGACGACATGGCCGCGCTGAACGCCTATATGGCAAGCGTCAGCCCGCCCTTCGTGTCCGCCGCACCGGAAACGCTTGTGATGGAACTCAAGACCTCCTGGGTGGATGCCGAGACCGTGGCCGACAGCAGCGCCTACATCACGGTGCCCGCCCGTGTGCCCACCTACGCGCGCAGCGGCGACAACACCAAGTGGACACCTCATGGCCACCGCGACGTGACCCTCGCACTGACCGGACTGCACATCGCCGGCACCGTTCAGAACCACCCGGAATTCGTCTGGGCCACTTTCGAACACATCTCGAACGCGCCGGACGTCACCTACTACTACACCGACACGTCAGGCAGCATTGTGCCCTTTTCCTATGACGCCTCGGGCGATTTCGTGTTCCTCGCCACGGGCGCGGACCCGGCAAAGGCCAATGTCGAATGCATGAAGGCGCAGGGCGGCGGCGCCACCGGCACGATCATCGCAGACACGACTTCGGGCGGGAGCCTCGTCTGCGCTGGCGGCATCGTCCCGTCGGACACGGTGCGCGCGCGCCCGTGGGGCAGTTCCCCCCTCGGGCCGCCCGATATCGGCACGACCGTGAACGGCACCGATGTGACCAAGCCGATGGTGGACCAGATCGTCATGAACAACACGGCTCTTCTGTCGCTCAACGCGTCGGTGCGCGGGCAGCTTGCGGCGGGCGATCCGCGCGCAAACTACGTGCAGACCGGCGCAATCTGGACCGCCCCGGCGACCAGGGGCAGCAACGCGCCGATCCCCGATGGCAACGCGCCCGACCCGTCGGTCCTGCGCGGCTCCCTCGGGCTCTACAACGCGACGATGGAAACCTATTCCTTCGACACCGCGCCGCACTGCTTTTCGTGCCACGCGCTCTTCAACGGGCCGGACAACATGTTCGGCACCGCCAGCGCACCGGAGCAGTTGTCGCACATCTACTACGCGATCGACCCGCTCCCTGCGCCGTGAGGGCCGGGCCAGCCCAGACACGAAAGCGGGGCGAACCATTTGGGGCGCCCCGCTTTCATGAAACCTACATTGCCGCAGGCCGATGGGTCCGCTGCTTGAAAAAGGCTGCAACTATGTCTTGCGGCGACCAGCAAACCCAAGCGCACCAAGCCCGGCAAAGATCAAGGGAAGGCCCGCGGGAAGCGGCACAGGTGCAGTGGCCTCATATGTGAGATTGTCGAATGTAGGGTCCGTGAAGGATCCCGTCGCGGTGATGCGAACACGGTCCAAACCGATGAACCCGGCGAAAACGAGTGCGCCGAAATTGTTGCTGTTCACGGTGAAATCCGAAACCAACGTCGCGCCGTTGTAGCCTGAGAATGTGATCGGATCGCCCGCGTCAGAATGGACGATGTCGATACTGATCAGATTGAACAGACCACCCGTGGTCAGGTCGTAGGCATCGGCCCCGCTCGGGCAGCACGGGACATCCCATACGCCGTTGCCGCCGCCGACAAGCGAACCTGTGACCTGCGTTATCGTCATGCCTGCCTCGACATAGCTGGCCACCGGGCCGAACGGGTCGTCGAAGGTAAGCGTGGTCGGCGCGGCGTTGACTGCTCCAGTGAACGCGGCGGTGACCATCGTTGCCGAAAAGAGAATAGCGCGGAGATTCTTCATTGAAAAAATTTCCTATTTTCAGGGATTAAGCACAGGCAAGCTAGTACGGCATCAACTCATTGTGTCAACGTTTATTAATCCCCCGTGGCGGACGGAGGCGCGGAATTCAGCCTTTTGTCTTGCGTGGATTTTTCTTTACAACGATACCCTGACGGCTTTCCGGACAAATCCAAGGACCTGCCCCATGCACCATGACGACCGTCTGATCGTTGCGCTTGACGTGCCCGATGCTCTGTCGGGCCTCAAGATGGCCGACCAGATCGGCGACGCGGTATCCTTCTACAAGATCGGGCTGGGGATGCTCACCGGCGGCGGGCTGGCGCTGGCCAACGAATTGAAGCAGGATCACGGCAAGCGCATCTTCCTCGACATGAAGCTCTTCGACATCGGCGCGACGGTCGAAGCGGCGGTGCGCGGGTTGGCGCAGTTCGATCTCGACTTCCTGACGGTGCATGGAGATCCGCACGTGGTTCGCGCGGCGCGCGAAGGCGCTGCCGGAACAGGGCTGAAGATCCTCGCCGTGACGATCCTGACCTCGCTCGACCGGGCCGATCTCGATGCCTGCATGATCCGCCCCGGTGCGATCCCCGACCTCGTGACCGACCGCGCGGCCCGCGCCTTCCAGGCCGGAGCCGATGGCGTCATCGCCTCCCCGAACGAAGCGGCGGCGATCCGCGCCCTGCCTGAAGCCGCAGGAAAGCTGATCGTCACCCCCGGCGTGCGGCCTGCTGGCAGCGAGGCGGGCGACCAGAAGCGCATTGCGACACCCGCCGCCGCCATCGACGCCGGAGCCGATCACATCGTCGTCGGACGCCCGGTGTGGCAGGCCGCCGACCCGCGGGCCGCCGCCGCCGCCATCTTGACTGAACTTGCAGCATGCTAGGCCGCGTCAGCCCGGAGCCGAGTCCAAAGTCTGCCCTCGCAACCGGGTGAAGAAGGCAATCACCTGAGCCGGGTCGGCGCGTTCCGGCGCCCCGTCAGCGACCTCGTCCATCGTCCAGATCCAGCTTGTCGCCGGGTCGTGCAGCATCGCCCAATCGCCGAAAGCGCGCACCGGCACCGGCCCTTCCACGTGCAAGGTCAACTCCACGTGCCGGTCGTCGCGCTTGATGCGCGCCAGCGTTTCTTCCACCGCCGTCTCCGGCCCCTCCAGCCATTGCAGATAGATATCGCTCCGGCAGATCAGCGCGCCGGTGATCCCGTCGCGCGCGTTTGCCTTCCGCGCATCCATCAGGATGTTGCTCAGCACCGCCTCATCAAAGCCGAAGGGCCGCGAGGAATAGATGACACGGTGCAGGCTCATGGGTCGCTCTCTCCGGTTGCGGCGAGGCCGCATGCGCAAACCCCCTCGCGTGGCGCAAGCGGGCGGCATACTAGTGTCATACAGGAGTCATACGCGATTCCTACGCCGTTCTTACCGCCCGGACCCGTCCATGCCCGCCCTCTGCCGCGATTGCCTGACCCCCTTCGACGCCGGCCAGCGCTGCCCCGCCTGCCGCAGCCCGCGGGTGATCGCGCATCCTGAACTGTTCGACCTCAGCATCGCGCACATGGACTGCGACGCCTTCTATGCCTCTGTCGAAAAACGGGACAATCCGGATCTGCGCGACAAGCCGGTGATCATCGGCGGCGGTCGGCGCGGGGTCGTGTCCACCGCCTGCTACATCGCGCGGATCAAGGGCGTGCGCTCGGCCATGCCGATGTTCAAGGCGCTCGCACTCTGCCCCGAGGCGGTTGTGGTCAAGGGGCGCATGGACGCCTATGCCGAAGCCTCCCGCGCGATCCGTAAGATGATGGAATCGCTGACACCTTCGGTCGAACCGCTATCCTTGGACGAGGCTTTTCTCGACCTTACCGGCACCGCCAAGTTGCACGGCGCTCCGCCCGCTGTGATGCTGGCGCGGCTGGTCCAGCGGATGGAAACCGAGCTTGGGCTGAGCGGCTCCATCGGCCTGTCGCACAACAAGTTTCTCGCCAAGGTCGCGTCCGATCTGGACAAGCCGCGCGGGTTCTCGGTAATCGGCCGCGCCGAAACGGCGGACTTTCTTCGCAACAAGCCGGTCCGCATGATCTGGGGCGTCGGGCAGGCGACGCAGGCCGCGCTGGACGCCGCGGGCATCCGCAGCTTCGAGGATCTGCGCCGCTGGGACAGGCGCGATCTGGCCGCACGGTTCGGCGGTTTCGGCGATCGCCTGTGGCACCTCGCCCGCGGCCAGGACACCCGCAGCGTTTCCCCAAGAAATCCTGTGAAATCAATCAGCAAGGAAACCACTTTCGCCGAGGACACCGCCCATGACGAGATCCTGGACGGCCATCTGTGGCGGCTGGCCGAACAGGTCGCGGACCGGGCCAAGGCGCGCGACCTGGCTGGCCGGGTGGTGACGCTGAAAATCAAGCAGGCGAACCATGCCATCGTCACCCGGCGCCACGCGCTGCACGCACCGGCACAACTGGCAGACACGATCTACCGCGAGGCCCGGACACTGCTGGACCGCGCCAGGGTGGAGGGCCCGTTCCGGCTGATCGGCGTCGGCCTGTCGGACCTGGTGCCCGGCGGTGCGGCGGACGATGGCGGAGACCTTTTGGACCCGTCCGCGCGCCGCCGCGCGGCAGCAGAGCGCGCGACCGACGCGATCCGCGCCCGGTTCGGCAGCGACGCGATCATCAAGGGACGCGCGCTCAGATGATGCGGTGCCGACTTGGCGGTCACTCCGCTGCCAGCGGCAACTCCGGCCGGGCAATGTCCACGATGTCCGACATCACGCGCCGCATCAGCCCGCGCAGTTCGTCGAAGCGGGGCAGCGGCGTGACGCGCGCCTCGTCCATGTAAAGCGCGCGGTCGATTTCGATCTGAACCACATGGGTGCCCTGCGTCGGGCGGCCGTAGCGCTGGGCGATGAAGGCCCCCGCGAACGGCGCATTGCGCGCAACGCGCAGTCCTTCGGCGGTGAAGGCGGCCTCGATCCGGTCGACGATCCCGGCATCGGCCGCCGCACCGAAACGGTCGCCCAGCACCACGTCGGGCACCGGGCCGCGCCCGCTGCTCATGCCCTCGATCGCCTCGTGCGGCATGGAATGGCAATCCACCAGCACGGCAATGCCGAAGGCCGCGCGCTGGCGCTGCAGCAACGCGCGCAGCGCGGCGTGATAGGGGTGCCAGTGGTCGTCGATCCGGCGGCGCGCCTCCGACAGGGGAATCTTGCCCCGGTAGATCGCGCGCCCGTTGGCGACCACGCGCGGGATTACACCCAGTCCCGAGGTCACACGCGGATTGTGGATCACCCGGCGCACCCCTTCTATCACCGCCGGGTCCAGCTCGTCCGGGCTGCGATTCAGGTCGACGAAGGCGCGCGGCGTGCGGGCCAGCAGCAGCGGCGCGCCCAGCAGCGGCGCATCGGCGATCAGCCGGTCGACATAGGCATCCTCGGACGACCGCAGAGCAAGCTCGTCCAGCACTGTTGTCTTGCGCATGTTCGCAGGGTAGGCCCGCCCGCTGTGGGGCGAGGCGAACACCACGCCGGTCGTGGTCGCGGACGGTTCCAGAAGGTCGTAATTCACCGGCGCTCCTTGCTGACAGGCCCCTTCATATAGCGGGATTCTTTTGTCCACCAATACCCCTTGAACCCCGCTGCGACTCCTTCTATAGACCGTCCACCGACGCGGGCACCACCGCGTCTTGTTCGTTTGAACAGGACGTTAAGGGCTTGCACAGGGGGCGGTTAGCTCAGCGGTAGAGCACTACGTTGACATCGTAGGGGTCACTGGTTCGATCCCAGTACCGCCCACCATGCGCATGATGCGCGAACTGAACCGCCCGCAAGGGCACGAACTGCAACACGGCGCCGCGACGCGCCGCGACGAACAGGAGACGGCCATGAAGGTCAGGAACTCGCTTCGCTCGCTCAAGCAGCGTCACCGCGATTGCCGTGTGGTGCGCCGCAAGGGACGGGTCTATGTCATCAACAAGACCCAGAAGAAATTCAAGGCACGCCAGGGTTGATCCCCCGGCGACCGCCACGACGAAGCCGCCTCCGGGCGGCTTTTTTGTGTGTGGTTGCCCCGACGGCGTCCCTGATTCTGTGTGGCGAAACATACGAAAGGCTGTAAGGTTTCGGTCAGTCTGATGTCCTGTCCCGTCTCCGAACGGTGCGATAGTGCGGCACCCACGCCGACCGCGTCGCACAGATCGTTTCTGATGATGTCGGGGCGCTTCTTTGAAGGGTTACCCATGAAATCCGTACATGCCTGCATTGTTCTTCTTGCTCTCGGCGCCTGCGGTGGCGGTGGCGGTGGGGGCGGTGCAACACCGACGCCGACGACGCCCACGCCTGCGCCGCCCAGCACAAGCACGCCCATTGTCATCAATCCCGGTGATCCGATCCCGACCAATTTCACCGGCCCGGTCATCCTGACCGGCACAGCGATCGAATCCGCCTTCGGCAGCACAGGCGGTTTCGGAGCCTTCAGCGCACCAGTGGCCGCGACGATCCAGTCCTCGGCCAACACGTCGGGCAACCTGACGGCAGGTCCCGATAGTGTCACCCTGACCGCGAATGGCGAAAGCGTGGTGATCGACCTTCGCACGAGCGCAAGCAGCAGCGACGTGACCTTCGACGGGTCGGTGTTCCGCATCACGACCGCTTCGGGATCGTTCCTGATCCAACCCCAGGAACTGGTCACGCAGCCGATGGCGTTTTCGTCGTTTGGCGGATGGGCCAAGACGTCCGGATCGGGTCAGAACCCCAACGGCACTGATGCGATCCGTTTCGGCGTGTTCGGCTCCCAGACACCGCAGGGGTCGGTGCCGACCGGTTCCGCGACCTATACCGGCGAATCCATCGGTCTTGCGAACGTCACCACCGGCTCCCAAGCGATCATCGGGTTCACCAACTCCGATGTCACGATCAGCACGCCCGACTTCAACACCGTGACATTCACGTCGGCCAACACGACCTTCAGTTCGCTGAACGCAAGCACGCTGACCAATCCGGGCGACCTGAATTTCGAGGCAACAGGAACCGTGTCCGGAACCGGTTTCTCCGCGACCCCGACAAATCCGGGCCGCAGCGGCCGCGTGGACGGACAGTTCTTCGGCCCCGCAGCCGAAGAGGTCGGCGGCACGTTCGGGATCACGGGGTCCAACATCGTCTATGGCGGCGCATTCGGCGGCAAGAAACAATAACTTCCACCGGTGAAAGGCAGGGCCCGGCGAGAGGGCGCAGTGTGCCTTCTATCGGCACGGGCAGCGCGATAGGCCGCTGGCTTGTCGTCATGCTTGTGCTGCTGAGCGGCGGGGTTCAGGCCGCGCCCCGTACGGCACAGGAGGCGCGCGCGGTGGACGCGGCCTTCCTGCGCGGTCTTGCCGCGCTGGACGGGGGCGCGCCTCGTGCCGCCATTCCGGTGTTCCTCGGCATCCTCGGCCCGCATCCCGATCTTGTGCGGGTGCGTCTGGAACTTGGCCGCGCGTATTTCGAGGACAGGCAATGGTCCAACGCCCGACGCGAATTCCTGCTGGTGCTGTCGGCCGACATTCCGCGCCCGGTGCGTGCGAACGTGTTGGCCTACATACGCGCCATCGATTCGCGGCGTGGCTTTGATTGGGACATCAGCCTCGCGCTGACCGAACTGCGCAGCGGCGAGAACTACCGCACCGACACGATCGATCTGAATTTTGGCGGGATCGCCCTGCCCTTCACGCTGAACCGGACCGATGACCGCGAACTCGGGCTGACCTTCTCGGCCTCGGCCGGGCTTCGCGCGGACCTGCCCACGCTCAGCGGGCCCGGTATCGCCACCACCGCTTTCGGCGAGGCGTTCAGCTTCGGCGACTACGCCCGAACCCCGTCGCTGCGCGACATCAGCTACGGGCTGCGCGCAGGGCTGCGCTTTTCCGCACCCCGCACCACATCCTCAGTCGCGGTCGTGGCGACGCGGCGCGAGGTTGCGGCAGAGCATTTCGAGGACCGCGCCGGACTCGAACTGGCGGCCGAACGGCGCAGCCCGGGCGGTCTGTCGGTGTTCGGCAGCGCGCAGGTGCTGGACGTGGATAACGCCTTTACCGACACTCTGGACGGAAGCTCCGTATTCGCCGAAGCGGGTCTGCGCCGGTCGATAGGCGGGCGCGCCGTGATCGGCGCCGCGCTGTTCGGCGAAGCGCGCCGCGCCGATCTGGACTTCGAATCCTACGACCGGGTCGGCCTGCGCGTCTTCGGCAGCGTGGAGGCCCGCTTCGGCCTGTCGATCCGCCCCTCCGTCACCTGGGCACGCACCCATTACATCACTCCGAACCCGCTGTTCATCGGCAGCCGGGACGAACGCGAACTCACCGGCCGCCTGCGGGTCGAGAAGACCGACCTGATCCTCGGCGACGGCTTTTCGCCCTTCATCGAGCTGGAGGCAAACGAAGTGCAAAGCGGCATCGACGCGTTCAGCTACTGGTCGCGGGGCGTCAGCGTCGGGCTGCGCCGGGTGTTCTGACCCTGACCCCGGCCGCCGCCCGATCAGGTCCCGCTGCTGCGCACCGAAATGACGTAAAGCGGCATGTCCCGGTAATAGGTCGCCCCGATCGTCATGTTGACCGGCACCAGCAAGGATCCCCGCGCCATCACGCGGCGCAGGTGACGCGGCCCACCCTCAAGGATCAGCTTCTCCGGGCTTTTTGGCAACTCGATGTCCAGCCCGGTGAAGGCCTGCACGCTCATGCCCGCAAGCGGGCTTCGCGGCTGACCGAACAGCAGGCAGGCCGGCCGGTTCGCGTAGCACACATTGCCGTCCATCGACACGACCATTGCCGCCTCCGGCAGCACCTCCAACCCGGCACGCAGGTCGTTGTCCGGCATGTTCACCGCCGCGAAACACGCAAGTTCGCCCGACTCGTGCAGAAGCGGCTGGATGATCCGACGCCAGGCCCGCACGAAGACCTGCCGGGGCGGTTCATGAACGCTCATCACCTGCTCGCGCCGCCGCTCGACCGCGTGATACAGCGCCGAGAAGAAAACCGCCACATGCCCCCCGATGTCGAACACGCTGCGGCCCGTCATGTCGGTCTGATAGACCTCGGCGATCTTCGAGCCGTAATGGCGATAGACGTAATCGCCCGGCTCGTTGCCCGGCGCCACGACCATCGCCCAGTCCCCCAGCGCACCGAAGGCCTCGCTGTCAAGCCACGACACCGGCAGGGGCCCGCCGCCCTCACCGCAACCGCGCAGGAAGCTGCGCAGGATCGGATGCTGCGCATCCGCGAGGGTTGGGCGCCACACGATCAGCGGCGCGGGTGCATCATGGGCGGCAAAAAGCTTGCCCGCGGTGTCGGACTTGCCCTGCGCCAGATCGGTCGCCAGATCCTCGACAAGCTGCGCCTCGGGCACGTCGGTCATTGTTCCGGTCACGGCCACCCCCATAGTCGATACATATATGAATTATAGCAAAGTAACGCCGTCGCACCTAATCGCGCTACATTCTAACGCGCAGATCGCCCTTTGGTTGCAGATCTTTGCGCAGTTTCGCGCATTCTACCCGTCCCCGCCGTAATCGCGCCGGTCATCGATCACCTTGCCGTCCCGCGGCAACAACCCTGGCGCGAAAAGCGTCACGGTGCCGGACAGTTTCAGAACGTCGCGGACCGAATCGGAAAAATCCTCGGGGCGTCCGCCGGGGGCTTCGACCTGCACTTCCATAGCGTCTCGGTCGCCATCGCGGGTAACGACGACGCGGGCGCGGGTCACGTCAGGGTGCCGCGCCACGAAGGCGGCGACCTGTTCGGGCCGCACGAACATCCCCTTGATCTTGGTGGTCTGATCCGCACGGCCCATCCAGCCCTTGATGCGCATGTTGGTGCGCCCACAGGGGCTGTGGCCCGGCAGGACGGCACTCAGATCGCCGGTGGCGAAGCGGATCAGCGGCAGGTCCGGGTTCAGCGAGGTGACCACCACCTCGCCGATCTCGCCCTCGGGAACCGGATCTCCCGTACCGGGGGTGACGATCTCCACGATCACGCCCTCGTCCACGATCATCCCTTCCATGGCCGGGCTTTCATAGGCGATGTTGCCCAACTCGGCGGTGGCATAGCATTGCAGGCAGGCAATGCCGCGATCTGCATAGGCCTCGCGCAAGGCCGGGAACAGCGCCCCTCCGGACACGGCCGCGCGCCGGAACTGCAGCGCGACCCCCATTTCGTCCGCCTTGTCGAGGATCACCTTCAGATAGTCGGGCGTGCCGGCATAGGCGGTGCAGCCGAAATGCGCCGCCGCCTGCACCTGCAACTCGGTCTGGCCGGTACCGGCGGGCAGCACGGCCGCCCCGACAGCGCGCGCACCGTTCTCGAAGATGTGGCCCGCCGGCGTCAGGTGATATCCGAAGCAGTTCTGCACGATGTCGCCGCGCCCGATCCCGCAGGCATGCAGGAACCGGCCCAGCCGCCACCAGTCATGGCTGGTGCGCCCGGCTTCGTAGATCGGACCGGGCGACTGGAACAGGTGCTCGAACCCGGCCGCGCCGGGAACCGACAGGCCGCCCAGCGGCGCCGCCGGGGTCTGCAACGCCGCAAGCTCCGACTTGCGCAGCACCGGAAGGGCGGCCAGCGCAGCGGGCCCGGTGACAGCGGCGGCATCCACGCCCGACAACCGGGCCGCGTTCCCGGCAAGACCTTGCGCCGTCCGGATCTGAGCGGGCAGGCATTCGGCCAGCGATGCGGCACGTTCTTCTGCGCTGCGGCATTCCCAGTCATCATATGGTTTCATCATCGAATCCGCCGTTTTCGTGTTGTTTTGAAGCCATGCATGGCGCGCAGGCCAGCCTTGCAATCCGCTCTATTGTGCAGGTGCAGCAAAAGCGGTATCTCTCCTGCATCGAAGGTTGCAACGCACCTTCGGGCATGATCGCAGCAGGCCTCCTCCTCCCTGGGCCTTCACGATCTGCGGCGGCACCGCTCCTCCTCCCTCAATGGTGCCGCCGCCAAACATGCCCCTCCCCTTGATCACGTTCATCGGCTCGGCACCGCAGGGTCAGCTCAGCCAGCGCTTGCGCCGACGGTAACTGCGCGTGTCGCGGAACGACCTGCGCCCCTCGTCCGACATGCCGAGGTAGAATTCCTTGACGTCCGGGTTCTCGCGCAGCGCGGCAGCACTGCCTTCCATGACCACGCGGCCCGATTCGAGGATGTATCCCTCGTGGGCGAACCTAAGCGCGACATTTGTGTTCTGTTCGGCCAGCAGGAAGCTGACACCCTCCTGCGCGTTCAGATCGCGCACGATGGTGAAGATCTCCTCCACAAGTTGCGGCGCAAGGCCCATCGACGGCTCGTCCAGAAGGATCATCTCGGGCGCGGCCATCAGCGCGCGGCCGATAGCGCACATCTGCTGCTCGCCCCCGCTGGTATACCCCGCCTGGCTGCCCCGCCGCTCGCGCAGGCGCGGGAAATAGGCATAGACCTTCTCGAGATCGGCGGCGATGGCCCCGCGTCCGTCGCGGCGGGTATAGGCGCCGGTCAGCAGGTTTTCCTCGATGGTCAGATGCTCGAAACAGTGCCGACCCTCCATCACCTGCACGACGCCGCGCTTCACGAGATCGGCGGGCGACAGGTCCTGCACCCGGTCGCCGCGATAAAGGATCGACCCTTTGGTGACCGCGCCCCTCTCGCTGTGCAGCAGGTTCGACACCGCCTTCAGAGTGGTGGTCTTGCCAGCGCCGTTGCCGCCCAGAAGCGCGGTAATGCCGCCGCGCGGAACCTTAAGGCTGACACCCTTCAACACAAGGATCACATGGTTGTAGATCACCTCGATGTTGTTCACCTCAAGCAGGGTCTCGGCTTCGGCGCGGGAGGCGCGCGCGACCGCGGCGGAATCGGGCTGTGCGGATGCCGCGCTCATGCGATCGGCCCGTCGACGGGGTGAAAGTTTCGCTGCGCGCGCGTCAGGATTTCTGACTGGCGCGCGCCACGCGGGCGCGTCACAGGCTTGGTCAAACTCCGGCAAAGCGGCAAGGCCATGCAAACCCGTTCCAGCGATCGTCCCGTGTTTTTCGTCAAATGGGCGGCATCCATCGTCCAGATCCTCGGTTACGCCACCACCGCCTTCGGGCTTGCCCCGTGGAACATCTACCTGTTCCTCGTCGGGTTGGTGGGCTGGCTGGCGGTCGGGGTGCTGTGGAACGACCGCGCCATCATGCTCATTCATGTCGTCGCTTTGGGTGCCATGATCGTCGGCCTACTCAGCACCGGAACCTGATACCCGCGCCAGAGGAAAGCGGTGGGGGGATTGCCCCCCACCCCGACCGGACATCAGCTTTCAGCGCAGCCGGGCGTGATCCCGTTCTCCGCCGCGAAGGCCTCGCTGTCTGCCGCGATCAGCGGGTCGATCACCGCGTCATCCGGCGCGATGAAATCGGTCAGCGGCGTCCACGTCCCGGCAGCGGCATCCCACTGCTGGACAAGACCAAGCCCCGATCCGCCGTGGTTCTGGCAGGTCACGCTGAATTCCGGCCCGATCCCGGGCATTCCCAACGCTTCCATCTTGGCCGCAGTCATCTCCAGTGCCTCCATCCCGTCGCGCATCATGCCCGCGTCGATGTCCGCCACGCCGTGGATCTCCTGCGCGGTCTTCGCGGCCTCCACCGCCAGCATCGCCGCGTACATGCCGCGGGTGTACAGCACCGACCCCACGTTGGACCCGTCACCCGCAGCGTTGCCGGCCTCGACCACGTACGTGCGGATGTCGTCGAACACAGGGTAGTCGACCACGCGGTTCATGTTCAGCGACTTGTAGCCGTTCGCCGCGGCCCCCGCAGGCGTCACGTCATGCTCGGCCCCGGCCCACCAGTTGCCGATGAAATTCTCCATCGGGAACCGGATATTCGCCGCTTCCTGGATCGCGACCTGGTTCATCACGCCCCAGCCCCACATGATCACGTAGTCGGGCCGCTCGCGGCGAATGCGCAACCACTGGCTGCCTTGCTCCTGGCCCGGATGGTCCACCGCAATCGTGGTCAGTTCGTAGCCGTGCTTGGCTGCCAGTTCCTCCAGCGTCCGGATCGGCTCCTTGCCATAGGCCGAGTTGTGATACAGCAGCGTGATCTTCTTGCCCGTCAGGTCGCCCCCGTTCTCGCCGGACAGATAGCTGATGGCCACCGACGCCGCGTCCCAGTAATTCGCCGGGTAGTTGAACACATGGCTGAACACCTCGCCGTTCGCCGCGGAGGTCCGGCCATATCCCATCGTGTGCAGCGGGATGCCGTCGGCCTGCACCTTGGGGATCAACTGATAGGTGATCCCGGTGCTCAGAGGCTGGTAGACCAGCGCGCCCTCGCCCTTGGTCGCCTCGTAGCACTCCACACCCTTCTCGGTGTTATAGGCCGTCTCGCATTCCACCACCCGCGCGGGCACGCCGCCGATACCGCCGTCGCGGGCATTCACCAGTGCGAAATAGTCCTGATAGCCGTCCGAGAACGGGATACCCCCCGCCGCGTAGGGCCCGGTGCGATAGCTCAGGTCCGGAAACACCAGGTCCGCCAGCGCGGGCCCTGCGGCCAGCGCCGCCCCAAGCGCGAGTGTCGTCAGTCGTGTCATGTCGTATCCTCCCATATGTCGCCGGGAAGACTCCCGGCCGGTGTCACGGGGCGGGGTTCAGCCCCGCCGCCAGCATTCAATGCGGAAACGGCCAGAGCCGCAGCTTTTCCTTCGCCAGTTCCCACAGGCGCGCCAGCCCGTGCGGTTCGACGATCAGGAAGAAGATGATCAGCCCGCCCACGATCACCAGTTCGAAATGTGCCGCCAGCGCCGTGTCCCAGCCAAGCCCACCGACCAGCAGGTTCTTCAGGAACACCGGCAGCAGCACCATGAAGGCCGCGCCCGCCATCGATCCGAAGATCGACCCCAGCCCGCCGATGATGACCATGAACAGCACCAGGAACGATTTCTGGATGCCGAAGGCCTCACCGACCTCGACAGCGCCAAGGTAGACCGAAAAGAACAGCGCGCCCGCGATCCCCACAAGGAAGGACGACACCATGAAGGCGGTCAGCTTCGCGCGCAGCGGGTTCACGCCGATGATCTCGGCCGCGATGTCCATGTCGCGGATCGCCATCCAGGACCGGCCCACCGCACCGCGCGTCAGGTTGCGCGCCAGCCACGCCGCCCCGATCAGGAACACAAGGCAGAAAAGGTAGGTGGCCCAGGCGTCGGTATTCGGGCCTGTCACCGGCACGCCGAACACGGTGCGCTCCGGCGCGCTGATCTGGCCGCTCGCCGAATAGTTGTAGAACCACGGCACACGGTTGAACAGCCACACAAGAAAGAACTGCGCCGCCAGTGTCGCGACGGCAAGGTAGAAACCCTTGATCCGAAGGCTGGGCAGGCCGAACAACACGCCCACCCCGGCGGTCACGCCGCCCGACAGCAGCACCACGATGCCGATGTTCAGGCCCGGAAAGGCTGTCATCAGCTTGTAGCAGGCGAAAGCTCCGACCGCCATGAACCCGCCCGTGCCAAGGCTGACCTGCCCGCAATATCCGGTCAGGATATTCAATCCGATCGCCGCCACCGACCAGATCAGGAAAGGCAGAAGGACCGCGTTCGCCCAGTAATCGTTGACGATGAAGGGCACCACGCCAAGCGCCAGAACCATGACCGCGTAATAGCGGTAGCGGTCGAAGGCGATGGGAAAGCTCTGCGCATCATCCGCATAGCGTGTCTTGAAATCGCCCGCCTCACGATAGAACATGCGTTCCCTCCCGCGGTACGATGACGATCCCGGAACCGAAGCACCCGAAAACGCCAGAGGGCTCCCGGCAGACGCCGAGAGCCCTCTGAGCTTGACGGAACGGATCGGCAAACGCCCGCCCGCACCCGACTGCCATGACGTGATCCGTGTCGCGCGCTCCTCCCCGCGCGGCGCGGATCAGCTCGTGCCTTCCGAGACTTCCTCTTCCAGCCGCGCCCGCGCCGCCGCGCGTCGCCCATGCATCCGGGGGGCATGGCGCATCACCTGCACCCACCCCGTCAATCCGGCACCCAGTCCCAGCAGACACAACACGAAGTTGATACCTTCCGTGGGCCGGTCCCCCATAACGCCTGACAAAGCGATGAACCCATACGTCCAGAAGGCTGTGAACCCTACGACGCACACGATCGCCCAAAGCTTTTTCATGCGTTTCTTCCCTCGCCGGTCGCGCCGCCGTCCTGCGACAGTCGGGCGCAACGTCCTTGTGCCTGAAGCCGCTGCCATGCGTCAAGTGCATATCTCCATTGCAGTTTTGCTGCATCGCAGCACAATCCGTCCGGTCTTTGAGGCTGCTCATTCTCACACCCGCTCGATGATCTTCTCGCCGAACAGGCCCTGCGGCCGGAACACGAGAAACAGCAGCGCAAGCACATAGGCGAACCAGTTCTCCGTCGCGCCACCCACAAGCGGACCGACAATGAATTCAAACAGTTTCTCGCCCATCCCGATGATCAGCCCGCCCACGATGGCGCCGGGGATCGACGTGAAGCCGCCCAGCATCAGCACCGGAAGCGCCTTCAGCGCAATCAGGCTCAACGAAAACTGCACCCCGGACTTCGCACCCCACATGATACCCGCGACCAGCGCCACGAACCCCGCGATGGACCAGACCAGCACCCAGATGAAGCGCAGGCTGATTCCCACCGACAGCGCGGCCTGGTGGTCGTCGGCCACCGCCCGCAGCGCGCGGCCCTCGCGAGTGTATTGCGAGAAGACGATCAGCGCCGCCACCAGCAGCGCGGCGATGATGCTGGCGGCGATGTCCAGCCGGTCGATGAAGAAGCCGTATCCGAACCAGTCGAAGGTCGCCCGGTCGATGCTGTCGGAAATGCCTTGCGGCAGACCCACATCCATCACCTTGATGTCCGATCCCCACATGAGGTCTCCCACCCCTTCAAGGAAATAGGCCAGCCCGATGGTGGCCATGAAGAGGATGATCGGTTCCTGGTTCACGAGGTGCTTCAGCACGATCCGCTCGATCAGCACGGCCAGCCCGATCATCACCAGCACGGTCAGCACGATGGCCAGCAGGGCAGGCACCTGCCAGCCGAAATGGTGGATGTCGGTGCCGAAGATCGCGTTGATGAGATGGGCGAAGGGCACCTGCCCCTGCTGAATGCCCACCAGCGTCAGCGCCGCGAACAGCGCCATCACGCCCTGCGCATAATTGAAGATGCCAGACGCCTTGAAGATCAGCACGAAACCAAGCGCGACCAGTGCGTACATCACGCCGACCATCAGGCCGTTCACCATCACCTCGAGCGCGAAGAAGACCTGGTCAGGCATGGATCGCCTCCCGCAGCGAGAGTCCTATGGGAGTCATATGGTTTTCATATGCGACTCCTACGCGGTTCCGACGCGCCATTTCAGTCATGCGCCACCCCCAGATAGGCGTCGATCACCGCCTGGTTGTTCCGCACCTCCGACGGGGTGCCGTCGCCGATCTTGCGCCCGTAGTCCATCACCACCACCCGGTCTGACAGGTCCATCACGACCCCCATGTCATGTTCGATCAGGGCGACGGTCGTTCCGAATTCGTCATTCACATCAAGGATATATCGGGACATATCTTCCTTTTCCTCGACGTTCATGCCTGCCATCGGTTCGTCCAGCAGAAGCAGCTTCGGTTCAGCGGCCAGCGCGCGCGCCAGTTCCACCCGCTTCTTCAGCCCGTAAGGAAGGCGGCCCACAGGCGTTTTGCGGATGCGCTGAATCTCAAGAAAATCAATGATTTCCTCCACCTTTTCTCGGTGCGCGTTCTCTTCCCGCTGGGCCTTGCCCCACCAGATCGCCTGGTCGAGAAGCCCCGATCTGGTGTGCGTCAGGCGGCCCGTCATGATGTTGTCCAGCACTGACATCCCGTCGAACAACGCGATGTTCTGGAACGTCCGCGCGATGCCCAGCCGCGCCACCTGGTAAGGCCGCATCGGCCCGCGCCGGTCACCCCGGAACCAGACTTCGCCTTCCTGCGGATTGTAGAACCCGCTGATAACGTTGAGCATACTGGATTTGCCCGCGCCATTGGGGCCGATGATCGCGCGGATCTCGCCCTCACGGATGTCGAAGGAAATATCCTTGATCGCCGTCACCCCGCCGAAGCGCAAGGTGATGTTGCGCAGGTCCATCAGCGTGCCGCCCAGAGTGCGACCGTCGGCCGTGACCTCTCCCGCCACGTTCCGCGCAACATTCATTGCGCCGCCATCCGGTCGGCCGGGGCGGGGATCACGTCGCGGATTTCAAGCGTGGCGCTGATGGCACCCTTGCGCCCGTCCTCATAGGTTACCTCCGTCACCGTCGATACCCTGTCCGACCCATCGTAAAGCGCTGTTATCAAATCGGAAAACTTGTCCTCGATAATCCTGCGGCGGACCTTGCGGGTGCGCGTCAATTCACCGTCGTCGGCGTCAAGTTCCTTGTGCAGGACAAGGAACCGGTGAATGCGGCACCCCGACAGCATCTCGTCGCCGGCAATGCTGTCGTTCACCGCCGCCACGTGCCCGGCGATCGTGTCGAGCACGCGGGGATGCTGGCTGAGTTCCTGGTAGCTCGAATAGGCAATGTTGTTCCGCTCCGCCCAGTTGCCGACGGCTGTCAGGTCGATGTTGATGAACGCGCAACATCGGTCGCGACCGTTGCCGAAGACCACTGCCTCCAGGATGTCGGGATAGAATTTCAGCTTGTTCTCAACGAATTTCGGCGCGAACAGGCTGCCATCCGCCATCGCCCCCACGTCCTTGGCGCGGTCGATGATGCGCAGGTGGCCCGTGCCCTCTTCTATGAAGCCGGCATCGCCGGTGGCGACCCAGCCTTCGCCGTCCTTGGTGGACGCGGTGCTTTCCGGGTTCTTGTGATAGCGCACGAATACGCCGGGCGACCGGTAGAACACCTCCCGGCTCTCGTCGATCCGCAGTTCAACCCCCGGCGTCGGCGTGCCCACGGTGTCGGATCGCACCTCGCCGTCGCGCTGCTGGGTGATGAACACTGATGCCTCGGTCTGGCCATAGAGCTGCTTCAGATTGATCCCGAGCGAGCGATAGAAATCGAATATCTCGGGCCCGATCGCCTCTCCCGCCGTGTAGCCTACGCGTACCCGACTGAACCCCAACGTGTTTTTCAGCGGGCCATAGACCAGCAGGTCGCCCAGCCGATAGGCCAGCCGGTCGCTTGCCGCCACCGGCGCCCCGTCGAGGATCGGACCCCCGACCCGCCGGGCCAGCGCCATGAACCGGTCGAACAGCCACTTTTTCAACGCACCCGCGTCCTCCATCCGGATCATGACCGAGGTAAGCTGGCTTTCGAACACGCGCGGCGGCGCGAAATAGTAGGTTGGCCCGATCTCGCGCAGGTCGGTCATCATCGTGTCTTCGCTTTCGGGGCAGTTCACGCAGAAGCCGCACCACATCGCCTGACCGATGGAAAAGATGAAGTCCCCTACCCATGCCATCGGCAGGTAGGCCAGCACTTCCTCGTCGCGACGCAGCCTGTCGAATTCGGCCGAATTCTTCGCCGTCTCGATGATGTTGCGGTTCGACAGAACGACGCCCTTTGGCTTGCCGGTCGTCCCGCTGGTGTAGAGCATCACGCAGGTATCGTCCGGGCCAAGACCGTCAGTCCGCCGCACGAGTTCGGGCATCAGGTCATCGCGCGCGGCGCGTCCGGCGTCCTGGAGCGTCGCATAGGCAGTCAGATGCGTGTGGTCGTATTTGCGCAGTCCGCGCGGATCGAGATATACGATATGGGCAAGGACGGGCAGATCGTCCTTCACATCGATCAGCTTGTCGACCTGTTCCTGGTCGCCCGCCACGACGAAGCGCGCCTCGCAATGGTCCAGGACGAAGGCGATCTCCTCGGCGACGCTGTCCTGGTAAAGCGGGACTGGCACTGCACCCACGCGTTGCGCCGCAACCATCGCCCAGTAGAGCGCGGGGCGGTTGCGCCCTAGAATCGCGATAGTGTCGCCGGGCTGCGCCCCGAGCGTCAGGAACCCCAGTGCCAGCGCCTCGATCTCGGCGGCGGCCTCGGACCACGACCAGACCTGCCAGATGCCAAGATCCTTCTCGCGGTAGGCCGGTTCGCTGCCATAGGCATCGACGTTCCGGGCCAGCAGGCGCGGAATAGACATGGCACCGCCGTCCTGGGCAGCAGGTGTCGCCAAGCAATCCTCCCTTCGTCCGCTCGTTTTATGGCGGACCGTCGCGTCGGCCTGTCCCGGCCGATCACAGTCATATAATTACCGGAAACCCCGCAAGGTCAAATATTTGTTTCACAATGCTTCGGGCGCAGGCGAGGCGTTCGTCAGATCACGCCTTGCTCGACATCGCCGGGCGAAATACCCAGCGCCTCCAGCCCGCTTTCAAGATAGTCGGCCAGCATCGGGATGCCGACCAGATAGTCCTCTGTCGGATTTGTCGCCTCCAGCCGGGCGGTGTCATAGGCTTCGTCGTATTCGTCAGCGGTGAAACTGTCGCGGCCGATCCACATCACGGCGACCAGGCTGTATTGCTCTTCCTCGTTGAGATTGGCGATGAAGTCGCGCAACTCGCGCGCGGCAAGCGACCCGGACCCACCGTGACGCACCCCATCGCGGGCACCGACCGCCGTCGCCTCTCCCACTTCGCGCGCCAGCAGGATCACCTGGGCAATCGCGTCCGCATGAATCTCGGGCATCGCCGCACTCCGTTCTGTCAGCCGTTGTCAAGGACATGATGCGCCCGGCGCTTGAAAGGCGCAAGCGATCCCGCACCGGGCGGACAGTCAGTCGCGCGCGCCGAACAGGCGGATATAGAGGCCCTCGGGCAGCAGGCGACTCAGGCGGAACACAGTGGAAAAGAGCCAAGGGAAATCCCCCGCGAAGGCATCGCCAGACAGGTGCCGGAACATGTGGCGCGCGGCCTCGTCAGGTTCCATCAGGAACGGCATCTTGAAATCGTTCTTGTCGGTCAGCCGGGTGCGGATGAAGCCGGGATTGGCCAGCTGCACTTCGATCCCGCTGTTGTGCAGGTCGCAATGCATGCTTTCGGCCAGCGACATGATCGCGGCCTTGCTGGCGCCGTAACCGATGGCGCCGGGCAAGCCGCGATAGGCCGACAGGCTGCCGGTCAGCACGATATGGCCGCCGCCCCGAGCCAGCATCTGCGGCAGCACCGCGCCGACACTGCGGATCGCACCGTTCACGTTGACCTCGATCATCTGGGCGGCCTTGTCGGCATCCCACTCAGTCGCCTTCATCGGCCAGTAGACGCCGGCGAGGAAGATCAGCCCATCGATCCGCCCCAGCGCCTGTGCCGCCTGTGCGACCGATGCCGGGTCGGTCACGTCCATCGGCAGGACCGTCGCGCGACCCGGAAGGTCATCGGCCAGCGCCTTCAGCGTGTCCTCGTTGCGGGCAGACAGCACGAGGTGTGCGCCGGCCTCGCTCAGCAGCTGTGCCAGCGCGCGCCCCAGCCCTTCCGAGGCTCCGACCAGCCAGTACGTCTTGCCGACCCAGTCACGTTTCATTCCGCCGCCACCCGGTCGGACCCGGCATCCGCGGCTTCTGCAGGGCGCATAGTGGCCACCAGTTCGGCAACCTTCAGGCCGAATTTCCGAAACTCGCTCCGATTGATGATCGTGCCGTTTTCCATCAGGTACATCCAGTCCACCGTATCGAGCACATGCCCGCCCGAGGATTCAGGCAGGCGGATGCGATACCGCAGCATCACACCGGCCCCCTTCTGCATTCCCGTGCCGGTTCCGACAAGATCTTCCGCCTCGGCGCGGATCGTGCCGTCGGGCCGCAGGGTCAACTCCCAAGCGCGGTCCTGCACCGCTCCACTGTCATAGCGGAAATGTTCGGTCATCACGCCGCGGTCGCCGTCCCAAGTGGCATGCATTTGTGCCACGAACCGGGCCGAGACACGCCCGGTCGGCCCATAGATCACACCTTCGCAAGCGAGCGCGCCGTCCAGATGGCGGCGGATGTCGAAAGCAGGTTCCTGCCCGGCATAGTCATCGGGGGTCTGGGCCCGGAAGCTCCAGACACGGCGCACAAGCGCGGACCCTGCCAGGGTCAGCACTGCGCCAAGCGCCACGTACAGCAGAACATCCATGATCTAGCTCTCCTTCAGAGGGGTCGCGGCCAGCAGGCCGACCGCGACCAGTTTCAGAACGCAGGGCACCAGTGCATAGAGCAGCGTAAGCCGCCACAACGCTTGCGCACTGTTGTCGCCCCCTGCGGTGAAGCCCCCGGCCTCCAGCAGCGGCAGCAGCGTCGCCGCCGCGAGGGCAAGGGTGAACTTGGACACCAGAGACCACAGCCCGAAGCCCTGCCCGCCGTCCGGAGAGATATCGGCCATCCGGCGGGCAAAAAGGGCGGGCAGCAGCGTCAGGTCGGCACCGATGGTCGCACCCGAGGCGACGCAGACGATAGCGAATGGCACGATGTCGCCGGTCCCAAGCGCCAGCACCGTCGCAAAGGACGCGATTGCCAGAGCCATCGCGGCCAGAAGCGCCGCCTTGGGGCCGATGCGGCTGGCCAGCCAGCCCCAGCCGGGGGCGGACGCGGCGGCGGACAGGAAGAACAGGACCAGCAGCGGGCCTTCCCAGCCCGGCGCGCCCAGCCGGCTCTCGACATAGAACAGGAACAGGGTGGAACTGACGGCCAGCGGTGCGGCGTTGACCAGCGCCAGAAGCAGCAGGCGGCGGGCCATCCGATCGCGCAGGATCAGCCCCAGCGGCGTCGGCGCCTCGGGTCGCGCGGGGCCGCCCCATTCGGGCAGCATCGCCAGCGTCGCGGCCAGCACCACCGCGGCGAAAAGCCAGCCGAACAACGCGTAGGGCTGACCGGTGACCGCACCCAGAAGGGTGGGGGCGACGGCAGCAAGGCACACACCCAGCAGCGCGCCGCTTTCGCGCCAGGCGGCCAGTTGGACATGCCCACCCGACAACGCCGCGGCCTTGCGCACACCCTGCGCGTAGAAATTGATCGTCAGGAAGCTGAAGGCGGTGAACAGGCCCGTGATGGTCAGCGCGAACCACAGCACCGGCGCGACCGGCGGCGCGACGGCAAACAGCCCGACCATCGAGATTGCCAGCAGCGCAGCGCCCCCCGTCACGGCGACGCCACGCCAGCGTCCCAGCCGTTCGGCCACCCAGCCGAGCGCGGGATCCTGCACCACGTCGAACAGCCGCAGCCCGAACAGGACCGCACCCAGCAGCGACAGGCTGACACCGTAGGTGTCGGCGAAAAACTTCGGCGCATAGATGTAGATCGGCAGGCCCGCACCGGACAGGATCGCGCCGAAAAGCGCGAAGGCCGGCAGCCGGTGCCCCGGCGCCCGCAGCGCCTGCGCGGTCACCGCGACACCTCGTCCGCCGGGGGCGCCGGGCGCACGTGCCACCGCGCCCCCTTCCACCAAAGCACCAGCGCCTGCCAGTGGATCAGCCCAAGAACCCGGCGCGACCCAAGCGGGCGGCGCAGCGCCGCCCACAGGATTGCGCGATTGGTCAGGGGTTTGCGGCGGCCGGTCAGCGTTGCGTAAAGCCGTTCTGTGCCGATGCGGAAATCGATCCAGACCCCGACCCGGTCGTGCCGGATGTCGAAGCGGAAGGTATAGTCACCGCCGACGGGCTGGAACGGCGAGACATGGAAGATCTTCTCAGCGCGCAGCCGTTCGTGTCGCGTGATCGCGCGCTGGTCCGGGTGGTGACACAGGTAGGAATGGCGGTCGCCGAACGTGTTGGACACTTCGGCGATCACCGCGCGCAGCGTGCCGTCGCGCCCGTGGGCTAGCCAGAAGCTGACCGGATTGAACACGTGCCCCAGCACGCGCGGTTGCGCCAGCAGCAGCAGCGGGCCGTCACAGCGGTCAAGCTGGTGGGCCACCAACACGTCGCGTGCCCAGGCAGCACCCCGCCCCTGCCCCGGCGCCCCGCCATGATCGCGGTCATGCAGGGCCGTCAGATTGCGCCCGTTGCGCGAGAAAAGGCCCGGCCCGTGGGCGCGGTCCGGGTCGAGCAGGCAGTAGTCCACCGAGTAGCGGAAGGCGTTCTCCACCCCTCCCGCGCGCCCGTGATAGGTGCGCCCCACGATAAGATCGACGTCGCGGGCCATCAGGCCGCCAGCACGCCTGTCCGGTCGGCCAGCGCCTCCACCACGTCCATCGCGGTGGCAAGCCCGTCCTCGTGAAAGCCGTTGCGCATCCAGGCACCGCAGAACCATGTGTTGCGCCGCCCGTTCAGCGCGGCCACCGCCCGCTGGGCGGCCATCATGTCAAGCGTATACATCGGGTGGCTGAAGCTGACGCGGTCATGCACCAGCGCCGGGTTGATGTCGCGCGTTGGATTAAGCGTGACGAAGAGCGGATCGTCCATCGGGATCGGCTGAAGCGAATTCATCCAGTAGGTCAGCCCCACAGCGTCGCGCCCGGCCGATGTTTCGGTGTAGTTCCAGGATGCCCAGCACCGGCGGCGGCGCGGCATCAGGCTGGAATCCGAATGCAGGATCGCGGTGTTCGGCTGGTATTTCACCCCGGACAGCGCCGCGCGTTCGCGGTCGTCGGCATCGCCCAACAGGCGCAGGCTGTCGTCGCCATGTGTAGCGAAGATCACCTCGTCGAAAACCTGCCATTCGCCGCAGCGCGGCTTGATCCGCACACCTGCTTCCAGCCGCTCCACCCGGTCGATCGGGCAACCGGTACGCACCTCCACCCCTTCGCCGTGCATCGCCGCCTCCAGGCGACGAACGTATTCCACCGACCCTCCGCGCACGGTGTACCACTTGTGCTGCCCGGTCACGCCCAGAAGCGCGTGGTTGCGGAAGAACCGAACTAGCGCTGCCGCCGGAAAGTCCAGGATGTCCCGCACCGGCGTCGACCAGATCGCGCCCGAGAAAGGAAGCAGGTAGTGGTCACGGAACCGCGCGCCCGTGCCCAGTCGGTCGAGCAGGTCGCGGATCGTCATCGTCTCGTCGGCGGCCAGCGCCTCGGCCCGTGCGTTGAAACGCAAGATGTCGCGCAGCATCGCAAGGAAGGACGGGTTGACAGCGTTGCGACGCTGCCCGAACAGGCTCGACAGGGTATTCAAGGCGTACTCCACTTCGCCATCGCGAATGGACGCGGCGAAGGTCATGCGGCTATCCGCGATCGGCACATCCAGTTCGGCAAACAGCGCAGTAAGGTGCGGATAGGTCGCGTAGTTGAATACGATGAACCCCGTATCGACCGGCTGGTCGCCCCGCTTGCCGGCCAGTACCGTGCGCGCATGACCGCCCAACCGCGGTTCGGCTTCAAACAGCGTGACGGCGTGGTTGCGTCCCAGCCTGTATGCCGCGCCCATTCCGGAAATTCCCGCACCGATCACCGCGATGCGCATCGGCACACCGCCGGTCGTGTCATATGGCATAAACCCGCCTCATCCGTTTCTGCTTGATCCCTTAAAGGAGGATACGGGCGACGGACGCAACCGGATGAGTCGCAACTCGGCGGCGGCAGTGCCAGTTTGCCGCCGATCGCGCCGTCCGCGGGCACGCAGATTTTTTTTCATGTCGAAAAGTGATCCGTTTGTGCCCTTGGCCCCTATACCTCATCAACACTTGGTGACCGGGGCTGGGCCTTCCGAGTGAAGCACCGTTAATGGGCGTCGATACGGGGCATGAAGGTGCGGCGAAGGCTTGGAAGCGGCATTGACGACGACGCAGCAAAGGGAAGCGGAGTGGGCTGCCTGCATGGCGCGGATACGCGACGCGCAGGACGAAACGGCGTTCATTACGCTGTTTGAATACTATGCCCCTCGCGTGAAGGGGTTCTTGATCAAGTCCGGCGCAAGCGAGGCACTGGCGGAGGAATGCACGCAGGATGTGATGACGACGATCTGGCAGAAAGCGCACCAGTTCGATCCCTCCCGCGCCAGCGTGAGCACATGGGTGTTCACCATCGCACGGAATCGCAAGATCGACCTGCTGCGCCGACAGCGCCGCCCCGAACCCGAGGATCTTCCCTGGGGCCCCGAGGCGGAACCGGACCAGGCAGACGTGGTCGTCCTGCAACAGGAAAGCGAAAGGTTGACCCGCGCGATGGCGAACCTGCCCGAAAAACAAAGGGCCTTGGTGGAAAGCGCGTATTTCGGAAACCTGTCGCACAGCGAAATTGCCGCAGAGACCGGTTTGCCGCTGGGCACAATCAAGTCGCGGATTAGGTTGGCGCTGGAACGGTTGCGTCACGAAATGAGATAGAGTGAAGACATGGGCGTGAAGCATCATATCGCGGACGAGTTCCTGATGGCCTATTCGGCCGGGATCCTGCCCGAAGCCTTCAACGTGGTGGTCGCCGCGCATGTGTCGTTGTCCGATGACAGCCGGGCACGGCTCGGCGCGTACGACACGGTCGGCGGAGCGGTTCTGGACACTCTGGAACCGGCTGAAATGTCGGGCGGTGCACTTGCGGCGACGCTGGCCCGCATCAAGGGCAGCGGCCCGGTGGACCGCAATGCGCAACCGCGCCCCGCGCCGTCGGTGCTACCCGCCCCGGTGAGGGACTATGTGGGCGGCGATCTGGATGCTGTCGCATGGCGCAAGATTGGCGGGGGTGTGAAACAGGCGATCCTGCCCACGCAGGATGGCGCACGCGTGCGGCTGCTCTACATTCCGTCGGGCATGGCGATGCCGGATCACAGCCACGGCGGCACCGAAATGACCTTGGTGCTTCAAGGCGCTTACCGCGACGATGACGGCGAATACCATCGCGGCGATATCGAGGTTGCGGACGAAGAGGTACACCATACACCTGTCGCCATTGGCGCTCAGGACTGCATCTGCCTGACGGCCAGTGATGCGCGGCTTAGATTCACCTCAATGTTGCCGCGCCTCGCGCAGCCCTTCCTGCGGATCTGATCCTGGCCTGGCCACGCGGACAATCCTAACGACCGACGGCAAGAACCTCCCCCACCGGGCCGGATGGATTTTCCTCATGCGCCTCGTCCCGCGCGGTGTCTGCGAAATCGAAACTGTCCAGACGTTGCGCGCGTCGGCCCGCCTTGTCGGCGGACACGCGGATGTCGGCCAAGTCCTTCTGGGCCTGCCCGAAATGCCGGTCTAGATTGTCCACCCGCGTCACCAGTCGATCCACATCGGCGTGCAGAAGGTGCAACTCGCGCCGGATCAGCCCTGCCTGTTCGCGCATCCGAACATCCTTCAGGACCGAACGCAGCGTGTTGAGCGTCGCCATGCAGGTGGTGGGCGACACCAGCCAAACCCGTGCGGCGAACCCCTCTCTCACGAGGTCGGAATAGCGCGCATGCAATTCGGAATAGACCGCTTCGGACGGCACAAACATCACCGCGCCGTCGGCGGTTTCTCCCTCGATGATGTACTTCTCGGCAATGGCGCGGATGTGCCGCCTAACCGCCATGCGCAGGTCGCGCGCTGCCTGCCCGCGCTCGTGGTCCGACTCGGCCGCGACCAGCGCCTCATAAGGCTCCAGCGGAAATTTGCTGTCGATCACCAGTGGCCCCGGCGGCATCGGCATGTGGATCAAGCAGTCGGCCCGCTTGCCGTTGCCCAACGTTGCCTGCATCGTGAAACTGTCGGGAGGCAGCGCCTTGGAAACGATTTCGTGCAGTTGGATTTCCCCGAACGCGCCGCGCGCCTGCTTGTTCGACAGGATGTCCTGAAGTCCGAGCACGTTGCCGGACAGCTTCTCGATATTGGCCTGCGCCCGGTCGATCGTTTCCAGCCGCTGCTGCAATTCTCCGAGGCTGCGCGCGGTGCGGGTGGCGCTGCCCTGAAGGCTGTCGCCCATGCTGCGACTCACATCGGCCAGCCGCGCTTCAAGCGTGGCCATAGTCGCCTGCTGGCTGCGAAGCTGAGCATCGGTGACTTGGCTCAGCCCACCGGCCAGTTGCTGCTGCGCCCGCCCCAGCGCGCCAAGCTGCTGCGCCAACGGCTCCAGCATGCGGGCCTGCCGTCGCTGCGCGCGGAGCGCGGCCAGCAGCAGGACCAGCATGAGCGCTAGCGCCCCCATTGCCCCGAGCAGCGCAAGATGCACCGGGTCCGCCGGGTCGAGGATCAGCCCGCCCGGCAGCGTCATGTGCGCCCGAACAGCCGTTCGATGTCCGACAGCTTCAGCGTGACATAGGTCGGCCGACCGTGGTTGCACTGGCCCGACAGCGGCGTCGCCTCCATCTCGCGCAGCAGAGCGTTCATCTCGTCGGCCTGCATCCGGCGGCCGGACCTTATCGATCCGTGGCACGACATGCGGGACAGCACGGCGTCGATCCGCGTGGGCAGCGCGGCGCTGTCACCCAGATCGGCCAGTTCATCCGCGATGTCGCGCAGCAGGCCGTGCGCATCCACCACGCCCAGCAGCGCAGGGGTCTCGCGCACTGCCACGGCACCCGGCCCGAAGGGTTCGATCGTCAGGCCAAGCGCCGCGAACGCCTCCGCATGCTCCAGTAAAAGCACCGCGTCCTCGCCCAGGTCCACGATCTCGGGGATCAGCAGGGCCTGCGCGGCGACACCGTTGGCGGCGCGCTGCGCCTTGAGCCGTTCATAGACCAGCCGCTCATGGGCCGCGTGCTGATCGACGATCACCATACCGTCGTCGGTCTGGGCGATGATGTAGTTCTCGTGCAGTTGCGCCCGTGCCGCCCCCAAGGGGCGCGCGGCCTGATCGCGGTCGCGCGCCGCGTCCGGCGCCGCCTCGGTCCGGGCGGAGGGCGCGCCGGTTTCGGCAAAGCCCGGCGCATCCGGGGCAGACGGGGCCTGAACGGCGTAGGCCGCCCCGCGCGCTGCCTGTCCCGGACGGTCCATCTGGTAGACCCTTCCGGCCGGCGGAGCGGTCCCGGGTTGCATCGCGCCCAGCGTCGCCCCCGTCAGCGTGCTGGACGCGCGATGCCCGGCCTCGGCCAGCGCGTGGCGCAGTGCCGACACGATCAGCCCTCGGACCAGCCAAGGATCGCGGAACCGCACCTCGGCCTTGGCGGGATGCACGTTCACATCCACCTGCAGCGGGTCGCAGTCAATGAACAGCGCCGCCGCCGGGTGCCGGTCGCGGCTCAGCACATCGGAATAGGCTGCACGCAGGGCGCCGATCAGAAGCTTGTCGCGCACCGGCCGCCCGTTGACGAAAAGGAACTGCGTGACCGCCGAGCCGCGCGAATAAGTCGGCAGCGCAGCCAAGCCCGACAGCGCGATGCCGTCGCGTTCCGCATCGATTTGCAGTGCGTTTTCAACGAAATCACGCCCGATCACTCGTGCCAGCCGCGCCGCGAGCGCGTCCTGCGGATCGCCGTTTTCGGGATCGAGCCGCAGCACCGTGCGGCCGTCGCCGCCGCCGGTGACGTCGCGGAGGGTGAAGCCGGTGAAGGGTTCGGCCATCGCGAGGCGGCGCACCACGTCGCCGATCGCCTGCGCCTCGGCACGGTCGGTGCGCAGGAATTTCAGCCGTGCGGGCGTGGCGCAGAACAGATCGCGCAGTTCCACAACCGTCCCGCCGCGCAGCGCCGCGGGCCGCACCGGCTGGATCTGCCCGCCGGCCACGGCAACGGCTGCACCGTCATGGCCGGCATAACGACTCGTCACGGTCAGCCGCCCTACCGCCCCGAGGGAGGCCAGCGCCTCGCCTCGAAAGCCGAAACTGTTGATATTCAACAGATCCGTACCGTCAATCTTGGAGGTCGCATGCCGTGCCAGCGCCAGGGGAAGGTCTTCGGGGCGCATGCCGTGCCCATCGTCGGTTATGCGAAGAAGGGTCTTGCCGCCATCGGCATAGGCCACCTCGATCCGACGCGCGCCTGCGTCGAGACTGTTCTCCACCAGTTCCTTGACGGCGGAGGCAGGGCGTTCGACGACCTCGCCGGCGGCGATCCGGTTGATGGCGGCATCGCTGAGCTGCGCAATTCTTGGGAGATGCGCAAGGATATGGGGGTTGGGAGCGTTCATGCCACCAGAACTAGCATGAAGCGGGGTGATTCACTAGGGTCAGATCGCCGGGGCCCCGTGTCGGACCGCAGTCGGAACAGTTTAGTAATCTTGTATGATAAGCCCGAAAGAACAAAAGGGGCGACCCCCGCAGGCCAACCCCAACGGGGATGGGGAGGACCCGCCGAATACCGGTTGGGAGTTAAAAAGTCGGCGAAGCGTTCGGGCTTGGGGACACAGCGCGGCGCCGCATTCGGAAATGCTGAACGGTGGCGACACGGGGCACGAGACGAGCCCGCGTCCCGCCTGCCGGTTTCAGGGCAGTCGGCCCGCGATCTGTACGGTCTTGGATGGCCGGGCGCTTCGAGCGGCGCGATGATCCCAAGCTGCGCCGCGCGGCCTGTCCCTGCCCCGAAGAGGCGGGCGTGCGGTCAGTTGCCGGGGGCAAGCCCTTCGGGCTGGCCGACCACGAAGAAGGTCAGCGCCTCGGGGTCCAGCAGGTCGGCTGCCACGCGCCGCACGTCGTCGCGGGTCACCGCCGCGAGCCGGTCGTTGCGCGTTTCGATGTAGTCCGGCCTCAGCCCGTCGAGTTGCATGCCGACGAGGATGTTGGCGATGGACGCGTTGCTGTCGAAGCGCAGCGGATAACCGCCGATCAGAAATTTTCGCGCCGCGTCCAGTTCAGCCTCGGTCGGACCGTCCTTGGCCATACGGGCCCATTCGGCGCGCACGACCTCGATGGTTTCGGCGGCGCGCGCGTTGGCGGTGGACGCGCCCCCGACATAGAGATCGGCGTGATCCTTGTTGGCGAGGTAGGAATAAATCCCGTAGGTCAGCCCCCGCTTCACCCGCACCTCTTCGGTCAGGCGCGAGCCGAAGCCGCCCCCGCCGAGGATCTGGTTGAGCAGGAACGCGGCGAAGAAGTCGTCATCGTCGCGCGGAATACCGGGCTGCCCGAAGCTGATCACCGATTGCGGCGTGGGGAAGTCGATCACCGTGGTCCCGCCGGTGAAGGACAGCGTGGCCGGACCGGGCAGCGGCGCACCGGTGCCAGGCAGATCGCCCAGCAGATCGTCGAGCAGCGCCGACAGTTCCTGTGGGGAGATGTCGCCAGCCGCGGCGATGGTCACGCGGTCGCGGGCGATGGCTCCGCCGAAGGCGTCCAGCAGATCGTCGCGGGTCAGCGCCGAGACGGTCTCGACCGTGCCGTCGCCGGGACGGGCATAGGGATGATCGCCGTATACCGCCTCGGCGAAGGCGCGACCGACCAGCGCGTTCGGATCCTCGGCGTCCGACCGCAGTCCCGATATCACCTGCGCGCGCACCCGTTCGATCGCGTCGGGGTCGAATCGCGGTTCGGTCAGCGCGCCGCGCAGCAGGTCCATTGCCGCATCCGTGGTGTCGGTCAGGAACCGGGCCGAGACGCTGATCGCGTCGTCACTGGCCGAGAAGCGGAAGCTGGCGGCAAGGTCGTCCCTCGCCGCGGCAAAGGCGCTGGCATCAAGATCGCCGGAGCCTTCCTCGATCAGCGCGGTCATCAGGTTCACAGCGCCGAGCTTTTCAGGAGCATCTAGCGAGGTGCCGCCCCGGAATACGATTTCGAGCGCGACGAAGGGGATCGTCGGTTCTTGCACCAGCCAGGCCGACAGCCCGCCGGGGGTTTCCACCTGTTCGATGTCCACCGCGGCGCGGACCGGCACCGCGGCGGCGAGGCCGATCAGCGCGGAGAGCGCAAGGGCGGGTGCGAAACGGATCATTGGGTCACCTCCGGGGTGGTGCCTTCGGGCGCGCGCAACCAGCCGGTGACCGAGGTTTCGGGCACAAGCACAGCGCGGGCTGCGGCAAGGATGTCATCTTCCGTAACGGCCTGAAGCACGTCCGGCCAGGCCTGCACGTCGGCCACGGTCAGACCGCTGGTCAGCGCGGCGCCATACTTGCGCGCACGGGACTGGGTACTGTCCATCTCGTAGACCGACTGCGCCGCGTATTGCCGTTTCAGCCGCGTAAGTTTCTCGGCATCGACGCCGCCGGCGACGAAGTCGGCCAGCGCCGTGTCCAGCGCGGCCTCCGCCTCGGACAGGCTGACGCCTTCGGCCGGAACCACGGTCAGGTTGAATGTCGTCGCGTCGAGCGAGGTAGCGCCATACCACGCCCCGGCATAGAGCGCGGTTTGCGTGTCGAACTGCAACCGGCGCTGCAGGAAGGAATTCGGTCCATCGCTCAGCAGGTCGGCAAGCAGGGTCAGCGCCGCCGCGCGGTCCTGATCGCCCGGGTTGCGTTCGGGCGCAAGGTAGCTGCGCGTGACATAAGGCTGCGCGACGCGCGGGTCTTCGAACACCACGCGCCGCGCGGCGGTCTGTGGCGGTTCGGTGACGCGGGCGCGCGGAGTGAGATCCGGGTTGGCCGGAACCGGGCCGTAGTATTCCTGCGCCAGAGCGCGCACCTCGTCCGGGGTCACGTCGCCCGCCACGATCAGGATGGCGTTATTTGGGGCATAGAACTCGCGGTAGAAATCAAGCGCGTCATCGGTGGACAACTGCTCCATCTCGTGTCGCCAGCCGATGATCGGCAGGCCGTAGGGGTGGTGCAGGTACTGCGCCGCGCGGGTCTGTTCACGGAACAGCGCGCCGGGATCGCTGTCGATCCGCTGGGCGCGTTCTTCTAGGATGACGGAACGTTCGGGCAGCGCGACCTCGTCCTTCAGGATCAGGTCGGTCATCCGGTCGGCTTCCATCTCCATCATGCGGGGCAACAGGTCCGCCGCGACGCGCTGGAAATAGCCGGTGTAGTCCCAAGAGGTGAACGCATTGTCGCTGCCGCCATTGGCGCGCACGGTTTCCGAGAATTCGCCCGCCGCCATGTCGTCGGTGCCCTTGAACATCAGGTGTTCGAGGTAGTGGGCGATGCCGGACAGCCCGGCGGGTTCGTCGGCGGCACCGACGCGGTACCAGACCATGTGCACCACGGCGGGCGAGCGGTGATCCTCGATCACCAGTACGTCCATCCCGTTGTCGAGGGTGAACTGGGTCACGCCGTCCTCGGCGGCGGCCGGACCGGCCAGCAGGGTGAGCGCGGCCAGCGGGGCGGCCAGCAGGCGGGTGGCGAATGTCATGGGCGTTCCTCCGTCTTGTCTGACAGATACGCCACCGGCGCCCCCGTGCAAGCCGGGCAACGCGTTTGTGAGCGTGCTATTCGGGTTTCAGCGCGGCGGGCGGCGCGCTTGAGGTGGGCACGCCCGCCCGGCGCAACCGCTCGGCCTCGGCCTGCTGATCGAGGCTCTGGCGGTCGTAGATGTCGAAATAGCGGTTCACGTTGAACAGCCGTTCCATCACCCGGCCCGGATTGGCCAGTCGGAAGGCGAGATCCTGTTCGGCGAGCGTGGCGCGGATCTGAGGGTCGCGGCCGTAGCGCGAGACGTGGTTGACCAGCGCGCCATCGCCGCCGGGGATCGCGCCGTCCGCGCGGCGGGCGGCCGGGTTGCCCCCAAGCGCCGCGACCGCATCGTCAAGCGGTGTAGCGTCGGCGCGGTTGGCGGTGCCGGGCGCGGGCCGCGGCAGCGCGGCGCCTTCGGGCGGGGTTTCAAGCGGCTTGGCGGGCACCACCAGGAATTCGTTCGGCTCGCGGGTGGAGGCGAAGTTCATCAGGCTGGGCGTTCCGCCGCCGCAGGCGGCCAGCAGCGCGGGGACCAGCAGAAAAAGGCGAGGCAGGCGCATGGTCACTCGGATCGGTCCTTCGGTCATGTGCGGGGTTCTAGCGCAGCGGCGCAGCGCCGTCACCGTGTCTTTTCCGGGTCCGACCACAGCACCAACGCTATGGCACCGGCGAACACGCCGATATCGGCGATGTTGAAGGCGAACGGGTTGGTGATGCCGCAGCAGGACATGTTCAGGAAATCGGCCACCGCGCCATAGACCAGCCGGTCCGCGACGTTGCCAAGCGCGCCGCCCACCAGCACGCCCGCCGCAATCATCATCCGCGGGCGCCCGTCGCGGCGGGCGAACCATGTCACCCAGGCGCAGATCGCAAGAGCCAGGGCGATAAGCAGCCAGCGCGCGGCGGCGGGATGTCCGGACAGCAGGCCGAAGTTGATCCCGTCGTTCCAGCCCATGCGAAAGTTCAGCAGCGGCGGGAGCACGTCGATCGCCAGCCGGTGCTTGAGGCCCAGCCAATGCACCACGGCCCATTTGCTGCCCTGGTCCAGAGCGAACATGACAAGCGCGGCAAGGGCGAAGGCGCGCACCGGATCAGTGCCGGAAGTGGCGCATGCCGGTGAACACCATCGCCAGCCCCGCCGCATCGGCCGCCGCGATCACCTCGTCGTCGCGCATCGAGCCGCCGGGCTGGATCACCGCTGTGGCGCCCGCCTCGGCCGCGGTCACGAGCCCGTCGGCGAAGGGAAAGAACGCGTCCGATGCCACGACAGAGCCTTCGGTCAGCGGCGCAGGCAGGCCCATCGCCTCGGCCATGTCGCGGGCCTTGCGCGCGGCGATGCGGGTGCTGTCCACCCGGCTCATCTGGCCCGCGCCGACGCCAACCGTCGCACCGTCCTTCACGTAGACGATCGCGTTGGACTTGACATGCTTGGCGACACGCCAGGCGAACAGCAGGTCGGCCAGTTCGGCATCCGTCGGCGCGCGCTTCGTGACCACTTTCAGATCCTCGGCCGCGATACGCCCGGTGTCCTTGTCCTGCACGAGATAGCCGCCCGAGACCTGCCGCCATGTTGTGCCCGGAGCGGCCGGGTCCGGCAGCCCCGCCGTCGTCAGCAGGCGCAGGTTCTTCTTGCCCGCAAAGACGCGCATGGCATCGTCATCGGCACCCGGCGCGATCACCACCTCCGAGAAAATGCCGGTGATCGCCTCGGCGGTCGGGCCGTCCACAACGCCGTTCAGGGCGATGATCCCACCGAAGGCCGAAGTCCGGTCGCAGTCGAAGGCGCGCCCGTAGGCCTCGGCCAGCGTCGCGCCGCGCGCCACGCCGCAAGGATTCGCGTGCTTGACGATCACACAGGCCGGCCCGTCCTGCGGCGCGAATTCCGCCACAAGTTCGAAGGCTGCGTCGGTGTCGTTGATGTTGTTGTAGGACAGCGCCTTGCCCTGGTGCTGCACCGCTGTCGCCACGCCGGGGCGGCCGCTGCCGTCGGTGTAGAACGCCGCCTGCTGGTGCGGGTTCTCGCCGTAGCGCATGGTCTGCGCCAGTCGCCCGGCCACCGCGGCGCGGCGCGGCGCCGTCTCGCCAAGCGCGCCGGCCATCCAGGTGGACACCGCCGTGTCATAGGCCGCCGTTCGCGCATAGGCGATCTGCGCAAGTCGCTTGCGGGTCGCAAGGTCGGTGCCGCCGCCGGGCAGCGCCGCCAGAATCGTCGCATAATCCTCGGGGTCGGTGACGACCGCCACATGGGCGTGGTTCTTCGCCGCCGCGCGGATCATCGCCGGGCCGCCGATGTCGATATTCTCGATGCAGGTGTCGTAGTCCGCACCGGCGGCGACCGTCGCCTCGAACGGATACAGGTTCACCACCAGCAGGTCGATCGCGCCGATCCCGTGCGCCTTCATCGCCGCCACGTGCTCCGGGTTGTCGCGCAGCGCCAGCAGCCCGCCATGCACGGCGGGATGAAGCGTCTTGACGCGGCCGTCCATCATCTCGGGAAAGCCGGTCACCTCGGCCACGTCCGTCACCTCCAGGCCAGCGTCGCGCAGTGCCTTCGCCGTGCCTCCGGTGGACAGCAGCCGCACCCCGGCCCCGGCCAGCGCAGCCGCGAACTCGGTCAGGCCGGTCTTGTCGGAAACGGAGAGCAGGGCCGTCTTAAGCGGGGCGGTGTCGGTCATTCGGGGGGTCCTTCGGTCGGGCCGCGGGGTGGCGGTTCTGTGGCGTCGGTGTCTTCAATCTCGCCCCGTGTCCGGCGGGGCGAAGGCGGGCGTTGCGCGATCCCGTGTCAGCCGCCAGCGCACCGAGGTGACCGGCTGCGCGGCCCGTCCGACCAGCACGATCTGACGGCACGGCGCGGGTTCGGGGCGGGTTTTCTCCAGATAGACGCCGGGGTCAAGCCGGATCGTGCAGCGCCCGTCATGGCTGAAGTGCCACACGTCGCGGGTGGGCAGGGTCAGCCGCACCGCGCCGTTGGACGGATCGAGCGTCGCTTCGACCTGCGGATGGAGGTGGAAGCGCAGCACAAAGGGCAGCCCCTGCCCGCCGCCGACCGCGGCAAAGCGGCGCTGTTCGGTGGCGGTGGCCGCGCTCAGCATGTCCTCGCCCTCCAGAACGTCCCCGGGCAGCGACAGGTCGAGCCGCCGGGCATGGACCAGACCATAGGCGGGCCCATAGCCGTCATGGGCGCCGACCACATGCAGGTCGGGCGCGTCCGGGTGCAGGTCGGCGCGCACGTTGCCGGGCGCGGCGGTCAGCACCAACGCCGCGCCGCGCCCGCGTTCCAGCCGGGACGACGACTGCCCGTCCAGCACCAGCGTGCTGTGCGACGCGGTCTGGCGCGCCGCGTCCTGCCAGTCGGGCCCGAAAGCGGCGCCGGTCCCGCAACTGACGATGAGCGGGGCGGCGCCGACCGTCATCTCGAATCCCAGCGTGCCGGCATGGGCGCTGGTCGCCGCTTCCGGGGCGACGGGGGGCGCAGCCATGTCTGCGATCACCGTGACGCGGCCGCGCGCCAGCCGTACGAAGCCCATCGGCTGGTCGGGCGGCGCGCGGTGACGGGCACCAGCGCCGCTGCCCGCGCCGATACCGGCCGCCCGCAGGATCGCGAGCGCGGCGTCGATCCGGGCCCGGTCGCCCGCACCGCCGCCGTGGAACCGCGCCAGCCCGCCATCTGCATGGCGCAGCGCACGCAGTACCGGCGCCGCGCGGGCCAGCGCGCGGGCGTGTTCGGGATGCGGGCCAAGCCCGGCCTCGGCCAGAGCGTGGGCGGCCTCGGCCAGGTGGCAGACCGCTTCGGCCAGCGTTTCGGGTGCGCGGTCGACCACGCCGCCGGCCTCGTCGATGACCACGCGCGCCCCGCGATCAAGGGCGTCCTGCGCTCGCGCCAGCAGCGGGTCCGACCCGTCGAGGCGCGCCGCCGCGCCGACCAGCCGCGCCGCCACTGCCAGCCCTTCGGGCCCATGCGGCAACGCGGCGAAGCGGGCCAGCGCGACCCGGCGGTGGCGGGCCAGCGCCCGTTCCAGCCGCGCGGCGGGCAGCCCCTCGCTGCCCGAGGTCAGCCAACCCGCATGGGCCACAAGCCGGTCGAGCCGGGCCGCGACCAGTGGCAGCGACCAGCCCGGCCCCTTGCCGTGCCCCTGTGCAGTGAACCATTCGGCCACCCAGGCACGGGCGGCGTCGCGCGCGGGCGCAGTGCCCAGCGCGGCCAGATCGTCGAGCCACCCGAAGCCCTGGCGCGCGGCCTCGAACGCGCGGGTGGGAGCGGTCAGCGCCCAGATCGACCGGCCTTCCGCGGCCACGCTGCGCGAATGTCCAAGCGACACCTGTCCCGCCACCAGCGCCGCGCCGCGCGCCGCGTCGCCGGTGACCGGAGGCGGCGGCGGCACGGCCAGTCGCGCGCGCCGGGCCGAGGCCCCCGCGCTGCGCGCGCTCCAGCGGTCGCGCCATGTCACCGGGTGAAGCCCGGCCCCGAAACTGCCCGTCACGCGCTGCCCCTGCCCGCCCTGCTGCCTGCGCACAGTCTAGGCAGGCGCGGGCGGGCTGTCACCGGGTCAGGCCGCATCGCCCGCCCCGTTGCGGAAAGCGGCCACGAAGAACCCGTCCATGCCGCCGCGATCGGCCCAGTGGTCGGGGCGCAGGCGCAGTCCGTCCGGCCCGCGCCAGTCCGGCGCGACCCCGGGCAAGTCCAGCGCGGCCGGATCAGCCACCAGCGCCGGATGGCGGGCCAGCGCGGCACGGGCCTGCGCCTCGCCCTCGTCGGGCAGCAGCGAGCATGTGCAGAACACCAGCCGCCCGCCGGGGCGCAGCAACGTCAGCGCGTGGTCGATCATCTCCGCCTGCAGCGCAACCAGCGGCTTGATGTCGGCGGCAGCGCGCACGAAGGGCAGCTCGGGGTGGCGGCGGATCGTTCCGGTGGCGCTGCAGGGCGCGTCCAGCAGCACGGCGTCGAAGCCGCCGGGGATGCCTGCGTAGTGCAGCGCATCGCCAGTGACGACTTCGGCCTCCAGTTCGGCCCGAGCGAGGTTCTCATGCAGGCGCGCCAGCCGCGGCCCCGAGATGTCGAGCGCGGTGACACGCGCCCCGGCGGCGGCCAGTTGCAGCGTCTTGCCACCCGGCGCGGCGCACATGTCGAGCACGCGTTCGCCCGGCCGCGGGGCCAATACGCGGGCGGGCAGCGCAGCGGCGGCGTCCTGCACCCAGAACGTCCCCTCGCCGTAGCCTGGCAGGGCCGACACTTGCGCGCCACCGGGCAGCCGCACGCTACCTGTGGGCAGAACCGTGCCATCCGCCTCGGCGGCCAGTGCCGCGGCCTCGTCCACCGACATCGCGCGCGGCGTCAGGTCCAGCGGCGGGGCAGCGGCCTGCACCGCCTCTATCGCGGCTGTGACCTTGCCGCCCCAGGCCGATTGCAGCCGCCCGCGCAACCAGCCCGGCAGGCGCTGCGGCGGCAGATCCGGCCAGCGTTCGGGCGCGGTGGTGGCCACCTGCCGCAGCACCGCGTTGACCAGCCCGGACAGATGCCCCGTCTTGCGGTCCTGCCGCGCCAGCGCGACCGCGCCGTCCACCACTCCGTGCGCCGCGCCGCCCTGCGCCAGTTCCACCGTGGCGAGGCGCAGGATCGCGCGCACCCGCGGCGGAGGCGCCTTGCGCAGAAACGGCCCGAGCAGCGTATCTGCAGCGGCGGTGCCGCGCAGGGTGGCCAGCGCGAGGCGCTGCGCGCGGGCGCGTTCCGACGGCTCCAGCCGCTCCAGCGGACCGTCCGGCGCGTCGACGAGACCGGCCAGCATCTCGCCGTCCTGCCAGACCGCCATGAGCAGCCGCAGCGCCGCGGCGCGCGCACCGAGCCCTTCGCGCGGCGTGCTGCCCCCCTGCGCGCTGCCGCCGCTGCCCGTTCCGCTTTTGCCTGCCTGTGGCACCCGTCACCTCCGATGGTCCGTCACCGAACCCGCCCGCCGCTTGCCACGCGGCCCGCGCGGGGTATATCACAGCCACGCGCGCCACAAGTCAGGAGCCTGCCGCCATGCCCGACACGCCGAACACCGACGATGCCGGCCCCGACGCCGACAGCTTGCCCGCCGACACCAGCGCACATGGCATGGATCTGCCGCCCGCCGCCCGCCGCGCCCTGCAGGAAGCCGAGGAGCGGCGCCGCAAGGCCGCTGCCGTGGAGCTTCCAACCGAACTGGGCGGGCGCGACGGGCCCGAACCCGTGCGCTACGGCGACTGGGAGAAGAAGGGCATCGCGATCGACTTCTGATCACGCCGCAGCCCGGCTTCGGTTCCGGCCCGGACGCCGCAGTGGCACGTCATTCCAGCGTCAAGCTGGCGGAGCGCCCTTTGCCCTTGTCTGACGTGAACCGCACCGAACGTCCGTCGCGTTCCACTTTCTGGCAGTTGTACCCCAGATCATCCCCGCCCCAGGCGAGATCGCGGCAGAAGTATCCTCCGTCCCACGACCAGCTTCCCGTAACCGGAGAGCCAAAGGCGCGCCCGGTGATCCCGCCATCGGGGGTCACCCGTACTGAGATGCCGAGCCGTGTCAGCGCGCCCTGCGTGACAACGCCAAGAAACTCGGCCCGGTCAGTGATCGGTTCGTAGTCGGCCTGCGCGGCCCCGCCCGCAAGTACGGCGGCGCAGGCGGTCGCGGCGAAAAACGGGGGCAGGCGCATGGTATCCTCCTTGATGGGATCCTACCATATACGCCGCGCAACCGTTACCGGATCATGACAGGCCCAACACGTCCAGCATGGAATAGTGCCCGGGCGCGCGCCCCTGCCCCCAAAGCGCGGCTTTCAGCGCGCCGCGCGCAAACACCGACCGGTCGGAAGCGACATGGCGCAGCACGATCCGTTCGCCATCGGCGGCAAACATCACGTCGTGTTCGCCCACGATGTCGCCGCCGCGGATCGCCGAGAAGCCGATCGCGCCGCGCGTCCGTGCCCCGGTGATCCCGTCCCGGCCCCGGTCGGCCACGTCCGCCAGTGCCGCGCCGCGCCCGGCTGCTGCCGCCTCGCCCAGCATCAGAGCGGTGCCCGACGGCGCATCGACCTTGTGGCGATGGTGCGCCTCGATCACCTCGATGTCGTAGTCGGCATCGAGCGCAGCGGCGACCTGCCGGGTCAGCTGCACCAGCAGGTTCACCCCGAGGCTCATGTTGCCCGCGCGGACGATCACGGCGCGATCCGCATGTGACCCGATCGCGGCGATGTCGGCATCGGTCATGCCGGTGGTGCCGATCACGTGCACGATCCCCCGTTCGGCGGCCATCGCAGCGAAGCCGACCGTCGCCGCCGGTGCGGTGAAGTCGATCAGCGCCGCTGCGCCGTCCAGCGCACCCTGCGGATCGTCTGTCACTGTCACGCCGCTTGCCGCGCCGCCCAGCGCGGTCCCGAGATCGCGGCCGACCCAGTCATGGCCCGGCCGTTCCAGCGCGCCGGAAAGTCGCGCTTGGGGGTGATCGGCCAACAACCCCACCAGCGTTCTGCCCATGCGCCCGGAGACGCCCGTGACCACGATTCCGACCTTGTCCGCCATGCGTCTGCCCCTTGCCTTGCCTTGCGCCCCGGTTCCTAAGCCAGCGCGCCGCGCTTGGCAAAGCCTGTTGCGGCGCGCGCCATGTTCCCCTAGATGCGGCGCATGGCGAAACATCATCATTCCGAGGGCGCGGGCCCGTCGCAGCGGCAGCTGAGGGTGGGCGAGTTGATCCGCCGCACGCTGTCGGACGTGCTGCTGCGCGGCGACATCCACGACCCGGACCTGAACCGCATGTCGATCACCGTCGGCGAGGTCCGCACCTCGCCCGACCTGAAGATCGCGACCGCGTTCGTGCTGCCACTGGGTGGGCAGGGCGCCGACGAGGCGCTGGCCGCGCTGCGCCGCAACAAGGCGGAACTGCGCCGCGCCGTGGCCAAGGACATGACGCTGAAATTCGCCCCTGAGCTGAGGTTCGCCATCGACGACACGTTCGACCGGCTGGACGACACGCGCCGCCTGTTCGACCGGCCGGACGTGAAGCGCGACCTTGATGCGCCCGACGACGACGAAGGCTGAGCCGTGGGACGGGGACGCAAGGGTCGCGACGTTTCGGGTTGGCTGGTGATCGACAAGGCCGCCGGGATCACGTCGAACGCTGTGGTCAACAAGGTGCGCTGGGCCTTCGGGGCGAAGAAGGCGGGCCATGCCGGCACGCTCGATCCGGAAGCGACCGGCGTTCTGGCCATCGCGCTGGGCGAGGCGACCAAGACGGTGCCCTACGTCACCGACGCGCTGAAGGCCTACCGGTTCACCGTTCGGCTGGGGCAGGCGACCAACACCGACGATGCCGAGGGCGAGGTCATTGCGCAAAGCGACGCACGCCCCGACGACGCGGCGATCGCGGCGGCGCTGCCCGCCTTCGTGGGCGACATTCGGCAGGTGCCGCCGCAATTTTCCGCGGTGAAGATCGATGGGCAGCGCGCCTACAAGCTGGCCCGCGACGGCGAGGACCTGGAGCTCGCCGCGCGCGACCTGTTCGTCGAGAGCCTCGAGATGGTGGACCGCCCGGACGCCGACCATGTCACGCTCGAGATGATCTGCGGCAAGGGCGGCTACGTGCGGTCCATCGCGCGGGATCTGGGTGCGGCGCTGGGCTGTCACGGCCATGTGCGCGAATTGCGCCGGGTCTGGTCCGGCCCTTTCGAGGCGGAAGACGGCGTAAGCCTTGCTCGGATCGAGGAACTGGCGGGCGACGTCGGCGCGCTCGATGCGCTGCTGGCGCCGTTGCAGGTGGGGCTGGCGGATCTGCCGGAACTGCCCTGTTCTGCCGATGGCGCCACGCGGCTGCGAAACGGCAATCCCGGCCTCGTGCTGTCGTCCGAGGCGGAATACGGCGACGAGGCCTGGGCCTCGTACATGGGCCAGCCGGTCGCGGTGGGCATCTACAAGGCAGGCACGCTGCACCCCAGCCGGGTGTTCAACCTGCCGCAATGACCCCGCCCACCGTGCCCCCCGGCGCCGCCACGGTCGCTCCCACCGATGAGTCCACTTTTCCGGAGGCCACGGTGCGGCGCACGCATCTGAAGGGCGATGCCGCCTCGGTCGCCGTCTATTCCCCCTGCGAGCGCTATCGCTACAGCCTCACACGGGTCTGGGACGAAGCCGGTCGGCGCGCGCTGTTCGTAATGCTGAACCCGTCCACCGCGACCGAAGTGCAGAACGACCCCACGGTGGAACGCTGCGAGCGGCGGGCGCGGACGCTGGGCTTCGGCGCGTTCCGGGTATGCAACATCTTCGCGTGGCGGGCGACCGACCCCAAGTTGATGCGCGCGCAGGCCGACCCGGTCGGGCCGCTGAACGACGCCGCGATCCGCGATGGCTGCGCCTGGGCCGACACGGTGATCTGCGCCTGGGGCACGCATGGCGCGCATCTGGGGCGCGGACCCGAGGTCGCCGCGCTGATCCGCGCGGCGGGTGTCACGCCGTTCCACCTGGGGCTGAGCAAGGCCGGCCACCCGAAGCATCCGCTCTACATCGCCTATACCTGCGGCCCGGAGCCCTGGCCCGCCCCGTGACACCGCCGCGCGCGCTGCAATCGCCCCCTTTCCAAAAGGGCGATTTTCCCCTATGTGCACCCATCCGGCCTTGGGCCGGGTATTCTCCAAGGGCCCTGCTGGACGACATCCCGGCTTGCGCCATCACATCCAACGCAAGGAGACCCCGATGTCGATCACGGTTGAAGAAAAGCAGCGTCTGCTGAAGGAATTCGCGACGAAGGAAGGCGACACCGGCTCCCCCGAGGTGCAGGTGGCCATTCTGACCTCGCGCATCTCGACACTGACAGAGCATTTCAAGACGCACAAGAAGGACAACCACTCGCGCCGCGGCCTGCTCAAGCTGGTCGCACAACGGCGCAAGCTGCTGGACTACCTGAACGCGAAGGACGCGGGCCGGTACCAGGACCTGATCAAGCGTCTCGGCATCCGCCGCTGACACAGGTGGACGCGCCCCGACGGGCGCGTTTTCCTTTTCCGGGGGCGCCAGGCGCCGATCGCCGCGCCCGCGGAGACGCCGAAGACAACGCACAAAACGTGCAGAAGACGAAGACGGTGCACGAGACGTGCACAAGGCACCCCGCCGGGCCTCACGGGGGACGCAGATGACGACCGGGGCCACGGGCCGGACGCCCGTACGCAACCAGACCGGGGGAGGGTCCCTCGGTCAGCATAGGAACGCACATGTTCGACGTTAAAACGAAATCGATGCAATGGGGGGAGGAAACCCTCACCCTCGAAACCGGCAAGGTAGCCCGTCAGGCGGACGGCTCCGTGATCGCGACGCTTGGAGAGACCAGCGTCATGGCGAACGTGACCTTCGCCAAGCAAGCCAAGCCGGGCCAGGACTTCTTTCCGCTGACCGTCCATTACCAGGAAAAATACTACGCCGCGGGCAAGGTGCCCGGCGGCTTCTTCAAGCGCGAGGCGCGCCCCTCCGAGAAGGAGACGCTGACGGCCCGCCTGATCGACCGTCCGATCCGTCCCCTGTTCGTCCCCGGCTTCAAGCATGAAGTGCTGGTGATGTGCACGGTGCTCTCGCACGATCTGGTCAACGATCCCGACATCGTGGCGATGATCGCCGCGTCGGCCGCGCTGACCATTTCCGGTGTGCCGTTCATGGGCCCGATCGCTGGCTGCCGCGTCGGCTTCGAAGGCGGGGAATACATCCTCAATCCCGAACTCGATGACATGCAGGACCTGCGCTCCAAGCCGGAGCAGCGGCTCGATCTCGTCGTCGCCGGTACCCGGGACGCCGTGATGATGGTCGAATCGGAGGCTTACGAGCTGACCGAGGAAGAGATGCTGGGTGCGGTCACCTTCGCGCATGAACAGATCAAGCCGGTGGTCGACCTGATCGTGGCGCTGGCCGAAGAGGCCGCGAAAGACCCGTTCGACTTCCAGCCGCCGGATTACAGCGCGCTTTACGACGCGGTCAAATCGCTGGGTGAGACGCAGATGCGCGACGCCTTCGCGATCACCGACAAGCAGGCCCGCACCTCGGCCGTGGCCGCCGCGCGCGACGCGATCCTCGCTGGCCTGAGCGATGAGCAGCGCGAGGACGCCAATCTCGGCTCCGCACTGAAGAAACTTGAAGCCTCCATCCTGCGCGGCGACGTGGTGCGGACCGGCAAGCGGATCGATGGCCGCGCGCTGGACCAGGTGCGTCCGATCGTGTCCGAAGTCGGCATCCTTCCCCGCACCCACGGCTCGGCGCTGTTCACGCGCGGCGAGACGCAGGGCCTTGTGATCACCACGCTGGGCACCGGCGACGACGAGCAGTTCATCGACGCGCTGCACGGCACGTCGAAATCGAATTTCCTGCTGCACTACAACTTCCCGCCCTACTCGGTTGGCGAAGCGGGCCGCGTGGGCCCTCCGGGCCGTCGCGAGATCGGCCACGGCAAGCTGGCATGGCGCGCGTTGCAGGCAGTTCTGCCGGCGGCGACCGACTTCCCCTACACGATCCGCATCGTGTCCGAGATCACCGAATCGAACGGCTCGTCCTCCATGGCGTCGGTCTGCGGCGGTTCGCTGTCGATGATGGATGCGGGTGTGCCGCTCAAGGCCGCCGTGGCCGGTGTGGCGATGGGCCTTATCCTTGAAGATGACGGGCAGTACGCGGTGCTGACCGACATCCTCGGCGACGAGGACCACCTTGGCGACATGGACTTCAAGGTCGCCGGGACCGAGAAGGGCATCACCTCGCTGCAGATGGACATCAAAGTCGCGGGCATCACGCCGCAGATCATGGAAAAGGCGCTGGAGCAGGCCAAGGCCGGCCGGCTTCACATCCTGGGAGAGATGAACAAGGCGCTGACAGCCCCGTCCGGCTTCAGTGAATACGCCCCGAAGATCGAAACCATGCAGATCCCGGTGGACAAGATCCGGGAAGTGATCGGATCGGGCGGCAAGGTGATCCGCGAGATCGTGGAAACCTCGGGCGCCAAGGTCGACATCAACGACGACGGCATCATCAAGATCGCGTCCAGCGATGCGGAGGCGATCAAGCGCGCCTACGATATGATCTATTCCATCGTGGCCGAGCCCGAAGAGGGCAAGATCTACAAGGGCAAGGTCGTGAAGCTGGTCGATTTTGGCGCCTTTGTGAACTTCTTCGGCAAGCGCGACGGACTGGTGCATGTCAGCCAGATCGAAAACCGCCGCCTGAACCATCCGTCGGACGTTCTGAAGGAAGGCCAGGAGGTCTGGGTCAAGCTGCTGGGCTTCGACGATCGCGGCAAGGTCCGCCTGTCGATGAAGGTCGTGGACCAGTCCACCGGCGAACCCGCGAAGGAAGACGAACAGGCCGAGTGATCGGCTTGCGCGCAGCAGGACAGAAGGCCCCGGGTCGGACCCGGGGCCTTTTTTTGTCTGGCCTTCGCAGCGGCGCAGTCGCGGTCCGCGACCGGTTATCGCGCACGCCGCAACGTCATCCGGCAGGACCAGCCAGCGCGCTTGACCGGACCCGCGGTGTCGGCATTAACCTTTCAGCGCGCGCGGCCGCGGTCGCAGACCGGCCCGGCAGACGCGCAACAAAGGGAGAGACCATGACCCACGCTTTTCTGGCCGCCGGCCTTCTGGCCGGGGCGCTCGCCGCTGGTCCCGTTCACGCGGCGCCCCATGTAGACCCGTTCACCAGCTTCTGGGCCCTCGGAGACAGCCTGACCGACAACGGCAACGTGTTCGCAGTTGCCCCCGGCGCAATCCCCAGCCCGCCCTATTTCAATGGCCGCGTGTCCAGTGGACCGACCTATGCCGAATACATCGCCGCTGATTTTGCGGCCCAAGGCAAACCGACGGGCAACCTCGCCTTTGCCGGAGCGCTTGCGGCGACGGATGGCGACCTGATCCCGGACCTCGCCGCGCAGGCCTTCGCGCCGTTCCCGATTTACGCAGACGGGCAGGCCGGGTTGACAAGCCGCGCCGGGCAGTTCGGCCTGCGCCCGCTGGTGTCGCTCTTCTTCGGTTCCAATGACATCCTCGGTACACTTGCCTTGGGCGGCGACCCTGTCGCGGCCGCAGCCAATGCCGCCCAGCAGGTGCTGGACGCGATGGGCGGACTTGCGCTTGCCGGGGTGCGCGACTTCGTCGTGCTCACCTTGCCCGATTTCGCCCAGACACCCCGCCTGAACGGGCAGCCAGCCCCGGTCCGGGCACTTGCCACCGCCGCCTCGCTGCAATTCAACGCCGCGCTGGCGGGCGGGATCCCGGGCCTGCAACCCGGCATCAGCGTCACACAGGTCAACGTGTTCTCGGCACTGGGCGACGTGATCGCCGATCCGGGCGCCTACGGGCTGAGCAACACCACCGACAGTTGCCTGTCCTTCGGCGTGGACGGGCTTGGAAATCCGACCATCACCGGGGTCTGTGCCGACCCGGCGTCGTATGTCTTCTTCGACGAGATACACCCGACCGGGCCGGTTCATGCCGCGCTGGCCGACGCCGCCCGCGCGGCGCTGACGCCGGTGCCCCTGCCTGCCGCAGGATGGGCGCTGCTGGCGGGGCTGGCAGGGCTGGCCGCGACCGCACGGCGCCGCGCGGCGTAAGCTGCGCGCTCCGCCCAGTTCAGGCCTCGTGCGCCCCTGCGCGGTTCAGGCCTCGCGCATCACAGACCCCGGCCGCTCACCCGGCCGGGATTTCCCTTCCCCGGGCGCGATGAAGATCGCGGGGGCAGTCAGCCCGCAGGCCACCCGCTGATCGCCTTTACTTCCAGGAATTCCTCCAGACCGAAGGCGCCGCCCTCGCGGCCGTGGCCGGATTGCTTCATGCCGCCGAACGGGAAGCCCGGCCCGAAGCCCTTCGCATTCATCTCCACCATGCCGGACCGCAGCGCACGGCCCACACGGCGCAGGCGCGCCGGATCCTCGGTCTGCACATAGTTGGTCAGCCCATAGGGCGTGTCGTTGGCGATGCGGATCGCGTCGTCCTCGTCGTCGTAGGCGATGATCGAGAGCACCGGCCCGAAGATCTCCTCCCGGGCGATGGTCATGTCGTTCGTCACATCGGCGAACACGGTCGGGCGGGCGAACCAGCCACGGTTCAGCCCCTCGGGCCGCCCCGGACCGCCCGCCACCAGCCGCGCGCCCTCGGCGATGCCGGTCTCGATCAGGCCCTGCACCTTGTCCCATTGCGCCGCGCTGACCAGCGGCCCGATATGCCGCCCGGGCTCGGAAGCCGGGCCGACCGACGTCGTCTCCGCCGCCTGCACGGCGATCTCAACAGCACTGTCATACCGCGCGCGGCTGACCAGCATCCGCGTCGGTGCGTTGCAGGACTGGCCGGTATTGTTGAAACAGCGCCGCGCGCCCATCTGGATCGCCCGGTCCGGCGCGTCGTCGAAGATGATGTTGGCGCCCTTGCCGCCCAGTTCCAGCGCCACGCGCTTGAGCGTCTCCGCCGCCGCCCGGCTGATCGCGCGCCCCGCGCGGGACGATCCGGTGAAGGACACCATGTCGATGCCCGGATGCGCGGACAACTGGGTGCCGACCCCGGCCCCGTCTCCGTTGAGCATGTTGAACACGCCCGGCGGCGTGCCCGCCTCGTCCATGATCTCGGCGAAGACGAGGGCGGACAGCGGCGCGACCTCGGACGGTTTCAGCACCATCGTGCAGCCCGCCGCCAGCGCCGGCAGCACCTTCAGCGTGATCTGGTTCATCGGCCAGTTCCACGGCGTGATCAGCGCGCACACGCCCACCGGCTCGCGGCGGATCAGCGTGCCGGGCGTGCCGCCCAGCGGGGCCTCGAACACGCAGGCTTCCAAAGCGGCGGCGGCATCGCGGATATGCGCCGCCCCTGCGCCCACCTGCGGGCCGCGCGCCCAATCGATCGGCGCGCCCATCTCGGTGCTGATCGCCCGCGCCATGTCGTCCGACCGCGCTTCATAGGCGGCTGCGATGCGACCGAAAAGGGCCAGCCGATCGGCCACCGGCCTTTGCGACCAGTCCAGGAAGGCGGCCTGCGCGGCAGCCACGGCGGCATCGGTGTCGGCCTGCCCGCCAAGACTGATCGTCGTCACGACCTCTTCGGTGGACGGATCGTGGACCGGGCAGTCGCGCCCGTCGCGGGGGGCGACCCACGCCCCGCCGATATAGAAGTTCCGGTGCTGCGTCATGCGATCTCCCTTCGTTCGCGAACATCGTTTCACCCCGGCGGGGCCTGCGCAAGACACGGTTCTTTCCCGCACCGAAAGGGGCTGACTTTTGGATGCGGCGGGTCCAGATAGCTATCAGACGCATTTCTGAACGGAGGCTTCAATGGCCCTGCGAATCAACGACACCGTCCCCGACTTCACCGCCCGCACCAGCCAGGGCGACATCAGCTTCCACGACTGGATCGGCGACAGCTGGGCGATCCTGTTCAGCCACCCCAAGGACTTCACCCCGGTCTGCACCACTGAATTCGGCGCCGTCGCGCAACTGTCTGAGGAATGGAAGAAACGCGGCACCAAGGTGATCGGTGTGTCCGTCGATGGCGTGGACGAGCACATGAAATGGATCGGCGACATCGAAAGCTATGCCGGGGCCGACGTGGACTTCCCGATCATTGCCGATGACGGGCTGAAGATTTCAAAGGCGTTCGACATGCTGCCCGCCGAAGCCTACCTGCCCGACGGGCGCACCCCCGCAGACAGCGCCACGGTGCGCGCGGTGTTCATCATCGGGCCGGACAAGCAGTTGAAGCTGTCGATGACCTACCCGATGACCGTAGGCCGCAACTTCGCCGAGGTGCTTCGTGCGCTGGATGCTCTGCAGGCGTCGGCGAAGCTGGGCGTGGCGATGCCGGCGAACTGGGAAATGGGGCAGGACGTGATCGTGCCGACCAGCGTCAGCACCGAGGCAGCACGCGAGAAATACGGCGCGGTGGAGGAAATCTTCCCCTACCTGCGCAAGACCGCCTATCCCGGCTGATATCGGAACACGGGGATCCCCGGAACGAAAAACGCCGCCGACTGCGATGCAGCGGCGGCCTTTCCCATGCTGAAGCGTGCGGTCGTCAGATGGCGCGGCCGCGCAGCACATGGGTGGCGATGGACTCGCGGCTCAGCCCGATGCGGGCAAGGTCTTCGTCGCTCAGCGCGCACAGGCGACACATTTCCTTATAGCGCGGGTCCGCTTCGGCCAGGCGGACCATCGCGCGATAGAGTGCGATGAAAGGCGCAGCCAGAAGCGCGCCAAGGCTGCGGATCGGAGTGGCGATATGGGTCGGGGCGGCAATATAGGCCATGGAACGGGTGTCCTGCGGGTCTGCTTCAAGGAAGCCTGTCATCTAGACAGCCCGCAAAAGCCCCGCCACCGCCATCCGGGCAACCCCGCCCTGCGTCTGCTGCATTGCAGCGACACCGCCATCGGCCCGCCAAACCGTCAGGCGCTTCGGTATCGCATGGCCCAGCACATGCCGAGGCCGCCCAGCAACAGCGCCAAGCCGCCCGGCAGCGGCACCGGGGCCGGCGGGAGCGGCAGCATCCCGGTGGTAGGCACCGCGATGCCGCCTACGGTCGTCGACAACAAAGACGCCGCGCCATCGCCGGGCACCGAATGCTCGAAGCTCAGAAACCGCCCGGTGGTGAAATTTTGCGCCGTCGTCTCGACCGCGAAAAAGGTGGTGCCGTCCGGTTCCGTCAGAAAGCTGAAGAACTGCAAGAGGCCCGCCGCCGTGTCCACGAAATCGACCGAGGTCAGCATGTCCTGCCCCTCCGACTGGCTGCGATCCAGCACGAAGGCGCCCAACGGGAAGAAGCCCGTGAAACCGCTCCAGCTGATCAGTTCTATGAAGTTTTCGCTGCTGCCCTTGGGGCCGGGAACCGGATCGGTGAACACGAGGTCGCGGAACCGGAAACTGAACACGAGGTTGCCGGTGTTGTCCGACCGCACAACGCGGCTCTGGACATTGCCCTCGATCCGCCCGCCCTGAGCCGGGATACCCAGAACCGGGTTTGCCGGGATGAACTGGTCGGTGACGAAGGCGGTCAGTTGGTCATAGATAACGACCCCGCCAAGGTCGGTCGTCGAGACATCCGTGACAACAGTGGGGGTGGCGAACCCGTCGCCCGGTGCGATCTGCACAGCGCCTGCGGGAGGCGCGGGTGCAAACGTCGCCGCCATGGCGGCAAGACAGGAAAAAACCGATGCTGAAATGGCTTTCATGGCTGGGCTCCGGTGCTGCCGTTCCGATGCGTTAACCATAGTTACGCAGGGGCAACTGCGCAACTGGCCACTGCCCGTTCACGCGTCAGAACGGCACGGGCACCCGGAATGCCATGCCCCGCCCTCCATCTGGGTGGCGCAGGCGCAGCTCCTCTGCATGGAGCATAAGGCGCGGAAATTCCCGCGCCGGGCCTTCCGCATAAAAAGGATCACCGAGGATGGGATGCCCCAACGCCAGCATGTGCACCCGAAGCTGGTGACTGCGCCCGGTCTTCGGCATCAACCGCACCCGCGTCGTGCCGTCTTCCACCCTCTGCACCCGCCAGTCCGTCACCGCAGCGCGGCCGTTCTCGGGATCGACCATCTGGCGCGGACGATTCGGCCAGTCCACGCAGAGCGGCAGGTCGACCGTGCCGCGCCGCTCCGTCATCTCGCCCCAGACGCGGGCGGCATAGGTCTTCTTCGTCTGCCGCTTCTCGAACTGCAGCCCGAGGTGGCGCTGCGCCGCCGGGGTCAGCGCGAAGATCATCACGCCCGACGTGTCCCGATCCAGCCTGTGCACCAGCAGCGCGGTAGGAAAGGCCGCCTGCACGCGAGCGATCAGGCAATCGGCAAGATGCGCGCCCTTGCCCGGCACCGACAAAAGGCCCGGCGGCTTGTTTACCGCCAGCAGCGCATGATCCTCGTGAATCACCTCCAGCGGCGTGTCTGGCGGATCGTAGACCGCGTTCTCCATCCTGCTCATGGCCCGAAGGTGGCGCGCAGGATCGAGGCCAGCGCATCCGCGTCGGCCTGGTCGAACGCGTCCGGCCGGTCGCTGTCGATGTCCAGCACGCCCAGCAGCGTGCCACCGCGCCAGACCGGCAGCACGATTTCGGACCGGGTGGAGGACGCGCAGGCGATATGGCCGGGAAAGGCGTCCACGTCTGGCACGATCTGCACCTGCCCGCTGCGCGCCGCCGCCCCGCAGACCCCGCGCGAGAACGGAATCACGAGACAGCCGTGCCCGCCCTGGTAGGGGCCGATCTTCAGCACCTCGCCGCCGACATTTCGGTAAAAACCTGTCCAGTCAAAGCGGTCATCGCTGTGATGAATCTCGCAAGCCAGCGTCGCCATGAGTGCGACAATGTCGTCTTCGCCCTCGGTCAGCGCGGCGCAGCGGGCGGCGAGTGCCGGGTAATCGGTCCGGCTCATGGCCGCTCGATGGCGACAGCCGTCGCCTCGCCCCCGCCGATGCAGATGGCGGCGACCCCGCGCTTGAGGTCGTGCCGTTCCAGCGCGTGCAGCAGCGTCACAAGTATGCGTGCACCCGACGCGCCGATCGGATGGCCCAGCGCGCAGGCCCCGCCATGCACGTTGACCACGTCATGCGGCAGGCCCATGTCCTGCATGAAGGCCATCGGCACCACGGCGAAGGCCTCGTTCACCTCCCACAAGTCCACATCGGACACCCGCCAGCCAACCCGGTCCAGAAGCTTGCGCGCGGCCGGAACAGGCGCAGTGGTGAACCAGCCCGGCGCCTGCGCGTGCCCGGCCTGCCCTGCGATCCGTGCACGCACCGGCAGGCCCTGCGCCCCGGCGACGTCGGCGCGCGCCAGCAGCAGCGCCGCCGCCCCGTCCGAGATCGACGAGGCATTGGCCGCCGTAACCGTGCCGCCCTCGCGGAAGGCCGGTTTCAGTTGCGGGATCTTCCCGGGCTGCGCCAGTCCGGGCTGTTCGTCCCGGTCCACGACCTGCGCGCCCTTGCGATGCGGTACCGCGACCAGGGCGATCTCGGCGTCGAACGCGCCGCCGGTCTGCGCCGCCAGCGCCCGTTCGAGGGACGCCACAGCATAGGCGTCCTGCATGTCCCGCGTGAACTGGTAGTGCGCCGCGCAATCCTCGGCGAAGGTGCCCATCAGGCGGCCCTTGTCATAGGCGTCCTCCAGACCGTCCAGGAACATGCTGTCCACCGCGCCGACATGGCCCAGCCGCGCGCCGCCGCGCATCTTCGGCAGCAGGTAGGGGGCGCCCGACATGCTTTCCATGCCGCCCGCGACGATCAGCCCGGCGCGGCCCAGCGCCAGCGCGTCGTCGGCCTGCATGACCGCCGCCATGCCCGATCCGCACATCTTGTTCACCGTGATCGCGGGCGTCGCGTCACCCAACCCGCCGGCATATCCGGCCTGCCGCGCGGGCGCCTGACCCTGACCTGCGGGCAGCACGCAGCCCATCACGCAGCCGTCGACCGCATCGGGCCGTGCCCCTGCCCCGGCCAGCGCGGCGGCGATGGCCGCGCCGCCCAGCTGAGGGGCCTCCAGAGGGGCCAGACCGCCCATCAGACCACCCATCGCGGTGCGCGCCGCACCGCAGATCACTGTGCCCATGCCGTCTCCGTTCCTGTGCCATTGCGGGGATGTGGAAACCACTTGGTAAGACCTCGGCCCTAGCCTGTCAAAACGCGATGGAAGGGAGCGGCAGGATGAACCTAGACCACGAAGTGAAGGGAGACGTGCTGGTGATCACACCGGCCGACCGCCGCATCGATGCGGCGGTCGCGATCCAGTTCAAGGACCGGATGCGCGAAATGTCCGCCACGGCGGGCGACCGGATCGTGCTGGATCTCGGGCAGGTCGATTTTGTGGACAGCAGCGGGCTGGGCGCCATCGTCGCGGCCATGAAACAACTGGGCCAGGGTTCCCGGCTGGAACTCGCCGCGCTGACTCCGAACGTGGCCAAGGTGTTCCGTCTGACCCGAATGGACACGGTGTTCCCGATCCACGACAGCGTGGACGCCGCCCTCGGGGCGGCGGTAAGCCATGGATGATGCCGCGCTTCGTGCCGCCGCGGACTGTGGCGGCGCGGGGGCGGCGGGCGATGTATCATTGGCTGTCACCGCCACGCCGCAAGGGGTGCGAGAGGCGCTGATCCGCCTGCGGCGCGATCTGACGGCGGCCGGGCTGGCGCCCGACGATGTCGGCACGGCGGAAATGGTGCTGGCCGAGGTGATGAACAACATCGTGGAACATGCCTATGCCGGATGCAGCGGGGCGCAGCTCGAACTGCGGCTTCGGGTGTGCCGGGGTGGCGGCGGGCTGTCTGTGCATGCCCGCGACACCGGGGCGGCGATGCCCGGCGGCACTCTGCCGGAAGGCGCGCCGCACCGACTCGATGTGGGAATGGAGGATCTTCCCGAGGGCGGCTTCGGCTGGGCGCTGATCCGCACGCTGACCGAAGATCTGACCTATCGCCGCGCCGGGGGCGAGAACCACCTGAATTTCCGCGTACCGCTGCCGGAACTGATCTGAACCGGCGCGCTGCGGCCCCTCTTGCGCGGCGGCGCCGCGACCTGCTCGCCATCGCACCCGCGCGGTCCCGCGGGGCGTGAGAAGGCCCTGCGGCTGCCGCCATGAGGCCCGGAATTCGGCGGGGCACAGGGGGCCAAACTGCCGACCTTCTATCCGGCGGGCGTGCTCGCGCCCGTACCCGGCCTCCGGCGCGGCGAACCGCCCGAACGCGCTTGCACCCGCACCCGCTTTGCCTATCGTGACGCAAAACCACAAAACGGGGGGCCACATGCGCGATTTCCATTTTCCGGGCAGGTCGGCGGTCTACGCAACCAACGGAATGTGCGCGACCTCGCACCCACTGGCCGCGAAAACCGCCATCGACCTGCTGCAACAGGGCGGCAACGCGGTGGATGCCGCGATCGGCGCCGCCGTTCTACTGGGCATCGCCGAGCCGCAGATGACCGGCCTTGGCGGCGACTGCTTCGCGCTGGTCAAACCCGCCGGCAGCGAGGAGGTGATCGCACTGAACGGATCGGGCCGCGCCCCCGCCGCGCTAAGCGCGGATACGTTGCGCGAGGCGGGTCATAGCGCCATGCCACTGCGCGAGGCCGCCGCCGTCACACTGCCCGGCGCGGTCGACGCGTTCTGCCGCCTGTCCGAGAAGATGGGCACGCTAGGGCTGGACCGCACGCTCGCCCCCGCGATCCGCTATGCCGACCAGGGCATACCCGTCGCGCCGCGCGTGGCGTTCGACTGGGCCTCCGACGCGGCCAGCCTGCAGGGCGACGCGCGCACCCATTTCCTTCTGGACGGCGCGGTGCCACGGCCGGGGCAGGTATTCCGCGCACCCGGCCAGGCCGAGGTGCTGCGCCGCATCGCGCGGGACGGACGCGCGGCCTTCTACGAGGGCGAGATCGCGGCCGAGATGACCCGGACCCTGCGCGCCGCAGGCGGCGTGCACACCGAAGCCGACTTCGCCGCCGTCGAAGCGACTTGGGACTCACCCGTAACCGGCACCTACAAGGACACCGACCTGCTGGAGCATCCGCCGAACGGGCAGGGTGTCGCTGCGATCCTGATGGCCAACATCCTTGCGCAGTTCGACCTGCCGTCGCTCGACCCGTTCGGCGCGCAGCGCGCCCATATCGAGGCCGAGGCCGCCAAGCTGGCCTATGACGCGCGCAACCGTTTCGTCGCCGATCCCGCTCACATGACGCGGATGGCGCATCTGCTGTCCAATGACACCGCCGCGCGCCTCGCCGCGCTGATCGACCCGCGGCGCGCCATGCCAGACCCTGGCCACGCGGCTGAAACGGTGCACCGCGAGACGATATACATCACCGTGGTGGACCGGGACCGCATGGCGGTGTCGCTGATCTATTCCATCTTCCACGGCTTCGGGAGCGGCATCGCCACGCCGCGCCACGGCATCCTGCTGCACAACCGCGGCGCGGGCTTCAGCCTTGTGCCCGGCCACCCGAACGAGGCGGCGGGCGGCAAGCGACCGATGCACACGATCATTCCCGCCATGCTGCGCGAGGGCGGACGCATCACCCTGCCCTTCGGCGTAATGGGCGGCGCCTATCAGGCGAACGGGCATGCGCGCTTCCTGACCAACACGGTGGATTACGGGATGGACCCGCAGGACGCCATCGACGCGCCGCGCAGCTTCTGGGACGCGGGCGACCTGAAGGTCGAACGCGGCTACGCGGACGCGGTCCGCGCCGAACTGGCCGAGATGGGTCACCGCGTCGTGGTGCCCGACACGCCCATCGGCGGCGCGCAGGCGATCCGGATCGACCCGGAGAGCGGCGTCCTGCAAGGCGGATCCGACCCGCGCAAGGATGGCTGTGCGCTTGGCTACTGAACCGGTCCGGCGCGCCAGTCCGGCGCGCCCGCCCTCAGTTCAGCTGCGCCTGAAGCGGGTAGACCCCGTTCTCGGGTTCGCCGAACATGTCCTCGAGATCGGGATGCTCGATCGGCTCTCCGCTCATGTCCGGCAGAAGGTTCTGCTCCGAGACATAGGCGACGTAGTAGCTTTGTTCGTTCTCCGCCAGCAGGTGGTAGAACGGCTGATCCTTCGACGGGCGGCTGTCCTCGGGAATGGCGTCATACCATTCCTCGGTGTTCGAAAACACCGCGTCGACATCGAACACCACCCCGCGAAACGGGTGCTTCTTGTGACGGACGACCTGCCCGAGGCGGTATTTGGCACGAGTCTTTAACATCAAATTGCAACCTTTCGCCTGCCCCAATATGCCACAAACAGGGGTCGTGTCCATGCACGGGCCGACGCACCTGAGGAATTAGTGAACGTGAACCTCGCCCTGACCGTCCTTGAAATCGTGGCACCCGTCTTCATTCTGGGGGCCGTCGGCTTCGCCTGGATCAAGCTCGGCTTCGAATACCGGCTGCAGTTCGTCACCCAACTGGCGATGACACTGTCGGTTCCCTGCCTGATCTTCACCGCCCTGATGCAGACCGACATCGACCCGAAGGCGCTGGCCGATCTGTCGCTGGCCGCCGTGCTGGCATACGGCGCGGTCACGGCGGTCACGGCGGTGTTGGTGCGGGTGTTCAGCCTGGACATGCGGACTTTCCTGCCGCCGCTGATCTTCGGCAATACCGGCAATCTGGGGCTGCCGCTGGCGCTGTTCGCCTTCGGGGAAACCGGGCTGGGCTACGCGGTGGTCGTGTTCGCGGTGATGGCGGTGTGGTCCTTCACCTTCGGCGTCTGGGTGGTGTCGGGGGGCGGCTCACTTCTCAAAGTGCTGCGCGAACCGATGGTCGCGGCGACGCTGCTCGGCGCCCTGTTCCTGTGGCAGGGCTGGGAAACACCGCGGTTCCTGACAAACGCGCTGGAGCTGGTAGGGCAGATCGCGATTCCCGTCATGCTGATCACGCTGGGCGTCGCGGTGGCGCGCCTGCATCCGGGGCGGCTGGGCCTGTCGGTCGTGCTGTCGGCGCTGAAGCTGGTGATCTGCGTGGGCCTCGCCTGGGTGATCGGCCAGCAGTTCACGCTCGATCCGGTCGCCTTCGGGGTGCTGGTTCTCCAGGTCGGCACGCCGGTCGCAGTGACCTCCTACATGCTCGCCGAGAAGTACGGCGCCGATGCCGACGCGGTGGCGGGTCTTGTCGTCACCTCCACACTGATGGCGGTGGTCGCGCTGCCCGGCGTGCTCGCCGCCGTGCTCTAGGCGCGCCCTGGCGCAACCTCGTTTTTGCGTTTCAGTTTGGCAGGCTTTTCGATAGACTGACGCAAAATAAAATGCGTGAGGCAGAAATGAGCAGTCGTCTTGCCGCGCTGGCCCTGGTCGCGCTTCTCAGCGCGTGTGGCGGGTCCAAATCCCCGCCCCGCAACCTCGACAATGCGTGCAGCATAGTCGATCAACGCCCCAGTTACCTTCGCGCCTTCAAGCGCACGGAATCGAAATGGGGCGTGCCCGTCCCCGTGCAGATGGCCGTGATCCATCAGGAAAGCAAGTTCGACGGCGACGCGCGCACCCCGCACCGCTACGCGCTTGGCGTGATCCCGATGGGCCGCCAGTCTTCCGCCTTCGGTTATTCCCAGGCCCTCGACGGCACGTGGGAGGATTACAAGAGGGCGCAGGGCCGCTGGCGCGCCAGCCGGTCGAACATTCACGACGCGACCGATTTCATGGGCTGGTACATGAACGAGACCCAGCGCCGGAATGGCATTTCCAAGTCGGACGCGCGCAACCAGTATCTCGCCTACCACGAAGGCCACGGCGGCTATGCTCGGGGCAGCTATACCCGGAAAAGCTGGCTGGTCCGGGTTGCCGGACGGGTGCAGGACCGCGCCTACATGTACGACCGGCAACTGAAAGCCTGCGGCAAGATCTGACCAGTCGCTACTGGCGCTTTTCGGTTTCGAACGGGATGCTGAACAGAAAATCTGACAGCTCGGCCCGCGGCTGCAGCGGCCCCAGCAACGTGCGGGTCTGCTCGCCGCTTTCCGAAATGATCATCCATTCCGCCAGCCGGATCGGATCGTTCTCGAAATAGAGGTAGATGCGCCCATACTCCGGATTGTCCGGATCTTGCGCCTGCACGATAGTGCGCCCGTTCTGCTCGCCGTGCCCCGTGACCATGCGTGCCCGCGTCAGATCGACATTACGGTCAAGGATGATCGCCAGCGGCGTGCTGCGCAGCGGGTATTGCTCCGGCGCGCCGCTGCCGCGTCCGTCGAACACCGCGATCTGCCCGCCACTGGCAAGCACCAGCGTGTCCTGCTGCGGCGGGTCGTATTCGAAGCGGATGCGCCCAGGCCGCTTGATGTAGAGCGTCCCGCCCAGCCGCGAGCCATCGGCATTGATCTGCGTGAACCGCGCTTCGGCCGCGCCGATATCGCCGAGGTAATCGGACAGCACCGGCAGCGACAGCCGTTCCGCCGCGGCGGGCAGGGCGGCAAAGGTCGAACCAAAGGCGAGGGCGGCAAGCGCGGCGGCGCTGCGAAGACGTGACATCATGGCGTCAGATATACGCGCCCCGCGCCCGGGTTGCATCCCCCTTGCAAGGTCACGAACGCGTGCCGAAGGCGATCATCACGCAACAAAGGGGCGCCCACGCGACGCCCACAACAATCCCGCGGCGCATTGGCAGGCTTTCGGCGGCACCGCACACGCCCGCGTGCCGCCATTCCGCGATACCGTGAAAAGTGCGGAAAAGAACGGGGTCGGGTGGGAAGGACCGGCGCGGACTGGAACGGGCGGCGTCAGTCGCGCTCCCGCTCCGGCACCAGGACCTCGCGCTTGCCGACATGGTTGGCGGGGCTGACAAGGCCCGCGTCCTCCATCTGTTCGACCAGCCTCGCGGCCTTGTTGTAACCGATCGCCAGCTTCCGCTGGATGTAGCTGGTGGAACATTTGCGATCGTTGATGACCACCTGCACCGCCTGATCGTAGAGCGCGTCCTCGCCCCCGGTGTTGCCGCCAAGGCCCAGCACCGCATCGATCTCGGCCTCGCGGTCATCCTCGGGCCCGTCCGCGACACCGCCGACATAGGAGGGAGGGCCGTACGATTTCAGATGGTTGACGACTTCCTCGACCTCTTCGTCGCTGACGAAGGGAGCGTGGATGCGGGTGATCCGCCCGCCACCGGCCATGTAAAGCATATCCCCCATGCCCAGAAGCTGCTCCGCTCCCTGCTCGCCCAGGATCGTGCGGCTGTCGATCTTCGAGGTGACCTGGAAGCTGATCCGGGTGGGGAAGTTTGCCTTGATCGTGCCGGTGATAACGTCCACCGACGGGCGCTGCGTGGCCATGATCAGGTGGATGCCGCTCGCCCGCGCCATCTGCGCCAGCCGCTGGATGCAGGCCTCGATCTCCTTGCCCGCGACCATCATCAGGTCGGCCATCTCGTCAACGATCACGACGATATAGGGCAGCGTCTCGGGCGCGAACTGCTCGGTCTCGAAGACCGGATCGCCCGTCTCGTCGTCGAACCCGGTCTGCACCGTGCGCGAGAACATCTCGCCCTTCTCCAGCGTCGCGCGGACCTTGCCGTTATACCCTTCGATATTGCGCACGCCCATCTTGGACATCTTGCGATAGCGGTCCTCCATCTCGGCCACGACCCATTTCAGGGCCACGACGGCCTTCTTGGGGTCCGTGACCACGGGGGACAGCAGATGCGGAATGTCATCGTAAACCGACAGCTCCAGCATCTTCGGGTCAATCATGATCAGTCGGCATTCGTCCGGCGTCAGCTTGTAGAGCAGCGACAGGATCATCGTATTGATCGCCACCGACTTGCCCGACCCGGTGGTCCCCGCGATCAGCAGATGAGGCATCTTGGCAAGGTTCGCCACGATGCTTTCCCCGCCGATATCCTTGCCGAGCGCCAGCGGCAGGCGCAGCTTGCTGTCGCCGAAATCCCGCGCGCTCAGGATCTCGCGCAGCAGCACCATCTCGCGGTTGTCATTGGGAAGCTCGATCCCGATGACGGACCGGCCCGGCACGGTAGACACCCGCGCCGACAGCGCCGACATGGACCGCGCGATGTCGTCCGCCAGCCCGATCACCCGGCTGGCCTTCAGGCCCGGCGCCGGTTCAAGCTCGTACATCGTGACGACGGGACCGGGGCGCACCGAAACGATGTCGCCCTTCACGCCGTAATCCTCCAGCACGTTCTCCAGCATCCGCGCATTTTCTTCCAGCGCCTCGTCCGACAGGTAGAGCCGTTCCACCGTCGCCGGATCGCGCAGCAGCGACAGCGGCGGCGGGTCGTAATCGTCCTCGGCCGGCGGCGTGAACTGCAATGGCGGCTGGCTTTCGGCCTGCGCGCGCGCAGAGGGCGCAGGGCGCCGGACGGCGGCGTGCTGCACGACCGGCGCTTTCGGCGCTGCGCGCGGGATCGCGGCGGGCGCCGGCTCCTCGGGCATGTCCATGTCGGAGGCCGGGTCGATCGCAGGCAGGTCAGCCTCCGGCAGATCGTAGAACGCGGCATCAGCGGCGAAATCATCGGCTTCGGCGGCATCGTCAGCCGGACCGAACGCCTGCCCCGCCGCCTCGGGCGCCGACGCGGGGCGAGTCAGGACGGGCTCGCGACGGGCGCGGGTTTCGGCGGCGCGTGCGCGGTCGGTGCGCAGCCGCGTGCGAATTGCGTCCGTGATCTTTGCACGCACACGATCCTGCCCGCCTTCGGGGTCGAACGGCAGATCGTCCTCGTCGTCGATATCGTCGAAGGGCTCCGACGCGGGCGGCGCGGCAAGGCGCGGCTGCGGGCGGCCCAGCGTGCGGGCGATCAGGCCCAGCTTCGGTTCGGGCGGCAATGTGATCTCGGGCGCGTCGAAATCGTCGTCATCGTCGAACACGGGATCGTCCGACGCCTCGCCGAACAGGTCGCGCCCGGTGTCGGCGCGGGCAACGCGCGGCTCAGCGGTGGCGGCGGCGGGCGCGGCCAGGGCCGCTTCGGCGCGGGCGGCGCGCCGGGCCTCGCGGCGCGCGGCAAGCCCGTCGCGTGCCCGGCCCGCCCGGTCGCCCGCCCCGCGCACCAACTGGTCGAAGGCGAACAGGACGCCCAGCCCGAGGAACCGAAGCGCACCGCCGGTTTCGGCGCGCGTCGCGCCCAGAACGAACAGGCCCATGGCCAGCAGCCCCAGCGCCAGCCCCGCCGACGCCGCGATCAGCCCATAGGCGGGCGACATCGGCACCAGCCCCAGAAGAACGCCCAGCCCGGTATCGCCAAACAGCCCGCCCAGCCCGAAACTGTGGGTCCAGTCAGGCCCCGGCGGCACCGTCGCGGCATAGAGCGACGCCACCGCCACCCACAGCGGCGCAAACACAAGCCGACCGAACGCGCGCTCCTCGCCCCGGTGCAGCACGAAGCGCAGCCCCCAGGCGCCCGCCGTCGCCACCAGCGCCCAGGACCCCGCCCCGAGGATCACGTAGAGCGGCGCCGCGACATAGGCCCCGAACGTGCCCAGCCAGTTCTGCGGTGCGCTGGACGAGGTGCCAAGGAAGCTGGGATCGGTCGGCGCATAGGAACCGAGCGCAAGGCCCAGCACCACAGCCACGGCCAGCAGGGCCAGCCCGGCCAGTTCCCAGGCGCGCCGTTCCAGGATGGCCTGGGTCGCTTCGTCAAACAGCGGGTCACGGGAACGGGTCTGGAAAGCCATCGGTCAGTTTCCTATCAATACAGACAATCGCGCAGGGCAGTCAGCCCGGCTTCGGTCTCGGTCGGGGGGGCGACCAGCGCGACGCGGATGAAGCCCGCACCGGGATTGGCCCCTCCAGCTGCGCGGCCCAGATACGCGCCGGGCAGCACCCGCACGCCGGTCTCGCGCCACAGTTTCAGCGCCGCGGCCTCGCCGTCGGGCACGGGCAGCCACAGGAAGAACCCCGCCTGCGGCGAGACATAACCGGGCACGCCCGACATGAGCCGATCTGCCAGGTCGAACTTCGCGGCATAGAGACGGCGGTTCTCGACCACATGCGCCTCGTCGGCCCAGACCTTCGCGGCAGCAGCCTGCAACGGCATCGGCAGCGGCGCACCCGCGTAGTTGCGCAACTGCCGGATGCGGGAAATGGCGCCCGGCCCGCCCGCCACGAAGCCGGACCGCAGGCCCGGCAGGTTCGACCGCTTGGACAGCGAATGAAAGGCCAGCACGCGCTCCGGGTCGGTCCCGCGTTCCGCCGCGACCTCCAGCGCGCCGGGCGGCGGCGCGTCGCGGTAGATCTCGGAATAACATTCGTCGGCGACGATGCGGAAATCGTGCTTCTCGGCCAGCGCCATAAGGTCCGCCCAATAGCCGCGATCGGCCACCGCGCCCTGCGGGTTGGAGGGCGAGCAGACATAGGCCAGCGCGGTCCGGTCCAGAACTTCGGCGGGCAGCGCGGCGTAGTCGGGCAGGAACCCCGTCGCGGCGGTGGCGGGCACGAAGACAGGCTCCGCCCCGACCGACAGGGCGGCCACGGCATAGACCTGGTAGAACGGGTTGGGCACAAGCACCACCGGCCGCGCGCCGCGTTTCGTTTCCGGGCAAAGCGCATGGGCAACGTTGTAAAGACCCTCGCGCGTTCCGTTCAGCGCCATCACCCGCTCGGGCTGCACCACCACTCCATAGCGGTGTCCCAGCCAGTCACAGATCGCCGTCAGAAGTTCGGGTCGCCCCTCGTTCACCGGGTAGCGGTTGAATTCATGGGCATGGGCCGTGATCTCGTCCGTCACCCAAGCCGGGAAGGCGTGCTTCGGCTCGCCGATGGACATGGCCAGCGGGTCGCCCCCCGGCGGGTGGACGTCGAGAAGCGCGCGCAGACGCGGAAACGCGTAAGGCGGCAGATCGGAAAACCGCTCTGGTTCTTGCATGGTGCCTCGGCTCGTCGGGGTCATGGCGCCCCGTTGTCGGCAGGGTAGCGCGAAATCGCCCGCCCGGTCCAGCGAAAGGGCGCGTCAGACCAGAGCGGCCTCGGCAGCGGCACCCAGACGCAACAATCTTGCCTCGGCCAGGGGCGGCGCCATCAGCATCAGCCCGCAGCAGGGCGCGCCGGTGGGCAGCGTCAGCGCGCAGCCGCCCATCAGGTTCCCGATGCGGGTGTTGCGCAGCGCCAGCAGGTTCTGGGCCACATAGGCGTCCGCATCCGCCGCGATGTGTGCCGTCTCGGGCGGCAGGTTCGCCGTGGTGGGCAATATCACAGCGTCATGGCCCGCGACCGCTGCCGCCCACCCTACGCGCAGCTCATCGAGCCGCCGCCACGCCGCCACGAAATCCGGCCCGGTGACGCCGCGCCCGCCCTCGAACCGCTCGCGCACGCGGTCGTACATCCGCTCCGGCGCGGCGGCGATCCTGTCGCCCCACGTGCCCCAGGCTTCTGCGGGGTAGAGGGTCGGCGCCAGCGCCATCGCTTCGGGCAGATCAGGCGCCGCCAGCCGGGTCAACCGGGCGCCCGCGCGTTCCAGCCGGCCCAGCGCGGCGTCGAAACCGGCGGCCTGCGCCGGGTCGAGATCGTCCAGCGCGACAGTCTCCAGCACCGCCAGCCGCGCCCCCGAAAGCCGCGCGCCGCGCAGATCAGGCGCCCGCCCTCCCTCCAGCAGCGCCAGCAGCAGCGCGGCGTCCTCCACGCAGCGCGCCAGCGGGCCCACCGTGTCGAACCGCGCGCAGAGCGGCACCACACCGTCCAGCGGCACCCGGCCGCCCGTGGTCTTCAGCCCGACAAGGTCGTTCCAGCCCGCCGGCACCCGGACCGACCCGCCGGTGTCGGACCCGATGGCCCCCGCCGCAAGGCCGAAGGCCAGCGACGCCGCCGCTCCCGATGACGACCCGCCCGGCACACGGTCCGGCCCAGACCTGTGCGGCGGCGTCGCCGTCATCGGATTGTAGCCCAGCCCCGAAAAGGCCAGTTCCGACAGATGCGTCTTGCCAAGGCTGACCGCGCCCGCCGCCTCGGCCCGGCGCACAACCTCGGCATCGCGGTCGGGAACCCGGCCCGTCAGCAGGCGCGAACCGGCCTCGCAGCCCGCCCCGGCGATGTCGAACAGGTCTTTCCAGCTGATCGGCACGCCGTCCAGCGGGCCGCGCAGGCAGCCTGCCCGCGCCCGGCCTGCAGCCGCCGCGGCCTGTGCCCGCGCCCGGTCCGGCAGCATCCTCGCATAGATCAGCTGCTTCGGGTCTTCGGCCGCCGCCGCGTCCAGATATGCCTCGCACAGCGCCACCGGGTCGATCCGCCCCGCCGCGATGCCACGCCCCAGCGCCGCCGCGCCCATCTGCCGCCAGTCCTGCGCCATGCCTGCCCCCTGCCAAGTGTCGCAGCCACGCTAAAGCGGCGCTGCGACGTGGACAATCCCGCCCGCTCGGCCATATTCACGGCCATGACCGATACGCTCCAAAGCACCGACGTCCTGATTATCGGCGGCAGCCTGAACGGCGCCGCGCTCGCGCTCGCGCTGGGGCGGGCAGGACTGCGGGCGACCGTGATCGACGCGCTGCCGCGCGCCACCCAGGCCAGCGCGGAATTCGACGGGCGCTGCTACGCGATGGCGCTCGCTTCCGTGCGGATGCTGCGAGCTCTGGGGCTGTGGGACACGCTGGCACAGGGTGCGCAGCCGATCCTCGACATCAAGGTCAGCGACGGGCGCGCCGGTGAAGGGCCCGCGCCCTGCACGCTGCATTTCGACCATGCGGAACTGGAAGAAGGCCCGATGGGCCACATGGTCGAGGACCGGCACCTGCGCCCTGCCCTGCTGGCCGCGATCGACGCCGAACCGAACGTCACCCATCTGCCCGGCACGCGGGTCGCCGCGCAGGCGGTCGTAGGCGGACGGGCCGAGATCACTCTTGACGACGGATCGGTGCTGCGCGCGCCGCTGCTGGTCGGCGCGGACGGGCGCACCGGCCCGACCGCCGGGCGCGCGGGCATCCGCCGCCGCGTGACCGATTACCGCCAGACCGCGCTGGTCTGCGCCATCGAACACGACAGGCCGCACCACGGCGTCGCGCACCAGTTCTTCATGCCGCCGGGGCCTCTGGCAATCCTGCCTCTGACCGGCAACCGATCCTCCATCGTCTGGAGCGAAAGCGCCGCGCAGGCCGCCGCCGTACAGGCGATGGACGATGACGGCTACCTCACGGTGCTGCGGCCGCGCTTCGGCAGTTTCCTGGGCGAGATCCGGCTGGCGGGCGCGCGCTACACCTATCCGCTGAACATGACGCTGGCCTCAAGCTTCACCGCGCCGCGACTGGCGCTGGTGGGCGATGCGGCGCGCGGGGTGCATCCGATCGCCGGACAGGGGTTGAACGCGGGGCTGCGCGACGTGGCCGCGCTGGCCGAGGTGGTCGCGCTGGCCCATCGCCGCGGACAAGACATCGGAGCGCCCGACGTGCTGGCGCTCTATGCGGGCTGGCGGCGCTTTGATACCGCGACGTTGGCCTTCGCGACCGACACGTTCAACCGGCTGTTTTCCAACGACAACCCGCTTCTTCGAGCAGGCCGCGACCTTGGTCTGGGGCTGGTGAACGCCGCGCCGAGCCTGCGCCGCGCCTTCATGCGCGAGGCGGCCGGGCTGACCGGCGATCTGCCAAGACTGCTGACCGGCGCGCCGCTGTGAAGCGCCAGCGCGTCAGTCGTCCAGTCTGCGCGCCTCGTCCGGCAGCATGACCGGGATGCCCTCCCGGATCGGGTAGGCCAGCCCGGCCTGGCGCGAGATCAGTTCCTGCCGGGCAGCGTCGTAGTGCAGCGTCTCCTGCGTCTGCGGACAAGTCAGCGCCTCCAGCATCCGCCGGTCGAACAGCGGCTCCGCCGTCATTGCATCAGCTCGTCCCGGTCGCCGCCCAGCAGTGCGAACTCGATCAGCGTGACCAGCGTCTCGCGCCGGGTGGCCAGCGACGGCGCTTCCAGCAGGGCCTGCTTGTCTTCCGGTTCGAACGGACAAAGCATCGAAAGCGAGTTGATCAGCAACTCGTCCTCGGCGTCCTTCAGGCTGTCCCAATCGGTTGACAGGTTGCGCGCCTCGAAGAAGCGGCCAAGCAGGTCGAGGAAGGCGGGCCGGTCGAAGGACGGGTCGGTTTCAGCGCCGCCAAGATCGCGCTCGAACCCGGCCCAGGACACATCCGCCTTCAGATACGGGGCAAAGCCCGACACCTCGCGCGACACCCGGTAGCGCGACATGCCCGACAGGGTGATCATGTAGCGCCCGTCCTCGGTTTCGGAAAAACCTGTGACGCGGCCCGCACAACCGATGCCCTGCAGGCGCTTGGCCTCCTGTCCGGGCACGCTGCGCGGCTGGACCATGCCGATCAGCCGATGCTCCGTCTTGAGCGCATCGTCGAGCATGGCAAGATAGCGCGGCTCGAAGATGTGCAACGGCAGGCGGGCCCGGGGCAGCAGAAGCGCACCGGGCAGCGGAAAGACCGGGATGGTAGCCGGCAGGTCGGCAGGTGCTGTCATGCCCATCAGTCTAGCCCGACGCGGCGGTCAGGCAAATATCATCGACGACAGCTTGCGCCGCCCGGACAGAACGATCGGGTCCTGCGGTTTCAACGCGTCGAAGATCGTGAACAGCTGCGCCTTGGCCGCGCCGTCGTTCCACTCGCGGTCGCGGCGGAAAAGCTCCAGCAGTTCGTCCACCGCGCCCTGCACGTCGCCGCCCGCGTAAAGCGCCTTGGCCAGATCGAAGCGCGCCTGGTGATCAGCCGGATCCGCTTCCACGGCGGCGCGCAACTCGGCCACCGGCCCCGCCTCCGCCGCCTGGCGCGCAAGGTCAAGCTGGGCGCGGGCGGCTTCGATCTCAGGCTTGCCCGCAAGCTCGGGCGGCGTGTTGTTCAGCAGCGCCTCCGCCTGGTCGAGTTCACCCAGCGCGATATGCGCGCGCGCCAGCCCGCCCAGGGCCGCCGCGTTCGCCGGGTCCTCGCCAAGGATCGCGGCGAAAGTCTGCGCGGCATCGACAACCGCGCCCTCGCCCAGCATCTCTTCGGCCGCGGCCAGCGCCTCGGCCAGGCCGTCGCCGCCCGCTTCACCGCCCGCAGCCTGGATCACGCGGTCCACGAAGGCCTTCACTTCCGACCCGGACAGGGCGCCCTGGAAGCCGTCCACCGGCTGGCCCTGCCAGAACGCGTAGACCGTGGGGATCGACTGGATACGAAGCTGCCCCGCGATCCCCTGGTTCTGGTCCACGTCCAGCTTGACCATCTTCACCGCGCCCTTGGCCGCGGTGACCGCCGCTTCCAGCGCCGGGCCAAGCGTCTTGCACGGGCCGCACCAGGGCGCCCAGAAATCGACGATCACCGGCACCGTCTGGCTTGCCTCGATGACATCGGCCATGAAGGTGGCTTCGGAGCCGTCCTTGATCAGGTCGCCCGCTCCCGCCGCGGGCTGGGTCGGGTTTGCGCCAAGGTTCAGCATCGGTATGTCCCCGTCTGGTGTGATACACCGCTTATATGAGGGAGCGGCGGCAAAAGGCCAAGGGGCGGCTCACAGATCGAAGCTGGCAAACACCGGCGCATGGTCGCTGGGGCCATCCCAGCCGCGCGCAGCGCGCAGTACCCGGCTGCCGCCCGCCCCCGACGCAAGATCGGGCGTCGCCCAGATGTGGTCCAGCCGGCGGCCCTTGTCGGCGGCGGACCAGTCCTTCGCGCGATAGGACCACCACGAATACAGTGGCCCCTCGGGAATATCGGCGCGCGTGACATCGACCCAGCCGCCGGCCTGCTGCGCGTCCGACAGATGCGCCACCTCGATCGGGGTGTGGCTGACCACCTTGAGAAGCTGCTTGTGCGACCACACGTCGTCCTCGCGCGGGGCGATGTTCAGATCGCCCACCAGCACTGACCGCTCCGGGCGCTCTGCCCGGAACCAGTCCCGCAATTCGGTCAGGAAATCCAGTTTGTGACCGAACTTGTCGTTCACGTCGCGGTCGGGCACGTCGCCGCCCGCCGGGATGTAAAGGTTGTGGATCAGCGTGCCATCCTCCAGCCGCGCCGCCACATGACGCGCATCGCCCCGGCCGACGAAATCGCGGTGCCCGGCATCCTCCAGCGGGCGCTTCGACAGGATCGCGACGCCGTTGTATCCCTTCTGCCCGCGCGCAACCATGTGGCCATACCCAAGCGCGGCGAAGCCTTCGGTCGGGATCTTCTCCACCGGACTCTTGCATTCCTGCAGGCACAGGATGTCCGGGGCCTCCTCGCGCAGCAGGCGCTGTACCAGCGCCTCGCGCAGGCGGACGGAATTGATGTTCCAGGTGGCAAGCGTCAGGGTCATGCGGTGGGCCTTCTCGTTGCTGCGCCGCCTACCTAGCGCCGCGACGCACGGCGCGAAAGCCCCCGACGCGTTCGTCGTTCCACCTGCAGCAGCCCGCCGCGTTGCAAATCTGCATCACCTGCGCGCCCGCGGCACCGCCGCACCTTCCCGGCCCCTCGCCGGACTGGAGCGCGCGCCCCGGATCGTCTAACGCACGAAACGGAAACGAGGTGCCAACCGTGAACCGGCTAAAGCGCCGCTGGCGTGATCTTGAAATCAGGATGCAGAAAAGCCGCCGCGTCCAGAACGCGCTCAGGAAGCTGTTCTCGGCCTATGTGAACTTCACCTTCCGCACCATCCGCTGGGAACGTATCGGCTTCGAAAGCTACGAGGCGGACATCGCGCGCGGCATCCCTCGGGTGCTGTGCTGCTGGCACGAACGGCTGTTCTTCACCCCCTACCTGCGCGACTGGTCCGACCACAAGCTGACGGTAATGGCCAGCCAGCACGCCGACGCGCGCATCGCCAGCGCGAACCTTGTCGAACGCGGGATCGGGCTGATCGAACTTGCCACGTCCGGCGACAATTCCGCCGCGCTGAAGGAGGCGGTGAAAACCGTGCGCGCAGGCAACTCGCTCGGCATCACGGTGGACGGCCCGTTCGGCCCGCCGCGCGTCGCCAAGCGCGGGGCACTCGTGATCGCGGGCCTCGCGGGCGTTCAGGCCGCGCCCTGCAGCTATGCGGTCAGCCGCAGCATCCGCCTGAAGACATGGGACGGCTTCGTCGTGCCACTGCCCTGGTCACGCGGCGTGCTCGCGGTCGGCGACGGGTTCATGCCGGAAAAGCGCATGAGTGAGGCGGAATTCGACGCGGCCTGTACGCGTCTCTCCGGTCTGATCGACGACTTGACAGCGGCCTGCGAGGCGCGGCTGCGGGAACGCTGACCCCGAAAGCTCGGTCCGGCAACTGTACCGCCCGTCCTGTGAGGCTTCTCCCGGCCCAAAAGGTTTCCCTTGCGTTACAGCACTGTGTACAAAGGTTAACCTGTCACACGGGAGGGTTTCGAAATGCGAAAGCCCTTATCGCCGCCGCCGCGGCATTTGTTCTTTCCGGGCCAGCCTCGGCGCTTGTCGTCGTATCGGGCCACCTCAACATCACCAACCCGCTTGACGGGTCCAGCGCCGCCCCGACCAGCACGTCCAACCAGGCTCTCTTCCAGAACATGCTCGGCGGCGGTTCCCGTGTCCTGATCCAGGGCAGCGTGGCAACTCTAAGCCGAAACACGGCCCAGGTGACCATGGTCCAGTTCTTCGATGGTCTCGCCGGCGTGTCTGCGACGCTCGAAACGGTCCCGACAACGGTGACCGCTTCCAGTCTCGCCGGGATCGACCTTTACATTTCGGCCCGGTCGAGCGGTTTCTCGGCGTCGGAAGCCGCAGCCCTTTCGGCCTTCGAAACGAACGGCGGCGCGCTGCTGATCCTCGGCGAGAACTCGGGCGTCGGGGGCAGCTTCAACAGCATCGCCAATGACCTGCTGACTGCACTCGGCAGCGGCATGCGGCTGGGCAGCGCTTCGATCGGCTCGGGCTTCCTGACGACACCGGAAGTCGCATCCGCCCCCTGACATCGGGCGTCACGTGATTGGTTTACGGGGCGACGAATTCGGTCTTGGGCGGAATGCCGCTTGTCAGCGTGAACGGCAGGTAAATGATCGCCTACGAGGGATCGATCACACCGGCAATCCCGTTACCGGCACCCGCGGCGCTGCTCGCCACGGCGCTTGGCGGCATCGCGCTGACGCGTTTGCGCCGCACCTGACGAAAACCTGACAGCAGCGCTGCACAGTCCAGCCGAAGCCGGAGCGTCGTTCTTTGCGGCAATCCGCGCGATACCCTTGCACATAAACAAAAAAGGCCCCCGCCAAGGCGGGGGCCAGTCCAACAGGGAGGTGCACCATAACCCCGGTGCGCGGGATACCTTCAATCTGCAACGATCGTGCCACATGCATGGCGGGCGGGCAATGCGACCTTACGGTAAGGTCAGGAAACCCCGCATCCGCCATCTGGCCGGTCAGTTGACCAATCGATAGCCGCCGCTTTCCGTCACCAGAAGGCGCGCATTGGACGGGTCGGGTTCGATCTTCTGCCGCAGCCGGTAGATATGCGTCTCCAGCGTGTGGGTGGTCACGCCGGCATTGTAGCCCCACACCTCGTGCAGCAGCACGTCCCGCGCCACGACCCCTTCGGTCGCACGGTAAAGGAATTTCAGAATGTTGGTTTCCTTCTCGGTCAGACGGATCTTGCGGTCATCCTCGTCGATCAGCATCTTCATCGACGGCTTGAACGTGTAGGGTCCAAGCTGGAAAACGGCATCTTCGCTCTGTTCGTGCTGGCGCAGTTGCGCGCGGATGCGGGCCAGCAGCACCGGGAACTTGAACGGCTTGGTGACATAGTCGTTCGCGCCCGCGTCCAGCCCGAGGATCGTGTCGCTGTCGCTGTCATGGCCGGTCAGCATCAGTACCGGGCACTTCACGCCCTGCTTGCGCATCAGGCGGCACAGTTCGCGCCCATCGGTGTCGGGCAGGCCCACGTCGAGGATCACGAGGTCATAGGCCGCCTCCTTGGCGCGCTTCATGCCCTCGGCACCGTTGCCCGCCTCGAACACGTCGAACTCCTCGGTCATCACCAGTTGTTCCGACAGGGCCTCGCGCAGGTCCTCATCGTCATCCACCAGCAGGATTCTCTTCAACTGGGCCATCGCGTCCGCTCCATCACTTCCAACCTCATGTCTGTGATCAAGTTGCGCTTGCCGGAACCGTCCGACAAGATATGTGGCAACTGTCTCACGCGGACGTGTGAAGCCGCGAGAGATGTTACAGAAAAGGGGCCGCACAGGGCGGTCGGCGCGAAAGGACGGTCCGGCGTGACGCTGCAACCCAACACGATCGAACTGATGGCCCGGGCCCGCGCGGACCTGCGCATGGGGCTCGGCGTCGTTCTGGTCGGCCCGGATGGCGGCGCGCTGGTGTTCTCCGCCGAGACGCTGACCGCAGCCCGGCTCGCCGCCGCACGGACGCTGGGCGCGCCGGTTGTCGCGCTGACCGCGCGCCGGGCCGAGACGCTGAAGGCCCGCGCCTATGACGGCGACGTGGCGCGCGTGTTGCTGCCCGCCGATGCCGGGCTGGGCTGGGTGACCGCGCTGGCCGATCCGGCGGGCGATCTCGCCACGCCGATGAAGGGCCCGCTGGCCAGCGAACGCGGCGGGGATGCCGGACTGCATCGCGCCGCGATCCGGCTCTGCAAGGCCGCGCGCCTGCTGCCCGCGGCGCTTGTGGTGCGGGTGCCCGACGCCGCGGGGCTGGCTCACGGGTCCGGGCTGACGCTGCTGCCCGCCCCCGAGGTCGAACGCCTGTCGCTGGCCGCCAGCCCGCTGAACGGCGTGATCGATGCACGCCTGCCGATGGAGGTGTCCGACGCCGGCCGCCTGCACGTCTTCCGCCCCGAGAACGGCGGCGAGGAACATTACGCCATCGAGGTCGGCGAGCCGGACCGCGCCGCGCCCGTGTTGGCGCGCCTGCATTCCGCCTGCTTCACCGGCGACGTCATGGGCTCGCTGAAATGCGACTGCGGCCCGCAGTTGCGCGGCGCACTGGCGCAGATGGGCGCCGAGGGCGCGGGCGTGCTGCTGTATCTCAACCAGGAGGGGCGCGGCATCGGGCTGGCCAACAAGATGCGCGCCTATTCGCTCCAGGACCAGGGCTTCGACACGGTGGAGGCGAACCACCGCCTCGGCTTCGAGGACGACGAGCGGGACTTCCGCATCGGCGCCGCGCTGCTGCGGAGGCTCGGCTTCAGCCGCGCAAGGCTGCTGACCAACAACCCGCGCAAGGTGGCCATGCTCGACCGCAACGGGATCGAGGTCGTGGAACGCGTGCCGCTCCGGGTCGGGCGCGGCGCGCACAACACCGCCTATCTCGACACGAAGGCCGCGAAATCCGGCCACCTGCTGTGATACGCCCAACCGACATCGTCGTCACGCGCCAGGGCGCGCGCTTCCTGAACCGACGCCTGCCCTGCGTCATCGGGCGCGGCGGGCTGACCCACGACAAGCATGAAGGCGACGGCGCGACCCCGGTGGGCACCCACCGCATCGTCGGGCTGCTCTACCGGCCCGACCGTCTGGCGCGCCCGGCGGACTGGGCGCTGCCGATCGGCCCGTCCGACCTGTGGTCGGACGACCCGAAGGACCCAGACCACTATAACCTGATGGTCCGCGCGCCCTATGCCCGCAGCCACGAAAGGCTGCGCCGCGCCGACCCGCTTTATGACACGGTTCTGATCACCGACTGGAACTGGCCGCGCGCCGAAGCCGGGCGCGGATCTGCGATCTTCATTCACCAGTGGCGCGGGCCGCACCGCCCCACGGAAGGCTGCATCGCGTTTTCGCGCGATGACCTGCGCTGGCTGATTCCGCGCATCCGGCTCGACACACGGGTCGTCATCCGGGACTGACCGGCGCGCACCGCTTTCAGCCGTAATCGCGCGCCCCGAAGATCGCCGATCCGACGCGCACATGCGTCGCGCCCAGCGCGACCGCCTGCTCGAAATCATCGCTCATGCCCATCGACAGGCCGGAAAGCCCGTTGCGCTCAGCGATCTTGCGCAGCAGCCCGAAATGCAGGCTTGGCGCCTCGTCCACCGGCGGGATGCACATCAGCCCGGCCAGCGGCAGATCCATCGCCCGGCAGGAGGCGACGAACGCGTCCGCAACGTCAGGCATCACACCGGCCTTCTGCGGTTCCTCGCCTGTATTGACCTGCACGAACAGCTCGGGGCACGCCCCGCGCGCCTGCGCGAGGTCCGCCAGCTTCCGCGCAAGCTTCTCGCGGTCGAGCGAATGGATCGCACCGAACAATTCCACCGCCGCCTTGGCCTTGTTGGTTTGAAGCGGCCCCAGCAGATGGACCGACACCCCGTCGAACCGCCCCATCAGCTCAGGCCACTTGCCCTGCGCTTCCTGCACCTTGTTCTCGCCGAACAGGCGGTGCCCGGCCTCCAGCACCGACACGACGCGTTCAAGCGGCTGCACCTTGGACACGGCGATCAGTTGCACCGATCCAGCGGGGCGGTCGGCCTCCGCCTCCGCCGCCGCGATGCGCGCCTTGATCTCGTCCAGTCCCATGTTCCGCCTCCCGCTCTGCTGCGCCGGGTTCAACCATGCCCCCGCACAAAAGAAAAGAGCGGGCCGAAGCCCGCTCTTTCCGTTCAACCGTGATCGCTGGGATCAGAAGTCGATCGACACACCGAAGTCTGCAACGGTCAGAGCGTTCGCTGCCCGGTCGCTGTCTGCCTGTGCGACGCCGGCTTCCAGAGCCAGGCCACCGCCGAGGTCGTAGGCAACGCCCAGACCGTAGGCTTCAAAGTCGTTGTCCGGGGTGCCGGCAACTTTGAAGTCGGTGGTGACGGCACGGTAGAAGGCCGAAACCGATGCTGCGCCGAAGGCTGCCGCTGCGGACACACCGTACTGGTCGAAGGTGTCGACGGTGGTGCCATCGACGTCGATCTGGCCGTACACGCCCTTCAGGGTCACGTTGGCGAAGGTCACCGATGCGGCGCCGATGATCTGCGATGCGCCGTTCGGTGCGGTCGCGGTGATCGCGGTGCTGCCGGTGGAGCCCAGAGCGTCGATGTCGAACAGCGTGACGGTCGCGCCATCAGCAACATCTTCGTAGGCCAGGCCAACCGAGAACAGGTCGGTCGCGTAGCTTGCACCGATGTTGTAGCCCGAGTCGTCAGACAGGCCGAGCGACAGGGTCAGACCGGAGATCGCGTAGTCGTAACGAGCAACCGGGCCTGCGGGCTGTGCGCCAGCGCCGATCAGGAAGATGTTCTCGTTGAAGTCGCCGAGGCCCGAGAGGCCAACGCCTGCGAGGTCGCCGATCACGTTCTCTGCCGCGCCGTCGATGTCACCCATGGTCAGGGTGCCGAAGTCGCCCGAGATGAAGATCGAGTTGTCCCAGCCACGTGCACCCTGCGATGCGCCGAGGTCGTCGAAGTCGCCCGCTGCGCCGAAGGTCAGGCCGCTGTCCGAGGTGCCCGACGCTTTGAAGTCGACGTCGAGGTCATAGACGAAGCTGTAGTTCGAGAAGTTGTTGCCCGAACCGGCCGGAACCTGATCGGCCGAGGTGTCGGTCGTTGCGAAGATCGGGTTGCCGTTGTCGCCGTATGCGACACCCATGTAGCCGTCGCCGCCGATGACGACTTCTGCCGATGCGAAGCCTGCCGACACGATCAGAGCGGTCGAGGCAAGGAGAATCTTTTTCATGTGGTTTCCCTCGTAGGATTTAAGGTGATCCTCAAGCGGGCCACCCCGTTTGAGTTGCAGCCTAATTCCACCGTTCGGTCGGGCAAAACAAGCATTGCGGAAAACCTGTGGCATCGACGGCTTAAAATTGGTGCAGGTTTGCCACAGTCCTGTCTGGCGGGTCGCGCCCCTCAGCCTGCGGGCCGCGCGGCGCCCGGTGCAGCGCAGCCTCCGTCTCCATACTCGCCCCTGCCCTGGCGCCCCGCACCCGCCGCGCCGCGCCTTGCGCTTGTCCGCGCGCGCCGTGCAGGCTAGGGATTGCGGCGAACCGTCAGGGAAAGACAGACATGACACGACCCAAGCCCGCAAGGCTCGCCGCCGTGACCGCCGTGACCGCCACCGCGCTGGCCCTTTCTGGCTGTGGCGGCGTGCCCGCCAGCGACAGCACGATCCCGGCCGAGGCCGAAACGGGCTCCTCTCTGTTCGATCTGTTCGACAACCGGGACGATCCCAACGTCACGCTGGAAGTGAACCGCTACATCTGGACCGCCGCGCAGGATGTGCTGTCCTTCCTGCCGCTGGAACGCGCCGATCCTTTCACCGGACTGCTGGTCTACGGCTACGGCACGCCGCCGGGCGGCGGGCGCGCCTATCGCGCAACCGTGTTCGTGCGCGACCCGTCGCTCGATGCCCGCGCGTTGAACGTCTCGCTCGCCACGCGCAGCGGACCCGCCGCCGCCGAAACCACCCGCGCGGTCGAGGACGCGATCCTGACCCGCGCCAGGCAATTGCGCCTCGCCGACGGACAACTCTGACCGCACCGCCCGGCGCCCGATGGCGGCGCCGGAGTCCTACGGGATTCATATGAGATTCATATTGGATTCCGACACGATCCCGACACGCCCGACCACACAGGAAACCCGCCCATGTCCCGCTACGACCCCGCCGCCATCGAAGCCAAATGGCAACAGCACTGGGACACCGAAGAGGTCTTCAAGGCCAAGGCCGACCCGGCCCGCCCCAAGTACTATGTGCTTGAAATGTTTCCCTATCCTTCGGGCAACCTGCACATGGGCCACGTGCGCAACTACGCGATGGGCGACGTGGTGGCGCGCTACAAGGCGGCCTGCGGGTTCAACGTGCTGCACCCGATGGGCTGGGATGCTTTCGGCCTGCCCGCCGAAAACGCCGCGATGGAACGAAAAATCCACCCCGGATCATGGACTTACGCCAATATCGCCAACATGAAGGCGCAGTTTCGCAGCCTCGGTCTGTCGCTCGACTGGTCCCGCGAATTCGCCACCTGCGATCCCGAATATTACGGCCAGCAGCAGGCCTTGTTCCTTGATTTCCTTGAGAAAGGTCTGGTCTACCGCAAGGCCGCCGTGGTCAACTGGGATCCAGTGGACATGACCGTGCTGGCCAACGAACAGGTCGAGGACGGCCGCGGCTGGCGCTCGGGCGCGCTGGTGGAACGGCGCGAACTGACCCAGTGGTTCTTCCGGATTTCCGATTTTTCCCAAGAACTTCTGTCCGCTCTGGACGGACTCGAGAACTGGCCCGACAAGGTCCGCACGATGCAGGCGAACTGGATCGGCCAGAGCCGCGGCCTGCGCTTCGGTTTCGCGCTCGAAACTCCCGCGCACGACCATGACCGGATCGAGGTGTTCACCACCCGCCCGGACACTCTGATGGGCGCGTCCTTCGTCGGCCTGTCGCCGGACCATCCGCTGACCAAGGCGCTGGAGAAGGACAACCCCGACCTCGCCGCCTTCTGCGCCGACTGCCGCCGCACCGGCACGTCCGAAGAAGCGCTTGAAAAAGCCGAGAAACGCGGGATGGACACCGGCCTGCGCGTGCGTCACCCGCTGAACCCGGATTGGCACCTGCCGGTCTGGATCGCCAATTTCATCCTGATGGACTACGGCACCGGCGCGATCTTCGCCTGCCCCGCCCACGACCAGCGCGACCTTGATTTCGCGCGGAAATACGACCTGCCGGTGACAGCGACCTTCGAGGCGCTGACCGACCCTCAGCCGATCGCCGACACCGCGCTGGTGCTGCCAAAATCCGAAAAGGTCCGCTGGATCAACCACTTTACCGGCCTGACGGAAGCAACGGGCGACGAGGCGATCGCCGCCACGATCGCCAAGGCCGAGACCGAAGGCTGGGGCACCGGCGTCACGCAGTACCGCCTGCGCGACTGGGGCCTGTCGCGGCAACGCTACTGGGGCTGTCCGATCCCCGTGGTGCATTGCGATTCGTGCGGAGTGGTGCCCGAGAAGAAGGAAAACCTGCCGGTCAAGCTGCCGGAAGAGGTGAGCTTCGACCGTCCCGGCAATCCGCTCGACCGGCACGACGCGTGGCGCAACGTGCCCTGCCCGGCCTGCGGCGCGCCCGCAAAGCGTGAGACGGACACGATGGATACCTTCGTCGACTCGTCATGGTATTTCGCGCGATTCACCTCGCCCGGCGCGGCCACGCCCACCGACCGGGCCGAGGCGGACTACTGGATGAACGTGGACCAGTATATCGGCGGGGTGGAGCACGCGATCCTGCACCTGCTGTATTCGCGATTCTTCGCCCGCGCGATGGCGATCTGCGGGCACTTGCCGGGCACGGCGGCGGAACCCTTCGACGCGCTGTTCACGCAGGGAATGGTGACGCACGAGATCTACCAGACCCGCGATGCGCAGGGGCGCCCGGTATATCATCTGCCTTCCGACGTGACCGATGGCAGGCTTGCCGACGGGACGGCAGTGGAAACAGTCCCTTCCGCCAAGATGTCCAAGTCCAAGAAGAACGTGGTCGATCCGGTGGGAATCGTGAACCGCTTCGGCGCCGATACCGCGCGCTGGTTCATGCTGTCCGACAGCCCGCCCGAACGCGACGTGGAGTGGACCGACGCAGGGGCCGAAGCCGCCCACAAGCACCTCGCCCGCGTCTGGCGCATGGCATCCGAACTGGCCCCGAGCCTGCCACAGGCGGGCGAGAGCAGCGCGGAGGCGGCCCCGAAAGGGGTCTCCGATGCGGCGCTGGCCCGGCTGGCGGCGCGCACGATCCACGACGTGACGCAGGGCATCGAAGGCTTCGCCTTCAACACCTCGGTGGCCAAGCTCTATGCGTTCACCGCCGCGATCCAGAAATCGGCCGCCCCCGCCAGCGACCGCGCCGCCGCGCTGCGCATCCTCGCCCGCCTGATGGCGCCGATGACCCCGCATCTCGCCGAAGAGGTCTGGACGATGCTGGGCGGCACCGGCCTGTTGGCCCGCCTGCCCTGGCCCGAGGCCGACCCGGCTCTGCTGGTGGACGACACCGTGACCCTGCCCATTCAGGTCAACGGCAAGCGCCGGTCGGAACTGACGGTCGCGAAGGATATGCCGAAGGCCGAGATCGAGAAGCTCGCGCTTGCCGATGTCGCCGTGCAGAAGGCGCTGGCAGGCGGTGCGCCGAAAAAGCTGATCGTGGTGCCGGGCCGCATCGTCAATGTCGTGGTCTGACCCGCAGACCCCGCGCGTCTCGCGCTCCGGTCGGCCTGCGCGTCGTGGCCGACGCGCCCTTCTGGTCGGCCTCGTCAGCTTTGCGGCAGCGTCTCTTGCGGGCTGCGGCTTTACCCCGGTCTACGCGCCCGGCAGCACAGGCGCCGCGCTCGACGGCACTGTGGAGGTGGTACAATCCGGCGGCAGCCTCGGGTTTACGCTGACCGAGGCGCTTCAGGACCGGCTGGGCGCGCCCGGCAGCAATGCCCGCTACCGGCTGACAACGGTGCTGGGTGTCACATCCGAACGGGTCGCGATCACCACGGCGCAGTCCACCAACCGGTTCAACCTGATCGGCACCGTGGCCTACACTCTGGCCGACGCAGCGACGGGCCAGCCCGCCGCCACCGGCCGGGTGGACGGGTTCAATAGCTATTCCGCCATCGGCACAGCGCTTGCCACCGGTGCCGCCGAGGAAGACGCCTATGAACGCCTGATGGTCATCCTCGCGGACAAGATCGTTGCGGACTTGCTTGTGGCACCGGAGCTCGCGCGGTGAAGCTGTCGGCCCGCGATGCCGCGGCGTTCTTCGGCAAGCCGGATCCGGGCCGCGCCGGCATCCTGATCTACGGCCCGGACCCGATGCGCTGCGCGCTGCGCCGCGAGCAGGTCATCGCAGCACTGATCGGCCCCGACGGGCCCGCCGAAATGCGCCTGACCCGGCTTGCGCCGCAGGACCTGCGCGGCGATCCGGCCGCGCTGTCCGACGCGGTGCGCGCGCAGGGTTTCTTCCCCGGGCCGCGCGTCGTCTTCGTCGAAGAAGCGACCGAGGCCGCCGCGAAACCCGCTGCCGCGGTTCTGGACGACTGGCAGCCCGGCGATGCGCAGCTTGTCCTGACGGCCGGAAACCTGACCAAGGGCAACGCGCTGCGCAAGCTGTTCGAGGGGCACCGCAACGCGGTCGCCGCCGCCGTTTATGCGGACCCGCCCAGCCGGGCCGAGATCGAGGCGGTGATCGCCCGCATCGGGCTCCGCGACCTGCCTGCCCCGGCGCTGGCCGACCTGACCGCGCTGGCGCAGACGCTCGATCCCGGCGATTTCGCCCGCACGGTCGAGAAGCTCGCGCTTTACAAGCTGGACGACCCCGAACCGGTCAGTGCGGACGACATCGCCGCCGTGGCCCCACTTTCGGTGGAGGCGGAACTGGACGAGATGCTGAACGCTGTGGCCGAAGGCCGCCCGGACCAGCTTGGCCCGACGTTGAACCGGCTGCAGGCGCAGGGCATCGCGCCGGTGACGATGGCGATCGGCGCGACCCGGCATTTCCGCACGCTGCACGCCATCGCGTCCCATCCCGGCGGACCTTCACAGGGCATAGGTGTGCTGAGACCGCCGGTTTACGGCCCGCGCCGGGACCGGATGCAGCGGCAGGCCGGGCAATGGGGGCGCGCCCGGCTGGAGGACGCGCTGGCAACCCTGCTGGACACCGACCTCGCACTGCGGTCCGGCGGGGCGACAGCACCGCAGGGCGCGATGATCGAACGCGCGCTGATGCGTCTGAGTTTCCTCGCCCGGCGCTGACGCCGGGCCCCGCCACCGTCCCGTGCTGTCCCGGCGCCATTGCGCGCGGCGCCGCTGCCGACCCCGCCGCACACGGTGTCAGGTCAGCGTGTTGGCGAAGAAGTTCAGCGTCCGGTCCCAGGCCAGCATCGCCGCCGCCTCGTCGTAGCGGGGGGTCGTGTCGTTGTGGAACCCGTGGTTCACATCCGGGTAGAAATGAACGCTGAACTGCTTCTGGTTGGACTTCAGCGCGTCGGAATAGGCATCCCAACCCGCGTTGATCCGTTCGTCCAGCCCGGCATAGTGGATCATCAGCGGCGCCTCGATCGATGGGACGTCCTCGGCCGACGGTTGACGCCCGTAGAACGGCACCGAGGCGGCGAGGTCGGGATACGCCACCGCGAGCGCATTGCAGACCCCGCCGCCGTAACAAAAACCCACCGCGCCGACGCGCCCGGTGCTGCCCGGATGGTCGCGCAGGTGTTCGAAGGCGGCGAAGAAATCCTCCATAAGCCTTGCGCCGTCGAGGCTTCGCTGCATTTCGCGGCCCTCCTCGTCGGTGCCGGGATAGCCGCCCAGCGGGCTGAGCCCGTCGGGCCCGAAGGCGAGATAACCGGCCTTTGCCGCGCGGCGCACCACATCCTCGATATAGGGGTTGAGGCCCCGGTTCTCGTGCACGACCAGCACGGCCGGCAGCGGCCCGTCGGCGCCTGCGGGCCGGGCCATCAGGCCGCGGATCGTGCCGTGCCCGTCCGGGCTTTCATAGCTTTCGATCGAAGTTTCGATCGCCGGGTCATCGGGGGCCACCTGCTGCGCGAACGCGTAGTTCGGCGAAAGCTGGTCGAGGATCATGGCGCCTGTCACCCCCGCGGCGGCGTATTTGCCGGCCTGCGAGATGAACTCCCGCTTGGTCATTCGGCCATGCACGTAGCCGTCGAAAATCTCGAGAATCCGGGGATCGAAATCGCTGGCCTTGCGCCGCGTGGGAATGGTCATGTCGCGCTCCGTTTCAAGTCGATGGGGGAAGGGTAGCACGCGGGTCCGGCGCGGCCGTTGACAAAACCGTGCAAGCGCCTGGCGAAGGGAGCGGCGGGATCCGGTGCGGCCCGGCTGCCCGCGCTCGCCCGCCGCCGCGTGGCAAACAGTGCGCCCGTCGCTGGCCAGTCGGGCCTGCACACGCGGCACGGCTGGTCAGCACGGGCGGTCTTTGGCATAGAGACGGCGGAGGGCCACTTGCTTGCGCGCCGCCGTCTTCTGATTTCCGTTTTCCGGCCCGGCCCTGTCGGGTTCCCAAACCCGAGGTTCCCATGACCCGCATCGTCGAGACGTTGTCCGAGATTTCCGCCGAGTATGACGCCGTCTTCTGCGATCTCTGGGGATGCCTGCACAATGGCGTGGCAGTATTCCCCGACGCGGTCCGCGCGCTTCAGAAGTTCCGGCGAGACGGGGGAAAGGTCATGCTTCTGACCAACGCGCCGCGACCGCGCGGACAGGTGGCAGAGCAGCTCGACATGCTGGGCGCGCCGCGTGACTGCTGGGACGACATCGTCACCTCGGGCGACAGCGCACAGGCGGCGCTGCTGCGCGGCATCGTCGGCAAGAAGGTCTTTCACCTCGGTCCGGAGCGCGACCTGACCTTCTTCACCGATCTCGCGGACGACCTGCCCGAACCGGACTTCACGCTCGTGCCGCTGGACGAGGCCGAGGGCATCGCCTGCACCGGCCTGCTGGACGATTCCACCGAGACGCCGGACGACTACAGGGCGCAGCTTCTGCTGGCCAAGACCAAGGGACTGAAGCTGCTCTGCGCCAACCCGGACATCGTCGTGGACAAGGGCGACACGCGGATCTACTGCGCGGGGGCGCTAGCACAGCTTTACACCGAGATGGGCGGCGAGAGCCTCTATTTTGGCAAGCCGCACCCGCCGATCTACGATCTGGCGCGCCGCCGGCTTGCCGCGCTTGCCCCGGTACAGGACGCCCGCATCCTTGCCATCGGGGACGGGCCGGGCACCGACCTTGCCGGCGCGATGGGTGAGGATCTGGATTTCCTGTTCGTTACCGGCGGGCTTGTGGCCGAGCAGACCGGCACGCGTACACAACCGGAACCCGCGCGCCTTGACGCCTACCTGAAGCAAGAACGCCTTGCCGCGCGCTATTCCATCGGCCACCTGCGGTGAGAGGCCGCGTGGCTGGCGCAGCAGCCACGCAATAATGATGCGCGACCAATCTGGGGAGGGAACGAAAATGAGCGAAGACAAGATAGGCACGGTCTTTCTGGAGGACCTTGAAGTGGGCATGTCCCGCAGCCTGACAAAGGTGATCGACGATACGACGGTGCGGGCCTTCGCGGAGGTCAGCGAGGATCGCAATCCGATCCATCTGGACGACATGGCCGGAGCGGCGTCAATCTTCGGGCAGCGCATCGCACACGGGATGCTGGTGGGCAGCCTGTTCTCTGCATTGCTGGGCGAACGCCTGCCCGGTCACGGGACGATCTATCTTGGCCAGAACCTGAAATTTCTCGCCCCGGTTCCGCTGGGTGCCGAGGTGACGGCAACCGTAACGGTCGCCGAGATCATCGCCGAGAAGAAGCGCGTATCGTTCCAGTGCGAAGCGCGGATCGGCGAAAAGATCGTGGTGCGCGGCGACGCGACGGTGTTGGCACCGACCCGGGGATAGGATACGCCACCGCCGATGCGGAGCTTCACACGCCATACCGACCTGCCGGACGACGCCCGCGGTGCCAGTGCCGCTATCGGCAATTTCGACGGCGTGCACCTGGGCCACCTGGCGGTGATCGGTTTGGCGCGCGAGGCCGCCACGCGGCTGGGCGCGCCTCTGGGGGTGGTCACCTTCGACCCGCACCCACGCGAATTCTTCCGCCCCGACACCCCGGCCTTCCGGCTGATGACGCCGGGAGCCAAGGCACACCGGCTGGACAAGATCGGCGTTGACCTGCTTTTTTCGCTGCCCTTCGACGCAGCCTTGTCGCAGTTGAGCGCCGTAGCCTTCGCGCGCGACGTGGTGGCGCAGGGCCTCGGGCTCGCGCACGTGGTCGTGGGGGCCGATTTCTGCTTCGGCAAAGGGCGGCTTGGCACGGCGGACGATCTGGTGCGCTTTGGCGCTGAACTCGGCTTCGGAGTGACGGTAGCGGACCTGCAGAGTTTCGAAACCGGCGATCCTGTGTCCTCAACACGCATACGCGCCGCGCTGAGCGCCGGGCGCCCCCGCGACGCGGCCGCGATGCTGGGGCACTGGCACAGGATCGAAGGGCCTGTCCTGCACGGCGAGAAGCGCGGGCGAACGCTCGGCTATCCAACCGCGAACATGTCGCTGGACGGGCTGCACCCGCCGGCCTTCGGGGTCTATGCCGTGCTGGTCGACGTGCTGGAGGGGCCGCATCGCGGCAGCTATCACGGGGTGGCTTCTCTTGGCGTGCGGCCCATGTTCGGTGTGAACACCGCGAACCTTGAAACATTCCTGTTCGATTTCGGCGGCGATCTCTACGGCGCGCCCGTGTCGGTGGCACTGGTCGACTTCCTGCGCCCAGAGATGACATTCGACGGAGTGGACGGGTTGATCGCGCAGATGGACCGTGACAGCACCCGCGCACGCGAGATACTCGCGGCGCTGTGAGGCGCCGGAGCGGGAGGGCGATGATGGCAGATGATCCGATCGACCGGGACGGCCTGCGCCCGCGCTTCTGGGAACGATTCCCACTGCACAAACTGACCGAACGCGAGTGGGAAGCGCTGTGCGACGGCTGCGGCAAGTGTTGCCTGAACAAACTGGAGGACGCCGATACCGGTGAGGTGTTCTTCACCCGGGTCGCCTGCCGTCTTCTGGACGACGAGACCTGCCGGTGCGGTCAGTACGAGACGCGGCGCCAGTTCGTGCCGGAATGCGTTGTGCTGAAGCCATCCACGCTGCACGAGGTCGCCTACTGGCTGCCGAGGACCTGCGCCTACAAACTTCTGCACGAGGGCCGCAAGCTTTATGCGTGGCATCCACTGCTGTCGGGCACGCCGGACAGTGTCCACGACGCGGGTGTGTCTGTGCAGGGCTGGACGGTGCCGGAATACGAGGTGCCGGAAGAAGACTGGGAAGACCATATCATCGAGGACCAGTGATGCAGTTCGCGTCCGACAATACCGGCCCCGTGCACCCGCGCGTGATGGCCGCGTTGGCCGAGGCCAACGAAGGCTATGCCGCGCCCTATGGCGCTGACCCGCTGATGGATGCCGTGCGCGCCCGCATCCGCGCACTGTTCGAGGCACCGGAGGCCGCGGTGCACCTCGTGGCGACGGGCACGGCGGCCAATGCGCTGATTCTGGGATGCCTGTCGCAGCCCTGGCAGACGGTGTTCTGCGCCCGGCACGCCCATATCCAGGAGGACGAGTGCGGCGCGCCCGAATTCTACACCGGCGGCGCAAAGCTGACGCTGGTGGACGGCGCGGGCGGCAAGATGGACCCGGACGCGTTGCGCGCGACGATCGGCGCCGAACAGTCGCGTGGCGTGCACGGGGTGCAGCGCGGGCCGGTGTCGATCACGCAGGCGACCGAAGCGGGCACGGTGTACAGCCTTGACGAACTGCACGCGCTGACCGGCGTGGCGCGCGACTTCGGCCTGCCGGTCCACATGGACGGGGCACGCTTCGCCAATGCGCTGGTGCGGCTGGGCTGCACCCCGGCCGAGATGACGTGGAAGGTCGGCATCGACGCGCTGAGCTTCGGCGGCACCAAGAACGGGCTGATGGGCGTGGAGGCCGTCGTGCTGTTCGATCCCGAGAAGGCGTGGGAGTTCGAACTGCGCCGCAAACGCGCAGCACACCTTTTTTCCAAGCATCGATATCTGTCCGCGCAGATGCACGCCTATCTTGCGGACGATCTGTGGCTGGAGCTTGCCGCGCGGGCCAACGGCGCCGCAGACCGGCTGGCCGCGGCGCTGCTTGGACGCGGGATTCTTCCCGACCACGCAGTGCAGGCGAACATGTTGTTCGCGCACTGGCCCCGCGTGATCCACCAGCGGCTGCATGCGGCCGGTGCAAGCTATTATCTGTGGTCTGGCACGCTGGATGGCGACGACCCCGACGCGCCGCTGACCGCGCGACTTGTCTGCGACTGGTCCACGCCCGAAGACGCGATTGACGGGTTCGCCGCGCTGTTCGACTCGGATGCCTGACATTTTCGCCGCACCCGGTGCTTGACGCCCGCTGCGCGCATGGCTATCTGCCATCTCGTTAGCACTCGACCGACTGAGTGATAACGAGGGAGAAACACTGAGCTAAGGAGTCTCAGAAGATGGCATTCAAACCGCTTCACGATCGTGTTCTGGTCCGCCGCGTCGAATCCGACGAGAAAACAAAGGGCGGTCTGATCATCCCCGACAGCGCCAAGGAAAAGCCGGCCGAAGGCATCGTCATCGCGTGCGGCGAAGGCGCCCGCAAGGACAGCGGCGAGCTGATCGAGATGGCTGTCAGCGCAGGTGACAAGGTTCTCTTCGGCAAGTGGTCCGGCACCGAGGTCACGGTCGACGGCGAAGAGCTGCTGATCATGAAGGAAAGCGACATCCTCGGTGTGATCACCGACGATGCAGCGGCGGCCGCAGCCTGACTACCGGCGCGCGTCATACCCTTTCCTAAACCAAAAATTTAAGGAGCACATCACATGTCCGCCAAGGAAGTGAAATTCGACATCGACGCCCGGAACCGGATGCTCAAGGGCGTCAACATCCTGGCCGATGCCGTCAAGGTGACGCTCGGCCCGAAGGGCCGTAACGTCGTCATCGACAAGTCGTTCGGCTCGCCGCGCATCACCAAGGACGGTGTCAGCGTCGCCAAGGAAATCGAACTGGAAGACAAGTTCGAGAACATGGGCGCCCAGATGGTCAAAGAAGTGGCCAACCGCACCAATGACGAAGCGGGCGACGGCACCACGACCGCGACCGTTCTGGCCCAGGCCATCGTCAAGGAAGGCATGAAGGCGGTTGCCGCCGGCATGAACCCGATGGACCTGAAGCGCGGCATCGATCTGGCCACGCTGAAAGTCGTCGACGCGATCAAGGCCGCCGCACGTGACGTGACCGGCACCGAGGAAGTCGCCCAGGTCGGCACCATCTCGGCGAACGGCGAAGCCGAAATCGGTCGTCAGATCGCGGACGCGATGCAGAAGGTCGGCAATGACGGCGTCATCACCGTCGAGGAAAACCGCGGCACCGTGACCGAGACCGACGTTGTCGAAGGCATGCAGTTCGACCGTGGCTACCTGAGCCCCTACTTCGTCACCAACTCGGACAAGATGATCGCCGAGCTGGATGACTGCCTGATCCTGCTGCACGAGAAGAAGCTGTCCTCGCTCCAGCCGATGGTTCCGCTGCTCGAGTCGGTGATCCAGTCGCAGAAGCCGCTGCTGATCATCGCTGAAGACGTTGAAGGCGAAGCGCTGGCGACCCTCGTCGTCAACAAGCTGCGTGGCGGTCTGAAGATCGCAGCCGTGAAGGCACCGGGCTTCGGCGACCGCCGCAAGGCGATGCTGCAGGACATCGCGATCCTGACCGGCGGTCAGGTCATCAGCGAAGACCTCGGCATGAAGCTCGAGAATGTCACGATGGACATGCTCGGCTCGGCCAAGAAAGTGTCGATCACCAAGGACGAGACGACCATCGTCGATGGTGCAGGCGAGAAGGCTGAAATCGAAGCCCGCGTCAGCCAGGTGCGTCAGCAGATCGAGGAAACCACCTCGGACTACGACCGCGAGAAGCTGCAGGAACGTGTTGCCAAGCTGGCCGGCGGTGTCGCCGTGATCCGCGTCGGCGGCATGACCGAAACCGAGGTGAAAGAGCGTAAGGACCGCGTCGATGACGCGCTGAACGCAACCCGTGCCGCGGTTCAGGAAGGCATCGTCGTCGGCGGTGGCGTCGCTCTCGTACAGGCCGGCAAGGTTCTCGAAGGTCTGACCGGCGCGAACTCCGACCAGAACGCTGGCATCGCGATCATCCGCAAGGCGCTGGAAGCACCGCTGCGCCAGATCGCCGAGAACGCGGGCGTCGACGGCGCCGTCGTGGCCGGCAAGATCCGCGAAAGCAACGACGCGGCCTTCGGCTTCAACGCGCAGACCGAAGAATATGGCGACATGTTCAGCTACGGCGTGATCGACCCCGCGAAGGTCGTTCGCACCGCTCTGGAAGATGCATCCTCGGTCGCAGGCCTGCTGATCACCACCGAAGCGATGGTGGCCGACAAGCCGTCGAAGGAAGGCGCGAATGCCGGTGGCGGCATGCCCGACATGGGCGGCATGGGCGGCATGATGTAATCATCGCCCGTGACTTCGGTCACACAGATCAGGGGGTCGCCTTCGGGCGGCCCCTTTTTTGTGCGCCCTGATCCGGCGGGGCCGGATTCCCTGTCGCGGCCGCAGGCAGGTCAGCGTATGCTTATGCCACACCCGAAAGGCTGGCCCTATGTCCCGCAAAGACCCTCGCCGCGCGCTTCCCATCCGCCTGTCCGCCCCGGTGCTGCGCCATGTCCGGCAGCGGCAGGCGCGCAGCCGCGGCCGCCGCCTGATGGACACGGTGCGCGTGATGCTGACAGCCGCGCTGAACGGCGATGGGCTGCCGCCGCCACCGCGCTGCCCCGCACCGCCGGACGCGCCGGTGCGGCTGCTGCAACTGCCCCGTCCGCAGCGCACCCGACTGGCCGACCTGTCGCGCCGCACCGGGCTTGATCCGTCGCAACTGGTCTGCGCGCTTCTGGCGCCGCCGGACGCGGCTGCGACGCTCCCCTCAAACCACTCTGACCCCGGGTCCTGACCATGCGCCCCATGTTGACCATCCTCGTGATTCTCTTCCTGTCCGCTGCGCTTCCCGCGACCGCGCAGTCCGGTGATGACGGCGCGACGCTCCGGGTGGGCGGCGACAGCTATGCCGGCGGGCGCAATGTCATGGCCACCGACCCGGTGCCCGGCGATCTGTTTGCCGCGGGCGAGCGCGTCAGCCTGCGCGCGCCGGTGGCAGGCTCGGCGCACATGGCCGGCCGGATCGTGGACCTGGGCGGGCAGGTGGACGGCAACGCCTATGCCGCAGGCTATGCTGTAACTGTCACCGCATCGATCGGTGGTTCGGCCAGCCTTGCCGGGGCGGACCTGTCGGTGGCGGCACCGGTCGGCGGCAACCTCCGCGCCACCGGGTCCGAAATCGGGATCACGGCCGATATCGCCGGAAGTGCGCTGCTTGCGGCGGGCACACTGATGCTCGACGCGTCGATCGGCGGCGATCTGGTCGCGGCGGTGGAGGATCTGCGCTTCGGGCCGGAGGCGCGGGTGGCCGGCGCAGTGACGCTCTATTCCGACGATCCAGACGGCGTTAGCGTTCCAGCGTCGGTGGCAGACCCTGCCCGTGTGAGCATCCGCGAGCTGGAGGAGGCGGCGGAGCGCACGGACCTCCCCGCCGCAATGCAAGAGGTCGGACGGCGTAGCCTAGTCGCTGCGATCGGTGGTTTCGCGGTTGGCGTGCTGGTGGTGGCCACCTGCGCCGCCGCCGCCGTGGCTATCGCACCGCAGCGGGTGGCGGCGATCCGGGCGCGAGCGCTGGCGCATCCCTTCGGCTGCATGCTGGCCGGGTTCGTCGCCATGTCGGCGCTGGTTGGGGCAGTCGTGGTGCTGGCCGTCACGGTGATCGGGCTGCTGCTGGTCCCGGTGGCCCTTGCGCTTCTGGCGGCGATGATCTTCGCGGGCTATGTCGCAGGCAGCTATATTCTGGGCGTCGGCCTGTGGCGCGCCACCGGACGGCCGATTCCCGAGGCGACGCTGCACAAGGCAGGCCTTGCGGTGCTGGGCGCGGCCGTCGCCGGGCTGGTGGCGCTGCTCCCCGTGCTGGGCTGGCTCGCGTGGGTGGTGCTGGTGTTCCTCGGCCTTGGCGCGGTCAGCGCCCCGGTCTTCGCACGCGCGACCGCGCTTGCCCCGCGCGATTAGCCGCGCCAGAAGTCAGCGCCCCGAGTCGCAGTTACGGTTGAACCGCGCGTGCGCTTGGCCTTGAATACGAATGTCTGGTGAAAGGCCCATGTTGAAGATCCGATTGCTCAGCGACGCCGATGAAACCGATCTTTCGGTGCTTCTCGTTTCGACCTTCGGTCAGGCGAACGAGTTGATGCTGGTGCGTGCCCTGCGGCAGGCGCAACGCACCGCGCTCGAACTTGTGGCGGTCGGCGAGGACGGGCTGGTGGGCTATATCTGCCTGTCCCGGCTCGATGCGCCGGAAGGCTGGCTCGCGCTCGCCCCGGTCTGCGTGCGCAACGAAGACCAGCGCAAGGGAATCGGCAGCCAGCTTGTGACCTACGCGCTCGATCAGGCCCGGCAGCGCCATTTCGCGGCGGTGGTCGTCGTCGGCGACAAGAACTTCTATTCGCGACACGGCTTCGTGTTTCAAGGCCCGGCACAACTGACATCGCCCTATCCAAGCGAATTCACCGGGCTGTTTCCGATCCGGCCCGACACCGCGAAGGCACAGCTGACGCTGGTCTATCCGGAACCGTTCGACACCGTATGACCCGCCCTCCCGTGTCCGCGCCGGGACTGGCCCTTGCCTGCGGGGTCACGATGCTGGCCTTCGCCGCGAATTCCGTGCTGAACCGCATGGCACTTATCACCTGGGATACCGGCCCTGCCAGCTTCGCCGCGCTGCGCCTTGCCTCGGGCGCGGTGGTGCTCGGGCTTTTGGTGCTGCGGGCGCGGGGCGGCCGTGCGCGGCTGGCGGGCAGTCTGCGCTGGCGCAACGCCGCCGCGCTAGCAGTCTACGTGCTGGGGTTTTCCTTCGCCTATGTCTCGCTCGATGCCGGGCTCGGCGCGCTGATCCTGTTCGGCGGGGTGCAGATCACCATGTTCGCCGGCGGGCTGTGGATGGAAGAAGCGGTACCGCCGCGCCACTGGATCGGCGCCGCGCTGGCCTTCGCGGGGCTGGCCTGGCTGCTCTGGCCCGCGGGCGGCGCCGCGCCTTCACCGGCAGGGGCCGCGCTCATGGCCTTCGCGGCGGTGGGCTGGGGACTTTTCTCGCTGATGGGCCGGGGCGGGACCGACCCGCTAGCGGTGACCGCAGGCAGCTTCGTCCTGGCGCTGCCAGCAGGGCTCGCGGTGCTGGCGCTGACCGGGCTGGACGGGATCACGCCGCCCGGCGCGCTGCTGGCAGTGCTGTCAGGCGGGGTGACGTCAGGTCTGGGCTACGCGCTGTGGTACAGGCTGCTGCCTTCGCTACCGTCAAGCGCTGCAGCGGTGCTGCAACTGACGGTACCTATCATCGCCATGGCGGGCGGAATGCTGTTCCTCGGCGAGGTGCTGACGCTGCGCTTCGCCATTGCCGCTGCGCTGGTGCTGGGCGGGGTGGGCATCGCCGTCATCTCGCCATCCGTTCGAACGCGCCGGGGCTGAGCAGGGGCGGCGTACCGAAGGCCAGATCCGGCAGGCAGTCGGGCTTGAAGCGCACCTCGCGCAGCGCGGCCGGCGAGAAGAACCGCCGCTCGGTCACAATCCCTTCGGGATCGCGCCATTTCGGATCGAGCACGCCGCCGGTGATCCGGGCCAGCAGGAACAGCTCCACCTGGTGGAACCCGCTCTCTGGGTCGTGGAACTGCGCGACATGGCACAGCGGGCCGGGCGCTATGGCAAGGCCGGTTTCCTCGGCCACCTCGCGGCGCAGGTTGTCGGCCAGAGATGCGCCGGGCTCCACCCCGCCGCCCGGTGCGCACCACAGGTCGCTGCGCCCGTCCGGATAGGCGTTGACCAGCAGAAGCTGCCCTTCGTGCAGAAGGACGGCGCGCACGGCAAGGCGGGGTCGGGTCGGTCGCATGGGCCATCTATGAAGGTGCGACAAGGCTTGCGCAACCAGCGCCGAGCGGGCACATCGCGGTCATGACTCCCGGCCTTGATCTTGATTTCCACGGCGCCGCCGTACTGCGCCCGGACGGGCTGGACCACGCGCCGCTTTGCGTCGCGGACGGCCGCATCGTGGAAGGCGCCTCGGGCGGCCGCCGCGTGGACCTGACCGGATGGACGATCTGCCCCGGTATCGTGGACATCCACGGCGACGGCTTCGAGAGGCACGTGGCCGTGCGGCGCGGCGCGCTGCCTGCGATGGACGAGGGCGTGCTGGCCACCGAAGCAGAGCTGGCCGCCAACGGAATCACCACCGCGCTTCTGGCGCAGTTCTTCAGCTGGGAAGGCGGGATGCGCGGACCGGACTTCGCCGCTCGCCTTGTCGCCGCATGGCAGGCGGCGTCGCCCCGCGTGGCCACCGACCTGCGACTCCAGTTACGGCTGGAAACCCACGTGATCGACGATTTCCCGCAGGCCGAGGCGCTGATCGAAGAGGGCGGAATCGGCCATGTGGTGTTCAACGATCATCTGCCGCATGACCGGCTGGCGGCCGGGCGCACGCCGCCGCGGCTGACCGGGCAGGCGCTGAAAAGCGGCCGCAGCCCGGAGGCGCATCTCGCGCTGCTGCGCGGCCTCGAGGCACGCAGCGCCGAGGTGCCGCAGGCCGTGACCGCGCTTGCGGCGCGACTTCTGAAACGCGGTGTGCGGATCGGCAGCCATGACGACCGCACCCCTGCGGACCGCGCGTGGTACCGGGCCATCGGGGCGCACCTGTCCGAATTTCCAGAAACGCTGGAGGTCGCAGGCGCGGCCCGCGCGGCAGGCGACGGGATCGTGATGGGTGCGCCCAACGTGGTGCGCGGCGCCAGCCATGCGGGCAAGGTCAGCGCGCGCGAGGTGGTGGCCGCCGGGCTGTGCGATGCGCTGGCCTCGGACTACCACTACCCCGCGCCGCGCCTCGCCGTCCGGGCCCTGACCGAAGCCGGGATCTGCGATGTCGTGCAGGCGTGGCGGCTGGTGTCGGAAGGACCGGCGCGGCTGATGGGGCTGACCGACCGGGGCCGGATCGCCGAAGGGCTACGGGCCGATCTGGTGATCCTCAAGGCGGACACGGGCCGGATCGGCGGCACTATGGCAGGCGGGCGGTTCACCTACCTCGCCACACCGCTGGCCGAACGCCTGATAGCCTAGCGCAGCGGCGTGACCCGGTTTACATGGCCCATCTTGCGGCCGTCCCGCGCCTCGGCCTTGCCGTAAAGATGCACCGCACTGCCCGGCGTTGCGGCAAGATCGGGCCATTGGTTCGCGTCATGGCCGATCAGGTTCTCCATCACCGCGTCGGCATGGCGCGTTCCGTCGCCTAGCGGCCAGCCCGCCACAGCGCGGACATGTTGTTCGAACTGGTCGACGACGCAGGCATTCTGCGTCCAGTGCCCGGAATTGTGCACCCGCGGCGCGATCTCATTCACCACCAGCCCGGCGCGGGTCACGAACAGTTCCACTCCGATGACGCCGACATAATCAAGCGCGTTCAGTATGCGCGCCGCCAGCAGAACCGCGTCGGTGCGCTGTGCGGTGGACAACCGCGCGGGAACGGTGGTCGTGCGCAGGATGCCGTCCTCATGCAGGTTCTCGCCGGGGTCGAAACATGCGACCTGCCCGCCAAGGCCGCGCGCGCCGATCACGGACACCTCGTGTGAAAAATCGACGAAGCCCTCGAGGATCGCGGGGGCGCCCTTGAGGCTTTCGAGCGCCGCGCCAGCGTCGTCGCCGGGCATGATGCGCGCCTGTCCCTTGCCGTCATACCCGAAGCGCCGGGTCTTCAGGATCGCAGGCGCACCGATCTCCTTCAGCGCGGCGGCCAGATCGTCCTGCCCGGTCACATCGCGGAAAGGTGCGGTCGCCAGCCCCAGATCATTGAGGAAGCGCTTTTCCGTCAGCCGGTCCTGTGACACGGCCAGCGCCCTCCGACCGGGCCGGATCGGACGGTGCCCCTCCAGCCGGTCAAGCGCCGCTGTCGGGATGTTCTCGAATTCGTAGGTGACCACGTCGACGGCCTGCGCGAAGCGGTCCAGCGCCTCCACATCGTCCCACGCCGCGATTGTGGCAGCAGCGCAAACCTGCTGCGCGGGTCCGTCCGGCGCGGGGTCATAGACATGCGCGCGCAGACCAAGCCGCGCGGCGGCCAGCGCAAGCATCCGGCCCAGCTGCCCGCCGCCCAGAATGCCGATGGTCGATCCGGGGGGCAGGGCGTCAGTCATCTTCCGGCACCTCGGGAATGGACGCGGCAAGATCGGCGCGCCACGCATCGAGCCGTTCGGCCAGCGCCGGGTCCTGTGTCGCAAGTATTCCCGCCGCCATCAGCCCGGCGTTGACCGCACCCGCCACGCCGATCGCCATGGTGGCAACCGGGAAGCCGCGTGGCATCTGCACGATGGAATAGAGCGAGTCGACACCCCCGAGGGCCTTGGTCTGGATCGGGACGCCCACCACCGGCACGCGCGTCTTGGAGGCCATCATGCCGGGCAGGTGCGCCGCACCACCCGCGCCCGCGACGATCACCTTCAGTCCGCGCGCCACCGCGCCGCGGCCATAATCCCACAGCCGGTCCGGCGTGCGGTGCGCCGATACGATCCGCGTCTCGTAGGGCACGCCAAGCGTGTCCAGGATGTCGGCGGCATGCCGCATGGTCGGCCAGTCCGACTGGCTGCCCATGATGATCCCTACAACTGCCTGCGTCATTGCGCTCCTGCCTCTTCCGGTCCAGGGCTGCATCTATACAGGGTCGGTCCACGGCTGCAATCGCGTCGGGGCATCGTGTCCGGCGGCGTCCGCTTCGGGGGGAGCGGATCAGGCGATGATGTCGGGCAGCAACTGGTCCTCGATCGCGCTGATGCGGTCCTTCAGTTGCAGTTTCTGCTTCTTCAGGCGGCGCAGGGTCAGGTGATCGCCGCGCGCCGATTCCTCTAGCGCGTGGATGGCGTCATCCAGATCGCGATGCTCGCGGCGCAGCACTTCCAGCTTCACCCGCAGCACGTCGTTATGCGTCATCTGTCCGAAAGCGTTCATGCACGCGCCTCGTCGCCCTGCCCAGAGTTCAAACGCTATCCAAAAAAGCCGCGCCTGAAAAGCCTTGTCGCGCGGGCCGTTCTTGCAACACCGTCGCGAGGTGCCCATATCTACGCCAAGCCGCCGAAGGTTCGGGGCCGATGCACTGTCGCTTTCTCAAGGACGTGTCGATGACAAAACTCACTTTGGGGACGCACCCCTTCCTGCTCGGGTTCGAGCAACTGGAACGGCTGGTCGAACATACGGCCAAGACCGGAAATGACGGCTATCCTCCCTACAACATCGAACAGACCTCGGAACGGTCCTATCGGATAACGCTGGCCGTGGCCGGTTTCGCCGAGGACGACCTGTCGATCACCGTTGAGAACCGTCAACTTGTGATCCGTGGCCGACAGCGCGACGATGGCAGCGAGCGAACGTTCTTGCACCGCGGCATCGCGGCCCGCCAGTTTCAGCGCAGTTTCGTGCTGGCTGACGCGGTCGAAGTGCAGGGCGCATCGATGGAAAACGGCCTGTTGCACATCGACCTGCACCGCGCCGCACCCGACACAGTGCTTCAGCGGATCGAGATCAGCAAAGGAGTTTCGTGATGGATACCCCTCAGGATTTTGTCGGCGACGACACGCAGGACCGCATCGTATACGTCCGCCCGGTTGACGTGGCCGATCTGCCGGAACAGGTTCGCGCCCAGATCGATGGCGTGCGCGACATCTATGCCGTCCACGCCGCCAACGGCGATCGGCTGGCGTTGGTGAACGGCCGGAAGCTGGCCTTCGTGCTGGCGCGCCAGAACGACATGAAACCTGTACACGTGCACTGACAGCGGCGCTGCGCCTAGCGGCGCGGCGCTTCCGGCGTTTCTGTAGCGGGCATCGTCCCGACCGGAAGGACCGCGTCCAGCGGCAGCGTCGGCTCAAGGTAATCCCCAAGAAAATCCCGTGCAGGATCTGCGCGCGGGACCAGCGCGTCAGGGCCCGCAGCCGCACCATCATGCGCCGGGGCGATCTGATCAACCGAGGCGCAGTCGACTTTGCAGGCGGCCTCATCCGGCAATAGCGACGCGCCGGAAACGCCGCCGGGCCCGGGCGACAGCACGGCGGCACCGGAAACGATCATAGCCCGGAACAAGGCAGCGAGTTCGCGGCGCAAAGTGCGTAAGGGCCCGGTCATGACGCAGCGGTACATCCCGCTGCGCGCGGAAGTCAAATCAAGACCCGGCCGACACGGCTCGGGGACGCTGCATCAGGCGTTCTCGCCGGCGAGGAAGCGTTCCGCCTCCAGCGCTGCCATGCAGCCCATCCCGGCACTGGTGACGGCCTGCCGATAGACGTGGTCGGTCAGGTCGCCTGCGGCAAACACCCCCGGGATCGACGTGGCCGTGCTGTCGGGCTTGGTCACCACATACCCGCCGGAATGGGTTTCCAGCTTGTCAGCCACCAATTCCGACGCGGGCGCGTGCCCGATGGCGATGAATACGCCTTTGCAAGGCACCTCGGTGATCGCACCGCTGGTCACGTGGCGCGCGCGCACCGCTTCGACGCCAAGCGGTTCGTCAGTGCCGGTGATCTCGTCCACCGCATGGTCCCACAGCACCTCCACCTTGGGATGCTTGAACAATCGGTCCTGCAGAATTTTCTCGGCCCGCAGCGAATCGCGCCGATGGATGAGCGTCACCTTCTCGGCGAAATTGGTCAGGAAAAGCGCCTCCTCGACCGCGGTGTTGCCGCCTCCGACCACCACGACCGATTGCCCGCGGTAGAAGAACCCGTCGCAGGTCGCACAGGCCGAGACGCCGAATCCCTGGAACTTCTCCTCGGACGGCAGGCCCAGCCATTTCGCCTGCGCGCCGGTCGCAAGGATCAGCGCATCGGCGGTGTAGGTCGTGCCGCTGTCGCCTTGCGCCGTGAACGGGCGGCGCGACAGGTCCACCGACGTGATGATGTCGCCGATGATCTCGGTGCCGACATCGCGCGCATGGGCTTCCATGCGGACCATCAGGTCGGGCCCCATGACGCTGGCGTCGCCGGGCCAGTTCTCGACGTCGGTGGTGATGGTCAGCTGCCCGCCCGGCTGGATGCCCTGCACCAGCACCGGGTTCAGCATCGCCCGCGAGGCATAGACGGCCGCAGTATAGCCGGCGGGCCCGGACCCGATGATGAGGACGCGCGTGTGTTTGGTCTCGGCCATCTGTCTTTCCCTTCGCTTGCGACTGCGTGCATATAGGCAGTTCGCGGCGGAGGGAAAAGGCGGAAACCGGAAGCGCCCCGTGCCGCCCGTCGCGATGAATTTTCGAAAAGGCCAACGTTGCCGTAGCGAAAGAATATTGCGCCTTTCAGCGGGATTGACTACGGTCGCCGCAATAAGGAGAGGCACAGAATGGCTGTCACGAAGCTTGACCCGATCGACCGCAAGATACTTGCCGAGCTTCAGGCCGATGGCCGGATGACGAATGTGGAACTGGCCAAGAGGGTCGGGATTTCGGCGCCGCCCTGCCTGCGCCGCATGCGCACGCTTGAAGAGGCCGGTTTCATCCGCGGCTACCACGCGCAGGTGGACAGCCGCGAACTGGGCTTCGAGGTGCAGGTCTTCGCCATGGTCGGTCTTCGCAGCCAGGCCGAATCCGACTTGTCCGCCTTCGAGGCGCGTTGCAACGAATGGCCGCTGGTCCGCGAATGCCACATGCTGAACGGCGAAGTGGATTTCGTGCTGAAATGCGTCGCCCCCGACCTGAGCAGCTTCCAGAGCTTCCTGACGGGCGAACTGACAGCGGCCGACAACGTCGCAAGCGTGAAGACGTCGCTGGTGATCCGCACGGCAAAGGACGAGGCCGGGGTGCCGTTCGAAGTGCTGGAAAGCCGCCTTAGCCGAAGCGCGTGATCCCGGCGTGGACGCCGGAGGCGAACCGGCGAAAGAAGCGTTCGGATCAAGAACCCGTAAATGAAATGGGGCCATCCGACGGCGGTCGGAAAGCCCCGAAATCATGCCGGTAAGTTCACAAACCGTAGCGCAGTCACAGGCCTAACTCGGCAACCACTCATTAACACACACACTCTCCTACATACTTCGGACCGTGTGTTTCCCGTGCTTCCGTAGGTAGCGAATTGATGTGACAACTGTAAGACGTTTTTTCTGCATCGCAGCGTCGTCGGCGGACTTTCGCCCGTCAAAGCCTAATTGTTGACACCAATCTGCCGTAGTCTGCCTGTTTTTCGTGCACGCTGCGTCGGAAAGAGTAAAACATCGCCGGATTCGCGTAGGTGCAATGGCGAAGCCACTCCGCCGTACCGATCCCCGCCTCTCGCATCCGCCACAAGGCGAAACCGGGCAGATCGAAATGCATCCGGTCGTCCGCCCCGCCTGCGAAGAACCGCGACAGCGCCGGATCCTCGTCCATGAACTGCTCGAAAAACTCCGGCCCGACCTCGTAGGAGGCCTGCGATATCGTGGGCCCGATCACCGCCACGGTCGCGGCGCGATCGGCGCCAAGCGCCTCCATCGCGTCCAGCGTCGCCTCCAGCACACCGCCAAGCGCGCCCTTCCAACCGGCGTGGGCGGCGCCGATGACCCCGGCAGCATGGTCGGCGAACAGCACCGGCGCACAATCGGCGGTCAGGACAGCAAGCACGAGCCCGGGCCGGTCGGTCACGATGGCATCTGCCTGCGGCGGCGCGCCGGGTTTCTCGGCGCTGGCCGTTACCGCAACGGCGGAATGCACCTGGTGCAGGCCGCGCAGATCGCCCAGCCCTGCGTCCATCGCCTGCGCGACGCGGGTACGGTTGATGGTGACCACCTCGGACTGATCCGACGATCCGCGTCCGCAGTTCAGACCCTCGAACACCCCGGACGATGCTCCGCCGCGCCGGGTGAAGAACCCGTGGCGCAAGGGGGCCAGCGCGTCGGCGGTGATGATCTCCAGCGTCATGGCGTCAATCCCGGGAACGGCGGCGCGGCCTTCGGCGTGAAAGCCATGCACTTGAAGAGTGATCCCATTTCGCCCGGGTGGGTCAAGCGGCGATGTGCGGCGACATGCGCCTCGCGCGCCGCGCCGTCCATCCGCGCCGCCAGTGACGTCGCGCGCGCAGTGATCCCCAGCCGTTCAAGGAACACGCCCTGCGGCACCATCGGGCTGACGGCCACACCCTGCGCCGCCGCCGCGTCCGCCAGTGCCTCGAAATCCACATGGGCGGTCAGGTCGGCGCAGCCTGGCCGCGCGAACGGATCGACCATCCGGTGCGCCTCCAGCGCCTGGAACGTATCGCCCGACGACCGCCAGTCGCCGTAGTCGACGATCAGTGCCGCGCCACCATGCGCCGCGATGCGCCCGGCAAGCCCGGCCGCGATGGCGGCGGCGGCGGGACGGGTCTCCACCACCTCGCCGTCGGCGGTATCGGCCAGCCGGTGCGCCAGCGCCGCCAACGGTGCGGCCGGCGTCAGGCCCGCGGCCAGTCCCGCCTCGCCCACCGTGACCTGCCGTTCCGCCCATCCCCGCCCGCTGCGCTGGAACTGGCGGATCGGCAGCGCATCGAAGAATTCGTTCGCCACCAGCAGGAGCGGCAGGTCCGGCAGCGTGTCCGCGCTGTCATGCCAGGTCGGCGCCGCGTCCGGCAGCGCCGCAGCCTGCCGCCGGCGCAGCACAGGAGAGGCCTCCACCAGGTGCACCTGCACCGCCTCGGGAAGGCCGGGCACGGCCCGCGCGGCGCGCAGGATGTCGGCCATCAGCGTGCCGCGTCCCGGCCCAAGCTCGGCCAACGCAACCGGCGCGGGCGCACCCTGGTCCAGCCAGGCCTGCCCCAGCGCGAGCCCGACCAGTTCGCCGAACATCTGGCTGATCTCGGGCGCCGTGGTGAAATCACCCTCTGCACCCAACGGATCGCGCCCCGTGTAATAGCCGTGCTCCGGATGCAGCAGGCATTCGGCCATGTAATCGGCCAGGGTGATCGGCCCACCGACCGCGATCCGCCGACGCAACAGCGCATCGAGCGGGGTCATGCCGTCCCGCGCCGCCACGCGAGGCTCAGCACCAGCAGCCCCGCCGCCACCATCGGCAACGACAGAAGCTGCCCCATCGTCAGACCCGCCTCGCCAAGCCGAAGCACATGACCCCACGGGTTGTCCGGCGTGATGAATTGGGCGTCGGCCTGCCGGAAATGCTCGACCACGACGCGGGCCAGCCCGTACCCGGTCAGAAACACGCCCGTAACCTGCCCCGGCACCTTCAGCGCGCCCCGCGCGAAGACCAGCCACAGAAGCACCGTGCCCAGCACCAGCCCCTCCAGCCCAGCCTCGTAAAGCTGCGAGGGATGGCGCGCGCAGGGCACGGGCCAGCCCGGACCGCAGGCCTGCGCAGCCTCGCCGGGAAAGATCACGCCCCAGGGCAGCGTCGTCGGGCGGCCCCAAAGCTCCGCGTTGATGAAATTGGCAATCCGGCCCAGCAGCAGCCCCGGCGGCGTGGCCAGCGCCATCGCGTCGGCCACCTGTGCCGCTGGCAGACGGTGCACACGGCAGAACAGCGCCCCCGCCACGATCACCCCGGCAAGCCCACCGTGAAACGCCATGCCCCCCTGCCAGACCTTCACGATATCCTGCGGGTTGGCCAGGTAATACCCCGGCTGATAAAGGAAAACGAACCCCAGCCGTCCACCGATCACCACGCCCAGAACCACCCATGTCAGCAGCGACTCGGCCTGTTCGCGGGTCATCGGCGCGGCACCGCCGGGCCACAGCGCAGGACGGGCCAGCGCCCGCCGCACCAGCCACAGCCCGATCAGCAGCCCGGCGATATAGGCCAGCGCGTACCAGCGCAGCGCCAGCGTCAGGCCACCGATCTCGAACGCGACAAGCGTCGGGCCGATATCCGGAAAGGGGATCGCGAGGTTCATGGCGGCAGATGGCAAGCGGTGCGGCGGGAAGTCAACCTTGAGGTTTGCCCCCTGCCGCGCCATATGTCCCTCAGCCAAGGATGGAGCCAGACATGCAGTCCCAGAACAAGATCCTCGACGACCTGTCGCAACTGATGACCAACGCGATGGGCGTGGCCCAGGGCGCGCGCGAAGAGGCGGAAACGGCGCTCAAGGGCATGCTCGACCGCTGGCTCGCCGACCGCGACTTCGTCACCCGCGAGGAATTCGACGCCGTTCGCGCGATGGCCCAGAAGGCCCGCGAAGAGAACGAGGCGCTGAAGGCCCGGCTCGACGCGCTTGAGCGCGGCACTGCCGACTGACGCCGCCCGCACGCGCCTGTCGCCCGTCATGGTCGCTCGTCCCCGCCATTGGGCGGGGGGTCGGCCCCCACGGCTCAGCCGAATATCACGGCGTGCATCACCCGCCCGGGCAGCAGCGTGAACGCTCCCGTCAACACCAGCGCCAGCGCGTAGAGCAGGATCATCCCGCGCTGGTGTCCCGCAATGTCGCCGCGCCGTGCGCGCCGCACGGCATCGACCAACGCGACAAGTGTGACCACCGACAGGATGTGGATCGGGCTGAACGGGCCGACCAACCGGATCGTGTGGATGAACAGCCCCGACGTGGCCACCACCGCCATCGCGCCGACCCAGGCACGGCCCAACCACCGATGCGGCGCCGTGCCCTTCGGCAGCAGCATCTGGACGGTCCCCCCTATGAACGCCGCAAGCGCCAGCAGCGCATGGGCGGGGATGGGCGGCGGGGCTGTGAGCAACGGAGAAAGAGTCATGCCCACCGGCTAGCACACCGGCCCGTTCCGGGCAAAGCGGCTGGACAGCGCCGCCGCCCTGCTGCCATCGTCCCGAGGAACGATCGTGAAAGCGCCGCCACCATGCCTCCCTCCGTCCGGACCTACCGCTGGCTCGTCCTGCTTCTCGCCGCCGCGTTCTTCGTCGATCGCGCCCTGACCGAGGATTTCACCGACCTTTCGGATTTCGGGTGGCAGTTCCGCTACCTGACGATCTGGGCGCTGACCGGCAGCCTTGTCGCCGCCGCGCTGATGCTCACCCCGCGCTTCGGGGCGCCGGATGCGCGCGGCGCGGTGTTCGTGTCGGTCGTTGCGGTGTTGAACATGATCGTCGTCGTGTCCTACTGGCGGCTCTATTTCGACGATCCCGCGCTCGTGAATGGCGAGAACGCCATCGTGCCGCTGCGCGAATACTACCTGCACCTCGCCGGGCCGCTGCTGCAGTGGATCGACGTGCTGTCGATCAAGCGTGGCTTCCGGCGCATGGGCGCTGTGGCGCTCTGGCTCGGGGTGCTGGTTCTGGCCTATCTCGGCTGGGCGGAACTGATCGTCGCGCCGCTCAATGACGGGCCGGTGGGCACGGTCACGGCAGGGCTGCCCTACCCTTTCCTCAACGACATGGGGCTCGGCGCACGGCTGGGCTTCTATGGCGCGACATGGGCCTCCGGACTGGTGTTCATCGCTTTGCTGCGCGCGGCGCAGGCCGGGGTGGACCGGCTGGCACCGCGCGGCGGGCGGACGGCCTGACCGGGCTGCGGGGCGGTTCAGTCCGCGCCGCCCTCCTCTTCCGCCAGAAGCGCGGCCAGTCCGGTCCGGTAGTCGGGGTATTTCAGCTGGACATCCAAGTCGCGCAGCATCCGGTCGTTGCGGACCTTCTTGCTCTCGGCATAAAAGCTGCGCGCCATCGGCGTCATCTCGGCGGTGTCGAAATCCTCGCGCGGCGGCTCGGGCAGGCCCAGCAGCGCGGCAGCATGGGCCAGCACGTCCTGCGGCGGGGCCGGGTCATTGTCGCAGACGTTGTAGACCGCCCCGGGATTGGGCCGCGCGATCGACGCCGCGAGAACCTGTGCGATGTCCTCCACGTGGATGCGGCTGAAGACCTGCCCCGGCTTGATGATCTGCCGCGCCGTGCCCGCGCGCACCTTGGCGAAAGGGCCGCGTCCCGGCCCATAGATTCCGGCCAGCCGGAAGATGTGCAGCGGCAGGCCGGTCGCGGCGGCCAGGTCGCGCCACTGCTGCTCGGCCAGGACCCGCAGGCGGCCGCGCCGGGTGGCCGGTGTCAGCGGCGTCGCCTCGTCAACCCAGCCGCCGCCGTGATCGCCGTAAACGCCCGTCGTGGAGAGATAGCCCGCCCAGGTCAGGGCCGGGGCGACCTCCTGCAGCAGGGGGGTCAGCGCGGCGATGGCCGGGTCGCCTTCCTCCGTCGGCCCGGCCGAGATCAGCAGATGCGTGGCGCGGCGCAGCGCAGGGGCCGGGTCATCGCCGGGCCGCAGCACCGCGATGCCCTCCCGCGCAAGCGTGCTCGCCTTCTCGGCACTGCGCGTGGTGCCGGTGACGATCCAGCCCTGCGGCAGCAGACGCCGCGCCAGCGCCTGCGCAGAATACCCGTGTCCGAAGGAAAAAAGATGCGGCGGCGTCATGGCGCGACCCTGCGCCAGCCCCGCGCCCGGTGCAACCCCGCCGCCCTTGCGGCGCACGCCCCGCCACGGCGCCCGAAGGCGGCCGTTCCGGTTCGTACTTCTTCGGGTTTGTCCTACTTTCCCGAACCGGCGCCCGCGCTCACACTTCTTGAAGACCGCGAAAAAGGAACTGAAGATGGGCGAAATCACCAATCCTGGAAAGTTCACCGCCCTCGGGCCGGCGATTGCGCAGGTCAAGGCGGACCACCCGGGGGATTACTCCAGTCCCCTCTGGGGCACCAAGAACACCGAGCACATGAAGAACCTCGGATTCGTCATCGGCTATGAAGACCGGACCAAGCGCCAGTGGTTCCGCATCGATTACGACCCCAGCCCGACCAAGGCGCTTCACATCAACTGGGAACAGGACACCAATGACCAGATGGGCCGCAAGACCCGCCTGAAGGAGTGCTATCTCGTGCGTCCCCACATCCTTCAGCCCGAGGACGAGATGTATACCTGGTGGCGGTCATTCACGCTGCACCATTGCACCGAACTGCCCCCCGAGATCAGCGAAGCGATGGGCGGCAAGACCGTCTGGCGCGGCGCGTTCTGGACCTGACGCACGCCCCCACGACTGCGCCGCACGTCGTCGCCGTCATTCCCGGTGATACGGGCTACCTGCCAGAATGCTCGCCGCGCGGTAAAGCTGTTCGGCCAGCATCACCCGCACCAGCATGTGCGGCCACACCATCGGCCCAAAGGACATCCATCTGTCGCAGCCGTGCCGGAAGGCCGGGTCGAAGCCGTCCGCCCCGCCGATGAAGATCGCCAGTTCCGACCGTCCGGCATCGCGCCATTCGGCCAGCAGGTCCGCGAATTCGGGTGAACTCATCATTCTGCCGCGTTCGTCCAGCGCCAGACGCACCGCGCCGCCTGGCGCCGCGCGTTCCAGCAGCCGCGCCTCCTCGGTCGCGCCGCCGCCCTTCTTCGCCTCGACCTCGCTCACGGCAAGCGGGCCAAGACCAAGCCCCCGCCCGGTACGGTCGAAACGCGTCCTGTAATCGTCGAAAAGAGCCGCCTCGGGCCCTCCCCGCAGGCGGCCCACCGCACAGATCGTCAGCTTCATGGGGACAGCGGAACCGGCGGCTCAGCGCCGCACGGCATCCGGCTGCTGCCACATCTTCTCAAGCTGGTAGAAATCGCGCACCTCGGGCCGGAACAGATGCACCACCGCGTCGCCGGCATCGATCAGCACCCAGTCGCCCTGCTCCTTGCCTTCGACCTTGCACGTAATGCCGAAGTCCTGCTTGAGCCGCTCCAGAAGTTTCTCCGCCATGGCACCGACCTGCCGGGACGAGCGCCCCGTCGCGATCACCATGAAATCCGCCATTTCCGTCCGGCCCCGCAGGTCGATGGAAACGACGTCCTCGGCTTTGTTATCTGAAAGGGAAGAAAGGATACGCGCAAGCGTGTCGTCGCTTTGCGCTTGGTCGGGCAGGCCGTGACCGGCTGCCGTGGGTGCGGCCCCGACCGAGACCGCCTGGGCTGAGTGAGACAGGACGATGTCCTCCGTTGTGGGATGCCCGCAACGCGGGCACGATGCGGTAAATATAGCACCGGGCCGGGCAATTCTCAATGCTTGGCGCACCCACGCCGCCCGTGCCGCCGGCGGAGCCCCGCTCAGCGCACCACGAAGGCGACCTCGTTGCGGCGGTTGAACGGCAGCGTGAACGGATCGTCGTAGAAGTAATAACGCGGGCTTCCCTCCAGCGTCAGGCCCCGCGCCTCGGCCCAGGCCTGCAACGCATCGGCCTTGGCGTTCAAACTGCGGTCTGACCAGAAGCCGGAGAACCGGATCACCGCCTGCGTCTGCGGCGCGGTGCGGGTCAGGCGGATGGCGCTATCAGCCGGAACCGGCAGGGTGCCCACGTCGTAATCCGACGGCATGGTGAAGCGAACGGTCCACACCGGGCCGGGGAGCGCCGTGCCGCCTGCCGCATCGCCCGCCGCCGGCACCGAGATCTGCGCCACCGGCGCCGTCATCGCTACCTTCTGCGCATCGGCATTGTCCCCGAAAATGTAGCCGGCCAGCGTACGGAAGCCGCGCCCGACGGCACCGCGCCGCGACCCTTCCACCTGCACCTCGGCAACGACATGGGGCGCATAGCGGCGCAACTCGATCGCGCCGTCCTGTTCGAGCACGTCATAGGCCGGGGTTTCATAGCCCTTGTACATGCGCGCCTCCGTGGCTGCCGCCACACCGGCGGCCAGCAGCAAGGCGGCCATGCCGAGATGGGTAGTGTGATTGACGATGCTCATGCGCGGTCCCGTTCCCTGTGAACCCTGTTTACGCAACGCAAGCCTGTCCGGATCAGTTCCCGCGACAGAATGGCAGTCGCCCTCTCCGGTGACCGTCCGCGAAATTCCGGCATCGGCCTGCCTCGGCCCGCCGACAGCGCCCGCCCCGCGACGGCGCGGCGCTTGATCGCGCGGCACCAAGCCGTTAAGTGCGGCGCATGAAACCTGTGTTCGACATCGGTGACCGCGCCCGCTTGCCGTGGCGATTCCACGGTCAGACCCGGACGGCGACCGCCCGCCTATGATCGGCCCCGCGCGGCCGACGACGCCGCGCGCCTGACCGACACCCAATTTCACCACCGGGAGAGGACCCTCATGACCGCCCCGAAGACACTCTATGACAAGATCTGGGACGCCCACCTGGCCCACGAAGCCGAGGACGGCACAAGCCTGCTCTACATCGACCGGCACCTCGTGCACGAGGTCACCAGCCCGCAAGCCTTCGAAGGGCTGCGCATGGCGGGCCGGACCGTGCGCGCGCCGCACAAGACCATCGCCGTGCCGGACCACAATGTCCCAACCACCGAGGACCGCGTGAACGGCATCACCAACCCGGAAAGCCGCATCCAGGTCGAGGCGCTCGATACCAATGCGAAGGACTTCGGGATCCACTACTATCCCGTGTCCGACATCCGGCAGGGCATCGTGCACATCGTCGGGCCTGAACAGGGCTGGACACTGCCGGGCATGACGGTGGTGTGCGGCGACAGTCACACCGCGACCCACGGCGCGTTCGGCGCACTGGCCCACGGCATCGGCACGTCCGAAGTCGAACACGTGCTGGCGACGCAGACGCTGATCCAGAAGAAATCGAAGAACATGAAGGTGGAAATCACCGGCAAGCTCGCGCCGGGGGTGACCGCCAAGGACATCACCCTGTCGGTGATCGGCCATACCGGCACCGCTGGCGGAACCGGCTATGTCATCGAATACTGCGGCGAAGCGATTCGCGACCTGTCGATGGAAGGCCGCATGACCGTCTGCAACATGGCGATCGAGGGTGGCGCCCGCGCCGGGTTGATCGCGCCGGACGAAAAGACCTTCGCCTACGTCAAGGGCCGCCCGCACGCGCCCAAGGGCGAAGACTGGGACAAGGCGATGGCCTGGTGGGCGACGCTGCAAAGTGACGAAGACGCGCACTGGGACAAGGTTGTCACCCTGCGCGGCGAAGACATCGCGCCGGTCGTGACCTGGGGCACCTCGCCCGAAGACGTGCTGCCGATCACCGCCACCGTTCCCGACCCGGCCCAGTTCACCGGCGGCAAGGTCGATGCCGCGCGCCGGTCGCTCGACTACATGGGGCTGAAACCCGGCACGCCGCTCTCCGAGATCGAGATCGACACCGTGTTCATCGGCTCCTGCACCAATGGCCGGATCGAGGATCTGCGCGCCGCCGCCGCCGTGCTGAAGGGCCACAAGATCAAGCCCGGCCTGCGCGGCATGGTGGTGCCTGGCTCCGGCCTCGTGCGTGCCCAGGCCGAGGAAGAGGGGCTGGCCGACATCTTCCGCGACGCGGGCTTCGAATGGCGGCTTGCGGGGTGTTCCATGTGCCTCGCCATGAATCCGGACCAGCTTTCGCCGGGTGAACGCTGCGCAGCCACGTCGAACCGCAATTTCGAAGGGCGGCAGGGCCGCGGCGGACGCACCCACCTGATGAGTCCCGCAATGGCCGCCGCCGCCGCGATCACCGGGCGGCTGACCGACGTGCGCGACCTCACGCGCGAAAACGAACCAGCCTGACACCCCACCCCGAAAGGACGGACTCATGGCACTCTGGACGAAATGGCTGATCCTCGGGGTCGTGTCGGTGGTGTTCGGGCTCTTCGCGCTCGGCAACGCGGTCGCGGCCTCCATCGCGGTGACGCTGGTGACGGGACTGTTCCTTGCGCTCGCAGGCGGGGTACAGATCTATGTCGCGATGGCCGAAGACGGGGGCCACAAGGTCTGGGCGCTCGTGCTCGGCATCGTCACGCTGCTGCTGGGCCTGTCCTTCATGGTCAATCCGCTGGGCGGGACCGTGTCGCTGGCGCTGCTGGTGACGGTGCTTCTGGCCGCCAGCGGCGTGCTGCGGCTGGTGCTGGCCTGGTCCATGAAGCAGACGCGCTTCTACTGGCCGATGCTGGTGTCGGGCGCGCTGTCGGTGCTGCTGGCGGCGTATATCCTCGCCAATTTCGGCGCCGCGTCGCTCGCGCTTCTGGGCGTGCTGCTGGGGGTGGAACTTCTGTTCAACGGCGCGGGGCTGATCGTGCTCGCGCTCTTCGTGAAATCGCAGGGGACGGGCGGCACCCGCTGATCCGGTCCGACACGAGTCATATGCGAGTCATATGATTATCATACGGGAATCATACGATGGAAAAATTCACCAAACTGACCGGGATCGCGGCTCCGCTGCCGATGATGAACGTCGATACCGACATGATCATACCCAAGCAGTTCCTGAAGACGATCGCGCGCACCGGCCTCGGAAAGAACCTCTTCGACGAGATGCGCTATGACGATAACGGTAACGAAATCAGCGACTTCGTTCTGAACAAGCCGGCCTATCGCAACGCGCAGATCCTTGTGTCCGGCGACAATTTCGGGTGCGGATCGTCCCGCGAACACGCGCCTTGGGCGCTGCTCGATTTCGGCATCCGCGTCGTGATCGCCCCCAGCTTCGCTGACATCTTCTACAATAACTGCTTTAAAAACGGTATCTTGCCCATAGTTCTGCCGCAGGAACAGGTCGACATGCTGATGGACGACGCCGCGCGCGGGTCGAACGCCACCGTTACCGTCGATCTGGAAGAGCAGACAATCAGCGGGCCCGATGGCGGCACCATCTCGTTCGACGTGGATCCGTTCCGGAAACACTGCCTTCTCAACGGGTTGGACGATATCGGCCTGACCCTTGAAAAGGCCGCGGCGATCGACGCCTTCGAGGCCAAGGCCGCGGCCGAACGCCCCTGGGTGTGATCCAGCAAGACCGAAAGGCGCGGGGCTAACCGCGCCTTAACCTTGCTGCGTTCTAGTGGCGGGATGCTGCATCGTCTTGCCCTGCTGGTGTTTTCCGCGCTCGCGGCCTGTCTGCCCGCCGCGGCGGACAGTCTGCGCCTCATGGTCTATACGGTGGAACTCGATCGCAGGGGGCCGGGCCTCCTGCTGCGCGATATCCAGCGCGGCGACCCGCAGGCAGCCGCCGCCGCGCGACTAGTGGCAAGCCTCGCGCCCGACGTTCTGGTGTTGCTGCGCTTCGACTATGACGCGCAATTGCTTGCCCTTGGTGCGTTCGCGGACCTGATCTCTGCGGAAGGCACTGATTTAAAACATCTATTTTCACTAAGGCCCAATTCAGGGTTGATGACCGACGTCGATCTTGACGGTGACGGGCGGTTGCGCGGGCCGCGCGACGCACAGGGCTACGGGCTGTTCTCGGGGCACAACGGAATGGCGATCCTGTCGCGCTTGCCCATCGACACGGCCGCGGTGCGGGACTTCTCGGCCCTGCGGTGGGCCGATTTGCCCGGCGCGGAACTGCCCGCCATGAACGCCAAGCCATTTCCAAGCGCGGCGGCCCAGTCGGCGCAGCGCCTGTCCTCCACCGGGCATTGGGAGGTGCCGCTGCTGCTGCCGGGGGGCGAGCGTCTCAACCTCCTGATCTACCACGCGACTCCCCCGGTTTTCGACGGCCCGGAAGATCGCAACGGCCTGCGCAACCGCGACGAGACACGCTTCTGGTCGCTGCTGCTGGACGGCGCTCTGGATACTCCGCTCGGCCTGCCACCGCCCACTGGGCCGGTCGTGGTGATGGGAAATTCCAACCTCGATCCCGCGGGCGGTGACGGGCGCCGCGCCGCGATGGCGGAGCTTCTGGCGCATCCCGGGCTTCAGGATCCGCGCCCTACCAGCCCGGGCGCCGCCGCTGGCGGGTTCCGCGAACCCGAACTTGCCGCTGCCGACACCGTCGCCTGGGACGCGGAAGGGGAGCCCGGGAACCTGCGGGTGGATTACGTGCTGCCCGACGCGCGGCTGACCGTAACGGGCGCCGGTGTGGCCTGGCCCGCGCCGGACGATCCAGCTGCGGCCCTTCTGGGCGAGGACGGGCGCGGCGCCTCGCGCCACCGGCCAGTCTGGGTTGATATCGCGCTACCGCAGGGTCCGCCGCGCTTTCTTGACCCTTCCGGGGGGAGCGGCTAGGCACCGGCCAAACCCCTGCGAAAAAGGATGCCTGCCATGACCAACCCAAACCTGCTGATCCTGCCCGGCGACGGTATCGGCCCAGAGGTCATGGCCGAGGTGCGCCGCATCATCGACTGGTTCGGCGCCAAGCGGGGGCTGGCTTTCGACGTGAGTGAAGATCTGGTCGGCGGCGCCGCCTACGACGCCCACGGCACCCCGCTGACCGATGCGACGATGGAAAAGGCGCAAGAAGCCGACGCGGTGCTGCTCGGCGCTGTGGGTGGCCCGAAATACGACGTGCTCGACTTCAGCGTGAAGCCCGAACGCGGCCTGCTGCGCCTGCGCAAGGAAATGGATCTGTTCGCCAACCTGCGCCCGGCACAATGCTTCGACGCGCTGGCCGACTTCTCGTCACTGAAGCGCGACGTAGTCGCCGGACTCGACATCATGATCGTGCGCGAACTGACCTCGGGGATCTATTTCGGCGAACCGCGCGGCATCATTCACGAAGGTAACGAACGCGTCGGCATCAACACCCAGCGCTACACGGAAAGCGAGATCGAGCGCGTGGCCCGGTCCGCCTTCGAACTTGCCCGCCGCCGTGGAAACAAGGTCTGCTCCATGGAGAAGGCCAACGTGATGGAATCGGGTGTGCTGTGGCGCGAGGTCGTCACGAAGATCGGCGAGACGGAATACCCGGATGTCGAACTGTCGCACATGTACGCGGATGCCGGCGCGATGCAGCTGTGCCGCTGGCCCAAGCAGTTCGACGTGATCGTCACCGACAACCTGTTCGGCGACCTTCTGTCGGATGCGGCGGCGATGCTGACCGGCAGCCTCGGGATGCTGCCGTCGGCCAGCCTGGGTGCGCCGATGGCGAACGGGCGACCCAAGGCGCTTTACGAACCGGTACACGGATCGGCCCCCGACATCGCGGGGCAGGGCAAGGCCAATCCGATCGCCTGCATTCTCAGCTTCGCGATGGCACTGCGGTATTCTTTCGACCAAGGTGCCGAGGCGGACCGGCTGGAAGCCGCCGTCGAAAAGGTGCTGGCCGATGGGGTGCGCACGGCAGACCTGATGCAAAGCGACGGTGGCAGCCCGGTCTCGACCTCGGGCATGGGGGACGCGGTTCTGGCCGCGCTCGACGGCTCTCTCTGACAGCGGACGCGGCGGGCCCTGAGCGCGGGGCCCCCTTGATCGCACGGCATGGTAGCGGTAACCCGGTCGCACCTGATCCGGACCCTGCCATGCCCTTGCGCCGACTTTCCCCCAATGCGCGCGGCGCCTTGCTCGCCCTTGGCGCCTTCGCCGTGTTTTCCAGCCACGACGTGCTGGTAAAGTTGCTTGGGGGCAGCTATTCGCCGATTCAGATCGTATTCTTCAGCGTGCTGTTCAGCTTTCCGGTGCTGACCCTGATCCTCGCGCGCAGCCGGACCCATGGCCACCTGCGCCCGCGCCATCCGTGGTGGAGCCTCGCGCGGGCCATCGCCGCCATCGTGACCGGGTTCTGCGCCTTCACCGCGTTCTCGCTGTTGCCGCTGGCGCAGACCTACGCGCTGCTGTTCGCCACCCCGCTGCTGATCACCGTCCTGTCGATCCCTGTGCTGGGCGAGAAGGTGGGCGTGCACCGCTGGGCGGCGGTCGTGGTGGGCTTGTGCGGTGTCCTTGTGGTGCTGCGGCCCAACGCAGTGCCGCTGTCGGCAGGGCACCTGGCGGGGCTCATGGCCGCGGCAGGGTCGGCCACCGCGTCGATCATCGTGCGCAAGATCGGACAGGAGGAACGCAGCTCGGTGCTGATCCTCTATCCGCTGCTCGGCAACGTGCTCGTCATGGGCGCACTGCTGCCTGCCGTCTACAAACCGATGCCGCTGGAGCATCTGGGCGCGCTCGCCGCGATCGCGGTGTTGTCGATCATCGCGACCAGCTTCATCATTTTCGCCTACCGTACCGGCGAGGCCGCGGTGGTGGCGCCGATGCAATATTCCCAGATCGTCTGGGCGACGCTCTTCGGCTGGCTGATCTTCGCCGAGGTGCCAGACCTGCCGACGCTGCTTGGCGCGGGGATCGTGATCGCAAGCGGAATGTATATCGTCGCCCGAGAAAGCGGCGCGCGCGCGACCGACAACCAGCCGGTTCTGAGCACGCGGACCCGCCACGAGACGGGGACCTATCCGCGTGTCAGCACCCTGATCGACGACGACTGACGGGCCTCGCGCGCACTGCATTTGTGCGCTTGCAAATCCCCGCCAAAGGCATTACCCCGCGCGACACGGTCGGAGTGTAGCTCAGCCTGGTAGAGCACTGTCTTCGGGAGGCAGGGGCCGGAGGTTCGAATCCTCTCACTCCGACCAGATCGCCAAATGCCCGCAGGGCTATGCTGGTATCTCCCCTTTCACAGACTTGCAGCTTGTGCATTGATGCGCCCGAGACGCGTGGATGTTTTCGCGGCAAGCATGCGGCGGCCCGATGAAAGCGCCGCACCCGCGACACGTGCCTGGCGGCGACCGTGTCGGCCCGCGCACGGGCAGCGCCGCAGGTCAGCCGCGCGCAGCGTCCAGCCGCTCCACACCCAGAACGTCAAGCACCTTAGCCTCGATGTCCTCGGCGTTCATGCCGGCCACAGCGTACATGTCGGCGGGGCTCGCCTGGTCTATGAAGGTGTCGGGCAGCACCATGGAGCGGTATTTCAGCCCGTTGTCGAACACCCCTTCCTCGGCCAGAAGCTGCGCGACATGGCTGCCGAAGCCGCCGATGGCACCTTCCTCCACGGTGATCAGCGCCTCGTGATCAGTCGCCAGCCGCAGGATGAGGTCGCGGTCAAGCGGCTTGGCGAAACGCGCGTCGGCCACCGTTGGGGTGATGCCGCGCGCTGCCAGTGCCTCGGCCGCGCGCTCCACCTCGGACAGCCGCGCGCCGAAGGACAGGATGGCGACGCCCTTGCCCTCGCGGATCATCCGACCGCGGCCGATCTCCAGCGGGCGCCCGCGTTCCGGCATCTCCACGCCAACTCCCTCACCGCGCGGGAACCGGAAGGCGCTGGGGCCGTCCTCATAGGCGGCGGCGGTGGCGACCATATGGACCAGTTCCGCCTCGTCCGCGGCGGCCATAACGACGAAACCTGGCAGGTTGGCAAGATATGCGATGTCGAACGCGCCCGCATGGGTCGGCCCATCCGCACCCACCAGCCCGGCACGGTCTATGGCGAAGCGCACCGGAAGGCGCTGGATCGCCACGTCATGCACCACCTGATCATACCCGCGCTGCAGAAAAGTCGAATAGATCGCACAGAACGGCTTGAGCCCGCCCGCTGCAAGCCCGGCGGCGAAGGTCACGCCATGCTGTTCGGCGATGCCAACGTCGAAGCAGCGCGACGGGTAGCGTTCGGCGAACAGGTTCAAGCCGGTGCCGTCCGGCATCGCAGCGGTGACGGCGGTAATGCGGTCGTCGTCAGCGGCTTCGGCCAGCAGCGCCTCTGCGAAGACGCGAGTATAGCTTGGCGCGTTCGACGGTGCCTTCTTCTGGGTGCCGGTCACCACGTCGAACTTGGCTGTGGCGTGGCCCTTGTCGGCACGCCCCTCGGCAGGGGCATATCCCTTGCCCTTCCGGGTGATGGCATGAATCAGGATCGGCCCCGTGGCACGCGCCTTCACGGTCCGCAGAACCGGCAGAAGCTGGTCCATGTCGTGCCCGTCGATCGGCCCGACATAGGAAAAGCCCAACTCCTCGAACATGGTGCCGCCGACGGTCAGGTGCTTCAGCATGTCCTTGGCCCGGCGCGCACCCTCCTGGAACGGTGGCGGCAACAGGCTGACAGCCCCCTTCGCGGCGGACTTGAACTCTTGGAACGGCGCCCCGGCATAGAGGCGCGACAGGTAGGAGGACAGCGCCCCCACCGGCGGCGCGATGGACATCTCGTTGTCGTTCAGGATCACGATAAGGCGGCGTTTCAGGTGCCCGGCGTTGTTCAGCGCCTCGAAAGCCATACCGGCCGACATCGCCCCGTCGCCGATCACCGCGATGGCATCCCCCGCGCCTTCGGGCGGTGCGGCGCCCAGATCCCGCGCCACGGCAAACCCAAGCGCAGCCGAGATCGAGGTGGAGGAATGCGCCGCCCCGAACGGATCGTAGGGGGACTCGGCCCGCTTGGTGAACCCCGACAGCCCGCCCTTCTGGCGCAGGGTGCGGATACGCTCGCGCCGTCCCGTCAGTATCTTGTGCGGATAGCACTGATGGCCCACGTCCCAGATCAGCTTGTCGCGGGGCGTGTCGAAAACCGCATGCAGCGCAACGGTCAATTCGACCACGCCCAGCCCTGCGCCCAGGTGACCGCCGGTGACCGATACGGCGCTGATCGTCTCGGCCCGCAACTCGGCCGCCAGCTGGTGCAGCTGCGCGTCGCTCAATCCCTTCATGTCGGCGGGCGTGGTGACGCGGTCCAGCAGCGGCGTGGTCGGTCGGTCGGTCATCTCGGGCTCCTCCCCGTTCGGACGGGCCCGGGGGCCGGTCAGTATTGGCGCGAGATAACGAAACGGGCCGCCTGCCGCAAGGTTTCGGCCCCCGCGCCGTAAGGGGCCAGCGCCGTGCAGGCCTCGTCCACCAGGGCAGAGGCACGCGCGCGCGCCGCATCCAGACCCAGCAGCGACACGAAGGTCGCCTTGCCCGCCGCGTCGTCCTTGCGTAGGCGCTTGCCGGCCGCGGTTGCGTCACCCTCGACGTCAAGGATGTCGTCCGCGATCTGGAAGGCAAGCCCCAGCGCCGTTGCGTAAGCCGTCAGGGGCGCCGGGTCGGCCCCGGCCATCCGTGCGCCCGCCTCCGCCGACCAGCGGATCAGCGCGCCGGTCTTGTTCGCCTGCAAGTCGGTGATCTGGTCCAGCGTCAGCGGCGCCACGGCGCTTTCGGCGGCAATGTCCTGCGCCTGGCCCAGCACCATGCCCCCCATCCCCGACGCCGCCGCAAGACTTGACACAAGATCGAGCCGCCGACCCGGGTCCAGCCCGTCCGGGCGGGTCAGCAACTCGAACGCCAGGGTCTGCAGCGCATCGCCCACCAGCACCGCGGTGCCCTCGTCCCAGCGGCGGTGCACTGTGGGCTGACCGCGACGCAGATCGTCGTCATCCATACAGGGCAAGTCGTCATGCACCAGCGAATAGGCGTGCAGCGCCTCGATCGCCGTGGCGGGCCAGACCGCCACATCGGCGTGGATCCCATGCAGCGCCGCGCCTTCCAGCACCAGGAAGCCGCGCAGCCGCTTGCCGCCGCGTGTAGCATAGGCCATGCCCTCGACCACCGGCAGCGCCGCCTGCCCCGACAACACGTCATCGAAACAGGCCTGCACCCGCGCGGCTGCCGCCGCAAGCGCCGCGTCGAACATCAGCTCGCGTCGGTCGGCACGGCGCCCTTGGGCTGCCCGTTTTCATCGAGGGTTATGGTCGCGACCTTCTCTTCCGCCGCCTTCAGTCGCGCCTCGCAATGCGCCTTCAGGCGCGCGCCACGTTCGTACAGCGCGATCGACTCGTCCAGCGCGACCTCGCCGGCCTCGAGACGGCCGACCACCTGCTCCAGTTCGGCCATCGCCGCTTCGAAGCTCATCTTCTCAACCGGGGTTTCGGTCATCGCGCGTCTCCTTCTGCCCTGCGCCCCGCTCCAGAAGCACGGCCACATGGGCCGCCGCCCCTGCGGCCAGCGCCTGCAGGTCATAGCCGCCTTCCAGCACCGACACCAGCCGTCCGCCGCAGGTCTCGTCCGCCACATCGCATATCCGTTCGGTGATCCAGGCGAAATCGGCGGTTTCCAGCTCCAGTTGTGCCAGCGGGTCGTCGCGATGCGCGTCGAACCCCGCGGAGACAAGGATCAACTCGGGTCGGGCAGCGCGCAACGCGGGCAACACGCGGGCAGAGAAAACCGCGCGATATGCGGCGCCGTCCGTTCCCGGCGGCAGGGGCAGGTTCACGATCTGCCCATGCGCGCCGCGTTCGTCCATCGCGCCGCTGCCCGGATAGAGCGGCGACTGGTGGGTGGACACGAAACAGGCCCGTGGCTCCGTCCACAGAAGGTCCTGCGTGCCGTTCCCGTGGTGCACATCGAAATCCATCACGGCGACGCGGGACAGCCCGTGCACCTCCAGCGCATGCAGCGCGGCGACGGCCACGGTGCCGAACAGGCAGAACCCCATCGCGGTCTCCCGCTCGGCATGGTGACCGGGTGGGCGCAGCGCGCAGAACGCGTTCACGCTTTCGCCATCCAGCACCGCGTCCACCGCGGCGCAAGCCGCACCGGCCGCCCGTCGCGCCGCCGTTTCAGAGGCCGCCATCACGTGCGTGTCGGCATCAAGCTGCCGCCAGCCTTGCGCAGGAGCGGCGCGTGCCACCCGCTGAAGATAGGCTTCGGGATGGCAGCGCAACAGCGCCTCGTCCCGGACAAGCGGCGCCTCGCGCCTATCCAGCGCGGCGAATTGCGGTGCGGTCAGCGCCCCCATCACCGCGTGATAGCGCGCCACCTGTTCGGGATGGCCGTCCGGCATAACATGGCGTGCGGCGTCGGGATGAGAGTAGAGGATCGTGGTCATGGCGCACCCTAACCGCGCGCGCCGCCGCGGCGCAATGACCGCCACGCGGCAAGGCTCATGACAAATGCGTCGCGCTGCCACGGGCGGGGACCCGTCCCCGCGCAGGCGGGGGTGGGGACAAGAGGCATGCCGCGGCACGCGGCGCAATCCGGCAGGTCAGTCGCCGACCAGCATGTATCCCGCGCCCCGCACCGTCTGCAGGTAGCGCGGCTGCTTGGGGTCGGCCTCGATCTTGCGGCGCAGCCGGGTGATCTGCACGTCCACGGCGCGCTCCTGCGCCTGGCCACCGTCGCGGCCCAGTTCCTCAACAAGCTGCGTGCGGCTCAGCGGCTCGCCAAGCCGACTCGAGAAGATCCGCATCAGCTGGTGTTCCGTCGCCGTCAGGCGCACCACCTCGGCGCCGGACCACAGCTCCCCCCGGTCGAGGTCATAACGTACCTCGCCCAGCGTCAGCATTGCCGCATCACCGGTCGCGGCATCCGCCGGCGGCATCCGGCGCAGGATCGCGTTGATCCGAAGCAGCAGTTCCTTCGGCTCGAACGGTTTGGCTAGGTAGTCGTCCGCGCCCGCCTCCAGCCCGGCGATACGGTCGGACGTCTCGCCCTTGGCGGTCAGCAGCAGGATCGGCGTCGCGATGTCCTCGCGAAGGCTGCGGGTCAACGCGATCCCGTCCTCGCCCGGCATCATCACATCAAGCACGATCAGGTCGAATTCCAGCCCGTCCAGCAGCCGCCGCGCATGGGCCGCGTCCCGCGCCGCACTGACCCAGAAGCCGTGCCGCTTTAGGAACTTCTGCAAAAGTCCGCGGATCCGTTCGTCATCGTCCACGACCAGCAGGTGGGTATCGGGCAGCGCACTCATCGGCTCACTCCGCCAGACCGGCATAGTGTCGGCGGATCTCGGGGTCCATCATCGCCTCCAGAACCCGGCGAAACCCCGCCACCGCTTCCGGCCCGGCGGTGCGATACGCCTGCCGCATCCGGGTCTGCTGGGCGTCCGACAGCTTGGCCTCCAGCGCGCGGCCCGTCGCGGTCAGATGCAGGTGCCGCTCGCGCCTGTCGCGGTCGCCGACCCGCGCCTCAACCAGACCGTCCTCGATCAGCGTCCGCAGCACGCGGTTGAGCGACTGCTTGGTCACCCCGAGGATCGACAGAAGGTTGTTCACCGTGGTCCCGGGACTGCGGTTGATGAAATGCAGCGCCCGGTGATGCGCGCGACCATAGGCGTAATCGTCGAGAATCCTGTCAGGGTCCGACGTGAAGCCACGATAGGCGAAAAACATCGCCTCTATGCCCTGCCGCAGCTGCTCGTCCGTCAGGAACAGCAGTTTCTCGCCGCCATGTCCGTCCATCCGTCCCCTCCCGCCCCGGTTTTCGAAGCTATGTTCACGGTTTGCGGCAACTTACGTCAGCCTTGTTGACTTTCCAAGACTCAACGGGTACCCACGCTGAGATTTTTGGCAACAAATGGTCCGAAGCGGCCATTTTTCGCGCAACTTTCGGAAATCCGACCGGCAGAAAGGAAACACGATGGCGGGTGGCTACGACGATCGCGACGGGATGATCTGGCTGGACGGCGAAATGGTGCCGTGGCGCAGCGCCAACGTGCATATCCTGACCCATGCGATGCACTACGCCAGTTCGGTGTTCGAAGGAGAGCGCGCCTATGGCGGCACTATCTTCGAATCGCGCAAGCATTCCGAGAGGCTGCGCGCCTCGGCAAAGATGATCGACTTCGAAATCCCTTACACCGTGGACGAGATCGAAGCGGCGAAGTACGAGGTGATGAAGGCCAACGGGCTGTCGGATGCCTATGTGCGCGCCATCGCTTGGCGCGGCGCTGGCGAGGACATGGGCGTCGCATCCGCGCGCAACCCGGTGCGCATGGCCGTCGCCGCCTGGACCTGGGGCAACTACTACGGCGAGGCGAAGACCCGCGGCGCAAAGCTCGACGTGTCGAAATGGAAACGCCCCGCACCCGACACCATCCCCTGTCACGCCAAGGCGGCCGGGCTCTACATGATCTGTACGATGTCCAAGCACACGGCCGAAGCGAAGGGCTGCTCAGACGCGATGATGTTCGACTATCGCGGCTACGTTGCCGAAGCGACCGGCGCCAACATCTTTTTCGTGAAAGACGGCGAAGTTCACACGCCCCTGCCCGACTGCTTCCTGAACGGTATCACCCGGCAGACCGTCGTGCAGATGCTGCGCGACCGGCAGATCGCCGTGCACGAGCGGCACATTATGCCGGAGGAACTGGAAGGCTTCCAGCAATGCTGGCTGACCGGCACCGCGGCCGAGGTGACGCCCGTGGGCCAGATCGGCGACTACAATTTCGAGGTCGGCGCGATGGCGCGCGACATTTCGGACGCCTACGAGAAGCTGGTCCGCACCTGACCGAGCGATGCTGTCCTACCAGCACGCTTACCATGCGGGGAACGCGGCCGACGTGCACAAGCATGCGCTTCTGGCCGCGACCCTCGACTATATGGCGCGCAAGCCCAAGCCGCTCAGTTATATCGAAACCCATGCCGGGCGGGCGTTGTACGACCTGTCCGGCACAGAAGCCCGCAAGACCGGCGAGGCGGCGGCGGGCGTCGCCCGTATGGCGGGCTGGTTCGCCGACGATCACCCCTATGCCCGTGCTCTGGCTGCCGCACGCACCCGGGGCGGGCCGGACGCCTATCCCGGCTCTCCGCTGATCGCGCAGACCTTGCTGCGAGACGGCGACCGGATGACGCTGGCCGAACTGCACCCGCGCGAACGTGCCGCGCTGGAAAGCGCCTTGCCCGGAGCCGACCTGCGGGGCGAAGACGGGCCTTCAATGGCACTGGCAATGGTCCCGCCAATACCGCGCCGGGGCGCGATGCTGATCGATCCGTCTTATGAATTGAAAACGGAATTCGCCCAGATGCCCCGGCTGTTGGCCAAACTGCATCGCCGTTGGGGCGTGGGCGTGCTGATGCTGTGGTATCCGATCCTCGCCTCGGGGGCCGAGGATGAAATGGCAAAGGCACTGGACGCTCTCGGCATCGCGGGCGCGCTGCATTCCCGCGTCTGCTTCCCGCCCGCCCGCGCCGGTCACGGCATGAGGGGCAGCGGGGTCTTCGTCGTCAACCCGCCATGGGGTCTGGCCGAGGCGGCGGACGCGCTGGCCCGCCGCTTTGCCGCGCTTCAGGCGTAGTGGCCGCGCTCGATCCGGGCGAATTCGCGAAGCCGCGCTCCCGCCGGACGACCGACCGGGCGGCGCTGCAGCGCCAGCGTTTCGGCGCGTGGCATCCGGTCCAGCGCGATGCGCGACATGGTCAGCTTCATGCCCGATTTCGTCTGCTTGCGCGGATCGTCGAGAATATGGCGTGTCATGGTCTGTCCTCCTCTGTGGTCGGTTCGGACGGGAAGTGTAGCACACTCCCACGCTTCTGACATGGGAACGCGCGGCGCGCCTGAAAACCCCTAGCCCGGCACCAGTCGTGCCAGCGCCCAGGCCGCGGCATCCGCGACCGCTGCATCCTGATCGCCCAGCAGCGCCCGTGCCGCCGACGCCAGCGTCGGGTCCGCGCTGTTGCCGATGGCATACAGCACGTTGCGCACGAACCGGTCACGCCCGATCCGCTTGATCGGCGATCCCGAGAATCGCGCGCGGAAAGCCGCATCGTCCAACGCGGCAAGCTCGGCCAAGGGTGGCGCGCGCAGATCGTCCCGCGCGGCATAGCGCACCTCGCGCGCCCCGGCGGCGAACTTGTTCCACGGGCACACTGCAAGGCAGTCGTCACAGCCGTAGATCCGGTTGCCCATCCGTGCGCGCAGATCCTCGTCCACCGGGCCGCGATGCTCGATCGTCAGGTAGGAAATGCAGCGGCGCGCATCCAGCTGGAACGGGGCGGGAAACGCATCGGTCGGGCAAATGTCGAGGCAGGCGGTGCAACTGCCGCAACGCTCCACCCCTGGCGTGTCGGGCGGCAGCGCCAGCGTGGTGAAGATCGCGCCGAGGAAGAACCAGTTGCCCAGATCGCGCCCCAACAGGTTGGTGTGCTTGCCCTGCCAGCCCAACCCCGCGGCGGCGGCCAGCGGCTTTTCCATCACCGGCGCGGTGTCCACGAACACCTTGATCGCGTGCCCCTCTGCCTCGGACTGGTCCAGCAGCCAGCGCCCCACCCGCTTGAGCCGCTTCTTGACGAGGTCGTGGTAGTCCCGGTTCTGCGCATAGACGCTGATTGCCGCCCGGTCGCGCTGACCAAGCACCTCCAGCGGGTCATGGTCTGGCGTGTAGGGTTCGGCCAGCATCACCACGCTGCGCGCCTGCGGCCACAGCGCCGATGGATCGCCGCGCCAGCCCATCCGCTCGGCCATCCAGCCCATCTGCCCGTGACGACCTTGCGCCACGAAATCGGCCAGCCGTGCCGCGAGGTCCGGTACCGCGTCCGGACGGCACACGCCGGTGGCGGCGAACCCCTCTGCGTCGGCCTGAGCCGCCAGGGCAGCCTTCAGCTGGTCGGTCGACCGCATCGCGCGCGCACCTTTCCGGGCCGGGGCGCCCGCGCCGGGCGCGGCGACCGCCGCTCAGAAATCAAGGTCGGCATAATGCGGCGGCGGCGGGAAGCCCACCACCTGGTCGGCCAGCAGGCCCCGGAAGGCGGGACGCGACTTGATCTTGGCATACCAGTCCTTCACGCCGGGCTGGCGGTGCCAGTCCACGTCGGAACTGTAGTCCAGCACCGAAAGCTGCGCGGCGGCGGCGAAATCGGCCAGCGTCATCACGTCGCCCGCCAGCCAGCGGCGATGGTCCAGCAGATGCGCCATATAATCGAGATGCACCTTGATCCGGGTCACCCCCTCCTTGACGAGGCGGCTGTCGGGATAGCCCGCGCCGGTCAGTTTCTTGGTGATCCGCTCGCCCAGCACCTTGACCGTCACCTCGCGGTGAAAAGTATCGTCGAAATACCCCACGATGCGCCGCACCTCGTAGCGTTCGCGCGGATCGGTCGGCAGCAGCGACGGTGTCGGATAGACGTCCTCAAGGTATTCGCAGATCGCCTGGCTTTCCGACATCACCAGCCCGTCGATGCGCAGCACCGGCACCTTGCCCAGCGGGTTGCGGCGCAGGAAGTCTGGCGACTTTTCCCAGTACCGTTCCTCTTGCAGGTCGGTATCGATGCGCTTTTCCGAAAGGGTCAGGCGCACCTTGCGGCAGAACGGGGACAGCGGGGCGTGATAGAGAACGGTCATGGCGGCTTCCGGTTGGCTTGCCTCGTCTTGCCGCGAAGCGCGACGCGTTGCAACGGGGCGCGGACCTCAGCTCGGCCCGAAACAGTCCGCGCGTCCATCCCGTCGGATGGTTTCAGCACCGTCCTTGATCGCGGCGGCGCGGCGGCGGGTGAAATCTCCGGGGCGGCTGGCCGACCGTGTCTTGGGGCTGGGCAGGATCGCAGCCAGCCGCGCCGCCTGAACCCCGGAAAGGTCCGCCGCATCCACCCCGAAATAGTGCCGCGCCGCCGCCTGCACGCCGAAGACGCCAGTGTCGAACTCGGCCACGTTCAGATAGACCTCCAGGATGCGACGCTTGGGCCAGACCAGTTCCACGACTGGGGTCAGCACGGCCTCCAGCGCCTTGCGCGGCCAGCTCCGCCCATGCCACAGGAAGACGTTTTTCACGGTCTGCTGGCTGATGGTGGACCCGCCGCGCAGCGCCCCACCCTCGATCGCGCTGCGCAGGGCCGCGATGTCGAAGCCCCAGTGCCCGCAGAAATTGGCGTCCTCCGCCGCGACCGCCGCGCGCTGCATCGCCGGAGAGATGCGCTCCATCCCCGCCCAGTCATAGGCCAGCGTGCCGTGGCGCGCACGTTCCGCCAGCATGTAGGGGGTCACAGGCACCGGAAGCACGGCCAGCACACCGATCCACAGCACCACAAGCAACGCTGCCAGCCCGAGGCCCCGGCGCAGCCAGAGGCGCGGACGCCAGCGGCGCGCGGGGGCCACCGAGGGTCGGGATGTGGAGGTGCGGCGCGCCATGCCGCTATCAACCATGCCGCGCAGGGCCGGTCAATCGCCCGGCACCGGGCCGCAATCGGCAGTTGAAATTCACGCAGCGGGGCCCCGACCGGCGGTGCAGGGCGTGACTCGCGCACCGCGAATCGCTAAGGTTACCCATGCGTTAACTAGGAGTCGTTGGATGAAACATTTCACCCGTATCGCAGTCGCCGCCGCAATGGCCCTTGCCGTTGCAGCACCTGCCCATGCCACGCTTGTCGAGATCACCAATTGCGGCAGCAGCGCCGTGGCCTGCACCATCACGACGACACCGCCCAACCCGGTGGCACGCGACCCGAACGACGGCGTCCTGCTGGCGTGGAACGAGGTACAGAACTTCACGCTGCTGTCCGACCTGAGAGTGGACCGGGTGTTTGACCCGCTGGCGAGTTTCGTGATGGCAGCACCGGGGGGTGACTTCTTCATCAAGGCGGGCACAGTGGTATCGAGCCATTATATCCAGTGGGACCCGACCCCGAACGGGCGCAGGGTGACAGCGACGATCACACTTGACAGCCAAGTCTTCGCCTTCATGACGGCGGATCAGAACATGTTCGACAGCGATGCGGCGTTGGGTCTTCCCGGTCTCGATTACAATGACTTCACAGCGCGCGGGCTGGAAGGCACCGACCTTACGGTGTTCAATGGCAATTCCGTGAACATCGACTGGCAGGCAACCTCGCCGGGCGACTGGACACGGCTGATAACGGCGTTTTCGCCGACCGCCGCCATCCCTGTGCCGGCATCGCTTCCGCTTATGGCCGGTGCGCTTGGTCTGGCCGGCCTCCTGCGCCTGCGCCGCAAGGTCTGAAACCGGGCGGCGCGCCTACCAAGGCGCGCGCCCACCGACATGGCGTGCCCAGTCGCCATGCACGATCTCGGGGTCGTCGGGCCGGTGGTTGGACACATAGACCCAGACTTCCATGCGCGGGGCGACCAGAACGGTGCGCTGCCGCAGATAGAGCGAACCATCCGGATCGTCTTCCTCGAAGCCCTCGAGTGCATCGAACACAGCGAAGAAGCCGGGATGCAGGATTTCGGCGAGGTCGGCAACGACCGGCCCGCCGTCGTCCGGCCCGGTGAGAAAGAACCCCGGATAGGGGCCGTGATCGACCAGCCGACCCCATAGCGTGCAGTCACCCACATGGCGGGCGAGTCCGTCAAGTGATGGTGCGGCGGGCGAAAACACCGCCCGCCGCAAGCTGCCGTAGAGCGCGACATGCCCCAGCACCATGACCGGTCACCCCGCGACCAACCGTCACTCTGCCGGAACGCGTGCGTCCTCGATCCCGATCGGATGGGACAGCTTGTCCAGCATCTCCTTCGGACAGATCTGAAGGAAGTTCGCCTTCTCATCTTCCCAGTTCTGCAGGATGTCGGCAGCGCGGCGGCTGCCGGTTTCGGCGGCGTGCCGTTCGATCAGTCCATGCAACTGCGCCTCCCAGTGAGCCACGCTCACAGGGCAGGTGACCAGCGTCTCCAGGTTCATCATGTTCCACGCCGCACCGTCCGGGTCGTAAAGATAAGCCATCCCGCCGGTCATGCCCGCGCCGAAATTCGCGCCGACACTGCCAAGGATCACGGCGACCCCGCCGGTCATGTATTCACAGCCGTTGGACCCGCAGCCTTCGATGACCACATGGGCGCCCGAGTTGCGTACCGCGAACCGCTCTCCCGCGCGTCCGGCGGCGAACAGGAACCCTTCGGTCGCACCGTAGAGAACGGTGTTGCCGATGATCGTGTTCTCCGCCGCCTTCAGAGGGCTGACCTGCGGTGGGCGTACCACGATGGTGCCACCCGAAAGGCCCTTGCCGACATAGTCGTTGGCGTCACCCGATACTTCCAGCTTGATCCCGGGCGCGAGGAACGCACCCAGAGACTGGCCCGCACTGCCGGTCAGCTTGACCGTGAGGTGGTCGGGCTGAAGGCTGTTGCGCATGCCGAACGCCTTGACCAGGTGGCTCGACGTGCGCGTGCCGATGGTGCGCAGGGTGTTCTGCACCGCGTAGGACAGCTGCATTTTCTCGCCGTCCTTCAGGAAGCGCGCGGCGTCCTTGACGATCTCGGCGTCCAGGGTATCGGGCACCGGGTTACGCGCCTTGTTGCGGTCGTAATGGACATTCTTCGCGCCATCCACGGTGATGAGCAGCGGGTTCAGGTCCAGATCGTCCAGATGCGACGATCCGCGGCTGACCTGGCTCAGCAGGTCGGCCCGACCGATGATCTCGTCCAGCGACCGTACCCCCATGCCCGCCATGATCTCGCGCACTTCCTGCGCGTAGAAGGTGATGAGGTTGACCACCTTGTCCGCCGTGCCGGTGAACTTGTCGCGAAGCTTCTCGTCTTGGGTACACACGCCCACCGGGCAGGTGTTGGATTGGCACTGGCGGACCATGATGCAGCCCATCGCGATGAGCGCAGCGGTACCGATGCCGTATTCCTCGGCCCCCATCATCGCGGCGATGACGATGTCGCGCCCGGTGCGCAACCCGCCGTCGGTGCGCAGCGTGACCCGATCGCGCAGATTGTTCATCGAAAGCACCTGGTGCGCCTCGGTCAGGCCCATTTCCCAGGGCAGGCCGGCATACTTGATCGAGGTCGCTGGCGATGCGCCGGTGCCGCCATTGTGGCCCGAGATCAGGATGACGTCGGCCTTGGCCTTGGCCACGCCCGCCGCGATGGTCCCGACGCCCGACTGCGCCACCAGCTTCACCGTGACCTTGGCGCGCGGGTTGATCTGCTTGAGGTCGTAGATCAGCTGCGCGAGGTCCTCGATCGAATAGATGTCGTGGTGCGGCGGCGGGCTGATCAGCATCACACCCGGCGTCGAATGGCGCAGCTTCGCGATCAGTTCGGTCACCTTCATGCCGGGAAGCTGGCCGCCTTCGCCAGGCTTGGCACCCTGTGCGACCTTGATCTCAAGTTCTTCGCACTGGTTGAGGTATTCGGCCGTAACGCCGAACCTACCCGATGCGACCTGCTTGATCTTCGCCGACGGATTGTCGCCGTTCGGTTCGGGCACGAAATGCTTCGGATCCTCGCCGCCTTCGCCGCTATCGGATTTCGCGCCGATGCGGTTCATGGCGACGTTCAGGGTCTTGTGCGCCTCGGGGCTCAGCGCGCCAAGGCTCATGCCCGGCGTGACGAACCGCTTGCGGATGGAGGTGATGCTTTCCACCTCCTCCAGCGGGATCGCGGGTCCCATCGGCTTGATGTCCAGCAGGTCGCGCAGGTGGATCGGCGGGGCCGACCGCATCTTGGCGCTGTACTGCTTCCACATCTCGAAGGACGCGCGATCGCAGGCGGCCTGCATCATGTGCATCGCCTGCGCTTCCCAGGCATGAGTCTCGCCCGACCGGCGCGCCTTGTAGAAGCCGCCGATGGGCAGAACGTCCTTGCCGCCGCGCCAGCCCGCTTCGTGCACCTGCTCCAGCTTGCGCTGGATGCCTGTCACACCGATGCCGCTGATCCGGCTTGGCATGCCGGGGAAGTATTCCGCGCACATCGCGCGGCTCAGGCCCACGGCCTCGAAATTCAGCCCGCCGCGATAGCTGCTGATCACCGAGATGCCCATCTTCGCCATGATCTTCAGAAGGCCCGCGTCGATCGCGGCACGATAGCGCGCCACAGCCTCGGACAGGGTGCAGTCCAGCAGACCCCGCTCGATCCGGTCGGCAAGGCTGTCCTCGGCCAGATAGGCGTTCACCACGGTCGCGCCCGCGCCGATCAGAACGGCGAAGTAGTGCGGGTCGATGCATTCCGCCGACCGCACGCACAGCGACGTGAACGTCCGCAGCCCCTTGCGCGTGAGCCACGAATGCACCGCGCTGGTCGCAAGGATCATCGGCATCGCCACGCGGTCCTCGCCCTGCGACGTGTCCGAGAGGATCAGGTGCCCCGCGCCCGACCTTACGGCATCCTCCGCCTCGTCGCGGATACGGTGCAGCCCGCGGCTCAGTGCGTCGGGTCCGGCGCCCACGGCGAAGGTGCAGTCGATCTCCACCACCGGGGCGTTGAAGTGCTTCTTCAGCTCCTCGAACTGGGCGTTACCCAGGAACGGGCTGTCCAGAACCAGGATCTCGGTCTGGCTGCTGTCCTCGTCCAGCACGTTCTTCAGGTTGCCGAACCGTGTCTTCAGGCTCATCACGCGGAACTCGCGCAGGCTGTCGATCGGCGGGTTGGTCACCTGGCTGAAGTTCTGGCGGAAGAAATGGCTCAGCGGGCGGTACTTCTCGGACAGCACGGCCGACGGCGTGTCATCGCCCATGGACGCGATCGCCTCTTTGCCGTCCTCCGCCATCGGCGCGAGGATCTGCTCCAGATCCTCCAGCGTGTAGCCCGCCGCGATCTGCCGCTTGCGCAACTCTCCGCCGGTGTATCCCGCCACTTCCTCGGAGCGCTCCAGCGCCTCGTTCAGATCGTTGATCTTGCCGACCCACTCGCCGAATGGCTGGCTCGCCGCGAGCTTGTCCTTGATCTCCACGTCGTGGAACAGCTTGCCCTCCTTGGTGTCCACGGCGATCATCTGCCCCGGACCCAGCGCGCCCTTTTCGACCACGGCGGACTCGTTGACCGGGACCATCCCGGCCTCGGACCCGGCGATCAGAAGCCCGTCGCCCGTCACGACATAGCGCATCGGGCGCAGCCCGTTGCGGTCGAGCCCGGCGCACACCCAGCGCCCGTCTGTCATCGCCAGCGCGGCGGGCCCGTCCCATGGCTCCATCACGGAATTGCAGTAAGAATACATGTCGCGCCACGCGGGCGGCAGTTCCACGGCCTGCTTGGACCAGGATTCCGGCACCAGCATGGTCTTGGCCATCGGCGCGTTACGTCCTGCGCGCACCAGCACCTCGAACACCGAATCCAGCGCAGCACTGTCCGAAGACCCGCCCGGCACGATCGGCTTGATGTCCTCGGCGAGATCGCCGAAGGCCGAATGCGCCATGCGGATCTCGTGGGACTTCATCCAGTTGATATTGCCCTTGAGCGTGTTGATCTCGCCGTTATGGGCCAACATCCGGAACGGCTGCGCCAACCACCACTGCGGGAAGGTGTTGGTGGAATAACGCTGATGGTAGATCGCGAAGGTGCTTTCGAACCGCTCGTCGGTAAGGTCGGGATAGAACTCGGCGACCTGTTCGGCCAGCATCATCCCCTTGTAGATGATCGACCGGCAGGACAGCGAACAGATATAGAGCCCGGCAACATTGGCCTGCGTCGCCGCCTTCTCGATCCGGCGCCGAATGACATAAAGCTCGCGCTCGAACGTCTCCTCGTCCACGCCCTTGTTGTTGGCGATGATGATCTGCTCGATCTCGGGGCGGGTCGCATTGGCCTTCTCGCCCAGACACGAGATGTCCACCGGCACGTGCCGCCAGCCATAGATGTAATAGCCCATGCGCAGGACCTCGGCCTCCACGATGGTCCGGCAGGTCTCCTGCGCGCCGAAATTGGTGCGCGGCAGAAAGACTTGGCCCACGGCCATCATCTGGTCCATCGCGGGCTCGTGCCCGGTGCGCCGCACCTGATCATAGAAGAACTGCACCGGGATCTGAACGTGGATGCCCGCGCCGTCGCCGGTCTTGCCATCGGCATCGACCGCGCCGCGGTGCCAGATCGCCTTCAGCGCAGTGATCCCGGACTCCACGACCTTCCGCGACGGGGTGCCGTCGATCGACACCACCAACCCCACGCCGCAGGACGAATGTTCGTCCTCGGGGCTGTAAAGGCCGCGTTCTGCCAGAAGGGCGCGCTGTGCTTCATGTTCGGCCACCCAGGCCGCGTCGTACTTTGTCATGTCGCTGGTTCCTTTCACTGCGCGCCGTGGCTTGAATGGCCGCCATGCGCTCCGTCGCCCGCGTAGCCGCGCAGCGTGTTGTAGGTCATGATCTGGTGCCGGTTCAGCACCTGCCGCGTCTCGATATGCGCGGCCAGATGGATCGTCCGAAGCTCTCCCAGCGCGTTCGCCGAGGCCGCGGTCAACCCCGCCAGTGTCACCGGGTCGAAACTCGGGTCCTCGAATGCGGCGTCAAGCGCGCGCTCCGTCTCGATATAGCGCGCGCCGACGCGGCGCGCCTCGTCGCGCATGATCCCGAAAATGCGGGTGACGACCGCGTGCTGATGCTCGGTCAGCGCCAGATCGCTTGCCATCTCCAGCACATGCGCCGGGCCAGGCCAGCCGTTCAGTTCGGCGGGCAACGCAAGGCCCCAGCCCTCGCCCGCCTCGATCGCGGCGATGTCTGCGTCGCTCAGTGCGGCGATGCCGCGGGTTTGCTGACCGGCATAGGGGGCATCGCTGGCGGCCACAGGGCCGGCCAGCGCAGCCGCGACGAACAGTCCGACAAGGGGTCTTCCCATTTCTTGCTCCCTTCGATCCTTGCGGAAGGGCCAGCTGTGCTGACCCCCATCTCATATGCCCCGCCCCAGGTGACCGGTCCGGACTCTCACAAGAACCCTGCGGTCTATTCGGCGGCCACCATCGCGCCGCTGCGCGCTTCGAACCGCTCCAGCATTGCCTGCGCAGCCTCGCGCCCGTCACGGATGGCCCAAACCACCAGCGACGCGCCGCGCACGATATCGCCCGCGGCATATACCCCGTCCATGCTGGTGGCATGGGTGCGGAAATCGGCCTTGATGGTGCCCCAGCGGGTCACTTCCAGCTCCGGTTCGCCCCACAGCGCCGGCAGGTCTTCCGGCTCGAAGCCCAACGCCTTGATCACAAGATCCGCCTTCTCGGTGTAGTCCGACCCCTCGATCAGTTCGGGCACCTGCCGACCGGTAGCATCGGGCTGGCCAAGGCGCATCTTCTGCACGATCACACCGTCCACCGCGTCGCCGGTGAAGCCCTTGGGTGCGGACAGCCATACGAACTCGACGCCCTCCTCCTCGGCATTGGCGACCTCGCGCTGACTGCCGGGCATGTTGGCGCGGTCGCGGCGATACAGGCACTTCACGCTGTCCGCGCCCTGCCGCACGGCAGTGCGCACGCAGTCCATCGCGGTGTCGCCGCCGCCGATCACGACGACGTTCTTGCCCGCCGCGTTCAGTTCGCCGCTTTCGAACTCGGCCACCGTGTCGCCGAATCCGACGCGGTTGCTTGCGGTCAGGTAATCGATGGCGCGCACGATGCCGGCCGCGCCGCTGCCCGGCCCCTGAAGATCGCGGGTTTTGTAGACGCCCGTGGCGATCAGCACAGCATCATGTGCGCCCCGGATCGCCGAGAAGCTGATATCCTCGCCCACGGTGCAGTTCAGCCGGAACTGGACGCCGCCATCCTCAAGCTGGTCCATGCGCTTCATGACGACGTCCTTCTCCAGCTTGAAGCCGGGGATGCCGTAGGTCAGAAGCCCGCCGCCGCGGTCATAGCGGTCATAGACAGTGACCTGAATGCCCGCACGGCGCAGCATATCCGCAGCCGCCAGCCCGCCAGGGCCCGCGCCGATGATGCCTACGCTTTCCTCTCGCTCCTGCGTGGGACGGATCGGCTGGACCCAGCCCTCCTCGAACGCGGTGTCGGTGATGTATTTCTCCACCGCACCAATGGTCACGGTGCCGTGGCCCGACTGCTCGATGACGCAATTGCCTTCGCAAAGGCGGTCCTGCGGGCAGATGCGGCCACAGATTTCCGGGAACGTGTTGGTTTCCTGGCTGATCTCGTAGGCTTCGCGCAGGCGGCCGGTGGCCGTCATGTTCAGCCAGTCGGGAATGTTGTTGTGCAGCGGGCAGTGCGTTTGGCAATAGGGCACGCCGCACTGGCTGCAACGGCCCGCCTGCTCCGCGGCCTTCTCGCGGGCGAACTCGGCGTAAATCTCGTGGAAATCGGTGTTGCGTAGATTGGGCGCACGCTTGTCCGGCATTTCCCGTGCTACAGACACGAACTGAAGCATCTTCTGCTTGGCCATTTCCGCCTCCAAATCAGGTTGTCGCCTTGTAGAGCCGTCTGACCGAAATGAAAAGTCATAAAGTATGACCTATATTGTGCGTTTGCCTGCCTTTTTCATCCCGCCAATGCTGCAGCTGCGCAATAAAAGGTAACTATTACTGACTTAATATGCGCAACCAACCGAAATCCCTCTTCTTTCCAGCCTCGAGACCCCCAAGAATGCCACTGTTCCACCTGTTTCTTGTTGCCGTGATTCAAGGAATCACGGAGTTTCTTCCAATCTCCTCCTCCGGCCACCTTATCCTGCTGCCGAATCTCACCGGCATGGCCGACCAGGGCCTTGTGATCGACGTCGCCGTGCATGTCGGTACGCTGTTCGCGGTGGTGATCTATTTCTGGTCTGACGTCCGCGACGCCGCCGCCGGAAGCCTGCGCCTGTTGCGGGGCCGAGTCGATACCCGGGGGGCTTTCCTTGCACTGTGCCTGATCGCGGCAACGGTGCCCGTGGTGATCGCGGGGCTGGCGCTGAAGCTGTCCGGCCTCGACGAGGCGATGCGCTCCACCGCCGTTATCGGCTGGACGATGCTGCTGTTCGGGATCGTGCTCTATGTCGCCGACCAGCGCGGAGCGGACACCCGCGCCGCAACCGACTGGACGCTGAAACACGCCATCATCATGGGGCTTTGGCAGGTGATCGCGCTGATCCCCGGCACCTCGAGATCGGGCATCACCATCACCGGTGCGCGGCTGCTCGGCTATGGCCGGGACGGCGCGGCGCGGCTTTCCATGCTGATGTCGATCCCGACCATCGCCATGGCCGGGCTACTGCTGGGCGCGGACGTGATCGGCAACGCCGACGCAGGAGCGGCGCGGGACGGACTGATCGCTGCTGCCTTCGCCTTCGTGTCCGCCCTGCTGGCGCTGGCGCTCATGATGCGCCTGCTGCGGTCGGTCAGCTTCACGCCCTACGTGATATACCGCGTGGTGCTGGGCGTTATCCTGCTTGGCGTCGCCTATTTCTAGTGCGGCGCGGCAGCGGCCTCAGCCGCGCAGGTTCCGCGCCGACTCGGTCATTTCCGCGTACTGACCGCCGGGGCGGAACCGCCACAGGTAGTCGGGCAGGACAGCACCCATCGACACCGGACTGATCCCGAGATCGGACAGGCCTGCCGTCCCTTCGGCCACGATATTGTCGTTGCGCAGGTTGGCGACCTGATCGCGTGTGATCATCTTGTTTTCGATCAGCCCGAGCGACAGTTTCTGCAGCAGGTCGAACCCGCCACCCATCAGACGCGCGACCGGGAATGGCACGTTCAGCACCAGTTTGCGGCGCCGGATCACCTGCAACATCATCGCCATCAGCGCGCGGAAGCTCATAACGTCGGGGCCACCCAGTTCGTAGATGCCCGGAGCGGCCTGCCCCAGCACGCCCTTCACTGCTGCTTCGGCCACGTTGTCCACATAGACCGGCTGGAACTTCGTGTCCGCTCCGACCACCGGCAGCACCGGTCCAAGACGCGACATCGCCGCGAAACGGTTGAAAAACTCGTCCTCGGCGCCGAACACGATGGACGGACGCAAGATCACCGCGTCCGGCTGGTGCCGCAGCACCGCCGCCTCACCCGCAGCCTTCGTCCTTGCATAGGCACTGCGGCTGTCTGCATCCGCCCCGATGGCCGAGATCTGCACCATGCGGGTGATGCCCGCCTCTGCGGCCAGGCGCGCCACGCGCTCTGCGCCGGAAGCCTGCACCGCCTCGAAGCTGTTCTTGCCGAATTCGTTCAGGATGCCGACGCAATTCACCACCGCGTCCGCCCCCCCCAAAACGCCGCGCACCGACGCGTCGTCCCGGATGTTGCAGAACACCGGCTCAACCTGGCCCACGACGCCGTAGGGGCGCACGAATCCTGCCTCGTGGGGGCGGCGCACGGCCACCCGAACCCGCCAGCCTTCTTTCGCCATGCGGCGTGCGATGTAGCGACCGATGAACCCGGACCCGCCAAAGATGGTGACTAGTTTCGACATCACGGCCTCCGCTTTACCTGTGCTGCTGATAACGGTCCGGCCAGCCCCGAACAAGGCGCATCACGTCGCGGCGAAAAATGCGCGCAAACCGTGTTGACACCCCTTCGGCCTGCCGATACACGCCCTCCTCACGACACCGGCCCAGGTGGCGGAATTGGTAGACGCGCTAGCTTCAGGTGCTAGTGTCCGAATGGACGTGGAGGTTCGAGTCCTCTCCTGGGCACCACAAAACCCCCTCAATGTCGGATTATTCTTCAATAAAACAAAGGGCTTCGTTCATTTTAGACATGCGGGGCGCCTCATTTGCTACACACTTTGCTCCCGCTTTTGCTACACACACCCTTTCGGCGTCACCTTGTTGGTTGTCTGATTTAGAGGTCCGTGACCCGCCCTCTCGGATCATCCTTCTCGAACATCTCATGCTCGAGATCCGCACCGAGCAGCTGAACCAGCGTCCAGATCCCGGCGCCGTCGTTGCGCCACACCCACTCGATCCCGACGACCTCGAACGCCGGACAGTATAAACGCCGTTGGTACCCGCGAACGGCGAAGGGATCGGACAGGGAAAGGCTTGCCTGTCATCTTCCGGCGCGCGGTTCGCAGTTGCGAACTCTGTTCCAGAAGATCAGGCTTCAAACTCGGTTCTCAGTTGAGAACCTCGTCATCACACCCGCCCCTGTGCGAAATGTTCGCAGCTGAGAACATCATCGCGACCGCCCCGCTCGGCCGGATCTCAGCTGAAAACCAGGTCGTGACGGGAACGGGCCGCGGCGGCGGGAACTGCCCAGACGGCCCCCGTCACGCGCCCATGGTGCCGCGCCTCACCGGACCAAGGTCGGTTCTCAGTTGAGAACCTCGTCATCACACCCGCCCCTGTGCGAAATG
>NZ_QGKU01000048.1 GCF_003172915.1 Meridianimarinicoccus roseus
AGGTGGGATCGCAACAATCCGTATTGGGAGGCGGTCATGTCGGAGATTATCACGGTCGGACTGGATCTGGCGAAGAATGTGTTCCAGGTCCACGGCGCAGACAGCGAAGGCAGAGCTGTTTTACGAAAGAAGCTCAGAAGAGCTCAAGTGATTGAGTTCTTCGCCAAGTTACCGCCCTGTCTCGTGGCGATGGAAGCCTGCGGTGGCGCCCATTTCTGGGGGCGGGAGCTGGCACGGCTCGGCCATGACATCAGACTGATCCCGCCTGCCTACGTGAAGCCGTTCGTCAACCGGCAAAAGAACGATGCAGCTGACGCGGAGGCGATCCGCGAAGCTGCGCAGAGACCGAACATGCGCTTCGTGCCCGTGAAGAGCGAAGAAACGCAGGGGGCGGCCAGCGTCTTCCGCGTCCGGGAATTGCTCGTCCGGCAGCGCACGCAGGCCATCAACGCGCTCCGCGGACACCTCAGCATGCTGTCGGTCTCAAGTCTTAGCCCGCTGCGCCAGAGCGGCGTCTTGAAGACATGGGAAACCACTTTCCCTTCGCCGTCTTCGCGGACCTGCGCAAGCAATCCCGCCCATTCAAGCGGCCGCAACACACAGGAAGAGAAGGCGGCCATCTCGCGCCACCCCGCGGTGTGCCAGTCCTGCGCTTCGCCATAAAACGTCTCGAACAAGGCGGCTTCCGTCGTGCCGTGCTCGGCCTCGACGTTCATCACGTTCAGCCAGACGTCCCAGTCGCCGAACGGGCGCTCGTCGAAGCGTGCGTAAGAGGCGTGATCGACCCTGAGCACGAAGAACGGGATCAGCTCGGCAAACAGGCGACCTGGGGCTTGAGCCAACTCCGCACCGCGTCTGGTCAGCCGAAACTCGCCCTTGTAGTGCCGCGCGAGGCGCCGGGATATCAGAAGAAAATGCAGCAGTTCGAGCGGTGAAAACTCGTATTCATTGATGACCTTGTTGGTGCGGAGCATCTCTTCCGCACTCCTGCCTGGCCAGTCGAAATGCTCGACCGCCCAATGAACGAAAACGCGCTTGAACGCCTTGGTCTTTGTCAGGCCGATCGAGCCGTGTGTCTGCGCGTGTTGCAGCGTCAACAGCGCCCCCCGAAGCAAGGGAGAATGCGCGAGGTCGGGGTGGTCGTCGGCAAGCGCACGGAACTCGATCATGGAGACACGCTGCCACGGATCGCGCGGCTGTTCCATTCCGCCTGTTCCGCCAAGGCATCGCGGAACCCAAGTCGCTTCACCCGCGGCGCTGCTCCGTCACCAAGCTCCCGTGCCGCAAAAGCCCTTAATCGGCTGCCATTTCAAGGAAAGTGCGAACTTTGGTTGTAAAAAGTGCGCGTTATGGCCCTGAAAGTGCGAACTTTGGTTGTCAGAACAAAAAGCTGAACACATAGGATCTAGCCGCATTTCGAGAAGCCGCAATTCGCGCAGGTCATGCAGCCTTCCACCATCCGCATCTCGAAGCTGCCGCAGCTGGAGCAGGACTTGCCGCGACGCTCGCCCACCACGGCGACCTGCGCCTTCGGGTCGCTTTTCAGGCCAAGACCCTCACCGCCGATGAACCCCGTTTCCACCATGTGCTGCTCGATCACGCCGCCGATCGCCGCAAGGATGGACGGGATGTAGCGCCCCTCCATCCACGCGCCGCCACGCGGGTCGAACACAGCTTTCAATTCCTCCACCACGAAGGACACGTCGCCGCCGCGACGGAACACTGCCGAGATCATCCGTGTCAGCGCCACGGTCCAGCTGAAATGCTCCATGTTCTTGGAGTTGATGAAAATTTCGAAGGGACGGCGGTGACCGCTTACCTCGATATCGTTGATTGTGATGTAGATCGCGTGCTCGCTGTCTGGCCATTTCAGCTTGTAGGTCGCTCCCGCGAGCTCCGCCGGGCGGTCGAGCGGTTCGGTCATGTAGACGACATCGCCCTCGGTTTGCAGTCCGTCCGCGCTTGCGGCCTCGTTCTTGGCATCCTCGGTCACGCTAAGCACGCTGCCGGTGACGGCATTCGGCCTGTAGGTCGTGCAACCCTTGCAGCCCTGATCCCAGGCGGCCATGTACACGTCCTTGAACGCCTCGAAGGTGATGTCGGCCGGGCAGTTGATGGTCTTGGAGATGGAACTGTCCACCCATTTCTGCGCCGCCGCCTGCATCCGCACATGGTCCAGCGGTGCGAGAGTCTGCGCGTTGACGAAGTGGTCAGGCAGTTCGCGATCGCCAAATTTCTCGCGCCACATCTGGACGGCGTAGTCGACGACCTCCTCCTCGGTCTTGGACCCGTCCTTCTGAAGCACCTTTCGGGTGTAGCTATAGGCGAAGACCGGCTCGATCCCGGACGACACGTTGCCAGCGTAGAGGCTGATTGTCCCTGTTGGCGCAATGGACGTGAGAAGCGCGTTCCGGATGCCCTTCTCGGCGATTGCCGCGCGTACGTCGTCGTCCATCTGCGCCATCGTGCCGCTTGCGAGGTAGGGCACGGCGTCGAACAGTGGGAACGCGCCCTTCTCGGCTGCCAGATCGGCTGACGCCAGATACGCGGCGCGGGCGATCGCGTGCAACCAGCGGTCGGTTTGACGCGCCGCTTCCTCGGACCCGTAGCGCTGCCCGACCATCAGAAGCGCATCGGCCAGCCCTGTCACGCCCAGCCCGATCCGCCGCTTGGACTGTGCCTCGCGGGCCTGCTGCTCCAGCGGGAAGCGTGAGGCATCGACCACGTTGTCCATCATCCGCACCGCCGTGCGCACCAGTTCGTCAAGTGCGGCCTCGTCGAGCCGCGCGCCGTCCTCGAACGGGGCCGTGACCAGCTTCGCCAGGTTGATCGACCCCAGAAGGCACGCGCCGTAGGGCGGTAGAGGCTGTTCGCCGCAAGGATTGGTTGCCGCGATTTCCTCGCAGTAATTCAGGTTGTTGGCCGTATTGATCCGGTCGATGAAGATCACGCCCGGTTCGGCGAAATCATAGGTCGACTGCATGATCCGGTCCCACAGGTCGCGGGCACGCAAGGTCTTGTAGACAGTCCCGCCGAACACGAGGTCCCACGGCTTGTCGGCCTTCACGGCGGCCATGAAATCGTCGGTCACCAGAACCGAGAGGTTGAACATCCGCAGGCGTGCGCTGTCAGACTTGGCGGTGATGAAGGATTCCACATCGGGATGATCGCAGCGCATCGTGGCCATCATCGCGCCTCGGCGCGATCCGGCCGACATGATCGTCCTGCACATCGCGTCCCACACGTCCATGAACGACAGCGGTCCCGAGGCATCTGCCGCAACCCCTTGGACAGGCGCGCCTTTCGGACGAATGGTGGAGAAGTCATAACCGATCCCGCCGCCCTGCTGCATGGTCAGAGCCGCCTCGCGCAGCATCTCGAAGATGCCGCCCATGCTGTCGGGGATAGTGCCCATCACGAAGCAGTTGAACAGCGTCACGGTACGGTCCGTGCCGGCCCCCGCGATGATCCGCCCGGCGGGCAGGAAGCGGAAATCCTCCAGCGCGGAGTAGAATTTCGGCTCCCACGCGGCGGGGTCTTTCTCCACCGCCGCAAGCGCGCCCGCGATGCGTTTCCAGGTGTCTTCCACAGACGCGTCGAGGGCGTTGCCCTCCGCCGTCTTGAGGCGATACTTCATGTCCCAGATGGCTTCGGCTATGGGGGCGGAGAAACGGCTCATGACAGGTCTTTCATACTGCGGGGAAGGCCTTGCAAGGTAGCTTGCCAGCGCTGCAGTTTCAACTATTTTCACCAGATAAAGGGGTGCAGTGATGGCGGACCACATAAATCTGGTAAAGCTCTGCGTGGGCGCGGAAAAGCTGGAGGACCTGCTGGCCTGGCAGGCGCAGCGCGTTGCTCAGAACGGGCAGGGTGCACCCCGCCACGTCACGCGGATGTGGCCCAAACGCGCGGCGGAACTGCTGGCAGGCGGGTCGCTTTACTGGGTGTTCAAGGGGGTGATTCTGGCCCGCCAGCGGATCGTGCGGCTGGACGAGGTGACCGGCGAGGACGGCATCGCGCGCTGCGGGATTGTGCTGGACCCGGTCGCGGTGCGCACCGCGCCCAGCCCGCGCAAACCCTTCCAAGGATGGCGTTACCTGCGCCCGGAGGACGCCCCGCCAGATCTGCGGGCGGGCCGTGCGGCGGACGACGCGCTGCCACCGTCGCTGGACGCGGCACTGGCGGAGATCGGCGTGCTGTGACCCTGAACGCGGCGGAGGTAACCTTTAGTAGTCTTTTCGGGGTCCTGTAAGAATCCGGCAGCCAAGCCCTGCACGCCATCCTTCGGATGCGCGGCGTAGTTCGCTCGGGTTAAGGGCGGCGGCGCCGGTCGCTGACACCGCCCCAATCGATCCCGCCCCACACGAAAGCGGTTTGCCCCGACCAGATGCGGCCCGCTGTGCCGTGCTCAATCCGGTCCGATCCTGCACCGATCCCGCCCGGCCCATCCAGACAGACCGGCCCGGCGGGGACCCGTCCGGCAGGGCGTTCACACAAGCGTGCCGAGCCGGTCCTGAAGGGCTGTCAGCGTCTCGCGGTCGCCTGGCTGCCAGCCCGCCTTGCGCGACTTGAACAGCGTCGCCTGACTGCGGTGGATCACGCCGTCGGACAGCACCTTGAGGTGGTTGGCGCGCAGCGTCTCGCCTGTCGACGTGATGTCGGCGATCGCCTCGGCGGTGCCGTTCTTCACGGTGCCCTCGGTCGCACCCTGGCTGTCCACAAGCTGGTAATCCGCCACGCCTTCGCGCTTCAGGAATTCGCGCACCAGCCGGTGATACTTGGTGGCGATCCGCAGCCGGAAGCCGTGTTCGGCCCGGAAGGCTGCCGCTGCGCTGTCGAGATCGGCCACGCTGTCCACGTCCACCCAGGCCTGCGGCACGGCGATCACAAGGTCGGCATGGCCGAAACCCATCAGGTCAAGTTCGGTTACGTGGTCGTCCCAGGCCGCCAGCGTGTCGCGCACGAGGTCGGAGCCGGTGACGCCGAGATGAATGCGCCCGGCGGCCAATTCGCGCGGGATTTCGGACGCGGACAGCAGCACGAGGTCCACCCCGTCGATCCCGGTCACGGCGCCCGCGTATTCGCGGTCCGACCCGGTGCGCTGGAGCGTCAGCCCGCGCGCTCCGAACCAGTCGAAGGTCTTTTCCATCAGCCGCCCCTTTGACGGCACCCCGAGTTTCAGTGTCATCCCGAGGCCCCCCCGCGAAGGTGCAGCGCGATTTCCGGGCGTATGATCCCGCCCACTGCCGGGATCGCCGCACCTCGGCCCAGCAACCGCGTCAGCGCGTCATAGCGCCCGCCAGTTGCCACCGGCGGCAGGTCGGGCCGTCCCGGCACGGTGAAGCCGAACACGAACCCGTCGTAATATTCCAGCGTGGTGCGCCCGAAGCCCGCTTCAAACGGCAGCGTCCCCACGTCTATCCCGCGCGCGTCCAGCGCATCGAGCCGCCGCGCCAGCCGCGTGGTTGCCGGCCCGAGCGGCGGCAGGTCCACGGCGATGTCGCGCAGCCGTTCCAACGCGGCGGGGGCCATGTCCTTCATCCCTGTCACCTGGTCAAGCAGGTCCACCTCGGCGGCGGGCAGGGGCGGCTGGTCCGCGTCCCGCGCGATCCGGTCCAGCCGTGCGCGGATTTCATCGGCGCTGCGCAGGCCGATCATCGTCCCGGCTCCGGCCAGCGGGTCGCCCCCCGCGGCCATCGTGGCCAGCAGCGCCTTGCGGTGCGGCGCGGTCGGTTTGCGCCCGGCGAACTGGTCGATCAGCGCGCGGAACCGGCGCGGCCGCCACAGGTGCCGCATCAGCGCCGCGCGCCGGTCGTCTGACAGCGACAGCCCGGCCAGCGCGGCGCGGGTGATACCGATATCTCCGGTCGCGGGTTTCACCGCCAGGCCAGACAGCGCGTCGGCGATAGCGGCGAACACCTCCGCATCGGCGCCTTCGGGGTCGGCCCCGTCGAATATCTCCAGCCCGACCTGAAAGTATTCGTTGGGCCGGGTTTCGTCGTTTTCCTGCTTTCGGAACACCACTCCGGCGTAGGTGTAGCGCGCCGGGTCCGCGCCGCCTGCCATGTGTTCCTGCACCACGGGCACGGTGAAATCGGGCCGCAGCATCTGTTCTCCCCGCAACGGGTCGGCGGTGACGTAGGCACGGGCACGTATGTCTTCGCCATAAAGGTCCAGCAGTGTCGCGGCGGGTTGCAGCACGGCGGGATCGACCGGCGTGGCGCCGGCCGCTTCGAAGCGGGCGCGCAGGCGCAGCGCTTCGGCGCGTACTTCGGCTTTGGGAAGGCGGTTCATGACCCGGCCAGCATCCGCTGCACTGTGGCCACGAGGTCGGCGCGCGGCACTTCGGATTGCGCGGGGTTCGCCTTCCATTCCTCAAGGCTGGCATTCTCGGCGATCTGCGCGCCGAGCACGAGGTCCTTGATCTGCACCACGTCGCGCGCCGCCTCGTCCGCGCCTTGGATGATGGCGAGCGGACTGCCGCGCCGGTCGGCGTATTTCATCTGGTTGCCGAAGTTCTTGGGGTTGCCGAGATAGACCTCGGCCCGGATGCCTGCCGCACGCAGTTCGGTCGCGATCTTCTGGTAGTCGGCCATGCGGTCGCGGTCCATCACGGTCACGACGACAGGGCCGGGGGCCCGCGCGCCGGTCTTGCCGGTGGCGGCGAGCGCGGCCAGAAGCCGGTCCACGCCAATGGACACGCCCGTGGCGGGCACGGCCTGCCCGGTGAACCGTTTTACCAGATCGTCATAGCGCCCGCCGCCGGCGACCGAGCCGAACTGCCGGGGCTTGCCGTCCTCGCCCATGATCTCGAAGGTCAGTTCCGCCTCGTAAACGGGTCCGGTGTAATAGCCGAGGCCGCGTACGACGGACGGGTCTATTACAATGCGGTCGGGGCCGTAGCCTTGGGCGGCGAGCAGGTCCGCGATCTGGGCAAGCTCGTCAACGCCTTCGGTGCCGGTGACGGAGCTTGCCGTGAGTGCGCGCAGGGTGGCGAGAGTTTCGGCGGCGCTGGCGCGGGTGGCCTGCATGAAGCCCATCACCGTGTCGGCCTGTTCGGGGGCAAGCCCCGCCCCCTTGGTGAAATCGCCGCTTTCGTCCTTGCGGCCTTCGCCAAGCAGCGCGCGCACGCCGTCCGGGCCTAGGCGGTCCAGCTTGTCGATGGCGCGCAGTACGATGCCGCGCTCTGCCGCCTGCGCGGCTGGGTCGGCGGGGTCCAACAGCCCGGCCACTTCCAGCACCCCGTTCAGCACCTTGCGGTTGTTCACGCGCACCACGTAGTCGCCGCGCTCGATGCCCACGGCCTCCAGCGTGTCGGCGAGCATCGCGCAAATCTCGGCATCGGCGGCGACCGACGGGGCCCCCACAGTGTCTGCATCGCATTGATAGAACTGCCGGAAACGCCCCGGCCCCGGCTTTTCGTTGCGCCAGACCGGGCCCATCGCGTAGCGCCGGTAGGGGGTCGGCAGATCGTTGCGGTGCTGCGCGTAGACGCGGGCGAGCGGCGCGGTCAGATCGTAGCGCAGGGCGAGCCAGTCGCCGCCCTCCTCCTGCCAGGCGAACACCCCTTCGTTCGGGCGGTCCACGTCGGGCAGGAACTTGCCAAGCGCTTCGACCGTTTCCACGGCCGAGCTTTCCAGCGGATCGAAGCCGTAGCGATGATAGACTTGCGCGATAGTGTCGAGCATGGCCTTGCGTTCGCTGACCTCGGCGCCGAAATAGTCCCGGAAGCCTTTCGGCGTCTCGGCCTTCGGGCGCGGCGCTTTCCTGTCCTTCTTGGCCATGGGGCCCTCGCTGGTGATGGTCGCGCGTGCCTTAGCCGATGGGGCGAAAGGGGGCAACCATGTCGCCCGTCATGCGGGCGCGGCGAGGTTGCCGGTCATGCGGGCAGGGGAGCGGGTATGGAAAAGGACGGAACGGACGCGATGGAGGAACGGATCGCGCACCTGGAACGGGCGCTTGCCGACGTGTCGGATGTGGTGGCGCGGCAGGACCGAGAGATCGCGGCGCTGACCCGGCGGATCGAGATGCTGATGCAGCGTGAGGCGGAGCGGGAATACGCGTCGGGCGGCAGCGTGCCAGTGGCCGACCGTCCTCCGCCGCACTGGTAACGCGGCCCTCCGCGCTCAGGCGCCCGAAACCGGGCGCAGCGTGACGCCCAGCACCCAGGACGGGCGGGCCAGCTCGCGGTCCGTCAGCGGCCGCAACCCGGCGCCGGGCGGCCAGGGATCGCGCACCGTCACCGCCTCGCGCCACGGGTTGCCGGGCTGCGGGCTGCGCGTCGTGATCTCGGTCACGACGGTCGTGTGCCCGGCCGCGCCACACAACAGCGGCTGGCGTGACAGCCGGTCCAGCAGCCGCGAGAAGATTTCCGGGTCGGGATGCGTTTCGTGCAGCGAGCCGAGCGGTGCCAGCCCCAGCAGGAAGCGTCTGCCTTCGCGGTCCTGCCAGTGCCCGGCCATCGCATGCAGACGCGCCGGGTCGCTGCGCGGATCGTGAGGCGCGCAGCCCGCCCCGCCGGCTCGCGCCAGCAGATCCGCAAGTTCGACCCGCGCGCCGAAGCCGCGCATCACATATGCAAGGCAGGCGGCCCAGGCATGGCTGCGGCAGGCGGCCGACGGCAGGTCAGGCGTGTCCACGAAGCCGGTCGCGCAGCGCACGCCGCCCTGTCCCAGCCTGTAGCAGCCCTTGCCGGCCTGTCCCGCCCCGGATCGCCGGGCAGGCAGACCGGCCGCCAGCAGGCCCCCGCCCACCAGCGCCGCCAGACATGCGCGCCGTTCCATGAAATACCCCGTTCTTCACCCGCTTCCGGTCTAGGGCGTGAATCCTAACGGGGCTTTCAGATTTGCCCCGTCCGTCAGGGTTTTGGAAACGAGGGTTAACAACGGAGTAAGAGAAGGCGCCGCGGCTGTTCGGCGTGCGTGCGTGGCGTCAATCGGCGGAAATCAGCATCTCGCATACCTTTTGCGGATCATAGCGGTCGGCGCGCGCGCCTGTCAGCGGCACGCGCAGGCACGGGATGCCGTGGCGCGCGGTCACCGCGGCGCAGGCTGCCGGGTCCACCGAGCGGTCGCACATCACGTGCGAGACAAGGTGCCGCGTCGCCACATCCGACCCGGCATCGGCTCGCAGCGGCGTCAGCAACGCGCCGACCTGTGCGGCAAGATCGTGACCCAGCGCCTCTGGGTCGGGCCCGAGGCTGGGCAGGTAGATCTTCGGCACCCGCCGCGCCGCCACCGCCCGCCCGACCCCCTGCGGCAGCAGGTTGGCGACCACGCTGGAATAGAGGCTGCCGGGCGGATAACAGATCACGTCGGCCTGCCCGATCAGCTTGCCGTTGCGTTTGGGCAGGCGCTCGGGCCGCGCGCCGTTCGGCCCGTCGAGGAAGGCGCGCACGATCGGCACGTCCAGCGGCGCGACCTCCTTGCCGGTGATCTCGCGCTGGCCAAGCAGGCGGCGGCCATCGGCCAGTTCCACACCGAGATGAAGGTTGGCATCCACCACCGCGCGGACCGTCCCGCGTACATCGACCATCTTCGACATCAGGAAAAGCGCCGGTTCCAGCGCGCGGTCGTTGGACAGGTATCCCCCCGCGATGATCAGGTTGCCGATACTGGCCTTGCGATAGTCGAAATCTGCGGGTGCCCGGTCTGCGAAGTCCTGAAGCAGCCGCCGGATCAGCCGCCGCATCGGCAGCGCCACCGCCTTGACCAGCGGATGCGTGCCCAGCGTCATCGCGGCGACCTCGTCCCGCAGGGCACCTGCCGGGGCATCGGCGGCCAGACGGTGCGAGAACAGCGCCACGATGTCGGGCTGCCCCAGCACCGTGTCGTCGGCCAGTGCCATCAGGCGGCTGCGCAGGTCGCCCACGGCGGGCATGTCGAAGGCACGGCGCAGGATCTGCGAGCTGCCGCCGCTGTCGAATGGCGTGATCAGGTGGATGGAGTTGTAGGTGTAGCGCTTGAGCGCCTGCGAGATTCCGTTGAGCGCGCTGCCGCCGCTGAAGAACAGCAGCCGCGGGCCGAGATGCGGCGCGCTGAGCGCGCGGGCCACGCGCAGCCCGTCTGGCAATGCGCCGTCGCGTTCGAGGGTGATCTTCGTCATGGCGAGTCCGTGTCCGGGCAGGGCGCAGTCATGTCCCTAGCTTTCGTCATAGCCGCCGTCGTGCGCGGCGTCATCCGCTGCGAACGCGGGCCTGCGGGGGCGGCGCCTTCATCCCGACAGCGCGCAAGGCAGGGCGCTTCGGATGCCTCGGCGCTGCGCGAAAGTATATCGACATGCGCATCGGTTCATCCCCGACGAAGTGCTGCGGCTAAAGGTGTAGTACCGCCTTTCGGTTGTAAAACGTGCCTGTGCGTCACCGTTGAGCCCTTCAGTGACACAACCTGCTGCTCGCCGACAACAGCACATGAAAGGACAACAAGACGATGCGTTTCAAGTACAAGGTGGCGATTGCCCTGCTGCTCGGAGGCCTCGTGCCGACGATGGTGATTTCGAAGCTGGACCTGAACCGGATGACCGGTTTCGCGCACCTCAGCGCAGTGCAGAAGGTGCAGGGCGGGCTGGAACTGAAGGGCCGTATCGTCGAGACGTATTTCGACTGGCTGATGGATCTGTCGCACAACTTCGCCGAGAACCCGGCCACTGCCAAGGCGCTGGTCGAGCTTGCAGCCGCCGCACGCACGCTGGACGATGTGCCGGGGCTGGTGCCGGACCGAGTGGCGCTTGACGCGCGCTATGCTTACCAGCGCGACTTCACGCCGGGCAGTGGCGAGGTCGAAATGGAGGCTTGGCGCAGGGGCATCGACGCTGAAGGCGAACTGCTTCAGAGCCTCTACATTGCGTCCAACCCGAACGATATCGGCGAGAAGCAGATGCTGGACGACGCGGGCGACGGCAGCGCGTATTCGGCGCTTCATGCCGAGTATCACCCGGCGTTCCGAAACTATCTGGAGCGGTTCGGCTTCTACGACATCTTCCTGATCGAGCCGGACAACGCCACCATCGTCTATTCGGTCTACAAGGAACTCGATTTCGGCACCTCGCTGGCCGACGGGCCCTATGCCGGGACCGCCTTCGGCGCGGCGGCGCGGCAGATGATCGCCTCCGAAGGGGCGGAGCCGCTGGTCTTCGTCGATTTCGAACCCTACGCGCCGTCCTATGGCGCAGCTGCATCCTTCATTCTCGTGCCGGTTCGGTCGGATGACGGGGTCTTCCTTGGCGTCGCAGCGCTGCAGGTGCCGCTGGCCTTCATCAATGACATGCTCAGCACCGCTGCGGACGGGGCCGAGACGTCAGACACCTATCTTGTCGGATCGGACCGGCGGCTGCGGTCCACGCCGCGCTTCGGCGAAGGGCTGGATGTGGGTGTGCTTCTCGATGGCGGTTTGATCGATCTGGATGCGCGGCCGGGCGAAATCACCATGTTCGACGGGGAGAACCATCTTGGCACAGACGTGATCGCGGCCAAGCGTCCGCTGGATGTGCCCGGGCTGGACTGGCGCATCGTGTCGGAGGTCAGCCGGAGCGAGGCGATGGCGCTGGCGGACGAAACCCGTGAGATTGCGATCAAGACGGAGATCGGGGTGGCCGTGGTGATCCTGCTGTTCGGTCTGGGTCTTGCGCAATGGCTGCTGCAACCGCTGCGCCGCCTTGGCGCCGAGATGCAGGAACAGGCGGCCCGCGCCATCGGCATCCTGACCGAAACCTCCGACACGGCGCGCTCTGCCTCCGAGGAGATGGCTGCGATCGCCGAGCAGACCAATCGGCAGACCGGTGAAGTGCAGAACGGCACGCGGCGCACTTCGGACGACGTCACCAGCGTGGCAAGCGCGGTGGAAGAGCTGTCCTGCTCGATCCAGGAAGTGGTACGCGGCGTGGTCGATACTTCGGAACTGGTGTCCGAGGCCGCGCTGAAGACCGAGCACTCTTCGAAGCTTCTGGCCGAATTGGAAGAGGGCGCGCGGCGCATCAACGGCGTGGTCACACTGATCGACGACATCGCCAAGCAGACCAACCTTCTCTCGCTGAATGCCGCGATCGAGGCGTCCCATGCGGGTGAGGCGGGGCAGGGCTTCGCGGTGGTCGCGGCAGAGATCCGCAAGCTGGCGAACCGCACCTCCACCTCGACCGAGGAAATCGCCGGGGAAGTGCGCCAGGTGCTCGAGTCGGTCCAGCGTAACGCAGAGGCGATCCGCACGATTTCCGGGCTGATCGGCAAGGTGAACGAACAGGCGCAGCGCATCTCGGTTTCGGCCGAACAGCAGGGCGAAGTGACAAGCGATATCGCCCGGCGCATGGCGATGACCGCCGACCGGGTGGTCGAAGCGGACACCAGCCTCAGCGAAGTGCGTGCCGCGTCGAACGAGGCCGCGCGCGCCTCGGGTGACGTGCTGGGCGGGGTGCGCCTGGTGGAACAGGCGACGCAGCAGATGGACAGCGCGATGACCGGCTTCGTGACCCGCGTGCGCACCATCTGACGCGGCTCCGCGCGACATTGTAGCGCCGTGCAGCGCGCCCCGTCACCGGGGCGCGCTGTGTTCGTTTTGGGCAGGGCCTGGCCGTGCACCGCCCGGCCCGCCGTGATCGAGTGGGGCGGGCGGTGCGTTTTGACGCGCTGAACCGATCGCCGCGATGGCTTAGTGCTGAACCGGCGCGGTGCGATGGGAACAGCCGATGACGGGGCGCGACGCAGACGGAGAAGCCGAACAGGCAAACGGTGATCGGGGCGACCCCTGCGGCGCCGTGGGCGGGGTGGCGGCGATGCAGGCGCGCCGCGCGGCGCTTTTGGGCCCGGCCTACCGGCTTTTCTACGACAGACCGTTGCACCTTGTGCGGGGCGACGGCGTGTGGCTGTTCGACGCGCAGGGCGCCGCGTATCTAGACGGGTACAACAACGTGGCCTCGGTCGGTCATTGCCACCCGCATGTTGTGTCGGCGATCGCGGCGCAGGCCGGGCGGCTGGCCACCCACACGCGCTACCTGCATGACGGGCCGCTCGATCTGGCGGCGCGGCTGCTGGACAGCCTGCCGGAACCGCTGGGGCACATGATGTTCACCTGCACCGGGTCCGAGGCGAACGATCTTGCCTTCCGCATCGCGCAAAGCGCGACAGGCGGGCGGGGGGTTGTCGTGACGCAGACCGCCTATCACGGGGTGACGGAGGCGGCGGCGGCGTTCTCGCCCGCGCTGCGCCTGCCCGGTGGGCTGCCTGCGCATGTGCGCGTGGTCCCGGCGCCGCTGGACGGCCCGGACCCGGCCGGCCGTTTTGCCGCCGACGTTGCGGCGGCGTTCGCCGATCTGGGCCGCGCGGGCGTGGGACCAGCGATGTTCCTGTGCGATTCGATTTTCGCCAGCGACGGCGTTGTGGACGGCCCGCCGGGTCTGCTGCGCGGCGCCGCCGAAGCCGCCCGCGCGGTCGGCGCGCTTTATGTCGCCGACGAGGTGCAGGCCGGCTTCGGGCGTACCGGCGAAGGGATGTGGGGCTTCACGCGGCATGGCGTCCAGCCCGACATCGTCACTATGGGCAAACCGATGGGCAACGGATACCCGGTGGCTGGCCTTGCCGTGCGCCCCGAACACATCGCCCGTTTCGGCCGCGATGTGCGATATTTCAACACCTTCGGCGGCAACCCGGTGGCCATGGCCGCAGCGGGCGCGGTGCTGGACGTGATCGCGCGGGAGGAGCTGATCGCCAATGCGGCGGCGACCGGCGCGCATCTGCGCGCTAGGCTGCGCGACGTGCAGGCGGGGCATCCGGTCCTTGGCGCGGTGCGCGGCGCGGGTCTGTTCGCCGGGGTCGATGTCGTGACACCGGACGGGAGCGCGCGGCCCGACCCGCAGAACGCGGCTGCCATCGTCAACGCGATGCGGGCGTCGGGCGTGCTGATCTCGACCAGCGGACTGGACGGGAACGTACTGAAGATCCGACCGCCGCTTGTTTTCCGCCCCGAACACGCCGATCGGCTTGTGGCGGCGCTGGAACAGGCGCTGCACGGTGGGACGCGCGGTCACGGCACCCCGGAATGACGAACGGCGGCCCTTTTAAGGCCGCCGTTGCAATGCCGTGTTCAGGTATGCCGGTCAGGCGACGTCGAACCGGTCCGCGTCCATCACCTTGACCCAGGCCGCCACGAAGTCCTTCACGAACTTCTCGCGGCTGTCGTCCTGTGCGTAGACTTCGGCATAGGCGCGCAGGATGGAGTTCGAGCCGAACACCAGATCCACGCTCGTCGCTGTCCACTTCACGGTGCCCGACTTGCGGTCCCGCAACTCGAACATGTTCTTTCCGGTGGGCACCCACGAGTTGGCCATGTCGGTCAGGTTCACGAAGAAATCGTTGCTCAGCGTGCCTTCGCGGTCGGTGAACACGCCGTGTTTCGTGCCGCCGTGGTTGGTGCCGAGCACCCGCATCCCGCCGACCAGCGCGGTCATCTGAGGGGCGGTCAGCCCCATAAGCTGGGTGCGATCGAGCAGCATTTCCTCAGGGCTGACTGCGAAATCGGCCTTCATCCAGTTGCGATAGCCGTCAGCCATCGGTTCCAGAACGTCGAAGCTTTCCGCGTCGGTCATCGCGTCGGTCGCGTCGCCCCGCCCCGGCGTGAACGGCACCTCGATCTCGAACCCGCCCGCCTTTGCGGCCTGTTCCACACCGACGTTACCCGCCAGCACGATCACGTCCGCGACGCTGGCGCCGGTGTCGGCGGCGATGCCTTCCAACACGCCCAGCACGCGGGCAAGGCGGTCGGGTTCATTGCCCGCCCAGTCCTTCTGCGGCGCAAGGCGAATGCGCGCGCCGTTTGCCCCGCCGCGTTTGTCCGAGTTTCGGAAGGTGCGGGCGCTGTCCCAGGCGGTCGCGACCATGTCGGACACCGAAAGACCACTGTCCGCGATCTTCGCCTTCACCGCGGCAACGTCATAGCCGGTTGGGCCCGCGGGGATCGGGTCCTGCCAGATCAGGTCTTCTGCGGGCACGTCGGGGCCGAAATAATTGGCCTTCGGGCCCATGTCGCGGTGCGTCAGCTTGAACCATGCCCGCGCGAAGGTGTCGGACAGGTACTCCGGATCCTTGTGGAACCGCTCGCAGATTTCGCGGTAGATCGGGTCGACCTTCATCGCCATATCGGCATCGGTCATGATCGGGTTGTGCTTGATCGAAGGGTCGGTCGCGTCCGGCACCTTGTGCTCTTCGGCGATGTCGATCGGTTCCCACTGCCAGGCACCCGCGCGGGACTTCTTCACTTCCCACTCGTAGCCGAACAGCAGGTCGAGATACCCATTGTCCCACTTTGTCGGGTTGGTCGTCCATGCGCCTTCAAGTCCCGAAGTATGGGCGGTGTTGGCCGTGTTCTTGAAGCCGGGGTTGTGCCAGCCAAGACCGGCCTCTGCGATGTCGGCGCCCTCGGGGGCCGGGCCGATCTCGGCGTCGAACCCGTGGCACTTGCCCACGGTATGCCCGCCGACGGTCAGCGCCGCAGTTTCCTCGTCGTTCATGGCCATCCGCGCGAAGGTGGTGCGGACGTATTTTGCGGTCAACGCAGGATCGGGATTTCCGTTCACGCCCTCGGGGTTCACGTAGATCAGGCCCATGTGCGACGCTGCGAGCGGGTTGTACATCGTGTCCGGGTTGGTCACGTCTTCCACACGCTGGTCGGATTCGGCCAGAAGCTGGGTGTCGTTGCCCCAGTTGATGTCGATTTCGGGGCCCCAGATGTCCGCACGCCCATAACCGAAGCCGAACGTCTTCAGACCCATCGATTCGTAGGCTACGGTGCCAGAAAGCACGATCAGGTCGGCCCAGGACAGCGCGTTGCCGTATTTCTTCTTGATCGGCCACAGCAGGCGGCGGGCCTTGTCGAGGCTGGCGTTGTCGGGCCACGAATTCAGCGGTGCAAAGCGGATGTTTCCGGTGCCCGCGCCGCCGCGGCCATCGCCCATCCGGTAGGAACCGGCGGCGTGCCAAGCAAGACGGATCATCAGGCCGCCGTAGTGACCCCAGTCGGCCGGCCACCATTCCTGGCTGTCGGTCATCAGTGCGGTCAGATCCTTCTTGAGCGCGTCGACATCAAGCTTCTGGACTTCCTTGCGGTAGTCGAAATCCAGCCCCATCGGGTCGGACTTGGTGTCATTCTGCGCGAGGATCTCAAGCTTGAGCGACTTGGGCCACCAGCTGATGCCTGAATTGGCGAGGGCCGTGTTGCCGCCGTGCATGACAGGGCATTTACCGCCTGCGGGAATGTCGTTGCCGTCCATTGGTCTCTCCGTTCATGGCTGATCGTTCAGTGATGCGGCGAAGGGCATGTGCACCACGCATCTCTTCGACGTGGGGTTCAAAGGGGCGGCGCACAAGCGGCTAGACGCCTTGTTTGGAATCGTTCTAGCAAAGCACGGCGATTAGTTTAAGTTGAATTTTCTGATAGAGGTCATAATCTGCCCTTATGAAGAGTCTAACTCTGAAACAGTTGCGATACGTGGAGGCGCTGGCCCGGTCGGGGCATTTCGGGCGCGCGGCGGACACCTGCGCGATCTCGCAGCCGGCATTGTCCATGCAGATCCGTGATCTGGAGGACACGCTTGGCACGCCGCTGTTCGAACGCGGTGCGCGGCAGGTCCGGCTGACCGGTTTCGGCGAAGAGTTTGCGCTGCGTGCCCGCGATATCCTGCGCGCGGTGGACGAGTTGTCGGATCTTGCGCGCGCCAACACCGACCGTCTGGTCGGGCGGCTGCGGATCGGTGTGATTCCGACCATCGCGCCCTATCTGCTGCCCACGATCGTCACCAACTTGTCGCGGTTGCATGACGGGCTGGACATCCGCGTGCGCGAGACGCTGACGCCCAAGCTGATCCATGAACTGGCCGAGGGACGTCTGGATACGGCGATCGTGGCGCTGCCGGTATCGGAACCTGCCTTCGAGGAGGTCGCGCTCTTTTCCGAGGACTTCGTTCTGGTGCGGCCCGGGCACGACGCGGGCAAGCCCGTGCCCAGCGGGCGGCGGCTGCGCGAGATGCGGCTGCTTCTTTTGGAAGAGGGGCATTGCTTTCGCGACCAGGCACTTTCGTTCTGCAAGATCGGCGCCACCGAACCGCGTGAATTGCTGGATGGCAGTTCGCTGTCCACGCTTGTGCAGATGGTCGGCGCGGGGATCGGTGTTACGCTGATCCCGGACATGGCGGTGCCGGTCGAAACCCGGTCCGCCAACGTATCGATCGCACGCTTCGCCAGCCCGGCACCGTCGCGCACGATCGGCATGATCTGGCGCCGGACCTCGCCGCTGGCGGACCAATTGGCGCAGATCTCGCTGGTGGTGCGCGACTCCGGCGAGGCGCTGCGCGCCGCCGCGACGGGCGGTGATCCCGACCCCGCCACATGCATGAATTAACCAATTAACCGCTTCATTTGAAACGAATGGACCGGAACTTCGGACGGATGTTACCCAAAGACATTCGTATGGGCCGAGTTCCGAAAGTCGGTTGCGCGCCCCCCTGCGAAGCAAACCAGTTCGGGAGTTATTAAAGATGTATGGATTTACAGCAGGGCGCGCGATCATCGCGGCGCTGGCGATCGGGATCGTGCCGGCAGCAGCAAGTGCGGCCACCTATGACGTGCTGCAGCAGCGGTCTTCGATCAGCAATGACGGCACCGGCAACAAGTCGGTTTCGGGCCAGATCAACGCGCCCGATCCGGTCTCGCAGTCGGTCGTCAACACCAGCGCCGGATCGTTCCACCTGAAGAAGCGCGCGGCAGGGACTTCGGATGCATATGAGGACTTCATCGCCTTCTGCATTGAGGTGACCCAGTCGATCACCACCAGCACCGGCAGCGCGGTGAGCTATACCGAAAACAACACGCTGTTCTCCAATACGCGGCGCGGCCTGATCTCCACCCTGCTGGGCACCGCCTTCAACCCGCTGGCCGGTGCGCAGCACCATGCCGCCACGCAGCTGGCTGTCTGGAAGCTGGCGTACGGCGACATCAGCACGCCCACCGGCGATGCGTTCGACGTCACGGCCAAAAGCTTCGAGAACCTGCCCGGCTCGACGTTCCTGAGCTTCACGGACGGGCTGACCAACACGTTTGAAAGCAACTCGACGGGCGTGTTCGCGCTGGCGCAAGGCTGGCTCGACAAGCTGGACGGGGCGGGCACCGACGACTGGACGCTGCTGTCGGCCAACCGTGTGACCTTTCTCGAGAACGCGTCGAGCCAGAACCTCGTGACCTACACGGCGCCGGTGCCGGTGCCCGCGGCGGGTCTGCTGCTGGCCGGTGCGCTTGGCGGGCTTGGCCTGGCGCGCCGTCGCCGCGCCGCGCGCTGACCCAGATCTCGGACGCGGATGGCGCGGCGGGCCTCCGGCCGCTACCCTGAATGCCCCGCTCTCGCCGTCCGGCAGATGAAGGTCCGGCCATCCGATAGGTGGCCGGACCCTTCAGTCTTCGCAGATGCCGCGCAGTCGCAGCCAGGTCGCATCTGTGACGATCCGGGTTGGTGGCGTATCGTCCGCAGCCGGACCGGGCAGTGCGCTGCCGGTCGCCGTGCCATAGGGCTCTGTGCGCACCCCGGCGGCCGCGAAATCCGCCGCCAGTTCCGCGGCCGGAACATCCACTGGCGGGCGCGGAAGGAAATCGGCGGCGTAGCGGCGCAGGGTGTCCTGCTCGATCTCGCCCCGTGTCAGAAGGCGCAGGGTCGCGGGCAGGCCCGCCGCGCCGATCAGGTCGAGCATCGGGTCGCGCGTCCGAACGCGGGCCGCTTCGGCAAGGACAAGACCGGCGGCAAGATCGGGCGAATCCTGCCCCTCGATCGCGTCGCTGCGCAGCAGGATCATCCGTCCGGGCAGATGCGCTGACAGCGCGGGTCCGCTGGGCACCACCACAAGCGACCAGCGCGGATCGTCGAGGATGCGGCGGCGTAGCTCCGCCAGCGCTGCCGTGCCGTTGCGGCTGGTGCAGGGCTGCCCCGCATAAGACGCGAGTTCCCGCAGAAGCCGCTGCCCGATCTCGCCCCGAAGCCCGGCCGGCATCAGTTCAGCCGTGTGGCGCGTCAGCGCGCCCGGCAGCCACCACACGGCCAGCGCCGCCAGCGCCGCGGTACTGAGCAGCAGCACCCCGCGCCGCAACCGCCCCGGCCGCGCCCGCGCCTTCCCGAGCGCGCGGCCCACCGTGCGGATCGCATCGATCATCGTCTCGTCGTCGATCTCCAGCAATTCGTCCGCATCCGCGCCGGGCGCGTAAAGCGCGGGCCGTGTGCCGGGGTTCATCCGCTCGACCGCCGGCAGCGACCAATGTGCGAGTGCGGTGTCGTTCGCGTCCTTGATGATCAGCGACGCCTTGCCAAGCGCCACGAACACGTCGCGCCGCTGGGCATCCGCGGCGGGATGCCAGATGCCTGCGCATTCGAGGCGCTGGTACTTGGATAACACCGTCATCGACGGAGCCTGCTTTGCATTCGATCCTGCCCTGCGGAGAGACTAGGCCAGCCCGGCGCGCTGCACAATCGCGCAGTGTCCGGCTTGACGCCGCAGGCGATGTGCGGCCAATGGGACCATGCCGGACAGACACGCCATCGACGACCCTTCTTCCGCGACCACCCGTTCGCCGATGGCGGCGCCCTTTGCCCCGTCGCGGCCCGTGGCGGCGGCCGCGATGATCCTGACGGCGATGGCGCTGATGGGGCTGGTGGACAATTTCGTCGTCGTGATCGCCGACACGGCGGGGCTCTGGCAGTTTCAGGTGATCCGCTCGGCCATGGCGCTGTGCCTGCTGGTGGTCTTCGCGCGCTGGCGCGGGCTGCGGCTGCGGCCGCGCCGCTGGCGGCCGGTCGTTGCCCGCAGCTTCGTTCTGTCCTGCGGGCTGATGATCTATTTCGCCGCGCTGGCGGTGCTGCCGATTTCAGAAGCGGTGGCGGGACTGTTCACCGCGCCGCTGTTCATCCTGCTGCTGTCGATGGTTTTCTTCGGGCAGCGGGTGGGCGCGTTGCGGCTTGGTGCGGTGGCGGCGGGGTTCGCAGGTGTGCTTGTCGTGCTGCGGCCCGAGGCGGGGCAGGTCGGCTGGCTGACGCTCGTGCCGGTGGTGTCGGGCCTGTTCTACGCGCTGGCGCAGATCGCCACCCGCGAATGGTGCGGCGGTGAGGCGGCGCTGACGCTGCTCTTCGGGTTCTTCGCGGCGATGGGTCTATGGGGGCTGGCCGGGCTGGGTGCGCTGGCGCTGTTCCCGCAGCCGGTCCCGGAAGGCGCGGCCGGGTTCACCTTGCGCCTGTGGGGGCAGATGTCGGGCGCGGCCTGGGCCTGGACGGTGGCGCAGGCGGTGTTCTCGCTTGTGGCGGTAGGGCTCATCATCCGCGCCTACCAGAGCGTCGAAGCGTCTTTCGTCGCGGTCTACGAATATGCGCTGCTGATCTTCGCCGTGCTCTGGGGCTGGCTGCTGCTGGGCGACCGGGTCGGTCCGGTCACGCTTGCCGGGATCGCGTTGATCGTCGCGTCGGGCGCGGTGATCGCGCTGCGCGGACGCACGTCGGATGGGCCCGTGCCGGACCCCGGCCCACCCGATGGCCGCATCGCCCCGCCCAAGAACTGAAAAAGGGGGCGCGCGGCCCCCTTTCCTGTCGGCGTAGATGCCTTCGGACGTGCCCGCGCTTTACGCCGCGCGGTCGGCCTTCGGGCCGAAGCGGCCATAGAAGGTCTCGCCCGCATTGGCCAGATCACGCAGCATCCGCGGGGCCTTGAAGCGCGGGCCATGGGCCGCCTCCAGCGCATCGCAGACCTCGACCGCTTTCGCGGCGCCGATGATGTCGAGCCAGCTGAACGGCCCGCCCGACCACGGCGCGAAGCCCCAGCCGAGGATGCCCGCGACATCGCCTTCGCGGATGTCCATCAGCACACCGTCCTCATAGGCGCGCACCGCCTCCAGCACCTGCGCCATCAGCAGGCGGTGCTGCACCGTGGTCAGGTCGGGCTGCTCGTCAGACAGCGCGTAGCGCGCGCCAAGTCCCTCCCAAAGACCCTCGCGCTTGCCCTTGTCATCATAGGCATAGAAGCCGGCGTTGGACTTGCGGCCCATCCGGCCCTCGCCCTCCATCCAGAAGATCACCTCGTCCACCTCGGCATCGGGATAGGCATCGCCCATCCCCGCCTTGGTGGCGCGCGCGATCTTGGCGCCCAGATCGATGCTGATCTCGTCAATCAGTTGCAGCGGACCCAGCGGCATCCCGACCAGCTTCGCCGCGTTTTCGATCAGCGCGGGCGCCACGCCTTCGCGCAGCATGCGGATGCCTTCGTTGGTGTAGGGCAGGATGCAGCGGTTGGCGTAGAAGAAGCGCGCGTCGTTCACCACGATGGGCGTCTTGCGGATCTGGCGCACGAAGTCCAGCGCCTTGGCTACCGCGCGGTCGCCGGTACCCTTGCCCCGAATGATCTCCACCAGCAGCATTTTGTCGACCGGACTGAAGAAATGGATGCCTATGAACTGCTCCGCCGATCGGCTGGCCTTGGCCAGTTCGGTGATCGGCAGTGTAGAGGTATTGGTGGCGAAGATCGCGTCCTGCGGCAGATGCGCCTCGGCTTTCGCGGTGGTTTCCGCCTTGACCTTGGGGTCTTCGAACACCGCTTCGACCACCAGATCGCAGCCGCCAAGCGCGGCGAAATCCGGCGTCGCTGTGATGCGGGACAGGACCTCGTCCTTCTTCTCGGGCGTGATCTTTCGGCGGCTCACGCCCTTGTCCAGCAGGCTTTCGCAATGCGCCTTGCCCTTGTCGGCACTTGCCTGATCCCGGTCGATCAGCACCACCTCGATCCCTGCGTTGGCCGAGACATAGGCGATGCCCGCACCCATCATGCCGGCCCCCAGAACACCGAGCTTCTTCACCGTCTGGTCCGGCACGTCGGGGCGGTTCGCGCCCTTTTCAAGTGCTGACTTGTTGATGAAGAGTGACCGGATCATCGCGCCCGACGACGGGTTGAGCATCACGGTCGTGAACCAGCGCGCCTCGATCTTCAGGGCGGTGTCGAAAGGCACCAGCGCACCTTCATAGACCGCCGACAAAAGCGCCTTGGCCGCCGGGTAGACGCCCTTGGTCTTCCCGTTGATCATCGCGCTGGCGCCCACGAAGGTCATGAAGCCCGCCGGGTGATAGGGCGCGCCGCCGGGGAACTTGTAGCCCTTGGCATCCCACGGCTTGACGATGTCCTTGTCGGTTGCGGACAGCACCCATTCCTTCGCTGCATCAAGCAGTTGATCGGCTGGCACCACCTCGTCGATCAGGCCAGCCGATTTCGCTTTCGCGGGGTCCGACAGTTTGCCTTCCAATAGGAACGGGGCCGCAGCCATAGCGCCGAGCTTGCGCGCAAGCCGTGTCGTGCCGCCCGCGCCGGGAAAGATGCCGACCTGGATTTCGGGCAGGCCGATCTTGGCCTTTGGATTTTCGGCGGCGAAGATGCGGTGGCAGGCCAGAGGGATTTCAAGCCCGATACCGAGCGCCGTGCCGGGCAGGGCGGCGGCGACCGGCTTGCCGCCCTTGAGCGACTTGGGGTCCATGCCCGCGCGTTCGATCTTGCGCAGGATCGCGTGGATCGCCATCACTCCGTCGAAAACGCCGCGCGCCGGGTCGGCTGCCGCCTCTTCCTTCATGCCGGCGATGATGTTCAGGTCCATTCCGCCGGCGAAGCTGTCCTTGCCCGAGGTAATGACCACGCCCTTGCAGGCTTCATCGCCAAGCGCACGGTCCACCAGTGCGTCGAGATCGGCAAAGCCCTGCTGGCTCATGACGTTCATGGATTTCCCGGGCACGTCCCAGGTGATCGTTGCGACGCCGCGTGCGTCGAGGTCGTAGCTGAAATCGGTCATTTTCTCTCTCCCGTGCCGCGAACGGCGGTGTCGGAATCTTGTAGGTAACTTGCAGGGGTCCTGTCGGAGTCCCTGTCGGTATCCGCATCGGGCGGCGGCACGTAGGGGCTGCCGTCGCGGTGTGTGAACTTCGCCTTCCCTTCCGTCATCGTCACCTTCAGGTCCACGTCGGAATAGGTGGCGACTTCATCGGGGGCGCGGCTGCCGATGACGAGAAAGCGCGCCACGGCCTCCGAGCGGTTCACGAAGCAATGCCCGTCTGCCACACCTGCCGGAAAGGCCGCGCAATCGCCCGGCCCCATCGCGCTTTCGCCCCCATCCTCGCACAGCATCAGCGTGCCTTCGGTTACCATCACGAATTCGTCCTCGTTCAGGTGCCAGTGGCGCAGCGAGGATCGCGCGCCGGGCTCCAGCGTCACGAGGTTGACGCCGAACTGCGTCAGCCCACCCGCCGCGCCCAGCCGCAGCGAGGACCGGCCCGCCATCTGCGCGGCGTAGGGCGAAGGATAGATCGAGCCGGTTCGTACGGGTACGTCGGCAAGGTCGAGCTTGGGCATCGTCAGACCCGTTCGAGGATCGTGGCGGCCCCCATGCCCGACGCGATGCAGAGCGTGGCAAGACCGGTTTCGCGGTCCGCTCGCTCCATCTCATCCAGCAGCGTGCCGAGGATGATCGCGCCGGTCGCGCCTAGCGGGTGGCCCATCGCGATAGCCCCGCCATTGACGTTGACCTTGGCCGGGTCCGCGTCGAAGGCCTGCAGGAAGCGCAGCACGACGGCGGCGAACGCCTCGTTTACTTCGAACAGGTCGATGTCGCCGATGGCCATGCCCGCCTCGCGCAGGATCTTCTCGGTCACAGGCACCGGGCCGGTCAGCATGATCGTCGGATCCGTTCCGATCTTGGCAGTGGCGCGAATGCGCGCGCGGGGTTTCAGCCCGTTGGCCTTGCCGAACTCCGCGTCGCCGATCAGAACGGCGGCGGCCCCGTCCACGATACCCGACGAGTTGCCGGCATGGTGGATGTGGTTGATGCGTTCGAGATGAGGGTACTTCATCAGCGCGATGGCATCGAAGCCCGGCATGGCTTCGCCCATGTCCTTGAAGGCGGGCTTCAGCGACCCGAGGCTCTGCATGTCGGTCTGTGGGCGCATGTATTCGTCATGCGCGAGGATCGGCAGTCCGTTGCGGTCGCGGACCTCTATCACTGATTTGGCGAACCGGTTGTCGTCCCAGGCGGCTTTGGCGCGGCGCTGGCTTTCGACGGCCAGCGCATCTGCATCATCGCGGGAAAAGCCGTACTCGGTGGCGATGATGTCGGCGGAAATGCCCTGCGGGACGAAGTATTTCTCCATCGCGATGGACGGATCGACGGCTATGGCTGCGCCGTCGCTGCCCATTGGCACGCGGCTCATCATCTCCACACCGCCCGCGACATAGGCGCGGCCCGCGCCTGCGCGCACCTGATTGGCGGCGAGGTTCACGGCTTCCATCCCCGACGCGCAGAAGCGGTTGATCGAAAGCCCCGGCACCTGTTCGTCGAAGTCCGAGGCAAGCACGGCGGACCGCGCAAGGCAGCCCCCCTGCTCGCCGACTTGCGTGACGTTGCCCCAGATCACGTCCTCGATCGTCTTCGTGTCCAGCCCGTTGCGGGCTTTCAGCGCGTTGAGGACTTCGGCGGACAGGCGCAGCGAGGTGACCTCGTGCAGGCTGCCATCGGCGCGGCCCTTGCCGCGCGGGGTCCGCACGGCGTCGTAGATGAAGGCATCGGTCATCGGGTCATCCTTTCGGGTCTTGGAGGCGCGTTTCCACGCGCTGGCCGTCGCGCCGGTTTTCCGGGCGCGCGGGCATCATCAGGTCATAGGGGTGCTGCCAGCCGGGCAGGGCGGCGATCCGGTCGAGCCAGGCGTCGATCGCGGGCCAGTCGGCGCGGTCGAAGCCGAAGGGTTCGGGATAGTAGAGATAGCCGCAGCAGCACAGGTCCGCGTGAGTGGGCCCGTCGCCCACGATCCAGTCGCGGCCCTTCAGATGGGCGTCGAGCACGGCGTAGCTGGCCTTAAGACGTCCCTGCTGGAAGGCGATCACTTCGGGTGGGCGCTTGTCCTCGGGCAGGAAGTTCATCAGGAAACGGGTGTTGCCCGCCAGTGCGGACAATTTGTGATTGTCCCAGAACATCCAGCGCAGCACTTCCCGCACCTCGTCCGGGGTGGTGCCGCCGAACTTGCCGGTCTGCTCGGTCACGTAGAGCTGGATCACGCCCGATTGCGTGAGGGTGGAGCGGCCGTTGACCAGCACCGGGACCTCCCCCATCAGGTTGAGGGCGCGGAATTCCGGCGTGCGGGCTGCGCCGTTGAAGAAATCGACGAAGACGGGCTCCCAGTCCAGGCCCGACAACTCGAGCGCGAGCGCGGCCTTGTAGGCGTTACCCGATTCCCCGAAGCAGTGCAGCTTGAGCGTCATGCGTGGTCTCCCCTCTGGACGGATCGGCCGGTTCCGTCGGACCGTTTCAGGTTATGTGGGACGGATGACGCGTTCATCACAAGGGATCAATTGTCCGACGTTGCGTCCCGAAGCGGTGGCGGCGCATGCGCCGGACGCGCCATACCGGGCGGTCCCGCAGGGCCGGGTGCGGCGGCAGGCGTAGCCTGCCCGGCCCAACGGGATGAGACATCCGCAGTTGTCGAAGACGGGCGGGAGCGCCCCTTGCCGGATCAGAAATTGGCTGCGTCGAGCGCCATCACGGTGTCGCCGCCCGACTCGATCCGCGCGCGGTGCAGCGCCGTCGCGGGAAGTTGGCGCGCCATGTAATAGCGGCCGGTCACCAGCTTCGCCTGCAGGAACGCGGTGTCGCCCACGCCCGCGTCCAGCTGTGCCTGTGCCGCCTTCGCCATCCGGGCCCACATGAATCCGAGGCAGACATGCCCGAACAGGTGCAGAAAGTCGTAGCTGCCCGCCAGTGCGTTGGCCGGGGTCTTCATGCCGTTCTGCATGAAATACATCGCCGCCGCCTGCAGATCCTTCGACGCCGCCTTGAGCGGGTCGAGGAACCCCTGCTTCAGCGCCGCATCATCCTCGTTCTCCTTCACGAAGGTCTTGATCATCTCGAAGAACGCCATGACCGGCTTTCCGCCCTCGGCGGGCAGCTTGCGCCCCACGAGGTCGAGCGACTGCACCCCGTTTGTGCCTTCGTAGATCATCGTGATGCGCGCATCGCGCACGAATTGCTCCAGCCCCCAGTCGCGGGTGAAGCCCGACCCGCCCAGCGTCTGCTGCGCCAGCACCGTCGTCTCGAAGCCCTTGTCGGTCAGGAAGCCCTTGATCACCGGGGTCAGCAGCGAGATCAGTCCCTGTGCCTCGGCGTCGCCCGACCGGTGCGCCCGGTCGATCAGCGTCGCGCCCCAAAGCGCGAAGGCCCGTGCGCCTTCGACGAAGCTTTTCTGATGCATCAGGTTCCGGCGCACGTCCGGGTGCACGATGATCGGGTCGGCCGGCCCTTCCGGATTCGCCGGGCCTGTCACGTCGCGCCCCTGCAGGCGGTCCTGCGCGAAGGCGGCGGCGTTCTGGTAGGCGACCACGCCCTGCGCATAGCCCTGAAGGCCAACGCCGATCCGGGCTTCGTTCATCATCGTGAACATCGCCCGCATGCCCTTGTTCAACTCGCCCACGAGAAACCCGGTCGCCCCGTCGTAGTTCATCACGCAGGTTGCATTGCCGTGGATGCCCATCTTCTTTTCCAGCCCGCCGCAGGACAGCGCGTTGCGCGCCCCGAGGCTGCCATCCTCGTTCACCAGAAACTTGGGCACGATGAACAGCGAAATCCCCTTCACCCCCTCCGGTGCGCCGGGCGTGCGCGCCAGAACCAGGTGGATGATGTTCTCGGACATGTCGTGCTCGCCCGCCGAAATCCAGATCTTCGTGCCGCTGATCCGGTAGCTGCCGTCGTCCTGCGGTTCGGCCTTGGTGCGGATCAGCCCCAGGTCGGTGCCGCATTGCGGTTCGGTCAGGTTCATCGTGCCCGACCAGATCCCGTCGATCATGTTCGGCAAATAGGTCGCCTTCTGATCCGCGCTGCCATGCGCATGGATCGCCGAATATGCGCCATGCGTCAGACCTTGGTACATGTTGAAGGCCATGTTCGCCGAAACGAACATTTCACCCACCGCGCAGTTCAGCACGTAGGGCATGCCCTGGCCGCCGAATTCGGGATCGGCATCCAGCCCCATCCAGCCACCTGCACGCATCTCGTCATAGGCCGCCTTGAAGCCGTCGGGCGTGCGAACCACGCCGTTTTCCAAAGTGCAGCCCTGTTCGTCGCCCACCGGGTTCAGTGGCGCCAGCACATTGGCCGAGAGTTTGCCCGCCTCCTCCAGCACGGCTGCGGTGGTGTCCGCATCAAGCTCGTCATAGCCGGGCGTGTCGGACCCGGCGACGTCGAGAACTGTCTGCAGGACGAATTGCAGGTCCTGTGTCGGTGCCGTGTAGATGGGCATGGCGTGGTGTCTCCCTTTGAGGCTGGGCGCGCCCTTGCGGGCCCGCTATTCTGCGGCGCGCTTCGCGGCTTCCAGTTCCGCGATCTGGGTGCGCCCGGTGGCGAGTTGCTGTTCGAGTTCCAGGATCGCCTCGTCCAGTGCCGCCCGCTGGGCGATCATCCGGTCGAGGTGACGTTCACCGATGGCACATGCCTCGCGCAGTTGCGGATGCGGGTCGCCATCGGGGCGGTAGAGGTCGAGGATCTGGCGGATCTCTTCGAGGCTGAGCCCGAAGCGCTTGCCGCGCAGGATCAGTTTCAATCGCGCGCGATCACGCCGCGTGAACAGTCGCTTCTGCCCCTGCCGGATCGGGCTGAGCAGTTCCTTCGCCTCATAGAAGCGCAGGGTTCGCGGCGTCACGTTGAACGCATCGCACATTTCTCGGATCGTCAGTGTTTCCGTCATGGGTCGTATCCGTTGGTCAGAAGGTTGAGGGGAAGCCCGCCGACCGCTGGGGGTTCGACAGGGTGATACATGTGAATTGACGCGCACGTAAATGAAACGTCACGTCAGGGATGTAAAGGACGCGGCGTCGTTTTATGCGCCCTGCTGCGAAGGGAAAGAGCAGATTTCTTCATCCCAAGAAATAAAGTCATGCGGCGTCTCCTTTCCTGCGGAACAGACAACTTATGATGTATCGCACATTTACCAAGGGGCATGCGGCATAACCGCGATGTGAAGCGCCCGCCAGCCCGACCGTGCGGATTTTGGGCGGAACCATGCCTGTCTGCCGGGTTTAGGCGCTTTCGCGCCGATGAAACGGGCAGGCCGGGGAAGCCCGGCACCAGCACCGATGCGGCCCGGTAGGCCGTCGGTAGTGGGGCGTGGACGGGTCCGGCTGACTCGTCTGGGCGCGGAAAACCGCGGCGGCGGGATGCGGCGGGCTGTGACGATCGGGTCGGGCGCGAACTTGCGCCCGGCGTGCGGGCCAAATTGCGGTGGACGGGGTCAGTCGAGCGACCGGGCCACCTGCTCACGCAGCGCGTGCAGTTCCTCGATCGCGGTTTCCAGTTGTGCCTTCTGGTCCGCCAGCGTGGCAAGCTGCCGGTCGGCCAACTCGATCCAGGTTTCCATCTGGGCGCGGGTGCCCTTGTTGTCGTAGATCAGCAGCCACTGGCGGATGTCCTCGAGGCTGAAGCCGAACTTGCGACCGCGCATGATCAGCACCATCCGCGCCACCTCGCGCGGGGTGTAGAACCGGGCACGGCCTTCCTTCTCGGGTTTGAGCAGTTCGATGTATTCGTAATACCGCAGCGTACGCGGGGTCACGTCGAACCGTGCGCACATGTCCTTGAAGGTCAGGCGCTCCGCCGATTTCGGGTCGTTCATGGGCCATGCGCCTCCTGTCGCGTGGCGCGCAGGGAACCTCAAAACGTCGTGCAGGTCAACGCATCGGGACGCAACGTCGCGGCGGCGCACTGGACGGGTTCGCGCCGCGGCGGTAACACGCGAAGGACACGAGGGCGGCAAGCAAAGGGGCCTTGCGATGAGCGAAAGCCAGATCGCGGCGGTGCGCGACTTCATCACCGATCTGCCCTATTCCCGCGCGCTGCGGCTGGAATTGGGCGGTGTCGGGCCGGGCTGGGCAGAACTGTCGATGCCCTATCACGCCGATCTCGTGGGCGATCCGGCCACCGGCGTGATGCATGGCGGCGCGGTTTCAGCGCTGATGGACACGACCTGCGGTGCGGCCGTGATGGCTCATCCGGACGCCGGGCCGGGCACCGCCACGCTGGACCTGCGCATCGACTACATGCGCGGCGCTGTGCCGGGGCAGGCGGTGCGTGCGCGGGCCACCTGCGTGCGCGTCACGCGGTCCATCGCCTTTGTGCAGGCCAGCGCCTACGACGAGGGCGCCGACCCGATCGCCACCGCAACCGGCGCCTTCACCGTGATGGCCGGGGGTGGGGCATGAGCGGGCGCGCGCGGCCCGAACCCATGCAGGTGGTCAAGCAGCGGCGCGACGCCACGCTGGAGGCGTTGGTGGGCCGGGTGCCCTTCATCCGCACCCTGGGCGTGGTATTCGAACGACGCGGCGACGAATTGACCGCGATCCTGCCCTTCAACGAGCGGCTGATCGGCAACCCGCTGCTGCCAGCGTTGCATGGCGGCGCCACTGCGGGGTTCCTCGAGGTCGCCGCACTGATCGAGCTGACCTGGACGCAGCTGTGGTCGGACGTGGAGTCAGGCCGCGTTTCGCCCGAGGAACTGGCCGACGCGCGCGCGCTGAGGATGCCGAAGACGGTGGATTTTACGGTGGACTATCTGCGTTCGGGCCTGCCGCGCGACGCCTATGCGCGGGCACGAGTCAATCGGTCGGGTCGCCGGTATGCAAGTGTGCATGTCGAGGGCTGGCAGGACAATCGCGGTCGGCTGTTCGCGCAGGCGACTGGCCACTTCGTCATGCCGGATCCGCCGGGCACGGATGACTGAAGCCGCGCTGGCGCGCCCCGCGCTGACTCATCGCCGGGTGCTGCTGATCGCGCTGCCGATTGTGCTGTCCAATGCCACGGTGCCGATCCTCGGGGCGGTGGACACTGCCGTCGTGGGGCAGCTTGGCCTTGCGGCCCCGATCGGGGCGGTAGGGCTGGGCGCGGTGATCCTGTCGGCGCTCTACTGGATTTTCGGATTCCTGCGCATGGGCACCGCCGGGCTGACCGCGCAGGCGCTTGGCGCGCGGGACGGCGCCGAGGTCGCGGCGCTGCTGTCGCGTGTGCTGATCGTCGCCGGGCTAGCCGGGGCCGCCGTGATCGCGCTCCAATGGCCGCTGTTCGCTGCCGCCTTCGCGCTTGCCCCTGCCTCGGACGAGGTGGAGGGGCTGGCGCGCGGCTACCTTGCCGTACGGGTCTGGTCGGCACCGGCCGCCATCGCGATCTATGGCGTGACCGGCTGGCTGATCGCGCAGGAACGCACCCGAGCGGTGCTGGTGATCCAGGTCTGGATGAACGGGTTGAACATAGTTCTGGACGTGGTGTTCGTGCTGGGTTTCGGCTGGGGGGTCGGCGGCGTCGCGGCGGCGACCTTCCTTGCCGAATGGGCCGGGCTTGCGGTGGGCCTCTGGTTCTGCCGAGACGCGTTGCGCGCGCCCGCGATGCGCGCCTGGGCGCAGGTCTTCGACCGGGTGCGCCTTGCGCGCATGGCGGTGGTGAACGGCGACATCATGATCCGGTCGGTGCTGTTGCAGGGTGTCATGGTGTCGTTCCTGTTCCTGTCGTCGGATTTCGGGGACACGCGGCTCGCCGCCAACCAGGTGCTGCTTCAGTTTCTCTACATTACCGCCTACGCGCTGGACGGTTTCGCCTTCGCCGCGGAATCGCTGGTGGGGCAGGCGCTGGGGGCGCGGGCACGATCGGCGCTGCGGCGCGCTGCGCTGCTGACCGGGGGCTGGGGCTTGGGGTTGGGAGTCGCGCTGGCGGCCGCTTTCGCGGCGGGCGGCCCGACTCTGATCGACCTGATGACAACCGCGCCGGACGTGCGAGCGGCGGCGCGCGACTACCTGCCCTGGATGCTGTTGATGCCGGTGCTGGGCGCGCTGTCATGGATGCTGGACGGCGTGTTCATCGGTGCGACCCGCACCGCCGACATGCGCAACATGATGGCGCTGAGCGTCGCAATCTATGCCGCCGCGGTTTTTCTGCTTGTTCCGACCTTTGCCAATAACGGGCTGTGGGCGGCGCTTGGCATCTGTTTCGTGGCGCGCGGCCTGACGCTGCTTGCGCGCTACCCGTCGCTGGAGCGCGCGGCGGACGGCTAGAGCCAGTCGTCGCGCCCGCTGCCTACCGCGTCGGCGACGCTGCCGAACCCGTCGCGCGCAAGCAGTGCATCGAGATCGGCCGCGATGCGGGGCACCAGCGACATCCCTTGAAACACCAGCGCGGAATAAAGCTGCACCGCGCTCGCCCCGGCGCGGATCTTCTCGTAGGCCTGTGCGCCGTTGGAAATTCCGCCGACGCCGATCAGCGGCAATGCGCCGCCGGTCAACTTTGACAGCTGCGCCAGTACGTGGGTGGATCTCTCGAACAGCGGCGCGCCGGAGAGTCCGCCGGTCTCGTTCCGGTGGCGGCCCTTCAGCCCGGCGCGCAGGACGGTGGTGTTGGTCGCCACGATCCCGTCCACCGAGCTGGCCAGCGCGACTTCGGCGATGTCGGCCAGCTCATCCCCGTTCAGGTCGGGCGCGATCTTCACGAAGACAGGGATGCGCCGGTCAAGCTGCCCTCGCGCGTCCATCACGCCGGTCAGCAGCGCCCAGAGCGCGGCGCGCCCCTGCAACTCGCGCAGGTTCTCGGTATTGGGGGACGACACATTGACCGTTACGTAATCCACATGCGGGGCGCAGGCGTTCAAGACCTCGACATAGTCGCGCGACCGGTCCGCGCTGTCCTTGTTCGCCCCGAGGTTCAGCCCGATCACCGCGTCGCTCGGTCGGTCGCGCAGACGCTCCGCCAGCGCGGCCGCACCGATCCCGTTCAGCCCGAAGCGGTTGATGACAGCGCGATCACGGGTCAGGCGAAACAGCCGTGGGCGCGGGTTGCCGACCTGCGGGCGCGGTGTGGTGCCGCCCAGTTCGATGAAGCCGAAGCCCGCGCGGCACAGTTGCGGGACGACATCGGCGTTCTTGTCGAAGCCGGCCGCCAGTCCGACCGGATTGGGCAGATCCAGCCCGGCAACGCGGGTCCGCAGCCGTTCGCCCTGCACAGGGCCGGGCAACGGCACCAGCCCCGCCCGCAGCGCCCGCAAGGCCAGCCCGTGGGCGGTTTCCGGGTCGAGCCGGTGCAGCGCGGCAAGGCCGACGCGTTCGCGTAGGGTCGTCATGGCAGGTCGGGAAAATCGTGGCCGTGGGGGCCAAGCAGCAGCGGGTCCACGCGCAGCACCTCGTCGCGGCGCAGGGCGCGGTAGAGATGCGGGAACAGTGCGCCCCCGCGCGAGGCTTCCCATTTCAGGTCGTCGCCCAGGGCGTCGGCATCCACCGCGGCGAGGAACAGCCCGTCCACACCGCGAAAATGCTTCGCGGCGGTTTCGCGGACCTGTTCGGCGGTGGAGAAATGGATGAACCCGTCGGCAAGGTCCACCGGCGCGCCCGCGGTCTCGCCCTCGGCGTCGAGCACGGCCCACTCATCGGTGCGGAAAATCTTGTAGATCAGCATGCCCCCATGTGACGCGAAGCGCATCCCCGGTCAAGCGCCGCGCAAACCGTTTGCGTCTGCGGCATTTCATGCGATTGTCACAAAAAATCCCGCCGCCACGAAAGGCGCGCCCCAACAGGAGAACGCCCATGAAAAACTGCCTTCTTGCCGCCACCGCCATCGCCTGTGCCGCAGGCACCGCGGGCGCGTTCGAATTGACGATCCTGCACACGAACGACTTTCATGCACGGTTCGAGCCGATCAGTAAGTACGACAGTGGCTGTTCCGAGGAGGACAACCAGGCGGGCGAATGCTTTGGCGGGTCGGCCCGGCTTGCAAGCGCGATCGAGGAAGCGCGCGCCCGCGCCGGAACGTCGATCCTGGTGGACGGCGGGGACCAGTTCCAGGGAACGCTATTTTACACCTACTACAAGGGGCAGGCCGCGGCCGAGATGATGAACCGGCTCGGCTATGACGCGATGACCGTGGGCAACCACGAATTCGACGACGGTCCCGAGGTGCTGCGCGGCTTCATGGATGCGGTAAACTTTCCGGTGCTGATGTCCAACGCGGATGTGTCTGGCGAGCCTCAGCTGGCGGACGTGCTGATGAAGTCCACTGTGATCGAACGGGGCGGCGAACGGATCGGCCTGATCGGCCTTACGCCCGAGAACACGCCCGAACTGGCCAGCCCCGGCCCGAACATTACCTTCAGCGCGCCCGCGCCCGCCGTGCAGGCAGAAGTGGACCGGCTCGAGGCGGACGGTGTGAACAAGATCATCGTGCTCAGCCATTCGGGCTATGGCGTCGATCTGGCGGTGGCCGACGCGGTGACAGGTGTAGACGTGATCGTGGGCGGGCATACCAACACCTACCTGTCCAACGTGGCCGAGAACGCCAAGGGCCCTTATCCTACGATGGTCGGCGATACGGCGGTGGTACAGGCCTATGCCTACGGCAAGTTTCTGGGCGAACTGAACGTCACTTTCGACGACGCCGGGAAAGTCGTGTCGGCGGAGGGGGAGCCGCTGATCATGGACGCGTCGGTCCCCGAGGACAGCATCGTGAAGGCCCGCATAGGTGAACTGGCCGCCCCCCTGGACGAGATCCGCAACATGGTCGTGGCCGAGGCCGCGGCGCCGATCGAGGGGGACCGCAGTGTGTGCCGTGCCATGGAATGCGCGATGGGCAACCTTGTCGCAGACGCCATGCTGGCGCGGGTCGCCGATCAGGGCATCGAGGTTGCCATCGCCAATTCGGGCGGCTTGCGCGCCTCCATCGACGCGGGAGAAGTGACGATGGGTGAGGTGCTGACGGTGCTGCCGTTCCAGAACACCCTGTCCACCTTCCAGGTGACAGGCGCCACCCTGCTGGCCGCGCTGGAGAACGGCGCCAGCCAGATTGAGGAGGCCGCGGGCCGTTTTCCGCAGGTCGCGGGATTGACGCTGTCGATCGACCCGGCGGCGGACCCGGGCAGCCGTGTGTCGGACGTCATGATCGCGGGCGCGCCGCTTGATCCGGAGCAGGTCTATGGCGTCGTGTCCAACAACTTCGTGCGCGGTGGCGGTGACGGCTACGCGATGTTCACGGACGCGATGAACGCCTATGATTTCGGACCCGACCTCGCCGACGTGACGGCCGAATACCTGGCGGCGAACGCGCCCTATCAGCCCTATACCGATGGGCGCATCCGCATGGTGGAATAACGCGCGGGACGGTTCGCGCGGGCGGCTGATCCCTTGTGCGGCCGCTTCGCCATAACCCTTCCGGCCGACGCGATGGCGCAGCTATTCGCCGCCGCGCCGGACAACGCGCTGCCGCCAGTGCCGGAATATAACGTCTGTCCGACGCAAACAGTCCATGCCGTGCTGGCGGGAGAGAGCGGGGGGCGTCGGCTGTCGGGCTTGCGCTGGGGGTTCGTTCCGCACTGGTACAAGACGCCGACGGACGGCCCGCTGCTGATCAACGCGCGGGCCGAAACCATCGCCGAGAAGCCGGCGTTCCGCGCGGCCTGCCGCACACGCCGTTGCCTGATCCCGGCGACGGGGTTCTACGAATGGACCAAGGATTCAACGGGTGCGCGGCTGCCATGGTATATCCGGCGTACAGACGGGGCGCCTGCCGTTTTCGCCGGGGTGTGGCAGGACTGGACCGGCGCGGAGGGAGAGCGGCTTCGGACGTGCGCGATCGTGACCATCGCTGCGAATGTGGCGATGCAGGCGATCCACCATCGGATGCCGGTGATCCTGGAGCCGGAGGATTGGCCGCTCTGGCTGGGCGAGGCGGGCAAGGGCGCCGCGCGGTTGATGAGGGCCGCACCCGAAGACGCGCTGACGTGGCATCGCGTTGATCCTGCAGTCAATTCCAACCGCGCCGAGGGGCCGGACCTTATCGCGCCGCTCGCCCATTGACGATCCGCAGCGCGCTGTCGGCGGCCTGCACGAGAATTACGCTCCCTGACCGCTTTAGCAGCTTTGTGGGAGTCTGCCCCCGCACCGGGGCCAAGGCGCGTCAACCCGGCAGCGCCGCCAGCACCTCCACCTCGACCTTGAATTCGGGGCGGGTGAAGCCCGACACGATCACCAGCGTGGAGGCGGGCAGCACATCCACGTCCGCCAGCCACGCGTCCCGCGCGGTCATGTACCCGGCCATGTGGGCGCGGTCGGTGACGTAGGCGTTGATCCGCACAACGTGCTGCCGCCCCGCCCCCGCCGCGCCGAGGATCGCGTCGAGATTGGCGAAGCAGATCTCGGCCTGGGCCTGGGCGTCCTCGGGCACGGTGCCGTCCGGGGCAAGTCCTAGCTGCCCCGAGGTCGCGATCAGCCCGGTGCCTGGCGGCAGCGCGACACCGTGCGAGTAACGTGCGAAGGGCGGGGCGATCCCGTCCGGAACAAGCGGGGTCATGGCTGTCTCCTGCTGAAAAGGGTGGCTTAGCTATGGCAGGGATGCAGCCGGCGCATGAAAAATCGCCTTGTTTGCGATCAAGTTTGCCGCAAAGCGACTTTTTATTGGACAATCCTCCGAAACGTCGCTGCATATTTGTGCGCGAAAGCGGATTGCACCGCACTGCGCTGCGCCACGCCTTTATCTGCGGGTCAGGGCAGGGACACTGCCGGAAACAGGGAGCACGGAGACAAGAGATGACCAAGACCTTCCTTCGCACTGCGGCCGTCATGGCAGGCGTTGCGGCGACCGGGCTGGCCGGTGCCGCAGGCGCGCAGAACGCGGCCGTCAGCTTCGGCACGAACTGGCTGGCACAGGCCGAGCATGGCGGTTTCTACCAGTCGGTCGCCGACGGCACCTATGCCGAATGCGGGCTGGATGTGACCATCGTGCCGGGCGGTCCGCAGGTGAACAATCGCGCGCTGATGCTCGCAGGGCGGATCGATTACCACATGGGCGGTGACATGCTGCAGGCGTTCAACGCCGTGAAGGAGGGCATCCCGGTCGTGATGGTCGCGGCGACCTTCCAGAAGCATCCGCAGGTGATTCTGGCGCATCCGGGCGAGGCGGACAGCTGGGAGGAACTGAAGGACCTGACCCTGCTGATCGGCGACAACGGCTTCACGTCCTACTACCAGTGGATGATATCGGAATGGGGTTTCACGGCCGAGCAGCGCCAGCCCTACACGTTCAACCCCGCGCCGTTCCTTGCGGACAAGCGCATGGGGATGCAGGGCTACCTGTCGTCCGAACCCTACCTCGTGATCAAGGAGGGCGGGTTCACACCCAACGTGTTCCTGATCGCCGATGCGGGTTTCACCAGCTATGCCACGATGATCGAGACGATGGCAGATACCATCGCCGAGAAGCCCGAAGAGGTGAAATGCTTCGTCGAAGGGTCGATCAAGGGCTGGTACAACTACCTTTACGGCGACAATGCGGGTGCCAACGCCATGATCCTCGAAGCCAACCCGGACATGACGCAGGACAAGATCGACTATGCGATCGAACGGATGCTGGCCGAAGGGATCGTGGACAGCGGCGACGCGCTGGAAATGGGAATTGGTGCGATCAACCCCGACGTGGTCGAGGATTTCTACACCAAGATGGTCGCCGCCGGCGTAATCGAGGACGGCATCGACTGGGCCGCGTCCTACACCACCGAGTTCGTCAACCAGGGCCTCGGCATGGACCTGAAGCCCGCGAACTGATTCCGCGGAATATCGAGCAGCCGGGGGCCAGCGCGCCCCCGGACCCTATTCACGAAAGGCCCGCGATGCCCGTCGCCCCGCTGTCAGACCGCCCGCCCGTGATGGAGCTTGCGGGCATCAACAAGACTTTCGCCGGCGGAATCGTCGCGCTGGACGGCATGTCGATGGCGGTGAATGCGGGCGATTTCATTTCGTTACTGGGTCCTTCGGGCTGCGGCAAGTCCACCGCGCTGCGGATCATGGCGGGGCTGACCCAGCCCACCGCCGGACGGATCGACTGGCATGGCGGGCAGAGGGCCGGTGATCTTGGCGTGGTATTCCAGGAACCGACCCTGATGCCTTGGGCGACTGTGGCCGACAACGTATGGCTGCCCTTTCGCCTGCGCGGCAAAAGCTATGGCGAGGTGCGTGACGACGTTCTGGAGGCACTTCGGCTGGTCGGGCTGGAGAAGTTCCAGACCGCCTATCCGCGCGAATTGTCGGGCGGCATGAAGATGCGCGTGTCGATCGCGCGGGCGATGGTGACGCATCCCCGCCTGATCCTGATGGACGAGCCGTTCGCCGCGCTGGACGAGATCACCCGCTTCAAGCTCAACAACGACCTTCTGGCGCTCAAGGCGAAGATCGGCTGCACGGTGGTGTTCGTGACGCATTCGGTGTTCGAGAGCGTGTTTCTGTCGGACCGGATTGTCGTCATGGCGGCGCGGCCTGGTCGGGTGGTGCGCGAACTGGAAGTGGACGCGCCCTATCCGCGCGACGACGCCTTCCGCACCTCGGCAGGCTACGCCGCCCATTGCCGCGAGGCGTCGGACGCGCTGCACGCCGCAATGGAGGCCGCCGCATGAGCCTTGTGGAGCGGATCACCGGGCAGGCAGCCCCCGGTGCGGGCGCGATCGATGCCGACGAGGCACGCCGCCAGTCGCGCGCGCGGATGGAACGGATCGCGCGCTGGGTGTTGCCGGTGGTCATGCTGCTGGCGACGCTGTGGCTGTGGGACCGGATCGTCGCCTGGAACGAGATCCCGCATTATATCCTGCCGGGTCCGGGCCGGGTCTGGGACAGCCTGACCGGCGACTGGGCGATGCTGTGGGACGCCGCGCTGCTGACCGCCCGGATCACCCTGATGGCGCTGGTGCTGGCGGTGCTTGGCGGGGCGGGTCTGGCGATCCTGTTCAACCAGTCGAAGATGCTGGAATTGTCGCTTTATCCCTACGCGGTGATCCTGCAGGTCACGCCGGTGGTATCGATCGCGCCGCTGATCTTCATCTACGTCGAAAGCAAGACGGCGGGCATGTTGCTGTGCGCGTGGATCGTCGCGTTCTTCCCGGTGCTGAGTTCGACCACGCTGGGGCTGAATTCGGTCGATCACAATCTGCGCGACCTGTTCCGCATCTACGGTGCGAGTCGCTGGCAGAAGCTGTGGTTCCTGCAGCTTCCTTCGGCGCTGCCGTATTTCCTGGGCGGGCTGAAGATCGCGGGCGGGCTGAGCCTGATCGGTGCGGTGGTGGCCGAACTGGTGGCGGGCACCGGCGGGGTCGGCGCCGGGCTGGCCGCGCGCATCCAGGAGGCGGGATACCGGCTGAACATCGCGCGGATGTTTGCCGCGCTGTCGATGATCGCGGCGATGGGCGTGTTCATCTTCGCAGCCCTGTCGCTGTTGTCGCATCTTCTGCTACGCAAGTGGCACGAGAGTGCCCTGAAACGAGAGAGCTGAATGGATTTCCGCGCCCTGCCGAGCGGCGACTACACCCTTGCCAACGTGACCGTGCCCGCCTGCCTTCTGGGGCAGGAGGGCGATCTTGTCCGCACCGAGCTGTCCATCGTGGACGGCCGGATCGGCCCGCCTCAGGGCGTGGCGGTGGACATGGGCGGCGCGCTGGTGCTGCCCTGCTTCACCGACATGCACACCCACCTGGACAAGGGCCATATCTGGGGCCGCGCGCCGAACCCGGACGGCACCTTCATGGGGGCGCTGACCACGGTGGCGGCGGATCGCGCAGCCAACTGGTCGGCCGAGGACGTGCGCCGCCGGATGGATTTCTCGCTCCGCTGCGCCTTTGCGCATGGCACGCGGGCGGTGCGCACGCATCTCGACAGCCTGCCGCCACAGGACGGAATAACCTGGCCAGTGTTCCGCGAGTTGCGCGAGGACTGGGCGGGCCGGATCGCGCTGCAGGGCGTTTGCCTTGTGGGTTGCGACGCGATGGATCCGGAGGGCGCGTTCCGCGACACCGCCGACATCGTGGCGGCTTCGGGCGGGGTGCTGGGCATGGTGACCTACCCGGTGGCCGACCTCGAGGCGCGGCTGGAGGGGTTCTTCCGGTTGGCGGCCGAGCGGGGGCTGGCGGCGGATTTCCACGTTGACGAGACGATGGACCCCGAAAGCGAGACGCTGCGCGCCATCGCGAAGACGGTGATCGAGACGGGGTTCGAAGCGGCGGTAACCGTCGGGCACCTGTGTTCGCTGTCCACGCAAACCGAGGCGCGCGCGCTTGATACGCTGGATCTCGTGGCGAAGGCGGGGCTGAACATCGTATCGTTGCCCATGTGCAACCTCTACCTGCAGGACCGGCAGGCCGGGCGCACACCGCGCGGGCGCGGTATCACGCTGGTGCAGGAGGCCCGCGCACGCGGCATCAACGTGTGCTTCGCGTCGGACAACACGCGTGATCCGTTCTACGCCTACGGCGACATGGACATGATCGAGGTGATGCGCGAGGCGACCCGGATCGGCCATCTGGACCACGGCGAGACCGGCTGGGTGCAGTCCTTCGGCGCGAACCCCGCCCGCGCCTGCGGCTTCGATACGCAGGACCTGACCGAAGGCGCGCCTGCCGATCTTGTGATCTGCCGCGCGCGCAGCTGGACGGAGTTCTTCGCGCGCCCGCAGGCCGACCGGATCGTGCTGCGCGACGGGCGGGCCATCGACCGCACGCTGCCGGACTACGCCGAACTCGATACCCTGATGAGGACAGCATGAAACCCAACGTCGCCGCGGCCAAGGCCGCATTGTCGCACCTCGACATCGAGGACAAGGACAGCGCCATCAAGGCGAAGTCGCGCGACTTCTTCTGGTATTCGCCGGTGCTGAAGGACCGGCTGGATCATGTCGTCGCCGACTTCGTCGTCTCGCCCCGCAGCGAGGCCGAGGTGATCGAGGTGCTGAAGGTCTGCTACGCCCATGACGTGCCAGTGACGACGCGCGGCGCGGGCACCGGAAATTACGGACAGGCGATGCCGCTGGCCGGCGGCTGCGTGATGCACCTGCAGCACATGAACGCGGTCAAGGAGATCCATCCCGGCCGCGTGATCGTGGAACCCGGCTGCCTGATCAAGGATCTGGACGCCGCGTGCAAGGCCGACAGCGATCAGGAAGTGCGCATGTTCTCGTCCACATGGGCGACGGCGTCGATCGGTGGCTTCATCGCCGGCGGGTCCGGCGGCGTGGGGTCCTGCACCTGGGGCAGCCTGCGCGATCTGGGCAACATCATCCGCCTGCGCGTCGTCACGATGGAAGAGGAGCCGCGCGTGCTGAATTTCCGCGGCGAGGAACTGGCCCGCGTCAGCCACGCCTACGGCACCAACGGTATCATTACCGAGTTAGAGATCCCGCTTGCCCCAGCCTACGACTGGGTGGAGATGTTTGTCGCCTTCGACGATTTCATGGGCGCGGCAAGCTTCGCCGAGGAACTGGCAAACCAGGACGGCATCCTGATCAAGCTGGCCAGCGTGTTCGAGGCGCCCATCGCGCACGACTATTTCCAGCGGGTGAAGCCGCATGTGACCGAAGGCCAGTCGGTCGTCGGCCTTATGGTCGCGCCCCATTCCATGGACGGTTTCGAGACCTTCCTGAAGCGCCGTCCGCAGGCCGGGCTGATCTACCGGTCGGACGCGAGCACATGGGAGCGCACCCCGGGCGCGGTGTTCGAATACGGCTGGAACCACACCACGCTGCGCGCGCTTAAGGTGGACCCCAGCATAACCTACCTGCAGGTGCGCTACGGCTTCCCCGGGCATCTTGGCCTTGTGGAGAAGATCCGCGACATGCTGAGCCCCGAGGTGCTTCAGCACCTGGAAGTACTGCGCGAGAATGGCAAGGTGATGTTCGCGGGCCTGAGCCTTGTGAAGTTCACCACCGAGGAACGGCTGGACGAAATCGTGCGCCTGCACGAGGAAGCCGGCGCGATGATCTTCAACCCGCACCGCTACACGCTGGAAGAGGGTGGACGGCAGACGGTGGACGACAGGCAGTTGCGCTTCAAGAAAGAGGCCGACCCGAAGGGCCTGCTGAACCCCGGCAAGATGATCGCCTGGGACGACCCGGACTGGAGCTATGACCGGATGTACGCCTATCCGAAGCTCCAGAGCGCGGGATAGGCCGGGACGGTGACGGGACCGATGCCTCTGGCGGGGATGGCCGGGAACAGGCGGCTGACGGGGCGCGGGCGATGACGCGGGCGCTGGTGCTGTTCGCGCATCCCTGCCCGGAAAGCTTCTCGGCCGCGTTGCACACCCGCGTGGTGGACACGCTTAAGACGCGCGGCTGGGAGGTGGACGATTGCGACCTGAACGCCGAGGGGTTCGACCCGGTGCTGTCGCAGGCCGAGCGGCGCGGATACCACGACCCCGGCAACACCGCGCCGGTGCAGAACTATGTGGACCGGTTGCGCGCGGCGCAGGCGCTGGTCATGGTCTTTCCGGTGTGGAATTTCGGCTACCCGGCGATCCTTAAGGGGTTTCTGGACCGCGTGTTCCTGCCGGACGTGTCGTTTCGGCTTGAGGATGGCAAGGTGAAGCCCAACCTGACGCAGATCCGCAAGCTGGCAGCGGTGACGACCTATGGCGGGGCGCGCACACGCGCGCTGCTGGTGGGCGATCCGCCGCGCCGCTGCGTCACGCGGGCTGTGTGGCACGTGTGTCGGCCGGACCGCATGAGATACCTTGCGCTTTACGACATGAACCGCGCGAGCGATGCGAAGCGGGCCGGGTTCCTGGCTCGCGTGGAACGGGAAATGAAGGTATTCTGAGCGATGCGCGCCTTGCTGATCTATTGTCATCCGAACCCGGCCAGCTTCACCGCCTCCGTACGGGACACCGTGCTGCGCGGTCTTGGTGAGGCCGGGGCCGAGGTCCGGGTGATCGACCTTTATGCCGAACAGTTCGACCCGACCCTGAGCGGCGAAGAACTTGCTGCCTACGAAGACGAGGCGGTGAACACCGCTATGGTGCGCGCGCATGTGGATGCGCTGATGTGGTGCGACACGCTGGTCTTCGTCTACCCGACATGGTGGTACGGGCTGCCCGCGCGTCTGAAGGGGTGGCTTGACCGAGTGCTGGTGCCGGGCGTTGCCTTCCTGATGCCGGATGCCGAGCATTCGGACATCCGGCCCGGCCTGACCCACATCAACGGGCTTGCGGTTTATACCACCTGCGGCGCGTCACGCTGGCTGACCTTCTTCGTCGGCGCGCCGGGCAAGCGCACGCTTCTGCGCGGGGTGCGGGCGCTGTGCGCGCGGCGGTGCCGCACCAGTTTCGCAGCGCACTACCTGATGGACAGTTCGACCCCCGAAAGCCGCCGCGCGCACCTGGCGCGGGTGGCGACGCGTGTGGCGGCCTTCGCGGGTCGGCCCGCGCGGCGGCAGGAGCAACCGGCATGATCCCGGTCCTCGACTGGTCACGTTTCGCTGCCGACCCGGACGGCTTTTCCGCCGATCTCGGGGCGGCCTGCCGCGACACTGGCTTCTTCCTGCTGGACGGACATGGCATCGCCCCCGCCTTGGTTGCGGAAGTGTTCGCGCAGGCCGACCGGTTTTTCGCACTGCCCGCCGCCCGCAAGGAGCCGCTGTCGATCCTGACCGGTGGCGCGAACCGGGGCTGGACCCCGCCCGGCTCCGAGAATCTAGACGACACCAGCACGTCGGTGGACCGCAAGGAGGCGTTCAACATCGGGCTGGACCTTGCGCCGGACGATCCGCGTGTGCTGCGCGGGGAGCCGTTCCGCGCACCGAACCGCTGGCCCGAGGATCTGCCGGGCTTCGCCGAGGCGGCGCGAGCCTATTACGACGCCTGCCTTGCGCTGGGGGTGGACCTTCACCGGGCCTTCGCGCGCGACCTCGGCCTGCCAGAGGACCATTTCGTCGGCAGTTTCAGCGCGCCGCTGGCGACGCTGCGCCTGCTGAGCTACCCGCCCGGGTCCGGCGCGCCAGGCGAGATCGGTGCGGGGGCGCATACCGACTACGGTTCCATCACGCTGCTCATGACCGATGGAGAGGCGGGATTGCAGGTTCGCCCGCGCGGAGGTGACTGGACGGAGGTGCCGCATGTGCCGGGTGCCTTTGTTGTCAACATCGCCGACTGCCTGATGCGCTGGACCAACGACATCTACGTTTCGACGCCGCACCGTGTGCTGCCGCCGCGCAACCGGCGCCGGTCGCTGGCCTTCTTTCTCGATCCCGACCCTGACGCGGTGATCGCGGCGCTGCCGGGGACGGGCGCGGCGAAGTACCCGCCGGTGACCGGGGCCGATTACCTCCGCAGCCGCCTTGATGCGACGTATACCAAAGGGGACATGTGATGACCCGCAGGCTGGACTGGGCGGCCTACCGCACCACGGAATTCGAAGGGCTGGACCCGGAGCGCGTCATCGCCGTTCTGCCGACCGCCGCGATCGAACAGCACGGCCCGCACCTTCCGGTGGGCACCGACACGATGATCGCCGAGGGGATGCTGGACGTGCTGCGCCGCACCTGCCCGGAAGATCTGGACCTGCGCATCCTTCCGGTGCAGGCCGTCGGCAAGTCGAACGAGCATCTGCACGCGCCGGGCACGCTGACCTTCGGGGCCGATACCGCGTTGAAGGCCTGGGTCGAGATCGGTCTGTCGGTCGCGCGTGCAGGACTGCGCAAGATCGTCATCGTCAACAGTCACGGCGGCAATCTAGATCTCGTGTCGATTCTGTCGCGCGAGTTGCGGGTGCGGGCCGGGATGCTGGCGGTCAAGTGCCAGTGGAGCGGCTTTGGCCATCCCGAGGGCATGTACCCGCCGGACGAGTTGCGCTTTGGCATCCACGGCGGCGACGTGGAAACCTCGCTCATGCTGGCGTTCCGGCCCGGAACGGTCGACATGGGCGCGGCGCGTGACAACAGGTCCACTGCGCGGGAGGGTGGCATCCCGCCGGTCGGGCCGATCAGCTATGGCTGGATTTCGGCCGATCTGAACCCGGTCGGCACGGTGGGCAACGCGGCCGTTGCAAGCGCAGCCAAGGGCGATGAGACTGCGGCGCACCAGGTGGCGGGCTTCGTTGCGCTGCTTCGGCAGGTGCGTGACACCCCGCTGGACGGGCTGACCCCGGTGCGACCGGATTTCTGATTGCCTTTCGCTTGGCCGCAGGGCTAGGCCAGCGCGGCACAAAGGGGGCGACATGGCATTCACGGTAGCGATCGACGGACCGGCAGCGGCGGGGAAGGGCACCATTTCGCGGGCGGTGGCGGCGCGTTTCGGCTTCGCACATCTGGACACCGGGCTGCTCTATCGCGCGACGGGCGCCCGCGTCGCGGACGGCTTGGCGCCGCTGGTGGCCGCCCAAAGCCTGTCACCCGCCGACCTGGAAAGGGGCGACCTCCGGACGCCCGAAGCGGGGCAGGCGGCCAGCCGGGTCGCCGCCATGCCCGACGTGCGCGCGGCGCTGGTAACCTTTCAGCGCAGTTTCGCGGCCCGCCACGGCGGTGCTGTACTTGACGGACGCGATATCGGCACGGTTATCTGCCCCGACGCCGATGTGAAGCTGTTCGTCACTGCCTCGGATGCGGTGCGGGCTCATCGCCGCTGGACCGAACTGGCGGACCCGGCGCTGACGCTGGACGCGGTTCTGGAGGACCTGCGCGCCCGCGACCGCCGCGACAGCGAACGCGCCGCCGCACCGCTGCGCCCGGCCGACGATGCCGTGGTGATCGACACTTCCGAAATGGACATCGACGCCGCCGTCGAGGCCGCGACCGCGCTTGTTTCGGCCGCCCGCGCGGGGTGATCCTGCGGATATCCCGACTTAACCCAAGGTCATCCGGTCGCTAGTGTGTCGCTCGTCGCTGCCCTTTCGGCAGCGCGGCAACGGAGACAGGAACATGGACCATTTCGACTTCAAAAAGATCACCGGCCCGCTCACCGCTTCGCAGCAGGTGCCCGACATGGAAGCCGTCTGGGGATCGGACGGCGCATCTGCGCAGGTGCCGCGCCCCATGCTGGAGGCGATCTGGGGCACCAACGGCACGGCTGCGGGCGGGCCGGTGCTCGATGCCATCTGGGGCACCAACGGCACAGCCTTCGAGGACCCGCTTTTCGGCTACGACGATCCGACCTTCGCATAAGGGCGTTCCGGCCCCGGCCGCTACGCGGGCTTGTCAACCGGGTGCGTTTGGCCTATAGCGCGCTCGTCAACACGGCGAAAACGTCGGAGCAGAAAAACGCGGGCAGGGTCGGCAAACACCGGCCCTTCGCGTTTTTTGGTATCCGGATGCCGCCGCGACCAACCCAAGACCGGTGGAGACAACCACCCGGCCAGCAAACCGAAACCGAAGGAAACCTGAACCTCATATGTCGCAAAACGCATCCATGGAAGAATTCGAAGCCCTTCTGCAGGAAAGCTTCGAGATCGACACGCCCGACGAGGGCTCTGTTGTCAAGGGCAAGGTCATCGCCATCGAGGCGGGCCAGGCCATCATCGACGTCGGCTACAAGATGGAAGGCCGCGTCGATCTGAAGGAATTCGCAAACCCCGGCGAAGCGCCCGAGATCTCGGTCGGTGACGAGGTGGAAGTCTACCTCCGTCAGGTCGAGAACGCACGCGGCGAAGCCGTGATCAGCCGCGAGATGGCCCGCCGCGAAGCCGCGTGGGATCACCTCGAGAAGGCCTATGCCGACGAGAACCGCGTCGAGGGCGCGATCTTCGGTCGCGTCAAGGGCGGTTTCACCGTCGATCTGGGCGGTGCCGTGGCCTTCCTGCCCGGCTCACAGGTCGATGTGCGCCCGGTGCGCGATGCCGGCCCGCTGATGGGTCTGAAGCAGCCGTTCCAGATCCTCAAGATGGACCGCCGCCGTGGAAACATCGTCGTGTCGCGTCGCGCCATCCTTGAAGAATCCCGCGCCGAGCAGCGTGCCGAGGTGATCGGCAAGCTGAACGAGGGCGATGCCGTGGACGGCGTGGTCAAGAACATTACCGAGTACGGCGCGTTCGTCGACCTTGGCGGTGTGGACGGCCTGCTGCACGTCACCGACATGGCGTGGCGCCGCGTGAACCACCCGTCCGAGATCCTGTCGATCGGCGAGACGGTCAAGGTTCAGGTCATCAAGGTCAACAAGGAAACCCACCGCATCAGCCTCGGCATGAAGCAGCTGCAGGAAGATCCGTGGGAATCGGTGCAAGCCAAGTTCCCGCTGGAATCCGTGCACACGGGCCGCGTGACCAACATCACCGATTACGGCGCCTTCGTGGAGCTGGAAGCCGGTGTCGAGGGTCTCGTGCACGTGTCCGAGATGTCCTGGACGAAGAAGAACGTGCATCCCGGCAAGATCGTGTCCACCAGCCAGGAAGTTCAGGTCATGGTGCTCGAGATCGACCCGGCGAAGCGCCGCGTGTCGCTCGGCCTCAAGCAGACCATGCGCAACCCGTGGGAAGTCTTCGAAGAGAAGTACCCGGTCGGCACCGAAGTCGAGGGCGAGGTCAAGAACATCACCGAGTTCGGCATGTTCATCGGTCTCGACGACGACATCGACGGCATGGTCCACCTTTCGGACCTGACCTGGGAAGGTCGCGGCGAGGACGTGATCGGCAACTACCACAAGGGCGAGATGGTCCGCGCGGTGGTCACCGAGATCGACGCCGAGAAGGAGCGTATCTCGCTTTCGATCAAGGCGCTGGATGGCGACCCGTTCGCGGAAGCCACGAGCGGCGTCAAGCGCGGCTCGATCGTCACGGTGGAAGTCACCGCGATCGAGGATGGCGGGATCGAGGTGTCCTACGACGGTGCCAAGTCCTTCATCCGCCGCAGCGACCTGAGCCGCGACCGCGCCGAGCAGCGCCCGGAGCGGTTCCAGGTCGGCGACAAGATCGACGTGCGCGTCACCAACATCGACCCCAAGACCCGCCGTCTGGGTCTGTCGATCAAGGCGCGCGAGATCGCCGAGGAAAAGGAAGCGGTGGAGCAGTACGGCTCGTCCGACAGCGGGGCGTCGCTGGGCGACATCTTGGGCGCGGCTCTCAAGAGCAACGACTGATCCACACCTGCTACTCCAGAACATCGGGGGCGCGTCCGGCGACGGGCGCGCCCCTTTCGAATCATGGCAGGAGTGCTGCGCCGCGGCAATGTCCGCCCGCCGCCGTGTTGCCGCGCATTCGTCGGCCCGAGCGGCCAGAATCGGCACCCTTTTCCGCGGACTTTCGCCTTAGACAGTATTTATGCTTCTCAAATCAGGCCATTAGACTATAGATTTCGGGCAACCCTTCGTGACAAGAAGGGGGCACCGAAGGGGACGTTCCAAATGATCCGGTCTGAATTGATCCAGAAGATTGCCGATGAGAATCCACATCTCTACCAACGAGACGTGGAGCGCATCGTGAACACGATTTTCGAAGAGATCATCGAGGCCATGGCGCGCGGCGACCGTGTGGAACTGCGCGGATTTGGGGCCTTCTCAGTCAAGAAACGGGACGCGAGAGTGGGCCGCAATCCCCGCACCGGCGACTCGGTCGAGGTTGAGGAAAAACACGTCCCGTTCTTCAAGACCGGCAAGCTGCTGCGCGACCGGCTGAACGACAAGTAAGAGGCACGCATGCGGTTCATCACCTATCTCATCCTCGCGCTGATTGCGCTGGCGCTGGTCATCATCGGCTTCGCGAACCGGTCTGTGGTCACGCTTACGCTGCTGCCCGCGGAACTGGTCCCGTTCACGAAATACAACGTCTCGTACGAGCTGCCGCTGTACATGGTGGTGTTCGGAGGCATTGCCGTGGGCATCCTGCTCGGGTTCTTCTGGGAATGGATGCGAGAGCACAAGCACCGGTCGGAAGCGACGAACAACCGTCGCGAGCGGGCGATGCTCGCCAAGGAACTGGAAAAGATCAAGGCGGATCGCAAGCAGGGCCAGGACGAGATCCTCGCGCTGCTGGACGACAACCAGTCCCGCGCCTGACCGCTGCATGGCACATCAGGTTCGGGTCAAGATCTGCGGTCTGACCCGCGCCCCCGATCTTGCCGCCGCCGTGGCGGCCGGGGCGTCCTATGTCGGGCTTGTGTTCTTCGAAAAATCCCCAAGACACCTCTCCGTCGCGCAAGCGGCTGCTCTGGCGCAGGGGGTGCCTCCGGGCATCGCGAAGGTGGCGCTGACGGTGAACGCCGACGATGCGCAGCTTGATGCGCTGACCGCGTCGGTGCCACTTGATATCCTGCAGCTTCACGGCTCCGAAACGCCCGCGCGGGTCGCCGAAATCCGTTCCCGCACTGGCCTTCCCGTGATGAAGGCCGTAGGAGTGGCGGACGCGGACGACCTGCCCGCGCTTGACGATCATGCCCGCGCGGCCGACATGCTGCTGGTGGATGCCAAGCCGCCGAAAGGCGCGGCGCTGCCGGGTGGCAACGGTCTGGCCTTCGACTGGCGTCTGATTGCCGGTCGGCGCTGGCCGGTGCCTTGGATGCTGGCGGGCGGGCTGCGGCCCGACAATGTGGCCGAAGCGATCCGCCTGACCGGAGCGCGGCAGGTGGATGTGTCCTCGGGCGTGGAAAGCGCGCCGGGGCTGAAGGATGCGGACAGGATTGCGGCCTTCGTGGCTGCAGCGACGGGAGATACGGGATGCCAGACGACCTGATCAACAGTTTCATGACCGGCCCCGACGAGAAGGGCCGTTTCGGCGATTTCGGCGGACGTTTCGTGAGCGAGACGTTGATGCCGCTGATCCTAGAGCTGGAAGCCTGCTACGAGCACGCCAAGACCGACCAGAGCTTTTGGGACGAAATGAACGACCTCTGGACGCATTATGTCGGCCGTCCTTCGCCCATGTATCACGCCGCGCGCCTGACCGAGTATTGCGGCGGCGCCAAGATCTACATGAAGCGGGACGAGCTGAACCACACCGGCGCACACAAGATCAACAACGTGCTGGGCCAGATCCTTCTGGCGCGGCGCATGGGCAAGTCGCGGATCATCGCCGAAACCGGTGCCGGTCAGCACGGCGTTGCCACCGCGACGGTGTGTGCCAAGTTCGGGCTGGAATGCGTCGTATACATGGGCGCGCATGATGTGGAACGCCAGTCGCCCAATGTTTTCCGGATGAAGCTTCTGGGGGCCAAGGTGGTGCCTGTGACCTCGGGCCGGGGCACTCTGAAGGATGCCATGAACGACGCGCTGCGCGACTGGGTGACCAACGTGCGCGATACGTTTTACTGCATCGGTACGGTGGCGGGGCCGCACCCCTATCCGGCGATGGTGCGCGACTTTCAGTCTATCATCGGCAAGGAAGCCAAGGCGCAATTGCAGGAACAGGAAGGCCGTCTGCCGGATACGATCATTGCCGCGATCGGCGGCGGATCGAACGCGATGGGCCTCTTTTACCCGTTCCTCGACGACCGCAGCGTGAACATCATCGGCGTGGAAGCAGGCGGGCACGGCGTGGACGAGAAGATGGAACACTGCGCAAGCCTTACCGGCGGGCGTCCCGGTGTTCTGCACGGCAACCGCACCTATCTTCTGCAGGATGAGGACGGGCAGATCCTCGAAGGGCACTCGATCTCGGCCGGACTTGATTATCCGGGCATCGGGCCCGAGCATTCCTGGCTGCACGAGACGGGGCGCGCGAAATACGTTTCTATCACCGATAACGAGGCGCTTGAAGCGTTCAAGGTGTGCTGTGCGCAGGAAGGCATCATCCCCGCGCTGGAACCGTCGCACGCGTTGGCCCACGTCCTGAAGATCGCGCCGAACCTGCCCGCCGACCACATCCTGTGCATGAACATGTGTGGGCGCGGCGACAAGGATATTTTCACCGTCGCCAAGGCGCTTGGCGTCGAGATCTGATCCCGTCCAAGCCTCGCCCGGGCGGCGGGCCAATGCATCAGGTTTCGGTGCGTGCGTACTGCGTGAGCACTGACAGCGGCACAATGTCGAGAGCGCGTTCGTGCGTGGCCGAAAGGTTCACCTCGGGCGCGCAACCGTCGTCATGCGCCTGCAGGAAGCGGCCCGCGCACAGGCACCACTGATCGCCTGGTTTCAGCCCGGGAAAGCCGAATTCCGGGCGCGGCGTGCTCAGATCGTTCCCGACATACTTCGAAAAGGCTAGGAACTCCGCCGTCATGACCGCGCAGACCGTGTGGCTGCCACGGTCCGCCGCACTTGTGTCGCAGCAACCATTGCGGAAAAACCCGGTCATCGGATCGGTGGAGCAGGGCTGAAGCGCGTCGCCGTTCACGTTGAGGGAGGGTGCCTTGTCCATGTCCTGTCCTTTCTCTGTTGCCTGAAGGCTAGCCTATCTGAACCTGTCGGCAAGGCGTTGCAGGGCACGGCGCGCGTCCGGTTCGGAGCTTTGCTCCACCTCTCTGTCGGGTGCCGCCTTCCCCTTTGACGTGTCTGCTTCCGCTGCGGCGGGGCGGGAGGTGCCGGTCGACGCGCGCGGCGGAGCGGTGCGAAGCGCGACCGCGTTCAGGAAGCGGGCGGTGTCGCCTGCCGCAAGGTCCGCCGCCCCGTCCGAGATGCCGCGCAGCAGATCGTCCAGCCAGTCCTCGTCCGACTTTGCAAAGTTGCCAAGGACATAGCCCGACACGCGGTCCTTGTGGCCCGGATGCCCGATGCCCAACCGCACGCGGCCGTAATCGGGTCCGAGATGGGCATGGATGGAGCGCAGACCGTTGTGCCCCGCATGCCCGCCGCCGGTCTTGACGCGGATCTTGCCGGGGGCGAGGTCAAGTTCGTCGTGGAAGACGATCAGGTCGCTTGGGGCGATCTTGAAGAACTTCGCGGCCTCGGCGACGGCCTGCCCCGAGAGGTTCATGAAGGTCTGTGGCTTGAGCACCAGAACCTTGGACCCGCGCAGATTTCCTTCGGTTATCAATGCGTTGAACTTGGCGCGGAAGGGCGCGAAGCCGTGGTCTTCGGCGATGCGATCGACGGCCATGAAGCCGATGTTGTGGCGGTTGCGGGCGTATTGGGGGCCGGGATTGCCCAACCCGACGAGAAGGCGCATGACAGGCTCCGTGTGGCGGTTGACCTTGGCCCCCGTTGTGCCGTGAATGGGCGCGAAACACCAGTGCGGGAGAGCGAGATGTATCTGACGATGAACCGGTTCAAGGTGAAGCTGGGGCAGGAACAGGCGTTCGAGGAGCTATGGACGCAGCGCGACAGCCACCTGACCCAAGTCGCTGGTTTCAAAGCCTTTCACCTGCTCAAGGGCCCCGAGAAGGACGGCTACCGGCTTTATGCCTCGCACACCGGCTGGGAGTCGGAAGAGGCGTTCCGGGCCTGGACGAAATCGGAGGCGTTTCGCAAGGCCCATGCCGGGGCGGGCAGCACCGGGGACCTGTATGAAGGCGCGCCGGAACTGGAGATCTTCGAGACCGTGCAGGAGATCACGGCGGGCTGAACGGCGCATATGAACGCCATATGACTCGCATATGACTCCCGTAGGACCCTGCGCGCGGTGGCGCAGGGCCGCGTTAACCCCGTTGCGGCAGGCTGATTGCGTGATCCAATGCCGAAGGAAACGCCGATGCCCCGCAGTTCAACCGCCCACCGCACGCCCCCGGCCCGCCTTGAGCCGACGCGTAACCTGCACCGCCGCGCCCCGGAGCCGGGCCAGACCAAGACCGCGCGACTGGCCTATGAACGGCTGATGGGCGAGGTGCGGGACCTTGAGTATGAAGACCTTGCGCCGTTCTGGATCGGCAAGCACATCCCCGAGGCGTGGGACACGCTGGAACGCGACGTGGACGTAGCGGAGAAGAAGGTCCGCGTGACCCTGCTGCTGGATGAGAGCGTGGCGAAATTCTATCGCGGGATGGGGCAGGGCTACCAGGCGCGGATCAACCGGGTGCTGGCGACCTTCGCCCAGATGCGAATCGCACAGGTGAACGCGGCGGAGGCGCGGATCGCGAAGTTCCGGGCGGAGGAGCGGGCGCGGTTGAGGGGGGAGGGGGGATGACCGTCCCGGAAGCTGGTTGTTTTCTTACGAGCTTCATCATACGGTTTTACTACTCTTGATAGTTGGCTTGGAAAAAAGAGCAACTGAAACGATGGTAAAATTAGTTTCAATTAGGGTTCGAAATTTTAAGGCAGTTCGAGATGCTTTAATTCCATTATCAGATGGGCTGACTGTATTGGTTGGCGAGAACAGTTCGGGGAAATCATCGGTCCTTCAGGCTATCCATTGGGCTTGCAGATGTATTGCTCACCCTAGGGCGCAGCGAAATCAATCGAGGAGTATTGCAGCGCACGATTTCGATTTCTATCCGACGGAGCAGGTTCGCAAGGTTGGGCACAATCGAGAATTACGGCAGGGAAGGGGTCCCAATCGAGAAGTGAGTGTCAGAGTGTCATTTGAGCACGGCATCGATGACGATGCTCCTGTACAGGAAAGCACGGTAAAGCTAAGCCAGGGTAACAATGATGTTATCAAGATAGACTTGCAGAATGATCTTATTAGTTCAGATTTGTACGAATTAATGTCAAATAGGGATCGTCCATTTTCGAGCTATATACCCGGGCTTGCTGGCATTCCGCTGGCTGAGGAAAAACGATCTAGGCTCCCAATTCTTAGGCAGGCTGCTAGCGGCGATGCCAATGCAGTTCTTCGGAACATTCTTTTGCAAATCAAGGAATCTAATGATCCGCAAGTGTCTTTGGAGAGGCTTTCTGAACTCTGCTCAGAAGTTCTTGATGAAGTGGATATACAAGTCAATTTTTCAGAAGGCAGAGATTTCCTGATTGACTGTACGCTTCGAACCCATGGTATGCATGGCGGATATTTTACACCGCTTGAGCTTGCCGGAACTGGTGTACTTCAGTGCATACAGATTTTTTCCTATCTTATTCTTTATAGGCCTAAAATACTTTTGATAGACGAACCTGATGCACATCTGCATCCAAGTCGACAGGAAGACTTGATCGCGGTTCTCTCACGGGTTGCCAAAGAGTACGAGAGTTCTGTTATTTTGACGACTCACAGCCCAAACTTAGTTAAGGCGCTACCTGAAAGTGCAAACGTTGTTTGGATGAAGGATGGTGGGGTTATTGATGAAGGTGACGCGGTAAGGCAAAAAATGGGGTGGGGTATTCTGGATAAGAGAATCATTATTATCACAGAAGATTCAAAGCCTGAAGAGTTGCGATCTTTAATAAAGCAATGGCCAGAGTTAGAGCGACAGATTGCTATCTGGCCAGTAAATGGGCACACTGCTTTGCCGAATAAAGATGCTTGTGAAGCGCTTTTGTCAATGACTGGCGCGGCAAAGATATTAGTGCATCGTGATGGTGATTTCATGACGCCAAGTGAACGTGACAAAATGGCTCTAAAATATGATTGTGAGAATGTTTCGCTATGGATCACAGACTTTTCTGACGTGGAGTCGTTTTTTCTCCAGCCCGAGCGTATTGCCAGCGTGTCGGGGCTTGAGTTGCCTGTGATAAGAGAGGTTTTTTCAGAAATACGCGCTGAATTGCAAGACAGGCTTGACGATGATTTTGTAGCAAAGCGCCAGATGCTAGCCGAAGATCGTAGGCTTTATGCGCACCGAGATCAGGCGCCAAAAGTTTCGATGGCGAGGATTGAGATCAATAAAGGGCCGGATGATTTTGGTATCATTAAGGGGAAGACCTTTTCTAAAAAGCTCAAGCAGGAAATTTCGCAGCGCGGCGGCGATACTTCGAACTTTCTGCGAATTGTTGAGGGGGAGGCTGAACTTGCCATTTCTTTAAGGGAGGCTCTCTCCGAATGAGATTGGCGAGTTTTGGTATGGACGTCATCAGTAACTAAAAATAAAAATAGCAACACAAAAAACGGGGCCCGAAGACCCCGTTCCGCGTGTCTGCGATGATCCGGCGGGATCAGGCTTCGGCGTCCGCCTCGGCCTCTTCCTCGTCATCGGCGGCGGCGGCAAGCGCGCTCGGGCCGTGCGGCGGTTTCCCAGAGCGTCCGGGTGACGTCGCCAACCCTGCCTTGATCGGGCGCGGTATCTGCGCGACGCTGGCGGGGTGCGGGCCGTCCGGGGCGCGGGCGCGGCATGGTCCGCCTCGCCGGAGGGCCGTGCGGAACGCGGCAAGAACGGGAGCGGATGTGGCAGAAGGATTGTGGACGGCGAAGGTTGCGTCTCTGGCGGAGTTCTCCGCCTATTTCGACCATCTGGGCGGCGCGGTGCAGGCGCGGTTCGAGCACGAGAAGGGGCTGTTGGCGCCGGACCTCGTGTCGGCGCAGGTGGCGGGCCATTGCGGCGTGTGCAGGCGCGACTCGCAGTTCCTGCTGGACCGGTACTTCGGGATCGAGCTTGCGGACGGCACCAGCCTGCCGAATTTCCGCGAACGGCTGGAATGCGGGTTCTGCGGGCTGAACACGCGGATGCGCGCGGCGCTGCAGTTCCTGGAGGAGCAGGAGGCGACGGCGGAGAGCCGGATCTACGCGACCGAGCAGATGTCCAAGCTGTTCGCGGCGTTGCAGGCGCGTTACCCCGACCTGACGGGGAGCGAGTACCTGCGCGACGGCACCGCGCCGGGCCGGACCAACGCGGCGGGCATCCGCCACGAGGACGGCACCGCGCTGACCTTCGCGGACGGGAGCTTCGACTACATCCTGAGTTTCGACGTGCTGGAGCACATCCCGGATTACATGACGGCGCTGCGCGAGATCGTGCGCTGCCTGAGGCCGGGGGGCAAGCTGCTGCTGACCGTGCCCTTCGCGATAGAGGAACAGGCGCATGTGGAGCGGGCGCGGATCGAGAACGGGGAGATCGTGCACATCCTGCCGCCCGAGTATCACGGCGATATCCTGGACGATGGCGGCGCGCTGTGCTTCCGGCATTTCGGCTGGGACATCTGCGAGGATCTTGTCGCGGCCGGGTTCGCGTCGTCGGCGCTGCATTTCTACTGGTCGAAGCGGCTGGCCCTGATGGGCGGCTGGCAGTTCCTGATCGTGGCGGTCAAGGGGGCGGCATGAAAAACGGGGCCCGAAGGCCCCGTTTCGTGTGTCTGCGATGATCCGGCGGGATCAGGCTTCGGCGTCCGCCTCGGCCTCTTCCTCGTCATCGGCGGCGGCGGCGAGTGCGCTCGGGGCCGAGATGTTCGCGATCACGAAGTCGCGGTCGATCGTCGGGGTCGCGCCGGCGGGCAGCGTGATGTTCGAGATCGTCAGCGTGTCGCCGATGACCGCCTCGGAGATGTCGAGCGTGATCTTCTCGGGGATGTCGCCCGCGGTCACCTTCAGCTCCACCTCGGGACGGACGAGGTTCAGCATGCCGCCCTTCTTGAGGCCGGGGGCGACGTCGGCGCCGATCACCTCGACCGGGATGAACAGGTTGATCTTGGTCGTGCGGCGCAGGCGCATGAAGTCCACATGCGTCGGCAGGTCCTTCACGATGTCGCGTTCCACGGCGCGGCAGATCACGCGCACGTCGTCGTGGCCTTCGACCTTGAGGTTGAACAGCGTCGCGAGGAAGCGGCCCGCCTTCAGGCGCTTGACCAGCGCGTTATAGGGGATCTTGATGGGGAGCGGATCGGTGTCGCCCCCGTAGACGATGCCGGGCACGTAATGCTCGCGGCGGGTCTGTCGGGCGGCCCCCTTGCCTGTCCCCGTGCGCACTTCGGCGTGAAGATCCGGGATCTCACCAGCCATGTCAGTTCTCCTTGCTGTGGGCATCCTCCAAGGGTGTATGCCCGGTTGAAGGCGTGGCCTTACAGGCAATCGGGATAAAAGGAAAGGGGGCGCGGCGGCCCCCTTCGTGCATGTCGCGTTTCGGCCCCTCGGGGCGTGTCGGGCGCGGTGGACGGCAGCCCGAGCGGCCCCGGCCGGCCGCGGCAGGGCGGCGGGCACCGGGATCGGCGTGCTGGCCGGGGCGACGCGTGACGGCGGCGCGGTCAGTTGCGCTGCCAGCGGCCTTCGAAATCCTCGGGCACGAGAAGGATGTCGCGGCCGACCTCGCGCAGGTCGCGGTGCCCGCAGAGCGCCATCGTGGTGTCGAGTTCCTTGTGCAGGATTTCGAGCGATTTCGTGACGCCGGCCTGTCCCATCGCGCCCAGCCCGTAGACCCAGGACCGGCCGATCATCACGCCGGACGCGCCGAGCGCCCTGGCCTTGAGGATGTCCTGGCCGGTGCGGATGCCGCTGTCGAACATCACCTCGATCCGGTCGCCGACCGCGTCGACGATGGCGGGCAGGGCGCGGATCGACGACAGCGCGCCGTCCAGCTGCCGGCCGCCGTGGTTGGACACGACGATCGCGTCGGCGCCGAGGTCGGCAGCGCGGCGGGCGTCTTCGGTGTCCATGATGCCTTTCAGGATCACCTTGCCGCCCCACATCTTCATCAGTTCGGCCACGCGGTTCCAGTCGAGCGCGTGGTCGAACGCCTCGGCCGTCCAGGACGACAGCGAAGACGGATCGGTCACCCCCTTGGCGTGGCCCACCACGTTGCCGAAGGTGCGGCGACGGGTTTGCAGCATCTTCAGCCCCCAGCCGACCTTGGTGGCCATGTTGGCGATGGATGCGGGTGTCAGCTTGGGCGGGGCGGAGAGTCCGTTCTTCAGATCCTTGTGGCGCTGCCCCTGCACCTGCAGGTCGAGCGTGATGACCACGGCCGAACAGCCTGCGTCGCGCGCGCGCCCCATCAGCCGTTCCATGAAGTCGTCGTCCTTCAGGGTGTACACCTGGAACCAGAAGGGCGCCTTGGTGGCCTTGGCGACATCTTCGATCGAGCAGATCGAGAGGGTCGAGAGCGTGAACGGCACGCCGAACTTCTTCGCGGCGCGGGCGGCCAGAATTTCGCCGTCCGCGTGCTGCATCCCGGTCAGTCCGACGGGGGCGAGTGCCACGGGCATCGCCACGTCCTGCCCTATCATCTGCCCGGCGGTGGTGCGGTTGGTCATGTCCACCGCGACGCGCTGGCGGAAATAGATCTTGTCGAAATCGGAGGTATTCTCGCGGAAGGTCTGTTCCGTCCAGCTGCCGGTTTCGGCGTAGTCATAGAACATCTTGGGAACGCGTCGTTTGTAGAGGCGCTTGAGATCGTCGATGCAGGTGATGGCAGACATGAGTCCCTCCGGATTGGTTATGTTCCTTTACCAATGCCGCGAGGGGCGCGCAATGCGACGCGACGGCCCGGGGCCGCCGCCGTTCGTGCCGGGGCGCAATTGCGTGTCTCTGTCGCCGAAGCGCCTGGAGGCGGGCTGTGCGGCATGGCGCAACGTCGGCGGGTGGGCCGACAGGCGTAGGCCGTCTTGGAACGCCCCGCGTCTCAGGCGGGCGCTTCTCGGTCCCAGTCCAGCACGGCCGTCGCCGGGCCGCCCGCCAGCACCAGTCCGAGCGCGCGAAGGGTCAGCCGGTCGCCTTCGAGCGCGACTTCGCGGCGCTGGACGCCGCCGGTCCAGTTCGGGAAACTGGCCACCGCCACATGGTGCAGCACATGATCGCCGTGGAAGGTGAAGCGCCCGGCATAGCTGATCTGCGACTTCATCGCGCCCGCGTCTTCCTGCAGGCTGCCGCCGAACGGGTCGGGCGCGGCGAAGGCGGCGCGATCCGCGCGGGCGATCTGCACGAAGAAATGGCCGTCCGGCAGGTAGCCGATCAGCCCGCGCACATCCGGCCCGAAAGGGTGGGCCTGCGTCCCGTCCGCCGCCGTGTTCACCCAGCGCCGCAGCGCCCAGGTGCCCAGCAGGGGGGCCGGATCGGCCGCGCCGGTCACAGCCCGAGGCACCAGCGCATCACTGCCTTCTGTGCGTGCAGGCGGTTCTCTGCTTCGTCGAAGACCACCGATTGCGGCCCGTCCATCACGGCGCTGGTGACTTCTTCCTCGCGGTGGGCCGGCAGGCAGTGCATGAACAGCGCCTGGTCGCCCGCCGCCTTCATCAGCGCCTCGTTGACCTGGTAGGGCCGCAGCTGGTTGTGCCGCCGTTCGCGGGTGGAGGCGGGATCGTGCATCGATACCCATGTGTCGGTGACCACGAGATCGGCCCCGGCCACCGCGCGCACCGGGTCGCGTTCGATGGTGATTGCGGCCCCGGCGGCACGTGCGGTGGCGACCGCCTCGGGTTCGGGATCGAGCGGTTCGGGCCCGGTGAAGGTCACGTCGAAGCCGAACTGCCCGGCGGCGTGGATCAGCGAGGTGCAGACGTTGTTGCCGTCGCCGGCCCAGACCACGCGCTTGCCGGTGATCGGGCCGCGATGTTCCTCGAAGGTTAGAATGTCGGCCATGATCTGGCAGGGATGGGTGCGGTTCGTCAGCCCGTTGATGACCGGCACGCTGGCATGGTCTGCCAGTTCCAGCAGGGTCGACTCCTCGAACGTGCGGATCATGATGAGATCGACGTAGCGCGACAGCACGCGGGCGGTGTCGGCGATGGATTCGCCGTGGCCGAGCTGCATGTCGGCGCCGGACAGGACCAGCGTCTGCCCGCCCATCTGCCGCACGCCGACATCGAAGCTGACGCGGGTCCGGGTGGAAGGTTTCTCGAACACCAGTGCGACCACGCGGCCGGCGAGGGCTTGGTCGGCATCGGGTGTGCCGCGCGGAGCGCCGGCGCGGGCGGTCTTCATGGCGGCGGCGGTGTTGATCATCGCGCGCAGGTCGGCGGGGGCTGTCTTGTGCAGGTCGAGGAAGTGGGTCATGGATCAGGGCCTTTTGGCGGATGCTTGGGGGCGGTCTGCCCCCCGTAGCCCGCGATTTTCGTCATGGACTTGAACTGGTCGCGGCGGTGCGCGGCCCGGGCTGAAGGTCATCACGCGCACTGGCGTTCCGTCCTCGCAGGGCGCGATGGTCTCGCCGTGGAAGCCTGCCCGCGCATAGCTGGCGATGGCCCGGTGGTTGGCCGGGTCCGGGTCCACCACGACCAGCGGTGCCCCCTGGGCCAACAGCATGGCCGCCCGCGCGCGCAGGTATCGCGCCGCATGGCCCCGCCCGAGAAACGCGGGATCCCCGATAAACGTGTCGATCGCGCGGGTGCCGTCGGGCAGACCGGCATAGTGCGGCATAGGCCAGTGATGCGCCGGATAATCCTGCACGAAGGCGAAGGGCGCATCGCCAAGCTGGACGATGCGCATGTCCGTGGGCCCGCTGTCGATGTCTTCCTCGATCAGGGCTATCTCGCGGTCCGGATCGCCCCACCATCCGCCGATATGGGGCTGGGCGAGCCAGCCCCGCAGCATCGGGTAATCGTCGCGCGTGACCGGCACGAAGCGATAGTCAGGCGGTTTCATGGACATGCAGCGCGGCGGCGGCGGCGTGCAGGCGCGCGGCGGCCTCGGCAAGCTCGTCATCGGTGATGGTCAGTGGCGGCAGCAGGCGCACCACGTTGTCCGCGGCGGGCACGGTCAGAAGCTGACAAGCCTGCGCCCCGGCGACGACGCTTGCGGCGGGGGCCTTGCATTTCAGGCCCAGCATCAGCCCCGATCCGCGCACGTGGTCGAAAACGTCCGGATGTTCGGCCACCAGCCCTTCGAGCGACTGGCGGAAGGCGGCGGCCTTGCGGTTCACCTCGGCCAGGAAGGCGGGGTCGGCGATGTGGCGCATGACTTCCAGCCCTACGGCGCAGCCCAGCGGGTTGCCGCCATAGGTGGACCCGTGGGTGCCGGCGGTCATCCCGGAGGCCGCGTCTTCGGTCGCCAGCACCGCACCCAGCGGGAAGCCGCCGCCGATGCCCTTGGCGACCATCATGATGTCGGGCGCGATCCCGGCCCATTCATGGGCAAAGAGCCGACCCGTCCGGCCCATGCCGCATTGCACCTCGTCGAGGATCAGCAGCGTGCCGGTCTCGTCGCAGAGCGCGCGCAGGCCCTTCAGGCAGGCGTCGGGCAGCGGGCGGATGCCGCCTTCGCCCTGCACCGGTTCGACCAGGATGGCGGCGGTGCTGCCGGTGACCGCGGCGCGCAGGGCGTCGTGGTCGCCCCAGGGCAGGTGCGTGAAGCCGGGCAGCAGCGGTGCAAAGCCCTTCGTCATCTTCTCGGATCCGGCGGCGGCGATCCCCGCGGCGGAGCGGCCGTGGAACGAGCCTTCGAAGGCGATGATGCCGGTCCGGTCCGGATGACCTTTGTCGAACCAGTACTTGCGGGCCATCTTCACCGCCAGTTCGCAGCTTTCGGTGCCGGAATTGGTGAAGAAGACCGTGTCGGCGAAGGTGGCGTCCACCAGCGCGTCGGCCAGCGCCTCCTGCTGGGGGATGCGGTAAAGGTTCGAGGTATGCCAGAGCGCCTGCGCCTGCGCGGTCAGCGCGGCCACCAGCGCCGGGTGCGCATGGCCGAGCGCGTTGACCGCGATCCCGGCTGTCATGTCGAGGAAGCGGCGGCCGTCCGCCTCGATCAGCCAGGTGCCTTCACCCTTCACGAAGGTGAATGGCGCACGGTTGTAGGTCGGCAGAACGGAGGGGATCATCGGCGTGTCCTCGTCGGGAAGCCCTTTTGGTGCCGCAGGCACGGGGGCGTGTCAATGTTCGGGGGTCTGATCGGGATGGACGGCACGGGGGATGTGCCCCGCGAAGGCGGGCTCAGGCGCGGACGCAGCGGCGTCGGAGGGCGTTTGAGGTGTCCATGCGCGGCGGCATAGCAAGGCGGGCCGAAAAGGGGAAGGCCCATGTTCGGGGCGGGGCAGGGCCGTGGTGGTGCGCGGGGGGCGGCGCGCCCGGATTGTGCCGGGGCGCCGGTCAGCGGCGTGGCCACGCCCCCGGGTTCCGTCCGCAGGGGTCCGGCGGCTTCTGCCCGGGCCGCTTCAGCATTCGGGAAGATTGACCGCCAGCCCGCCCAGCGAGGTTTCCTTGTACTTTTCCGACATGTCTCGCCCGGTCTGGCGCATCGTCTCGATGCAGTTGTCGAGCGGCATGAAGTGCTGCCCGTCCCCGCGCAATGCCAGCGACGCGGCGGAGACCGCCTTGATCGCGCCCAGTCCGTTCCGTTCGATGCAGGGCACCTGCACGAGGCCGGCCGCCGGATCGCAGGTCATGCCGAGATGGTGTTCCAGCGCGATCTCGGCCGCGTTCTCGATCTGGGCGTTGGTGCCGCCAAGCGCGGCGCAGAGCCCCGCCGCGGCCATCGCCGACGCGGAGCCGACCTCGGCCTGGCAACCGCATTCTGCCCCCGAGATCGAGGCGTTGTGCTTGATCAGCCCGCCGATCGCGGCGGCGGTCAGCAGGAAGTCGCGGATGCCGACCTGCGACGCGCCGATGCAGTGGTCCCGGTAGTAGCGGATCACCGCGGGCACCACGCCAGCCGCGCCATTGGTGGGCGAGGTCACGACGCGCCCTCCGGCCGCGTTTTCCTCGTTCACGGCCATCGCGTAGACCGACAGCCAGTCGTTGACGACATGGGGCTGGGCGAGGTTGCGGCCGGCTTCGGACAGAAGCTGTTCGTGGATCGCGCGGGCGCGGCGGCGCACGTTGAGCCCTCCGGGCAGGATGCCGGTCTGCGTCAGGCCTCGGTCGATCACCCCGTTCATCGTGTCCCAAAGCGAATCGAGTCGCGCGTCGAGGTCGATCCCGGGGCTGTGCGCACGCTCGTTGGCCCGTTTCATGGCCGCGACGGACAGCGCGGCCGCGTCGCCCATGCGCAGCATCTCGCGCGCGGATCCGAACGGATGGGGGTAGCCGTGGGCGGCCTTCTCATCATGCAGGTCAGAGCTGGCGGCGTCGCGGGTGGCCAGTTCCGCCTCGGTAAGCACGAAGCCGCCGCCGACGGAGTAGTAGGTTTCGCGGTGATAGGGGTTGCCCGCGGTGTCGAGGGCGAGCAACACCAGCCCGTTGGCGTGACCGGGCAGGGGCGGGCCGTAGTCGAAGGCAAGGTCGGTGGCGGGGTCGAAGGCGAGCGGCGGCAGGCCCGGCGGGGTGACCTGACGGGCGGCGGTCACATCGGCGATGGCGGCATCGGCGCGGTCCGGATCGAGGCTGTGCGGCTCGAACCCCTGCAGTCCAAGGATCACGGCGCGGTCGGTGGCGTGCCCCTTGCCGGTGAAGGCGAGCGAGCCGTGAAGCGAAGCGCGCACGGCGGCGAGGGTCCCCGCGCCGGGGATCTTCTCGGCGCCGCCGCGCAGGTCTTGGAGGAAGCGGGCGGCGGCGGTCATCGGGCCCATCGTGTGCGAAGAGGACGGCCCGATGCCGACCTTGAAGATGTCGAAGACGGACAGGAACATTAGCGCGGGTCCTTTCGGGGCGGAGGGCATGTGGCGCCAGCCTAGCGCAGGTGGGCGGCAGATGCAGGCCGTTTGCGACGCGCCCGGCGGCGGCGGCGACCGCGCGGGCGGCGGGGGCATGGGGGGCCGGAGCGCAAGGGAGCGCGCGGGCCGATCGGGAAAGCCAGGTCTCGGCAGGGGCCGGAACCGGTGCAGCGCGCACGGTGCAGCTTGGCCCGCGTCGTCGGTGCGGCGACAGGGGGTGCTCCCGCCCGTCTTCGACATCTGACGAAGTCTCATCCCGTTGGGCCCGGCAGGCGGGCAAGCCCGCCTGCCGGGCGGGATTGACGGTCAGCGGAGCACGGCAGACCGGTCGCCGGGCTTGGTGCCCGAGGGCAAGGGGGGAGGGTGGCGCGCCGGGCCTTCCGCCACGCTGCTCGCGCGGTCGTTCGGTCGTGGGTAATGCGTGTCGGCGGGCGTTGCCGGTCACGGTCGTGGCCCCGCGCAAACTCGCTCCCGGGCGGTGCGCATCGCCCGCCATCCAACCAGCGGGCAGGCGCAGCCTGCGCGGCCCAACGGGATGAAGCTGCTTTGCCGCGAAGACGGGCGGGAGCGCCCCGCTTCGGCTGTTGACCCACCCTGCGCCGCTCAGCGCCCACGCGGCTTGGCGCGCAGGGTCGGGTCGGCGCGGGTCGGGTCCTCGGGCCAGGGGTGGCGGGGATAGCGCGCGCGCATGTCCTTGCGCACATCGGCGTAGCTGCCCGCCCAGAAGCCCGGCAGGTCCATCGTCGTCTGCACCGGCCGCCCGGCCGGTGACAGCAGCGTGACCCGCAGCGGTTGCCCTCCGACCTGTGGGTGGCGTGTCTCGCCGAAGAGTTCCTGCAGCCGTAGCGCGATTTCCGGCCTCTCGGCCGAGTAGTCGATCGGAATCCGGCGCCCCAGCGGTGTCGTGTAGGCTGGAGGCGCCAATCGGTCCAGCGCCTGCGCCTGGTCGAAATCGAGGGCGGCGCGCAGGGCCGGGGTCGGGTCGAACGCCCGCAGATCGGCGGCGCTGCGCACCTGGCCCAGAAAGGGCAGCAGCCAGTCGTCGGCCTGCTCCAGCAGCGCGACGTCGGACGGATCGGGCAGGTCGGGCCGTGCCGCGCGCGCCGCCGCGAGCCGTGCGCGCAGAAGTGTGAAGCCCCGCGCCCCGTCGAAGAGGCCCAGTCCCAACTCTCGTACCCCGTCGAGTGCGGCGCGCGCCAGCTCCGTATCCGGCGCGTCGCTCCAGGCCCGGTCGGACAGCACCAGCGCGCCAAGCCGTTCCTGCACCCGCGCAGTCACCCGGCGCTCCCGCCGCGACCAGGCGCAGACTGTCACGGCCTCGATCCGGTCCGCGAACAGGGCTCGGAGGGAGCTTTCGCTCAGCGGTGCGGCGCGGCGGATGCGCGCCTCGCGCGGGTCGCCGTCCAGGTCGGTCACCGCCAGCAGGCGCTGGGCGGCCAGCGGGTCGTCCTCGGGCAGCGCGGCGCCCTTGCCGCCCGAGAGCACGAAGCGCGGCGCGTCGCCGGGCCGGTGCAGCGCGATCCGGTCGGGATAGGCCAGCGCGGCCATCTCGCCCGTGGTCATCGGCGCGTCCGTGGCGGGCGCGCGCCGCGCAAGGCGCCGTGCCTCGGCGGCAATGCGTTTGCAAGTGGCCGGGTCGCCCACCCCGCCGGGCTGCCGCAGGGCGCGAAGCCGCAGGTCCAGATCGCAGCCCTGCGGCGCGCGCAGTGGGTCCCGCTCGCCCAGCAGTGCCGCCAGCGGCGCGGCCTGCGCGCCCGCCCGCGTCAGCATGTGCCCGAGGCGCGGGTGAAGCGGCAAGGCGGCCAGCGCCCGCCCGTGGTCGGTGATCCGCCCGGCCGCGTCCAGCGCGCCGAGGCCGGTCAGCAGCGCCTGCGCCTCGGCCAGCGCGGCGGCGGGCGGCGGTGTGAGAAAAGCCAGCGCTTCGGGGCCCGCGCCCCATTGCGCCAACTCGAGCGCGAGGCCGGTCAGGTCCGCGGCCTCGATCTCGGCGGGCGGGAAGGCGGCCAGCGCGCCCTCCGCGCCGCGGGTCCACATCCGGTAGCAGATGCCCGGGGCAACCCGACCGGCGCGGCCGCGGCGCTGCTCGGCCTCCGCCCGCGTCACCCGTTCGGTCACGAGCCGCGACATGCCCGAGCCGGGATCGAAACGCGCGCGCCGGGCGCGGCCGGCGTCCACCACCACGCGAATGCCGTCAATGGTCAGCGAGGTCTCGGCGATCGCGGTGGCAAGCACGATCTTGCGCAGTCCGGGTGCGGCGGGCGCCAGCGCGTCGCGCTGTGCCGCCGCGGGCAGCGCGCCGTAGAGCGGCAGCGCGATGCAGTCCGCGGGCAGCCGCGGGGTGAGGGCGGCGAGGCAGCGCCGGATTTCGGCCTCGCCGGGCAGGAACACGAGGACACCGCCCTCGGTCTCGCCGAGCGCGCGGCAGGTCAGGTCGGCCGCGGCTTCGGGCAGGCGTGGCGCGCCGCGGCCGCTGGCGGGAGGTGTGTCGAGCCAGCGGGTGTCGACGGGGAAGGCGCGGCCCTGCGCCGTCAGCACGGGCGCAGCGTCCAGCAGGGCGGCGACGGGCGCGGCGTCCAGCGTGGCCGACATCACCAGGAGGCGCAGGTCGGGGCGCAGCGCGCCGCGGACCTCCCAGGCGAGCGCGAGACCGAGATCGGCCTGAAGGCTGCGTTCGTGGAACTCGTCGAAGATCAGGGTGGAGACTCCGTCCAGTCCTGGGTCGGCCTGAAGGCGGCGGGTCAGAATGCCTTCGGTGACGACCTCGATCCGGGTGCCCGCGGACACCCGCGCTTCGCCGCGCATGGTATACCCGACGGTGCGCCCGACCGGCTCGCCCAGTTCCGCAGCCATACGCTCGGCGCTTGCGCGCGCGGCTAGGCGGCGTGGCTCCAGCATGAGGATGCGCCCCGGTGCTCCGGCCGCCAGAAGCGCGGGCGGCACGCGGGTGGTCTTGCCCGCGCCGGGCGGGGCCTGCAGCACGGCGCGCCCGTGGGCGGCCAGCGCGGCGACGAGGTCGGGCAGGATCGGGTCGATGGGCAGGGCGGAACGGGTCATGAAGGCGATATGCCCCGCCCGGCGTACCGGTGCAATTCTCCTGCGCGGTGCTGCGTGCCCGGACTGCCGCAACGCGGCCGCAGGCGGGCTAGCCCGCCTGCGGGGCCCAACGGGATGAGACATCGTCGGATGTCGAAGACGGGCGGGAGCCTCCCTTGCCGGTTCTCGGCGGGTCGGCCGGGTCGGCGCGTCCGCCGCCGCGCGCGTGGCAGCCGATACCCCGCGCCGCGCGGCCGACCGGGTCGCATCTGGCTTGTGCCGCTAGCGGCGTGTGATGCGCGCGCGTCCGAAGCTGGTCGGAAAGCTGAGCTGTTCCACGCGCAGCGTTCCGCCCGGGATCGCCGCGTAGCGCATCGTGAGCGGCCATTCCCGCCGCTCCGCCATGTCGTCCGGGCTGAACCCCGCCACCCGCGTATAGCGCCCGCTGCAGGTCAGCCCGCCCTGCGCCGGTTCCGCGCGGTTCAGCTCGATCCTGTGCCGCCGCCGCCCGTCATATATCGAGATGTCCAGTTGGCAGGCCAGCGCCGCGGGCCGGTCGCGCAGAATCGCCCAGGCCGCGGTCGTCGTGTCCACCGTCCCGGCCTGCGCCTCCGGCGGCGCGGCATGGCTGGACGGCCCGCGTGGCGGCGTGCGCGTGATCGTCGGCACGCCCGCGCCGGAATACCTGTAGGTCCGTTCGGTGTCGTCCTTGCCGTCGATCGTCACTTCGCGCGCCACTTTCGGGCGGTAGGTGTTCCCCGACACCGTTCCCTGCGCGACCGTGTCGATCTCCGCATCGAAGAGCGCGCCCAGCAGCCCGCTTGCCCTCGCCGATCCATGCGCTGTGTACGCGCCCGCCGCCGTCTCTTGTGCGCGAAACGCGATCACGCCGGCGCGGATGCCGCCGAACGACACGTCGAACGCACCGCTTTCCTCGGATGCGCGCCCCGCCGCGGGCGCCAGCGTCGCCGCTAGCACAAGCGCCAGGGCAGCGGCGGCGCGGGTCAGTGCTCCGGCAGGGCGGTGTCCGCGGTGTACGGCCGGATATGCTGTTCGGTGGGGCATGGGGCGTCCCTTTCGTTGCGGCGGGCCTGCGGGCGACCGTTTCCCGGTCGGTGTTAGGCTGGACATACACCCCCGCCACAAGGCAAGACAACGGCCACACCGAATTGTGAGGTCGCCCCATGCCCTTGTCCCCCCCCGACGCCTTCGCCGAAGAGATGGCCCCGCGCATCCTGCGGGGCGAGCGGCGGGCGCTGGCGCGGGCGATCACACTGATCGAGAGCGGGCGCGCCGACCACCGTGCGCAGGCAGTGGCGCTTCTGGACCGGCTGAAAGACGAGGGGCGCAGCGCCTTGCGGGTGGGCCTCTCGGGCACGCCGGGCGTCGGCAAGTCCACCTTCATCGAAGCCTTCGGCATGATGTTGACCGGGCAGGGGCTGCGCGTCGCCGTGTTGGCGGTCGATCCGTCCTCGGCCCGCTCGGGCGGGTCGATCCTGGGCGACAAGACCCGGATGGAGCGCCTGAGCCGGGATCCGAACGCCTTCATCCGTCCCTCGCCCAGTCAGACACAACTTGGCGGAGTCGCCCGCCGCACCCGCGAGGCGGTGGCGCTGTGCGAGGCGGCGGGATTCGACCTTGTGCTGATCGAAACGGTCGGTGTGGGCCAGTCCGAAACCGTGGTGGCCGAGATGTCGGACCTGTTCCTGCTGCTCATGGCGCCGGCGGGCGGGGACGAATTGCAGGGCGTCAAGCGCGGCATCATGGAGATTGCCGACATGATCGTCGTCAACAAAGCCGATGGCGCGCTGAAAACCACCGCCACCCGGACCTGCGCGGATTACGCCGGCGCGCTGCGGCTGCTGCGCAAGCGCCCGCAGGATCCGCCAGGCTTTCCCAAGGCAATCATGGTCTCGGCGGCTGAGGAAACCGGCCTGCAGGCGGCCTGGAACGACATGCAGGAGCTGGCCGCCTGGCGCAAGGCGCAGGGCCATTGGGACACACGCCGCGCGGCGCAGGCGCGGTACTGGTTCGAGGAGGAGGTCCGCCAGGGCCTGTTGGCGCGGCTCACGGGCGATCCGGCCGCGCGCGCGCGGTTGGCCGATCTCGGCACGCAGGTGGCCGAGGGCACCGCGCTGCCCGCCGTCGCCGCGGAAGAGATGCTCCACTGGCTGGGACGGTGAGCGGCCCGGCGCGGGGGCCGCGCGCGGCAGCGGTGCATGTTCCGGCCAGCCCCGCCGAGAACCTGCGCGGCGCGGGCCTGATGGTGGCTGCGATGGCTGCATTCGCGGTGGAGGACATGTTCCTGAAAGCGGCGGCCGCGACGCTGCCGGTCGGGCTTGTGCTGATGCTGTTCGGTGCCGGCGGCACGGTGGGCTTCGCGCTGCTGGCTCGTCTGCACGGAGAGCGGCTGTGGCACCCGGCGATGGCGCATCGCGGTGTCGTGCTGCGCGCGGCGGCCGAGGTGACCGGGCGGCTCGGATATACGCTCGCGATCGCGCTGACCCCGCTGTCGGCGGCGACGGCGATCCTTCAGGCGACGCCTCTGGTCGTTGTGGCGGGTGCCGCGCTGATCTTCGGCGAGAAGGTGGGTTGGAGGCGCTGGTCCGCGGTGCTGGCCGGGTTTGCCGGGGTGCTGGTGATCCTGCAACCGGTGCCGGGATCGTTCGTGCCCGCCTCGATCCTCGCGGTGATCGGCATGGCCGGGTTCGCCGGGCGGGACCTTGCCACGCGCGCCGCGCCGCGCGTGCTGTCGAATCGCCAGCTGGGCCTGTGCGGCTTCGCGGTGCTGGTGCCGACCGGCGCGCTGCTCTGGGCGGCGATGGGGGGTACGGTGCGGCCCGACCCGGCAGCCTTCGGATGCGTCGCCGCCGGCACGGCGATCGGGGTGGCCGCCTACACCGGATTGACGGCCGCGATGCGCACCGGCGACGTGTCGGTGGTCACGCCGTTTCGCTACAGCCGCCTGCTGTTCGGCGTCGCACTCGGGGTGCTGGTGTTCGGCGAGGGCCTGAGCCTTGCCACGCTGGGGGGCAGCGTGATCGTTCTGGCGGCCGGGCTCTACACGCTGACCCGCGCGCGGCGGGCCGAAAGCGCTTGACGCCCCGGCGCGATGCCCCTAAACGCAGCCAACGAATTCCCGGGCGCTGCGTGGCGGCGCCCCTTTCCGTTGTAACACCAGCCGTTCGGGCGTGCCCGGACCCCGCCAGACCAGAGATGAGGAACGCCCATGTCGCGCCGCTGTGAATTGACCGGAATTGGCCCGATGGTCGGCAACAATGTCAGCCACGCCAACAACAAGACGAAACGCCGCTTTCTGCCCAACCTGCAGGAGGTCACGCTGATCTCCGACACGCTGGGCCGGTCGTTCAAGCTGCGCATCTCGTCCAAGGCGCTTCGGTCCGTGGATCATCGCGGCGGCTTCGATGCCTATATGGCCAAGGCGAAGGATGCGGAACTGTCCGACACCGCGCTGAAGATCAAGAAAGAGATCCTGAAGGCGCAGGCCCCGGCCTGACCCCTACCTTCTTGCGCCTCGCGGCCCGTTCCGGGCGGCTTGCACATTCAGCTCCCATGATGAAACCCCGCCGCGCGCGGGGTTTTCTGCATTCCGGGCGCGGCGGCGCGCCGCGCTTGGCGCGGGGGTGCGGGCCAGCTATCAAGGCCGCATGATCCGGTCCACCCGCCCATCTGCTTCAGTGTCTGTACGACCATCTGCCCGGATGGCTGCCGTTTCCCCGCTGCTGGCGCTGGGCCTGGCTGTGCTGATGCTCGTGACATCGGTGCACGCGGGACAGATGCGCGGGCAACCGCGCGCGGCGGGCAGCGCCGTGCTGTGTGTCGGCGGCGAGGCGGTGCGCGTCGCGGTGGACGCGGACGGGCAGCCGGTTGTCCCGCCGCATCTGTGCCCCGATTGCGTGGTGTCACTGGCCGCGGTTCCGCCGTTGCCCGCGCTGGATGTGCCACTGCGCGCCACACGGCATGCGCAGGTCTGGCCGACGCGCGACATCGCCCCGCGCACGCCGCGCGCCGCCGGTCCGCTGGCGCGGGGTCCGCCGGTTGCGGGCTGACTTGCGCCCCATCCACGGACCACTTCACAGATCAAGGACGAACAGATGTTCAGAACGTTCCCTTTCGCAGCCGCCCTTGCGGCCTGCCTTCCTGTCGCCGCGTTTGCCGCAGACGGGATCGAAGCCCATGACGCCTATGCCCGTGCCTCGGGCCCTTCCGCCCCGACAGGCGCGGCCTTCATGGTGCTCTACAACACCGGCGACACCGATGACCGGCTGGTTGCCGCGCGCGCGCCGGTGGCCGAGCGGGTGGAACTGCACACCCATATTGCGGACGAGAACGGCGTGATGCGGATGCGCGAGATCGAGGGCGGCATCGCGCTGCCCGCGGGTGGGCGGCATGTGCTGGCGCGGGGCGGCGATCATGTCATGTTCCTGGGGCTGACCGCGCCGCTGGAACAGGGCGCCCATGTACCGTTGACGCTGGTCTTCGAGAACGCGGGCGAGGTGGTGCTGGACGTGGTCGTGGACCATGATCGGGCGCCGGGGGCGCTTGGCGCGCACGGCGAAGGGATGCAGCACGGCAAGATGGGTCATGGCGACATGCAGGGGCATGGCGGGCATTCCGGCCACGGCAAGGCCGAGTAGGCGGGACGCGCCTCAGCCCGCGGCGAGCACCTCGTCCACCCAGTCCGGGACAATCCGGGCGGCGGGGCCCAGCCGGGCCTCGTCGAAACGGCCGGAATTTTCGGACGGATCGAGGTTCAGTTCCAGCGTGCGCGCGCCATGCCCGGCGGCTTCGGCGAAGAAGCCCGCCGCCGGGTAGACGCTGCCTGACGTGCCGATCGATACGAAAAGCGCGCACTCTGCCAGTGCGGCAGCGATCCGGTCGAGGTGGTAAGGGTATTCGCCGAACCACACCACGTCGGGCCGCGTTGCCGCCGCGCCGCAGGCCGGGCAAGGGTCGCCCGGGTGCATCGCGCGCGGTGCGTCCCAGCGGTGCTCGCAGGCGCCGCAGAGCGCGCGCATCACCTCGCCGTGCATATGCACCACCTCGGGGGCGCCCGCCCGTTCCAGAAGGTCGTCGATGTTCTGCGTAACCAGCAACAGTTCCGGCCCCAGCACGTGCGCCAGCCGGGCCAGCGCCGCATGGGCGGCATTGGGCGCGGCGGCGATGCAGTTCTCGCGTCGCGCGTTGTAGAAATCGTGCACGAGGGCGGGGTCGCGCGCAAAACCCTGCGGTGTGGCCACGTCCTCTAGCGGGTAGCGCGCCCAAAGCCCACCCGCATCGCGGAAGGTGCCCAGCCCGCTTTCGGCCGAAAGCCCCGCGCCGCTGAGTACCACGATCCGTGTCATGAGATGCCTTTCCTGTTGGCGGTTGAGCGACCAAATGTTAATTTAACGAAATGGTTCAAGATGCTCCTTCGCGTATCCTTTTTGTATGTCTTGGAAACATTATTCGGTCGCCGCTGGCCGAAGGGGTCATGCGCACCCTTGCACCTGACCTGCACCTCGACAGTGCGGGGACGGGAGGCTGGCATGTGGGAAAGCCGCCCCATCCCGGCGCTATAGCGGCGGGCGCCTTGCGCGGCTACGATATCTCGATGCTGGCAGCGCGCCGGTTCGATTCAGAGGATTTCCGGGATTTCGACATGATCGTGACCATGGATGCCGAAAACCTCGCCTCGGTAAAACGAATCCAGCCGCAAGAGTCCGTCGTGCCTGTAACCCGGCTTCTGGATCATGCGCCCGAGACCGGTGTCGAAGACGTCCCTGACCCTTATTACACGGGTGATTTCGAACCGGCGCTCGACCTCATCGAAGCCGGGTGCCGCGGTTTGCTGCGCGACCTCGGCCGCTGAAATCAGCGGCAGGATTGTTCCGCCAGCGCACCGAACTGGCGATAGCGGGTCCAGAACTGTTCGTCGCTGCGGCTGTCCGATTGACGGACCTCCTGCGCGCGGTGCGGGTCCTTGAAGAAGCTCGCCGCAAGGCGCTGGTCGCGGGCGGTCAGCAACTGATCGGCGATGCGCTGGATGCAGGTGCACAGCCGTGTGTCGCCGCCGACCCTTTCGGACCGGGTGCAGGCCTGCTCGATGCGGCCCGCGTTGGCGACCGCTGGTATCGTGGCAAGAAGCGGGGCGGCAAGAAGGACGGCGAGGATGGTGGCGCGGGTCAGGCGAATAACGGTCATCATGGCCTCGGGACTGCTGGGAGAAGGCGATTTTTGGCCGATTATTGGCAAATATCCGCTCAATTCGCAACAGTTTCGCAGTCAATCCGCGCCGATTTCGCGGCTCGATCAAGCACCGGCGTCGATGATTGCAGCAAGGATCGCCTTCGCCGGCGCGCCCGCCCAGTCGGCATCGCCGCGCATCCGGGCAATCTCGTGCCCGTCGCGGTCCAGGATCACGGTGATGGGCAGCCCCAGCACTGCCATGTCGCGCGCGATGGCCTGTTTCGGGTCGTTGTGGAGCGGCAGGCTTTCGATCCCGGTTTCCTCGAAGAAGCGGCGCATCGCGGCGGGGGCATTGCGCCCGGTTGCGATGGTCACGACGCGAAAATCGGGCCCGCCCATTTCCATGTTCAGCGCGTCAAGCGCCGGCATCTCCTTACGGCAGGGCGCACACCATGTGGCCCAGAAATTCAGCAGCACGACCTGCCCGCGATACTGCGCGAGCGTCTGCTCGGCCCCGTCCTCCGTCACGAAGGGCTGGTCGGTGACCGGCTTCGGAGTGTCGTGGAACACCAGTTTCTTCATGTCGCCCTCGCGCAGCGCGCCCCATGCCGCGGGGTCGGCGGCGGCGGGCAGGCCGTTCAGAAGGACGGGCAGGGCGGCAAGCAGCAGGGCGAGCGCGGGCAAGCGGTGTGTCATGGAAACCTCCGTTTGGGGTGACTGTGCGGTCCGGAACGGTCGGGTCAAGCGCGGCCCGCCGCGATGGCGCAGATGTGAAGCCGTTTGCGCGACGGGCGCGCGCAGCCTATAGACGCGGCAAGGCGAACAGGGGGTCTGTGCATGGGCAAGGACGGTGGCAGCAATGCGATGTGGGGCGGGCGGTTCAGTGCCGGTCCCGATGCGATCATGGAAGCGATCAACGCGTCCATCGGGTTCGACCAGCGCCTGTCGGACCAGGACATCGCCGGTTCGCGGGCCCATGCCGCGATGCTGGCGGCGCAGGGCATCATCACGCAGGCCGATGCCGACGCGATCCGCGACGGGCTGGACCGCGTGAAGGCCGAGATCGACGCTGGCGAGTTCGTGTTCTCGGCCGCACTGGAGGACATCCACATGAACGTGGAGTCACGGCTGCGCGACCTGATCGGTGCTGCGGCCGGGCGGCTGCACACCGCGCGGTCGCGCAACGACCAGGTGGCGACCGATTTCCGGCTCTGGGTGCGCGACCAGTGCGACGCTGCCGCTGAAGGACTCGAGGCGCTGCAGCGCGCGCTTCTGGCGCAGGCCGAGGCGGGCGCGGACTGGGTCATGCCGGGCTTCACACATCTGCAGACAGCGCAGCCGGTGACCTGGGGCCACCACATGATGGCCTATGTGGAAATGTTCGCGCGTGACGCGGGCCGGTTCCGCGATGCGCGGGCGCGGATGAACGAATGCCCGCTCGGCGCGGCGGCGCTCGCGGGTACGGGCTTCCCGATCGACCGCGCGGCGACGGCGGCGGCGCTGGGGTTCGACAAGCCGATGGACAACAGTCTCGATGCGGTGTCGGACCGGGATTTCGCGCTGGAGTTCCTGTCGGCGGCGGCGATCTGCGCGGTGCACCTGTCGCGGCTCAGCGAGGAGCTGGTGATCTGGTCCTCGGCACAGTTCCGGTTCGTGACGCTGTCGGACCGGTTTTCGACCGGGTCGAGCATCATGCCACAGAAGAAGAATCCCGACGCGGCTGAACTGATCCGCGCCAAGATCGGCCGGATCACCGGCGCGCTGGTGGCGCTGCTGACGGTGATGAAGGGTCTGCCTCTGGCCTATTCCAAGGACATGCAGGAGGACAAGGAACAGGTCTTCGACGCGGCCGACACGCTGATGCTGGCACTGGCGGCGATGACCGGGATGATATCGGACCTGACGGCGAACCGCGCGGCGCTGGAGGCGGCGGCCTCGGCCGGCTTCTCGACCGCGACGGACCTTGCAGACTGGCTGGTGCGCGAGGCCGGGCTGCCGTTCCGCGAGGCGCATCACGTGACCGGTGCGCTGGTCGCGCGGGCCGAGGCGCGCGGTGTCGATCTGCCCGACCTGTCGCTGGACGAAATGCAGGCGGTGCACGGTGCGATCACGTCGGCGGTGTTCGAGGTGCTGGGAGTGCACAATTCAGTTGCGTCGCGCACCAGTCACGGTGGCACGGCTCCGGCGCAGGTGCGCGCCCGCATCGCCGCGTGGCGGGAGCGGCTGACATGAGCGCGCTGGGGGCGATGAGGGCGATCCGCCGGGTCGGTGCGGCGCTGCTGGTTTGTGCCGCTTTGGCGGCTTGCGGTGGCGGGGTGAAGCCCGACGCAGAGGCGTCGATCGGGTCGGGCGGGCCGGGCGCGCGCGCCGGAGTGGAAACCGAGGGTGGCCGTGCCCGTGCGGGCATGTCTACTTCAGGCCCCTATGCCGAGGCGGACGTGGTGCGCGCGGGACCGGCTTCGGTCACCGTGGGAACCGGCGGGGTCGGTGCAAGCGTCGGCGTCGGGCCGGTGCGCGTCGGTGTCGGGTCGGGCAGCTGGTGGCGCTTGGGGCTCGGGCTGTGAGTCGGGTCGTCGCCTGCGCCGCGCTCCTGGCATGGCTGGCGGGCTGCGGTCTTGATGGCCCGCCCACGAGGCCCGCGCCCGAACCCGCCCCAAGCACGGGCATCGTGATCGGCGGATCGGGCTATATCGGCGGGTCGGTCAGCCGATAGGGCACAGTCCTGCGACGCAGCCGCGCGGAACGGGAATTATCGCGGCTCCGGCTGCGGTTGATCCTCCAGCCCATATCCGTCGCCGGACCCATGTCGGCAGACTTCGCACGGTATCGAACCAGGTACGGCTGGCGTGCCATGCCCTGGCTGGAGAGGACGGCATGTCCTGCAGCCCCGCCTGGCGCACGGCGGGCGCAGGGTCAGCCCGGTCACTGCCGTCACAGCCCCGCTGACAGCCGCCGACACCGCATTTGATGGGAGCGTGGCGACGTTCAGGTCGAGCGAGGCGATCAGCAGGACCACGACGATTGCGCGGCTCAGGCCGCCGAGGATCGGGATGGGACTGGAAAGGATCTTCCGCATCCCATGACCTTCGTGTTTAAGCGGCAGCAGGCGTTGGGCTTTCGGGGCGGGCCTTCGCCAGCCCGGCCCGCCGCGCCAAGTCCAGCGCTATGCGTGGAAAGCTCACAAGGAACAGCCCATGACTCCAATGCGCCTCGTCTATCTCGCCCTTGCGATCTGGGGGGCGGTGCACCCGATGTACTGGTTCGTGAGCCATATGGCGCAGAACCCCGGCGGCCTGTCCGGCCTGATCGATGCGTGGTACGTAAACGACAGCACCACGGGGCTGACATGGGATCTGACCATTGCGGCCATAGCGCTGACGGTCTGGGTGGTCGCCGAAACCGTGCAGCGACGGGCCTGGCTTGGGCTGGTCGCGATCCCGGCGACTTTCTGTATCGGCGTCAGTTGCGGTCTGCCGCTGTTTCTGTTTCTGCGCAGCCGCCCCGCCTGAGTTGCGGTGAGCCAACCGGGACGGGGGGCTCCCGCCCGTCTTCGGCGCGAGGGGCAAGCTCCTCCCGTCTCATCCCGTTGGGCCGCGCAGGCTTCGCCTGCAGGCGCACCCGCGAAGGCCTCTGGCGCCGGGACGGCTTGGGCCGCGCGCTTCGAAGGCCGGGCAAGAAAAAGCGCGGCGGCTGCAAGGGCGGTCAGGTGCCAGCGCACGCGGCCGGATGGCTGGCGGGACCGCATGCGTGGCGGGTTGCATCAATCTGGCGCGTCGACCCGGTGCGCCGCGCCGCATAGCATCCTTGCCATGAAGGACGTTGCTGTGACCCCGACCACGCCCCAGACCCCGGTTCCCGCCCTGTTGCATCTTGGCGGCGCGGCGCGCCCCGGCCTGTGCACCGATTGCGGCGTCTCGCGCATGGGTGACGGCAAGGCCTGCGGCCGCGCCTGCCAGTTCATCGCGCCAAACTATCCGGCGCTGGAACGCGCCGTCCACGGACGGGTCGCGCGCGACGCCGGGGACGAGGCGTTTTTCGGCGTGACCTTGTCGATGCAGCGCGCCCGCCTGTCGCCGCCCGCGCCGGGCGCGCAATGGACCGGGCTGACCACTGCCATCGCAGCGCGGCTCCTCGAAACCGGAGCCGTGGACGCAGTGCTGACCGTCGCGCCTGACCCGCAGGACCGCTGGAAGCCGCGCCCCGTGATCGTCACCGACCCCGAAGCGCTGGCCGCCTGCCGGGGGATGCGCATGGGCTACGCCCCGTTGCTGGCCGCGCTGGAGCCCGCCCGCGCGGCAGGGCACCGGCGCCTGGCCGTGATCGGCATCCCCTGCCAGGTCTACGCGCTGCGGGCACTGGAGGCGGAGCTGGACTTCGACGCGCTTACCGTGATCGGTACGCCGTGTTCCGACAACACAACGACCGAGAATTTCCACCACTTCCTGTCGCTGCTCGACCCCGCGCCGGAGACCATCAGCTATCTTGAGTTCCGCACCGATTTCCGGGTCGAGTTGCGCTTCGACGACGGCCGCGCGCCGCGCTGCGTGCCCTTCCTGTCGCTGCCGATCTCGGACCTGCCCGCCGATTTCTTCCCCATGACCTGCAAGACCTGCGTGGACTACACCAACCGGCTGGCCGATCTCACGGTCGGCTACATGGGCGGCGACGGCGATCAGTGGGTCATCGCCCGCAACGAGCGGGGGGCCGCGGCCCTTGCCGGTCTGGGCGACCGGCTGTCGACTCGGCCGCTGACGGATAGGGGCAAGCGCACCGGCGCGGTCCGGGGGTTTCTGGCGAACACCGAACGCGCGGCGGGGGGGATGCCGCTGCGCCGGATGCCGGACTGGCTGCGCCCGCTGGTGTCGTTCCTCCAGCCACGGATCGGGCCGCGCGGGCTGGAATTTGCCCGGGCGCGGGTCGAAATGAAGGCGGTCGAGACGGTCCTGCATCTTAGGCGTGCCCATCCCGCGCGGATCAAGAACATGGTCCCGGCGCATGTCTGGCGGCTGGTCGCGGCTTACGGGCTTTCGCCCCGCCCTGAGGAGGCGCCCGCGCGTTCCGAACCGACCGAGGTAAACCCGGACCCGTCCGCGCCTGCGGAGTGAGCAGTGCCGCGGCCGTCTGTACGGGGCCTGCCCGCGTCCCGACGGCAAGGGTTGCGCTGCGTGAAATCCGCCTGCAATCATGATGGCACATAAAAAGCTCAACAGGGAGACAACTCACATGACCCGCACATCCGGCCTGCTGGCCGCGACCCTGCTTGCCACCACCGCGCTGGCACCGATGGCCACAGCCGAAACGTTGCGCTGGGCGCGGGCGGGCGACAGCCTGACGCTCGACCCTCATGCGCAGAACGAGGGGCCAACCCACACGATCGCGCACCAGATCTACGAACCGCTGCTGATCCGCGACATGACCGGCGCGTTCGAGCCGGCGCTGGCGACCAGCTGGGCGCCGTCGCCGGACGATCCCAATGTATGGGTGTTCACCCTGCGCGAGGGAGTGACCTTCCACGACGGCGCCGCGTTCGATGCATCCGACGTGGTGTTCTCGATCAACCGGGCCAAGACCGAAGACAGCGACATGAAGGAGTTGCTGACCTCCATCGTCGAAGTGCGGGCGACCGATCCGATGACGGTGGAATTCGTCACCGACGGGCCGAACCCGATCCTGCCCAGCAACCTGACCAACCTGTTCATCATGGACGAGGACTGGGCCAATGCGAACGGCGCGGTGAAGGTGCAGGACGTCGAAGGCGGCGAGGAAACATTCGCTGCGCGCAATGCCAACGGCACCGGCCCCTACACGCTGGTCAGCCGCGAGCCCGACGTGCGCACGGTGCTGGAACAGTTTCCCGACTACTGGGGCAAGAACCAGTTCCCGATGGATGTGACAGAGGTCATCTATACCCCGATCCAGAACGCCGCGACCCGCGTCGCCGCTCTGCTGTCGGGCGAGGTTGACCTGATCCAGGACGTGCCGGTGCAGGATCTGACGCGTGTGGCGGGCACCGACAACCTGGAAGTGCGCACCGCGCCACAGAACCGCGTGATCTTCTTTGGCCTGAACATGGGCGCCGCCGATCTCGAGAGCGACAATGTCGAAGGTGCGAACCCGCTGGCCGATGCCCGCGTGCGTCAGGCGATGAACATGGCGATCAACCGTGAAGCGATCCAGCAGGTCGTCATGCGCGGCCAGAGCCAGCCCGCGGGCATGATCGCGCCGCCCTTCGTCAACGGCTGGACCGCCGAACTGGATCAGGCCAAAACCGACGTCGCCGCCGCCAAGGCGCTGATGGAAGAAGCGGGCTATGGCGACGGCTTCACCATCCAGCTCGATTGCCCGAACGACCGCTACATCAACGACGAGGCGATCTGCCAGGCCACAGTCGGAATGCTGGCGCAGATCGGGGTGACGGTGAACCTCGATGCCAAGCCGAAGGCTCAGCATTTCCCGCTTATTTCGAACAAGACCACGGATTTCTACATGCTGGGCTGGGGCGTTCCGACCTATGACAGCGAGTATATCTTCAACTTCCTGGTGCACACCACTGAAGGTGACCGTGGGTCTTGGAACGCGACGGGCTACTCCAACCCGGACCTCGACGCGAAGATCAAGTCGCTGGCGTCGGAAACCGATCTGGATGCCCGGAACGACACGATCGCGGAAATCTGGGAAGTCGTGCAGGCCGAAACGATCTATCTGCCGGTCCATCACCAGGTTCTGAACTGGGGCATGAAGGCCGGAGTCGGGATCGACGTGGATCCCGAGGATCAGCCAAAGGTCAAGTATATCAGCATGAACTGACGTTGCGGCGCGGTGGGGACGGCCTGACTTGCCAAACCGCCGCGCCCGACGCACCGTGGGAAAACTGGCCAGTTTGGAGGGCGTGTTGACTCCGCGGATCAGGGCAAGAGGACTGGAAGTCGCGGGTCTGCTGATGGCCGCGGCATTGGTATTGGGGGCGACCGGCGTGTTTGCAGCAACCTACGTCATGGCTTCGGCGCTTCAGGGCGTGCTGGTCGATGGCGCGGGTCAGCCCGCCGCGGATGTGCCGGTCACCCGCCGCTGGACCTGGGCGTGGAACGGGCGGACCGGGTCGGACCGCACGGTGACCGACGCGCAGGGGCGGTTCGCGTTCGAAGAGGTGTCGGTGTCGCCGGGGCTGACAGGGCGCCTGCCGCACGCGCCGGGCATCGGCATCGAAATCACCGCGGAGTTGCCGGACGGCGCGCTGACCCTGCTCGACTTGAAGAAACGGAACTACGACGCCGACGGAGAGCTTGACGGCAAGCCCTTCAGGATCCGCTGCCGGACGGACCTCGAACCGGACGCGCGCGGCTTCTTCTGGGGGACCTGCACCCTCGACGCGGGCTGAGAATGCAGGCGGCACCAGGCGGAATGCAAGGGAACGCGACATGGAACTGACACCGGGTCTTGCCGCAACATTGGCCGATGCCGTCTATGGTGTGCGCGAGCAGCAGAACGTACGCCGCGCCGTCGCCCGCCAGATCGGCAGCCCGGACGTGCTTGAAGATGCGTTCGACGTGTCCGGCGCCGCGGTGGCCGGCATGTCGGGCGGGCGGCTGCTGGGGGCGAAGTCGGGGTTCGGCATGGTGCTGCACGGGCGTGGGCCGCTGGAAGGTCATGTCGCCATCGTCACGCGCGGCACCGAAACCCAGCAGGACTGGCTCAGCAACGCAAATGTCGCCTACGAGACCGGTCCGGGCGGCTTCCCGGTACATGCGGGGTTCTGCCGCCTTTACGCGTCCATGAAGGAAGATGTGGCGGCGGCCCTGCGGCGGCGCAACCCATCGCATATCCATGTCGTCGGCCATTCGCTCGGCGGGGCTGTCGCCAACCTTTTTGCCTGCCAGTACACGCTGGAAAACCGGGGTGACGTGCATCTGTACACCTTCGGTGCGCCGCGGCCCGGGCATGGCGCGTTCTCGCGCTTCCTGACCTCGGAGCTTGGGGCGGAACGGCATCGGCGCGTGTTCTGCGGCGCCGATCCGGTGCCGATGGTGCCGACCTGGCCGTTCATGCACGCGCCGATGGAAACGCCGGGCCTGCGCAGCCCGCATGGCGGCAGCCTGATGTCGATCGAAGCGCACCGCATCCCCAGCTACCGCAACGCCTTGGATGGCTACAGCTGGCGTGAGATGCAGGCGGCACAGGGCGAAACCCCGTTCAACGACACGTTCGAATACTGGATAGGGCAGGCGATGAACCCGTCCTTCGGGATGATGTCCGCAGGGCTGCTCTGGGCGCTTGGCCGCGCTCTGCGGGCGCTGTTCCGGGTGCTGTCGGTCGGGCTGGTCCTGGTGGGCATCCCGACGCTGACCGCGCTCGACCGGCTGGCGACGCTGGCCTTCGGAGCTGCGCGGCGGTCGGGGGAGATGGAACAGAACCTACTGCAGGTCGTTGCAGGTTTCGCGCGGTTCCTGGGGTACGCTGCGGTCGACGGGGTGAACCTGTCGGCGGCGTTGCTGTCGCATGTCTTCACCGCCGTGTTCGACGTGTTGGCCCGTCTGGCGCGTGGTGCGATCGACCGGCCGGCCTGACACGCGTCTTTGGTCCGCCGCAAGACCTGCCCCTCAAGGAGACCCAAGGATGAAACCACACCACATCGCCGCCGCCTTCCCGCTGCTTTTCGCTACGGCGGCGCAGTCCGCCGAGTTCACATGGGCTTCCACCACGGATCCTCAGACGATGGACCCGCACGCTGTGAACTCCACCCCGGTGCTCGGTTTCCTGAACAATGTCTACGAGGGTCTCGTGCGGCGCGGGAAGGACATGGGTCTGGAGCCGTCGCTCGCATCCCGCTGGGAGCCTATGGACGGCGGGGCGGGCTGGCGTTTTCATCTGCGCGAGGGGGTGCGCTTCCACGACGGCGCCGAATTCACCGCCGAGGACGTTCTGTTCTCGTGGCGTCGCGCGTCCAGCACCGACAGCGATACGGCAAGCTGGTTCGCGCCGGTGGCGGACATGCGTGCGCCAGATCCCTACACGGTGGAGATCCTGACCACGGCGCCGAACCCGATCTTTCCCGACAGCATCGCCAACTGGATGATCATGGACAGCGGCTGGGCCGCCGCCAACGGCGCAGAGACGCCGGCCAAGGACGGCGAGACCTTCGCCACACTCAATGCCAACGGCACAGGCCCATTCCGGCTGACCGAACGCCAGCCTGGCCTGCGCAGCGTGCTGGAGCCGAACACGGACTGGTGGGAGCAGGCCGACCATAACCTGACCCGAGCCACCTTCACGCCGATCCAGAACCCGGCAACCGCGGTTGCGGCGCTGCTGTCGGGCGATATCGACATGATCAACCCCGTGCCGATCCAGGACGCAGCGCGGCTGGAACAGTCGCCCGGCGTGCGGCTGATCCGCGGCACCGAGACGCGGGTGATCATGCTGGGCTTCGACCAGAGTTCAGAACAGCTTCTGTCCGGCGATGGGGCCAACCCGTTCCGCGACGTGCGCGTGCGGCGCGCTGTGGCGATGGCAGTGAATGTGTCCGCGATCCTTCAAACGATCATGCGCGGCAGCGCCGAGCCCGCAGCCCAGCTTGTGCCGGACGGCATCCGCGGTCATTCGGCCCTTTACGCGGCACGCCCGCCCTTCGATCCGGCGGCCGCCCGCGCGCTGCTGGGCGAGGCGGGGTATCCGGACGGTTTCGCCTTCGATCTGAAATGCCCCAATGACCGCTATCTGAACGACGCGTCGGTGTGCCAAGCGGTTGTGTCGATGCTGGCCCAGATTGGCCTGACGGCGACGCTGGACGCGATGCCGGTGCGCAACTACTGGCCCGAGCTGCGCGCCGACAATTTCGACATGTACCTTCTGGGCTGGTCGCCCGGCACCTTCGACGCGGAACACCCGCTGCGGTTCCTTGCGCACACGCCGACCGACACGCTGGGCACCTGGAACTTCGGCGGCTATTCAAATGCGCGGATCGACGCGCTGCTGCCGCAGATCCAGTCCGAGATCGACGAGACCACGCGCCAGGCGATGCTCGACGAGACAGCGAAGATCCTGCAGGACGAGGTTGCGTATGTGCCGTTGTATGTCCAGCCGCTTCTGTGGGGCGCGCGTGATGGCGTGGAACTGACGCAGCGGCCCGACGACTTTTTCATGCTGCGATGGGTGCGGGTGGACGACTGATCCGGCGGCGGGCGCTGCGATCCGCCCTTTTCCGCCGCAAGGCGCGGCAACCGCCCCGATCAGGCCTGCACGCCGCCACGTCAAAGCTTGACCTTGCCGGCCATCCCCGGTCTGCTGGCCCGCAACGGAGATCGGAGCGTCCATGCTTGCCTACATCCTGCGCCGGGTTTTCCAGTCGGCCCTCGTGCTGCTTGTCGTCGGCCTTGTCGCCTTCTCGATGTTTCGCTTCGTGGGCGACCCGGTGGACAACATGCTGGGGCAGGAACGGACCCAGGCCGACATCGAACGCCTGCGCGACACGCTCGGCCTAGATGACCCGTTTCCGGTGCAGTACTGGAACTTCCTCGGCAACGCGGTGCAAGGCAATTTCGGGGTTTCCTACCGGCAGGGCCGCCCGGTCTCGGAGATCCTTATTGAACGCGCCCCGGCGACGCTGGAACTCGCTGCAGTGTCCGGCGTTCTGGCGCTGACTTTCGGGATAGGGCTTGGTGTGTTCACCGCGATCCGCCGCGACGGCTTTGCCGCGAACGCCATCATGACATTGTCGCTGGTGGGGGTTTCACTGCCGACCTTCCTGATCGGCATCCTGCTGATCTATCTTTTCTCTGTGGAGCTGGGCTGGCTGCCAAGCTTCGGACGCGGCGAGGTGGTGCAGTTCGGTGGCTGGTCCACCGGTTTTCTGACGGAAAGCGGCCTGAAGGCGCTGATCCTTCCGTCGATCACGCTCGGGCTTTACCAGATGACGCTGATCATGCGGCTGGTGCGCTCGGAGATGCTGGAGGTTCTGCGCACGGATTACATCCGGTTCGCCCGCGCGCGCGGCCTGAGCGAGCGAGCGGTCAATTTCCGTCACGCGCTGAAGAACACGATGGTGCCGGTCATCACCGTGACGGGGCTGCAGCTTGGGTCCATCATCGCGTTCGCGATCATCACGGAAACCGTGTTCCAGTGGCCCGGCGTGGGGCTGCTGTTCATCAACGCGATCCAGTTCGTGGATATCCCCGTGATGGCCGCCTATCTCATGCTGATCTCGGTGATGTTCGTCGGCATCAACCTGATCGTGGATCTTCTCTATGTCATGATCGACCCGCGTCTGCGGGGCGACCCAGCCAAGGGGCATTGATCCGATGACCGAGCTTCCCCGGAACACCGGCGGTCCCGCGACCGGCCCCTCAACCGGACCCTCGACTGGCTCCGGTACTGGCGCCGCGCGGGCTGGATCGCGCATGCGCCGTGCATGGGACAGCGACCTTGGTTGGTCGTTCCGCCACGCGCCGGTCGCGGTCGTTTCGCTGGTCGTGGTGACGATCCTTGTGCTGGCGGCGGTACTTGCGCCGCTGATCGCCCCGCACGACCCTTTCGACCCAGCCACGCTGAATCTGATGAACGGCTTTTCCAAGCCGATGGAACCCAATGCCTTCACCGGCGAGGTGTTCTGGCTGGGCACCGACGATCAGGGCCGCGACGTGTTCTCGACCATCCTGTTCGGGCTGCGCATCTCGCTGTTCGTGGGGTTCATGGCGGTGGCCTTCGCCATGCTGCTGGGCATCACTCTGGGCCTGCTGGCGGGGTATCTGGGCGGTTGGGTGGACACCATCATCATGCGCGTGGCCGATGTGCAGCTCACCTTCCCGGCGATACTTGTGGCCATGCTGATCTTCGGCATTGCCAAGGGCATCACCCCGCCCGAATACCGCAATGAAATGGCGATCTGGGTGCTGATTTTCGCCATCGGCCTGTCCGACTGGGTGCAATTCGCGCGCGTCGTGCGCGGCGCCACGATGGTCGAGAAGAACCGCGACTACGTCGCCGCGGCCCGCCTGATCGGCCGCACACCCGGCGCGATCATGATGCGTCACATCCTGCCCAACGTGCTGTCACCGGTGCTGGTCATCGCCACGATCAGCCTTGCGCTGGCGATCATCGCCGAAGCGACACTCAGCTTTCTGGGCATCGGCGCGCCGCCGACGCAGCCCAGCCTCGGCACCCTGATCCGGATCGGTCAGGGTTTCCTGTTCTCGGGCGAATGGTGGATACTGCTCTTTCCGGCTGTCACGCTGCTGGCGCTTGCGCTGTCGGTGAACCTGCTGGGCGACTGGTTGCGCGACGCTTTGAACCCGAGGCTGCGGTGATGGCCTATTCGGTGCTCAGCGCGTCGAACCGGGCCATCCGGTCCAGCTGCGGGCCCATGGTGCACCATTGGTCGTCCCGCGCGACATATGTCACGTCGCCTTCGGTGGCGTGGACGATGATGCGCCCCGGCTCGGTGCTGACAAGGTCGGACCCGATGATGTTGAGAAAGAGCGCAAGCGCTTCGGCGGAGAGACACATGGCGATTGATCCTTTCGGTCGGCGATGCGGCGCGCGTCAGTCCCCCCGGTGCGCCCCTGCCATGAGCCTACCACACCCTGAGCCGTTTGGGGGGCGTGCTGATGCTGCGCCGCAGCACAAGCTGCCAGTGAGTGGCTGGGGTGCTGATAAATCGGGCATTTGTCCAGAAATCGGGCGAAGCCGCGATGGAGCGGGGGTTCCAGCATGAGCGAGCCGACCCTGTCCCTGCGCGATCTGACGGTCGAGATCCCCACACGTCACGGTATCCTGCGCCCGGTGGACCGGGTCAGCTACGATATCGCGGCGGGCGAGATCCTTGGCGTTGTGGGCGAGTCCGGCGCGGGCAAGTCGATGGCGGGCAACGCTGTGATCGGCTTGCTGAACCGTCCTGCGCGCATCGCCGGCGGCGAGGTCTGGCTGAACGGCACGCGGATCGACGAACTGGGGCGGGAGCCGATGCGCCGCCTTCGCGGCAAGCAGATCGGCATGGTGTTCCAGGATCCGCTGACCAGCCTGAATCCGCTGCTCACGGTGGGCGACCAGATCGCCGAGACGATCCTCGAACACCTGCCGGTGTCGCGCAGCGAAGCGCGCGCGCGGGCTATCGCCGCACTGGACGAGGTCGGCATCCCCGCCGCCCGTGACCGGGTGGACAGCTACCCGCATGCCTTTTCCGGCGGGATGCGGCAGCGGGTCGTGATTGCTCTGGCGCTGTGTGCAGAACCCTCGCTGGTGATCGCGGACGAACCGACCACCGCGCTCGACGTGTCTGTGCAGGCGCAGATCATCGCCCTGCTGAAGCGCCTGTGCCGCGAGCGGGGCACCGCCGTGATGCTGGTCACCCACGACATGGGTGTGATTGCCGAAGCTGCGGACCGCGTTGCCGTGATGTATGCCGGACGGTTGGCCGAGATCGGCCCGGTCGCGGGTGTTCTGGGCGCGCCGCGGCATCCCTACACGGTCGGGCTGATGGGCTCTACGCCCGGCGCGTCGCGCGGGCAGCGGCGTCTGACCCAGATCCCCGGCGCGATGCCGCGTCTGGGCGCGCTTCCACAGGGCTGCGCCTTTCATCCGCGCTGTCCCCGGCGCGGTCTGAACTGCGACGTGGATCCGGCGCCGCGGCTCGACGCCGATGGCGGTCGCGCCGCCTGCTGGTATCCTGTCACCGAAACCGAGAAGGCCGAGGCATGAGCGACAAGGGCACCGGCCCGCACCCGGCGGCGCAGGACGGCACGTTGGTGCGCATCCGCAAGCTGACGCGAGTCTTCGACGTTTCGAAGCCGTGGCTGAACCGGGTGATCGAACGGCTCCCGCGCGCGCGGCTCACGGCTGTCTCCGATGTGAGTTTCGACATCCCGGAGCGTGGGGTCTATGCGCTGGTCGGCGAAAGCGGGTCGGGCAAGTCCACCATCGGCAAGATGGTCGTCGGGCTGCTCGACCCCTCCGAAGGGGAAGTGCGTGTGCGCGACGTGGACCTTGCCAGCGAAACCGACGCCGCCAAGGTCGCTGCCGCGCGGTCCGAGATCCAGATGATCTTCCAGGACCCCTATGCCAGCCTGAACCCGCGCTGGCGGGTGCGCGACATCATCGCCGAACCCGTCGCGGCGCGGGGCGGGGACACACGCGGGCTTGCCGAACGGCTGCTGGAACAGGTCGGGCTGGCGGCCGAGGACGCCGTCAAGTACCCGCATGAATTTTCGGGCGGGCAGCGGCAGCGCATCTGCATCGCCCGCGCGCTGGCCGCGAACCCGAAGCTCATCGTCTGCGACGAACCGACCTCGGCGCTTGATGTGTCGGTACAGGCGCAGGTGCTGAACCTGATGTCCGACCTGCGCGAGGAATACGGGCTGACCTATCTTTTCATCAGCCATGACCTGACCGTAGTGCAGCACATGGCCGACACGATCGGTGTTCTGTACCTCGGACGGCTGGTGGAGGAAGCGGCTTCTGACGCGCTGTTCGAGACGCCGCGCCACCCTTACACGCAGATGCTGTTCGCCGCTGCCCCGCGGATGGACGCCTATGGCCGGGAGGTCGAACCGCCCAAGGGTGAGATCCCAGATCCCATCAACCCGCCCGCGGGGTGTGCCTTCCATCCACGCTGTCCGATTGCCGTGGCGCGTTGCAAATCTGAACGGCCCGAAATGCGCCGCGTCGGCGGGGCGCGCGTCGCCTGCCACTTGGCCGAATAGCCTGGCGCTTCACCCCGGCGGACGCGACAGCGCGTCGGCGAGCGTGTCGAACACCACCCGCACCCGGCGGCTGGTTTGCAATTCTCTGTGCGTTGTCAGCCAGATCGGAAAGACCATCGGGGGCAGGGCGGGCAGCACCCGCCGCAGTTTGGGTTCGCTGTCGCCGGGAAATTCCGGGAAGATTCCGATCCCGGCGCCCGCCTTGCACAACTCCCAATGCACAAGATGATTGGCGGTGAGCAGCCCGAAATTTCGCGCCTCGAGCGGGATGCCCTGTTGCGCCAGCCCGTCGCGCATGGCGGCGGTGCCGTCGAAGCCGATGAAGTCCGCTCGGGCAAGATCCTCGGGGCCATTCAGCGGGCCGATCCGGTCGAGATAGGCAGGGGCGGCGTAAAGCCGGGCAGCATCGTCGCGCAGCTTCCGAGCGATCAGGTCTCCCTGTTCCGGCCGGTAGCTGCGCAGCGCGATGTCGGCCTCGCGGCGCTGGATGTCCACGGTCTGGTTGCTGGCCACGATTTCAATGGTTAGGCCGGGAAAGCGGCGGCGCAGATCGGTGACGACGGGCGGCAGCAGGTGGGCGGAATAGATCTCGCTCGCGGTCAGGGTGATGCTGCCTTCGACGCTTTGCGCCCGGCCGCTCGCGGCCAGCGACACCCGCCCCGCTGCTGCGCCCATCTCGCGGACATGGTCCAGCAGGCCAAGCCCCGCCGGGGTAAGCACGAGCCCCTTGCCGACCCTGTCGAACAGCAACAGCCCCAGTTCTTCTTCGAGCGCGGCCACCTGCCGACCCAGCGTCGGCTGCGTCATCCCCAGTGCGCGCGCGGCCGCCGAAAGCGATCCTTCCTCCGCCGTCACGAGGAACGCGCGGGCGCGGTTCCAGTCGAATTTCACGGCGCGCCAATCCATGCAGAAACGCATATCATAAGAAGAATATCAGTCAATTTCGTTTGCAATAGGCACGGTGTAGAACAGTCTCAGCACACCGGACACAGGAGACTGCAAGATGAAAGCCGCACTCTATCGCCGCTATGGCCCCGCAAGCGTTGTCACCGTGGGCGAAATGCCGACGCCGGAGGCGGGCCCGAACGACGTTCTGATCGCCGTGGAGGCCAGCGCGGTCACCACCGCTGACTGGCGTTTCCGCGCTTCGGCATTTCCCGGCGGGATGTGGCTTCTGGGCCGCCTGATGGCCGGGCTGCGCGGTCCGCGCCAGCCGGTGCTGGGCCGCGACTTCGCCGGCCGGATCGTCGCCGTGGGCGAGGAGGTCACGCAATGGCGGGTCGGGCAGCGGGTGTTCGGCGTCTCGCCGGGCATGGGCGCCCATGCCGAAATGCTGGCGCTTCCGGAAAGTGCGCCGATGGTGGAACTGCCGGACGGCGCCGACCCGGCCGAGGCCGCGGCGCTCCCATTCGGCGCGATGTCGGCGCTGAGCTTTCTGCGCGACATCGCGGCACTTCAGCCGGGAGAGCGGGTTCTGATCACCGGCGCTTCGGGCGGTGTCGGGGCCTACGCGGTGCAGATCGCACGTCACCTTGGCGCGGAGGTCACGGCGGCCGCCGGGCCGGGGCGGGCGGCGTTGCTGCATGGGCTGGGGGCTGCCCGTGTCGCCGACTACACCGCCGGGCCAGTGGCGCGGCGCGGCGACGGATACGACGTGATCCTCGACACGGTCGGAAGCCTCGGCTTCGCGCAGGCGCGCGGTGCGCTGGCACCGCGCGGACGCTTCGTGCCACTGGAATTCAGCCTGGGCGATGTCGGTCGCGCGCTGGCCGCCCGACTGCGCGGCGGGCAGCGGATGCTGCTGGGCATCGCACCGGACCGCCGCGAGGATCTTATTGCGGTGGCGGACCTTTGGCAGGCCGGCGCGCTGCGCCCGGTGATCGACGCGCGGATGCCGCTGGCACAAATCGCCGACGCACACGCGCGGGTGGAAGGCCGCCACAAGACCGGCAGCCTGGTGATAGAGATCGCCGGGACTGCGCCGACCGCCGCACCGGCGGCGGCGTGAGGCGGCGCCCCGCGAAAGGTGGCCCGTCAGGCGGGTAGGACGGCGTCCATGGCGGTGGACAGCTTGTCCACCAACTCGCCCACCTGGTCGTTGGACAGGATGAAGGGCGGGGCCAGCAGCACATGCGCGCCCTGCCGCCCGTCGATCGTGCCGCCCATCGGGTAACAGATCAGCCCCGCCTCGAAAGCGCGGGCCTTTAGGTGCTTGGCGACCTGCCGATCGGGCGCGAAGGGGGTTTTCGTTTCGCGATCCTCCACGATCTCCAGCCCCAGGAACATGCCGCGTCCCCGGATGTCACCGACATGGGGGTGCTGGGCGAAGCGGTCCTCCAGCGCGGCGCGCAGGGTCCGGCCGACCCGAGCCGCGCGCGCGGCCATCCCGCCGTCGGTCAGCTTGGTCAGCACGGCCAGCGCGGCGGCGGTGGCGACCGGGTGACCGATATAAGTGTGGCCATGCTGAAAGAAGCCCGACCCGCCCGATATGGCGTCGTAGATCGTGCCGGTGCACAGCATCGCGCCCACCGGCTGGTATCCCGCGCCAAGCCCCTTGGCGATGGCGGTGATGTCGGGCGCGATCCCGTCCTGTTCGCAGGCGAAGAGAGTGCCGGTGCGGCCCATCCCGCACATCACCTCGTCGAGGATCAGAAGCACGCCGTGGCGGTCGCAGATCTCGCGGATGCGGCGGAAATAGCCGGTCACGGGCGGCACCGCACCCGACGTGGCGCCGACCACCGGCTCGGCCACGAAGGCCATCACCTGATCCGCGCCGAGGCGCTGGATCTCGGCCTCGAGTTCATCCGCGACGCGGAGACCGTAGGCTTCTTCGGACTCTCCGTCCTGCTGGCCGCGATAGGCATAGCAGGGCGCGATATGTGATGTTTCGATCATCATCGGGGCGAAGGGTTCGCGCCGCCACAAGTTGCCGCCGGTGGCCAGCGCGCCAAGCGTATTGCCGTGGTAGCTTTGCCGCCGTGCGATCACGCGGTGGCGCTGCGGCTGGCCGGTCTCGATCATGTATTGCCGGGCGAGTTTCAGCGCGGCTTCCATCGCCTCGGACCCGCCCGAGACGAAATAGACCCGGTCCAGCCCGGCGGGGGCGTGCGCGATCAGCAGGTCGGCCAGACGTTCGGCCGGTTCGGATGTCATGAAGCCGGTATGCGCGAAGGCGACCTTGTCGAGTTGCGCGCGGATCGCGTCCGTTACGTCGGCGTCCGAATGGCCAAGGCACGAGACGGCCGCGCCGCCCGATCCATCGAGATACCGCTTTCCGGCGGTGTCGATCAGGTAGGCACCGTCGCCGCGCGCGACGGTCGGCTGGGTGGCGTGGCAATGGCGGGGGAAGACATGCGACATGGGGCGACTCGCGATCAGAGGGGTGCAGAGTGCTTGCGCACCACTGGCGCGGCGGTTCAAGCCGCCGCATTTCCGTGCGCCCGGTTTGTTACCTCCGGGAAACACCTTGCCGCCGGGCGGTTGCATTGACAACGCGGGCGCGGCGGGGTTGCATGGGTTTACCACGACCGCGGGGCAGGTGCGATCAACGGGCCGCCCCGGGCACATCACAGCATCAACACAGGGAGATCCAGATGCTCGCCAAACTCAAGATCACCGCCGTCGCACTGGCGGCGGGGGCCATGATGGCGCCCGCGGCAAGCGCGCAGGAATTCTTCACCATCGGCACCGGCGGCGTGACCGGCGTCTACTATCCGACCGGCGGCGCGATCTGCCGCCTCGTGAACAAGGGCCGCAAGGAACACGGGCTGCGCTGCTCGGTCGAATCCACCGGCGGGTCGGTCTATAACCTGAACACGATCCGTGCGGGCGAACTGGAATTCGGCGTGGCGCAGTCTGACTGGCAGTACCATGCCTACAACGGCACGTCGTCGTTCAGCGATGCGGGCCCGTTCGAAGGGCTGCGCGCCGTGTTCTCGGTCCATCCCGAACCGTTCACCGTGGTGGCCCGCGCCGACAGCGGCATCACCAATTTCGAGGACCTGAAGGGCAAGCGCGTCAACATCGGGAACCCCGGGTCCGGGCAGCGCGGCACGATGGAAGTGCTGATGGATGCGATGGGCTGGACGATGGACGACTTCGCGCTGGCGACCGAACTTAAGGCAGCCGAGCAGTCCGCGGCGCTGTGCGACAACCAGATCGACGCGATGGTCTATACCGTCGGACACCCGTCCGGGTCGATCCAGGAAGCCACCACCGCCTGCGACAGCGTGCTGGTGAACGTGGCCGGCCCAACGGTGGAAAAGCTGGTGGCGGACAACGCGTTCTACCGCACCGCGACGATCCCCGGCGGCATGTATCGCGGCAACGCGGACGACGTGCAGACCTTCGGCGTGGGCGCGACCTTCGTGACCTCCACGGACGTGTCGGACGAGGTGGTCTATACGCTGGTCAAGTCGGTGTTCGAAAACTTCGACGACTTCACCAAGCTGCACCCGGCCTTCGCCAATCTCAAGCGCGAGGAGATGGTCAAGGACGGCCTGTCGGCGCCACTGCATGACGGTGCGGCGCAGTACTACACCGAAGTCGGCCTGATGAACTGATGTGCCGCCTGCCGGGGGCCGTCGTGGCCCCCGGTCCTTCCGGACAGACGACAAAAGGGGACAGGGATGTCGGACGCAGCGAACAAGGGTCTGTCTGAAGCCGAACTTCAGGAAATGGTCAACGCGAGCGACGCGGGCGCGCGCAATCCGACCGGCGGCGTGGCGGTGTTCGTCGCGCTGGTGGCACTGATCTGGTCCGTGTTCCAGGTCGTCCTCGCCTCGCCCGTGGCTTATAACGTGCTGCCGGGCGACTTGATCAACAATTCGCGGCAGATCCACCTTGCCTTCGCGATCTTCCTGGCGTTCCTGGCCTACCCCGCGCTGAAATCCAGCCCGCGCAACCGCATCCCGATCCAGGACTGGGTGATGGCTGTCGCGGGCGCGTTCCTGTCGCTCTACGGCTACTTCTTCTACGCCAAGATCGTCCAGAGCGGCGGTCTGGCTGACAACACCGACAAGTGGTTCGCTCTCGTCGGCCTGATCTTGCTGTTCGAGGCCGCGCGCCGCGCGCTTGGCCCGGCGATGGCGATCATCGCCACCATTTTTCTCGCCTATGTCTTTTTCGGCTCAGCCCCCTGGGTGCCCGAGGTCATCCAGTGGAGCGGCGCAAGCCTGCAAAAGGCCATGAGCCACATGTGGATCACCTCGGAAGGGGTGTTCGGCATCGCGCTTGGCGTGTCCACCCGGTTCGTTTTCCTCTTCGTGCTGTTCGGCGCGCTTTTGGACAAGGCGGGCGCGGGCAACTATTTCATCAAGATGGCGTTCGGCGCGCTGGGGCACCTGAAGGGCGGCCCAGCCAAGGCCGCGGTCGTCGGGTCCGCCGCGACTGGCCTGATCTCGGGTTCGTCCATCGCCAACGTGGTGACCACCGGCACCTTCACGATCCCGCTGATGAAGCGGGTGGGCTTCACCAGCGAACAGGCCGGTTCGGTCGAGGTCGCAAGTTCCGTGAACGGGCAGATCATGCCGCCCGTGATGGGCGCCGCCGCGTTCCTTATGGTCGAATACGTGGGCATCTCCTATGTGGAGGTGATCACCCACGCCTTCCTGCCTGCCGCCGTCAGCTACATCGCACTGGTCTATATCGTCCATCTGGAGGCGGTGAAGCGCAACATGCCGACGCTCGGCAATCGCGTGGTCAGCATGGGCAGAACGATCGGTGGCATGGCGGCCTTCTTCGCCGGCTTCGCGCTGTTGTGTTATGGCGTGCAATACCCGGTCGGCTGGGTCGTAGCAGCGGTGCCCGAAGGCGCGGGCTGGGTGCTGGCCGCGCTGGTCTTCGTGGCCTACATCGCGCTGCTTTGGCTGGCCGCCACCGTGCCCGACCTCGAGCCGGACGATCCCAATGCCGAGGAGGTGGAACTGCCTGTCGTGGGCGAGATCTACAAGGCGGGTCTGTATTTCCTGCTGCCGATCGTCGTGCTGGTCTACTTCCTGATGATCGAACAGAAATCTCCCGGTCTCTCCGCGTTCTGGGCGACCTTCCTGCTGTTCGGCATCCTTCTTTCACAGCGACCGCTGAAGGCGATTTTTCGGGGTGAAAGCCAGATCGTGACCGCCGCGCTGGAGGGCGTGAAGGACCTGATCGCTGGAATGATCACTGGCGCGCGCAACATGATCGGCATCGGCCTTGCGACCGCGACGGCGGGCGTGATCGTCGGCACCGTGACGCTGACCGGTATCGGACAGGTGATGGCCGACCTCGTGGAATTCGTGTCCGGTGGCAACCTTGTCGCGATGCTGTTCTTCGTCGGCATCCTGTCGCTGATCCTTGGCATGGGGCTGCCGACCACCGCGAACTACATCGTCGTCTCGTCCCTTATGGCAGGGGTTGTGGTGGAGCTTGGGGCGCAGTCCGGTTTGATTGTGCCGCTGATCGCGGTGCACCTCTTTGTGTTCTATTTCGGGATCATGGCCGACGTGACACCGCCAGTGGGCCTTGCCAGTTTCGCCGCTGCCGCCGTATCGGGGGGCGATGCGATCCGGACCGGGTTCGTCGCGTTCTTCTACAGCCTGCGCACCATCGCGCTGCCCTTCATGTTCATCTTCAATACCGACCTGCTGCTGATCGATGTGGGACTGGTGCAAGGCGTAGTGGTGTTCATCGTTGCAACCATTGCGATCCTTGTCTTCACGGCGGGATCCATGGGTTATTTCCTGACCAAGTCGAACATCGTGGAAAGCGCCATCCTGATCCTCGTGGCCTTCGCGCTGTTCCGGCCGGACTTCTTCATGAACCGGATCACGCCGCCCTTCGAACAGGTGCCGCCCGCTCAGATTGAAGAGGCGATCGGAAGCGCCGATGCCGGCAGCACCATGCGGGTGATCGTTGCCGGGCCGGATTTCCTGACCGGCGATCCGAAGGAGTTGACGCTTGCCCTGCCGGTGGACGGCGAGGGCGCCAGTGGCGCCGACCGTCTGGAGGGGCTTGGCCTTGCGTTCATGGAAGACGGCGGGCAGATGGTAATGGAGGAGCCGTTCTTCGGCACCCCCTTCGCCGAGGACATGAGCGGCTTTGACTTCTACGGCGATACGCCCGTCACATTGTCCGAGGTCAAGATGCCCGCGTCGCAACTGCCCAAGGAACTGATCTGGATACCGGCACTGCTTCTGCTGGGCGGGGTCGTCATGTTGCAGCGCGCCCGCGCCGGGCGCCAAGAGGAGGCAATCGCATGAGTGGCGTGGTTCTGTGCGCGCTGGACGTCAGCCAGCCCGAACACGAGGCTCCCGTCCTGCGCCGGGCGGCGCAGATGGCGCAACTGGACGAGGCGCGCCTGGACGTGATGACGGTGCTGCCCGATTACGGCACCTCCATGGTCGGAAGCTATTTCCAGAAGGATTTTCACGCGAAAGCCGAAGCGCAGACCCGGCAGGCGCTTTCGGACCTCGTGGAGAAGGTGTTGGGCGCCGAGGCGAACGCGAGGGTCCGCCACGTCGTCAGCACCGGGACAGTCTATGAACAGGTGCTGCAGGTGGCCAAGGTGGACAAGGCGACACTGATCGTCATCGGCTCTCATCGGCCGGCGCTGCGCGACTATCTGCTGGGCCCCAATGCCAGCCGTGTCGTGCGGCATTCCGACTGCTCGGTCTTCGTGGTACGCGACACCTGACCGGGCAATCCCGCCCGCTGGGCAAGAGGATCTTGGATGAGCTTGCGTGACGCGTTCCATGTCACGGCGCTGACCGTTCTGGTCGGCTGGGTGCTGGTGATTGGCAAGACGGTGATCCTGCCTGTCGTGGTGGCGGTCATGTTGACCTATGTGCTGGTCGGCGCATCGCTGGGGCTACGCCGGGTGCCGGGCCTGTCCTGGGTGCCGGACTGGTTGGCCTATGTGCTGGCGCTGACAATCTTCGGGCTGGCGGTGGCCGGCATGAGCCTTGTTGCGGTCACCAATCTGCGCAACATCGCCCAGACCGAGCTTGCCTTCGAGGATCGATTGCTGGAATGGATGGCACGGCTGGCCGATCTGCTGGGGATGCAGGGCGTTCAGACCACCGATGCGGTGCGCGATTTCTTGATCTCCACGCTGGATGTTCCAGGATTGTCGCTGGGCGTTTTGTCCTCGGCGGCGGGCGTCGGCGGATACACCGTGCTGATCGCCACCTATATCGTCTTCATGGTGGCCGAGCGCGCCCCGATGAGCCGCAAGATTGACCTTGTTCTGCCCGACATGTCGGAGCGCGGAGCGGCGATCGGCATTTTCCGGCGGATCAATGAACAGATCGTCACCTACCTGTCCACAAAGACCCTGATCAACGTGATCGTTGGGGCGCTGTCCTGGGTGGTGATGTGGCTGCTCGGGATCGAGAACGCGATGTTCTGGGCCTTCCTGATCGCCCTGTTCAACTACATTCCCTATGTCGGCTCGCTGCTCGGGGTGGGGGTGGTGCTGGTGTATACGCTGCTGGCGACGGCCAATATCCAGCTCACGCTGCTGGCGCTGGTCGCGCTGACAGCGGCGCAGGTCTATGTCGGCAACTGGCTTGAGCCTCGTGTGATGAGCCGCTCGCTCAACCTGTCGCCACTGACGGTGCTGCTGGCGCTTGTGCTGTGGTCGTCGCTCTGGGGACTGCCCGGTGCGATCATCGCGGTGCCTATGACATCGATCCTGCTGATCGCGCTGGCGCAGTTCCGCGCGACGCGAGTGGTTGCTGTGCTAGCCTCGCGCAACGGCGACCTTTACTGATTCCTTCTGGACAGCCGAGCCCCCGCGACGGGTTTCCTGCCCTGAAAAACCGCCGGTATGACGTGGCGCGCCGCGTCAGAAATCGGCGCGCACGCCGGGCAGGTTCAGGGCGTTAACAAGGTCGCGCACCTCCTGCCGGGCGGCGATGTTCGACAGGCTGAGGCTGCCGCCGCCCACGTCGCGCAGATCCAGCAGTGTCAGCCCGCGCGGAAACAGTTCCCGGAAGATCACCCGTTCTGCGAAGCCGGGTGCGACGCGGAAGCCTATGCGCTTGGACAGGTCGTTCAGCGCGTCGCCCACACGCTTCTTGTTGTGCATCTGCTGGCGGCCCATCCGGTTGCGGATCACCAGCCAGTCGATCGGTTTCAGACCCGCCCGCGCCCGCAACTGGCGGGCATTCCAGACCATTTCGGCATAGACCGAAGGACCGGTGATCTTGCCGCTGTCCGGGTCGTGCCGGGCCAGCAGGTCGAAATCGATGAAGCTGTCGTTCAGCGGTGTGACCAGCGTATCGGCCATCGAATGGGCCAGCTGGCTCAGGCGGGTGTGCGATCCCGGGCAGTCGATCAGCAGGAAATCCACTGCAGGATCCAGTTCATTGACCGCCGCGTCCAGCCGAAGGTCGTAGATATTCTGGCCTTCGGGCACGTCCGCCGGGTCGATCTCGGGCAGGGGCAGGTACCAGGGCATTGGCAGGTGGAGGGCTTCGCGGCGGCAGAACGCCTCTCGGTTTTCCACATAGCGTCCGAAGGATCGTTGGCGCAGATCTAGATCGAGCCCGCCCACGCGGTACCCCATGCGAACCAGCGCAGTGGCCAGGTGCATGGTCGTGGTGGACTTGCCGGAGCCGCCCTTCTCGTTCCCGATTACAATGATATAGGCCACGCGAGTTCCTGTGTCCTGTTCCTGTCGCCCGCTGGTCGGCAGGCTGCCGCGACCACCATATTTTGCGTTGTGCGGCTTGGAAAGCACGATCATGGGGGTGCGCCGGGCAGATGCCGTCCGGGCGCCCGGAGCGAGCCTTGGCGCCTTGCGCCCAGCCCCTGCGCACAAACACCGCAGTAACGATGCTTGACAGGGGGCCGACGGCGGGCGGAACAATTTCCTGTTCGGATTTGTTATCGGCTCTGCGTGGCCGCGCGGGGTCGGGGAAGGTATTGACATGGTGCTTTTGACCTCCGCCCGCCTCGGAATGTGCATGGCAGCGATGATTGCCGCCGTTGCTGCTCCCCCGGCCGTTACGGCCGCGACGCTGCCCGCCGCCGTGCTGTCGGCTGGTGCGCTCGGGGTGACAGGCCCTCCGATCTCTGCCACCAAACCCTTGGTTCCGCTGGTGCGTCTCGCGCCCTCCGACTACGCGGACGGCGCAGGGACACTGGCAGGTCCGGGCCGACCAAACGCGCGTTCGCTGTCGAACCTGCTCAGCCAGCCGGGGTACCGGGCACGCGATGCGACCCCGCTGAGCAACATGGCGGTCGCGATGTTCCAGTTCATCGCCAGTCACGAGATCGCGCACACACCGACCGATGGGGCCGAGCCGAGCCCCATTGCGATCGAAGACCCGGCCGATCCCCTTCTTGAGAGCGGGCAGACCGACATCGCGATGGACCGGGCGCGCTTCGTCGGAGGCACAAGCTCGGACGATCCGCGTCAGCAACTCGATCAGGTTACGAACGCTTTCGACGGCTCGACCGTCTACGGCAGTTCGCTTGACCGGCAGGCCGAGTTGCGCAGTCTGACAGGTGGCCGCATGAAGATCGGCGCGGGCGGGGATGTGCCGATCATCAACGGAATGCCCGCCGCCGGTGACATGCGCGCCGACGAGAACCCGTCTCTGCGTGCCCTGCACGCACTGTTCCTGCGGGAACACAATCGGCTCGCGGACGAGATAGCCGCGGCCTGCCCAAGCTGCACCGATCAGGAGATCTTCGACCGTGCGCGCGTCATGGTCGCCAATCTGCAGCACAAGATCTTCTACGACGAACTGCTGCCGCTGTTCCTTGGGCCGGGTCCTCTCGACGGCCATCTGCCCGACCCGACTGTGTTGCAGGGCGTCGCTCAGGCGATCAACGAGTTTTCCACCGCATCGGGCCGCATCGGGCATACGCAGGTCCCCGAGGTGATCGTGACGGGCGCGCCGGGCGGGCCGCTTACCGAAACGACACTGGATGCTTGCTTCTTCACAGCAAGTTGTCTCGACCCGGCCACTCAGGCCGAGCGGCTTTTCGGCTTGACGCAGCAGGCTGGCGAACCCGTGGACACCGTCGTCACAGACAGCTTGCGCAACAACCAGATCCCCGCTGCCGGGACGCTCTTTCCGATCGACCTGTTCGCGACCAACATCGAACGGGGCCGGGATCACGGGCTTGCCGACTACGAGAGCGTCCGGACCGCGCTCGGCTTTGCATCGGTGGAACTGGACCTGCTGCTGCCGCAATACATCCTCGAAGCTTATGCTGGCCAGCCGGACGGGATTGACCTGATCGTGGGATTGTTCGGCGAGTTCCGCTCGCCGGGCAGCTATCTCGGCGAGACGGGCCGCGCGCTTTGGGCGCTGCAATTCCGCAACATCGCCGGGCTCACCCTCGGGTTCCAGGACGCGGCGGCACAGGCCGCGCTGGACGACTGGCTCTCGGGCATGACCATGTCCGCGCTGCTCAACCGCGACACGGGCTACGCGCCCTCCGCATGGGGACAGACGCCGTTCCTGGCACCGCTTCCACCCTCCAATGTGCCGTTGCCGCCGTCCGTCGCCTTCCTTGCCCTGGGCCTTGCAGCATTGCTCAGGGCAGTGCGGCCCGCCTGAAGCGGCCCGTAAAAAGCAAAACGCCGCCCCGGAAGGGACGGCGCAGAGTTGTCTTGAAATGCGATGCCGCAGGTTTCAGAAACCGAGGCCTTCGTATTTCTTCTTGAACTTCGACACGCGGCCGCCGGTGTCCATCAGGCGGGTCGAACCACCGGTCCAGGCGGGGTGCGACAGCGGGTCGATGTCCAGCGCCAGGCTGTCGCCTTCCTTGCCGTAGGTCGACCGCATCTGGACGACCGTTCCGTCGGTCATCTTCACGTCGATGACGTGATATTCGGGGTGCAGGTTCTTTTTCATCTCGCCGATCCTTACGCGTTGGCGTCGGCCGATCCGGCCAGCGGCTTGTAGTTGGTCTTTTCGGCGATACGGGCGGACTTCCCACGACGGTCGCGCAGGTAGTACAGCTTCGCGCGACGCACTTGGCCACGGCGCACCACGGTGATGCTGTCGATGTTTGTCGAATGCAGCGGGAACACGCGCTCCACGCCTTCGCCGAACGAGATCTTGCGCACCGTGAACGAGGCTGCGATGCCGCTGCCGTGGCGGCGGCTGATGCACACACCTTCGTAGTTCTGCACGCGCGTGCGGGTGCCTTCGGTCACCTTGTAACCAACGCGGATAGTATCACCCGCCTTGAAGTCGGGAATTTCCTTCCCAAGCTCAGCGATCTGCTCAGCTTCCAATTGTGCGATCAAATCCATCGCGGTCATCCTTTTCTGGCGCGGTTGGTCCGCGACTTGGGGTGCGCCCTCAGAGCTCTTGGTCCCCGTCCGGGTCCCTACCGTGCGCGGCACGGTAAGCCCGCCAGAGGTCAGGGCGGCGTTCCTTCGTCAGCCTTTCGGCCTCGGCCTGGCGCCAGGAGGCGATATTCGCGTGGTGCCCGGACAGGAGAATGTCAGGGACCGTGCGGCCTTCCCAATCGACAGGTTTCGTATACTGCGGGTGTTCAAGCAGGCCTGAAGAGAAAGACTCCTCCTCCACCGACGCATGATTCCCGAGCACGCGGGGTATAAGACGGACCGTGGCGTCAATCAAGGCTTGTGCCGCGATCTCGCCGCCGGTCATCACGAAATCACCCAGCGACACTTCCTCGATACCGAAGGCGTCTATCACGCGCTGATCGATCCCTTCGAACCGCCCGCAGATCAGCGTTACGCCGCGCGCCTGCGACCAGGCCTGCGCGGTGGCCTGTGTGAAGGGTCGGCCGCGTGGCGACAACGCCACAACCGGCCAGAGCGCGCGGTCGTCCGGCGTGCCGCGGCCAGCCTGCGCCAGCGCGCGGGCCAGCACATCCGGGCGCAGAACCATGCCCGCGCCGCCGCCTACTGGCGTGTCGTCCACATTGCGATGGCGCCCTTCGCCGAAAGCCCGCAAGTCGATCGTGTCGAGTTGCCAGAGCCCCTGCTGCAACGCCTTGCCGGTCAGCGATGCCCCCAGAACGCCGGGAAACACCTCCGGGAACAGCGTGATGACGCGCGCCTTCCACGCGCCCACAAGGTCGGCGGGTTCGTCCATCAGGTCACCCGGCACAAGCGAGGCACGGATCGACTTGCGCCCGTGGGACCGGGTCGGCGCGCTCATGCGGGCAAGTCCGCGCCGCCGCTGTCCGGAAACAGACCCTCGGGCGGATCGGCGATCAGCCGTCCCGCGCCGAGGTCCACGGTCGGCACGGCGGCCATCGTGAAGGGCAGCAGCACCGTTTCCGCGCTGCCGGGCAGGCGTATTTCCAGCAAGTCCGTGGCGCCGTGATTGTGCACCGCGGCGACAGTACCAAGCGGGCCGCCGCCGGTATCGAGCACGTCGAGGCCGATCAGGTCGGCATGATAGTATTCGTCGTCCGGAAGGCCGGGCAAGCGGTCGCGCGGTGCATAGAGGCGCGTGCCGCGTAGCGCGTCGGCGGCCTCCTTGTCGTGCACACCACCCAGTTGCGCGGTCAGCCCGTTCTTGAGTTGGCCGGTGACGCGCAACGTGAAGCTGTGCGCGCCGTCCTCGGTGGTGAGCGGGGCGTATTCTTCGATTGCGGCGGGTTCGGCGCAGAAGCTTTTCAGCCGGACCTCACCGCGCACGCCATACGCCCCCGCGATGGCCCCCACACAGATCATCGCCTCGGGCGGGGGCATCAGTCAGGCGCCACGCAGAAGCCGCGCGGGTCGGCCGACCCGCCGGCGTTCAGGCAGTCTTCCACCGCCGTGACACGCTGGTATTCGGCTCCGGCCCAAAGCCCGCCGGCGAACACCGCGATGTAGATCACAAGCCGGATCATGGCAGGCTCCACCGCTGGATCAGGCCCCGCCCCGGCAGGGGGCAGGGCGCAAAAAAGGCTTATTCTGCAGAGGCTTCTTCAGCGGCCTCGGCGGCTTTGGCGGCCTTCTCGGCGGCGCGGTCCTGCGCCTTCTTGCCCGGCACACCCTTCTTCAGGTTGGCGCGGTCCTTCTTGGGCAGGGTGCCGGCGGCTTCGAGCATACGGGCAACGCGGTCGGTGGGGGTCGCGCCCTGGTCGAGCCAGTACTGGACGCGCTCCATGTCCATCTTCACGCGGTCCTCGCTGTCCTTGGGCAGCAGCGGGTTGTAGATGCCCAGACGCTCCTGGTAGCGGCCGTCGCGGGGCATCCGGCTGTCGGCGGCGACGATGCGGTAGAAGGGGCGTTTCTTGGACCCACCGCGGGCGAGACGAAGTTTCATAGCCATTGGGTTTCTCCTTTGAATGGCGTTCTGGGCGCGCGTCAGGCGGCCTCAGGATTGGTGACGTTCGTGGTGCTTGATGACTTCCTGAATGATGAAGTTCAGGAATTTCTTGGCAAATTCCGGATCGAGGTCGGCCTCGCGGGCGAGGTCCTCCAGCCGGGAAATCTGTGCCGCCTCGCGGGCGGGATCGGAAGGCGGCAGCGCGTGGCGTGCCTTGAGCACGCCCACCGCCTGCGTGTGCTTGAACCGTTCACCCAACGTGTAGACGAGTATCGCGTCCAGCCGGTCGATGCTGGCGCGGTGCCCCTTGAGCAGCTCCGCCGCTCGCACCACGGGATCATTTGCGGGCGTGTCAGCGGACATGGCAGCCTCCCGAAACGGGCGGCAAACCCGCGTATGACTCGCATATGAAGCGCATATGACTCCCATATGATTTCATGCCGCGGTCTCCTGCGGGCCGGGGTGCCGCCAGACGCCCATCGCGCCGTAACGCGGATGCGTGAAGTCGTGGTCGCGCACCGCGCCCAGCCGTTCGGCAACGGCCACCGATGCGATGTTGTCGGGGTCGATCAGGCTGATGACGGTGGTCCAGCCAAGCGTGTCATAGGCATGGCGACGCGCGGCCATCGCCGCCTCGCGCGCGTGGCCGACTCGGTGGTGGCCGGGAAAGGTCAGCCAGCCGATCTCGGGTTCCGGCCATTCGGACGGGTAGTGCAGGCCGTACAGCCCGACCGGCGCACCGCTGGCCTTGTCCACGGCGATCCAGCGCCCGAAGCCGCGCATCGTCCAGTGGCCGATTACCTCGCACAGGTAGCGCCAGCTTTCCCACGGAGCCATCGCGCCGCCCACGAAGCGGGTCAGCCCGGCATCGGCGCTGAACGCCGCGAAGGCGGCCGCGTCGTCGGCGCAGGGTCCGCGCAGGACCAGCCGGTCGGTTTCGAGAACGGGCGGGGTCATTTCTTCTTTCCGAAGCCGGACAGGCCCGGCGGCAGGGCCGCGCCGCCGCCCGGTCCGCCAAAGCCGCCGGGCAGGGAGCCGCCGGGCATCTTGCCCATCTGGGCCTGCGCCGCCTTGATCTCTGCCTCGGTCGGGCCGCCCGCGCCGCCGCCGAAGAGGCCGCCGAGATTGCGCAGCATCCCCTTCTTTCCCATCTTGCCCATCTTCTTCATCATGTCGGCCATCTGGCGGTGCTGCTTCAGAAGACGGTTTAGTTCCTGCACCTCGAGCCCCGCGCCCTTGGCCACGCGCTTCTTGCGGGATGCCTGAAGAAGCTGCGGGTTGGCGCGTTCCTTCTTGGTCATGGAATCGATCAGCGCGATCTGGTGGCGCAGGATCTTGTCATCCAGCCCGGCCGCGTCGATCTGCTTCTTCATCTTCTGCATGCCGGGCATCATGCCCATCATGCCTTCCATGCCGCCCATCTTGACCATCTGTTCCAGCTGGCCCTTCAGGTCGTTCATGTTGAACTGACCCTTCTGGAAACGCTTCATCATCCGCTCGGCCTGTTCGGCCTCGAGCGTTTCCTGCGCCTTTTCCACCAGCGCGACGATGTCGCCCATCCCAAGGATGCGGCCCGCGATGCGACTGGGTTCGAAGGTTTCGAGCGCGTCCATCTTTTCGCCGAGGCCGACGAACTTGATCGGTTGGCCGGTCACGGCGCGCATCGACAGCGCCGCGCCGCCGCGCCCGTCGCCGTCCATCCGGGTCAGCACGACGCCGGAGATGCCGATGCGGTCGTCGAAGTTCTGCGCGGTGGTCACGGCGTCCTGCCCGGTCAGGCCATCCACCACCAGCAGCGTCTCGCGCGGGGTGACGATGTCGCGGACCTGTTCGACCTGCGCCATCAGTTCCTCGTCGATGGACAATCGGCCCGCAGTGTCGAGCATGTAGACGTCGTAGCCGCCGAAGGTGGCCTGCTGCTTGGCGCGCTTGGCGATCTGCACAGCGGTTTCGCCCTTGACGATCGGCAGCGTGTCCACGCCGATCTGCGTGCCGAGAATGGCGAGCTGTTCCATCGCGGCGGGCCGGTTGGTGTCGAGCGAGGCCATCAGCACGCGTTTGCCGTTGCGGTCCTTGAGGCGCTTGGCCAGCTTGCCAGTCGTCGTCGTCTTGCCCGAGCCCTGCAGGCCGACCATCAGGATCGGTGCCGGGGCGTTGTCGATTTTCAGCGCGCCGGGGTCTTCATTGTCGCCCGCCAGCACATGCACCAGTTCGTCATGCACGATCTTGACGACCTGCTGGCCGGGCGTGACTGACTTTGTCACGGCCTGCCCGGTCGCCTTGTCCTGCACCGCCTTGACGAAATCGCGGGCCACCGGAAGCGACACGTCCGCTTCCAGCAGGGCGACACGCACCTCGCGCAGCGCGGTCTTGACGTCATCCTCGCTGAGAGCGCCCTGACGGGTCAGGCGGTCGAACACACCTCCGAGGCGTTCTGACAGGTTCTCGAACATGGGCATGGCCCCCTTGGCTTGCGCGCGGTCCCGGTGGCGACAGCTTCGGCCCGGTGGCGGCGTAACGCGAAGCGCGCCCACGGGCGCAACGCGCTGGTGGACGGCGATCCCGGCACTGCCAAGGGACCGGAGGCACGAAGCTTCCGGGGTTTGCGCGGCGTGTGCGCGGTTTGGGCGGCTTTGTCAAGCCATCAGGCCCATTCGGCCCGCGCTGCAACTGCCTGGGCCGGATCGGGCTGCGCCAGGCGGGTGCGGGGCGCGGGCCGCTGTCGGCGAGTCGCCGAGCGCAGCCGAAAATCGGGAGAATAAATCATGCTTAACAAGCAAGTATGGGTTTCCGGGCGTTCGCGCGATTAACCATAACCTTTGGGATAGAACGCCTCACTCTATTGGACAGTCGGTCACTTCTTTTCAGTTCATGCTTAACCCTCTGGGAGGCTGCAACCAAAGGTAGCGCCGCCGTATATTCAATTCATCGGGAGGTCAGGCGGCACACGCTACCGGGCCGCAGAGGAAAAATACTGTAACCGCAGTCATTTGACTGGCCGAGAGCAGGCACGGGCCGAAAGTGGAAACTTTCGGAACAGAGAAGTCGTGTCTGTCGCGGAGGAACGAGGACGTTTACGATGTACTTGAGAAAAAGTGATGGACCCCGCGTTGTGACCCTGCCGGACGGTACGGTCCTGAGCCGCGATGATCTTCCCGGGGCGGAAACCCGCCGTTGGGTGGCCAGTCGCAAGGCAGTCGTTGCAAAGGCCGTGTTATATGGTTTGATCAAGCGCACAGACGCGCTGCAGCGGTATGATCTATCCGACGAAGAGTTGTCGGATTGGATCAGGGCGGTGGAACGTCATGGTCTGTCCGGACTTAAGGTGACGCGGATAGACGTTCTGAGGGGCAGTCGTTAACGGAAGTTTGACGTGCGGACTCTTTAGATAGCAGCCTAAAAGGCTGCAATCTCGGGACGTCATTCACATATAAGAACAGATGGCGCTTGGAGACTGAGATGAACATTTACCTTTTGACCCGGAGCGCGGATCTGTCTCGCAGCATCGGAGTGATGGTGGGCGATCCTGCGCTGGGTTACCAGTTTCACAGTTTGACGAGTGTCGCCGACCTGTCCGCGGCGCCGGACGAAACCGGCGTGGTGCTGCTGGATGCCGACATGCCGGGGTCTGAATGCATGGCCTTACTGGAGCGGATGGAGGGCGATATGCCCGACTGCGCTGTTGTGGTCGTGGTCGCCCCCGCGATGGCGGACCGGACGCTGCCCGGCTTCGAAGGCGCGCGCCACCTGGTCGCCCCGTTTCACAAGCAGGATCTGCTGACGACGATCGCGGCCGAGGGACTGAGCGGGCGCAATGGTCAGAAGACGCTGCGTATCGGGCGGCTGTCTCTGAACCTTGCGCTGAACAAGGCGTATGTGGACGAAGAACTGGTGCCGCTGACCGGCAAGGAATACGAGGTTCTGCACCTTCTGGCGGCGCGGCGCAACGTGACGCTGTCCAAGGAGATGTTCCTCGACAAGCTGTATGGCGGGCTGGACGAACCTGAGGTGAAGATCATCGACGTGTTCATCTGCAAGATCCGCGGCAAGCTGAAGAAGCTGACGGGTGGCGACGGGCTGATCGACACTGTCTGGGGGCGGGGATATGTACTGCGCGACCCCGAAGCACGACAGATCCAGCACCGTGCGGCTGGCTGACTAATCGCATCGTCACGGCCATGAAAAAGGGCGCCCTCGCGGGGCGCCCTTCTTGTATCTTTCGTCTAACGACCGATTACATCACCGAAAGTGCGTTCCGGTCGACTCCGACTTCGTCGAGGATATTCTGGACTTCGTCCTCGTCGCTGGTGTCGATGGCGCTTTTGAGTGCCACAAGCTGCGTCAGCGTGAAGGCTTCAGGATCGACGCCCATCGATGCAGCGAGCTGTGCTTTGCCCTCGGGTGCATCAATCTGCACTTCGGGAACTTCGACATCGGCGATGGTCATACCGTTGGCGTCGAGGTTCGCGATGAGGTCGTTGTAGGTCAGCTCCGAACCGGCATCACTCAGGATCTGGTTCGCACCCTGACGGTTGTCATCGCGAAGCGCCTTGTCGAGCGCCACAAGCTCGGTCAGGGAGTACTTGCTCGCATCGACGCCGATCTGAGCGGCGTACTGCGCATCCGGTGCTGTGGCCTGGGCCGCTGCCAGCGTCGGCAGGGCGGTGGCAAGAGCAAATGCGGTGGCAGTCATCATGCGTGTCATGTGTCTTCCTTTCTATAAGTCGTTTCGGGCGTGGCCCGTGACGGGCGAACCGTTTGGGCCGCGCCGTTGCTTATCCACCTATGAACGCGCAGCGCATTGAAAAGGGGCTGGAATCTTGGCCGCCCGGCTGCTGTCGCCGCGTCAGCGGTCACATCCGCTTGAGGCGCGGCGTGATCTGGCGGGCCAAAGCTGGGGCAGGGCGAAGGCCTCTGCGGCCTGCACAGCAGGGGCCGCGCGGACCCGTGACGGCGGGGCGCAAACGATCACGGCGGGCGCGTCGCCCTGTGCCTCAGACCGAAGGGCGTGTTCATCGCCGCACAGCGAAAAGCCGAAAAACGGGTGTTGTCACGGTGTCGCCCCGCCCATGACGGGCCCGATGGCGCTGAAACCGGACACGAAATGGCCCGCCGCCCGAGTGGGACGACGGGCCAAAGCCTGTTGCGCGATGCGCAGTGTGCAGATCAGAGCACCGAAAGCGGCGAGCGGTCGATCCCGAGGCGCGAGAAGATCGCGCGGACCTTGCTGTAGTCGCCTTCGTCAACTGCGGCCTTCAGGCCGACCAGTTCGTTCAGCGTGAAGTTTTCGGGGTTCACGCCAATGGCGCCTGCGATTTGTGCCTTGGCGGTGGCCTCGGCCGCAGCGTTGTTGCCAGCCGCGCGAGGTGCCGTGACCGAGGCGGGGTCCGTCACGATCCCGGCCTTCAGCTTGTCGTAAGTGAGGTCCGATCCGGCGCGGGTCAGGATCTGGTTGGTGCCGACGCGGTTGTCGTCACGCAACGCCTTGTCGAGAGATACAAGCTCGTTCAGGCTGTAGCGGTCCGCGTTGACGCCCAGATTTGCGGCAAGTTGGGCCGTGCCGGGCGCGCTTTGTGCGCTTGCGAACGTCGGCAGGGCGGCGGCGAAGACGAGCGCGGCTGCGGTCAGGGTGCGGTTCATATCAAAGGTCCTTTCAAGTGTGCGCCGGAGCAGGTCCGGCTTTCTGGTTGACGGTGCAGGCCTGTCTGGCCCGTCGCCGTTGGAAGACATTTGGGTCGCCGGAAGGGTTTGAAAAGCATGTGGAAAATCAGACCTCATCACGGACCCTAGCGTCACCTGTCACGCTTGGGTGAGCGTCCGCGTGAACGGGGCACGCCGTGCCGGGGCCCGGCGTGCAGCCCGCGCGCCCGTCTTTACTGGGGACGGCGCAGCGCCGCCGCCGGAGCAGCCACGATCACGATCCGGCTTGAGATGCGACCGCTTCTGTGCCTTTGTGGCGCTTTGATGTTCAAATCTGCACAGGATGCCATGTCGATCGAAGCCTGGGATGAAATCAGAACCGCCTTCCATGTCGCGCGCCAGGGCACCGTGTCTGGCGCGGCGGCCGAACTGGGCGTGCACCACGCGACGGTGATCCGCCATATCGACGCGTTGGAAGGGCGGCTTGGCACCAAGCTCTTCCAGCGTCATGCGCGCGGTTACACCCCCACCGAGGCGGGGCGCGACCTGTTGCAGGTGGCCCAGGCGACGGACGACCAGTTCACGCAACTCGTGGGCCGGCTGAAAGGGCGCGGCGACAGCGTTACGGGCGAACTGGTGGTCACGTCGCTGGGCCTGCTGTCACCATTGCTTGTGCCGGTCATTGCGTCCTTCCAACTGGCGCATCCGGGCGTTGTCACGCGCTACCTGACCGGAGAGCGCCTGTTCCGGCTGGAATACGGCGAGGCGCATATCGCCGTGCGGGCGGGCCCGGCGCCTGAACAACCCGACAACGTCGTGCAGAAGCTGTTCACCAGCCGCACCGCGCTGTTCGCGTCGCGCGACTATATCGAGCGTCACGGAATGCCGCAGGGTGACGCCGACCTGGCCGGACATTTCTTCGTCGGCGCCGACGCCGAGGACAACCGCGCGCCCTATTACCAGTGGCTGCGCGAACGGGTGTCGCGGGACCGCGTGGTGTTCCGTGCGACCGATGCGCGGGTGGTCAAGCACGCGGCGCTGCGGGGGGTTGGGTTGGCCTTCCTGCCGCTTTGGGAAGCTGCGCAGCATCCCGAACTGGTGCAGGTGGGCGAAAGCCGCACGGAATGGGAAGCGCCGTTGTGGCTGGTCACGCATGTGGATCTGCACCGCACGGCGAAGGTGCAGGCGCTTCTGAAGCATCTCAAGACCGCCGCGCAGGACTGGGGCTGACCTTGGGCCAAGCGCGCCCATGCGGCGCGGTCAGGTGTCGGTGTCGCCGGGGCGGTCTGGCGGCGCGGCCAGCTCGGTTTCGAGAAAGCGTTCGAAAGCGTCCAGATTGACCGCCTCGAACTGGCCGAAGCTCTGCATCCAGACCGAGGCGGCGCGCAGCGCGTCTGGATCGAGTTTGCACCACTTCACCCGGCCGCGCTTTTCCTGTGTGATCAGCCCGGCGCGGGTCAGGATCGCGAGATGCTTGGAGATCGCTGCGAGCGACATCGAAAACGGGTCCGCCACGTCGGTCACGGCCATGTCGTCTTCCAGCAGCATCGACAGGATCGCGCGCCGGGTCGGGTCCGCCAGCGCAGCGAACACCTGGTCCAGCGGGTCGGGGCCGGTTCGGGGCAGCGGGGGGGACGCCGGGTCGGTCATGGGCTGCGGTTAAGACCTTGCGGACGCGCGGTCAACAATATGGCGGGAATGTGCACGATTGCATGCGGCCCCCCTTGCCGCGATGCGCGGGCGTCCCATAACCAGATCATGAGCATCATCACACCCCTCCCGCCCGAACTGCCCTTCTTCAAGAGGGTGATCCTGAGTATTCCCGTGCTGGGCTGGATGGCCCGCGACGTGCTGTATGGCGACCGCGACAATCGCATCGCCTTTGCGGTCATCGTGGTCTTCCTTTGGCTGCTGTCGGTCTCGCACTGGGGGCTGGCCGCGCTCGCGGTGCCCTTCGTGCTGGCGGTGCCGGCCGCAGTCTGGGCCTGGTTCGCGATCACGGTCGCGCGTTATGAAGCGAAGGCCGAAAAGGCCCGGCGCGGCTGACCGTCAACCGGATGGTTGAATTTGCCTGCGGGTGTCGCGCCCCTGCGACACCTGCGACCTCTTTTCAGAAACAATGAAATATCAATAGGTTGGCTCGGCGCCCTGCCGCGCCGCAGCGCGTTGACTCGGCGCGGTGCTGCGCCTAGTGTCCGCTCGAACCTCAGGAGGGTGGCATGGCAGCGGGACCGGATGACGAGCGGATGAAGCAGCTCGAAGCCCGGATCGGAGCCGCGCGAAAAGGGCGCGAGCCCGACAAGCCCCACCAGGAGGAACATTATTCGAAGGCCCAGATGGGTTGGAGAATGGTGACAGAGCTTGTGGCCGGTCTGGGGATCGGTTTCGGCATCGGATACGGGATGGACGCGCTGTTCGGCACGATCCCGCTGTTTCTGGTGCTGTTCACGCTGCTTGGCTTCGCAGCGGGAGTGCGCGTCATGATGCGTACGGCGCGCGAGGTGCAGGCGGGGCGGCCCGCGGCCGCGCAGGAAGATACGCCCGACGCGGGCAAGTGACAGGCCCCCGCCCGGCGGGGATGTGAGAAAGGGAAGCGACAGGTGGCAACGGAATCCAGCGAAGGCGGTCTTGTCTTTCACCCCATGGATCAGTTCATCGTCTCGCCGCTGTTCGGCGACGGGCCGGTGGCATGGTACACCCCGACCAACGTGACGTTGTGGCTGGCGCTGACCGTGGCGGCCATCGCGCTGCTGCTGGTCAACTCGACCCGTGATGCGCGCGTGGTGCCCGGCAAGGCGCAGTCGATCGCGGAGTTGGCCTATGGCTTCGTCTACAAGATGGTCGTCGACGTCACCGGCAAGGATGGGGTGAAGTATTTCCCCTACATCATGACGCTGTTCATGTTCATCGTCGTGGCCAATTTCCTTGGCCTGCTGCCCATGGCCTTCACGACCACCAGCCATATCGCCGTGACGGCGGTCCTGGCGGTCGCGGTGTTCCTGACGGTGACGATCCTCGGTTTCGTGCTGAACGGGCCGTCCTTTCTGGGGATGTTCTGGGTGTCTTCGGCGCCGCTTCCGTTGAGGCCGGTGCTGGCGCTGATCGAGGTGATTTCCTACTTCGTGCGCCCTGTCAGCCATTCCATCCGACTTGCAGGCAACATGATGGCCGGTCACGCCGTGATCAAGGTGTTCGCGGGCTTCGCCGCGATCGCCGCCATCTCGCCGCTGTCGGTCGTCGCGATCACCGCGATGTACGGGCTGGAAGTTCTGGTGAGCTTCATCCAGGCCTACGTCTTCACGATCCTGACCTGTGTCTACCTGCGCGATGCGCTGCATCCGCACCACTGACACGGGCCAGTCCGCAACAACCAATCGAATGCCAATTCCAACGTAAGGAGTACGACAGATGGAAGGCGATATCGTTCAAATGGGTGCTTACATCGGTGCTGGTCTGGCCTGCATGGGCATGGGCGGCTCCGCGATGGGTGTGGGCAACGTCGCCGGCAACTTCCTGGCGGGCGCCCTGCGCAACCCGTCGGCCGCTGCAGACCAGACCGCGACGCTGTTCATCGGCATCGCCTTTGCGGAAGCTCTGGGGATCTTCTCGTTCCTCGTCGCGCTTCTGCTGATGTTCGCCGTCTGATCCACCCGGACCATTGTTACAGGTCGGGCCGGGCCGCAGTCATGCGCCCGGCCCGTCTTCGGCAAACAGGTTCCTGGAGGACGACATGGCTGACAACACACAGGCTGCGCACGGGGCAGATGCCGCGCATGGCGCCGCCGCAGCGGGGCACGCGGCCGACGCGCCGGGCATGCCGCAACTCGATTTTGGGACCTTTCCCAACCAGATCTTCTGGCTGATCGTCGCGCTTGTCGCGATCTACTTCATCCTGTCGAAAGTGGCCCTGCCGCGCATTGCGGGCATCCTTGCCGACCGTCAGGACACGATCACCAACGACATCGCCGCGGCGGAAGAGCTGAAGCTCAAGGCGAAGCAGGCCGAGGCCGCCTATGAAAAGGCGCTGGCCGACGCCCGTAGCGAAGCGACGCGCATCGCCAACGACACGAAGGCGGCCATGCAGGCCGACCTGAACGAGGCGATCGAGAAGGCCGATGCCGAGATCTCCGCCCGTGCGGCGGAGTCGGAGAAGGCCATTGCCGAGATCCGTGCCTCCGCGCTGGAAAGCGTCGAGGCCGTGGCAAAGGACACCACGGGCGCGCTTGTCGCAGCCCTTGGCGGTCAGGCTGACGAGGGCCGGATCAACGCGGCGGTCGACGCCCGGCTGAAAGGATGAGGCCGATGAGAACGCTGACCCTGGCCCTTCTTGTGGCCGCTACGCCGGCGCTGGCCGCGGGCGACCGTTTCTTCTCGCTTGGCAACACAGATTTCGTGGTGCTGCTGGCCTTCCTGCTGTTCATCGGTGTGCTGGTTTACTTCAAGGTGCCCGGCTTGCTGGGCGGTCTGCTGGAGAAGCGGGCCGACGGCATCCAGGCGGAGCTGGACGAGGCGCGCAGCCTGCGTGAGGAAGCCCAGTCTCTGCTGGCGTCCTACGAGCGCAAGCAGAAAGACGTGCAGGCGCAGGCGGACCGTATCGTGGAACAGGCCAAGAAGGACGCGGAAGCCGCGTCCAAGCAGGCCGAGAAGGACCTCGAAGTGTCCATCGCACGCCGCATGCAGGCCGCGGAGGAACAGATCGCTCAGGCCCAGGCATCCGCCGTACGCGACGTGCGTGACCGGGCGATCGCCTTGTCCGTGTCCGTGGCGCGCGACGTGCTGACCGAGGACATGAGCCCCGAGGCCGCTGCGGCGCTGATCGACAAGTCGATCGAAGAGGTAGGACAGCGCCTGAACTGATCCGCACACGCCGTTTCGGTAGAAAGATGAATTAAGGAAACCCGGCCTTTGAGGCCGGGTTTTTTGCTTCCGGGATTGACGCCGAAATCTCGGGGGCTAGGCTTCGGCCAAGGCTTGGAAATAGAAGGGAATTGCCGGATGCGAGTGATCGGAACCGGGTTTGCCAGAACCGGAACGATGTCTCTCAAGATCGCGCTGGAACAACTCGGCTGGGGCCCTTGTCATCACATGGAAGAAGTGTTGATGAACCCTGAGCAGTTGGGCCTGTGGCAGCGCCTCGCTAACGGCGAAGGGGGCTTCGCGGCCGATGAAGCCTTCGACGGTTACAACGCGCAGGTTGATTGGCCCGGTGCCGCAGTCTGGCGCGAATTGCACGGCACCTATCCGGACGCCTTGGTCATTCACACCGTACGGCCCCCGAATGGATGGTGGTCGAGTTTCGACGCGACCATCGGCTGGCTCGGCCGTGATCTGGACACGCTGGATCTGCCACCGCACATGAAATCGGTTTTCAGGATGTGGTATGATCTGGTTGTCCCATCCACGTTCGGGGGAACGATCAGCTGCAAGGAAAAGGCGATTGCCGCTTTCAAGCAGCGCGAAGAAGAAGTGCGGGATGTCGTTCCGGAAGAGCAACTCCTGATCTTCGACGTCGCCGAAGGTTGGGCCCCTCTTTGCGCGTTCCTTGGTGTCGAGGCGCCTTCAAGGGGCTTCCCGCACATGAACCTGCGCAGCGAGTTCTGGGAACTGGTAACGTTGGTCAATGCGCCTCAATCAAAGACGCACTGATCACTTCACCCGCGCCGCGCGCTCCCGTTCATGGGCAAGGCGCTGTTCGGCGGTGCGTTCGTTGGCTTCGGCGCGCTGGCGGTCGCGCAGCATTGCTTCCACGAAATCGAGATGCGCGATCACAGCGCTGCGCGCTGCGTCCGGGTCACGGGCCTGAAGCCCGGCATTGATCTGCGTGTGCTGCGCCAGAAGCCCCTCGCGATTGGCGCGCTGTCGGAACATCGACTGGCGGTTGTAGAACACGCCTTGCTGGAGCAGGTCGAACATCGACCGCATCATGTGCAGCATGATGACGTTGTGGCTGGCTTCCATGATGGACAGGTGAAATTCGGCGTCCAGTTGCGCCTCCAGTGTCGGATCGCGCAGCTTGTGCGCCTCGAGCATCCGCTGGTGCAGCGTGTCGATCACCGCGAGATCGGTGTCGCTTGCCATCCGTGCGGCGCGGTCGGCGGCCAGCGCTTCGATGTCACGGCGGAAGGCGATGTAGTCGAACACCGCGTCGTCATTGCTGGCGAACAGTTGCATCAGCGCGGGTGAGAAGGCTGACCCCAGCACTTCGGCCACATAGATGCCGGAATTGGCCCGGCTGACCAACAGGCCGCGCGCCGACAGGCTGGCCACCGCGTCGCGCAGGCTGGGCCGCGACACACCGAGCCGTTCGGCAAGATCGCGTTCCGACGGCAGCCGTTCACCGGGCCGCAGCACGCCGCGCAGGATCAGGTCCTCGATCTGGCGAATGACCGACTGGGACAGTTTCTCGGGTTCGATCTTGCGGAATGTCATCGCGCTCCCCCACGCAGGTCGCGCGATGATAGGCGGGCCGGACCTCTCCGTCCAGCCGCCGCTTGTGCCGTCGTCAGCCCTGCTGCGCGGGGCGGATGACGATCTCCACCCGGCGGTTCTGGGCGCGTCCCTCGGGGGTCAGGTTTGACGCGATCGGCGCATCCTCGCCCCGGCCGGTGGCGGTGATCCGCCCGGCGGATACGCCCGCGCCCACCAGCACACCGGCCACCGATCCGGCCCGCCGCGTGGACAGGTCGAAGTTGTAGGCGGCATCGCCGGTATTGTCGGTGTGCCCGGTGATGATGACGTTGGTATCCGGATAGCGTTGCAGGTTCGCCGCGAAGGTCTGCAACTCGGACCGCGCGCCGGAACTGACCTGCGCGCTGTCCACCGCGAACAGGATGTCCTGCGGGAAGCTGACCAGAAGCTGGTCGCCCTGGTTGTTCACCGTGATGCCGTCGCCGAGGTCGCGGTCGAGTTCCCGCGCCTGGCGGTCCAGTTGCTGGCCGATCAGCCCGCCAATGGCCGCGCCCGCGACGGCACCTGCCGCGGCCTTGCCGCCGCTGCCGCCCGTGGCCGGGCCCGCAAGGATGCCGCCGATCACGGCGCCGGTCACGGCGCCGGTGGTGGTGTTGCGGTTCTCGCCGCCGGTGGGGCTGTCGAACTGGCTGGCACAGCCGCCCAGGACAAGGCCGGCGGTTGCGACAAGCGCGATGGGTCGGATCATGACTGCTGCCTCTGCTTTGTTTTGCGCAGTATGCCATGTCGCGCCACCGGATGGCCAGTCACCGAAGCGCGATGACGTCAGGGATGTGCGGGTTCCGACGCCGCGTCCCGGCGCGCGCCCTCCCAGGCCAGCATCGCGCGCTTGACGGGCAGCCCCCAGTGGTAGCCGCCAAGCGCGCCGTCCTTGCGCAGCACCCGGTGGCAGGGGATCAGGAAGCTGATCGGGTTGCGCCCCACCGCGGTGCCGACGGCGCGGCTGGCGCGCGGTGTGCAGACCTGCGCTGCGATATTGGAATAGGTCGTCACCGTGCCGCTGGGGATGGCCAGAAGCGCCTCCCAGACCTTGATCTGGAACGGCGCGCCGATCAGGTGCAACTTCGCGTCGCCGCCGCCCATCGCGCGGGCGGCCATCGCCGCGACCTCGCCGTTGTCGTCGGGCAGCACCCGCGCCCTGGGCCAGCGCCGCACAAGGTCCTCTCGGGCGGCCTCTTCGCCCATGTCGGCGCAGAAGCCCAGACCGCACAGCCCGCGGTCGGTGGCCATGGCGATGGCAGGGCCGAACGGCGTGTCGCAGCGTGCCTCGCGGATCGTCAGCCCTTCGCCGCCGCGAGCGTACTGGCCCGGGGACATCGCCTCCCAACGCAGGAAAAGGTCGTGCAGCCGCCCCCCGCCGCTGAGCCCGAGATCGTGCGCGGCGGCCAGCGTTCCGCCGCTTTGCGCCAGCATCGTCCGTGCTTGCCCTAGCGTCAGATACTGCTGGTAGCGTTTGGGCGAGACCCCGACCCATTGCGAGAACACACGCTGGAAATGGGCAGGCGACATGTGCAAGCTGCGCGCAAGATCGGCCAGCGGCAGCGGGGCGCCGCCCGCGGCGTCGATCGCCCGGATGGCGCGGGCGATCACCTGGTAGTGATAGCGGTTGTCGGCCTCGGCGCCGCTGGGAAAATCGGAGAGTGTCATGGCGGAAGATCTAGAGGGCGCGCGCGCCGAAAGCGACCCGGAACCTGCGCAAGCGGCCCCGGCGGATGTCGGCCGGGCCCGGCCCGCGCGCAAGACCGCCGCCCGGCGCAGGACGTCCAAGGGGCCGGCCGCCTCGGCCCGGTCCGCGACGCCGATGTCGCCACAGGCCGATTACGCGACCGTGCGCGAAGCCTTCGCCCGCTTCGCCGAGGCCGAGCCCGAGCCGAAGGGCGAGCTGGAGCATGTGAACGCCTTCACCCTGCTGGTGGCCGTCGCGCTGTCGGCGCAGGCGACGGACGTGGGCGTGAACAAGGCGACACGCGGCCTCTTTGCCATCGCAGACACGCCCGAGAAGATGCTGGAGCTGGGCGAGGAAGGCGTTACTGCGCATATCCGCACCATCGGGCTTTACCGCAACAAGGCGAAGAACGTCATCAAGCTGAGCCGAATTCTTGTGGACCAGTTCGGCGGGCAGGTGCCGTCCTCGCGTGCGGCGCTGCAATCGCTGCCCGGCGTCGGACGCAAGACCGCCAATGTGGTTTTGTCGATGTGGTGGGGCCATCCGGCGCAGGCGGTGGACACCCATATCTTCCGCGTCGGCAACCGCACCGGCCTGTGCCCCGGCCGCGACGTGGACGCAGTGGAACGCGCGATCGAGGATCACGTACCGGTTGAGTTCCAGCGTCACGCGCATCACTGGCTGATCCTGCATGGCCGGTATATCTGCAAGGCGCGCAAGCCGGCCTGCGGGGTGTGCCTGATCCGCGATCTGTGCGCCTTCCCGGACAAGCTGCAGAACGGCGTGGCGGCTTGACAAGCGGGGCCGCGGGCCGCGAAAACCCTCGCGCAACCGGCTGACAAGGAAAGGCCACCCGATGCCCTTCGCCTATGACGATCAGAACATCTTCGCCAAGATCCTGCGCGGCGAGATCCCCAACGACACGGTGCTGGAAACCCAGCACACGCTGGCCTTCCGTGATATTCACCCGCAGGCGCCGGACCACGTGCTGGTAATCCCGAAGGGGCCGTACGCGACCTACGACCATTTCGCGCTTGCCGCGTCGGACGAGGAGATCGTGGACTTCACCCGCACGTTGGGCGAGGTTGCGCGCGCCGTGGGCGCGCAGCCCAGCGAGGCTGGGGGCGGCTTCAGGCTGATTTCAAACGCGGGCGAGGATGCTGTGCAGGAAGTGCCGCACATGCACGTGCATCTGGTGGCAGGGCGGCCGCTGGGCCGCATCCTGCAACCGGCATGATCGCCGTCATCTTCGAAGTGGAAGTCGCCGAAGGTCAGCGCGATGCGTATCTCGACATGGCCGCGAAGATGCGCGTGCATCTCGCCGAGATGGAGGGGTTCATCTCGGTCGAGCGGTTCGAGAGCCTGACGACGCCCGGCAAGCTGCTGTCCCTCTCGTTCTGGGAGGACGAAGCCGCCCTGACCCGCTGGCGCACACTCGAGGCGCATCGCGGAGCGCAGGCGCAAGGGCGGTCGGCCTATTTTGCCGACTACCGTCTCCGCGTGGCCGGGATCATCCGCGATTACGGCATGTTCGATCGCGCGCAGGCCCCTGCCGACAGCGTAGCCGCGCACGGAGCTTGACCGAGCGCGCGGACCGGACCGGGGCGGGTCAGTCCAGCGAAGCGTCGAACTGCACCAGCGTGCGGTCCGGTTCCGCACTTGGCTGCAGGGCGATCTTCGCATTGCCGATCCCGGGGCCGGAAAACTGGATCTGGCGGGTGTCGATGGCCTCGGGCTGCGGCGCAATGACGTAGCCCGCCTCCTGCAGCGCCTCGGTCCAGCGGTCGAGCAGCGCGCCCGCGTCCTCGCCCGTCATGAAAGAGAAGATCCGCGTGGAAGATCCGATCGCCCGGTCGACGGTTATTTCCATGTCGCCGGGCAGGGCGATTTCGCCGGGGATCCAGTCCTGCGCCTGCTGCGCCCAGATTGTCATGGCCGACATCAGGATCAGGGCGGTGGTCATCGGCGCAAGGCTGACTCGGATCATGGCGGGGTTCCTTCACTGTTGCGCGGGCGACGATAGGACCGCGGCGAGATGATGGCAAACCGGCGGGCCGCGGCGGGCGGTTTTCAGCGGATCGGCGCGAACCGCGCCCTGTCCAGCGTGCAGTCGCGGCGCGCATCGGGCGCACAGACCCGCGGCTCCAGCCCACGGGTCAGGCACAACCGCGCCTCGGCGATGTCGCCGTCGCGGCAGGTGATCGTGAGCATGTCCGCCGTCCAGCCGGGATTGGCTTCGAGGAACGCGTCCTCGATCACGGACGCGGGCAGGCGCACCGGGTCCGTCAGGCGGCGCAACAGATCGGGGCGGACCACGCTGTCATAGGCTTGTCGCGCGGCCCTGTGATAGTCGCGCCCCGAAAGGCCCGAACAGCGCCCGTGCTTGCGCCACTGGTACGCGGCCAACCCGCCCGAGCCCTGAATATCGGCCATCGCATCGTTCTCGGCCCGACTGGGCGGGCGACGGTCGGTCGCACAATCCTCGGGCCAGCCGCGTTCGTATTGGGGCCAGAGCCCGTGTAGCACCCAGCCATGATCGTGGCGCGCGTCGCATTGGTCGGCCCCGCGCGCATCGCCGGTCCGGGCGCACCAGTTCGGCGACCAGGACAGGGCCAGGACGTAATAATCGAACGCTCCGGCGGTGTCCGCACGCGGCGCGGCGGCTGGCAGCGCAGCCAATGTCAGCGCCAGCAGCAGCTTCGGCAAGATTCGCATTTTCTCTTTCCTCTGCCTCTTGGAGCCAGTATATACCGGCCATCTTCCCAAAATCGAGAAGACGCGCCAGCCCGGTGCAGCCGATTTCCCGGCACGGGCGAAATTTGCGGAAAATCCGACAGCGCGTCAGGCACAGGAGTTGAGACATGCAGGGCAAGCCGATCATGGCCAAGGCAACCGCCGTTTGGCTTGTGGACAACACCACGCTGAGCTTCAAGCAGATCGCGGAATTCTGCGGCTTTCACGAACTGGAAGTGCAGGGCATCGCGGATGGCGACGTGGCCACCGGCGTGAAGGGGTTCGACCCGATCGCCAACAGCCAACTGGACCAGAGCGAGATCGACAAGGCCGAGGCCAACCCGCTCTATCGCATGAAGCTGAAGCACAACCCGGCCGCCACAGGCGAGGACAAGCGCCGCGGGCCACGCTATACGCCGCTGTCCAAGCGCCAGGACCGGCCCGCCGCGATCCTTTGGCTGGTGAAGTTCCACCCCGAACTTGCCGACAGCCAGATCAGCAAGCTGGTCGGCACCACCAAGCCGACGATCCAGTCGATCCGCGAACGCACGCACTGGAACATCGCCAACATCCAGCCGATTGACCCCGTCGCGCTGGGGCTTTGCCGACAGTCCGAACTGGACGCCGCCGTCCAGAAGGCCGCCGCCAAGAAGGCGCGCGAGGGCGTGGTGATGACCGATGACGAGCGGCGCAAGCTGGTGTCGACCGAACAGTCGCTGGAGATGGACACGGAACCGAAGATGCCGACCGCGATCTCGGGGCTGGAGACCTTTACCCTCAGCGAGAACAAGTATGACAGCAGCGACGACAAGGTCGATGCCGACAGCTTCTTCAACCTGCCCGAGGGCGGTGATGACGATGAGGACGGCAATGACGACGATCCGCGCGACCGGGCCGATCCGCGCGACTGACCGACCTTCGGCGGCCGGGGGCTGACGGGGCCGGGCCGCTGCGCTAGGCTGCCTTCAGGCGATGACGGGAGGCGGCGGCGATGATGGGCTGGATCTGGCGGTGTTTTGCGGCGCTTGTGCTTCTGTCGGCGCTGGCGGCCTGCGCCAGCCTGTCCAAGGAGGAATGCCGCGGCGGCGACTGGCGCGGCATCGGCTTTACGGACGGCGCGAACGGACGCGGACCCGAGCATATCGAACGTCACCGCAAGGCCTGCGCAAAGGTCGATGTCGTCCCCGACATGGCGGCGTGGCTGGAGGGGCGAAAGGCGGGTCTGCAAAGCTATTGCACGCCTGCCAAGGCTTATGATGTGGGGCGGAGTGGCGGGTCCATCGCGCCCTATTGCAGTGGCGCGCAGCTTGCCCAGATGCGGCCCGCCCACGATCACGGCATGGCGTGGTGGGAAACCCAGCAGGATATCAACGCGCTGCGCAGCGACCTGAACGAGGTGGAGCGCCTGATAATCGCTCTGCCCGCCGATGCAGGCGCTGCGCGCAGCCGTCTGACAAGCGAGCGTTGGCGGATCGAACGGCGCCTGCGCAGCGCCGAGCTTCGCCAGAGCCGCTATGCAAGCTGGCCGCGCTGAGCGCCGGGGCGCCCGACCCTAAAGCCTGCGCCGTGCCTTAAGCGCAGCGCCGATCGTGCCGTCGTCGAGGTAGTCCAGCTCCCCCCCGACGGGCACGCCCTGCGCCAGCGACGTGACCTGCACGCGCCCTTCCAGAAGGTCGGCGACGTAATGCGCCGTGGTCAGCCCGTCCACCGTGGCGTTGAGCGCGAGGATCACCTCGGTCACGGCCTCTGCGCCGATCCGCGCTTCGAGCCGGGGCAGGCCCAGATCCTCCGGCCCCACATCGTCCAGCGCCGACAGGGTCCCGCCGAGCACGTGGTAGCGTCCGGTGAAGGCGCCTGTGCGTTCCATCGCCCACAGGTCGCCCACGTCTTCCACAACGCACAAAAGCCCGGTCGCGCGCTTCGGATCGGCGCATATCGGGCACAGGTCGTCTGTGGCGATGTTGCCGCAGCTTACGCACTCGCGCGCTGTTCGGGCGACCTCGGCCATCGCCTCTGCAAGCGGACCGAGCAATTGGCCGCGCCGACGCACGAGGTGCAGCACCGCGCGCCGGGCCGAGCGCGGGCCGAGGCCGGGCAGGCGCGCCATCAATTCGATAAGCGCCTCTATGGGGGTGCCGGGGCCGGTCACCGCGCGCTCCTCGCGGTCAGAACGGCAGGTTCATGTCGGCAGGCAGGCCCATGCTTTCCTGAAGCTTGCGCATCTCTTCCTGCGTGCGCTCCTGCGCCTTGCCCTGCGCGTCCTTGATCGCGGCCAGGATCAGGTCTTCGACCATCTCCTTGTCGTCGGCATTGAAGATCGACGGGTCGATGGACAGGCTGGTCAACTCGCCCTTCGCGGTCGCCGTAGCAGTGACCATGCCCGCGCCGCTTGCGCCGGTCACGGTGATGCGGGTCAGTTCTTCCTGCAGCGCGGTCATCTTCGTCTGCATCTCCTGGGCCGCCTTCATCATCTTGCCCATGTCGCCAAGGCCGCCAAGTCCCTTGAACATCGTGTGGTTCCTTTCGGGTTGAGGAAATCAGATCAGGCCGGGTCGTCCTCGAACGGATCCCAGCCCTCGCCAGGATCGTCCGCGCCGCCGGTGTCGTCGTCGGGGTCGGGGGCTTCGGGCAGCGCGTCGCGTGCCGCTGCCGCCGCAAGGTCGCCGGGTGTGCGGATTTCGCCGACATCGGCGCCGGGCAGGGCGGCGAGCACCGCCGCCACAAGCGGGTGCGTGCGGGCCTGCGCCTTGCGTGCCGAGCTTTCGGCATCGCGCGTTTCCGCGATCGTCGGTGCGCCGGGTTCCGCCGTGGTCACGCTGACCGCCCAGCGGATGCCGGTCCATCCCTGCAGCTTCGCGCCCAGTCGCTGCGCAAGATCCCCTGGCGCGCTGTCATGGGGCCGGAAGGTGATCCGCCCTGGCGCATAGGCCACAAGGTGCAGGCCGGTTTCCACGTCCACCAGCAGCTTCACGTCGCGGCGGTGCCGGATCAGGGCGACCACGCTTTCGAAATCGGGATAGGCGTCGAGTGCGGGGGCCGGCGCAGTCAGATGCACTGCCGCTGCGCCGCCGCCCTGATGCAGGCTGAGCCGCGCGCTTCCACCGCCGCCGTCCGGGCCCTGTGGGAGAGGTGCGGGCTGCGCGGATGCCGGGTGCGGGGGGGCGCCTTGCCCGGCCGGCGCAGGCGCGACGCCGGGCGCGGGCGCGGGTGACGGTGCCGCCGCGCCGCTGCCGCCCTGAAGCCGCTCAAGCTGGCGCATGAGGTCCTCGGGCGGGGGCAGGTCGGCCACGTGGGTCATCCGGATAAGCGCCATTTCTGCGGCCATCATCGCGTTCGGCGCGGCGGCGGTTTCTTCCAACGCTTTCAGAAGCATCTGCCATGCCCGCCCCAGCACCCGCTGCGACAGCTTTCCGGCCATCGCGCCGCCGCGTTCGCGGATGTCGGGTGGCAGGGTCGGGTCATCCGCCGCGCCGGGCGTGACCTTGGTGACGGAAAGCCAGTGAGCCACCTCGGCAAGGTCACGCAGCACCGACAGCGGGTCCGCGCCGTCGGCGTATTGCGCCGACAACTCGTTCAGTGCGCCCGCTGCATCGCCGGACATGACCATGTCGAACAGGTCGAGCACGCGACCCCGGTCGGCCAGCCCAAGCATCGCGCGGACCTGCTCGGCGGTGGTTTCGCCCTGGCCGTGGCTGATCGCCTGGTCCAGCAGCGATGTTGCGTCCCGCGCGGAGCCTTCGGCAGCGCGGGTGATCAGCGCCAGCGCGCCGTCGTCGATCCGCGCGCCCTCTGCATCTGCGATGCGGCGCAGCAGCGCCAGCATATCCTCGGGCTCGATCCGACGCAGGTCAAACCGCTGGCACCGCGACAGCACCGTCACCGGCACCTTGCGGATCTCGGTCGTGGCAAAGATGAACTTCACATGCGCGGGCGGCTCTTCAAGCGTCTTGAGAAGCGCGTTGAACGCCGAGGTGGACAGCATGTGCACCTCGTCGATGATGTAGATCTTGAAGCGGCTTTCGGCGGGCGCGTAGGTCACGCTGTCGATGACGTTCTGGCGGATGTTGTCCACGCCAGTGTTGCTGGCCGCGTCCATCTCGATCACGTCGACATGGGTGCCCGCCGCGATCCGCGTGCATTGGGGGCAGGTGCCGCACGGGTCAGTCGTCGGCCCGTCGCGGCCGGTGCAGTTCATTCCCTTGGCGATGATCCGGGCGGTCGTGGTCTTCCCGGTGCCGCGGATGCCGGTCATGATGAAGGCTTGCGCGATTCGCCCCGCCTTGAAGGCGTTCTTCAAGGTACGGACCATGGCCTCCTGGCCGACGAGATCGGCGAAGGTGTCGGGCCGGTACTTGCGGGCGAGCACCTGATAGCCGGTCGTTTCTGCCACGCGAGGGAGCCTTTCGGATTCGTTGTCGCCCCAGCCTATGGGTCGGATCCGCCAAGGTCCAGCGGTGCGCCCGCGGTGCGGAATGGCTGACTTGCGCGGGCAGACGTCGCGGGGCCTTCTCGGGGTGTCCCGAATTTGGCTGAGGAGGCGCAGAATGGCCAACTTCCTGAACCCGACCCAGCACGCCAAGATCGCGCGGATGCTGGACAAATCAATCAACATTCCCTTCGTGAGCAGCGACCGCGAGGCGGACATCTTTCTCAAGGTCGCGCGCGTGATCGACGAGAAAGTGGAATCGCGGTTGCCGGACGAATTGCTGGCGGGGTTGAACGCGCCGGAGATCCGGGTGGCCGACATCGTGGCGCAGGCGCTGCGCGAGAATCTGGTGCCGATGCTGGAAGGGATGCTGACGCTGCCCTTCCTGCCCGCCGACATCAAGCGGCGCCTGCTGGAGGTGGTCGTCGACTACCTTGTCCGGGCGATGGCCGAGAACACGACCTTGGACGACGAGCTTGACGCCTTCCTGTCGACGGTATGAGCGCCATCCAAGTGCCTGAAAATAAAAAGGTATCTGTGATGCCCCAGTGGGCGGGGCCTTGTGGCCGCACCGCCCGTGCGTGGGGTGAGAGGCTGGACAACGACCCAAGCGGGGCTCGTTACGGCTGCTTCCTTCCGGACCTGACCGGGTTGGCGAGGCGCCTGCCCGCGCCAACCTCTCGACCCCGAGATAGGGGAGGCGGCCGCCGGATGCAACCCCGTCGCGGCCCGGTAAACCGGCATCGGATTTCCATATGACTCGCATATGAATTCCATATGAGTCTTGTATGAAGCGTCTCTGGGCCGCGCACCCCGGCGCGCGCCGGGGGAAATCGCCCGCCGCCGTGCCCCGCGCTTGACTAAACCTGCCGTTGCGGCACGAATGGTTCTGTCCCGGTCAACAAGAAGGTCCCGCGCGATGCAGATGGAACGTTACACGCTCGTCCAGCGGCTGCTGCACTGGATCATCGCGGTGCTGGTGCTGGGGTCTCTGGCCGGGGGCGCGATGCTCTACAGCTTCGGGTTCGAGGGGCTGCGCGACACTTTCGGCATGGACGTGACGAACACGATCTATACGGCGCACAAGACCCTGGGCCTGCTGATCCTGGGGCTGATGCTGCTGCGGGTCGCCGCGCGCTATGGGCTGGGCGTGCCGCCGCCCGCGCCGACGCTGAACGGGTTCGAGCGGGCCGCCTCGGCCGCCGTGCACGGGGCGCTTTATGTCGGGCTGATCGGGATGACGCTGCTGGGCTGGCTGGCGACCGGGGCGGGCGGCTTTCCGGTGGAGTTCTTCTCGGGCCGCCTGCCGGGGATCCTGCCCAAGAACGAGGGACTGTCGGAGACGCTGTTCTGGATGCACGGTCTGGTGGCGGTGGGGCTTGTCGGCCTGATCGCGCTGCACACGGGCGCCGCGATGATGCACTGGAAGGTGAAGAAGGACGGGGTGATGGAGCGGATGATGTTGTGGGGTGGGGGGCGTTAGTTGGGAGGGTTGGTTTGGGGCGTTTAGCTGTTTGGCGCCCAACGCGGAAATCGACCTTATCTGCGGCTACCACTGTATCGCCTTTCTAAGTGAATATTCGCCGCGAATCCTGCGCTTTCCCTTGTTACGTGAGTTGCATGAGTATATTTAACTTCTCTCAAGGAGAGCCGAACCGGGCAAAATCCGCTTGATACGAAGTTTTGTTAACTTGTGATAGCTCGCGGGCTCTGGAATCCACATACTCAAATAGAGGCTTTAATCGTGCATAAACTGGCATATCAGTGAGGTAGTCCGGGCCACGTGCATAAAGAGGTTGGAATTGTTGCCTAAGCAGGCTTCCGCCGCATTCCTCACAAATCGTTTTTGAAATGGGACTCAGAAAATTAAAAGTTTCGGATATGAAGGCTGCATCAATTTCGGCGGCATGATCTGCTAGCATCTCGTCGCCTATACGTGTTGCATCATAGTGAATGATCATACCGGCGTTGTGTGCTACTGAGTGTCTAAGAATCCAAAGCTTTTCCAATGTTTCCACTTCCCGAGCACCGAAGGCATTCCTGTTAAAAAGGCTACAGTATCTCGCATTTACCTGCGCTGGAGAGTGCCAGCCAAGCGTAGAGTGAACGAGAGTGGAGCCGATCGTGGCCATGCCAGAGCGGTTTGCCAAAACCCGGTCCACGTTAATCTCGAGCCACTTCTCTTTCTTGATCTTCTCATCCAAGAGGGTCGTGGCATCTACCGCCTTCGCAACGAAGTCTTTTAAGAAGTACTCAAATGAAGCCATGAGCTGGCCAAACAATGCTAAGTGAATTCGGTGACGATGCTTTAAAGCAATTCCGCCACGAGCCGACTCCGCTAGTCTCTCATCAGAAAAGTAGCAGGCAGCTAAAACTTGGCCTTTCCCTTGGGAGTAGAAAAACGAGCCAGGGCTCTTTTGTCTTTTCCGTTCATCTCGCTCAACATCAACTGTATCACGGTTGCGACGAGATGGGATCGGAAAGCTCAATGGAATCTCCCAAGAGTTCTTAGTAATTAGCCCAAACCATTATCAAAAGATGGTCCCTATTGCAACAATTCAAGTCAGTTGAGGACGGGCCTTGATAAACGTCGCAGCGAATATCCGGTTGCCGCCAGTTAGGCGTCACCCCGGCGCCCGCTCCGCCCAGCCCGCAAACGTCTTCTCCAGCGCTACGACGATATAATACAGCACGATCCCCAAGAGCGCCAAGGCGATAAGGACGGCGAACATCAGCGGGTAGTCCGAACTGATCTTGCCGCTGTCGAAGAGCGCGCCGAGGCCGCGGCCGTGGGGGGAGATGATCTCCATCAGGTTGGTGCCGATAAAGGCCAGCGTGACCGACACTTTCAGCGCGCCGAAGAACTCGGGCAGGGTCTTGGGCAGCGCGATCTTCCAGAACACCGTCACCTGCGAGGCGCCGAGGGAGCGCAGGATGTCGCGGTATTCCGGCTCCAGCGTGCTCAGGCCGATGGAGACGGAGACGGCGATGGGGAAGAAGGAGATCATGAAGGCGATGAGGATCGTGTTCATGTCGTGCTGGCCCACGAACATCAGCGCGAGGATCGGCACCACGGTCGCCTTGGGGATCGCGTTGAACCCCACCAGCAGCGGGTAGAGCCCGTCGCGCACCGTGCGCGAGAAGCCCATCACCATGCCCACCGCCACGCCGAAGACGATGGCGAGCGCGAGCCCCGCCACGGTGCGCCAGAGCGTCTGCCAGCCGTATTCGAGAAACAGCCAGCGGAATTTCCAGAAGGCGGGCCAGAGATCGGACGGCGCGGCCATCTTGTAGGTCGGCCAGCCGTTGACCCAGACCAGCCATTCCCAGCCCGCCAGGAACAGCAGGATGGCGATCACGGGGGCGGCGAATTTCCTGAGCGATGTCATTGGGCGGCCTCCTGCGGTTCGGCGGGGGCGCGGCCCTGCGCGACCTGGATCTGGTGGCGCAGGATCGCGAGCATCTCGGTCGCGGGCTGGGCATAGAGATCGTCCAGCGTGCGGTCCGCGGGCAGTGTGTTGGCCAGAACGTATTGCGATGTCGCGGGCCGGCCGGACAGCACGACGATGTTGTCGGCGAGGAACACGCTTTCGCGCAGGTCGTGGGTGATGAGCACGGCGGTGAATTTTTCCTCGTGGCGCAGGCGGGCCATGGTCTGCCAAAGGTCCTCGCGGGTGAAGGCGTCGAGCGCGCCGAAGGGTTCGTCCAGGATCAGCACCTCGGGGCGGTGGACGAGCGCCCGGCAGAGTGAGGCGCGCTGGCGCATCCCGCCGGACAACTCGGACGGGCGCTTGTCTTCGAACCCCTCCAGCCCGACCAGCGACAGCAGTTCGCGGGCGCGCGCTTCCTGGTCTGAGCGGGACATGCGCTGGCCGACGATTTCCAGCGGAAGCATGACGTTGCGCAGGATCGTGCGCCATTCCAGCAGGACCGGGTTCTGGAACGCCATGCCGACCGTCGGGCGCGGCGAGGTGACCATCTTGCCACCCAGCCAGACCTGCCCCTCGTCCGGGCGCATCAACCCTGCGATCAGGCGGGTGAGGGTGGACTTGCCGCAACCCGAAGGGCCGACGACCGCGGTGAAGCTGCCTTCGGCCATCTTGATGTTGAGGTTGTCCAGCACCGGCAGGGGGCCGGCATCGGTCTGGTAGGCATGGGTGATTTCGCGCAATTCGATATGCGCCGGCATGTGTGTCATGGGGCCTGGGACCGGTGCGGGACGGCTGCCGGGGCGGCGGGCTGCGTCCGGAAGGCGCCGTCGTGACCCGTTTCGGACACCTGCAGGGAGCCTTTAGCGGTTCCGTGGGGTCCTGTCCGGGTCGCGCCGGTGCCGTCCGGGGCCGAACGGGCGCGGCAGGGTCGGTGTGGACGGGGCCGGGGGCCGCCGTGTGGCGCGGCCCCCGTGCGGTTCGTGCGGGTCGGCGCGGATCAGTTCAGCGCGATGCCGCCGTCGGGCAGGTAGGCATCGGTGAAATAGAGCGACGCATCGGGCGTGGTCTGGAATTCGAAGGTTTCGGCAAGCTGCGACAGCGATTTCTCGAACCGCGCGGCGTCGATGTTGCCCATCCCGTTTTCCATCACGTAGGGCGTCATCACGTTGGCATCGAGCGCGAGTTGCAGGCGGCGGGTTTCCAGTGCCGCATCGCCGGCGGGATTGCGTTCAAGCAGTTGTGCGACGGCGGCCTCGGGATCGGCGATGGCGTCCTTCCAGCCCGCGCCGACGGCGGCGATGAAGCCTTTCACCGCGTCGGGGTTCGCGGCCGCGAAGTCGGTGTTCACGATGATCGCGTTGCCGTAAAGCGCAAGCCCGTGATCGGCCATCAGGATGGTGGAGATGTCATCCTCGGGCACGCCGAGCCGCACGAGGTTGAGGTAGCTGGAGAAGTTGAACCCGGTCACGGCGTCCACCTTGCCTTCGGCCAGCATCGGCTCGCGGGTCGGGAAGCCCACCGGTTCGACGGTGATCGCGTCCATGTCCAGTTCGTTGGCGCTGGCGAAGGGGGCGAACTGCGCCCATGCGCCATCGGGCGGCGGAGCGCCGAGGATGCGGCCTTCGAGATCCTTCGGGGCTTCGACGCCAAGGCTCTTGCGGCCGACGACGGCGAAGGGCGGCTTGTCGTAGGTCATCATCACCGCGATCACCGGCGCGCCGGGGTTCTGGTCGAGGAATTTCACGAGGCTGTTGATATCGGCGAAGCCCACCGGGTAGGCACCGGTCGCCACTTTCGGGATCGCATCGAGCGAGCCCGCACCGGCGGTCACCGTGACCTCCAGCCCCTGTTCCGCGAAATGCCCGTTGTCGATGGCGGCGAAATACGGCGCCGCCGGGCCTTCGAATTTCCAGTCGAGGGCGAAGTCGATGGTGGTCTGGGCGCCGGCGGAACCGGCCGCAAGGCTGGCGGCCAGGCCCAGGCTGCACAGGGCGCGCTGGAACATCAGGGAGGTCCTTTCGTTGGGTGGCGTGGGCTTGCGCCGGGATGCGCCACGTTGCTTCGTGTCAGCCGAAGCCTAGCCGACCGGTCGGGGAGCGGAACGGGACGGCGGGACAGGCGACGCGCAAATCGCGGCGCGCCGCAGAATGCGCCGTTTTGCTGCGCGTGTCGCCCAAAAATTAGGCGAATTGCGAAAGGGTTGCCGGGCCGGGGCTGCTATAGGAACAGGCGGAACACGCCGTAGCCGTCGCCGTCCAGCCCGAGCGGAGCGAGCTTTCGGTCCGGGTCGCCGTGGTCGTCCAGCGTGACCTGCGGCGCCGTGCGCAGCAGCGCGGTCGCGCCCAGAGGGGCGAAGCGGTGCGGCGCGGGGCCGTCCGCCGCGATCTCGCCCGCCCCGGCGACGTGGCGCAGCAGGAGGTCCAGCAGCGGCTCGCGCGAGTGTATGCGCGGCGTGCCCTTCGGGATCATCCCGTAGCCGCCGCCGCCGCTGGCGCGGTAGCTGTTGGTCGCCACCGCGAACTTGTCGGTGTCCGCGATCGCGCGCCCGGCATGGTAGAGCGCGGTGACGCGCCCGGCGCGGGGCGACCTGTCGGCCTGCGGTTCGTCTGTGCCGTCCATGCCGGTCCAACCCGCGCCGTCCTCGGCCAGCGCGCCGCTTGCGGGCGGCTGTGCCGCCGTCAGCGCGCGCCCGGTCTGTGCATCGTGCAGCGGCGGCCGCGACAGGTCGAGCGTGTAGGTCAACCCATGAATTTCGTCGAAGGTGTAGGCCGCCGCTGCCGGATCGATCAGCGTTGCATCGCGGGCCCCGCGCGGCACAGTGCAATAAGCCGACGCCGCCCGTTCGAGCCACGCCCGCAGGTCTGCCCCGGTCACCGCGAGCACGCACAGTTGGTTTGGAAAGGGCGACAGTTCCACCATGTGGCGGTGGCGCAGTTGGCCTGCGGGGATGTCCACGAACCCATCCGGCCCGGTCGGCCCGCCATGCTTGAACGGCGCCGCCGCGCTGAGCAGCGGCAGCCCGTCCAGCGCGGTGCCGGTCACCAGCCGCCGGGCGTGTGCCGCCTGCGCCTCGGCCAGCAGGGCGAGGGCCGGCGCCCGCCCGGTCAGCGCGAAGACGCTGTGCAGCCGGGTGCGGCTATGGCCGACGATCCGGCCCATCTGCCCGCGCGTTGCGCGGTGCGCCGGGGCCGTCAGGTCCAGCACCGCGGGGTCGGCGGCCGTGTCCTTCACAGGGCGCAGCGACACATCGGCCGCCGCCAGCCGCCAACCGCCGCCGGGCCGCGCTGCCAGGGCGAGGTCGAGCACGCCGAGATCGCTGCCGAACGCGCCGGCCATCGCCGCGGGCTTGCCCGCCAGCCGCCCCGCTGCCGCATCCACACCGGGCGTGCCGTGGAAATCGGGCCCCGGCAGCCGCCGGTGGCTGTGCCCGGCAAGAACGACATCGATTCCGTCAATTCGCGCCACGGCGAGGCTGGTGTCCTCCTCCATCGGTGCGGGCCGGGCGCTGCCGATCCCGGCGTGGCTGAGCGCGATCACCAGGTCGCATCCGGCGGCGCGCAGGGCGGGCAGGTGCGCGCGCACGGCCTGCGCCGCGTCGCGGGCGGCCACGCGCCCGCGCAGCACGGCGGCATCCCAAACCGCGCTTTGCGGCGGTGCGGTGCCGATCAGCCCGATCCGCAGCGGCTGGGCGCAGCCCTGCGTGTCTGGCACCTGCCGGTCGAGGATGCACCAGGGCGGCACGATCGGGGTATCCTCGGGCGGGGTCGCGCCGAGATCGGCCACGAGGTTGGCGCAGAGCACCGGGAAATCGGCCCCGGCGAAGGCCGCTGTCATCGGGTCCAGCCCGTAGTTCAGGTCGTGGTTTCCCAGCGCGGCGGCGTCGTAGCGCAGGTGGTTCATCGCGCGGATCATCGGGTGCACCGGGCCCGGTGCTGCAGGGTCGTCGGTGGTGTTGATACGGGCGGTGCTCTGCAGCGCGGCCCAGTCGCCAAGTGCGGTGCCCTGCAGGATGTCGCCGCAATCGACCAGCAGGGTGCGGTCCTGGCCTGCCTCGGCGCGCGCCGCCGTGATCAGCGTGGCAAGGGCCGCGAGACCGCGGCCTTTGGTCGGCCGGTCGGTCTGGTAGTCGTGAGGCCAGACATGGGCGTGCAGGTCGGTGGTGCACAGGATGCGCAGGCGCAGGGTGGCGGGCGTTGCCGGGTCTGCCGGGGCCGAGTCTGCGGGGTCTGTCACGTCATTGGCCCTTCTGCTGGGGACTGCGTGCCGCATGATCGGCAACAATCCGCCGAGAGGCAACCAAGGGTTGAAAAAGTTCTGGCAGATCGGGCGCTTGTGTTGCGCGCGCGCCATGCCGCCCGGGGCGTGTGCCGCGTCGGGAGCGGCCTTCGCGGGACATCGGGCGGCGCATCGTGCGCGGGACCGGGCGGGATCTGCGCGGGGTTTGCAATGCGCGCGGGCCTGTGCCATTCGGCGGGCAGCATGACCGACCTTTCTGGATCTCCCGCCGGCGCGTTGCGCCTGTCCGCCGCGCTGACCTTCGGCGGCTCTGGCCTCGATCGCGCCGCACATATGCGCGGCGATCCTGCGGCTCTGGCGGCGGCCTGGGCGCATCCTGGCGCACGGGTGCTGCCATTGTGGCGCGACAAGCCGCTGGTCACGGGCAGCCCGGTGGATGGTCTGGGATGGCTTGCCGTGGACCAGCCGGGGCTGACGGAGGCGGGCCCGCCGATATTCCTGGGTCTGGACGCGGGCGCGGCCCCACGCTTCGCCGTCGACCTCTCCGGCTGGACCCCCGAAGTGCCGCCCGAGGGGCCGCTGGACGGCTTTCTCGATCAGAGTGAACAGGTGCATCCGCTGTTTCCCGGCGACACGCGCTTTGCCGAACTGCGCGCCTGCATGACGCGGCTGTCGGCGCGCGACGCGGAACTGGCGGCCACCGCGCGGGCGCTCACCGGCTGGCACGCCCGGCACGGTTTCTGCGCGAAATGCGGCGCAGCAAGCCTGCCTGCGCAGGCTGGCTGGCAGCGCGACTGCCCGGCTTGCGGCGCACATCATTTCCCGCGGACCGATCCGGTGGTCATCATGCTCGTCACACGCGGCAACGCGGTGCTCATGGGCCGCTCTCCGGGCTGGCCCGAGAAGATGTATTCGCTGCTTGCCGGGTTCGTGGAGCCGGGTGAGACGCTGGAGGCGGCGGTGCGCCGCGAGGTCTTCGAAGAGGCGGGCGTGCGCGTCGGGCGGGTGGATTACATCGTCAGCCAGCCCTGGCCCTTCCCGGCCAGTCTAATGATGGCCTGCCGGGGCGAGGCGCTGAGCGCGGAAATCACCATCGACCCGGCCGAGATCGAGGAAGCGCGCTGGGTCAGCCGCGAGGAGATGGTCGAAGCCCATCTTGGCACCCATCCCGAGATCACGGCGGCGCGGCCGGGCGCGGTCGCGCGCTATGTGGTGGAACGCTGGCTTGCGGACGAAACGGGTGCCGCGCCGGTGCCCCTGCAGGTCTGAGGCGCTGTGCGGGTTCACCTGACGCAGCCGGTCGCGCGGCCGCCCGGCCCGGTCCATGACGCCGTCGCTGATGTCGATGCGCTGCTGGCGCGGATGGCGGGATCGCGGCTGGTGGTAGTGCCTGCTCCGGGTGGTGACGCCTGGACGGTCACGCTGAACCTGCACGGCATCGAACGGCGCGGCGCGCTGCACGTGACGGAGCGGTATCCCGGCACCGGCTACCTGCTGGAGGGCGAAATCGACGGGCTGGCGCTTTCGGGGCTGGTGCGGGTCGGCCCCGTGCCCGAGAACGCGGGGCCGCAGGCCGACGCGAGCATGTTGGAGGTCACGCTGGCGCTGGCCGCGCGGTCACTCCGCGGGCGCATGGTACTGGCCAGCCTGCGGCTGATGCAGGACAGTTTGCACGCCCGGCTCGCTGCCCGACTGGCCGCTGTCGCGCAGGCGATGGAAACGGCCGACTGAGCAGGTTTCGCGTGCCGCGATGGTCAGTCGTGGCGGCGGGGATCGGCGGGATAGGTGCCGAGGATTTCCAGCGTCGAGGTGAAGTAGTCGAGTTCTTCAAGCGCGCGGGCGACCGCCGGATCGGCCGGGTGGCCTTCGATGTCGGCGAAGAACTGCGTGGCCGTGAACGAGCCGCCCACCATGTAGCTTTCCAGCTTGGTCATGTTCACGCCGTTGGTCGCGAACCCGCCCATCGCCTTGTAGAGCGCGGCGGGAATGTTGCGCACGCGGAACACGAAGCTGGTCATCATCCCGTGGCTGCCGCGCGGCGCCGGGTCCGGCTCTCGGGCCATGATGAGGAACCGGGTCGTGTTGTTGCTCTGGTCCTCGATATGGCGGGCCAGCACGTCCAGCCCATAGATCCGGCCGGCCAGTTCCGACGCGAGCGCGGCGCGCGCCGGATTGCCCTCGCGCGCGACGATCTGCGCCGACCCGGCTGTGTCCGCGCCGGTCACGGGATGGATGTCGTTCTCGCGCAGGAAACCGCGGCACTGTCCCAACAGCACGGTGTGCGACATCGCCTCGCGCACCTCGGCCAGCGGCGTGCCGGGCACCGCCAGCAGGTTGATGTGGACCCGCACGAACGCCTCGTCGATGATGTGCAGCCCGCTTTCCGGCAGCAGGCGGTGGATGTCGGCCACCCGGCCGTAGGTGGAATTCTCCACCGGCAGCATCGCGAGGTCGGCCGACCCGTCGCGCACCGCGTCGATCACGTCCTCGAATGTGCGGCAGGCCAGCGCCGCATGATCGGGCCGGGCGGCGTGGCAGGCTTCGTGGGAATAGGCGCCTTCGACGCCCTGGAACGCGATGCTTGGCATGAAACGGGGGTGTCCTGCTGATCTTGCGGCAGGCAAGCGCCCGCGCACTGGTCGTTTGGTCGCGGGATTATACCTTGAAGCCGGTCATGGGAACCCGCTACATGACGCCAAGTTCGGAACAAGAGGCTGCGTAATGCTTGACACGATGACACTGACAAAGGTTGTGGGCGCGTTCTGTGGTGCGCTGCTGGTCTATCTGCTGGGCGGATGGCTTGGTGAGGCGCTGTATCACGGCGGCGGGCACGGCGCGCACGAGCAGGCCTACGTGATCGACACTGGCGAAGGTGACGATGCCGCCGAAGACGAAGCGCCGGTCGATTTCCTGACGCTGGTGCAGAGCGCGGATGCAGGTGCGGGCGAGCGGATCTTCCGCCAGTGCGGTGCGTGCCACAAGATCAACGAGCCGGTGAACGGTGTCGGCCCGCATCTTGACGGCGTCATGGGCCGCGAGATCGCCGCGATCGGTGATTTCGGCTATTCCGGCGCGCTGCCCTCGGGCGAGGTCTGGACGCTGGAGAACATGAACGCCTGGATCCAGAACCCGTCGGGCTTCGCCAGCGGCACCTCCATGTCCTATCGCGGTCTGGCCGATGACGAGGACCGCGCGGACCTCGTGGCGTACCTGATTTCCAAGTCGCCGGACTACACGCTGCCGTCCGAGTGATCCTTGCGTCACGGGCCACCTGTGGTGGGCCGGGCGCTGCACGGAAGTGCCGCCCTTTATGCAAGCCGTCCGTTCGCGGGCGGCTTTCTTCGTTTTGTTGCGCGCGCAGGCGGTCACGGTTTCGCAATCGTGCCTTGAATGTGCCGGGCATTGAGCCATAGCTTATGCTTCGACAATCGTGCGCGATCTGTCGCAGACCCCGTTCCAGACGCCGGAGGACCCGATGCCGCACCACCCCGATGATGCCGACACCGCAACCCGGCCGTCCCGCCATAGGCTTGCCGCGCTTCTGGCGGCTGTACTGGCCGCGTCCGGCACCGGCGGGACCGCCGCGGCGCCTGGGGCGGACTGGATAACCGCGCATGGCATCGCGACCTTCGGTGGGCTGAAATACGCGGCCGATTTCGCGCATCTGGACTATGTCAATCCGGAGGCGCCCAAGGGCGGGGAGATGTCGGTCTGGACCTTCGGGTCATTCGACAGCATGAACCCGTATACGCTGAAGGGCCGTGCGGCGGGGCTTGCCTCCATTTTCTTCGAGACGCTTCTGACCGGCACCGCGGATGAGATCGGCACGGCCTATTGCCTGCTGTGCGAGACCATCAGTTATCCGCCCGACCGCAGCGAGGTGATCTTCACCCTCCGCGAGGGGGTGGCGTTTTCCGACGGCAGCCCGCTGACCGCACGGGACGTGGTGTTCTCGTATGAATTGCTGCGCGAGAAGGGCCTGCCGAGTTTCCGCGCGCAGCTGGCGCTGAAGGTGGAAAGCGCCGAGGCGCTGGACGATCGCCGCGTGCGCTTCGTGTTCAGCGAAGGAATTCCGACGCGCGACCTGATCCAGGACGTGGGCGGCCTGCCGGTGTTCTCGCAGGCCGATTACGAGGCGAACGACCGCGATTTCGAGGAGAGCACGCTGGAGCCTTTGCTGGGCTCCGGGCCCTACGTCATGGGGCGCATGGATATCGGTCAGACCATCGTCTACGACCGCGACCCCGACTACTGGGGCGCCGATCTGCCTATCAACCTAGGGCGGTACAATTTCGATCATCTGCGGATCGAGTACTATGCCGATTACAACGCCGCTTTCGAGGGGTTCAAGGGCGGCAGCTATACCTTCCGCAACGAGGCGAGCTCCAAGATCTGGGCGACCGGATACGACTTTCCCGCCATCGACGAAGGTTATGTCAGGAAGGAAGAATTGCCCAACGGCGCGAAGGCGACCGGACAGGCCTGGGTGTTCAACCTGCGCCGCCCGCAGTTCCAGGACCCCCGTGTGCGCGAGGCGATCGGGACCATGTTCAACTTCGAATGGACCAACGAGACGCTGTTCTACGGGCTTTACGACCGCGTGGACAGCTTCTGGGACAATTCCTATCTTGAACCGGAAGGCCCGCCCAGCGAGGCGGAACTGGCGATCTTGCGCCCGCTGGTCGAGGACGGGCTGATCGACGAAAGCCTGCTGACCGACCCGCCGTTCAGCCTGCCCGCCAGCGGCGACCGGCAGCTGGACCGGGGTAACCTGCGCCGCGCCTCCGCGCTGCTGGACGAAGCGGGCTGGATCGTCGGCGACGACGGGTTGCGGCGCAAGGACGGACAGACCTTGACCGTCGAGTTCCTGAACGACAGCCAGACCTTCGATCGGGTCATCAATCCCTATGTGGAGAACCTCAAGCGTCTGGGCGTGGATGCCCGCCACACGCGGGTGGACAACGCGCAGGCCGAGGCGCGCGAACGCCCGCCAGAATACGATTTCGACCTGGTGACGACCTTCATGGCCACGAACTACATCCCCGGCACGGATCTGCGGCAGTATTTCGGGTCAGAAACCGCCGATGCGGACGTGTTCAACAAGATGGGCCTGCGCGACCCGGCAGTGGACCGGCTGATCGACGTGGTGCTGGACGCCGAGACCGAAGAGGACCTGCACGCCGCCATCATGGCGCTGGATCGGGTGCTGCGGTCGCTGAAGTTCTGGGTGCCGCAATGGAACAAGACCACGCACACGGTCGCGTTCTACGACATGTACGGCCATCCCGAAGAATTGCCGCCCTACGCGCTGGGGAATCTCGATTTCTGGTGGTACGACGCCGAAAAGGCCGCCGCGCTTGAAGCCGCCGGGGCGCTTTAGGGCATGGGGGCCTACATCCTGCGCCGCCTGGGGCTGATCGTCCCGACGCTGATCGGCATCATGCTGATCAACTTCGCCATGATCCAGTTCGTCCCCGGTGGCCCGATCGAGCAGATCATCGCACAGATGGACGGGCAGGGCGACGTCTTCGAAACCGTCGGCGGCGGCGCGGACGCCGGGGCCGGAGGCGGGGGGGAGACCAGCGACCGCTACACCGGCGCGCGCGGCCTGCCGCCCGAGTTCATCGCCGAGCTGGAAGCGCAGTTCGGCTTCGACAAGCCCGCCTGGCAGCGCTTTCTGACCATGCTGTGGGACTATGCACGCTTCGATTTCGGGGAAAGCTATTTCCGCTCGATATCGGTCGTGGATCTGGTGATCGAGAAGTTGCCAGTGTCGATCAGTCTCGGGTTGTGGTCCACGCTGATCGCTTACCTGGTGTCAATCCCGCTCGGCATCCGCAAGGCAGTGCATGACGGATCGAAATTCGACACATGGACCTCGGGGCTGATCATCGTCGGCTACGCGATCCCGGGGTTCCTTTTCGGCATCCTGTTGCTGGTGCTCTTCGCGGGCGGATCGTACTTCCAGATATTTCCGCTGCGCGGTCTTGCCTCGGACAACTGGGACGAACTGAGCGCATTGGGGAAGGTGGCGGATTACTTCTGGCACATCACGCTGCCTGTGCTCGCCTCCACCATATCGGCCTTCGCGACGCTGACGCTGCTGACGAAAAACAGCTTCCTCGACGAGATCAAGAAGCAATACGTGATGACCGCCAAGGCGAAGGGCCTGACAGAAAGCCGCGTTCTGTACGGCCATGTGTTCCGCAACGCGATGCTGATCGTGATCGCGGGCTTCCCGGCGGTGTTCGTGTCCGTGTTCTTCGGCGGATCGCTGATCATCGAGACGATCTTCTCGCTTGATGGGCTGGGGCGGCTCGGGTTCGAGGCGGCGGTGAGCCGCGACTACCCGGTGATCTTCGGCACGCTCTACGTTTTCGGGCTGATCGGGCTGCTGATGGGGCTGGTGTCGGACCTGATGTATGTCTGGATCGACCCGCGCATCGACTTCGAGACACGGGAGACCTGAGATGGCGCTGGCCGAGCATCCCGCCGACATTCCCGCCGTGCGGCCGTCGCGCCTGTCGCCGCTGAACCAGCGGCGCTGGCGCAACTTCCGGGCGAACGGGCGAGCCTACTGGTCGCTGATCGTGTTCTCGCTGCTGTTCGGCCTGTCGTTGTTCGCGGAGTTCATCGCGAACGACAAGCCGATCCTGGTGCAGTATCGCGGGGAGTATTTCACGCCGATCTTCAACTTCTACCCCGAAACGGCCTTCGGCGGCGATTTCGCCACCGAGGCGATCTATCGCGATGTCGAGGTGCGCTGCCTGATCGTTTCGGGCGGGCTGGAGGATTGCTGGGACGACCCCGAGGGGGTGATCGCACAGGTTGAGGACACAGGCGCCTTCGACGGTGCGGACGTGGAGCGCGGCTGGCTGATATGGCCGCTGATCCCGTTCAGCTATGACACGATCAACGACATCGAGGGCACGGCCCCGTCGGCGCCGGATGGCACGCACTGGCTTGGCACCGACGACACGGCGCGCGACGTGCTGGCTCGGGTCATCTACGGCTTCCGCCTTTCGGTGCTGTTTGCGCTGGTGGTCACGGCGCTCACATCGGTGATCGGCGTTGCGGCGGGGGCGGTGCAGGGCTATTTCGGCGGCTGGGTGGACCTGATCTTCCAGCGCGTGATCGAACTGTGGGGCGCGACACCGAGCCTTTACATCATCATCATCGTCGCGGCGATTTTCCAGATGGATTTCTGGCTGCTGGTATTCCTGATGACACTGTTCGGCTGGACCGCGCTGGTGGGTGTGGTGCGCGCCGAGTTCCTGCGTGCGCGCAACTTCGAATATGTCCGCGCGGCCCGCGCGCTGGGGGTCGGCAACGCGACCATCATGTTCCGCCATGTGCTGCCGAACGCGATGGTGGCGACGCTGACCATGCTTCCCTTCGTCATCACCGGCACGCTGGGCAGCCTTGCTGCGCTGGATTTCCTCGGGTTCGGGCTGCCGTCCTCGGCCCCGTCGCTTGGTGAACTGACCTTGCAGGCCAAGCAGAACCTGCAGGCGCCGTGGCTGGGCTTCACCGCCTTCTTCACCTTCGCGATCATGCTGTCGCTGCTGGTGTTCATCTTCGAGGGCGTGCGCGACGCCTTCGATCCGCGAAAGACGTTCCAATGACCCAGCACGTGCTCAGCGTCGAAAATCTCGATGTGCGGTTCAGCCAGGACGGCAAGACGGTTCATGCCGTGCGTGGGGTCAGCTTCACGGTGGGCGCGGGCGAAACCGTGGCGCTGGTCGGCGAAAGCGGGTCGGGCAAGTCCGTCACCGCGCTGAGCACCGTGTCGCTGTTGCCGGGCAATGCCACTGTCGCGGGATCGGTGAAGTTCGGCGAGCGCGAGATGGTCAACGCTCCGGAGGCGCGGCTGCGCGACATTCGCGGCAACGACATAAGCTTCATCTTCCAGGAGCCGATGACCAGCCTGAACCCGCTGCACACGCTGGAAAAGCAGATCGGCGAAAGCCTGAAGCTGCACCAGGGTCTGACCGGCGACAAGGCGCGCGCGCGGATCATCGACCTTCTGGAAAAGGTCGGTATCCGCGAGGCGGAAAGCCGTCTGGGAGCCTATCCGCACCAGTTGTCGGGCGGGCAGCGCCAGCGCGTCATGATCGCCATGGCACTGGCCAACGGACCCGAGCTGCTGGTCGCGGACGAGCCGACGACCGCGCTCGACGTGACGATCCAGGCTCAGATCCTGGACCTGCTGCAGCGACTGAAGGACGAGGAGGGGATGAGCCTTCTGTTCATCACCCACGACCTTGGCATCGTGCGCCGTTTCGCGGACCGGGTCTGCGTGATGAAGGACGGCGCCATCGTGGAACAGGGCCGCACCGAGGAGGTGTTCGCGAACCCGCAGCACGCCTATACGCGGATGCTGCTGGAGGCGGAGCCGACCGGCCGGCCGGACCCGGTGCCCGAGGCCGCCGAGAATGTCATCGACTGCACTGACCTGCGGGTGTGGTTTCCGATAACGCGGGGTATCCTGCGCCGCACCGTGGGTCATGTGAAGGCGGTGAACGCGGCCACCTTGACCGTGCGGTCGGGCGAGACGCTCGGCATCGTGGGCGAGTCGGGGTCTGGCAAGACCACGCTGGCGCTCGCGCTGATGCGGCTCGTCGGATCGGAAGGGCCGATCGTGTTCCAGGGAAGCGACATCCAGGGTGCGAAGTCCAAGGCGTTGCGCCCGGTGCGGCGCCACATGCAGATCGTGTTCCAGGACCCGTTCGGGTCGCTCAGCCCGCGGATGAACGTGGGCCAGATCATCGCCGAGGGGCTGGGCGTGCACGGTGTGCCGGACGGGCGCGCGCCGCAGGACCTGGTGGCCGAGATGCTGAGCGAGGTCGGGCTCGATCCGGCGATGGCGGACCGCTATCCGCACGAGTTTTCGGGCGGCCAGCGACAGCGCATCGCCATCGCGCGCGCGATGATCCTGCGCCCGCGCCTTGTTGTGCTGGACGAGCCGACCAGCGCGCTGGACATGACGGTTCAGGTGCAGATCGTCGACCTGCTGCGCGGGCTTCAGCGGAAATACGGTCTGGCCTACCTGTTCATCAGCCACGATCTGCGGGTGGTGCGCGCCATGGCCCACAAGGTGATCGTGATGAAACAGGGCGACATCGTGGAGTCGGGCAGCGGTACCGAGATATTCGAGGCGCCCAAGACAGAGTACACGCGCGCGCTGCTGGCCGCCGCGCTGAACATCACGCCCGATGCGGAGGGCGGCAGCGTCGTGGTGCCGCTGCGGCGGCGCGGCGGCTGACGAGCGCGCGGCCGCCCCACACGGGTCTTTGATGACGTTGGGTAATATGTTAACCTTTCAGCGGTTCACACTGGGAGGTATTCATGAGGACGTCATTTCTTGCCAGCGGCTTTGCCGCAGCGCTTGCCGCCGGGGGCGCTTCGGCGGCGCCCGTGCTGCAGGATCTCACCACATGGCTGAGCGCCCCGGAGCCCGAGACGGAGCTTCAGAGCGGGGGTATAAACGTGACGCCCCAGTCGGTTGACATGGGAGGGAACGGGTACAGGGCCTATGTCTCTCCGGTCCCGGTTGTCGGCGACTGGGTGATGGCCGGACAAATGCGCGCCTATTCCGATGACGACACGATGGGCCTGGTGCTGAGTTACGGCGACGGCAGCAACAACATCCGCATCGGATGGGAAGGCGGCGGCGACTGGGAAAGCGAGGTCAGCCCCTTCGCAAACGGTGTCTGGATCGTAGAGGAAACCGGCGGCGTCGCGGCTACCATCTTCGAGGACGCAGCGAATTTCTGGTCGCTCAACGTCGTTTATGATTTCGAGGTGTCCAGCATCGGCGGCATCCTGAGCTTCAGCTTCGCCGATTCAGCCAATCCGGGCGTGGCCGTCGCGTCGGGGCAGGCGACCCCCGGTCGCAGCACGGACGGCCAGGTCGGCGTCTACAACGGCAGCAACAACACGGTCTTCTCGAACATAACGATAGACCGCGCGCCGTCCACAACGGTGGTGCCGCTTCCGGCGGGCCTGCCGCTGCTGACGGCGGGGCTGCTGGGGCTTGCGGCGTTCCGTCGCCGTGGCGGCTGAGCGGGTTCGGCCGCGTCTCGTCATGACGTTGAGTTGCGTGCCGCCCCGTCCGTCGGCGGGGCGCGCGTTCACACGGCGGAGGAATGTCCGCTTGCAGCCATTTCGTAGGCGTCGAAGCTGCGCGCGATCATGCGGGTCAGCGGGCGGCCTTCCGGGCGAATCTCGAACCCGCGAGGGGTGAGTTGCACGAAGCCTGCGAACTGGTCCAGTGCATCACGGTAAAGATCGGCCACTGCGCCCTGCGACAGTCCGAACCGCCCGGTCAATTCCGACGTCTCGACCCGGAAGTCGCACATCAGCGCCTCGATCACGCGGGCGCGCAGCAGGTCGTCACCGCGGAACGCGTGACCCCGCGCCACAGCGAACCCGCCCGCGCGGATGCGTTTGGTGTAGTCGCCGGTGGAGCCTGAATTCTGCGCGAAACCCTGGGGAAAGCGCGAGATCGACGAAGCCCCGAGCCCGACCAGCGCCGCGGCGGTGTCGTCGGTATAGCCCTGGAAGTTACGCCGCAGCCGCCCTTCGCGCTGCGCCCGTGCCAGACCGTCTTCGGGCCGGGCGAAATGGTCGATGCCGATGGCGTCGTACCCATCCCAGTCGAACAACTCTTGCGCGACATTGAACAGGGCCAGCCGCTCTTGCGGGGTCGGCAGCGCGTCGGACGGAATCATCGCCTGCCGCCGCGCCATCCACGGCACATGGGCATAGCCGTAAAGCGCAACCCGGTCGGGGCTGAGCGACAGCAACCGCAGCACGCTGTCGGCGATCTTTTCCGAGGTCTGGTGCGGTAGCCCGTAGAGGATGTCGGCATTCAGGCTGGCGATGCCGCGATCGCGCAGATCCTCGACCACGCGGCGGGTGATGTCGTAGGGCTGGATCCGGCCGATGGTGGCCTGGATATCCGGGTCGAAATCCTGGATTCCGATGCTGGCGCGTGTCATGCCCGCCGCGACCAGCGCATCGAGCCGCTGGGTGTCGATCTCGTTCGGGTCGATCTCGACCGAGAACTCGCCGCCCTCGGCCATCGGGGCCACGTCGAACAGCCTGTCCGCCAGTGCGCGCATCATGTCGGGCGACAGCAGGGTGGGCGTGCCCCCGCCCCAGTGCAGCCGCGACAGCCGCACGCCGGGCGCAAGATGCGCCTTCAGCAGCGCGATCTCGGTCTCCAGCGTCGTGAGATAGGCTTGTACGGTGGCAAGGTTGCTGGTGCCCTGGGTGCGGCAGGCGCAGAACCAGCACAAGCGGCGGCAGAAGGGGACATGAACGTAAAGCGAAATCTCGCTTCCCGCCGGGATCGCGCCGATCCAGCGTTGCATGTCGGCGGCCCCGACGGTCGCCGTGAATTGCGGCGAGGTCGGGTAGCTGGTGTACCGGGGCACCCGGCTGTCAAAAAGTCCCAGCTTGGAGAGTTGAGTTGATGTGTCCATGAGCGTAAACATGCGGGTGCCAACATGTCCTGACATTGATCCGGATCAACTGGATGAAGAAATGAGCTTCCAAACTGCGGCCGCTGCCGCGTCAATCAAATGCGGTGACTGCCCGATCCGGCACCGTGCCGTCTGTTCGCGCTGCGAGACGGATGAATTGCGCGAACTGGACGGGCTGAAATACTACCGCACCATCGAGGCGGGGCAGACCATCGTGTGGTCAGGCGACGAGATGGATTTCGTCGCCTCGCTTGTCAGCGGCATCGCGACCCTGTCCCAGACGATGGAGGACGGGCGCACGCAGATGGTCGGGCTTTTGCTGCCGTCGGATTTCGTAGGGCGGCCCGGACGGGCCGAGGCGGCCTATGACGTGACCGCGACGACCGACGTAACGTTGTGCTGTTTCCGCAAGAAGCCGTTCGAGGCGCTGATGATGCGCACTCCGCATATCGGCCAGCGCCTGCTCGAGATGACACTGGACGAGCTGGACGCCGCTCGCGAATGGATGCTGCTGCTGGGCCGCAAGACCGCGCGCGAGAAGATCGCGACGCTGCTTGCCATCATCATCCGGCGCGATGCGTCGCTTCACTTGCAGGCTGATGGCGGGGCGCTGGAGTTCGATCTGCCGCTGACCCGCGAGGCGATGGCCGACTATCTTGGCCTGACGCTGGAAACCGTGAGTCGCCAGATTTCCGCGCTGAAGCGCGAGGGGGTGATCGAATTGCGCGGCAAGCGCCATATCGTGATCCCCGATCTCGACCGCCTGATCGAGGAAACCGGCGACGACTCAGACGGCGGCGTGCTGACCTGACTTGCGGGCGGTCTTGCACCGGCGAACGCCCGGGCGGATCAGGCGCGCACCCGCAAAGGTCCTGACTTCTGGTCGGCGTGTGGGCCGTCCGGTCAGTGCGCCATCAGCAGCGGCACCCGTGCCCGTGACATCAACTCCCGCGTGGCCCCGCCAAGGATCGCCTCGCGGAAGCGCGAATGACCATAGGCGCCGGTCACCAGCAGGTCAGCGTCCTGTCCTTCGACATGGTCCATAAGCACGTCCGACACGCGCGGCTTGGTCTTGGGCAGCAGGGCGACCTCGGCCCGGATGCCGTGCCGGTCCAGCATCGTGCACAGGCGCTGGCCCGGCGCGGACTGGTCGGCGGCCCGCAGAGGCGGGTCGATCATCGCCACGCTGGCCGATCCGGCGAGCTTGAGGGCGGGCAGGGCGGCGCGCACCGCGCTCATCGCTTCCACGCCGCTGTTCCAGCCGACCACTGCGCGTCGGGGAAACTCGGGGGACAGCTCCGCAGCTGGCAGCAACAGCACGGGCGACTGCCCGGCGAACAGCGCCGCTTCCACGATCGCCACCGCCGCGTCGCCGCCGAGATCGCCCAGCGGCAGCGGCTGCACCACGAGATCGGAGAACATCGCCGCGCGGGCGACCACCTCGGTCAGCACGCCGAACTGCGTCACCATCGCCTGCGCGCTCCAGCGAACGTCCTCGGCAACGACGGCGGCTTCGGCCGCTGACTGCAGCGCCTCCGCCTTTTCGCGGGCCATGGCGATGCTGGTCTGTTGCAGCACCGCGTCGGCGCCGGCGAAGTAATAGCCTACCTGAACCTCGTCGATGCCGAGGCACAGTATGTCGAGATGCGCGTCCAGCCGCCGGGCAAGCTGCGCGCCTGCGGCAATCTGTGCCGCGCAGGCTTCGGAACTGTAGATGACCGTGAGCAACGTCCTGTAGGGCATGGGTTCCTCCGTTCGGAAATGCGGGACCGCGACTTTCCGTCCTGCTCGCATCCTTACCCCTCTGGGCTATCGTTGGTTTTGACATGGATCAAGGCTGATGCCGTCGCCACTGTAGATATCCACTCGCACTGTCAGGCCGACTGTCCTGTCATCCGAAGCTGACACCGGGCCCGTGCCCGGATCAGACCGGAAGGGACACAGAAGGGAACCAAAATGACCGATTATTTCAAGCTCGTTGTGCTGGGGCTGATCACCCTGGCGGCTGCGATCGCCGCGAACTACGCGCGCGATCTGGCCTACAACGTTCACATGCTTCTTATCATGATCATCGCCGGCGTGATGTTCCTCTACACGCTGCGCCGCGTGGGTGAACCGCAGCCGGCAACCGACACGTCGGGCTACATGGACGGCGTGGTGCGCTACGGTGTCATCGCCACCGTGTTCTGGGGAATCATCGGCTTTCTGGCCGGGACCTTCATCGCCTCGCAGCTGGCCTTTCCGCAACTGAACTTCGAATGGGCCCAACCCTATATGAACTTCGGGCGGCTGCGGCCGCTGCACACATCGGCGGTGATTTTCGCCTTTGGCGGCAATGCTTTGATCGCGACGTCGTTCTACGTTGTGCAGCGCACGACAGCGGCGCGCCTGTGGGGCGGGAACCTCGCGTGGTTCGTGTTCTGGGGCTACAACCTGTTCATCGTGCTGGCCGCGACGGGTTATCTGCTCGGCGCGACTCAGTCCAAGGAATACGCCGAACCCACGTGGTACATCGACCTGTGGCTGACCATCGTCTGGGTCGCCTACCTCGCGGTGTTCGTCGGCACGATCGTCAAGCGCAAGGAGCCCCACATCTACGTGGCGAACTGGTTCTACCTCGCTTTCATCATCACCGTGGCCATGCTGCACGTGGTCAACAACCTTGCGATCCCTGTGTCGATCTTCGGCTCCGCGTCGGTCGAGGTGATGGCGGGCGTGCAGGGGGCCATGACCCAGTGGTGGTACGGCCACAATGCCGTGGGCTTCTTCCTGACCGCGGGCTTCCTGGGCATGATGTACTACTTCGTTCCGAAACAGGCCGAACGCCCGGTGTTCAGCTACAAGCTGTCGATCATCCACTTCTGGGCGCTGATCTTCCTCTATATCTGGGCCGGGCCGCACCACTTGCACTATACCGCGCTGCCTGACTGGGCCTCGACGCTGGGCATGGTGATGTCGATCATCCTGTGGATGCCGTCCTGGGGGGGCATGATCAACGGCCTGATGACGCTGTCGGGCGCCTGGGACAAGCTGCGCACCGACCCGGTGATCCGGATGATGGTCGTCTCCATCGGCTTTTACGGTATGTCGACTTTCGAAGGCCCGATGATGTCGATCCGCGCGGTGAACTCTCTGTCGCATTACACCGACTGGACCATCGGTCACGTCCATTCCGGCGCGCTTGGCTGGAACGGAATGATCACCTTCGGCGCGCTCTACTTCCTCGTGCCGCGCCTGTGGAACCGCCAGCGGCTCTACTCGCTCAGCCTCGTGTCCTGGCACTTCTGGCTCGCCACCATCGGCATCGTGCTCTACGCGGCCTCGATGTGGGTGACCGGCATCATGGAAGGTCTGATGTGGCGCGAAGTCGATGCCAACGGCTTCCTCGTGAACTCCTTCGCCGACACCGTGGCGGCCAAGTTCCCGATGTATGTCGTGCGGGCGATGGGCGGGGCGCTTTACGTCACCGGCGCACTGATCATGGCCTACAACCTTTGGATGACCGCAACGCGGGGCGAGGCTGCGGCCAAGTCCCCCGCCGCGGCCCCGGCAGAATAAGGAGCGAGGGGACATGTCCATTCTCGACAAGCACAAGATCCTCGAGAAGAACGTCACGCTGCTGCTGGTCTTCAGCTTCATCGTGGTGACGATCGGGGGCATCGTGGAAATCGCGCCGCTGTTCTACCTGGAGAACACGATCGAGGAAGTGGAGGGCGTGCGCCCTTACTCCCCGCTCGAACTCGAAGGGCGCGACATCTACGTCCGCGAAGGCTGCTATGTGTGCCACAGCCAGATGATCCGTCCCATGCGGGACGAGATCGAACGCTACGGTCATTACAGCCTTGCGGCGGAATCGATGTACGACCGTCCGTTCCAGTGGGGATCTAAGCGCACGGGGCCCGACCTCGCGCGTGTCGGCGGGCGCTATTCGGATGCGTGGCACGTCGCCCACCTGCGCGACCCGCAGTCGGTGGTGCCGGAATCGATCATGCCGAAATACGCGTTCCTTGCGAACACGTTGATCGACGGCGAATACGTGGCCGACAAGCTGGCCACGCACAAGCTGTTGGGCGTGCCCTACACGGACGAGATGATCGAAACCGCCCGCGCCGATTTCCTGGTTCAGGCCGATCCGGACGGCGATTGGGACGGCTTGCTGGAACGCTATCCCGGCGCGCAGACCCGCAACTTCGACAACGAACCGGGGGTGTCCGAAATGGACGCGCTGGTCGCTTACCTGCAGATGCTCGGGACGCTGGTCGATTTCTCGACCTTCACGCCCGACGCCAGCCGCTAGGAGACGCGCGCGATGGAAACCTATGTCTTTCTGCGCGAGGTGATGGGCAGTTTCGGCCTGATCCTGATGTTCGTGTTCTTCGTGACCACCGTGATCTGGGTGCTCACAGGGCGGCGCGACAGCTACCAGGACACTGCCGACATCATCTTTCGTCACGACAATGGCCCGGCGGATGAACCGGGCACGCGGCAGGCGCAGCCTGACCGCGACAGCCGCAAGGAGGCGCGGTCATGAGCGACAATACCGACAAGGTCAAACCGGTCGACCGCAAGGTACCGGACGCACAGGCGCATCTCGACAACGTGCCGACCACCGGCCATTCGTGGGACGGGATCGAGGAATACGACAACCCGATGCCGCGCTGGTGGCTTTATACCTTCTATGCCTGCATCGTCTGGGGCATCGGATATACCATCGCGTTCCCGGCCTGGCCGATGATCAGCGGCGCGACGAGCGGCATTCTGGGTTACTCCACGCGTGGCGAGCTTGCGCAGGAACTCGATGCCGCGCAGGCTGCGAACGCAGCGATCAACGAACAGCTTGTTTCGGTGGCGATCACCGACGTGGCCGACGATCCGACGCTTCAGCAATATGCGGTCAACAAGGGCGCGGCGGTCTACCGGACCCATTGCAGCCAGTGCCACGGTTCCGGTGCTGCGGGTGCGGTCGGCTTTCCCAACCTGCTGGACGATGCCTGGCTCTGGGGCGGGACAGCGGACGCGATCCAGTATACCGTCATGCACGGCATCCGGAACGAGGACGACCCCGACGCGCGCTATTCGGAGATGCCGGTGTTTGGCGAGATCCTCAGTGAGGAAGAGATCGAACAGGTCGCGCATTACGTCTACACCATCAATGGGCGTGACGCGATCGACCCGGAACTAGCCCAGCTCGGTGCCGAGACTTTCCAATACGAATGTGCCGCCTGCCACATGGAAGACGGCAGCGGCAACGTGGACATGGGGGCACCCGCGCTGAATGACGCGATCTGGCTTTACGGCGGGGATCTGGCCACCATCATCGAGACGGTGACCTACAGCCGCTACGGCGTGATGCCGAACATGGGCGCGCGCCTGACCGATGCAGAGGTGGCCGCAGTGGCGACCTATGTGCACGGCCTTGGCGGCGGCGTGACAGAATCCGAATGATCCAGCGCTTTCCGGGGCCCCGCGCGGGCCCCGGTCCGGCCAGCCGCGCCGCGTCTCTTAACGGGGATGCGGCGTGCGTGTTTCTGGGCCCTCCGGTCGCGCGGCCTGCGAGCTGCGCTTCGGGGCCGGTGCCGGGGTGCGGGTTGCGGTCATGATGGATTTTGCGACAGTCATGAACATGGCTGAGCCTCCTTGCAGCGGGTTTCGACCCTTTTCTTATTGGTGATCCGTTGCGAACCTGCGAGTCAGGAAGAATTCCAACCGGTAAGTCAGGCTTACAGATGCGATGGACGGACATGCCGCCGCTGACTGCCCTGCGCGCCTTCGCGGCGCTGGCCGAAACACGTTCGGCCAGCCGGGCGGGAGCGGCGCTCAATGTCAGCCATGCCGCGATCAGCCAGCACGTTCGCGCGCTGGAGGCGCGGCTGAACGTGGCGCTGGTGCGTCGCGACGGGCGCGGGCTGGCACTGACCGAGGACGGGCAGGCGCTTGCCACGGTGCTGCTGGGAGCGTTCGGCGACATCCGCACCGCGCTCGATGCGCTGAGCGAGGCCGAGAACGACCGCCCGCTGCAGGTGTCGGCCACGCCGAACTTCGCCGCCAACTGGCTGATGCCGCGCCTGTCGGACTTCCGCGCCCGGCATCCGGACATCGAGTTGATGATCAACCCCTCGCCGGACCTCGTGCAGGTCGGGCGCGACGGGTTCGATGTGGCGATCCGCTTCGGCGACGGGCGCTGGCCGGGCCTCGCGGTGGAACCACTGATCGAGACGAACATCGTGATCCTTGCCGCGCGCGATCTGATCGGCGACCGGCCCATCGACGGCCCGTCGGACCTTCTGGACCTGCCCTGGCTGCAGGAACTGGGCACCGACGAGGTCACGACCTGGCTTGCCCGGCACGGCGTGACGGAACGGCGCACCCGACGGATGACTCATCTGCCCGGCAACTTCGTGCTCGAAGCGATCCGCAGGGGCGACGGCATCGCTGCCACCGCGCGCGCCTTCGCCGAATCCGACATCGCCAGCGGGCGGCTTCTGGTGCTGTACGAGGATGCCACGCCCGGCGCGGGCTATCACATCGTAACGTCACCCGGCGTGCCCCGCCCTGCCGCGCGGGCCTTCACCGCCTGGCTGCGACGACAGGCCGGTGGACAAGCTGTCACGGTGGGGTGACGTTTGATGCAGGTCAATTACCTATGCAAATGCCCATGCGAGATACAGCATAACGCAACCTCTGCCACGGACATCCGCTGATGAGCTCGACCGAAACGCCGCCGCCGAACCTTTATGCCGCCCGCGAACCGATCTTCCCCAAGCGGGTGTCGGGTCGGTTCCGGAACCTCAAGTGGCTGATCATGCTGGTTACGCTCGGCATTTACTACGTCACGCCGTGGCTGCGCTGGGACCGTGGGCCGGGGCTGCCCGACCAGGCGGTGCTGGTGGATCTCGCCAATCGGCGCTTCTTCTTCTTCTGGATCGAGATATGGCCGCACGAGTTCTACTTCGTCGCGGGCCTGCTGATCATGGCCGGGCTGGGCCTGTTCCTGTTTACCTCCGCGCTGGGGCGGGTTTGGTGCGGATATACCTGCCCGCAAACTGTGTGGACCGATCTTTTCATCCTTGTCGAACGCTGGATCGAGGGTGACCGGAACGCGCGCATCCGCCTGTTGCGGCAAAAATGGGACGCCCGGAAGGCGCGGCTGCGGATCACCAAATGGGTGGTCTGGATGCTGATCGCCGTGGCGACCGGCGGGGCGTGGGTGTTCTACTTTGCCGACGCGCCGACGCTGCTGGTGGACCTGGTGACCTTCAACGCGCACCCTGTGGCCTATTCCACCGTAGCGCTGCTGACCGCGACGACCTTCGTGTTCGGCGGGCTGATGCGCGAACAGGTCTGCATCTACGCCTGCCCGTGGCCGCGCATCCAAGCCGCGATGATGGACGAGGACACGATCACCGTCGCCTATCGCAGCTGGCGCGGCGAGCCGCGGGGCAAGCACCGTCGGCAACACGAGAAGGTCGCCGCAGAAACCCGAACCGCCACGGCGGGCGGGCAGGCCACGGCCCCCACCGACCTTGGCGACTGCATCGACTGCAACGCCTGCGTGAACGTCTGCCCGATGGGCATCGACATCCGCGACGGCCAGCAACTCGAATGCATCACCTGCGCGCTGTGCATCGATGCCTGCGACGAGATCATGGACAAGATCGGCAAGCCGCGCGGCCTGATCTCCTACATGGCGCTGACCGACGAAGAACATGAACGCTCTGGCGAGCCGAAGATCCCGGTCTGGAAGCACATCTTCCGCGCCCGCACGATCCTTTACACCGTGCTCTGGGCGGCGGTGGGTGTCGGCCTGATGGTCGCGCTGTTCATCCGCCCCGACCTGTCGATCACCGTCGCGCCTGTGCGTAACCCCGTTTTCATCACCCTGTCGGACGGCACGATCCGCAACACCTATGACGTGCGGCTGCGCAACAAGTACGGCGAGGATCGACCCTACGAGATCACCATCACCTCGGACGCGATGCTGAGCGTCGAGGCAGAGGGCAGCGACGACGGGCTGGTGATGGTGCCCGCCGACTCTACCAAGCTGCAGCGGGTCTACGTCATGGCCCCGCCGGACAGCGCCGCCGCCAGCCGCGCCGTCACAGACCTGCAGATCTGGGTCGAGGACACGATCAGCGGCGAACGCGCGGTGAAGGACACCGTTTTCAACGGAAAGGCTGACTGATGCGCGAGATCACCGGACGCACCGTCCTGTTCGCGATGCTGGGCTTCTTCGGCATCATCATCGCGGTGAACCTGACCATGGCCTTCTTCGCCGTGCGCACTTTCTCGGGGCTGGAGGTGCAGAACTCCTACGACGCAAGCCAGGGCTATGACGCCGCGCGCGACGCCCAGCTTGCGCTGGGATGGGATGTGACCGCCGCTTATGAACCGGGCGAGTTGCGCATCGCCTTCACCAATGCCGCCGATGGCAGCCCGGCGGACGTGGCCGACCTGACCGCGCTGGTGGGCTGGGCGACTTCGGTCCGCGACGACTTTACGCCCGACTTCACCTATTCGGACGGCGTGTTCCGCGCGCCCGCGCAGATGGAACCGGGAAACTGGAACATCCGCCTGACCGCGACGGCCGCCGACGGAACGACGTTCCGCCAGCGCCTGCCGCTTCTGGTGGAGGAGTGACGGGGCAGGCCATGCGCGCGAACGACACGCCCGAACGCCCCGGCCTTGCTGCCTGCGCCGCCTGCGCGGTGACGCCGTCGGCGCAGGTGCTGGCCCGCCACGCGCAGCGCGCCAGCGAGGCCCGGATCATGCTGTCGCTGCCGGGCCTTTCAGGCACCTCGGGCATGTCGCAGGTTGAACGGACGCTTTCCGCCCATCCGCAGGTGCGGGCCGCGCGGGTCAACCTGACCCGCAAGCGCGTCACCGTCACCGCCGAGCCGAACACGCTGCCCGAGACGCTGATCTCCGTGCTCGACGGGATCGGGATCGAGGCGCATGAGCTTGATTCCGACACGGTGGCGCTGACCGGAACCGACCGCGCCGGGCGCGAGCTCTTGATGCGGCTTGGCGTGGCGGGCTTCGCGTCCATGAACGTCATGCTGCTGTCGGTGTCGGTCTGGTCCGGGGCCGACGACGCCACGCGCGACCTGTTCCATTGGATCAGCGCGGCGATCACCTTTCCGGCCATCCTTTTCGCGGGCCAGCCGTTCTTTCGCAACACGCTGGCAGCGCTGCGCGCGCGGCAGCTCAACATGGATGTGCCGATCACGCTGGCGATCCTTCTGGCGCTGGCCACCTCGCTTTGGGAAACGGCGCTGTCAGGGCACCATGCCTATTTCGACGCGGCGCTGATGCTCACTTTCTTCTTGCTGGCGGGCCGGTATCTCGACCATCGCACACGGGCTGTTGCGCGCTCCGCCGCCGAGGAACTGGCTGCGCTGGAGGTCCCCCGCGCCATCCGCCGCCGCGCGGACGGGTCCGAGGAAACCGTGCCGCTGTCAGCGTTAGTACCCGGCGACGCGGTGGTGGTGCGGCCCGGTGGGCGGATGCCGGTGGACGGCCTCGTGACGGAAGGCGCGTCGGAACTCGACCGCTCGCTGCTCACGGGCGAGACGCTGCCGGTGCAGGCGCTACCCGGCATGGCCGTCAGCGCGGGCGAGGTGAACCTGACCGGCCCGCTGGTGCTGCGCGCCACGGCGATCGGGCCCGACAGCTCGCTCCATGCGCTGACCGATCTCGTGGCGGTGGCCGAAAGCGGGCGCGGGAACTACAACTCGCTCGCCGACCGGGCCGCGAAACTCTATGCGCCCGGCGTGCACATCCTGTCTGCGCTGTCTTTCGCGGGCTGGTACCTGGCCACCGGCGATCTTCGGCAGGCGGTGAACATCGCCGCCGCGGTGTTGATCATCACTTGTCCCTGCGCGCTGGGCCTCGCGGTGCCCGCGGTGACCACGGCGGCGTCGGGTCGGCTGTTCCGGCGTGGCCTGCTGATCAAGTCCGGCACCGCGCTGGAGCGGCTGGCGGCGGTGGACACGGTGATCTTCGACAAGACCGGCACTCTGACCGGAGGCGCGCCGACGCTGTCAGATGCCGATGTCATTCCGCAGGAACAACTCGCGCTTTCGGCCGCGCTGGGGCAGGGGTCTGCACACCCGCTGGCCCGCGCGCTGGCGCAGGCGGCGCAGGACCGCGCGCTTGACCTGCCCGCTGTCACGGGCCTGCGCGAGGTGCCCGGCTATGGCATAGAGGCGCAACTGTCCGGGCAATGCGTGCGGCTGGGGCGCGGCGACTGGCTGGGCGCACCGGCAACGCCGGGCGGCGCGGCGGACGATGCCGCGCTCAGCACCTGGCTGCGGGTCGGGGACGCGCCGCCGATCCGGCTGCGCTTCGCGGACCGCCTCCGTCCCGGCGCGGCCGAGGCGGTCGCCGGGCTGAAGCGACAGGGGCTTGCGGTGCGGCTTGTGTCGGGCGATGCGCCCGCTGCGGTGGCCGCGCTGGCGGCACAGGTCGGCATCGACGACTGGCAGGCCCGCGCCACGCCCGCCGAGAAGGCCGCGCTGGTGGCCGCGCTGCCGGGCCGGGTTCTGATGGTCGGCGACGGGCTGAACGACACCGCCGCGCTTGCGGCAGCGCACGTGTCGGTCTCGCCGGCCTCGGCGCTGGATGCGGCGCGCGTGGCCTCCGACATCGTGCTGCTGGGGCGTGACCTCTCCGCGCTGGCCGAGGCACGAGCGGTTGCGGTTCAGGCCACTCGCCGCATTTCCGAGAATTTCCGCATTGCCACCGTCTACAACGTTGTGGCGGTGCCGCTCGCGGTGGCCGGGCTGGCGACGCCGCTGATCGCCGCACTGGCGATGTCGCTCTCCTCGATCACCGTCTCGCTCAACGCGCTGCGGGTCGCGGGGCGCCGGTCGCCTGCGGGCGGCACGGGAAGCGCACCGGCCGACAGCACATGCGCGCCGGACACGCGCGCGACCGGCCAGGCGGCGGTGGCGGGCTGATGGATGTGCTGCGTTTCCTGATCCCGGTCTCGCTGGGACTGGGGGGGCTGGGCCTGCTGGCGTTCTTCTGGACGCTGCGCAGCAATCAGTATGATGATCCTGACGGTGACAGCCGCCGCATCCTGACAGATGACTACGACGACGCCCCGCGCCCCGACCGGAGCGATGATACCCGCCCGGACAGTAGCGACGACGCGGGTGGCGGGCAGGGCAAGGAATAGCCGGACGCGCGGACGCGGTGCGAGACATTGACTGGATGCGGACATCATGTCGGCCTGCGGCCGGTCCCTATTGTGGCTGGCCTTACCGCTGCTTCCGCTCCGGTCGGCGCGGCGTCGCGCGCTCGGCCATGGCAAACAGACCGGCCGCTCTGGCCTTACTTGGCCTTCGCCCGGAACCGACCTGATCCGCCCGTTCCTGCGTGCCCATCCTTGCGCTGCCGCCCAACGGTGTGCGCCGGACTTTCCCTAATGCCGCTTTCCTCCCGGCCATCGAGGGCCCTTTCGCCCGCATCGGACCACGGCCACGGTCCGTTTCGGACAAGCACCAAACGGCGCCGGGCCCGAAACAGGCCCCGACAGCAAGCGGTTCGCCCGGCGCCTGGACAGCGCCACTTCGGGCCGCGCGCATGAAAAAGCCCGCCGTGCCGTAGGGCAGGGCGGGCAGGTGGTCCGCCCGGAGCCCGCGCGCGGGCGGTGGAAGCGCGCGGGCCGGTGTGGCGGACGGCAATGGGGACGCAAGGGGGGCGGCGGCGTCCAGGCCGCGCGCCCCGCTGTCATAGTCGCGGGCTCAGGAACCCGTCAGGGACCGACCGTCTCGCAGCGCTGCTGGCGCGCGCTCAGCCGCTGGCACGCCAGCGCCGCGCTGCGTTCGTCCATTCCGGTGAACTGTGCCGAGAAACCGCGCTGGCTGTGCACAACCTTGCGCAGCGCCGTATCCAGTGTGTCGATCTCGATAAGGGCAGTGCGCAGCAGGATGCGCTCGGCCTCGTAGCGGCTGGCATAGGTGCCGACGCTGATGCCCCAGTTGCCCCCGTCCGATGTGGACACCTGCGCGACGACGACCGTTTCGGGGCGCTGTTCGGGCATGATCTCGGGGCCGCTGCCACCCTTGGACGAGAAGGTGATGACCGCAGGGCGCGGCGGCGGCGCAGGCGAAACGGGCGTGGCGAAGGCGGTCGCCGTTGCCGTGGCTGCGGCGATACCCGGTGCCGACGCCGCAGCGGCCGAGGCAAGTTCGACGCCCGCACCCGGCGCGCCGGTGCCGCCCGTGTCGGCCGGCGCGGTCGCGGCGTCGCCCGCCACGCCTTCGGGCAGTGCGTCTGGCACGGCCTGCGCCGCCGCGTCCGGCAGCAGTGCCTGCGCCACGATCGCGTCGGTGGACAGCGCGGCGGTGGAGGCAGCGACGCCCGCGCTCTGCCCGTCGGTCTGGGCGCCCAGCTTTTCGCTCACGCTGGCGGCGACGGCGGCGATGACGGCCTCGGCGCGTACCGGGCGCGGCACCGGCCGGTCACTGGAGGCCACTGCCAGTTGCAGGCTGCCGCCGCTGCGCACGGGGTTGCCGCGCGCGATCATCGTCAGGTTCGGCCGCGAGGGTGGGTTCATCGCCACGCGAGTCGGCGCGCGTTGAAAGCCCATGTCCAGCAGTTCGGCCACCCGCGCGTTGCGGGCCGCGCCGGAACTGCCGCCGAACATCGTTGCGATGATGCGCTTGTTGCCCCGTTCCGCCGAAGCGACGAGGTTGAAGCCTGCCGCGCGGGTATAGCCGGTCTTGATCCCGTCGGCGCCCTTGTAGGCAGCCAGCAGCTTGCGGTTGGTGTTGTAGACCGTCTTGCCCGCCGCCTCGGCCGACCGCCGCGAGAAGAGATGATAGTAGTCGGGGAAATGGAAGAACAGCGCGCGGCCCAAAGTGGTCATGTCGCGCGCCGTGGACAGGTGTCCCGACTGGGTCAGCCCGTGAGCGTTCTTGAAGGTGGTGTCGTTCATCCCGAGCGCGCGGGCGGTGCGGGTCATGCGCTCGGCGAAGGCGGCTTCGGAGCCCGAGATCGCCTCCGCCAGCGCGGCGGCTGCGTCATTGGCCGATTTCACCGCCGAGGCCCTGATCAGGTAGCGGAGCTGAATCCGCTGCCCTTCCTTCAGGTAGAGCTTGGACGGCGGCTTGGACGCCGCGTTCCGTGACACCCGAACCGGCGTGTCTAGGGAGATTTCGCCGCGCTCGACTGCGTCGAACACCACGTAAAGCGTCATCATCTTGGTGAGCGAGGCCGGGTGCAGGCGGGTGTCCGCATTGCGCGAATGCAGCACCTCCCCCGACCGGGCGTCGATCACCATGGCCGCGTAGGGCGCCGCCGACGCTGCCCCCGCCGCCAGTACCACGCATATCATCACCGCCCACCCCCGGGCGAATCGCGTAAGCCGCTGCATGAGTCACCTGCCTATATTGCTGCCCGCCGCCGATTTTTCGGTCGACATAGTTGCCTGTACATTAAGACTAGCACAGAAATCTTTGATCGGGCATCGGATTCCCGCTATGCGGACGCTGGGGCAGCCAAGTTTTTTTGACAGCGGGTCCGCACCGGCACACCTGCACATATGTCGCGGTGGGCGCGCGCGGCAGCCCAAGTCTTTGGGGTCAGCCCTGTTGCAAAAGCGCCACGAGCCCACCAAGGTCCGGAATCTCGCGATAGCGTGGATGGCCGAGCGGCGGGTCGGCATGTTCCAGCGCCCAGGACAGGCCGTGCGGCACGAAAACGCCCCATCCGCCCGCATCGATCGCCGGGCGCACGTCGGACTTCATCGAATTGCCCACCATCATCGCCCGCTCCGGCCCATCGCCGTGATCGGCGAAGATTCGGGCATAGACCGGCGGGGTCTTGTCCGACACGATCTCGACCCCGTGGAACAGATCGCCCAGTCCCGACTGCGCCAGCTTGCGTTCCTGGTCCAGCAGGTCGCCCTTGGTGATCAGCAGCACGCGGTGGGTGTCGGCCGCCGCTTCCACCGCCGCGCGGGCATGTGGCAGCAGATCGATCGGGTGGGCCAGCATCTCCTGCCCGGCCTCGATGATCTCGCGGATCACGCGGGCGGGTACCCGGTCCTCCGTGATCTCGATCGCCGTCTCGATCATTGACAGCATGAAGCCCTTGATGCCGTACCCATAGTGCCCGAGGTTGCGCCGCTCCGCCGCCAGCAGCCTCTCTGTCAGGTGGTCCGGGTCGGCATGGTCGCGGAGCAAGTCCGCGAATCGCTTTTCGGTCAGGCGGAAATAGTGTTCGTTGTGCCAAAGTGTGTCGTCGGCATCGAAACCGATCGTCGTGATCCGGTGCATCCGTGGCTCCTTCGTCCGGCATGGGGCGCGGCCTGGCGCACAAGCCCTTTTCAGACCCGGCCCGTCGCTTATATGGTGACGCCACGCCGGGGATGTGAAAACCGTGGAGTATGGAATTGCAAGCTTTTCCGCCGACCATAGCCGCCAAGCCGCCCGAACCGGACGACGAGGTTGGTGCCGTCACCAAGACGCGGACCCGCACGCAGCGCCCGCCGCTCTACAAGGTGCTGATCCTCAATGACGACTACACGCCGATGGAATTCGTCGTGCATGTCCTCGAACGGTTCTTCGGGCTGACTCATGCGCAGGCGTTCGAGTTGATGCTGACCGTGCACAAGAAGGGCGTCGCCGTGGTCGGCGTGTTCTCGTTCGAGGTGGCCGAGACCAAGGTTGGTCAAGTGATGGATTTTGCGCGCCGCCACCAGCACCCGCTGCAATGCACGATGGAAAAGGAATAACCGGCCGCCGCCGGTTGCCGCGCCCATGTCCGAAGCCCGCCTCGATGCGGCCCTGTCGCAGGGCCTGATCCCTGCGCCCGGGGATGCGCGCACGCTTGTGATCGGCGCCGATGCTGACAGCGCGCTGGCACAGAGTTTTCCGGACGCGCGGTTCGTACAGCCGCTTCAGCCCGACCATGACAGGCTTGCCGCGATGGGGCGGGCGGTGGAGCCCGATATTTCCGACGGGCCCGATGCGCCGACCTTCGATCTGGCGATTGTCGCAGTTCCGCGCGCTCGCGCCCGCGCCGAGGACTGGGCGGCGCGCGCCGCCGCACGGCTGGCGCCGGGTGGGGTGCTGGTGCTGGACGGTGCCAAGACCGACGGGATCGACAGTCTGTGGCGCGCGCTGCGCGGGCGGCTGGACGGGGCCGAAACGCTGACCAAGGCGCATGGGCGCGTGATCTGCGGGCGCATCGGCGCGGATCGGCTCGCCGATCTTGCGCGGCCCGCCGCCGCGCTGCCGGACGGGTTCGTGACCGGGCCGGGGGTGTTTTCCGCTGACGGACCGGACCCCGGCTCCGCTGCGCTGGCTGCGGCGCTGCCCGCCAGACTTCCGGCCCGCATCGCCGACCTCGGCGCGGGCTGGGGCTGGCTGTCGGCGCAGATCCTCGCCCGGCCCGGCGTAGCGTCACTCGACATGGTGGAGGCGGACCACATCGCGCTGGAGGCCGCGCGGCGCAACGTCGCCGATCCGCGCGTCCGTCTGCACTGGGCCGACGCGACGGGCTGGCGCGCCGAGACGCCGCTTGATGCAGTGGTGATGAACCCGCCGTTCCACACCGGGCGGGCGGGCGATCCCGGGCTGGGGCAGGCATTCATCGCCGCCGCCGCGGCGTCACTTGCACCGCAGGGGCACCTTTGGCTGGTGGCGAACCGGCATCTGCCCTATGAAGGCGCGCTCGAAACCCTGTTCCGCGACTGGCAGGATCTCGGCGGCGGGGCCGCCTTCAAGATCCTCCATGCCAGCCGCCCGATCCAGACCCGCAAGGGGGCTAGAAGATGAGCTTTTCCGTCGAAGGCAAGACCGCCATCGTCACAGGTGCCGCAAACGGCATCGGCCTCGCCATCGGGCGGCACCTGCTGGAGGCCGGGGCGAACGTGATGTTCGCCGACATGGATGAGGCGCGCTTGAAAGAGGAACTCTCCGATGTTGTGGACGGCGATGCCGCCGCCTTTTTCGCGGGCGATCTGCGCGAACGGCTGACGCTGGCAAACCTGATGTCCGCCACGATCGAGAAGTTCGACAGGCTTGATATCCTGGTGAACGCGTCGCGTCAGGTGGTGGCCACCGATCCAGGGCAGATGCTGGACCTCGACGACACGGTGGAACAGCAGTTGCAGCAGAACCTGATGATCTCGCTGCGGCTGTCGCAACTGGCAGCCAAGCGCATGATCGCGCAAAGCGAAGCGGCGGCGGCCGAGGGGGACGAGGCCTCGACCCGCCCGGCCGGATCAATCATCAACCTGTCGTCCATCGCGGCGCGTCGCACCCATCCGCAGCTTCTCGCGTTTTCGGTGTCCACCGCGGCGCTTGACCAGATGACCCGGTCGCTGGCGGTGGCGCTGGCGCCCTCGCGGATCCGGGTCAACGCGGTGGCCTTCGGGTCGGTCATGTCCACGTCGCTGAAGGACAAGCTGAAGGAAAACAGGTCGTTTCGGTCCGATATTGTGGATCATACTCCGATGTCGCGCATCGCCCGCCCGTCGGAAGTGGCCGAAACGGTACAGTTTCTCGCCTCGGAAGGGTCGGGGTTCATGACCGGGCAGATTCTGACCGTGGATGGTGGGCGCACGCTGCTCGACCCGGTGAACGCACCCGCGCACTGACGGCGGCGGCCCGAACCCCGGCCCGCGCCGAGGCGCCGCCTGTCTGCGGGAGCGCGGCAGGCCCAGGCAGCCGAGGTCAGCGCGCGTCGGCCACGCATTGCGCGATGTCCCGGTCGGCGCGAGCCAGCAGGTCTGCGCGGCGGGCCATAAGATCGTTCAGCACGCGCTGTTCCTGCGCCGGGTCGATCGACACCCGCGCGCGCTGCGGCGGGCGCGTCGTGTCCGCGCAGATCCCGACATTGGCCGACGGGCTGCCGCAGACCTGCACCCCCACAGTGACACGCGGGCGCAGGAGTTCCTCGCGGCTGCCGGTGCGCAGCGCCTCACGCGACAGGGCGATCTGCCGGTCCAGCTGGGCCAGTTCCTGATCCACCGCGCGGCTGCACTGGCCCCGCGGCCCCGCGCAGCCCACCAGCACTGCCCCCAGCACCAAGATCATCGCAACTCGCCGCATCGCTGCCTCCTTGATGCAACCTTAGCGCGCCGCACGGCAGGGGCAAAGCGCGCATGGCGCCGCCCGCGCAGCTTTGCTAGACCGGCTTCAAGCGAGGAGAGCCAGAGCCGATGACCGACACGACCACAGACCTGTTTCACGACCGCAAGACCCGAGCTTCCGCGTGGTTCCGCACCCTGCGCGACCGGATCACAGACGCCTTCGAGGCGCTTGAGGACAGCCAGACAGGCGGCCCCACCGCGGGCCTGCCCGCCGGGCGTTTCGAGGTCAGCGAGACCCGCCGCGCGTCGGACGACGGCAGCGACGCGGGCGGCGGGCTGATGAGCGTCATGCGCGGCGGCCGCGTGTTCGAAAAGGTCGGCGTCAACGTCTCCACCGTGCATGGCCGCCTGGGCGAAAAAGCGCAGAAGGCGATGGCCGCGCGCGGTGTTCCCGGCATGGCGGACGATCCGCGCTTCTGGGCGTCGGGTATCAGCCTTGTGGCCCACATGCAGAACCCGCACTGCCCGGCTGTGCACATGAACACCCGCATGTTCTGGACGCCAGGCGCGTGGTGGTTCGGTGGCGGCTCCGACCTGAACCCCTGCATCGAGTACGACGCCGACACGGCCGCCTTCCACGAAACCCTGCGCGAGGCCTGCGCGCCGCACGGGGCAGACTACTACGACCGCTTCAAGGCCTGGGCCGACGAGTATTTCTTCGTCCCGCACCGGGGCCGGGCGCGGGGCGTCGGCGGTATCTTCTACGATGATCTGAACACCGGCGATTGGGAGGCGGATTTCGCCTTTACCCAAGCCGTCGGCAGCGCCTTCCTGCCCGCCTACCTGCCCACGGTCGAGGCGCACCGCGACGATCCGTGGTCCGATGCCGACCGCGACGCGCAGCTTGTCCATCGCGGGCTCTATGCCGAGTACAACTTGGTTTATGACAGGGGCACGAAATTCGGTCTCGAAACTGGCCACGACGCGAATGCCGTGCTGATGAGCCTTCCGCCGCTTGCGAAATGGGTGTAGAACAGGGCGTGAACATTTAGCGGAGGAGACCGCCATGACCCTGTCCGAAATCGCTGCCGATCTCGTCGAAAGCTGCCGGTCCGGAACCGAGAGCGACATGCTCGCCCGCCTTTACGCGGACACCGCCGTGTCGGTGGAACCGCGCGACATGGGCGAGGGGCGCGAGGCGGTCGGCCTTGACGCGATCCGGGCCAAGCACGCCTGGTGGGCCGAGAACGCGACGGTCCATTCCGCCGAGGTCGAGGGTCCGTTTCTGCATGGCGATGACAGATTCGCGGTGATCTTCCGCATCGACACCACGATGTTCGGCGAACGCTCCCAGATGGCCGAGGTGGGGATCTACACCGTGGCGGACGGCCGCATCGTCCGCGAAGAGTTCTACTACGGCGGCTAGGCCACGCTGCGCCCGCCGAAAGGCGGGCCCGGCAGCGACATCTGGAGCATCAACCCCGACCGATGGGGCGTGGACCACCGGAAAGACAGGCCGACCCATCCGTCCGGGCGATTGCGCCTGCCGTTCCGCCCGCCGTAATCCTGTCCATAAGCCGGATGGGTCTGCGCCGGGATATCCTGTGCGCGCCACGGTCCATCCGCCGGGACGAAAGGCCATGCCCATGCTTAGACTGCTTCGCGCCGCTGCCCTGCTGGTCCTCGCGGCGATCCCCGTTTCCGCGGCCGCAGCGACGGTCACCAGCGTCCAGATGGGGCAGAACGACTGGATCGTGCTCGAATTCCCTGACACCGACAGCGCCAGTGTCTTCGTCGATCCGGTCAGCGTGCCCGGCACGTCCAGCTATGCCTCGTTTTCCTACGCGGCCGCGTTTTCAGGGGATGGCTGCGGGCCGGACGCGAACCAGTGGAACACGTGGTCCTGCATGCCGGACGGGATGGCGACCAATGTCGTGAACGCCGGTGGGGGCGATTTCGGCTACGGCTGGCACGATGCTGTCACCGGCTACAGCGTGACCGACGCGTTCGAACTGTCCTATAGCAACCCGCTTTGGCAGAAAGTGTACGTGCATTTGCGCGTGACTTCCGGCAACGCGACCGTGTCCTTCAATCCACTCGCGCCGACCGGGGCACCCGCCCCAGCGGCCCCAATGTCGGCAATCCCGGTCCCGGCGGCGCTGCCGCTGCTTCTGATCGCGCTCGGGCCGCTCGGTTGGCTGGCGTATCGCAGGCGGCGCCAGCCCGCCGCCTGACCCACGCGCGGGTGGTCAACTTTTGGGGTCGGTCTCCGGCCGATCCGTTTCGCCCGTTACGGTGGCGTCTTTCGCGGCAGGCGCGGCAGTGTCGCCGGACCGCTGGAACGGCGCATTGCGGCGCCGCGCGCCCTTGGAGCGCGCAGCCCCTTTCGGAGCCGGTTCGGCAAGAAACGCGGCGAGGTCGAATTTCGGTTTCATGGAAAACATGTTCATCAGATCGACCTTTGCATTTTGCGGGAAAACTCCCACGGTCCCCAACATATGGGGTGTCGAAGGGCAAACATGAACCGGTAGCGGCCCAGAAACCTTGAAATGCCGCAATCAGCGTCCAACGCCGCGCCTAGCGGGCGAGGACAACGTCCCGACGGATGTCCATATCGCCCGTCACCGCGTCCACAAGGTAGGCCGCCACGTCCGCACGCGGGATCAGACCGTTGCGCCATTCCGACGGATCGCGCAGCACCCGCGCTTTGCCGGTACGCGCGCCGCGTGTCAGGATCACCGGGCGCGCGATTGTCCAGTCCGTGTCGCTTTCCATGATCAACGCCTCCTGCCGGGACTTGTCGTCATAAACCCGTCCAAGGATCGCGCCATGCCCAAGCCGTTCGAGGCGGCTCATCGCGTCGCGACTGCGTCCGGCACCGAAACCCGTCACCGCCACCAGTCGCCGCACGCCGGTTGCCGCCATCGCGTCCAGCAGCGCGGCGGTCGTGTCGGAAAACAGCGTCTCGTGCTGCCACAGCATCGCGGGCCGTTCCTTGACGCCGAGCGCATAGATCACTGCCCCCGCGCCTTCTAGCGCGCGGGACAGATCGTCTGGCGTGCGCGCATCGCCCGCCACTGGCTCCAGCCCCGGGCGCTGGGGCAGGCTTGCTGCACCGCGCGCGAAGCCCCGCACCGTCAGCCCTCGTGCAAGCGCCTCGTCCACCGCCAGCGCGCCGATGCCTGATGTCGCGCCCAGCACCACCACCGGCCCGTTCGGGCCCGCCCCGGTTTCCGTCGCCATACCACTTCTCCATGCCTACTTGTCTGCTCTGGATCCCACCTAGGGCGTGGCCGCCCCGCTGCCACGGCGACCCTCGCTTGCCTGGCCGCGCCCCAAAGCCACGGCCGCCACGTCCGCGAAACCCGACTTGGGCCGGGGCCGCGTTCGTGCGACGCTCTGGTGCGGCCCGCGCGCCGCGCAAGGGGGGTACAGCGTCATGGGTCAGGACACGACGATCATCGCAAGGGACTTCGCCGATACGCTCAAGCGGCAGGGCGTGCTGCTGCCGCCGGCCAGTCTTTCCCTTCCGGGGCTCAGGGGAAATGACAAGACGCTGCACCGCATCGGCACCAAGTACCTCTACAGTTGCTTCCTTCTGAAGCGGCGCGGCCTCTACACGGTCTATGTCAGCCCGACCTACGGCGGGTACCGGGGCGCGTTCAAACAGGCGCTGGACGTGGCAGTGGATGACGCGGACATCGACCACTACTACGCCCGGGCCGCCGCCGCGCTTGATCTCGAACTGGAGGCGGGCTGGCGCGATGCGGGTGAGACGGACGCTGCCCCCGACAGCAGCCTTTTCATCGCGATAGGCGCTCTGCCTCCGGCGCTGAACCGCAGCGTGCAGGCCCGCACGGACCTCGACACGCTGCTGCGCAAGGCGCTGGGCCTCGACTACATCGGCGAGACGGAAAAGAACCTGATCGGGATGCGCCGTTATGGCGACCCGGCCATCGCAGCCAATCTGCTGAAGACCGGCTTCATGGTCCCCGTTGGACGTGTGAAGATGAACAACGTGGTCCCGGTGACGCGGGACACGCTGAAAGGCGGGCGCGAGACCGAGATGTTCGGCGGTCTGTTCGGTCTCTAGGCTGCCGGTCGTCGGCACCTTACCGTGCTATCAGTCCAGTGACAGCCCCGCGATCCCGGCGCTGATTCGGCTGTCCGTATCGTCGCTGTCCGCCGACACCGCCAGACCGACGAGCATCCCCTCGGTGCCCGCACCGAAGGCGCGCGCAAGATCGGCCTGTAGATCCACCTGCTCGGCATGGGCTCCGGTGCCCGCGCCGCGCAGCACCACCGTCTTGCCGCGCGCACCCAGATAGGGCGAGGGCAGGATCGTGCCGCGCGCCGCCGTGCCGCCCCAGACATACATCAGCACGCGGGCCTCCTCGGCCTCCAGCAGCGCGCGGATGTTGCTGTCGCGGTATCGCTCGGCCACCGCACGCGGCAGGAAGACGAAATACAGCGACAGATTCCGGTCGTCGCCGCCTTTGCGCTCCAGCGCGGTTGGCGGGACGCTGTTCTCCACGCTCCAGCGCCAGCTCGCGCTTTGCGCGCCCCATTGCGCCTCGGGAAGGCGCGTCCACAGCAGCGACACCGACCCGTCTGACTGCACGCCCAGCCGGTCGCCAGCCTGTCGGTAGTCGTTGCTGGAAAACAGCGAGAATCGCTGTTCCGTCCAGCCGGTGAAGTCCACCGCGGCGGCGCTTCCGGTGGCAAGCGCGAGCGACAGTGCAAGGAGGGCGGGGCGGGTGCAATTGATCATCTGGGCCTCCGGTTTGTCTGGTCGTGCTCGCGCATCGCCGCGCACCGCACAAGCCACGCTTGCGTGAGCAGCAGGACTCCTGCGGGGTTCCAGCACGGCTCCTAACAGGTTTCCGTGTTGACATGGGCCGGTCCGGCCCCGCGCGGCGCCTTGCGTCCGGCGCGTCCGGGTGGTAGCCGAACCCGGCCCGAGTGTTTCCATCGGATATTCACACGCCCATGACCACACCCGCACCGCGGCTAGAAGCCATTGGTTTGAAACGATCCTTCGGCGGTCGTGCCGTTGTGGACGACGTGTCTCTCAGCATCGGCGCGGGCGAGATCCTCTGCCTTCTCGGTCCGTCCGGCTGCGGCAAGTCCACCACGCTGCGCCTGATCGCCGGGGTGGAGCGTCCCGAGGCCGGCAGCATTGCTCTCGATGGCGCAACGGTCTGCGATCAAAGGGTTTTTCTGCCGCCTGAACGGCGGTCCATCGGGCTGATGTTCCAGGATTTCGCGCTTTTCCCGCATCTTTCCGTTGCCGACAACGTCGCTTTTGGACTGACCGGCAGCCGCGCCGAAAAGCGAAGCCGCGTCAAGGAGTTGCTGGACCGCGTGGACCTCGCCCGGCATATCGACGGCTACCCTCACGAGCTGTCGGGCGGCGAGCAGCAGCGTGTCGCGCTGGCCCGCGCGCTCGCCCCCCGCCCACGCGTCATGCTCATGGACGAACCGTTCTCGGGCCTCGACAACCGCCTGCGCGACGGCATCCGCGACGAGACGCTGGGCCTGCTGAAGGACGAGGGCACGGCGGTGATGATGGTCACCCACGAACCCGAAGAAGCGATGCGCATGGCCGACCGGATCGCGCTGATGCGCGACGGGCGGATCGTGCAGCAGGGCGCGCCGTACAACCTCTACAACAGTCCCGTGGACAAGGCTGCGGCGGCATTCTTTTCGGATATCAACGTGATACGCGGAACGGTCCAGGGCGGGTTGACGCGCACGGCGTTTGGCGAATTCCTTGCGCCGGGCCATGCTGACGGCGCGCAGGTGGACATCGTGATCCGCCCACAGCACCTCAAGCTCGATTTCGACCGGCAGGGCAGCGGCCCGCTGCCGACGGCCCGCGAAGGGGTGCCCGCGCTCGGCCGTGTGACCCGGGCGCGCTATCTCGGCCGCGAAAGCCTGGTGGAGCTTGAAATGGCGTTCGACGGCACCCGGCTTCAGGCAGTGGTTCCGTCGGTCTTTCTGCCCAAACCGGGCACCCCGTTCTGGCTGATGATGCGCCGCGACCGCTGCCATGTCTTTCCCGCCGGTGTCCGGCCCGCCGCGCAGTGAGCGGATTCGGCACGGCCGGGGTTTTGGGGCTTTGCCTCGCGCCCTATGTTCTTTACAGACGTCACATCAAAATGGGTTGGGCGCGGGTTGTGCCGCCCGAGGGAGTTGCAAAATGCTGAACAATATCGGTTTGCCGGGTCTTCTGCTGATCGCCGTTGTCGTGCTGGTCCTGTTCGGACGCGGCAAGATCTCGTCGCTGATGGGCGAGGTGGGCAAGGGCATCACGGCCTTCAAGCGCGGCGTCAAGGATGGCGCGGCCGAAATCGAGAAAAAGGACGACACGGCCGCCCGCGATGTCACGCCGGAAGCGGAAAAGGACAAGGTCTGAGCCTTGGCGGCGCGCGGACAGGCGGTTAGGACATGATTGACATCGGCTGGTCCGAATTGCTGGTCATCGGCATCGTGGCGCTGATCGTCGTGGGCCCGAAGGACCTGCCGATCATGTTCCGCCGGATGGGTGAATTCACCGGCAAGGCCCGCGCCATGGCGCGGGAGTTTTCGTCCGCCATGGACAAGGCCGCAGACGAGGCCGGGGTCAAGGACATGCAGCGCGACCTGCGCGCGATGGCCAACCCCAAGCAGACCGGGCTGGACGCGATCAACCGCGCGGCCCGCGATCTGGAAGACATGGATGACGATGCCCCGGCGACCAAGCCCGCATCGCCGCCGCCGCTCAGCCCCGAACGGGCCGAGGCGGCGGAAAAGATCCGCGACGCGGCGGCCCGCAAGGCAACCGAACGGCAGGCCCGAGAGGCGGCGGAGCAGGCCGCGGCACAGGCCGCAACGGATGACAAAGCCACATGAACGACGACGACATCGACGACAGCTCGGCCCCGCTGATCGAGCATCTGGCCGAATTGCGCACGCGCCTGATCTGGTCCGTCGTGGCCTTTCTCGGCGGTATGGTGATCTGTTTCACGGTGGCAGAACCGATCCTGAACTTCCTGTCCCAACCGATCGCCGACGTTCTGCGCGCCCGCGGTGAGGACCCGCGCCTGATCTTCACGGCGCCGCAGGAAAAGTTCTTCGTGTTGATCCGCATTTCGATGATCGGCGGCTTCGCGCTGGCTTTCCCGGTGATCGCGCACCAGCTTTGGCGGTTCATCGCGCCGGGCCTGTATCGCAGCGAGAAAAACGCCTTCCTGCCCTTCGTGATCTCTTCGCCCGCGCTGTTCCTGTTGGGCGCGGCCTTCGCGCATTTCGTGGTCACGCCACTGGCGATGAATTTCTTCATCGGCTTTTCCGACGCGATCCCGGCGCTGGCCAGTCTTGTCGCCGGGCAGGGAGAATTCGAACCCGGGCCCGCAAGCCAGGAAATGACCACGGTGTTTCTTGGGTCGGTGCGCGAAAGCCTCGATCTGTCGCTGAAGTTCATCTTCGCTTTCGGGCTGTGCTTCCAGTTGCCGGTCCTGCTTACGCTGATGGGCAAGGCCGGACTGGTGTCGGCGCGAGGGCTGATCGATGTGCGCAAATACGCCGTTGTGGGCATTCTTGTTCTGGCCGCTCTGGTGACCCCGCCTGACGTCATCACGCAGGTGATCCTGTTCGTCGTGGTCTACGGCCTGTACGAGATTTCCATTCAACTCGTTAAGCGGGTGGAGCGACGCCGCGAGGCCGAACTGCGCGCGCAGGGCCTCTGGATGGAGGACGAAGACGACGCGACCGACACCCCTGACGACGCTGAGGCCGCCGGGAAGGGGGCCGGGTCGTGAAGTCGAAAGTATCGCTGGAACGGATCGCGGACGCGCTTGACCGGATCAGTCCGCCGCCGGCCCGCACGCCCGACTTCTCGGGGGCGCATGCTTTCGTATGGCATGTCTCGCCCGACCACCTGATGCCGGTGCCCAAGGTGTCGCGCGTGGACCTGTCGCTGCTGATCGGCGTCAACCGGTCGCGCGACACGCTGCTGGAGAACACGCTCAGTTTCGCGCAAGGCCTTCCGGCCAACAACGCGCTGCTGTGGGGCGCGCGCGGAATGGGAAAGTCGTCTCTTGTGAAGGCTGTCCATGCCGAGGTGTGCAAGCGCGGCTTCGATCTGAAGATCGTCGAAGTCCAGCGCGAGGACCTGCCCAGCATCGGGCGCCTGCTGAGCATCCTGCGTGCCGCGAAAGAGCGGTTCGTCCTGTTCTGCGACGACCTGTCGTTCAGCCATGACGACCAGCATTACAAGAGCCTGAAAGCGGTTCTGGATGGCGGGATCGAGGGGCGGCCGGACAACGTGGTGTTCTACGCCACCTCCAACCGGCGCCATCTGATGCCCCGCGACATGATCGAGAACGAGCGTGCCAGTGCGATCAGCCCGTCCGAGGCGACCGAGGAAAAGGTGTCGCTGTCGGACCGCTTCGGCTTGTGGCTGGGGTTCCACCCCTGCAGCCAGGATGAATACCTCGCCATGATCCGCGGCTATTGCGATGCATTCGGCCTGCCGATTGACGACGACACGCTGCGCGCCGAGGCGATCGAGTGGCAGGCGACGCGTGGCGCGCGATCCGGGCGGGTGGCGTGGCAATACGTGACGGACCTTGCGGGCCGCAAGGGAATGCGGCTGACGTGACGCCCCGCAGGCCGCCGCGTCCTGGTCGCGGCGGTCTTGCTAGCGGCTCAGATACGGCACCGGGTCCACCCGCTTTGCACCCTGAAGCACCTCGAAATGCAGAAACGGTTCTTCCGCTGCGCCGACCGACGCGATGCGCTGGCCGCGCGACACGCTGGTGCCCTTCTCGACGATGATGTCGCCGACATTCGCATAGACCGTAAGCAACCCGCCCGCGTGGCTCAGTACGATGATCTGGATCTGGTCTGTGTCGCGTGTGATTGCGGCCACGGTTCCCGCTTCGGCGGCGCGCACCGGCGCGCCGGCCTCGGCCCCGAAATCCACGCCCTCGTTGCGGCCAGGGCTGTAGCCGCGGATGATGCGGCCGCTGACCGGCTGGGCAAGGCGCGCGGTGTCTGATGCGCCCGTCTGCGGGGCGGTGACTGGCGGCGTAGCCGTTGCGGCAGCGGTCCCCGACGCCGCGGCGGCGCCTGCGACCGATGGAAGGTTCTCTGAGGGTTGCGGCGCTGCGGCACTGGGCGGCTCGGGCGTGGGGCTTCCGCTCCCTGGCGGCGTCACCGCGGCGACGTCCGGGGCCGGGCCGGTGGCGACGGGGATCAGCAGCACCTGCCCCTCGCGCACGTCCAGCGTGGAATTCAGACCGTTCCAGTCACCGATGGCGCGGGCCGAAACATCGTAGCGGCGGGCGATGGAATAAGCCGTCTCGCCGCGTTGCACGGTGTGGCGGCGCGGCTCTGCCCCGGTCGGCGTGCTTGATTGCGACGACGCGGTGCCTGGGGCGGCGGCAGGTGCGCGCCCTTCGGCCCGATCCAGCGCCGATCCTGCCAGCGTCGCCACATCCACTTCGCCGCCCGATGCAAGCCCGCCGGGGCTGCCCGCGTCGGCGACCCGGCTGGGCAGCAGCAGCAACTCGCCCTCGCGCAGGCTTGCGGTTTCGGGCAGGCCGTTGGCTTCGGCCAGCGCACCAGCGCCAAGCCCCAGCCGTCCGGCCATCGCCGCCACTGTGTCGTCCTCCCGCGCGACCGCGACTTGGTAGGTCGGGTAGGAAATCACGCCGCGCGCGTCGGGTTCGGGGCGCGGGGCCGTTGGCTGCCGGGCGCTGTCGGTCACCGGCTCGCCGTTGATCAGGTCGAACCCGCCGGGCAGCGATATGCTGCTGCACCCCGCAAGCGTGCCGATCACCGCCAGCAGCGCCAGCCGAGAGACGCGGCGCGTGGCGGGCGGCGCCACGGCGCGGGGAAGGACGGCATCGGGTCGGCCGGATCGGTCGCGGGAAGGGGCCCTGGTCATCGCTCTTGCCTCGGTCAGCCCCGTTCTGCGCCGGGGTCGGGTTTCAGTCATCGCCAAGCCCTTCGACCAGCGGTACGAAGCGCACCGGCCCAAGCTCGTCGTATTCCAGCCCCTGAGCGGTCCGCGTGACCTTTATCAGGGTCTGCACGGTGTCGGACTGCCCCACGGGCACCACCATGATACCGCCCTCGCGCAATTGCGCCAAGAGCGGGCCTGGCGGGTCTTCCGCCGCCGCGGTCACGAGAATGCGGTCGAACGGCGCCTGCGCGGGCAGGCCGTGCGATCCGTCACCGGTGAACACCGTCACGTTGTGGATGTCCAGCGCGCGGAACCGGGCCTGTGCTGCCTCGGTCAGGCGGCGGAACCGTTCGATCGTATAGACCCGGCGCGCAAGGCGCCCCAGCACGGCAGCCTGGTAGCCCGACCCGGTCCCGATCTCGAGCACGGTGTCGCGCGGGCCGACGCGCAGGGCTTGGCTCATCAGACCCACGACCGAGGGCTGGCTGATCGTCTGCCCGCATTCGATGGGCAGCGGCATGTCGTCATAGGACCGGCCCGCGAAGGTGCCTCGGATGAAGGCTGCGCGGTCTGTCTTTTCCAGCGCGGTCAGCACCCTTTCGTCGGTGATGCCCTTGCTGCGCAGCGTGAAGACGAACTGCGCCAGGCGTTCGTCCGGGCCGGTCATTCCAGCCGGTCCTTCAGCTCCGCCAGCGTTTCGTGGGCGGTCAGGTCGGCGCGCAGGGGCGTCACGGTGATATAGCCAGCCATGTTCTCGGCCACGTCGGTGCCCGGTTCGGTGTCCACCGACTGCGCCGCGCCGCGCACCCACAGGAAGCGGCGGCCCGACGGGGCGAGGTGCGGCTCCACCGTGAAATAGGTGTTCGGCCGGTACCCTTGCCGTGTGACCCGCAGTCCGGCCACATCGTCGCCCGCGACCGGCGGGAAGTTGACGTTGTAGAACAGCCGGTAGTCGCTGTCGTCCCAGATCGCCTTGTCGAGCAGCGCGCGCACTGTGGCGGCGCCGTGCCGTGCCGCGGCTTCGAACGGGTCGTCCAGCGTCTGCGTTGCGGGGCCCATGAACTGCGAAAGCGCGATGCTGGGAAGTCCCTGCAGGGCGCCTTCCATCGCGCCTCCGACGGTGCCCGAGTAGACGACGTTTTCGCCCGAATTGTTGCCGCGGTTGACCCCGGACAGCACGAGATCGGGTCGCTGCCCCTTGAGCACGTCATGTACGCCTGCCAGTACGCAATCGGCGGGCGATCCTTCGGCGGCGAACCGGCGCGGCCCAAGCTCGGCGATCATGGTGGGGTGGGTGTAGGTGATCGCGTGGCCCACGCCGGATTGTTCGAATGCGGGCGCGACGGTCCAGACCTCGCCCGATGGGCCCGCGACGGCGGCGGCGATCGCCTCAAGCACCTTGAGGCCGGGCGCGTTGATACCGTCGTCATTGGTCACGAGAATTCGCATGGCGTCTCTCCGCAGGTCGTTCGGGGCGTGGATGTCGCCCCGTCCTTAGTGCGTTGCTCCGCCGCGGTAAAGCGGACCCGGACGGGACGGCGCGGCGGAAGTGCGGGCGTGGCAAGGATGCCGCGTGCCGACACCGATGGCGGGGCTTGTCTGCCGGGCGGTGGCGCTGGCCCGTGTCAGGCGGCCGGAAACAGCGCGGCGCACAGGCGCCCGGCCTCGTCCGCCGGGGCGGCAAGAGGTGCGCGATCCTCGCCGGGATAGAACCGTGCGCGGGTCGCCGTGGCCATCGGGGCCGGGGTCTGGATCACGACGCGTGGGCCGGTTCTTTCGGTTTCGGCCTGCCAGCTGCGCGCAAGCGCCATCTGTGCCGTCTTGGTCGCGCCGTAGGCGCCGAAGAACTTGCCGCCCGCCTGCGGGTCGTCGAAGAACACCGCCAGCGGGCCGGGCCCCGCGCCCAGTAGCGGGCTGACATAGGCGATCAGCCGCCGCGTCGCGTTCACGTTCGTTTCGATGCTTTTCGTCCAGTCCTTGGCGTCGATGAACTGCGCGGGCGTAAGCGGCGCGGCGTGGATCGCCGTATGCACCCAGCCCGAAAGCCCGCCCCAGCGGTCGTGGATCGACCGGCACATGTGCTGCATCGCGCCATCATCGGTGATGTCGAGAGGTGCCAGCGTGGCACTGCCACCCGCCTGCTGTATCCGGTCGTCAAGGTCTTCCAGCCCGCCCGTGGTGCGCGCCACCGCCATCACGTGCAGCCCGCGGCGGGCCAGTTCCAGCGCCATGGCGGCACCAAGCCCGCGCGAGGCGCCGGTGACGAGGACGGGACGGGACGTAGCGGTGGTATCGGTCATGCGCCCGTTTAGGCGCGGCATGTCGGCCTGTGCAAGTGGCGATGCTTGACTTTGGGCGGGGTTCCGCGAAAAACGTCACAAACCAGTGACCCAGAGGATGCGCCCATGACACGCCAGATGACCCTGACCCAAGCCGTTCTGCCGACCGAAAGCTGGCTTGCCAAGCTGGGCCTCGTGCTGGCGGGCACGCTTCTGGTCGCCGCGAGCGCGCGCGTCGAGGTGCCGATGTATCCGGTCCCGATGTCGCTGCAGACGCTCGCCATCTCGCTGATTGGTCTGACCTATGGCGCGCGGCTGGCGGGCGCGACACTGCTGACCTACCTCGCGCAGGGCGCGGCTGGCCTGCCGGTCTTCGCGGGTGGCGGCGCGGGCGTCGCCTACATGATGGGGCCGACCGGCGGCTACCTGCTGGGTTTCGTGGCCATGGCGTGGCTCACCGGTCTGATGGTGGAACGCGGTTTCGGGCGCGGCTTGCCCCGTCTGTTCCTTGCGGCGCTGGTGCCGGCGACGCTGCTGTTCGTGCCGGGTGTCGCATGGCTGTGGGCGATCACCCCGCTGGACCTGCCCGGCGCCATCGCCGCGGGCATGCTGCCCTTCGTCGTGGGCGGGCTGGTCAAGTCGGGCGTCGCGGCCCTGATCGCGGCGGGCGGCTGGCAGGCGTTGCGCGGCCAGAAATAAGCGCGCCGCCCAGAAGCCGAACGAAAGGAACCGCCCCGAGGGGCGGTTTTTTCGTGCAGGACAGTTGTAGGACTTCTGCAGGAGGCCGACGCGACCCGAACACGGGTCCCGGGGCGGCCCCGCACCCCCACACCCGGCCGCGGAGATGCCGAGACACGGGGCGCGCTGCCACCGCCGGGCGCGCGTCGCGGCAAATTCCGGACTCGCCGGCGCGGCGCGGCTTGTCACTGCCCCGTGCTTCGGGCATCTGGCGCACATGGCCAAGCAAGCCGCCTTCACCTGCACCGCCTGCGGCGCCGCCCACACCAAGTGGTCCGGTCGCTGCGACGCCTGCAGCGCGTGGAACACCGTGATCGAGGAACAGCCGCTGACCACCGGGCCGGGCCGCGGCGCGGGATTGGTGAAGGGCCGGACCGTGCCGCTGGTTTCCCTTGCCGCGACAGAGGCGCCGCCCGCGCGCACCGAAAGCCGTGTGGCGGAACTGGACCGCGTGCTCGGCGGCGGGCTGGTGCCTGCCTCGGCGACGCTGGTGGGCGGCGATCCTGGCATCGGAAAGTCCACGCTGCTTCTGCAGGCCGCCGCCGCGTTCAGCCGCCGGGGCCTGCGCGCGGTCTACGTCTCGGGCGAGGAGGCGAGCGCGCAGGTGCGGATGCGTGCGCAGCGGCTGGGGCTGGCCGATGCCAATGTCAGCCTCGCCGCCGAAACCAACCTGCGCGATATCCTGACCACGCTGGAGGCCGACGCGCCCGACCTCGTGGTGGTCGATTCCATTCAGACCATGTGGCTCGATACGGTGGACAGCGCGCCGGGATCGGTCAGCCAGGTGCGCGCCACGGCACATGAACTGACGACTTTCGCCAAGCGGCGCGGGATCGCGGTGATCCTTGTCGGCCACGTGACCAAGGAAGGCCAGATCGCCGGCCCGCGGGTGGTGGAGCACATGGTGGACACGGTGCTTTACTTCGAGGGCGAGCGTGGGCATCCATTCCGCATCTTGCGGGCGGTGAAGAACCGCTTCGGCCCCGCCGACGAGATCGGCGTCTTCGAGATGACCGGGAACGGGCTTGCGCAGGTCGCAAACCCGTCCGCGCTGTTCCTGGCAGATCGGGGGGAGCCCGCGGCGGGATCGGCCGTCTTTGCCGGGATCGAGGGCACGCGCCCGCTTTTGTGCGAATTCCAGGCGCTGATCGCGCCCGCGCCGCACGGCACGCCGCGCCGGTCGGTCGTGGGCTGGGACGGCAGTCGCCTTGCCATGATCCTCGCGGTGCTGGAAAGCCGCGCGGGCATCCCGTTCGCCGGGCTCGACGTTTATCTGAACGTCGCGGGCGGGCTTCGTGTGACCGAACCGGCGGCAGACCTTGCCGTGGCGGCGGCGCTGCTGTCGGCGCGCGAGGACGTGGCGCTGCCCGCCGAAACCGTGGTTTTCGGCGAAATCAGCCTGTCCGGCGCGGTGCGCCCCGTCGCGCAGGCGGAAAACAGGTTGAAAGAGGCGGAGAAACTTGGTTTTTCCAAGGCGATCGTGCCGAAGGGCGGCAAGGCGGTGTCGCATTCGGGCATGACCTTGTCCCCGCAGGCCGACCTGACCGGCTTTGTCGGCGATATTTTCGGTGCCGGATAGCGGCTTAGGGGAGTGACACGCATGGACGGGTTCACCATTGTCGATGGGGTGGTCGCGGCCGTCATCGTGGTTTCGGCGCTTCTGGCCTACTCGCGCGGCTTCGTGCGCGAGGCGATGGCGATCGCCGGATGGATCGCCGCCGCGATCCTGGCCTTCCTGTTCGCCGCGCAGGCAGAGCCGCTGGTCAAGGAAATCCCGTACGTGGGCGATTTCCTGCGCGGATCGTGCGAGTTGTCGATCATCGCCGCCTTTTCGGTCGTGTTCGCGCTGGCGCTGGTCGTCGTGTCGCTGTTCACGCCGCTGTTTTCGACAGTGGTGCAGCGGTCGGCCCTTGGCGGGCTGGACCAGGGCGCGGGTTTCGTGTTCGGTGCGCTTCGGGGCATCCTGTTGGTGGCCGTGGCGCTGATCGTCTACGATCGCGTGGTTGCGGGCGACCCGGTCCCGATGATCGAGGCAAGCCGGACCGCGCAGGTGTTTTCCGGCATCGAGGAGGACCTGAACGCCTGGGTTCCGGAAGACGCGCCAGGCTGGATCCTGCTGCGTTACGAGGAACTCGTGGGCAGTTGCGGGGCGGATGCCTGAGCGACGGGGGCGCGTCGCGATGTCCGTGTGATCGTTTCGTGACACTGTCCTTCTTTGGGTCTATGTGTCGCCCCGACCGCAACGGAATCGGAGCCTGCGCCTGTGACGCAAGACCCCCGCACCGGACGCCTTATGCCTGAAGGCCCGCCCTCCCGGACATGCCCCTCGCGCCGATCCAGCGCCGCCAGCCTGTCGGATCTTCCACGCCACCCGTTCGAGCCGGTGGGCGACGACAAGTTGCGCGAGGAGTGCGGCGTGTTCGGAGTTATCGGCACTTCGGAGGCGGCGAATTTCGTCGCGCTGGGCCTGCACGCGCTTCAGCATCGTGGCCAGGAGGCGGGCGGCATCGTCACCCACCACGCCGAGCAGGGGTTCAATTCGATCCGGCGCTTCGGCTATATCCGTGACAGTTTCACCAAGCAGTCGGTGATGGACAAACTGCCCGGCGATCTTGCCATCGGGCATGTGCGCTATTCGACCTCCGGGTCGAAGGGCAACACGCAGATCCGCGACGTGCAGCCGTTCTTCGGCGAGTTTTCCATGGGCGGGGCGGCGATCGCCCATAACGGCAACATCACCAATGCCGACGCGCTGCGCCGCGAGCTGGTCGAGCGCGGATCGATCTTCCAGAGCAGTTCCGACAGCGAGTGCATCATCCACCTGATGGCCCGGTCGCTGCAGCGTGACATCCCCGAGCGGATGAAGGACGCTTTGCGCCGGGTCGAGGGGGCGTTTTCCGTGGTGGCGATGACGCGCACAAAGCTGATCGGCGTGCGTGATCCGCTGGGTGTGCGGCCGCTGGTGCTGGGTCGGGTCGGCGACGGGTATGCGCTGTCCTCCGAGACGTGCGCGCTGGACATCATCGGCGCGGAGTTGATCCGCGAGATCGAGCCGGGCGAGATGGTGGTGATCACGCCCGAGGGGGTGAGCAGCCATTTCCCGTTCGAGCGCGTGGCGGGCCGGTTCTGCATCTTCGAGCATGTCTATTTCTCACGGCCCGATTCGATCATCGGCGGAAGGTCGGTCTATGAGACGCGGCGCCAGATCGGGGTGGAACTGGCCCGGGAGGCGCCGGTGGAGGCGGACATCGTGGTGCCGATCCCTGACAGCGGCACGCCGGCAGCGGTGGGATATGCCGCCGAAAGCGGGCTGCCCTTCGCGCTGGGCATCACACGCAACCAGTACATGGGCCGGACCTTCATCGAGCCGACCGAGCAGATCCGCAACATGGGTGTGCGGCTGAAGCTCAACGTGAACCGGGCGCTGGTGCAGGGCAAGCGGGTGATCCTTGTGGATGACAGCGTGGTGCGCGGCACCACCAGCCGCAAGATCAAGGAGATGGTTCTGGATGCCGGCGCGGCCGAGGTGCATTTCCGCATTGCCTCGCCGCCGACCTCGTGGCCGTGCTTCTACGGCGTGGACACGCCCGAGCGCGACAAGCTGCTGGCCGCCACCATGACCGAGGACGAGATGCGCGGGTATCTTGGGGTGGACAGCCTGCGCTTCATTTCGCTCAACGGGCTTTATCGCGCCGTGGGCGAGGCCGGGGGGCGCGACGCGGCGCATCCGCAGTATTGCGACGCTTGCTTCTCTGGCGACTATCCGGTGCGCCCGTCGGACATGCTGGCGCGCGGATTCGAACTCAAGGCCGCCGAATAGGCGCCTTGCGAAGGTTTGGGCGGCCGCGTGCGACCTTTGGGCCGGGTGCCGCGCCTTGTCGGCGCGGGTGCGGCGGGAGATAAGTCGCGCGAGCCGCAACGCAGGAGAAAGTCATGATCGGTCGTCTGAACCATGTCGCCATTGCCGTGCCCGACCTGGAGGCCGCTTCGGCGCAGTATCGCGATGCGCTGGGCGCCCATGTCGGCGCGCCGCAGGACGAACCGGACCATGGCGTCACGGTGGTCTTCATCGAATTGCCCAACACCAAGATCGAGCTTCTCTATCCGCTGGGCGAGAACAGCCCGATCACGGGCTTCCTGGAAAAGAACCCTTCGGGCGGCATCCACCATGTCTGCTATGAGGTGGACGACATCCTAGCCGCGCGTGACAAGCTGGCCGCCACCGGCGCGCGGGTGCTGGGCAGTGGCGAGCCGAAGATCGGCGCGCATGGCAAACCGGTCCTGTTCCTGCATCCCAAGGATTTCAACGGGTGCCTCGTGGAACTGGAGCAGGTGTGAGCGGCGCGCGGGCGGGAGGCGTCAGGTCATGAGCATCACCTCGGCTTTCGTGCTGTTCGCCGTGATCTGGTTCATGGTGTTCTTCGTGGTCCTGCCGCTGCGCCTGAAGACGCAGGGCGAGGACGGTAACATCGTGCCGGGCACTCATGCCTCTGCTCCTGCGGACCCGCAGATGTGGCGCCGCGCCCGGATCACCACGATCTGGGCCGTGGGCCTTTGGATCTTGATCGGCGGCACCATCCTGTCGGGCGCGATCACGGTGCGGGATATCGATGTGCTCAACCGGATGGGACCACCATCCGCTGAGGCGGAGTGAGCTTGCGGGCCTGCGTGGCCCGTCGCTGCCGGGTGCGCGGCGGGGCGCCGACCGGTCGGAGCTTGTCCCAGACGAAGTAGAACAGCGCGGTCCAGCCGACAAACAGCACTGTCAGCCCGACATTCAGCATCAGCGTTTCAGCGAGCGTGTGCCCGCCTAGGCCCATCATCACCGGCAGTTCCACCACTGCCAGCGTGACTTCAAGGCTGATCGCATGGCAAACACGGGCGCGGGGCCCACGCTGGCAGGCGGTGCGCCCGGTGCGGGCAAGCGCGATCCGGTCATAAACCGCGTTGTGCAGCGGTGTCGCCGCGAGGCAGACCAGTGTGAGCGCCGCCAGAAGCCACGCGCCCTCGGCCGTGCCACGACCGGTCACCACGGCATAGACCGGTGCGAAGAGCGCGATGCCCGTCAGTTCGAACACGATGGCTTGCAGCACGCGTTCGCGCAGGGTGCGCAGGCGGGGGCCGGCGGAAGGGGGCGTTGTCCATGTCATGCCCCTTTTCTGCGCGGTCTTGCGCCGGTCTTCCGTGTGATCGGACACACCCTGCACGCGGGTCTGGAATACCGGACTGCCCAACCCGGGAATGCCCGAGCAACCCCAAGTCGCGCTGGGCCGGGCGGGCGGGACTAGCGGTCCTGCCGGTCCAGCCGGTGCACAAGATGCGTGAAGGCGGCCGCGCCCATGATCGGGACCACGAGGTTCAGCAGCGGCACCGTGAGCGGTATTGCCATCAGCGCGCCTGCCAGCCAGACCTGCCCGGCATGGCGGCGGCGAAGGCGGCGCGCGCTGGCCTCGTCCATCCGGCGGATCGCGGCCATCTGGAAATATTCTCGCCCCAGCAGGAACCCGTTGAGCCCCCAGAAGATCAGCGGCGCGAGTGGCACGAACACAAGGTAAAGCACCAGCGCGCAAAGGTTCGCGACCAGCATCACCCCGAGGAAGCGCAGCGTGTCAGCCAGCGCCGACAGGAAGGGCTGGCGCCGCGCCGGTCCTGCATCGGGGTAGTGGCGCGCCTCGACCGCATCTGCGACGTCATCGAGGAAAAGGCCCGTGAAGGCCGAGGCAACCGGCACCATCAGAACCACTGACAGCCCCAGCACGCCCAGCACCGACACCCCCGAGGCGATGTCGTTCAGGAAGCCGATCTCGCCCACCAGCGGCAGGGTCACCGTGTCGGGCACCAGCGTCGCCACCAGCCAGCCGGTGCCCGCCGCCGCCCCGAGCAGCAGTGCCAGCGTCAGCCCGAGACCCAGCAGCAGGACGCGCCGGAAGGCCGGATCGCCCATCTGGCCGAGCGCGCGGGTGATGTCGGTCAGGATCATGCCTGAACCCAGTCGGTGATCGCGCCAAGGTCCGGGCGCGGCCGGTCCGGCGGCGCGCTGGTTTCCGTCCCGATATGGATGAAGCCGGCCACGGTTTCATGGGGAGCGAGGCCCAGCCCTTCGGTGCAGAAGTCGCGGTCATGCGCGCCCCAGCCCGTCAGCCAGTTCGCGCCCCAGCCCGCCGCCAGCGCCGCGTTCAGAAGCGCGAGGCAGACAGCGCCCGCGGAATGGACCTGTTCGATTTGCGGGATCTTCGGCGATGGTTTCGGCGCGCTGATAACCGCGACGCACAAGCCCGAGCGGGTGAACTGGTCGGCCATCTTCGCCACTTGTTCGGCCTCGCGGCCCTGCGCGGTGCCGATCCGCTTTGCGAGCGCGGCAAGGCGCATGGGCGCCGCGCCGGACAGCACGATGAAGCGCCACGGTTCCAGCTTCCCGTGGTCCGGCGTGCGCGCTGCGGCAGTCAGCAGCGGCAGCAGCGCGTCGCGCGCGGGCCAGGGTGCGGCCAGCGTCTTGGCCGGGCGCGAGCGCCGGGTCAGCAGAAAATCGAGAGCGGCGGGGTTCGGGTCGGGCATGGGCGTCTCCGCGCGGGGGGCCGGGGGCGGCCGGGGCTTGGTCCTGATGCTGACTTGTGCCATTTGGCGCCGGGGATCAAGGCGGCAGGGGGTGTGGCGATCATGGAGGGACAGGACGGTGCGGAATGCGGCATCGCGGTGCGGGTCACTCCGCGCGCCGCCCGCGCGCGGGTGGAGCCTGGCGCGGCGGAGGGCGATCCGCTGCGCGTGCATGTCACCGTCCCGCCCGAGGGTGGCAAGGCCAACGCGGCGGTGCGCAAGCTGCTGGCGGCGCATCTGGGTGTTGCGCCCTCGCGCCTGACGCTGCTGCGCGGTGCGAAGGGGCGCGACAAGCTGTTCCGGCTGGATTGATCCGCGCGCGGGCAACGCGGCGCTGCGGGCGGGCTGGCCGAGGGGGCCTTGCCGACGGGACCGGAGGGCGCGGTCAGGCCTTGTCGGCTTTGCCCCGCCCGCCCAGCCGGTAGACGCCTTCGGGCAGGTTCAGCGCTGCGGCGAGGTCGCGGATCTGTCCCGGCGTGAAGGTGATGCGGATCACATCGTCGCGGCGCGGGTCGTACTGTTCGACGGTGATGCAATCCTCGAAGGCCTGAACGGTGATGTCTTCGGACAGGGGGGCCGCGCGGTCATCCACGAGGGTGATGACGGTGGCGTCGAAGTCGTGTTCGATGGAAAACATGGGCACTGGCCTTGTGCTTGGGAGTCTTTCCGAAGGCTAGGCCATGCGCGCGCGGGCTTAAAGGGGCCCATTCGCCTGCGCGCGCCGCACCCGGCGCCGGTGCAGCGCATAGAGCGCTGGCGCCAGCACGCCTTCGTAGACCGCGTTTGCAATCTGGCGCAGGCCGGGCAGCGCCACGATCCGCGCGAGCGGACGGAAGCGCGGCATCGCCGACCACAGCGCGAGGAAGGCCGGGGTTCCGGCCAGCAGCCGGTCGCCCTGAACAACGTGCAGGCGGCGGGCCGCGTCTTCGGGGGTCAGACCCCAGCGCGACAGCGCCGCGCGGTCGAGATCGACGAAGCGCACGGGCAGGGTGCGGGCCTCGCAATAGCGCCGGTAGCTGTCGATCTCGCGGGAACAGATCGGGCAGTTCGCGTTGTAGATCACGGTGGTGTGTTGGGTCATGGACCTTACATAGGACGCTGTGGCACAAGGCAAAGAAGACAGGAGTGCAGGCATGCGTGCAGGGCGGATGGCAGGTTTGGGAGCGGTTCTGCTGGCGGTTGCCGGCTGTGCCGCGGCGCCGCCGCGACCCCCCGAAGCCCGTGCTCCGACCGTGTCCGCCGCGCGTGTTCCGGCTGGCGCCGTGCTTCCTTTCGGGCAGGTCGTCTCGCGGGTTGAGCCGGTGGCAGAGGCGCTCTGCCGAAGTCGGGGTACGGTGCGCAACTGCGACTTCAAGATCATCTACGATGACCGGCCCGGGGTGGCCGCCAATGCCTATCAGACGCGGGACGCGAGCGGTCGGCCGCTGCTGATCGTCACTGGCCCGCTGCTGCGCGAGACGGAAAATGCGCACGAGTTGGCCTTTGTGCTTGGCCACGAGGCGGCACATCACATCGAGGGGCATCTCGACCGGCAGCAGGCCAGCGCCGTCTGGGGTGCGGTGCTGATCGGGTCGGTGGTTGCGGCCTCGGGCGGCGACGCCGGATCGGTGGAGGCGGCGCAGCGGCTGGGCGCGCAGGCCGGATCGCGGGTGTTTTCCAAGGATTTCGAACTGGAGGCGGACGCGTTGGGCACGGTGATCGCCGCGCGGTCAGGCTTCGATCCGGTGCGCGGGGCGGATTTCTTCGCCCGCATCCCCGACCCCGGCGACGTGTTCCTTGGCACGCACCCGCCCAATGCCGACCGCCAGCGGGTGGTGCGCGAAGTCGCGGCGCAGCTTCCCGGGTCTTGATCTGGGTCAAGGCGGCGGGCAACGGTTTCCGGTCTGCTGGACAGGTACAAGCATGGAGACGCGGATGACCTGCCAGCCCCCCAAGCCGCTCGGCGATGTGAACACCCATTTCTGGCTGGTCCAGGACATGGCCCGCGCCGCCGGGGTCGACCTGGTCGAGGAGGTCCGCGAGGGCCGTCTGACCACCCGCGAATGGGCCGAGATGGTCCAGACGTGCCGCGGCTGCGCCTGGGAGCGCGACGGCGGTTGCAGCCGGTGGATGGAGTTGCAGACGTTCGAGGCGCCGGTGGAGGTGCCCGCCCGTTGTGCGAACGAGGCCAGCTTCGCCGCGTTCCGCCTGCCTGCGGACTAGATCGCCCCGCCACCTGCAAGCCGCAGCCGACCTGCCTGCCGCGCGCAGTGTCCGGGGCCTTTCCATTCGGCCCCGCGCTGCGTATCACGGCCGCAGCAGTTGCGGAGCCCACATGCTGAAGACACGCATCATCCCCTGTCTCGACGTCAAGGACGGCCGCGTCGTGAAGGGCGTCAATTTTGTGGACCTGATCGATGCCGGCGACCCGGTCGCGGCGGCGCAGGCCTATGACGCGGCAGGCGCCGACGAGCTGTGCTTCCTCGATATCAACGCCACCCACGAGAACCGCGGAACCATGTACGACCTTGCCACCCGCACGGCGGAGCATTGCTTCATGCCGCTGACGATCGGCGGCGGCGTGCGCAGTGCCGAGGACGTGCGCAAACTGCTTCTGGCGGGGGCGGACAAGGTTTCGTTCAATTCCGCCGCGGTCGCCAATCCCGACGTGGTCGCCGAGGCGGCGGACCGATTCGGCAGCCAGTGCATCGTCGTCGCCATCGACGCCAAGACCGTGGAGCCCGGCCGCTGGGAGATCTTCACCCATGGCGGCCGACGCCCCACCGGCATCGACGCGGTTGAATTCGCGCGCACCGTGACCGCGAAGGGCGCAGGCGAGATCCTTCTGACTTCCATGGACCGGGACGGCACGCGCGCCGGTTTCAACCTGCCGCTTACCCGTGCCATCGCCGACGCGGTGCGCGTGCCGGTCATCGCGAGTGGTGGGGTCGGCACGCTCGATCACCTCGTCGAGGGCGTCAGCGAAGGCCACGCCAGCGCGGTGCTGGCCGCGTCGATCTTCCATTTCGGCGAACATACGATCGGCGAGGCGAAGGCCCACATGGCCGCGGCCGGGATTCCGGTTCGGCTGTCATGAGCGGACTGGACGCGCTTTTCGCCACCATCGCCGCGCGTCGCGGGGCCGATCCGGAAAGTTCCTGGACGGCGCGGCTGTTTGCCAAGGGCCCCGAAAAATGCGCTGAGAAGTTCGGCGAGGAGGCGGTCGAAGCGATCATCGAGGCGGTGAAGGGCGATCGGGCGAAGCTGACCTCGGAAGCCGCAGACGTGATCTATCACCTGCTGGTCATGCTGGCCGCGCGCGACGTTGCCCTTGGCGACGTTGTAGCAGAACTGGACCGGCGCAGCGGCAGGTCGGGGCTGGACGAAAAGGCTGCGCGCGCCGCGGTCCCTCCCATTGGCCCGGCCGCGCCGGACGACCGGGACGGGATTGCCGCGCTTTACGCAGAGGCGCTGCCGGACGAGGACCTTGGCGCGCTGCTGGAGGATCTGCACGGCTTCGGCAGCGGCGGTGTGCTCGAACTGGTCGCGCGCGACACGGCAGGGCGCGTGGCGGGGCACTGTGGCTTCACGCTGTGCGGGCTGGGCACGCGCGGCGCGACGGCGGCCCTGCTGGGCCCGCTGGCCGTCACGCCGGACCGCCAGCGCGCCGGGATCGGCCGCGCGCTTGTGCAGGCGGGGCTGGAACGGCTGGGCCGGGCGGGTGTCGCGCATCTGCTGGTGCTGGGCGATCCGGCCTACTACGGACGCCTTGGCTTCGCTCCCGCGACGGCCGTGGCCCCACCCTACGCGCTGCCCGGGGACTTGGCGGACGCCTGGCAGGTCCGCACGCTCGATCCCGCCGCGCCGCCGCCCGAGGGCGCGCTGGCGGTGCCCGCACCGTGGCGCCGCGCCGTTCTGTGGCAACCCTGAGCGGTCGCGGTCACAGCCGGGACGAGATCACGCCGGTGGCGAAGCCGCCCATGCGCAACTCGCCGAACAGGCGCTGGTATTCGATCTTGGGGCAGCGGTCCTGCACCACGGTCATCCCGCGCGCGCGCGCCGCTTCGGCGGCGTCTTCGTTCTGCACGCCGATCTGCATCCAGACCGTGCGCAGGTGGGGCAGGTGTTCCAGTGCCTCTTCCACGACGGGGGGGACGTGTTCCGACCGGCGGAAGATGTCCACCATGTCCACCTTCGCCTCGGCGGGAATGTCGGCAAGCCCGGCGACCACGGTTTCCCCGAACAGCCGCGTGCCGGCGTGGCCGGGATTGACCGGAATCACCCGGAAACCCTTGAGCGTAAGGTAGCGCGCTACGTAGTGACTGGGCCGCACCGGGTTGGGCGACACGCCCACGCATGCAATCACGCGGGTGGATTTCAGAAGGCGGGTCAGCTCTGCATCGGTCATCATGGCGCGACATTGCCACGGGCGCGGGGTAGGGTGCCACAGAAATCAGCTGTACGAGGGCCGGGCGACAGGTGCGGCGGATGGGCGCAAAAAAAGCGCCCGGAATGAGCCGGGCGCAGTCGTGGAACGAGGGACAGTTTCAAGATGCAATGGTTCCAGCAATTGCATCTGGTTGATACATAGGCGCGCGGGCACCGTCGGAAAGGGGCGCGGGGCGGCGATGACATATCGGTGATCAGGCTGCCGTCGCGCGGGCGGTCCCCGCGCGGTCAGTCGAAAATGTCCTCGATCAGGTCGAAGGCTTCGGACAACAGTTTGCGCGAAAGCGACTTGCGCTTCCTTTTCTTCGGGCGTTTGGGGCCAGGGTGGCGCTGCGGGTGCGGCGCGCGGTCCGGCGCGTGGACCGGGCGCGCCGCACCCTTGAGCAGCTTCATCTCGTGCAGCGGCGCGCCGCAACTGGCGCAGGACAGCTCGTGCCGCGTTTCGCCGCGCAGCACCAGCGCCGCGCGGGTGCCGCAATAGCAGCAGGTGGCGATCTTCGTCGCGGTCGGCATCAGCCTTCCGCCATGCGCGATGCATAAAGCGACACCGCCGCCGCATTCGACACGTTGAGCGACCCGAAGGCGCCCGCGGCGGGCACGCGGACCAGCGCGTCGCAGGTCTCGCGGGTCTTCTCACGCAGGCCCGGCCCCTCGGCGCCCAGCACAAGCGCGACCGGGCGACCCGGATGGGCGGCCAGCCCCGCCGCGAGGTCGGTCTCCGCTTCGCCCGCAAGGCCGAGCAGCACGTAACCCATCTCGCGCAGCTGTTCCAGCGTGGCCGCAAGGTTGCGCACCCGCAGGTAGGGCTGGCGTTCCAGCGCGCCCGAGGCGGTCTTGGCAAGTGCGCCGGTTTCGGGCGCGGAGTGGCGGGCGGGCGCGATGACTGCGCGCGCACCGAACACCTCGGCCGAGCGAAGGATCGCGCCGACATTGTGTGGGTCGGTCACCCGGTCGAGCGCAACTACCACGGCGCGTCCGCTGGGCCCCGCCATGCAGCGCTCGGCCACGCTGCCCCAGTCGAGCGGGCGCACCTCGAGCGCGGCGCCCTGGTGCACCGAGCCGGGATCGAGCGGCACCGGGAAGCGGCGGGGGTCGGCGATTTCGGGCGTGAGCCCGCCTTCGACGATCGCATCCTGCAGCTTGTCGGCGGCGTTGCGCGTGACCACCAGCCGGAGCCGATCGCGGGCAGGGTTCATCAGAGCGTCACGTACGGCGTGGTGGCCGAAAAGCCAGACGGTTTCGGCCGCCGAGGCGCGACGCGCCTGTTCCTTCTCGATCACCCATTTCGGTTTCTTCACGGCCTGCTCCCCTGCGCGGCAAGGCCCGGACAATGCGTCAGGCGGCGCGCGCAGGCAAGCCCCCGGCGGCGGCGCTGGCCCGGCGCCGGGCCGGATTTTCGCCTTGACGCCCGGAATCGCCAAAGCTATTCCCGCACGGCGTCGGGCGACGTGCTGCAAGGTGCGGCAGCGGACTGTAACTCCGCCGGGGAGACCCATGCCTGGTTCGATTCCAGGGTCGCCCACCACTTCCCCCAATTCGCACGGTTTTGATCAGCGACGGCGCGTTCCCGTGCCGCCTCTGGACGCGTCCGTCCGGGACCGGCGGCGCTGAAAGGACACACATGAAAGAGAACGAGATGATCGACGCGGCCTTCGCTTTTGCAGTGAAGGCCCATACCGGGCAGCGCGACAAGAGCGGCGCGGCCTATCTGCTGCACCCCGTGCGGGTCATGGGCCGGGTCCAGGGCGCGGCGGCGCAGGCGGTCGCGCTGATGCACGATGTGCTGGAGGACAGCGACGCCACCGCCGAGGATCTGCGCGCGGCGGGCTTTCCCGAGGAGGTCGTTGCCGGGGTGGAGGCGATGACGCGCGCGCCGGATGAAAGCTATGGCGATTTCGTGGACCGCGCGGCGGCCGACCCGATCGCCCGGCGGGTCAAGCTGGCCGATATCGAGGACAATCTGGACCTGCGGCGGCTGGCAGGACTGGGCGCGGCCGACATGGCCAGGCTCCAGCGCTATCTTGCGGCGCGCAAGGTGCTGATGGCGGACTGACAGCGCCCGCGGCCGGCGGCCTGCCGCGCGCTGCGCTGTCAGCCGGGCGCGGGCGCGCGGCGTGCGTCGGAATTCTCTGCGCGGCCAACCAGACCTTTCGGTCCGCCCGCCACCAGCAAGGCCACGTCCAGCATGGCGCGGGTGGGCGACATGCCCGGCGGTACGGCTATGTAGCGCGGTCGCCAGTCGGGCCGGAACTTCTGCTTGAAGGCGCGCAGCCCGCTGAAATTGTAGAACGCGCCACCATGACGGAACATCAGCCGTCCAAAGCGGTTCCACAGCCGCCCGACCGACCGGTCCGACAGCCCGGCGAGCGGTGCCGTGCCAAGGCTGAATTCCAGCGCGCCGCGATCACGGTACTGTTCGATCAACGAGAGGAACAGGAATTCCATGATCCCGGATGCCTGCCCGGGCAGGTAGCGCATCAGGTCGATGGCGACGGCGCGCCCGTCGCCCGGCGCGAGGATGTTGGCGAAGGCCTGCACCTTGCCACCGTGCCGCACCACTGCGATCGGGCAGCGATTGAGGTAGGCCGCGTCGAACCGGCCGACAGAGAAGCGTTTTTCGCGCCCGGACTTGGCGGCAAGCCACGCGTCCGACACCGCGCCGAGTTCGGCCAGCAGTGCCGGGCTGTGCGGCGGGTCCAGCACCTGCATGTCCAGCCCTTCGCGCAGGCGGCGATTGTGTGCCGCGCGCATCGACTTGAACTTCGCGCCAGACAGGCTGAAGCGCGGCAGGTCGATCACCGCCTCCTCGCCGATCTTGTGCAGGCTCAGTCCCATTTCGATCATCTGGGGCAGGTGGTGATGGCTGGCCTCGTAGAACACGGCGCGCCCGCCCGCGCGCTCCGCCTTTTCTACAAAGGTCCAGCACAACTCACCGACCTCGTCCGGCGCGCCGACCGGATCGCCAAGCGCGACCCAACTCGATCCGCGCACGGCATACATGATGAAGGCGCCGCCGCCGCGCGAGAAAAGGAACTGCTTGTCGCCGGTCAGGGCGAGGCAGGCCTGCGGACTGTGCGCCTTGTCCAGCAGTGCGGCCGCCCGTTCCAGCGCGGCGGGTTCGGGAGCGGTGTCGCGCGTGGCGCGCACCGGCCGCAGCGCGATGTAGACCGCGAAGAACAGCAGCAGCGCCGAAGCCGCCAGTCCTGCGCGCAGCGACCGGGGCGTGCCGGCATCTCGGCTGAATTCGGTCCAAAGGTCGGTGGAATAGGGCGTGGCCTGATGCACGAAGAAGAAGAACGCGCCGACCCCGGCCAGCACGCCCGCGACCACGAGGAACCAGCCGGCCGAGAACACCCCCGAGGTCAGCTTGGCCTGCCGATAGAACGCGTCGCGGAATGGCACCAGCACGCCCAGCCCGGCCAGCAGCAGCGCCGCGCTTTCCACGTCCAGATCGTTCAGCAGCGCTGCGGCGGCACCGCCCGCCAGCGTCGCCAGCGTCAGCCAGAAGGCTGCCGCGATCCGCCGGGCCAGCCCATGCGACAGGATCAGCAGCAGTCCACCCGCCACCGCCGACACGAGCGTGCCGCCTTCCAGCAGGATCGCCGCAACAAGGTCGCCCTCGGCCAGCGCGTGGCCCTGCGCGGACGGGATCATCGACACCAGCAGAAGGTAGATCCCCAGGCTGAACGCGGCCACCGCGGCGAGCGACGGCACCGCGCCGCCCATCGCCTCGATCGCGGGGCGCAGCGGCCCGGTCGCCCGACCGAAATACCGCGCCGCGACCCCGCCGGCCAGCCGCGCCTCGTTCAGCGAGACCAGCACGAAGCCCAGCGAGAACGGCACGAGGTAGTAGATGCAGCGGAACAGCAGCAGCGCCGCCGCCGCTTCGCCCACCGGGACGGTCGCGGGCAGGGTGCCGATCACCACGGTTTCGAACACGCCGACGCCGCCGGGCACGTGGCTGATCACGCCGATCATCGTGGCGATCCCGTAGATCGCCACGAAGGCGCTGAAGTCGGGCTTGCCGTCGGGCAGCAATATCCACAGGGTGAACGCGGCCGCCACCACGTCGGTCAGCGTGATCGCCAGCTGCCAGCCGAGGCTGCGCGGCGGCGGCAGGCGTAGATCGAACCGCCACACCCGCAGCGACCGCTGGCTCCAGGATGTGCCGAAGATCACCAGCGCCGAGACGGCGACCACCCCGCCCGACACCGCCGCCACCGTGGCGGGCGGGAACGGAAGGTAGGCGGCGGCAAGCGACGGGTTCAGCGCCAGCGCGGCCAGCCCGATCAGCGTCAGACCGGTGCCGAGCGCGATGGCGATGTAGCTTGACACCGCCGCGACATCGAAGGCGTTCAGTCCGTAGGCCGAATATATCCGGTAGCGCACGGCCCCGCCCGACACCACGCTGATCCCGATGGTGTTGCCGAACGCGTAGCCAAGGAAGCCGCCGAACGCGACGACCCGCACCGGCAGCGTGCGGCCGATGAACTGCAGCGCCAACCAGTCATAGCCAACAAGCGCGGAATAGCCGACCGTCGTGGCCGCCAGCGCCAGCGCGATCACGGCGACAGGGGTCGCGCGCATCGTGTGCAGGATATCGGCAGGGTCGACCGGCGCCAGCAGGTGCTGAAGCGCGTATATCCCCATGCCGAAGAGCGCGATGCCCAGAAGCAGCGGAAAAAGATTGCGCAGCGATTGGGTCAGGAGTTGTGGCATCGGTACACGGGTTTCATGCTGGGCTGCCCGGGTCCGGACACTGGTCCGCCCTGAGTGGCGGGAACGCCGCCGCTTGTAAACCGTGCATCAGGCCAGTGCGGGTCAGCGTCCGCACAGCCGGTCCGCGAGCCGTGCCAGCCGCGATGTGGTCGTCGGCCTGCGCGCGGCCTCGCGCCGGTCCGCCGCAGCGTAAAGCCGGTACATCCCATGCACGGCCAGCCAGCGCAGCGGTTCAGGTTCCCAGAGCCGCGGTTGGCGGTTGACCCAGGGCAGGCCGGTGCGTTCGGTGTCGCGCCCGAGCACCAGGTCGGCCAGCGTCCGCCCCGCGTGGTTCGAAGTGGACACCCCGATCCCCACATAGCCGCCTGCCCAGCCGATGCCGCTGCGCGGATCGAGCCCGACCGTGGCACACCAGTCGCGCGGCACGCCCAGCACGCCGCACCAGGCGTGCTCGATCGGCAGATCGCGGGTCTGCGGCAGCAGCCGCTGCAGGATTGCCCGCAACGCGGCGACGGTTGCGGGTTGCGTTTCGCCGTTGCGGTCGGTGGCCGACCCGAAGCGATAGGGCACGCCGCGCCCGCCGATCACGATGCGCCCGTCATCGGTGCGCTGCGCGTAGCAATAGGCATGGGACGCATCGCCCATCAGCTCGAACCCGGACCAGCCTATCTGTTCCCACATCGCGGCGGGCAGCGGCGCGGTGGCGATCTGCGCACTGTTCAGCGGCAGCCAGGTGCGCGCATGGCCCCGAAGGCCGGGGGTGAAGCCTTCGGTCGCGCGCAGGATGTGTCGCGCCCGTACGGTGCCGCGGTCGGTTCGCACACGGCCGGGCGCGATTTCGGTCACCGTCGTCCCCTCGTGGATCGCGGCGCCTCGGCGTTCCACCGCCTCGGCCAGTCCGCGCACCAGCCGCGCGGGCTGGATCCGGGCGACGCCGTGTTCCACCAGCGCGCCCTCGGCCCCGGCGATGCGGATGCGCGCGCCTGCCTCCGTGCCGCCGATCAGCGCCAGTCGGTCCCGCGGCACGCCCCAGTCGAGCGCGGTATCGCGTTCGGCGCGCAGGCGGGCCATCTGCGCCGGAGAACACGCATAGGTGACGCAGTCCGTCCGGCGGATGCCGCCGTCGATGCCTTCGGCCTGCGCCACGCGGCAGATCTCGTCCACCGTGGCGCGCAATTGCGTTTCCAGCGCCATCACGCCCGCGCGGGTGCCGCCGCCATGCAGGTAGCGGTCGCGGTTCCATGCGAAGTTGCCGGTGCACCAGCCGCCGTTTCGGCCCGATGCGCCGAAGCCCGCAAAGGCCCGTTCGATCAGCGCGACCTTGAGCGACGGGGCCTGCGACAGCAGGTAATAGGCGGCCCAGAGGCCGGTGAAGCCCGCGCCCACGATGGCGACATCGACCTCGGTGTCGCCGGGCAGGGGCGAGCGCTGAGGCGGCGGGCCGCCCATTTGCGCGAACCAGAAGGACACGTCACCGTTGGTCATGTGGCCGTCGGGGCGGGGATGCGCGGTCATCTGGGGGCCTTTGGGACGGAAGGGGACCCGGCCAGCCTTGCCGGGGTCGGGCCGCGCTGTCCAGACCGCGCGACGATCACGGCAGGATCACCGTCCAGGCGACAAGCGCGAGGCCCAGAAGCACCAGCGTCTCGCACAGGATCACCGCGAAATAGACCGGCCCCAGCGACGTCATCGCCTTGACCGACGTCTTGACGCCAAGCGCGGCGATTGCGGCCACCAGAAGCCATTGCGAGACCAGCGATACCGCCTCGGCCACGGCGGCGGGGACCGCGCCGGAGCTGTTGAGCATCAGCAGCCCCACGAAGGCCACGGCGAACCAAGGGAAATGCCCCGCACCGCTGCCCGACGTGCCGCCGCCCCGGCGCTGCTGAAGTGCGATCAGCAGAACCACGGCGGGCAAGGCTGTCACGCGCAGCAGCTTGACGAAGGTCGCCGTCGTTCCGGCGTCCTCCGAGATCGAGAAACCCGCGCCGACGACCTGCGCCACGTCGTGCACCGTGGCGCCGATCAGTGCGCCCGCAGCATGGGGCTCGAAGCCCAGAAGGTGGAACAGGATCGGGTAGGCGATCATCGCGGCTGTGGACAGCAGCGTCACGGCGACCACGGTGAACAGCGTGTCGCGTTCGAGGCGCGGACCGGGGCGCAGGACCGAGGAGATCGCCAGCGCCGCCGAGGCGCCGCAGATCGCCACCGCGCCGCCGGTAAGCAGGCCGAACTGAGTGCCCCGCCCGAAGACCCGCGCCAGCAGCACGCCCGCGCCGATCGTGACCGCCACCAGCCCCAGCACCATCGCGATGGTCCCCGCCCCGAGGTCGGCGACGTCGGTCAGCGTCAGGCGCATGCCCAGCAGCGCCACGCCGATCCGCAGCAGGTGGCGCGAGGTGAATTCGATCCCCGCGGCGGCTCGGCTGCCGGGCTCCATCAGGAAATGGAAGGCGATGCCGATCAGCAGCGCGAACAGCATCATCGGCGCGCCGTAATGTTCCGACAGGAAGCGTGCCGCGGCGGCGATCGTGAACGCGGCAAGGATGCCGGGCGCAAGGGCGGTAGCACCGTCGCGCAGTGCCGCGGCGCTGGCAAGGGGTTGAAGGGAACTCATGCGGGACCTGTCCGTATCGGTGGGCGCGCCGGGGCGCTTTGTGCACCCTATCGAAGCCGCCAGGTTTTTCCAGTCGCCGGGCGGGTGCGGCGCGCGGGCAGTGTAAGGGCATTGCGCGGCGGAGTGCGGGCATGCCACGCTGGCGCGGAACGGGGCGCGGCGGCCGCGCCCGGCGAACGGCGCGGGGCCCGCATTGCAGGAAACACTCTGGGCGGAAAGCTGCAGCGAGCGTGTAGAGGCGCCGCCGTTGGACCGGTCGGCGCGGGTCGATCTCGCGATCATCGGGGGCGGCTTCACCGGCTGTGCCGCGGCGCTGGAGGCGGCCCGGACCGGCGCATGTGTGGCGCTGTTGGAGGCGGGCGAGATCGGGCAGGGCGCGTCCGGGCGCAATGTCGGGCTGGTCAATGCCGGGCTGTGGCTGCCGCCCGACACGATCCTCGCGCAGATGGGCGCCGGGCCGGGGAGGCGGCTGATCGATGCGCTGGCCTGCGCGCCGGACCGGGTGTTCGAGCTGATCTCGCGGCATGATATCGCCTGCGAGCCGGTCCGGGCGGGCACGCTGCACTGTGCCCACGCGCCCGGCGCGCTGCCCGCTCTGGCGGACCGGCTGCGGCAGGGCAATCGGCTGGGCGCACCGCTTCGGCTTCTCGACGCTGCCGAGACCGCTGCGCGCACCGGCACCGCAGCGTTTCACGGCGCGCTGCTGGACCCGCGGGCGGGCACGGTGCAGCCGCTGGCCTATTGCCGCGGCCTTGCGCGGGCCGCGGCGCAGGCCGGGGCGCGGCTGCACGGGACAACGCCTGTCACGGCGCTGGCGCGGGACGACGCCGCGGATGGCTGGCGGCTGGAGGCCGGGGGGCACAGTCTCCGCGCGCGCAGGGTTCTGCTCGCCACCAATGCCTATCACGGCGGGATGGCCGCGCCGCTGCGGCCCGAATTCGTCACCGTGCGCTATTCGCAGTTCGCCACCGCGCCGCTGCCGCCGGAACTCCGCCGCAGCGTGCTGGCCGGGGGTGAGGGGGCATGGGACACTGCGCTGGTGATGAGTTCTTTCCGTTGCGATGCGCAGGGGCGGCTGGTTCTGGGTGGCATGGGCGATGCGGCAGGGCCGACCGGGCCGGTGCACCGGGCCTGGGCGCGCGGCAGGCTGGCCGCGCTGTTCCCGCAGCTTGCCGAACAGCCCTTCGCGCATGTGTGGTCCGGGCGGATCGCCATGACCGGGGATCACCTGCCGCGCATCGTCGCCTTCGGACCGGGGGCGTTGGCCTGTTTCGGGTACTCGGGACGCGGCATCGCGCCGGGCACCGTGTTTGGCACCGCAGCCGCGCGGGCGCTTTTGTTGGACGAGACGGACGGGCTTCCGGTCGCGCCGGTGCTCTCGCATTCCGAACCATTGCGCCGCGCGCGTGCTGCCCTGTTCGAGGCGGGCGCGAGCGCGATGCACGCGCTTCAGGTCAGGCCCTGCCGCCGGTCGCGCGGCGGCTGAGCGGGCCCGCCCGACACAGCCTGGAGCGGGCCTGCTTGGCGCGCCGGGGCTATTCCAGTTCGACGAGCAGGTCCTTGGCGTCGATCTGCGCGCCGGGCTGGACGTGGACCGCCTTGACGGTGCCGTCTCGGTCGGCGTTCAGCGCGGTTTCCATCTTCATCGCCTCGATCGTCATCAGCAGATCGCCCTTGCGGATCGCCTTGCCCGGCTGGATCGCGACGCTGGCGACCACGCCCGGCATCGGCGCGCCGATATGGGCCGGGTTGCCCGCGTCGGCCTTGGGCGTCGCGGTCTTGCTGGCCTTGGCGGACCGGTCGGGCACGCGGATCACGCGGGGCTGGCCGTTCAGTTCGAAGAATACCCGCACCTCGCCGTCCTCGTGCGTCTCGCCCATCGCCTGCAGGCGCACTTCCAGTGTCTTGCCCGGGTCGATCTCGACCGAGATCTCGTCGCCCGCTTCCATGCCGTAAAAGAACACGCGCGTCGGCAGCGTCCGCACCGGGCCGTAGACCGCATGGCGTTCCATGTAGTCAGCGAAGACCTTGGGATACATCAGTGCGCCGTTCAGGTCCTCGTCGTCGATCTCGATCTCGAACTTCTCGGCCATCTCCGCACGGATCGCCTCGAGGTCAGCGGGCGGCAGGGATGCGCCGGGCCGGTCCGTCAGCGGCGTCTCGCCGCGCAGGATCTTGGCCTGGATCGCGGTGGGGAAGCCGCCCGGCGGATGGCCGAGATTGCCCTTCATCATGTCCACCACGCTGTCGGGGAACGACAGGTCGGTGGCCGGGTCTTCAACCTGCGCGCGGCTCAGCCCCTGGCTGACCATCATCAGCGCCATGTCGCCCACCACCTTCGACGACGGCGTGACCTTCACGATGTCGCCGAACATCTGGTTCACGTCGGCGTAGGTGCGCGCGACCTCGGGCCAGCGGTCTTCAAGCCCGAGCGAGCGGGCCTGCGCCTTGAGGTTGGTGAACTGCCCGCCAGGCATCTCGTGCAGATAGACCTCGGAGGTGGGCGCCTGCTGGCCGGTCTCGAACGCGACGTATTGCGCCCGCACCTCTTCCCAGTAGTCCGATATCGCGCGGATCGCGTCCATGGACAGGCCGGTGTCGCGGTCGGTGTGGTGCAGCGCCTCGACCACGCTGCCGAGCGTCGGCTGGCTGGTGTTGCCCGACAGAGCGTCCATCGCGGCATCTGCTGCATCGACCCCGGCCTCGGCCGCTGCGAGGATCGTGGCCCCGCCAAGCCCGCTCGTGTCGTGGGTGTGGAAATGGATCGGCAGCCCGACCTCTTCCTTCAGGGCGCGGACCAGAACGCGGGCCGCGGCCGGTTTCAGCAGACCGGCCATGTCCTTCAGGCCCAGCACATGCGCGCCTGCCGCCTTCAGTTCCTGCCCCATGCCGACATAGTATTTCAGGTCGTACTTTGCCCGGTCCGGGTTCAGGATATCCCCGGTGTAGCAGATCGCGCCTTCGCAGACCTTGTTGGCCTCGATCACCGCGTCCATTGCCACGCGCATGTTTTCCACCCAGTTCAGGCTGTCGAACACGCGGAACACGTCCACGCCGCTTTCCGCCGCCTGCCGCACGAAGAACTGCACCACGTTGTCGGGGTAGTTGGTGTAGCCCACACCGTTGGAGGCACGCAGCAGCATCTGCGTCATCACGTTGGGCATGGCTGCGCGCAGGTCGCGCAGGCGCTGCCACGGACATTCCTGCAGGAACCGGTAAGCGACGTCGAAGGTGGCCCCGCCCCAGCATTCCACCGAGAAGAGGCCGGGCAGGTTCGCGGCATATGCGGGCGCGACGCGGATCATGTCGATCGACCGCATCCGCGTGGCCAGCAACGACTGGTGCCCGTCACGCATGGTGGTATCGGTCAGCAGCAGGTGCTTCTGGTCGGCCATCCAGTCTGCCACCGCCTGCGGACCCTTCGCATCCAGCAGCGTGCGCGTACCGGGGGCGGGTTCGCCCAGCAGATCGGGCAGGCGCGGCATCGCCGCCTTGGCGGGCACCGCGCGGCCCTTGGTTTCGGGGTGCCCGTTGACCGAGATGTCGGCGATGTAGGTCAGGATCTTGGTCGCCCGGTCGCGCCGTGCAGCGAAGTCGAACAGTTCGGGCGTCGTGTCGATGAACTTCGTGGTGTAGTCGTAGTTCAGAAACGTCGGATGCTTCAGCAGGTTTTCCACGAAAGCGATGTTGGTGCTCACGCCGCGGATACGGAATTCGCGCAGGGCGCGGTCCATGCGGGCGATGGCGGCTTCGGGCGTCGGGGCCCACGCGGTGACCTTCTCCAGCAGGCTGTCGTAGTAGCGTGTGATGACCGCGCCGGAATAGGCCGTCCCGCCATCGAGCCGGATGCCCATGCCGGTCGCGCCGCGATAGGCTGTGATCCGGCCGTAGTCGGGGATGAAGTTGTTCTGCGGGTCCTCGGTGGTGATACGGCACTGCAGCGCGTGGCCGGACAGGGTGATGTCCTCCTGCCGGGCCATGCCGGTGGCTTCTTCCAGCGTCTTCCCCTCGGTGATCAGGATCTGGGCGCGCACGATGTCGATGCCGGTCACTTCCTCGGTGACGGTGTGTTCCACCTGCACGCGGGGGTTCACCTCGATGAAGTAGAAGGCGTCGGTGTCCATATCCATCAGGAACTCGACCGTGCCCGCGCACTGGTAATCCACATGGGCACAGATCTTGCGGCCCAACTCGCAGATCTCGGCGCGTTGGGCGTCGGTCAGGTAGGGCGCGGGCGCGCGTTCCACGACCTTCTGGTTGCGCCGCTGAACCGAACAGTCGCGTTCGTAGAGGTGATAGATGCTGCCGTGCCGGTCGCCGAGGATCTGCACTTCCACGTGGCGGGCGCGCAGGATCATCTTCTCCAGGTATCCCTCGCCGTTGCCGAAGGCGGCCTCGGCCTCGCGGCGGCCGGCCTTCACCTTCTCCTCAAGGTCATCCGGCCCGTCGACCGGGCGCATCCCGCGTCCGCCGCCGCCCCAGCTTGCCTTGAGCATCAGCGGGAAGCCGATCTCGGTCGCCTCGGCGCGGATCGCGTCCCAGTCGTCCCCCAGAACATCGGTCGCCGGGATCACCGGCACACCGGCCTCAATCGCCACGCGCCGCGCACTGGCCTTGTCGCCAAGCGCGCGCATCGTGTCCGCTTTCGGGCCGATGAAGGCGATTCCGTTCGCCTCGCACGCGTCAACGAAATCTGGGTTCTCGGACAGCAGGCCATAGCCGGGGTGGATCGCGTCGGCGCCGCAGGCCTTGGCGACGCGGATGATTTCGGAGATGGACAGGTAGGCGGCGACCGGTCCCAGCCCCTCGCCGATCTTGTAGGCTTCGTCCGCCTTGAAACGGTGCAGGCTCAGCTTGTCCTCTTCGGCATAGACGGCGACCGTGCGCTTGCCGAGCTCGTTCGCGGCGCGCATCACCCGGATGGCGATTTCGCCGCGGTTGGCGATCAGGAGTTTCTTGAACTCTGGCATGTATTTGTCCCCGTCTGCGTGTCCTTCCGAAAGGATTAGACGCATCGGTGGCACTCTACAACGCTCATGATGCGTGCCGCATTGTTCATACCGCCGGGTCCTGCCGCGTTGGGCATCGCCGGAAAACTGCGGGTGATCCACAAGAACATTAGGCGAACAATACTTTGCAAGGCCGGTGGCTTGGCCTATGCTCGTCGCCATGAACACCGATGATGACGAAAACGCCTTCATGGATGCGCAGATGCCGCTGTCGCGCCGCGCGCTGGCCGCGCGCCCCGCGCCCTATCTCGACGGGCTGAATTCGGAACAGCGCCGTGCCGTCGAAACGCTGGACGGGCCTGTGCTGATGCTGGCCGGCGCGGGCACCGGCAAGACGCGGGCGCTGACCGCGCGGATTGCGCATCTGCTGAACACCGGTCACGCGCGCCCGAACGAAGTGCTGGCGGTCACCTTCACCAACAAGGCGGCGCGCGAGATGAAAGACCGCGTCGCGCACCTGATGGGCACGGGCGCGGACGGGATGCCGTGGCTTGGCACGTTCCACGCCATCAACGTCAAGCTGCTGCGCCGCCACGCGGAACTGGCCGGGCTGAAGTCGAACTTCACCATCCTCGACACGGACGATCAGGTGCGCCTTCTGAAACAAGTGATCGCGGCACGCGGCATCGACGAAAAGCGCTGGCCCGCGCGCCAGCTTGCCGCGCTGATCGACGGCTGGAAGAATCGCGCGCTGACGCCGTCGCAGGTGCCCGCGGCGGACGCGAGCGCCTTCAACAACCGCGGCATCGTGCTTTATGACGACTACCAGGTCCGGCTGCGCGATCTGAACGCGACGGATTTCGGCGACCTGCTGCTGCACATGGTGACGGTTTTCCAGTCGAATCCCGACCTTCTGGAGCAGTATCAACGCTGGTTCCGCTACATTCTCGTCGATGAATATCAGGACACGAACGTCGCGCAGTACCTGTGGCTGCGGCTGCTGGCGGGCGGGCATCGCAACATCTGCTGCGTGGGCGATGACGACCAGTCGATCTATGGCTGGCGCGGGGCCGAGGTCGGCAATATCCTGCGCTTCGAGAAGGATTTCCCCGGCGCGGCGGTAATCCGGCTGGAACAGAACTACCGCTCCACGGGCCATATCCTCGGCGCGGCGTCGGGCGTGATCGCGGGCAATCGCGGACGGCTTGGCAAGACGCTCTGGACTGACCGGGACGGGGGCGACAAGCTGCGCCTGATCGGCCATTGGGACGGTGAAGAGGAAGCCCGCTGGATCGGCGAGGAACTTGACGCGCTGCAGGGCGGCACCCGCGGCGGGCGGCCCTACAGCCTGGACGAGGCTGCCATTCTCGTGCGTGCCAGCCACCAGATGCGCGCGTTCGAGGACCGGTTCCTGACCATCGGGCTGCCCTATCGCGTGATCGGCGGGCCGCGCTTCTACGAACGGCTCGAGATCCGCGATGCGATGGCCTATTTCCGGCTGGTTGTCAGTCCGGCAGACGATCTCGCGTTCGAGCGGATCGTGAACACGCCCAAGCGCGGCCTCGGCGACAAGGCGGTACAGAAGATCCAGCGCGCCGCGCGGGCGAACGGCGTGCCGCTGGTGGAGGGTGCGAAGATCGTTCTGGCCGCTGGCGAGATGTCCGGCAAGGGCAAGGCGGAGTTGACGCGCTTCCTGTCGCTGCTCGGCCAATGGCATGCAGAGGTGCTGGATGAGGGGCACAATCACATCGAACTGGCCGAGAAGATCCTCGACGAGAGCGGCTACACCGCGATGTGGCAGAACGACAAGACGCCCGAGGCGCCGGGCCGTCTGGAGAACCTCAAGGAACTGGTGAAGGCGCTGGAGGGGTTCGAGAACCTGCAGGGTTTCCTCGAACATGTCGCGCTCATCATGGACAACGAAACGGACGAGGGCGGCGCGAAGGTCAGCATCATGACACTGCACGCGGCCAAGGGGCTGGAATTCCCGGTCGTGTTCCTGCCGGGTTGGGAGGATGGGCTGTTCCCCTCGCAGCGGTCCATGGACGAGAGCGGGGAAACGGGTCTGGAGGAGGAGCGTCGCCTCGCCTATGTCGGCATCACGCGCGCCGAAGAACTTTGCACCATCTCCTTTGCCGCGAACCGGCGGGTCTATGGTCAGTGGCAATCCGCGCTTCCTTCGCGGTTCATCGACGAGTTGCCCGAAGCGCATGTCGATGTGCTGACCCCGCCGGGCCTGTACGGTGGCGGCTATGGGGCGGCGGCGGGCGCGCGGGGCGACTCGCGCATCGAATCGGCGGCGGCGTCGGCCAATGTCTACAACTCGCCTGGCTGGCGGCGACTACAGTCGCGCAGCGGGCAACGCGGCACCAGTCAGCCGAAGGACAGTTTCGCGCCCGTGATCGACCTGCAGGCGGTCTCCGCCTTCGCCGAGGGCGATCGCGTGTTCCACCAGAAGTTCGGCTACGGGACCGTGCTGGGCACCGAAGGCGACAAGCTGAGCGTGGGATTCGACAAGGCCGGCGAGAAGCACGTTGTGTCCCGCTTCGTCACCAGTGCCGATATGGCGGACAACACGCCGTTCTGAATCTGTCGGAAAGATATACGTTTTTACGCGCGCGGCAGGGCTGGAAACCCCTGGTGTCTTTCGATATGCGTTCTTTCAGCCCGCAACCTTTTGCCGCATCGGAGCCCGACATTGAAATATCTGATCGTTGAGGATGACCCGAACCTGCGACTTCTCTGGCGTTCGGTTCTGGGCGATCTGGGCTACAGCGTGTCCGAAGCGGCAACCCTCGAAGATGCGGAAGCGGCTCTGCGCGAGACCGCGTTCGACGCGATGGTTCTGGATCTTTACCTTGGCCGCGAAAACGGGCTTTCGCTGGCCATGACGGTCGAAAAGGTCAGCCCCGGCTGCAAGGTCATCGTCGTGACCGGCGCCGCCGACGTGCGCGAGGACGAACTGCGCGCCAAGGTGGGGTCGATCGTGTCGGTGCACCACAAGCCGGTGGATATCGAGGACCTGATCGGGGTTTGCGCGCAGCTTGGAAAAGCATCAGGCGCCGCCGCAAGCGGCTGATTTTTTCTCAAAGATGAATTAATTGTTAAGATCGGAGCAGAGCGCCTCCGTCGCTATTGCGTCATCCAGCGGTATGATTCGTCGGCATTTGCGGATTCGGGCAAAAAAAAGCGGCGACACCAGGGAGGAGGAGGGTGCCGCCGCTAAAAACAGAAAGCCCAGGGAGGAGGAGGGGCCTTCTGAACCGTGGAGCGTCAGGTCCGAGCCGATCAAAGATCAACCTTTCCTTCTGCTGTTGAAAGAAAGATAGCATGATGCTGCGCTTGCACAATGGCTTGAAACGCAAGCCTGCCATGCAGTTTCCGCATAGGTCATGCGCCGCGGCCGGTTTTGCATCCGTTTTGGTCCGGTCTGGCCGTTGCCTTTCGGCTGGGTCCGTCCCCATGTAATTCACCACAACACAGACAACATAAGGGGTGCAGCGATGTCGGTCACGAAGGAACAGGTCATGTCGGCGCTGGACGGGATCGCGCTGCCGCAGGGCAGCACGCTCGGAGCAGCTGACCTCGTGCGCGCAATCACGGTCCGCGACGGCGCGGTGCAGTTCGTGATCGAGGCACCGGACCCCGACACCGCCCGCCGCATGGATCCCGTGCGCCAGCAGGCCGAAGAACGTGTCGCCGCCTTGCCGGGCGTGGAGAGGGTGTCGGTCGCTCTGACCGCACATGGTCCTGCCCCGCAGCGCCCGGCCCGGCCCGGCGGGGGCGACACCCCGCCGCCCGCCCTGAAGATCGGTCGCCACGGCACCGACACCAAGGGGCCGCAGGACGTGCCCGGCGTGGACCGCATCCTGGCCATCGGGTCGGGTAAGGGCGGTGTGGGAAAATCCACCGTTTCGGCCAACCTCGCCGTGGCTCTGGCGCGCGAAGGGCGCCGCGTCGGGCTTCTCGACGCGGATTTCTACGGCCCCAGCCAGACACGCATGATGGGTGTGAGCAAGAAGCCCGCATCGCCCGACGGCAAGACGATCATCCCGCTGACCGCGCATGGCGTCACGGTCATGTCCATCGGCCTGATGGTCGATCCCGACCAGGCAGTGGTCTGGCGCGGCCCTATGCTGATGGGCGCCCTGCAGCAGATGCTGGGGCAAGTCGAATGGGGCAAGCTCGATGTGCTGCTGATCGACATGCCGCCCGGCACAGGCGACGTGCAATTGACGCTGTGCCAGAAATACAACCTTGCCGGGGCGGTGATCGTATCCACACCGCAGGATGTGGCTTTGATGGATGCGCGGCGTGCGCTCGAGATGTTCCAGCGGCTCAATGCGCCAGTCGTCGGGCTGGTTGAGAACATGAGCACGCATATCTGCCCGCAATGCGGATATGAGGATCACATCTTCGGTCATGGCGGCGTCGCGGCCGAGGCCGAGCGGCACGGGTTGCCCTATCTTGGTGCGCTGCCCCTCAATGTCGATGTGCGCCTTGCCGCCGATGCCGGAACCCCGATCGCTGCGGGCGATGGGCCACTTGCCGACCCCTACAGGCAGATCGCCCGCAACCTTGTCCGAGACGGGTTCGCCTGACCACACGGTCCCGTGATTCGTCGTCGCGGAGGGCGGGAATTCCTGGAATTTCCCGGTACCGCCGCCAACCCGCCCGATCCGGTCCATCCGGGTCGGGCGGTTTGCCTTCTGCATGGTGTGGCTTTGCCTGCCTGTTGCGCAATATCTGGTGCCCTTCTGTGCGGTGCATGCGTTTCCCATGAATTCCCATAAAAAACACTTGAGTGCCATAAGGTGCCATGGCATCACTATTGGCACGGAAGGAACGGTTGGGCCCTTCGGGGCCACATAAAAAAATCGGCAGGTTCATACAGGCAAATCGCTTCGTCCGGACAAAACGGATCGTCCCGCGCCAGAGCAGTCCCCAAGACGCGCGCAGGGAAGGCCACCCCGAAGAGGGATAGAAGTAACGGCGGGTAAAGCGGTGGCAGCGGCTTTTCCCGCCGTTTCCACGTTTTCGGGGGCATGGCGCGAAGGCCGGGGCAGTGAAACGTAAGTTCAGGGGCGAATACACCCAGAAGGTGGACGGCAAGGGGCGCGTTTCGATCCCCGCCAAGTTCTGCCGGGCGCTCGAGTCCTCTGATCCCGACTGGTCCGAAGGCAAGCCAGCGACACTGTTTCTCGTGTTCGGCGACAAGCGCCGGGCCTTTGCCGAAGGCTACAGCGCCGAAAGCATGGCCGAGATCGAGGCGGGCATCAGCGCCCTGCCGCGCGGCACGCCGCGCCGCCTTGCGCTCGAAAAGGCCTTCTTCCGCCAGTCTGACGAAGTGCTTGTCGATGGCACGGGGCGGATCGTTCTGCCGCGCCCGGTGCGCGAAAAGATCGGGCTGCTGGACGAGGGCGAGGCGGTGTTCTGCGCCACCGGTGATCGCTTTCAGATATGGAACGCGCGCGACTTCCACGCGCAGGACTCGGGCGATGATCCCGCCGACGCTGTGCTGGACGCGCTTGGCGACGACCGCGACATCACCGAGCTTCTCAACGACGGCTGGAACGCATCATGACGGCGGCATCCCCGCATCTGCCGGTGCTCCTGACGCCGATCCTGCATCACGCCGCCCCGGTCGGCGGCACCTGGATCGATGGCACATTTGGCGCGGGCGGCTATGCGCGCGGCCTGCTGGAGGCCGGGGCGGAGACCGTCATCGGCGTGGACCGCGACCCGCTGGCGCTGGAAATGGCCGCGCCGCTGATCTCTGCTTTCGGCGACCGGCTGCGTTTGGTGCAGGACAAGTTCTCGAACCTCGACCGCGCGGCAGGGACCCCGGTGCAGGGCGTGGTGCTGGATCTCGGTGTGTCGTCGATGCAGCTTGACCGGCCCGAGAGGGGCTTTTCGTTCCTGCGCGACGGCCCGCTCGACATGCGAATGTCGCAGGACGGCCCGTCGGCGGCGGATCTCGTGAACAGTGCGCCCGAGGCGCTGCTTGCCGACATTCTGTATCAATACGGTGAGGAACGCGCCTCCCGCCGCATCGCCCGCCGCATCGTGGAGCGGCGCAGCGAGGCCCCGATCGAGACGACCGGCGCATTGGTGCGGATCGTCGAATCCAGCCTGCCGCGCCCCAAGCCGGGCCAGAGTCATCCGGCGACCCGCAGCTTTCAGGCGCTGCGTATCGCGGTCAACGACGAATTCGGCGAACTTGCCGCCGGGCTGGAGGCGGCGGAGCGCGCGTTGGCACCGGGCGGGCTGCTGGCGGTGGTCAGTTTCCATTCGTCCGAAGACCGTGTGGTCAAGCGGTACTTCCAGGCACGGTCGGGCCGTGCGGGCCGGGCCAACCGCTTCGCGCCCGACATGGGCGCTGACGCGCCGCGCTTCGAGATGGTGAAGAACGGGGCGATCGGGCCGGACGAAGCCGAACTGGCGGCGAACCCGCGCGCCCGCTCGGCCAAGCTGCGGCTGGCACGGCGCACCGATGCGCCTGCGGGCGCAGTGGACAGAACGACGCTGGGGTTGCCCCGGCTGGTGCTGGAGGGGTAGAGGCATGCGCGTGATCATCGGGCTCGTTCTGGGCGGCATGGTGCTCGGCCTGGCTTTCTGGGCCTACCAGGAAAACTACCGCACCCGGCAGGCACTGGCCGAGGTGCGCCAGATTCAGCGCGAGATCGGTTTCCTGCAAGAACAACTGACCGTGCTGCGCGCCGAATGGGCCTATCTCAACCGCCCCGACCGGCTGCGCGCGCTTGCCGCGCTGAACTTTGAAAAGCTTGGCCTTCTGCCGATGACGCCGGACCATTTCGGGCGGCTCGACCAGGTTGCCTATCCGCCGCAGGACCCGATCCTGTCCTCGGCCGTGCCGTCCGGTGGCCAGCCATGACCGACCTGCCACGCCATCCGCACGCCCATGGTGTCGGCCCCGAGGCGCCCGCCGCGCCGCCGCGCCGCCCGCTGCGCCCTCTGGCCCGCATCCTGCGCGCCCGCGACCGGGGAGAGAACCCGGACCTGATCGAACGCGCCAACCTGGCCGAACGGCGCGGCGAAATCCAGGACCGCGCCCGCCGCCGCGCCGAGGGCCGCATCCTCGTGATCGGGCTGTTCTTCGTTGCCGCCTTCTGCACCGTGGGCCTGCGCATGAGCGCGCTGTCCACATCGGACCCGGTGGAGCCTGCCCATGCCCTTGGCGGCGAAGGCATCACCAGCGCCCGCGCCGACATCGTGGATCGCAACGGGCGCGTGCTGGCCACCAACGTCGTAACCCGCGCGCTCTATGCCCACCCGCAAGAAATGGTGGACATCCCCTTTGCGGCCGCCGAACTGGCGCGCATCTTCCCCGATCTGGACGGCGACGCACTGGCCGCGCGGCTGCAAAGCGGCCGCAAGTTCGTCTGGATCCGCCGCACGCTGTCGCCCGAACAGATCCAGGCCGTGCATGACATCGGCGATCCGGGCCTTCTGTTCGCCGACCGCGACATGCGGCTCTATCCCAACGGCGCGCTGGCCGCGCATGTGCTCGGCGGCGCGCGCTTCGGGCGCGAAGGCGTCAGCGCGGCCGAACTCGTCGGCGTCGCCGGGATCGAAAAGGCCTTCGACGACCGTCTGCGCGACCCCGCGCAACTGGACAGCCCGCTGCAACTCTCGATCGATCTGACGATCCAGGCCACGATGCGCGAGGTGCTGGACGGCGGGATGCGGCTGCTTGGTGCCAAGGGCGCGAGCGGCGTTCTGATGGACATTCACACCGGCGAGATCGTGGCGATGGTCTCACTGCCGGATTTCGACCCCAACCACCGCCCACAACCGCTGGTGAAGGGCGACCAGGCCGACAGCCCTCTGTTCAACCGCGCGGTGCAGGGGGTTTATGAACTGGGCTCCGTGTTCAAGATCTTTACCGTCGCGCAGGCGCTGGAACAGGGTATCGTCACCCCCGACACGATGGTCGACACGCAGGGTCCGCTGACCTGGGGCCGCCACAGGATCCGCGATTTCCGCAACTACGGCCCGCGTCTGTCTGCCACCGACGTGATCGTGAAATCCTCCAACATCGGCACGGCGCATTTGGCACTAAAGATCGGTGGCCCGGCGCAGCGCGATTTCCTCGGGCGGCTCGGGTTTCTCGACCCGGTGCCGGTCGAACTGATCGAGGCGCCCAACGCCAAGCCGCTGCTGCCCGCCAACTGGGGCGAGATCCAGTCGATGACCATTTCCTACGGCCACGGGTTGTCCACCAGCCCGGTGCACCTCGCGGCGGGCTATGCCTCGCTGCTCAATGGCGGCACCAAGGTCACGCCGACGCTTTTGCGCCAGACCGGCCGTCAGGTCGGCCCGCGCGTCGTCTCCGAACAGACCTCGCGCGCGGCGCGGGACATGCTGCGCGCGGTTGTCACCAGGGGCACCGCCAGCTTCGCCGAAGTGCCGGGTTACGCCGTGGGCGGCAAGACCGGAACCGCCGACAAGCCCAAGCCCACCGGCGGCTACTACAAGGACCGCGTGCTGGCCACCTTCGCGGGTCTGTTTCCGGCCCATGACCCGAAATACGTCTTCGCGATCACGCTCGACGAGGGGCACGAGGTGGTCAACGGCAAGCCGATGCGCACGGCGGGCTGGACCGCTGTTCCTGTCACCGCCGAACTGATCCGCCGCGTCGCGCCGCTGCTTGGAATGCGGCCCGAGATTGAACCCGCCCTGCATTCCGGGCTACGGGAAGCGCGCAACGGCCAGTAGGGGGCAAGCACCATGCACGCGGATCACGCGACACGAAGCCTGCACGCGCTCGGCCTGCACGCGCAGGGCGGGCAGGACGCGCGGATCACTGGGCTTTCGGTGGACAGTCGGCAGGTCGCGCCGGGCCATCTGTTCGCGGCGCTGCCGGGTGCCAGCGTGCACGGTGCCACCTTCGTGGATGCGGCTCTGGCGCAGGGCGCGGCGGCGATCCTGACAGACCGCGCGGGGGCGGCGCTGGCGCAGGATGCGCTGGCGGATGCCGATGCCGCGCTGATCGTGGCCGAGGATCCGCGTCAGGCGCTGTCCTATGCCTGCGCGCTGTGGTTCGGCGGCCAGCCCGAAACTGTGGTCGCGGTGACCGGCACCAACGGCAAGACCTCGGTCGCGAGTTTTGCGCGTCAGATCTGGACGGCGCTCGGACGAGAGGCGGCCAATCTGGGCACCACCGGAGTGGAAGGCGCCTACGAGGCGCCGCTGGGTCACACCACGCCCGACCCGATCACGCTGCATCGCCACCTTGCCGCGATGGCGCAAGCCGGGGTCACGCATCTGGCGATGGAAGCGTCGTCCCACGGGCTCGACCAGCGGCGGCTGGACGGGGTGCGGCTGGCGGCGGCGGGCTTTACCAATCTCAGCCAGGACCATCTCGACTACCACGAAACGATGGAGGCGTATTTCGACGCCAAGCGCGGCCTGTTCGACCGGTTGCTGCCGCAGGACGGCATCGTGGTGACCAATCTCGACGATCCCCGCGGCGCCGCGCTGGCCGAGGCGTCCACCGCGCGCGGGCAGGAAGTGATCGGCATCGGGCACCGCGAGGGCGCGCGCCTGCGGATCGAGGGGATGCGCTTCGACGCGACCGGGCAGGACCTGCGCTTCGGTTGGCAGGGCACCGCGCGGCAGATGCGGCTGAACCTGATCGGCGGTTTTCAGGCCGCGAACGTGCTGGTCGCGGCCGGACTGGTGATCGCTGGCGGCGAGGACCCGGACGAGGTGTTCGCGGCCCTGCCACGCCTGACCACTGTGCGCGGCCGGATGCAACTCGCCGCGACGCGCACCAACGGGGCGGCGGTGTTCGTGGACTATGCCCACACGCCCGACGCTGTGGCCACCGCCCTGCAGGCGCTGCGCCCGCATGTCATGGGGCGGATCGTGCTGGTGTTCGGCGCGGGCGGGAACCGTGACACGGGCAAGCGTCTGCTGATGGGGCAGGCGGCGGCAGCCCATGCCGACACTGTGATCCTGACCGACGACAACCCGCGCCGCGAGGATCCGGCCGCGATCCGCGCGATGGTGCGCGACGGCTGCCCCGACGCGCTCGAGGTGGGTGACCGCGCCGAGGCGATCCTGCGCGGTGTCGATGCTGTCGGGCCCGGTGATGCGCTGCTGATTGCGGGCAAGGGCCACGAGACCGGCCAGATCATCGGCGACGACGTGTTCCCGTTCGACGACGTGGAACACGCCTCGGTCGCGGTGGCCGCGCTCGACGGGAAGCCGGTATGACCGCCGCGCTCTGGACCGCCGCCGAAGCTGCGGCAGCCACCGGCGGGCACACGGTGGGCGACTGGCAGGCCGTGGGCCTGTCTATCGACACCCGCAGCATCGCGCCGGGCGAGATGTTCATCGCCCTGAAGGACGCGCGCGACGGCCATGATTACGTCGCCGATGCGCTGGCAAAGGGCGCGGCGGCGGCGCTGGTGTCGCGCCGGCCCGACGGCGTTCCCGCCGATGCGCCGCTGTTGGTCGTTCCCGACGTGCAGGCCGGGCTTGAGGCGCTGGCCCGCGCCGCGCGTGCGCGAACGCGGGCGATGGTCGTCGCCGTGACCGGGTCGGTGGGCAAGACCTCTACCAAGGAGATGCTCCGCGCCGCGCTCGCGCCGCTGGGCCGCGTCCACGCCGCCGAGAAAAGCTTCAATAACCACTGGGGTGTGCCGCTAACTCTGGCGCGCTGCCCGGCCGATGCCGATTTCGCGGTGATCGAGATCGGCATGAATCACCCCGGAGAGATCGCGCCGCTGGCCGCGCTAGCCCGGCCCGACGTGGCGCTTGTCACGACGGTGGCCGCCGCGCATCTTGAAGCTTTCGACGATGGACTGGACGGCATCGCGCGGGAGAAGGCGTCGATCTTCACCGGGCTCGCGCAGGGCGGCATCGCGGTGCTGAACGGTGATCTGGACACCACGCCGATCCTTGTGGTCGGCGCGGGCGAGGCGCCGGTCCTGCGCTTCGGCATCGGGCCGGACTGCGATGCACGGCTGGCGGATCTGTCGGTGCAGGCCGGGCGGACGGTGGCCCACGCCTGGATCGAAGGTCAGGCGGTGCCGGTTATCCTGAACACGGCGGGGCGGCATTTCGCGATGAACGCGCTGGGGGCGCTATGCGCCGTACATGCGCTCGGGCTCGATCCCGTGCGCGCCGCGCGCGGTCTGGCGCGCTGGCAGCCGCCGGGCGGTCGCGGAACCCTGGAACGGGTCGTCCTGGACGAGGGCAGCGGCGCGGGCTTCGCGCTGATCGACGATGCCTACAACGCCAACCCGACTTCTGTCGGTGCCGCTCTGGAGGTGCTGGCCCTGCACGCACCGGAAAGCGGCGGGCGGCGCGTTGCCGTGCTGGGCGACATGCTGGAACTTGGCCCGGACGAGGCCGCGCTGCATGCCGCGCTGGCGGACCACCCGGCGATGGCGGCGGTGGACGTGGTGCATTGCGCGGGGCCGCGCATGGCGCATCTGTGGGCGGCGCTGCCCGAGGCCCGGCGCGGGCAGCGCGTGGCCGAGGCGGCGGCGCTGACCGACCGCCTGCCGGAGATCGCCGCGCCCGGCGACGTGGTGCTGGTCAAGGGATCGCTGGGCGCGCGGCTCGGTCCGGTGGTCGCGGCGCTGCGGGCGCTTGGCCGAGCCGCCGCGCCGGGCGCGCGGCGCGCCGGCAAAATCGGCACACCCGACCTCGACACCTCTGGCCCTGACACCTCTGGCCCCGACACATCCGGCCCCGACACATCTGGAAAGACGATCTGATGCTCTACTGGCTTGCGGCCTTCTCCGACGGCGGCGACGCCTTCAACCTGTTCCGCTACATCACCTTCCGCGCCGGCGGTGCGTTCTTCACCGCGCTCCTCTTCGGCTTCCTGTTCGGTCGCCCGCTGATCGACCTGCTGCGCAAGCGCCAGCGCTTCGGGCAACCGATCCGCGACGACGGGCCGGAAAGCCACCTCGTGACCAAGGCAGGCACGCCGACCATGGGGGGCGTGCTGATCCTGGGTGCGCTGGTTGTGTCCACGCTGCTGTGGGCGCGGCTCGATACGCCCTATATCTGGATGGTGCTGCTGGTCACGATGGGCTTCGGCGCGATCGGCTTTGCGGACGATTACGCAAAGGTCAGCAAGAACAACACGAAGGGCGTCTCGGGGCGCACGCGCATGGCGCTGGGGTTGGGCATCGCGGCGGTGGCGGCCGGCTGGGCGATGCTGTTCCACCCGGCCGAGCTGACCGGGCAACTGGCCTTCCCGCTGTTCAAGGAAATGCTGCTGAACCTCGGGCTGCTGTTCATCCCGTTCTCGATGCTGGTGATCGTGGGCGCGGCGAACGCGGTGAACCTCACGGACGGGCTCGACGGGCTGGCGATCATGCCGGTGATGATCGCGGCCTCCGCGCTGGGCGTGATCGCCTACGCGGTGGGGCGGGTCGATTTCAGCGAATACCTGGATGTGCACTACGTGCCCGACACGGGCGAGCTTCTGATCTTCGTGGCCGGGCTGGTCGGCGGTGGGCTGGGGTTCCTGTGGTACAACGCGCCGCCCGCCGCGGTGTTCATGGGCGATACCGGGTCGCTGGCGCTGGGCGGCGCGCTCGGGGCGATCGCGGTGGCCACCAAGCATGAGATCGTGCTGTCCATCGTCGGCGGGCTGTTCGTCGTCGAGGCGCTGTCGGTGATCATCCAGGTTGCGTATTTCAAGCGCACCGGCAAACGGGTGTTCCTGATGGCGCCGATCCACCACCATTTCGAGAAGAAGGGCTGGCAGGAGCCGCAGATCGTGATCCGGTTCTGGATCGTGTCGCTGATCCTCGCGCTGATCGGGCTGGCCACGCTGAAGATCCGCTGATCCTGCCAACCGGACCCGCGCGCGAACGCGCGCGGGACGACATGTCCCCATGCCCGCGCTGGCGCGCGGCCACGGGGCCCGCCGCCCGGCTTGACCGTTCCGCCCCGACGCGCGACACCGGCGCGTGACATCAGGCGGAAGGACAGCGCATGATCCCGGTTTCCGGTTTCGACGATCTCAACGTGGCGGTGCTTGGCATGGGACGCTCGGGGCTTGCCGCGGCGCGCGCGCTGCGCGCGGGCGGCGCCGTGCCGCTGGCCTGGGACGACGGGGCCGAGGGCCGGGTGCGGGCCGAGGCCGAGGGCATCGCGCTGCGTGACCTGACCCGTCCCGGCGCCTTCGACGACATCGCCTGCCTCGTCGTCTCGCCCGGCATCCCGCATCTCTATCCTGCGCCCAACCCGGTGATCCGCGCCGCGCTGGAAGCCGGGGTGCCGGTGGACAACGACATCGGCCTGTTCTTCCGGTCGCTCGCCACGGACGGGTTCGCGGACCACGACACGCCTCCGCGCGTGATCGCGGTGACCGGATCGAACGGCAAGTCCACCACGTCGGCGCTGATCCACCACTGCCTTCAGGCCGCGGGCGTGCCCGCGCAACTGGCCGGGAATATCGGCCGCGGGGTTCTCGACATCGACCCGCCGGGCGACGGTGCGGTCGTGGTGCTGGAACTGTCCTCATACCAGACCGACCTTGCCCGCGCGCTGACCCCGGACATCGCCGTCTTCACCAATCTGAGTCCTGATCACCTGGACCGGCATGGCGGCATGGGCGGCTATTTCGCGGCCAAGCGGCGGCTTTTCGCCGAAGGCGGACCGGACCGAGCGGTGATCGGCGTGGACGAGGCGGAGGGGCTGTTCCTTGCCGGGCAGATGGCCGAGGCTCCGGGCGATCCGCGCGTGATCCGCGTGTCGGTGGCGCGAAAACTGGCCGGGCCGGGCTGGAACGTGCATGCCCGCAAGGGGTTCCTGGCCGAGACGCGCAAGGGCAAGCAGATCGGCAGCATCGACCTGCGCGGAATTCCGGGCCTGCCGGGCACCCACAACCACCAGAACGCCTGTGCCGCCTATGCCGCGCTACGGGCGCTGAACCTCGCCCCCCGTGCGATCGAGGCGGGGCTGCGCAGCTTCGCGGGCCTTGCCCATCGCAGCCAGACCGTCGCCACGCGCGCGGGTGTCACCTTCGTCAACGACAGCAAGGCAACCAACGTGGACAGCGCCGCGCAGGCCCTGCGCGCCTTTCCGCGCATCCGCTGGATCGCCGGCGGGCTGGGCAAGGAGGGCGGCATCGCGGCGCTGGCGCCCGACCTCGGGGCGGTGGTCAAGGCCTACCTGATCGGCCATTCGGCGCGCGATTTCGCGTTGCAGCTTGGCGTCATCCCGCACGAGATCTGCGAGACGCTGGACGCCGCGGTCGCCGCCGCTGCGGCAGAAGCGGAGCCGGGCGACACCGTGCTGCTGGCCCCCGCCGCGGCCAGTTTCGACCAGTTTCCCGACTTCGAGAAGCGCGGCGAGGCCTTCATCGCCGCGGTGGCCGCGCTCGACGCGCGCTGAAAGCCCGCCGGGGCCGTTTTGCTGGCGCGCGCCGCCGGTTTCCTGTATTATTGCCCGACAAGCCCGGACACACGGGCAGGCAGAGCAGACGACATATCCGGGCGGCGCGGGCGCCGTGCGGGACAGGACAGGCAGATCCATGACTGAAATGGTGCATGGCGCCGCCCCCGTCACGGTGGGCGAGCCGCTTCTTCCGAAATGGTGGCGGACCATCGACCGATGGACGCTCGTATGCGTGTGTGCGCTGTTCGGCATCGGGCTGCTGCTCGGGTTCGCCGCCTCGCCGCCGCTGGCCTACCGCAACGGTCTGGAGCCGTTCTTCTACGTCCAGCGGCAGGCGGTGTTCGGCGCGATGGGCTTCGTGGCGCTGCTGATCTGCTCCATGATGAGCCCGCAGCAGGTGCGCCGGGCGGGCGTGATCGCCTTCGTGCTGACCTTCGCCGCGCTGTGCCTGCTGCCGTTCTTCGGGACCAATTTCGGCAAGGGCGCGATCCGCTGGTATTCGCTGGGCTTCGGGTCGTTTCAGCCGTCCGAGTTCCTCAAGCCCGCCTACGTGATCCTGGCCGCCTGGCTGATGGCCGCCTCGCAGGACCTTGGCGGGCCGCCGGGGCGGTCGATCTCGGCCCTGCTGACCACGGTGATCGTCGGCATCCTCGCCATGCAGCCCGATTACGGTCAGGCCAGCCTGATCCTGTTCGGCTGGGGGGTGATGTATTTCGTGGCCGGCGCGCCGATGTTGCTGATGGTGGCCATCGCCGGGCTGGTCGTGGCGGGCGGGGTCGCGGCCTACAACGCGTCCGAGCACGTCGCGCGGCGGATCGACGGGTATCTGTCGGCCGAGATCGACCCGAACACGCAGATCGGCTATGCCGCGAACGCGATCCGCGAGGGCGGCGTTTTCGGCGTCGGCGTCGGCGAGGGTGAGGTGAAGTCCTACCTGCCTGACGCGCATACCGACTTCATCATCGCCGTCGCGGCCGAGGAGTACGGCCTGATCCTTGTGCTGATCATCGTCGCGCTCTACGCGACGGTGACGCTGCGCTCGCTGGCGCGGCTGCTGCGCGAACGCGACCCGTTCGTGCGCTATGCCGGCACCGGGCTGGCCTGCGTGCTGGGAATGCAGGCGATGATCAACATCGGCGTGGCGGTGCGGCTGCTGCCCACCAAGGGCATGACGCTGCCCTTCGTGTCCTATGGCGGATCTTCGGTGATCGCGGCGGGGATCACCGTGGGGATGCTGCTGGCGCTGACCCGGACACGTCCGCAGGGCCGGATGGAAGACCTGCTGCGGCGCCGGGCGGGCTGAGCGTGGCGCGGCTTCTCGTGATCGCGGCGGGCGGCACCGGCGGGCACATGTTCCCCGCACAGGCGCTGGCCGAGGAAATGCTGGCCCGCGGCTGGCGCGTGAAGCTGTCCACCGACGAACGCGGCGCGCGCTATGCCGGGGGGTTTCCCGAGGCGGTGACGATCGACAAGGTCCGCTCGGCCACCTTCGCGCGCGGCGGCGCGCTGGCAAAGGCCGCCGTGCCGCTGCGCATCGCGGGCGGGGTGCTGTCGGCGGCGGCGGCGATGCGGCGCGACCGGCCCGCCATCGTGGTGGGCTTCGGCGGCTACCCGTCTATCCCGGCGCTGGCGGCGGCGACGCTGCTGCGCCTGCCGCGAATGATCCACGAACAGAACGGCGTTCTGGGGCGCGTGAACACCGCCTTCGCCCGGCGCGTGCAGATGGTCGCCTGCGGCACCTGGCCGACCGATCTGCCGGGCGGCACGGCGCACGAATTCACCGGTAACCCGGTGCGCGGGGCCGTGCTCGCCAAGGCGGGCGCGCCCTACATCCCGCCCGGCGACTACCCGATGAGCCTGCTGGTGATCGGTGGCAGCCAGGGCGCCCGCATCCTGTCCGACACCGTCCCGGAGGCCATCGCCGCCCTGCCCGACGACCTGCGCGGCCGTCTGCGGGTGTCGCATCAGGCCCGCGGCGAGGACGAGGCCCGCGTGAAGGATTTCTATGCCGGACACGCCATCACGGCCGAGGTGCGCCCTTTCTTCACCGACCTGCCGACCCGCATGGCCGAGGCGCAATTGGTGATCTCGCGCTCGGGCGCCTCGTCGGTCGCGGACATCTCGGTCATCGGGCGCCCGTCGATCCTGATCCCCTATGCCGCCGCCACGGGCGATCACCAGGCCGCAAACGCGCGCGGGCTCGCGCAGGCCGACGCGGCCATCGTGATCCCGGAACGCAGGCTGGTTTCCGCCGACCTCGCCGGGCATATCGCAGCGGTTCTGCAACACCCGGGCGCGGCGATAAAGATGGCGCATGGCGCTTTGGATCAGGGCAGGCCAGACGCCACGCAGCGCCTTGCCGCCCTTGTGGAACGGCTGAGCAGCACACAAGAAACGGGACAGGCACGCACATGAAACACTGGGAAGCACGGATGAACGCGGCAACGAAACTGCCCCTCGAACTGGGCGCGATCCACTTCGTCGGCATCGGCGGCATCGGCATGTCCGGCATTGCCGAGGTGCTGCTGAACCACGGCTACCAGGTGCAGGGCTCCGACCTCAAGGCCAGCAAGATCACCGACCGGCTGGCCGGGCTCGGCGCGAAGATCTTCATCGGTCAGGCGGCCGGGAACCTCGCCGAAGCCGAGGTCGTGGTGATCTCGTCCGCGATCAAGCCCGGCAACGCCGAACTGGACGAGGCGCGCCGCCGCGGCCTTCCCGTGGTGCGCCGGGCCGAGATGCTGGCCGAACTGATGCGGATGAAATCCAACATCGCGGTCGCCGGCACGCATGGCAAGACCACCACCACCACGATGGTCGCCACGCTGCTGGACGCGGGCGGGATCGATCCGACCGTCATCAACGGTGGGGTGATCCATGCCTACGGGTCCAATGCGCGGATGGGGCAGGGCGAATGGATGGTGGTGGAGGCCGACGAGTCGGACGGCTCGTTCAACCGCCTGCCAGCGACCATCGCCATCGTTACCAACATCGACCCCGAACACATGGAACACTGGGGCGATTTCGATCGCCTGCGCGACGGCTTCCACGATTTCGTCTCCCGCATCCCGTTCTACGGACTGGCGGTGTGTTGCACCGATCACGCCGAGGTGCAGGCGCTGGTGGGGCGGGTGGCCGACCGCCGGGTGCGCACCTTCGGCTTCAACGCGCAGGCCGATGTGCGCGCGGTCAACCTGCGCTATGAAGGCGGCGCGGCGCATTTCGACATCGTGCTGGCCTACGAGGACACGCGCATCGACGGCTGCGTGCTGCCGATGCCGGGCGATCACAACGTGTCGAACGCGCTCGCGGCGGTGGCCGTGGCGCGGCATCTGGGCATGAAGCGCGACCAGATCCGCGATGCGCTTGCGGCCTTCAAGGGCGTGAACCGACGGTTCACGAAGGTGGGCGAGGTGGGCGGCGTGACCATAATCGACGATTATGGCCACCACCCGGTGGAAATCGCCGCCGTGCTGAAGGCGGCGCGGCAGTCCACCAGCGGCCGGGTGATCGCCGTGCACCAGCCGCACCGCTACTCGCGGCTGCATTCGCTGTTCGAGGATTTCTGCACCTGCTTCAACGACGCAGATGTCGTGGGCATCGCCGAGGTGTTCGCGGCGGGCGAGGAACCGATCGAGGGCGCAAGCCGCGCGTCGCTCGTCGCCGGGCTGATCGCCCACGGCCACCGCCACGCGCGCGAGGTGATGTCGGAGGACGACCTGGAACGGCTGGTGCGCGAACAGGCCCGCCCGGGCGACATGGTGGTATGCCTCGGCGCGGGCACGATCAGCGCCTGGGCGAATGCGTTGCCGGGCAGGCTCGACCGCGCCTGACGGGCGCCGGCGGGGTAAAACCCCGCCCTACGCTGTTGATGCGGCGCGCCCTCGCGAAGGGCGCGGCCCGCAACCGGCTCGGAAGCTCCGGCCCGGTGGTTCTGTCGCAAATCCTTCACATTGCGCTGTTAACGATTTTCGCGTGGCGCATGTTTCAGGCATTGCGATCGTTCGGTCGCAGCATTGCCACTCCGATTAGGAATACAGCTTGTTCTCGTTCCGCCGACCCTCCTGGACTCGGCGCCAACATTTTCGCGGAGTTACCCATGAAGACGTATTTTGCAGCTGCAAGCCTTGCCTGTCTGCCAACCTTCCTGCCGACGTACTTGTCCGCCCTGACGCTCGAGTCCTTCGACCTCAGGATCGTCGAAGTCGTGGAGGTCGCCCGGCTGAGAGATGCCGCCCCTGTCCCCGGGCCGGAACTGTCGCGGAACGCGTGGATTTTCGACATGCTGTCTCCGACCTCGTTCCGCATCACCTCGGACCCTTCGCAGGAGCCGCAGAACCTGCAATTCCGGTATTTCAACACCTATGTCTTCATCAGCGACCTGCGCTACGCCGGGATACCGACCCCGGCCGATCCGCTGACGCTCACCCTGATCGACGGGGATGCGACGGACATCACGGCGATCACGGCGGATGTGGCCACAACGGGCTTTGGCATCCCCGGCATGGCCTTCAACATTCTTGGCGAGGGAAGCGGTTTCGGGCAGGTCGATCCCGTCGAGAGCTGGACCTTCTCCTTCACGACGGATGTCGCGCCGGTGCCGCTTCCCGGTTCCCTGCCCCTGCTGGCCGTTGCGGTCGGTGCGCTCGGTGCCCGGCGCGCCTTGCGCGCTTGAAACTCCCGGCGCGCCATGGCGGGTCGGCTCTGGCGGCATGCTGGATCGCGCCGGATTGCAAGGCGGGACGCGCCGGGGCACTGCGCGCGTTTCGTTCAAGACCCGCTGCGCCCCACGATCCGCACCGGTGGCCGAAACCTCTCCAGCGCCTTGTGCCCTAGAGCGTTTTGTAATCTGCGTGACGCCGCCTTACTCGATCCGGGGCTCCAGCACATACTCCACCGTCTTGGCCGCGTCGCGGTCATTGCCCATCAGGTAGACCCGCAGCACGTAGTCGCCGCTTTCCGGCAGGACCACGCTGCCGTTGCCGTCCGGCAGCGACGACCCGACGAGGATTGCCACGCCGTCGCTGCCGGGCGGCAGGACATTGGCGTAGACGCTGCCATGCCCGTCACCGCCGGTGGCTTCAAGCGTGAAGGACAGGGTCTGCCCCTGCCGTGCGACAAGAACGTAGTCGCGATAGTCCCGACCGTTCAGCGCGTCCGCGACGGTGGCCGAATTCGCGCCGGTTGCGAAGCGGATCGCCGCACGCTCCTGCGCCGGGGCCGGGCCCGGCAGGGACAGCGCGAGGCAGGCGCACAGGATCGCGGCGGGCCGACTGCGCAGGCGGCCTGTCGCCGCGCGACGCTCAGAGCGCGCCTTCATCGACCAGCGACATGATGTTGCCCGTGGTTCCGTCGGCATAGGCGGTGCAGGACCACGTCGCGCGGGCAGCGCCGACGCCGACGCGGACCGATGTGCCCGCCTGCGAGAATTCCGATCCCAGCAGCACAACGTCCGGGTTGTTGGTGGCTGCCGTGACATCGCGCAGGCAGGCCTGTTCCTCGGGCGTGGGCATCCGGGTCAGCGGCGCGCCGGAAGCGGCCGTCGTCGCGGCCTCGTCGCAAGCGGCCAGGGCGAGCGGAACAAGCGCGCAGGCAAGCCGGGTCGGGCGGGGCATGGGGTTCCTGTCCTTTGGCGGCGCGGTCTCGGGCGCTCTGGCAGAGCGTGGCAGGCGATTGTCGCTGCGTCAACGGATCGTCGCGATGCGATGCGATGCGCTAGGGCGCGATTGCGGGGCGCGGCGCACCCGTGCCGCTCCGCGTCGCGGGGGTGGTGCAGGTCCGGCGGGAGTCATATGAGAGTCATATGCAATTCATATGGGATTCCGACACGCTCATGATGCCTTCCCGCCCGCTGTCCGACCTGACCTGGCTGCGCGTCGGCGGCCCCGCCGACCGGCTGTTCCTGCCCCGTTCCGAGGCCGAACTTGCCGCGGGTCTTGCCGCGCTGGAGGCCACCGTGCCGGTGTTTCCGCTCGGCATGGGGTCCAACCTGATCGTGCGCGATGGCGGGATCCGCGGTATGGTGGTTAAGTTGGGGCGTGGCTTCAATCATGTTGAAATAGATGGGGAATTCGTGACCGCAGGGGCGGCGGCACTCGATTCCCAGGTGGCGCGCAGGGCGGCTGCGGCTGGGGTGGACCTGACGTTCCTGCGCACGATCCCCGGAGCGATCGGCGGCGCGGTGCGCATGAACGCGGGCTGCTATGGACGCTATGTCGCCGATTATCTGGTGTCGGTCCGTGCGATCACCCGCGAAGGCGACCCGGCTACCCTCAGCGCGTCAGACCTCGCGTTCGGCTATCGCCACAGTACCCTGCCCGACGGCTGGGTCCTTGTGGAAGCGACGTTCCGCGCGCCCGCCGGGTTGGACCCCGAAGTTCTTGAAAAGGCGATGGAAGACCAGATCGCGCGGCGCGATGCAACGCAGCCGACCCGCGACCGGACCGCCGGCTCCACCTTCCGCAACCCGTCCGGCGCGTCCTCCACCGGCCGGGCCGATGACGTGCATGACCTGAAGGCCTGGCGGCTGATCGAGGCGGCCGGGATGAAGGGCGCGCGCCTTGGCGGTGCGCAGATGTCCCCCAAGCACGCCAATTTCCTCGTCAATACCGGCGATGCCAATGCAGCGGATCTTGAGGCACTTGGCGAATTGGTGCGAAAAAGGGTTTTCGAGACCAGCGGGATAGCGCTAGAATGGGAAATCATGCGGGTCGGCGATCCGGCCGACTGAACCGGCCTTCGCAACAAGAACCCCGCAGATACCAACAAGAGCCACCCGGAAAACCGGGGGCACCGAGCAGCACAAGGACCCGAGCGGTCCGGAAATCGAGGCAGGATCGTGTCCGACAGCACGAATCCCCTGGTCGCCGTCCTTTTGGGCGGGCCATCGGCGGAGCGTGAGGTTTCGCTTTCGTCCGGGCGCGAATGCGCCGGGGCATTGCGCGCGGCTGGCTACCGTGTGGCCGAGATCGACGCCGGGCGCGACCTGCCCGCCGACCTCGCTCGCATCTCGCCGCAGGCAGTGTTCAACGCACTGCATGGTCGCTGGGGCGAGGACGGAACGGTGCAGGGCCTGCTGGAATGGCTTGGGTTTCCCTACACGCATTCCGGTGTGTTGTCCTCGGCGCTGGCGATGGACAAGACCCGGACCAAGACGGTCTATGCCGAGGCTGGGCTGCCAGTTGTCGAGAGCCGCATCGTGTCGGCCGAGGCGGTCCGCGCGGGCCACGTGATCGACCCGCCCTACGTCGTGAAGCCCAACAACGAAGGCTCGTCCGTGGGGGTGTACCTCGTCCGCGAGACCGGCGACGCGCCGCCGCGCCTTGGCCCCGAGATGCCCCAGATGGTTATGGTCGAACGCTTCGCGCCGGGACGCGAGTTGACAACGACCGTTCTGGGCGCCGGCGTGGGAGGCGGGCAAACGCGGGCGCTGACTGTAACCGACATCGTGACCGAAGGCTGGTACGACTACGATGCGAAATACAAGCCGGGCGGATCGCGCCACGTGGTGCCCGCCGACATTCCGGCGCCGGTCTTCGAGGCGTGCCTCGATTACGCGGTGAGGGCGCATGACGCGCTCGGATGCCGTGGCATGAGCCGGACCGATTATCGATGGGATCCGGCCCGCGGCGTGGACGGGCTGGTGCTACTGGAGACAAATACCCAGCCCGGAATGACGCCCACATCGCTCAGCCCGGAACAGGCCGCGCAGTGCGGGATCGACTTTCCGACCCTGTGTCGTTGGCTGGTGGAGGACGCGTCATGCGGACGCTGATCCGAAGCCGTCGGGAAGACCGTGCCGCCGCACCGCATGACCCTGCGCCGTCGCGCCTGCAATACCGCCTGAACCGCATGTGGCTTTCGCCGCTGGTGCGCGCGCTGGTGACGCGGGTCCTGCCGGTCTGCCTTCTGCTGGCCGCGCTCGGAGTCTGGGGTTCGCGCCCGGCGCAGATCGCCACCATGACGGGCTGGGTCGCCGAGATCCGCGCCTCGATCGAGGCGCGCCCCGAGTTTCAGATCCGACAGATGGCGGTCAGCGGCGCGTCGCCGGTGCTTGCGGACGCGATCCGCGCGCGTGTGGGGCTCGATTTCCCTGTCAGCTGGTTTGACCTCGACCCGGCGGCGATCCGCGACGACCTTGTGCGGCTGGACGCGATCGCGCGGGTCGAGGTCACGGTCGAACTGGGTGGTGCGCTGCGCGTGGCGGTGACGGAACGGGAGCCCGCCATCGTCTGGCGCCGTGACAGCGGGCTGGAACTGCTCGACGCCAGCGGTCACCGGGTCGCCTTCATCGACCGGCGTGACGGGCGCGCGGACCTGCCGTTGATCACCGGGCGCGGTGGCGACGCAGCCGTGCCCGAGGCGCTCCGCCTGTTCGAGGCGGCGGCGCCGCTGGGCGCGCGCCTTGTCGCACTGAAGCGGCAGGGCGAACGGCGCTGGGACATGGTGCTTCTGGACGGTCCGGTGATCCAGCTTCCCGAGACGAACGCCCGCGCGGCGCTGGACCGGATGATGGCGATGGAGACCGCGATGGACCTTCTGGCGCGCGACATCACCACCGTGGACCTGCGCAATCCGGACCGGCCGTCGGTGCGGCTGGGGCCCGAGGCGATGGAGTACTTGCAGATGACGCGTGATTTCACACAGGGGCTTGCGACACGATGATCGGGCTTTTCGAAACCCAGCGGGCGATGCGCCAGATGCGCAAGGCGGCGATGCAGCGTGGCGTTGTGGGCATCGTCGATCTAGGCACCTCGAAGGTGACCTGCCTCATCTTGCGCTTCGACGGCGCGCCGGCGATGGAGGCCGATGGCGTCGGCGCGATGGCCGGGCAAGCGCAGTTCCGAGTGATCGGCGCGGCGACGACCCGTGCGCGGGGCATGCGCCACGGCGAGATCGAGGTGATGCAGGAAGCCGAGCGCGCCGTTCGTACAGTGGTTCAGACCGCGCAGAAGATGGCACAGGTGCGCATCGACCACGCGATCGTGAGCTTCTCGGGTGCCTCCCCGCGTTCTTACGGGCTCACGGGCGAGATCGACCTTGGCGGGCGCGAGGTGTCCGAGGGCGATGTCGCCGCTGTGTTGGCTGCCTGCGACACGCCCGATATCGGTCACGGGCGGACGGTGCTTCACGCGCAACCGGTGAATTTCGCGCTGGACTACCGCAGCGGGCTGTCCGATCCGCGCGGGCAGGTGGGCAACGCGCTGACCACCGACATGCACCTTGTGTCGGTGGACCAGGCGGTCGTGCAGAACATCATGCACTGCATGCGCCGCAGCGATCTGGAACTGGCAGGGCTTGCCTCGTCCGCCTATGCGGCCGGCGTGTCGGCGATGGTGGAGGACGAACAGAAGATCGGCGCGGCGTGCATCGACCTGGGGGCGGGCACGACGGGTCTGTCGATCTTCCTGCGGGGTCACATGATCTATGCCGACACCGTGCGGATCGGCGGGGTGCATGTCACGCAGGACATCTCGAAGGGGTTGGGCATTCCGGTCGCGGTGGCAGAGCGGATCAAGACGCTGCATGGCGGGTTGATGGCCACGGGCCGGGACGACCGCGACATGATCCAGTTGACCGCCGAGACCGGCGATTGGGAACACGATCGGCGCGAGATCTCGCGCAGCGAGTTGATCGGCATCATGCGCCCGCGGGTAGAGGAAATCCTTGAGGCGGTGCGCGACCGACTCGATGCGGCGGGGTTCGACGACCTTCCCAGCCAGAAGATCGTGCTGACGGGCGGCGGAAGCCAGGTGCCGGGATTGGCGTCGCTGGCGGCGCGCATCCTCGGGCAGCAGGTCCGTCTGGGCCGCCCGCTGCGGGTGCAGGGTCTGCCGCAGGCCGCGACCGGCCCGGCGTTCTCGTCGGCGGTGGGACTGGCGCTGTTCGCCGCGCATCCGCAGGACGAGTGCTGGGATTTCGATCTGGCTGAGCATGGTTACCCGGCACGGTCGCTGCGACGGGCGGTCAAGTGGTTCCGGGAGAACTGGTAGCCGTGCCCGCGCGGGCGTGAATCACTCCGGGGTGCACGTTTCCCCCGTGTGGGCCGAATGGCCCGTGATCCTGGCACAAGCGGCCGGCATAGGCGAAGCGTCGCCTACCAGAGGCAGCGGAAGCCCGCCGCAAATGGTGGAAAACGGTGAAAATTAGTCCATACCTTGTGGAAATTTGGGGTTTGGGCCGGATTTACGCGTGACCCGCAGCGCCGGGATGGTTAGAATTGACGCAACGAGCAGCGCGCGGGCGCAAAGTCCGCACATCAGTGACAGGCGGATAAAACAGATGACATTGAACCTCATGATGCCGGAACAGGACGAGCTGAAGCCGAAGATCACCGTGTTCGGGGTCGGCGGCGCGGGCGGCAACGCGGTCAACAACATGATCGAGAAGCAGCTTGATGGCGTGGACTTCGTGGTGGCGAATACCGACGCGCAGGCGCTGCAGCAGAACCGGTCGCCCGCTAAGGTCCAGATGGGCATCAAGGCGACCGAAGGTCTGGGCGCGGGTGCACGCCCGCAGGTCGGCGCGCTCGCGGCAGAGGAATCGATCGAACAGATCGTCGATCACCTCGTAGGGAGCCACATGTGCTTCATCACCGCTGGCATGGGTGGCGGCACCGGCACCGGTGCCGCACCGATCATCGCACAGGCCGCGCGCGAACTTGGCGTGTTGACTGTGGGCGTCGTGACCAAGCCGTTCCAGTTCGAGGGCGCCAAGCGGATGCGCAAGGCCGAGGAGGGCGTCGAGGCGCTCCAGAAGGTCGTGGACACGCTGATCATCATCCCGAACCAGAATCTGTTCCGGCTCGCCAACGAGAAGACCACGTTCACCGAAGCGTTCTCCATGGCGGATGATGTGCTGTATCAGGGTGTGAAGGGCGTGACCGACCTCATGGTGCGGCCGGGTCTGATCAACCTCGATTTCGCGGACGTGCGCGCTGTGATGGACGAGATGGGCAAGGCCATGATGGGCACCGGCGAGGGCGAGGGTGAAAGCCGCGCGATCCAGGCCGCCGAGAAGGCCATCGCCAACCCGCTGTTGGACGAGATCAGCCTGAAGGGCGCGCGTGGCGTGCTGATCAATATCACTGGCGGGCATGACCTGACGCTGTTCGAACTGGACGAAGCCGCCAATCGCATCCGCGAGGAAGTGGACCCGGACGCGAATATCATCGTCGGCTCCACGCTCGATCCGGACATGAACGGCATCATGCGCGTGTCGGTCGTGGCGACCGGGATCGACGCGGCGCAGAACGTGACGGAAACTCCGGTGCCCCGCCGCCGCCTTGAATCCCCTCTTACGAACACAGTCTCGGCAGAGGCAGACAAGGCAGAAGCAGAAGCGGACCTGCCCGCCGTTGCTGCCCGTGCGCCCGAAGCACCGCAGCCCATGCCTGCCGCGGCGCAGGCGCGCCCTTCCGCACCGGCCGCGGCCGCGCAGGGCGAGGATGCGGGACTGTTCCGCGACCTCGACATGCAGCCGACGCAGACGCCGCAGCAGATCGCGGAAGATGACGGCCTGCCGCCGCCCGCCTACGTGCCGCAGGCCCCTGCTGCGCAGGCCGCGCCGCAGGCGCGACCGCAAGCTCCGGCCCCCGGCACCCCGTCGCCGGAAACCATCCGCCGCCTCGAAGCGGCGGTGCGCAAGGCTCCGGAAGGTTATGCGCCCCGGCCCGCCGCACCCGCCCCGGCAGCACCTGCTGCGACGCAAGGCGCCGACAAGGCGCGCTACGGGATCGGATCGCTGATCAACCGCATGACCGGGCACGCGCAAGACCCGCGCGCGCAGGGCGGCCGCGCGCAGCCGCCCATGCAAAGCCTTCCGCAGGATCAACCTGAGGATGATGCCGATCTCGACAAGATCGAGATTCCGGCCTTTTTGCGCCGCCAGGCGAACTGACGGATCACGCAAATTACAGCTTCAGGCCGGGCATTGCCCGGCCTTTTTCATATCTGGAACAATACTTTGGGGTGGTTCTTTGCTGCATGAGCAAAAAGCCGCCGACGCCGCAGCCGGACTGTTTCAGATCCGTCGCAATGTTTGAATTGTGATGCGCGGTGACCTCCCTTAGCTACAGGCTAACAAGAAGGGTCCGTAGCGATCCGGAACAGGCAAGGCTGGGACTCCCATGCAATCGACCATCGCAAATACAGTGCACTTCTCGGGTGCCGGACTGCACACGGGACGGCTCGTGCGTCTCGCGGTGCACCCTGCCGACGTCGATCATGGCATCGTGTTTCACCGCACCGATCTTGACGGCGCGGCTAGGGTACTGCCCGCCCGTTGGGACATGGTCGAACAGACACAACTCTGCACCCGGCTGATCAACGACGACGGCGGATCCGTTTCCACCATCGAACACCTGATGGCGGCTCTGGCCGGATTGGGCGTGTCAAACGCGCTCATCACGCTGGACGGTCCCGAAGTGCCGATCCTCGACGGCAGCGCTGCACCCTTCGTGCGCAAGCTGGTCATGGCAGGCGTGGTGTCGCAGGGGCGCGAAAGCCGGATCCTCAAGATTCTCAAGCCGGTCGAGGTTCGCAGCGGTGACGGGATTGCGCGGCTGGAGCCGTCCAGCGGGTATCATATCGATTTCGACATCGACTTCACCGAGGCGGCCATCGGTCACCAGACCCGATCGCTCAACATGCGCAACGGTGCGTTCGTGCGCACGCTGTGCGACAGCCGTACCTTCTGCCGCCAGTCGGACGTTGACGCGATGCGCGCCAACGGGCTCGCGCTTGGGGGCACGCACTACAATGCGGTCGTGTTCGACGGTGAAAAGGTGCTCAGCCCAGGCGGCCTGCGCCATGAGGACGAACCCGTGCGTCACAAGATGCTGGACGCGCTGGGCGATCTCAGCCTTGCGGGCGGTCCGATCCTTGGCCGCTACACCGGCATCCGTGCCGGCCACGCGCTGACCAACAAGCTGCTGCGTGCCGTGCTTTCGGACCCGGAGTGCCACGAATGGGTCAGCTGCGATCCGCTGACCGCGCTGTCGCTGCCCGGCGTCGGCGTGCGCCCTGCCGATCTGGCACTGTGCGCCTGACCGAACGGCAGGGCGCACAATTCACGCACAAACAGGGGCAATGACCTTTTTCCTTCTCTTTCTTTCGTGGTAACTGCATCACGTCTGTGGAAGGAGCCTGAACTTGGTCACGAGCGTTGTGCATGTCATCCGCCAGTGTGCGCGTGGGATGCTGTTTGTCGGGTTCGGCGCCGTCCTTGCCGGGTGCGCACAGGACGACGGCCCGCCGCTGGAAAACTTCACTCCGAAGGAAATCTATGACCGGGCCGAGTACGAACTCGATACCGGCAATCTGGAGGAATCGGCGCGCTACTTTTCCGAGGTGGAGCGCCTTTACCCCTATTCCGAATGGGCCAAGCGGGCGCTTATCATGCAGGCCTTCGCGCTGCATGCGGACCGGCAGTACGAGGATGCGCGCGGCGCGGCGCAACGCTACATCGACTTCTACCCGGCGGACGAGGACGCGGCATATGCCCAGTACCTTCTGGCGCTGACCTATTACGATCAGATCGGCGAAGTCGGACGCGATCAGGGCGTGACCTTCCAGGCGTTGCAGGCACTACGCACGGTGATCGAACGCTATCCCGACAGCCCCTATGCGCGTTCCGCGATCCTGAAGTTTGACCTCGCCTTTGACCATCTCGCGGGCAAGGAGATGGAGATCGGACGCTACTACCTCAAGCGCGGGCATTATGCCGCCGCCGTCAGCCGCTTCCGCGTGGTGGTGGAGGATTTTCAGACCACGTCGCACACTCCAGAGGCCCTGCACAGGCTTGTGGAGGCCTATCTCGGCCTCGGGCTGGTCAACGAGGCGCAGACCGCTGGGGCGATCCTTGGCTACAACTACCAAGGGTCGGACTGGTATCAGGATACGTTCACGCTGCTGACCGGAGAAGGGCTCTTGCTCGAACCGGCCGGGCAGGGATGGCTTCGCAGCATCTGGCGTCAGTCGGTTCAGGGCCGCTGGCTATAGCACGGGCACAAGCCGGGCGCGGCCTGCCGCCCGCCGCACAGGGATGAACGACACGCCATGCTTCGTGGCCTCGATATTCGCGACATCCTGATCATCGACCGACTGGATCTTGAATTCCAGCCGGGCCTGAACGTGCTGACCGGCGAAACCGGCGCGGGCAAGTCGATTCTGCTGGACAGTCTCGGGTTTGTGCTGGGCTGGCGCGGGCGTGCCGACCTCGTGCGCAGCGGGGCCGAGCGGGGTGAGGTGACGGCCTGGTTCGAGGTGCCCCAAGGCCATGCCGCGCGCGAAGTGCTGGCCGAAGCAGGGCTGCCGGACGGAGATGAGCTTGTGCTGCGTCGGACCAACACCACCGACGGGCGAAAGACCGCCTATGTGAACGACAGGCGCGTGTCCGGGGACGTGCTGCGCCGCCTGTCGGATTGCCTTGTGGAACTGCACGGACAGCATGATGACCGCGGACTGCTGGACGCGCGCGGTCATGGCGCATTGCTGGATGCCTTCGCCGGCCATGACAACCTTCTGTCGGAGTTGCGCGAGAGCTGGCGCGCGCTGGCCGCTGCCCGCAAGGCCGAAGCGGTGGCGCGCGACCAACTAGAGGCCGCCCGCGCGGAAGAGGACTACCTGCGGCATTCAGTGGCTGAGCTTGACGCGCTTGATCCGCAACCGGGGGAAGAGGCCGATCTCGACGCCCGGCGCCGCGGGATGCAGGCAGCCGAACGGGTGCGCAGTGACGTGCAGCAGGCGGCGCAGGTGCTGGGCGGCGACGGTGCGGAAGCGCAGCTTGTCGCCGCGCTGCGCTGGCTGGAAGGCGCTGCGGACCAGATCGGCCCGCTGCTTGAGGCGCCGCTGGCCGCGCTGGACCGGGCGATGACGGAACTATCCGAGGCGCAGTCCGGAGTGGAACGCTGTCTGCAGGCGCTGGACTTCGACCCGTTCGAATTGGAAACCGCCGAAGAGCGGTTGTTCGCACTGCGCGCGCTGGCGCGCAAACACGATGTTCTGGCCGACGATCTGGCCGGGCTGGCCGATGCGCTGCGCACGCGCCTGGCCGGTCTGGACCGGGGCGAGGAGGAACTGGCCGCGCTGGGGCGGGCCCGCGCTGATGCCGAGGCGGCGTTCGATACCGCCGCGACGGCGCTGACTGCGTCGCGCGCTGCGGCGGCCAAGCGCCTCGATGCCGCGATGGCGGCGGAACTTGCACCGCTGAAGATGGAGCGGGCGGTATTCTCGACCCGGCTTTCCGGTGCGGCGCCCGGTCCGGCCGGGCGCGACGCGGTCAGCTTCGAGGTGGCGACCAATCCCGGCGCACCGTCCGGGCCGCTGGACCGGATCGCATCGGGCGGGGAGTTGTCGCGCTTCCTTCTGGCGCTCAAGGTCTGCCTGACGGCGTCGACGCCCGGCGTGACGCTGATCTTCGACGAGATCGACCGCGGGGTCGGCGGCGCAACCGCCGACGCGGTGGGGCGACGGCTGGCATCCCTGGCGGCAACAGGCGGCGGGCAGGTGCTGGTGGTGACCCATTCCCCGCAGGTCGCCGCGCTTGGCGCGCATCACTGGCGGGTCGAAAAGTCAGTCACCGGCGGCGTGACCGTGTCGCGGGTCGTGCCGCTGGCACCGAAGGACCGTATCGACGAAATCGCGCGGATGCTGGCCGGAGATCAGGTGACTCCCGCCGCGCGCGAGGCTGCCCGTGCCCTCTTGGGCGGGCGCTGAACGTCAGCCTGGCATTCAGTCGGAGGACCGGTCGGGCGTATCGCCGAACACGCCTGCGGCGCGACCCACCAGCATGAAGGCCCGCGCGCTGCGGGTTTCCGACAGCGCGATCAACCCGTCATCGCCGAGTTGCGGCGCGATGCCGCCCAGCGTCTGGTCGAACCGCCGCAGGAAGTGATGGGCCGTGTCGCGGTAGACCGTGTTCCGCTGAAGTTTGTCCCGGCAGCGGGCCAGCGCGGCGGGATCATGGATGCCCCCAACCGCCGCGACGGCGCGGGCCCGGTCCCCGGCGGCGAAGCGGCGCCACAGGTCCGGGTTGGCCCTGTCGTGGGCAAGATCATCCATGTAGATCCCGTCCTGAGACAGCAGCGTCAGCATGTCCTGCGCGGCCTGCACTACCAGCCGCGCCTTGTGGTCGCGCAGCGCTTTCTGCAGCGCGCGCAACCCGTCGCGGTCTTCGGGTGTTTCGGGAAAATGCAGCGCGCGGATCAGATCGGGAAGGGTCAGTTCGGGAACCGGTCCCGCGCTTGGATCGAGCGGCAGGCTGCGCTGGCGGGACGCGGGCGGGTCGCGCCTGGCGGCTTGCTGCGCCGAGGGTTCGGGTGCGTTACCGGGGCGCGCCCGCTCGCGTGCCGTGGCGGCAGGGGGCGGGTTTGAGTCTGATGATACATCTTGCGGCATCGAATGTGTCTGCCCGGCGGCTTGCAGCGCTGCGCGCAGCCGGTCGCGGTCGTCTCGGAGTGCCGCCGCTTCGTCGCGCAGGGCCTCAAGCCCCAGAGCCAGCACAGCGGCCGCGCCGATCAGCACAAGCGGCAGCACCGCCGCCAGCAGTGCCCCCGCCCCCGGCGCGTCAGGATAGAGCACAAGGGCGTAAAGCGCGCACCACAGCACTGCCGCCCCGGCTGCGATCCCGATGATCCCGCCGCGCCCGATGCCGCCCGCCTTGTCCGATCGCCCTGTCATCTGGTCGGCGCGTGCGCCCCCGTCAGGAAAACTTGATGCTGAGAATCTCGTAGCTGCGATCGCCGCCGGGGGTGCGCACCTCGACGCTGTCGCCTTCTTCCTTGCCGATCAGCGCCCGCGCCAGCGGCGAGCGGATGTTGAGCTTGCCCTTTTCGATGTCCGCCTCGGGTTCGCCCACGATCTGGTAGGTCTTTTCCTCGTCCGTATCCTCGTCCACAAGCCGCACCGTCGCGCCGAACTTAACGCTGCCGGAAAACTTGCTGGGATCGATCACCTCGGCCCGACCCATAATCGATTCGACTTCCTTGATCCGCCCCTCGATGAAGCTCTGCTTCTCGCGCGCGGCGTGATATTCGGCGTTCTCCGACAGGTCGCCATGTTCGCGCGCCTCGGCGATGGCCCGGATGACGGCCGGGCGTTCCACCGACTTGAGCTTCTTGAGTTCTTCGTCCAGCGCGACGAAACCCGCGCGGGTCAGGGGAATCTTTTCCATGTGTCTTCTGTGTCCTGGCTGCGGCCCTGCACCCTTGACGGCCGGGCGCGACATTTCACAGACCACATCAAAACGGTGACCCGATTGCAAGGGGGCGCAGCAGTCGCCGGACCATGCGGCGTTGCGGCACTGATCGTGACGTTTGAATTGACCTGCGCCGATTTCAACCGATAACCAGCGTAACGCAATTCAAGCGGCGTGCCGCACCCGCAGCATCGCCCGAGAAGAGGATGGCCTATGACCGAACACGTGCGCGAGGAAATGGAGTATGACGTGGTGATCGTCGGAGCCGGCCCGGCCGGGCTTTCGGCGGCGATCCGCCTCAAGCAGCTGGACGCTGATCTGTCGGTTGTCGTGCTCGAGAAGGGCTCCGAAGTCGGCGCGCATATCCTGTCGGGCGCGATCCTCGATCCCAAGGGTCTCGATGCGCTGATCCCCGACTGGAAGGAGCGCGGCGCCCCCATCAACGTGCCCGTGACCGAAGACCGTTTCTACGTGCTGGGAGAGGCCGGCAAACTGCGCATCCCGAACTGGCCGATGCCGCCGCTGATGAACAACCACGGCAACTACATCGTGTCGATGGGCAATGTGTGCCGCTGGATGGCGGAGCAGGCCGAAGAGCTTGGGGTCGAGATCTTCCCCGGCATGGCCTGTTCGGAGCTGGTCTATGGCCCGAACGGCGAGGTGTCGGGCGTCGTTGCAGGCGAGTTCGGGCTTCAGCCGGACGGCACGCCGGGGCCGGGTTACGAACCGGGGATGATCCTGCGCGGCAAATACGTCATGCTGGGCGAAGGCGTGCGCGGTTCGCTGTCAAAACAGGTGATCGAGAAGTTCGGCCTGTCCGACGGCAAGGAGCCGCAGAAATACGGGCTCGGCATGAAGGAGATCTGGGAGATCGATCCAGCCAAGCACAAGGCGGGGTCTGTGCTGCACACGATGGGCTGGCCGCTGGGCGGCAACGCGGGCGGCGGGTCGTTCATCTATCATCTCGACAACAACCAAGTTTATGTCGGCTTCGTGGTGCACCTGAACTACGAAAACCCGTATCTTTACCCCTACATGGAATTCCAACGCTTCAAGCATCACCCGATGATCGCGGAGCTTCTGAAGGGCGGCAAGCGCGTAGCCTATGGCGCGCGGGCGATTTCCGAAGGCGGCTGGCAATCGATCCCCAAGGTCGTCTTCCCTGGCGGCGCGCTGCTGGGGTGCTCGGCAGGGCTTGTGAACGTCCCGCGGATCAAGGGAAACCACAACGCCATGCTGTCGGGCAAGGCGGCGGCCGAAGCGGCGCATGCGGCGCTCGCAGCGGGCCGGTCCGGGGACGAGTTGACAGCCTACGAGAAGAAGCTCCGTACCGGGCCCATCGCGGATGACCTGAAGCCCGTGCGCAACGTCAAGCCACTGTGGTCGAAATACGGGCTGACCACTTCGCTGGTGCTGGGTGGGCTGGACATGTGGACCAACACGATGGGCTTCTCGCTGCTGGGCACTCTGGGCCACGGCAAGACGGACGCCGAGGCGACGCAACGCACCAGTCGGCACACCCTGATCGATTACCCCAAGCCCGACGGCACGCTCAGTTTTGACCGGCTGACCAATGTCAGTTTCGCGGCGACGAACCACGAGGAAAGCCAGCCCGCCCATCTGAAGCTGAAGGACCCGGAAGAGCCGGTTGCCTCCAACTACTGGAAATACGGCGGGCTGGCGGCGCGCTATTGCCCGGCCGGCGTGTACGAATTCGTGGGCGAACCGGGCGTGGATCAGCGGTTCGTGATCAATTTCCAGAACTGCGTCCATTGCAAGACCTGTGATATCAAGGATCCGGCGCAGAACATCGTCTGGACCACGCCACAGGGCGGGGACGGGCCGAACTATCCCAACATGTGACTTCTGCTGCCAAGTTGTGATCCGCGCATTCCCTGCGCGGATTGCCAATGTGCCAAGGCAGGTCTAGGTTTGATCGAAATGATCCGATCACGGAGCCCTGTCTTGCGCATTTCCCGCCCCCTTGTCGTTCTTGCGCTTTGCGCCCAGTTTGCCGGACCGGCCCACGCTTTCGGCACTTCCGGGTCGTATCTGGCGGCGCGGCATGCCAGCTATGAAAGCAATTACGTCGCTGCGGCGGAGTATTACACTCGGGCGCTGGCGCTCGATCCCGGCAACCCTTCCCTGATGGAAGCGGTGATATCGTCCAATATCAACATGGGCGAGGTCGCGCGCGGCTTTCCAGTGGCCCGTCGGATGATTGGCGCCGGCCTGCGCAGCCAGGTGGCGAACATGGCAGGCCTTGCCGAGCGGGTGACCGAAGGCGATTTCACCGGTCTGATCGGCACGCTGCAGGGCGGTGAGACAGTTGGCGCGCTGGTAGACGGGCTGGCGCTGGCCTGGGCCCAGTTTGGCGCAGGACAGGTGACAGAGGCGCTTGCGACGTTCGACGCGGTATCTGCCGAGCAGGGGCTGAAGTCCTTTGCGCTTTATCACAAGGCGCTGGCGCTTGCGATCGCTGGAGATTTCGAAGGCGCGGACGATATTCTGTCGGGCCGTGCCTCTGGACCGCTGCAGATGTCGCCGCGCGGCATCTTGGCCCACGCGCAGGTGCTGGCGCAACTGGACCGGCGCGGTGATGCGGCCGAATTGGTCGGGTCAGTGTTCGGCGCCAATGCATCGCCGGAATTCGAAGCTCTGGTGGCGGACCTGACCTCTGGCGCGCCGGTGCCGTACGACATCGCCACCGACGCGGGGGAGGGGATCGGCGAGGTGTTTCATGCTGTCGGCTCCGCGCTGGTGGGGGAATCCGCGCCGGGCTACACGTTGCTTTACGCGCGCCTGGCCGAATTTCTGAACCCGAACAATGTGGATGCGACACTGCTCAGCGCTGAACTGCTGGAGCAGATGGAACAGTACGAACTGGCCACGCAGACCTATGACCGCGTGCCGCAGGATCACCCGGCCTTCGTGAACGCCGAGATCGGCCGGGCCGAGGCGCTGCTGGACGCCGGACGCGATGAGGGCGCTGTCGAAGCCCTGACGCAGCTTGCCAAGCGCTTTCCGGAATCACGGATCGTGCAGTACCGGCTTGGTGACATGCTGCGCAGCCTCGACCGACACGGCGAGGCCGCGGTAGCCTATGACCGGGCCATCGCACTGACGGACGATCCGCAGCAGTCCGATTGGCCGCTCTTTTTCTCGCGAGGGATCAGCCTCGAACGGACCGACCGATGGGACGAGGCTGAGGCCGATTTCCGCTTCGCGCTTGAATTGCAGCCCGACCAACCGCAGGTGCTGAATTATCTGGGCTATTCGCTCGTCGAGATGGGAGAGAACCTCGACGAGGCGTTGGGCATGATCGAACGCGCCGTCGCCGGGCGGCCCGATGACGGTTACATCACCGACAGCCTCGGCTGGGTGCTTTACCGAATGGGCCGCTACGACGAGGCGATCGTCCACATGGAACGCGCGGTCGAACTGATGCCTGTGGACCCGATCATCAACGACCATCTCGGCGACGTGCTCTGGGCCGTCGGGCGGCGGATCGAGGCGCGCTTCCAGTGGCATCGGGCGCTGTCCTTCGACCCCGAACCCGACGAAGCGCAGCGCATCCGCCGCAAGCTTGAGGTTGGGCTCGATCAGGTCCTGAGCGAGGAAGGGGCAGAACCTCTTGCCGCAATCAACGACGGCTGAGGCCTTCGCCCCGGCCAAGGTCAACCTGTCGCTGCATGTCACCGGACAGCGTGCCGACGGCTATCATCTGCTGGACAGCCTTGTTGTCTTCGCCGGGATCGGGGACCACCTGAACGCAAGGGCCGCGCCGCGCACCAGCCTGCGTGTGACCGGACCGATGCAGGGCACAGTGCCGGACGGGGGCGACAACCTCGTTCTGCGCGCTGCCGCGCTGTTCGACCCGCCCGTCGGTGCGGAGATCACCCTGACCAAGAACTTGCCCGCTGCTGCAGGCCTGGGTGGTGGATCGTCCGACGCTGCTGCCTGCCTTAGTGCGCTGTCGGGGCTGTCGGGCCGCCCGCTGCCGCCGCGCGCCGCACAACTGACGCTGGGCGCGGACGTGCCGGCGTGCGTTGTAGGTGTCCCCCTGCGAATGCAGGGCATCGGCGAGCGGCTGACCGCGTGGCCGCCGCTGCCGCCATTGTGGTTGGTGCTGGTCAATCCCGGCGTAGGCGTTTCCACTCCGGAGGTGTTTCGCGGTCTCGACAGTAGGGACAACGCGCCGATGCCCGACATGCCCCACGCCCGCAGCGCGGCCGATTTCCTGCACTGGCTGCGGGCTCAGCGCAACGACATGCAATCCGCCGCCTGCCGCATCGCGCCGGAGATCGGTGGCGTGCTGGCGGCCATCGCGGAAACGCCGGGCTGTCAGCTTGCGCGAATGTCAGGATCCGGGGCGACCTGCTTCGGGCTTTATACCAGCCCGGACAGCGCGGGGCAGGCCGCCTTGCGGATCGCCCGTGCACAACCGCGATGGTGGTGTCAGGCAGGGGCCATTCTTGACTGAACCCGCACCGGCGGCCTGAGCGGTCAGTTGATACGGGCGACCACGTAATTGGCCAGTTCGATCAGCATGTCCCGCAAATCGCTGGGCGGATGCGCGGCAAGCGCGGTCTTCGCACGGTTCGTCCAGACATTCGCATCGGCGCGCGCGGCCTCCATCGCGCCATGTCGGTCCAGCAGCGCCAGCGCATGTTCGAGATCGCCGTCCTCCTGCTTTCCCTTCTCGATGGTTCTAACCCAGAACGCCCGTTCCTCGGCATCGGCGCGGGCGACAGCCTTGATCACGGGCAGCGTCAGCTTCCGTTCGCGGAAATCGTCACCGATGTTCTTGCCGGTCTGCATGCTGGCGCCGCCGTAGTCCAGAAGGTCGTCCGCGATCTGGAAGGCGATCCCCAGCGCGTCGCCATATGTGAAAAGCGCGCGCACCTGCGCGTCGGAAGCTCCTGCCACAACGCCGCCGACTTCGGTCGCAGCCGAAAACAGCGCCGCGGTCTTGCCGCGCACGATCTTCAGGTAGACCGATTCATCCGTGGCGAGGTTGCGCGCCGCGGTCAGTTGAAGCACTTCGCCCTCTGCGATGGTGGCGGACGCGTTTGCCAGGATATCGAGAACCTTGAGCGAGCCGGTTTCGATCATCAACTGAAACGAGCGGGCGAACAGGTAGTCTCCCACCAGCACTGACGACTTGTTGTCCCAAAGAAGGTTCGCGGTGGGCCGACCGCGCCGCTTGTCGCTTTCGTCCACCACGTCGTCATGCAGCAGCGTCGCGGTATGGATGAACTCGACCGTGGCGGCAAGGTGGATGTGATGCGGCCCCTCATACCCGCACATCCGTGCGGCGGCGAGCGTCAGCATCGGGCGTAGCCGCTTGCCGCCTGCCTCGATCAGATGGGCCGAAATCTCGGGGATGCGCGGGGCGTGTTCGGAGGCCATGCGCTCGCGGATCAGCAGGTTCACCTGTTCCATATCGGGGGCAAGCACCGACGAAAGGCGTTCAACGGGCTTCACTGCGGCTGTATCGAGGCTCATCACGGTTCCGTATGCTGTCTCGACAAGCCCGGGGGCATGCCGTAACTGACTGAATATGAGGGAGCTTCTGCGCACTACCGACCCCACGATCGTGGCCTTTGCCACTGCGCTCCTACAGGGAGAGGATATAGACTGCTTTCCCATGGACGTCCATATGAGCGTTCTTGAAGGATCGATCGGCGTACTGCCCAGACGCTTGATGGTACGCGACAAAGACCTCTTCCGCGCGCGGGCGGTTATGGTGGACAACGGCATTTCCGTGGCGGACTGACGGTGGACGGGGCGCTCACGCGCGATGCTTTTCTGGGTGGCAGGCTTCACTTGTTGCAGCCGACGCGCGGCTATCGGGCGGGCACGGACCCGGTTCTGCTGGCGGCGGCGGTCCCCGCCAAGGCCGGCCAGAGCGTTCTGGACCTCGGCTGCGGGGTGGGGGCTGCGGCGCTGTGCCTCGGGGTGCGGGTGCCCGGACTGCACCTGACCGGGGTGGAGCTTCAGCCGGACTACGCCGACCTTGCCCGCCGCAACGCGGCCGAGGCCGACATCGCCCTCGACGTGGTGACAGCGGACCTTCGGGCGCTTCCGCCAACCGTTCTGGCCCATTCCTTCGACCATGTCCTGACCAATCCGCCTTATTTCCAACGCCGTCATGGAACAGGCGCAGGCAATGCCGGGCGCGAGACCGCGATGGGGGAGGCGCTGCCGCTGGCGGACTGGCTTGATGCTTCGATCCGCCGGGTGCGGCCGGGCGGCACTCTGACGCTGATCCAGCGCACCGAACGCCTGCCGGAGGCGCTAGGCGCGGTATTGGGGCGGATGGGAGCCTGCCAGGTACTCCCGATCACGGGTCGCGCGGGCCGCCCGGCCGGACTGTTCGTTCTGCACGCGGTGAAAGGGCGCCGCACACCGTTCCGGCTTTGTGCCCCGCTGGTCACCCACACGGGCGAATCGCATACGGCCGATACGGAGCAATACACGCATGACTTGTATAAGGTGCTCCGAAATGCCGCACCCCTTCCCGGCTTCCCCGCGCCCTGAATTTTATGGGTCTGCGCGCGCCCATATGACAGACGCGTAACGGAGATGTCTGTTTTTGGTGACAGGTGCCGCGAATTGTGATGCCATGAAGGGGCTCACCCTATCAAAGGAGATATCGATGTCAGTGAATGCACATCTTCAGGAACTCCGCCGCAAACACCAGCACCTGTCCACACAGGTGGAGGAGGCGCAGCGAAGTCCTGGCATCGACGGCCTTCAGGTCGCGCAGCTGAAAAAGCAGAAGCTGCAGATCAAGCAGGAGATCCATCGCCTGTCGGAGAGCCAGGTCGGCTGACGCGACGCCTTCCTTGCGAAGACCGGGGCATGTCGGCAGGCGCCGATATGCCCTTTTTCATGTGCGGCCCGGTGCATGGCCGCGCGGGCAAAAAAAAACCGGCCACAGGGGCCGGTTTTTCTGTCTGTGTCGGGGGGGGCGGCCTTGCGCGGATGCCCCGCTCGGATCAGACGAAGAACTGTCCGCCATTGGCCGAGATTGTGGAACCGTTGATGAAGCCCGCATCGTCTGAGGTCAGGAACGCGACGCAGCGCGCGATTTCGTCGGGTTCGCCCAGACGGCCCGCCGGGATCATGCCGATGATCTTCTCGCGCACCTTCTCGGGCACGGCCATGACCATTTCGGTGGCGATGTAGCCGGGGCAGACCGCGTTGGCGGTGATGCCCTTGGCGGCGCCTTCCTGCGCGAGGCTCTTGATGATGCCCAGATCGCCGGCCTTCGTTGCGGCATAGTTCACCTGCGCGAACTGCCCCTTCTGCCCATTGATCGAACTGATCACGACGATCCGGCCGAAACCGCGGTCGCGCATGCCGGGCCAGACCGGGTGCACCGTGTTGAACACGCCCGTCAGGTTGGTGTCGATCACGTCCTTCCACTGGTCCGGCGTCATCTTGTGGAACGGGGCGTCGCGGGTGATGCCCGCGTTGGCGACAACGATGTCGATCGGCCCAAGATCCGCCTCGACCTGGGCGATCCCGGCCTTGCTGGCTTCGTAGTCGGCGACGTTCCACTTGTAGGTCTTGATGCCGGTGGCCTCGGTGAAGGCTGCCGCCTTCTCGTCATTGCCCGCATAGGTCGCCGCGACCTCGTGGCCCTGTGCTTTCAATGCCTTGGAGATGGCTTCACCGATACCGCGCGAGCCGCCGGTGACAAGTGCAACACGTCCCATGTGCGCTCCTTCCCTTATCTGAGTTGTGTAGGAGTCCTGTAGGTTTTCTGTAGGAGTCCCTTGGGTTTCGATGGCGACACGAACAGGCCGCCTTGGGGCGGGCGGGACCGCGAAGGCCCCACCCGCCCGGTGCAGATGATCAGCTGCGTTCCACGCAGAGCGCGACGCCCATGCCACCGCCGATGCAAAGCGTGGCCAGACCCTTTTTCGCGCCGCGGCGTTTCATTTCGAACAGAAGCGTGTTCAGCACCCGGCAGCCCGACGCGCCGATCGGGTGGCCGATCGCGATGGCACCGCCGTTCACGTTCACGATCGCCGGATCCCAGCCCATGTCCTTGTTCACGGCGCAGGCCTGCGCGGCGAAGGCTTCGTTGGCTTCGATCAGGTCGAGATCGGAGACCTTCCAGCCGGCCTTTTCCAGCGCCTTGCGCGACGCGTAGATCGGGCCCGCGCCCATGATGGACGGATCGAGACCGGCGGTCGCGTAGGAGGCGATGCGCGCAAGCGGTTCGATGCCGCGCTTGGCGGCATCATCGGCATGCATCAGCAGCGTCGCCGCCGCGCCGTCGTTCAGGCCCGAAGCGTTGCCGGCGGTCACAGTGCCATCCTTCGTGAAGGCCGGGCGCAGTTTTGCCATGCCTTCCACACTGGCGCCGTGGCGGATGTATTCGTCCTTGTCCACGACGATGTCGCCCTTGCGCGTCTTCACCGTGAAGGGGATGATCTCGTCCTCGAACTTGCCGGCCTTCTGCGCGGCCTCGGCCTTGTTCTGGCTGGCGGCGGCGAACTCGTCCTGCATCTCGCGGCTGATCTGCCACTTCTCGGCCACGTTCTCGGCGGTCTGGCCCATGTGGTACTGGTTGAACGCGTCCCAGAGACCGTCCTTGATCATTGTATCGATGTATTTCATGTCGCCCATCTTCTGGCCGGCCCGCAGCGCGGCGGCATGGGGGCTGAGAGACATGCTTTCCTGACCGCCGGCGGCGACGATGCTGGCATCGCCCAGCATGATGTGCTGCGCACCGAGGGCGACGGCCCGAAGGCCAGAGCCGCAGACCTGGTTGATGCCCCACGCGGCGCTTTCCTGCGGCAGACCCGCATTGATATGCGCCTGGCGCGCCGGGTTCTGGCCCTGGGCTGCGGTCAGCACCTGGCCGAGAATGGTTTCGGACACCTCTGACTTGTCGATGCCGGCACGGGCGACGACGCCTTCCAGCACCGCGGCGCCCAGATCGTGCGCCGGCGTCGTGGCGAAAGAGCCAAGAAAGCTGCCGACCGCGGTCCGGCCTGCTGATGCGATAACTACGTCGGTCATGGTGGATCCTTCCCAGTATGTATCCAGCGGCACATGCGGACTGGCCACACGCACCGTTGCGCCAAGGCATAGGGGCTGAGAGGGCAAGGAGCAACTGACAGGGTGTCTCAACACCCCGGCGGGACACGGTGCCGCAGGGTCAGCGCGCCTGTAGCGCCGCGGGTTCCCCGGGCCAGCGCGGGCACAGGGTCGGGCGCCCGAGATGGTACCCCTGCAACGCGTCCACGCCGCAGGCAGCGAGCCATGCCGCGTCTGCCGGGTCTTCCACCGCTTCGGCCACGCTGAGCGCTTCGAAATGACGCGCGAGTCCGACCAGCGCGCGCAGAAGCGCCTGGTTGTCCGGGTCGCGGTGCACGTCGCGCGAGAACGCCCCGTCGATCTTGATGATGTCGAAGCGCCAGTCGCGCAGCTGCCGGAAAGCCGTGTGTCCGGCGCCGAAATCGTCGAGCGCGAGGCTGATGCCCCACGCGCGCCACTGCGCCAATGGCGCGGCAAGCGCCGCCGGGCCGGGCAGGACGGCATGTTCGGTGACTTCGAGGATCAGCCGTTCGGCGAGCGCCGGGCAGGGTTGCAGGCGCGCGCGCAACAGCGCCTGCCAGCCGGGATCTTCCAGCGTCCGGGGATCGACATTTACCGACAGACGCAGGTCGGGCACGGCGGCCAGCGTGTCCAGCGCCAGTGTCAGCGCCCGTCGGTCGAGCGCCCGGCCCAGCGGCGTGTCCATCACCGGTCCCATGAATTGCCCCGGAGTCAGCACGCGCCCACAGGGCAGGCGAAGGCGCAACAGCGCTTCATGGAAGGCGGGGCGGGTGCGCGGTCCGTGTGCACGGTGCACCGGCTGGAATGCCAGTACGATGCGGTCGCCGTGCAGTGCTTCGGAGACGCGGGCGGAGGGAAGCTCTGGCGCAGGCAGCGCGGCGACGCGCGGGTCGTTCTGGGTGTCTGGGGTTTTTTGCGGAGATCGGGACAGGCGGCGCATGGGAACCTTCCGGGCTGGGACATGGCACCGATGCTGCGCCAAAACTGGTAAACAGAGCCCTAAATGTTCATAAAATGTTCCGTATTCCGGTCTTCGCGCCGTGCCCTTTCCCGCCTGCTGTTCATTCGATGCCGTCCGGAGCCATCGTTGCAGAACGAAGTGCCTGAACGCGCGCGGGGCCGCACGCGCCGGAATTTCGGTCCATCGGCGGACCCAAGGGATGGGCCCGCCGACGTATCCAGTCAGGCTGCGCTTTCGAAATCGGGCTCTTTCGCGCCCGTCATCAGCGCCACCGCGTCGTTCATCGTGTGGTCTTGCGGCTTGATCACGCACAGCCGCTTGCCGAGGCGGTGGATGTGGATCCGGTCAGCCACCTCGAACACATGCGGCATGTTGTGGCTGATCAGCACGATCGGAATGCCGCGCGAGCGCACGTCCTGGATCAGTTCCAGCACCTTGCGGCTTTCCTTGACCCCCAGCGCCGCCGTCGGTTCATCGAGGATGATGACCTTCGATCCGAAGGCGGCGGCGCGGGCCACGGCCACGCCCTGGCGCTGGCCGCCGGACAGGGTTTCAACCGCCTGGTTGATGTTCTGGATCGTCATGAGGCCGAGGTCGTTCAGCTTTTCGCGGGCGATCCGTTCCATCTCCTTGCGGTCGAGCTGGAAGAAATACTTGCCCATGAAGCCCGGCTTGCGCAGTTCGCGCCCCATGAACATGTTGTCCGCGATCGACAGGGCGGGCGACATGGCAAGTTGTTGGTAGACCGTTTCGATGCCGTGCTCGCGCGCATCGAGCGGCGAAGAGAAGTGCACTTGCTTGCCTTCCAGCCGCACCTCGCCCTCGTCGGGGATAACGGCACCCGACACGGCCTTGATGAGCGTGGACTTGCCGGCTCCGTTGTCCCCGATCACGGCGAGGATCTCGCCGGGATAGAGTTCGAAGTCGCAGTGATCGAGCGCGGTGACGCGGCCATAGCGCTTCACCAGTTTCTTGCCTTGCAGGATCGGTTCCATCAGACTGACACCTTTCTGATCCATTGGTCCACCGCGACCGCGCCGATGATGAGCAGGCCGATCAGCAGGTAGGTCCATTGCGGGTCGGTTCCGGCCATCCGAAGGCCGAGCGAGAACACGCCGACGATCAGCGCCCCGAAGAGCGAGCCGACGATGGAGCCGCGTCCGCCGAAGAGCGAAATACCCCCGATGACGACGGCGGTGATCGCCTCGATATTGGCCAACTGGCCCGAAGTCGGCGAGACCGATCCGATGCGCCCGATCAGCACCCAGCCCGCCAGCGCGCAGATCAGCCCGGACAGCGCGTAGACCGAGATCAGAACCTTCTTGGTCTGCACGCCGGACAGTTCCGCCGCCTCGGCGTCGTCGCCCACGGCATAGACATGGCGGCCCCAGGCGGTCTGTTTCAGTGCATAGGCGAGCACGGCCACCAGCACGAGCATCAGCACCACGCCATAGGTGAACACCGCGCCGCCGATCTTGAAGCTGTTGCCGAAGAACTGAAGAGCTGCGGCCTGTTCCGCGATGTCCTGTGCGCGGATCGTTTCGTTGGCCGAGTAAAGATAGTTGGCCGCTAGGAAGATCTGCCAGGTACCCAGCGTCACGATGAACGGAGGCAGGCGCATCACAGAAACAAGGACGCCGTTGATGAAGCCCATCAGCGTGCCCGCAGCAAGGCCGATGATGATGGAGATTTCCGCGGGCAGGCCGTAGCGGAAGGTGAACTGCCCCATGATGACGGAGGAGAAGACCATGATGGCCCCGACACTCAGGTCGATGCCCGCGGTCAGGATCACGAGGCTTTGCGCCGCGGCGGTGATGCCCACGATGGCGACCTGCTGCAGGATCAGCGTCAACGCGAAGGGCGAGAAGAAATTGCTGCCGATCAGCACGGCGAACAGGATCACGGACAGAACGAGCACGATCAGCGGCACGAGGGCGGGGTTCTGGTGCAGCGTGTGCTGGATGCGGGTCAGGAACCCGCCGTGGTGTTCGAATTCCGCGACCGTCGCCGACGCGCCGGTGGCGGCCGATTCGTAGTCGTTGGGTTTCGGGGAGGTTTCGGACATGGTGACTTCCTCTGTGAGCGGGCAAGTCTCTGGGGTGGCCGGGAACGCGAAGCGCTCCCGGCCTGTTCAGGCAGCGGCTGTCGCGGGGTTCAGCCCCAGCAGCGCGCGAGGCCCTCTTCCACCGAGATGGAATCGACACCGTCCACCGGTGCATCCGTCACCAGCGACACGCCGGTATCGGTGAAGGTCTTGCCCGGGGTCGGTTCGGGCAGGGTGCCGTCTGCGGCGTAAGCGGCGATCGCCTCGATCCCGAGGGAGGCCATCAGCAGCGGGTACTGCTGCGAGGTGGCGCCGATCACGCCGTCCTGCACGTTGGCAACGCCCGGGCAGCCGCCGTCCACGGACACGATCAGCACGTCGTTCTCGCGGCCGATGGCCTTCAGCGCCTCGTAGGCGCCGGCGGCGGCGGGTTCGTTGATCGTGTAAACCACGTTGATGAAGGGGTCCTTCGCCAGAAGGTTCTCCATCGCGCGGCGGCCGCCTTCCTCGTTGCCGGCGGTCACGTCGTTGCCGACGATACGCGGATCGGTTTCGTCGCCCCACTTGTTCGGGTCGCCCAGATCGATCCCGAAGCCCTGCAGAAAGCCCTGGTCGCGCAGCACGCCGACCGACGGCTGGCTGACTGCGAGGTCGAGCATCGCGATCTTCGCGTCGGCGGCCGCATCGCCCAGTGTGGCCGCCGCCCATTTGCCGATCAGCTCACCGGCCAGGAAGTTGTCGGTGGCGAAAGTGGCATCGGCCGCGTCGATCGGTTCCAGCGGCGTGTCGAGCGCGATCACCAGCAGCCCGGCTTCGCGCGCTTGTGTGACCGAGGACACGATGGAGGAGGTGTCGGATGCGGTGATCAGGATCCCCGATGCGCCGTCGGCGATGCAGGTCTCGATCGCTGCCACCTGGCTTTCATGGTCGCCGTCGATCTTGCCGGCATAGGATTTGAGGGTGATCCCCAGTTCGGCGGCCTTGGCTTCGGCGCCTTCCTTCATCTTCACGAAGAAGGGGTTGGTGTCGGTCTTGGTGATCAGGCAGGCCGAGGTTTCGGCGAATGCCGCACCGGACATTGCCGCAAGCGCAATGGCGCTGCTGGTCATGAGTTTCTTCATGGTGTCCTCCCAGACAATGATATGCGCCCCTTGGTTCTGAGGCGTCCTTTGGCGGCACGGTGCCGCGGAAAGGATGGAACGACCTACACGCATATTTGGCAACCCGTCAATAAATAAATCAACTTGATTTATTAAATGGGCGGTGTCAGGGTCGCAGGTGGAGGACAAGACCCTGACAGAGCTCGAAGGCCACATCCCGTCCGGGGGTGCAACACCGCACCGGATGCGAAACCACAACGAACGCCTGATCTTGTCGATGATCCATCGGCACGGTGCGATGCCGGGCAGCGACATCGCGCGCCTGACCGGCTTGTCGTCGCAGACGGTGTCGGTGATCCTGCGCAAGTTGGAACTGGATGGGCTGGTGGCAAAGGGCACTCCGTTGCGCGGGCGGGTGGGCAAGCCGTCGGTTCCGATGGCGCTTGCCCGCGAGGGGCTGCTGTCGGTCGGGCTGAAGATTGGGCGGCGCACCGCGGACCTGCTGCTGATCGACTTTCATGGCGGGGTGCTCGCAGAACGTCGCATGTCCTATCGGTTTCCCACGCCGGACGAGGTGTTCGCGTTCCTGCGCGCCGGGATCGCGGCCTTCGGGGCCGGGCTGCCAGCGGGCATCGCCGACCGGATCGCCGGCATCGGCATCGCCGCACCGTTCGAAATGTGGAACTGGCATCATTCCGTGGGCGCACCGGCGAACCGGATGATGGCATGGCGCGGGCTCGATTTCGCCCGGACCATCGCCGCCTTTTCCGACCTCCCGGTCTTCGTGCAAAACGATGCCACCGCCGCCTGCCGGGCCGAGCACGTGTTCGGACAGGGCAAGCGATTCGCGTCTTACGGGTATTTCTTCCTTGGTGCCTTCATCGGCGGCGGCGTGGTGCTGAATGGCACTGTGGTCGAGGGACAGCACGGCAATGCGGGGGCCTTCGGGTCCATGCCGATGCCGTCCCCGGACGGGCCGCGCCAGCTGATCGACACTGCGTCGATCCATCTGCTGGAAAAGCGGCTGGAGGCGGACGGGCTCGATCCGCAGGACCTATGGGACGATCCGCTCGACTGGTCCTGTTTCGAGGCGCATGTCGCCCCCTGGGTGAGCCAGACGGCGGGCCAGATCGCCCATGCCGCGATCAGTGTATGTGCCGTGCTGGATATGGAGGCGATCGTGATCGACGGCGCCTTCCCCGAAACGGTGCGCGCCGCGCTGACCCGCGCCACCGGAGAGGCTCTTGGGCGCATGGATCTGCGCGGCCTGATCCCACCCGAGGTGGTGGAAGGCCGTGTCGGGCGCAATGCGCGCGCCCTTGGCGCGGCCAGCGCGCCGGTATTTTCGCAGTATTTCCTGGACAGCACGAGCGGACTTGGAGCGGTCTGACGGTCCGGCGTCGCAGGGGCCGACCTTGCCACGCCGACGTCTTGCGCGCCGAAGGGCCTTGGCTGGCGTCAGGGGCCGGGTGCGCCCGAAGACTCAGCCCTTGCCGGAACCTTCGGCGCAGAACATCTCGTAAAGCAGGGCGATGGTGCGGGCCGCGCGTTGGTCCGAGATCGAGTAGAAAATCGCCTTGCCCTCACGGCGTGACCGGACAAGCCCTTCCATACGCAGCCGTGCAAGTTGCTGGCTGACCGCCGCCTGCCGCTGGCACAACAGGACTTCAAGTTCCGTGACCGACTTCTCGCCCATGCTGAGATGACACAGGATCAAAAGCCGACCCTCGTGCGCAAGCGCCTTCAGGAACGCCGCTGCACGCTCGGAGTTCTGCTGCATTTCCGACACGATGGCGTCGTTGCCATCGAGCGTCTCGCTGTGATCGGTACTGATATCCACGGCTCGCACTCTTACCCAATTGTCGGGTGAGTGCTGCAGCGCAGCACCGGCCCGATCCGCATACGTCGCTCCGTGTTCTTGCCGGTCGTCCGGCATGTGACGGGGCTACCCCGCGCCGCGCGCCGACCGGCCCGCACCGCACCTTGTTCATAAGGTGATATAGTATGAAGCGAATACATTTACAACTTGGCCAAATGGGGTGGCCATAGCGTGCAGGATAGGCGGCCCGCCCGGCGGCAGCGCGGCGGAGGGCGGCGCTGCGTTGCCGCAAAGCGGTCAGCCGGGCAAAGCGCCAAGCGCGCGCGTGTAGACCGCCGGATCGACATTCCCGCCCGAGGCTATTGCGATTACCGGGTCGCCCTCACGCGCCCCCCCGCCGGATGCTTCTGCCAGCGCGGCGGCCAGCGCGACGGCGCCGCCCGGTTCCAGCACGATCCGCAAATGGACGAAGGCCAGCGCCATAGCCCGCAGCGCGGCAGAGTCGGGCACCGCGAGGCCTGGCCCGGCCAGCCGCGCCAGCACCGGAAGCGTGAGGCGGCCCGGTGCCGGGGTCAGGATCGCATCGCAGATCGACCGCGCCCCGGTGGGGTTGGGGCCGGGCGTACCGCGCAGTGCGCGGGCCATGTCGTCGAAGCCCTCGGGCTCCACGGTGCGCACGCGCAGCCCCGGCGCGCCGCGTTCCAGTGCCAGCGCGATGCCCGCGCTCAGCCCGCCGCCCCCGCAGCACACCAGCACGTCGGCGCGGTCGATGCCCGCCTCGGCGGCCTGCGCGGCCAGTTCCAGCCCGACGCCGGCCTGCCCGGCGATGACCTGCGGATCGTCGAAGGGCAGCACCAGCGGCAGACCGCGGTCTGCACAGATCGCCGCCGCCAGTGCATCGCGGTCACCGGTGCTTCGATCGTAGGTCGCGATCTCGGCCCCAAGCGCACGGATCGCGACGACCTTGGCGTCGGGAGCATCGTCTGGCAGTACGATGACGGCGGCGATCCCCGCCTCGGCGGCAGCGCGCGCGATGCCCTGACCGTGATTGCCCGACGAGCAGGCCACGACGCCGCGCACGTCGCTCTGCGTGCACAGCGCCGTGATGGCGGATTTGGCGCCGCGATACTTGAACGACCCGGTGTGCTGCAGGCATTCGGCCTTCACGAAGACCGGCCGTCCTGCAACAGCGTCGAGCCCGGGTGCGCGCAGCAGCGGCGTGCGGCGCACATGGCCTGCAAGCCGCGCCGCCGCAGCGTCAATCATGGCGATGTCGGGCGCCGTCATGGCAGCGCGGCGATGAACCGTGCGATGGCGTCCTGCGCCTCGGGTTCGTCGAGGAACGGCACATGGCCCCGGTCCGGCACGTCGGCGAAGGTCATATCGGGTCGGCGTGCGCGCATCGCCTCGGCCGTTGACGCGCTCAGCAGGTCGGACCGCGCGCCGCGGATCAGCGCCAGCGGCAGGCCTGCGAATGCGTCGAACATCGGCCAAAGGTCCACCGCGCCGCCGGTTGCCGACTGTTCCAGCACCGCGTCGCGCAGCCGTCGGTCATAGCGCAGCGCGACACCGGTCGGGGTCTGCCGCCAGATCCGTTCGGCATGCAGGCGCCAGCGCTCCAGCGGCACGCCGGGAAAGCGCGCCTCGTTCCCGGCCTTAAGCGCGGCGGCGCCTTCGTCCAGCGTCCGGTAGGCTGGCGGCACGCCGAGATAGGTGAAGATGTGGCCCAGCCCCGTAGTGTCGATTTCGGGGCCGATGTCATTCAGGCACACGCCCGAAAGCCGGTTCCGGTGCGGTCCAGCCGCAAGAGCCATGGCGATCAACCCGCCGCGCGAGGTCCCCAGGATCGCCGCGCGGTCCAATCCCAGATGGTCCAGCAGGTCGATCGCGTCCTGCGCCTCGCGGGCGATTGAATAGTTGCGGTAGTCCGGGTCGTAATCCGATGCGCCGCGCCCGCGCGTGTCCAGCCGGATGATCCGCGCCCGGTCCGCGAAGTCGCGCGCCACGAAATCGAAATCGGCCATGTTGCGGGTCAGCCCGCACAGGCACATCAGTGCCGGTCCGTTGCCCGTGTCGCGGTACGCGAGCCGCAACCCGTCCGACGCGGTGAAGGTCTGCGGCGGATCTTCTGGCGCGGGATGCGCCGCGACCAGTGCAGGCAGGCCGGACAGGTCCGCCGCGATGTGGGCGGGGCGCGCCGTCAGCCGGTCTACCGGCGTGCCCGTACGATTCACCCAAAGCGTGTGAAAGCCGTAGCCCGCACCGCAGCCCGCGTCCCAGCCGTTCGAAGACACGAAGATCACCGCTTCGCGCGCGATGCCGAGGCGCTGTTCCACGAGGTCGTAGACCTGCGGCGCGGGCTTGAACACGCCGACCTCTTCCACCGACAGAACGGCGTCGATCAGATCGTCCAGCCCGGCCGAGGCAACGGCGGCCTCCAGCATGGCGGGCGTGCCATTTGAAAGGATCGCGGTTGTCAGGCCCCGCGCTTTCAGGTCGCGCAGCATCGCCGCGACCTCGGGATAGGCATCAAGCTCCATGTAGAGCGCGATCAGGCGCGCCCGCAGCACCGGGTCCGAAAGGCCCTGTGCCTCCAGCGCCCAGTCCAGACCGTCGCCGGTCACCTGCAGAAAATCGGAATGGTCTCCGGCGGCGGCGCGCAGCCACGTGTATTCAAGCTGCTTGGCGCGCCAGTCCGCGGCAAGGCGCGGCCATGTCTCAGCCAATGCCTCGAAACCGGGTTCGGCCGCGGCGCGGCGCGCTGCGGCGGCCACGTCGAACAGGGTGCCGTAGGCATCGAAGACGGCGGCGCGTAGGGTCATCGGACTTCCTTTTCCGGATCATGGCGATGGCGTTTTTATTGGGCGGGCGGCTCGGCCACATCCGCGGTGCCGCCCGGTGTATCCGGGTCCGGCCCGACGGGCGGTGGAATCGGATCGGTGGGCTGTGGCAGGGCCGGGTCGGCCGCGGGGCCCGTGCTTTGCGCCCCGTCCGCGCCTGTGGTGTCCTCCGGTGCCGGGCCGACGCCATCCCCGGACGGGACAGAGGGCGTCGCCGCCTCGACCAGCACGCCGTTGCGCCAGGTGCCGCTCAGAACTTCGCCGGTGGCGTAGGTCAGCGTTCCGGTGCCCTCGCGCTTGCCGCCCTCGAACCCGCCTTCGTAGATGTCGCCAGTGGCATAGACCGCGCGGCCCTGCCCGGTGATCGCGCCATCGAGCCAGTCGCCGGAATAGGTCATCCCGTCCGGCGTCGTCATCGTGCCCGTGCCGTGGAACTGGTCGTTGCGGAAACCGCCCTCGTAGATGGTACCGTCGCCGTAGACCGCGCGCCCTTCACCGCTGCGCAGCCCGGTGTCCCATGCCCCGTCATAGCGGTACCCATCCGGTGCGGTCAGCACGCCCTGGCCGTGCTGGCGGCCGCCGGAAAAGCCGCCCTCGTAGACCACGCCGTTCGACCGGCGGCTCACGCCGCGCCCGTCGATCACGCCGCGCACCCAGGTGCCGGAATAGCTGTCGCCGTCGGGATAGGTGATGCGCCCCTCCCCATGCGGCAGGTTCTCGGCGAAACCGCCCTCGTAGATCGACCCGTCGGGATAGACCAGCCGCCCTTCGCCGTGGTGCTGCCCGTCCACCCAGTCGCCGACATAGAGATACCCGTCGGTACCCCGGAACGTGCCGATCCCGTTTCGCTGGTCGGCCGCGAAAGCGCCTTCGTAGACATCGCTGTTGGCATAGGTCATCTTGCCGTTGCCCTGCCGTTGGCCCTGCACCAGAACGCCCTCGTAGACATCGCCGTTCACGTAGGTGACGCGACCGAAGCCGCTCATCTGGTCGTCGAGCCATGCGCCGTCATAGGTAAAGCCGTCCGGAAGCGTCAGGCGCCCGTCGCCGTTGCGCCGGTCGCTGCGCATCTCGCCGACATAGGTCGCGCCGTCGGGATAGGTGATCTCGGCCGCGCCGCTGCGCAGTCCGGCCTGCCAGCCGCCGTCATAGACATAGCCGTCGGGCCGGGTCCAGACGCCACGTCCCTCGCGCTGGTTGTCCACGAAGCCGCCCTGATAGACCGACCCGTCGGCATAGGTCGCGGTCGCCTCGCCGGTCAGCACACCGTCCTGCCAGTCGCCTATGATGACCGACCCGTCCAGCAGCGCGATCTGACCGCGCCCGTGGGGCTGGCCGTCGCGGAAACCGCCCTCATAGCTGGCGCCGTCCACGAAAACCGCGCGTCCTTGTCCGGTGCGGGCCCCGTCCTGCCAGTCGCCTTCGTATACATACCCGCCTGGCAGGGTGTAGCGCCCGGTGCCGTGGGGTTTGCCGTCCCGCATCGTCCCTTCGTAAATCCCGCCATTGGCATATTGCTGGGTCACGGTGTCGCCGTTTTCCTGTGCCACCGCCGCCCAGGTCGTCACCAGCGCCGCCGCCGCAATCGCCATCACACGTCGTTTCCGCTGTCGCGCTGCCATGCCTGCCTGCTCCCGTGGTGTTCCGGCCCTTGTGACGTGCTAGATCATCGTGCCGGGATGGGCAACAATCCACCCTGTCCGGCCATTGGCGCGGCTCGGGCGCATCAGGGTTGGAACGGGTCCGGGCGTACCTTTTTCTCGGCTTTCACATCCGACGCCGCCGTCCTAAGACTGCGACAAAGGAGACCGCAGATGGCCGACACCTTCCGCATCACGCTGGCGCAGCTCAACCCTGTGGTGGGCGATCTTGCCGCCAATGCCGCGCAGGCCCGCGCTGCCTGGGATGAAGGGCGCGGTGCCGGGGCGGGCCTCGTGGCGCTGACCGAGATGTTCATCACCGGCTACCAGATCCAGGATCTGGTGCGGAAGAACGCCTTCGTGCGCGATGCGATGGCTGCGATCGACCGTCTGGCGGCGGAGTGCGCGGACGGGCCCGCGCTGGCCGTAGGCGGGCCATTCCTCGAGGACGGTCGGCTTTACAACGCCTATCATGTCTGCGTCGGCGGGCGCGTGGTGACCCGAGTTCTCAAGCATAAGCTGCCCAACACTGACGTGTTCGACGAGGTGCGGTTCTACACGCCGGGTCCGATCAGTGGCCCGGTAAGGATCGGCCCGCTGCGCATCGGCATGCCGGTGTGCGAGGATGCGTGGTCATCCGATGTGGCCGAGGCGCAGGCCGAGTCCGGCGCGGAGGTGCTGCTGGTGCCGAACGGGTCGCCCTACCACCGCGACAAGCATGACGAGCGGCTGGCGCACATGGTCGCCCGCGGGGTCGAGACCGGGCTGCCGCTGATCTACCTGAACATGGTTGGCGGGCAGGACGACCAGGTCTTCGACGGCGCAAGCTTCGGGCTGAACCCGGGCGGTCGGCTGGCCTTCCAGATGCCCGACTTCGTGACCGCGGTGCGCCATGTGGACCTTGACCGCGGGCCTGACGGCTGGCGCATCGCGCCGGGGCCGGTGTCGGCGCGTCCGGAATCGCTGGAACAGGACTACCATGCGATGTGCCTCGGGCTGTCGGATTACCTGGCCAAATCGGGCTTTTCCAAGGTGGTACTGGGCCTGTCTGGTGGCGTGGACAGCGCGCTGGTGGCGGCGATCGCCGCCGATGCGCTGGGGCCGGACAAGGTGCGCTGCGTGATGCTGCCTTCGCGCTATACCAGCCAGGCGTCGCTGGACGATGCGGCGGACGCGGCGGGGAGGCTCGGCACGAAGCTGGACACGCTGCCGATCGGCGGGCCGGTCGATGCCGTGACCGAGACGCTGGCGCCGCTGTTCGAAGGCCGCGCGCCCGACCTGACAGAGGAGAACATGCAAAGCCGCCTGCGCGGCGTGCTGCTGATGGCGCTCAGCAACAAGTGCGGCGAGATGCTTCTGACCACCGGCAACAAGTCCGAGGTCGCGGTGGGCTATTCCACGATCTACGGCGACATGGCCGGCGGCTACAACCCGATCAAGGACCTGTACAAGACGCGGGTGTTCGACATCTGCAATTGGCGCAACGACAATCACCGCGACTGGATGCAGGCGCCGGCCGGTGCCGTGATCCCGCCACAGATCATCAGCAAACCGCCCACGGCAGAATTGCGCGAGGACCAGAAGGACGAGGACAGCCTGCCGCCCTATCCCGTGCTTGACCGCATCCTGACGATGCTGGTGGACGAGGACGCATCGGTGGCCGACGTCGCGGCGAGTGGGATTGACCGCGCGACGGTCGAGAAGATCGAACACCTCGTCTACATCAGTGAGTACAAGCGCTACCAGGCCGCGCCCGGCGCGCGGCTATCGAAACGGTCGTTCTGGCTGGATCGACGCTATCCGATCGTGAACCGCTGGCGCGACCGGGGCTAGGTCGGCCCCGGCATCGCTTTTTCGTTGCCTCAGCCCCGGCGGCGCAGCATCCCCAGCCCGCCGATGGCGCCACCCAGCAGCCACACCGCGGCAGGCAAGGGCACCGGCGCATCCACCGCCGACAGGCGCACGTCGTCCAGCGCGGGGCCATAGGCATTCGGCTCGTTGCTGGTGAAGGTCAACGTTTCCGACGTCGCATCGGCGGTGAAGTTGAACGTCTCGGTTACCCAGTTCATGTTCCCCAGCGTGTTGCCGGTCACGTCGTAGGTATAGCCGCCCGCCTCGTTCCCCACGCTCACCGACAGGGACTTGACGCGGTTGCCGCTTGTCGGGTTTCCCGACAGCGCAAAGGACAGCGCGTAGGTGGTACCGACGCTCAGGCCGGTCAGAACCTGCGAGATCGCCCCGGCACCCCCGCCGCTCAGATCAAGGCTGCGGTTGCCGTCCGCGTTCTGCCAGTAGGTTCCGATCCAGTCGACCGACGATCCGCCGACCGTCCAGCCGGTGATCGCCGTGCTGCCATTGCCGAGATTGGCGAAGCCGCCGACGGGCAGGGCGGCATCCTGCTCGAACGACCCGTTCACGACGGATGCGCCCTGCGCCGATGCCGCAGCAACGCACAGCACCAGTGCGCAAGAGAGTATGGACTTCATCGGAGCCTCCGATTTTCAATGAATTTGCATCAAGATACCACGACCGTCATCGGTAGGTAGTCTTCCGTGGGGAACTGGTTAACGCTTTTGTCGGCTGCACTTCATTTCGTGTTCACCTTTTGTGCTTTATTTCTGATTGGAGACTCACCGGCGATCCCCTAGGTTATGAACGTAACCGGGGTGCAGCATGGCCGAACTCAAGAACATCGAAGTGCGCGGCGCGCGCGAGCATAATCTTAAAAGCATCGACGTGGACATTCCGCGTGATCGGCTTGTGGTGATCACGGGCCTGTCCGGCTCGGGCAAGTCGTCGCTCGCCTTCGACACGATCTATGCCGAGGGGCAGCGCCGCTACGTGGAATCGTTGTCGGCCTATGCGCGCCAGTTCCTCGACATGATGCAAAAGCCGGACGTCGACCACATCAGCGGTCTGTCCCCCGCGATCAGCATCGAACAGAAGACGACGTCCAAGAATCCGCGCTCCACCGTCGGTACGGTGACGGAGATCTACGACTATCTGCGCCTCCTTTTCGCGCGAGCCGGCACCCCCTACAGCCCCGCCACCGGGCAGCCGATCGAGGCGCAGCAGGTGCAGGACATGGTCGACCGCGTCATGGCGCTGGAAGAGGGGACGCGCGGCTATCTGCTGGCTCCGATCATCCGCGACCGCAAGGGCGAGTATCGCAAAGAGATGCTGGAACTGCGCAAGCAGGGCTTCCAGCGCATCAAGGTGGACGGGGAGTTTCACGACCTCGACAGCCCGCCGAAGCTGGACAAGAAGTTTCGCCACGATATCGACGTGGTGGTTGATCGCATCGTGGTGCGCGAGGGGCTGGAGACGCGGTTGGCCGACAGTTTCCGCACCGCGCTCGATCTGGCGGATGGCATAGCGATCCTCGAGACTGCCCCGAAAGAGGGCGATCCGGAGCGGATCACCTTCTCCGAGAATTTCGCGTGCCCGGTGTCCGGCTTCACAATCCCCGAAATCGAACCGCGGCTCTTTTCCTTCAACGCGCCGTTCGGGGCCTGTCCCGATTGTGGCGGGCTCGGAGTGGAGCTGTTCTTCGACGAGAACCTCGTCGTGCCCGACAGCGCGCTGACGCTGGCGAACGGGGCTTTGGCGCCGTGGCGCAAGGGCAAATCACCCTATTTCCTGCAGACTATAGAAGCCATCGCAAAGCATTACGAATTCGACAGCCGCACACCGTGGGGCAAGCTTCCTGCCCACGTGCAGCAGGTGTTCCTGCATGGGTCGGGCGATGAAGAAATCCTGTTCCGCTACGACGAAGGCGGTCGTGTCTATCAGGTGACACGCGTGTTTGAAGGCGTGATCCCGAACATGGAACGGCGCTACCGCGAGACCGACAGCAACTGGGTCCGCGAGGAATTCGAAAGATACCAGAATAACCGTCCCTGCGGCACCTGCGAAGGCTACCGCCTGCGCCCCGAAGCGCTGGCCGTGAAGATCGCGGGCCTTCATGTCGGGCAGGTCGTGGAAATGTCAATCCGCCAAGCGTTCGACTGGTGCGAAGGCGTGCCCGCAAGCCTGAGCGCCCAGAAGAACGAGATCGCCCGCGCCATCCTTAAGGAAATCCGCGAACGGCTGGGGTTCCTGAACAATGTCGGACTGGAATACCTCACGCTGTCGCGCAACGCGGGCACGCTCTCGGGCGGCGAATCGCAGCGCATTCGCCTCGCCTCCCAGATCGGCAGCGGGCTAACCGGCGTGCTCTACGTGCTGGACGAGCCGTCCATCGGCCTGCACCAGCGCGACAACGACAGGCTTCTGACCACGCTCAAGAACCTGCGCGACCAGGGCAACACGGTCATCGTCGTCGAACATGACGAAGAAGCGATCCGCGAGGCCGATTACGTCTTTGACATTGGCCCCGGTGCGGGCGTGCATGGCGGGCAGGTCGTCGCCCACGGCACCCCGGCCGAGATCACCGCGAACACTGGATCGATCACCGGTCAGTATCTTTCCGGCACGCGCGAGATCGCGGTGCCGCCCGAACGGCGCAAGGGAAAGGGCAAGGCCAAGAAGATCACTGTGAAGGGCGCGACGGGCAACAACCTCAAGAACGTGACGGTCGATTTTCCACTGGGCAAATTCGTGTGCGTGACCGGCGTTTCGGGCGGCGGCAAGTCCACCCTGACCATCGAGACGCTGTTCAAGACCGCGTCGATGCGGCTGAACGGGGCGCGGCAGGTGCCCGCGCCCTGCGAGACGATCAAGGGGCTTGAGCTTCTCGACAAGGTCATCGACATCGACCAGCGGCCCATCGGGCGAACCCCGCGATCAAACCCCGCGACCTATACCGGCGCCTTTACACCGATCCGCGACTGGTTCGCCGGGCTGCCCGAGGCGAAGACGCGCGGCTACAAGCCGGGACGGTTCAGTTTCAACGTCAAGGGCGGGCGCTGCGAGGCGTGCCAGGGCGACGGCGTCATTAAGATCGAGATGCACTTCCTGCCCGATGTCTATGTCGAGTGCGAAACGTGTAAGGGCGCGCGTTACAACCGCGAAACGCTGGAGGTGAAGTTCAAGGGCAAGTCCATCGCGGATGTGCTCGACATGACTGTGGAGGACGCGCAAGGCTTCTTTCAGGCCGTCCCGTCGATCCGCGAGAAGATGGACGCGCTGGTGCGGGTGGGCCTCGGCTACATCAAGGTCGGCCAGCAGGCGACGACGCTGTCGGGCGGCGAGGCGCAGCGCGTCAAGCTTTCGCGCGAGTTGTCCAAACGGTCGACCGGGCGCACGCTTTACATCCTCGACGAGCCGACCACGGGCCTGCATTTCGAGGACGTGAAGAAGTTGCTGGAGGTGCTGCACGAACTGGTCGATCAGGGCAATTCGGTGGTGGTGATCGAACACAATCTCGACGTCATCAAGACAGCCGACTGGCTGATCGACATCGGCCCCGAGGGCGGTGACGGCGGCGGACAGGTGGTCGCCACCGGAACCCCCGAAGAGGTCGCCGAGGTAGAGGCGAGCCATACCGGGCGCTACCTGAAGCCGATGCTGAAAGCGCGGCGCGTCGCGGCGGAATAGCCGCGCACCAAAAACAAGCGGCGGAAAAACCGCGCACCAAAACGAGCGGTGGAATAGCCGCGCACCAACGCGCCCGGTCAGTTCCGCCGCAGCCCATCCGGCAGCCGCTGCGGGGATCATTCTCTGGCGGGCAATCCGGTGCGGGAAACGACACCGGCAGATCGCTGCGGGCCCGCTGTGCGACGTGGCGGTGTCCTTCGCCGGACCGCCGGCTGGGACATGAGCAACCCCAAAGGCACTTCGGTGCCCGTGCCCGGCGGGCCGACGTCGGGGCAGGCCCGCCTGTACGCCCTCAAACCGGCCTGACACCGCCCCGCACTCTGCTATCCTTGTGGCACCTCTTTCCCCTGCACGGACAGCCCAATGACACGCACCGATCCCGACCCGCCCCGCCGCCCGCGTATCGGGGTCGCGTTGGGCAGCGGCGGCGCGCGTGGCTGGGCGCATCTGGGCGTGCTCGCGGCGCTGGCAGAACGTGGCATACGCCCCGACATCGTGACGGGTGCGTCCATGGGCGCATTGGTCGGCGCGGCGGCGGCGGGCGATCGGCTGGACGCACTCGAGGCGTGGTGCCGCCGCCTGCAAAACGCAACCGTGCTGCGCTACATCGACATGCGCATCGCGGGCGGCGGGCTCGTGGCCGGACAGGAGGTCGCCCGGATGCTGCGCAAGATCGGCCTCCCCGACCGGATCGAGGATCTGCCGCTTCCCTTCGGCGCCGTTGCCACAGACCTTGAAACCGGGGCCGAGGTCGCGCTGACGCGCGGGCCTATCGCCGGGGCGGTGCGCAGCTCGCTTGCCATTCCGGGGGTGTTCAGCCCGCACTGGCATGACGGGCGCTGGCTGCTGGACGGTGCGTTGTGCGACCCGGTGCCGGTGCGGCTGGCCCGCGCGCTCGGGGCCGAGGTGGTCATCGCCATCGACCCGAACGCCAGTTGCGGCAAGCCACTGTGGCACGCGCAGACCCCCGAGGCGCCGGGTCAGACCCTGCTGTCCCGCGTCGGCATGGCCGAAGTGCTGCCGAAGGCCTGGCGCGGCATGCTGCCCGGGGCGGAGGACGGCGCCGAAGCCGAAGATGCGTCCACCGCGCCGTCTTCGCAGCCGCCGGGTTACTTTCAGGTCGTGTCCACCGCCATCGACATCATGCAGGTGCACATCCTGCGCCAGCGATTGGCGCAAAACCCCCCGGACCTGCTTCTGGAGGCGGACCTCAAGCATGTCGGCATTCTGGAACTGCATCGCGCGCCCGAGGCGATGGAGCATGGCCGCGCGCTGGTGGACCGGCACGCGACGGCACTGGACCGGCTTTGCCTGCGTCCCGCCGCCCCGGTCTGACCGCGCTCAGGCGATTTCGGTCTCGTCTGCCAGGCGGGTGACCACGGTGGCCCCGGCCTCGAGCGTGCGATGCACCGGGCAGCGGTCGGCGATCTCGCGCAGGCGCGTGCGCTGCTCGGGATCGAGTGGCCCCTTCAGCCGGATCACACGCGTGAAACGGTCGATGCGCGGGCTGACGGCTGTCTCGGTGTCTTGCGCATGCACCTTGTCATGGGTGATGTCCACCGAAACGCCTTCCAGTGGCCAGCCCTTGCGCCGGGCATACATGCGGATCGTCATCGAGGTGCAGGCGCCAAGACCGGCGGCAAGGAAACCATAGGGCGACATGCCTCGGTCGGTGCCGCCGTAGGCGCGCGGCTCGTCCGCAAGCGCATGATGCTTCTGACCCGCGCTGATGTCCTGCAGAAAGCCCTCCGGGTCGGCCTCGGTCACGCGCAGCACGCCCTCGGGCGCGCCGGGCGGCGGGGCAGGCGGGCTCAGTTCGAGATAGCGGGTGGCCCAGGCGGCGATCACGCCCGCGGCATATTCGGCATCGCGCGGGCGCGAGATCAGGTGGTCGGATTCGTCCAGCGTGACGAAGCTTTTCGGGTGCTTGGCTGCGGTGAAGATGCGGGTAGCGTTGTCGATCCCGACCACCGCATCGCGGGGGGCGTGCATCACCAGCAGCGCCTTGTCGAGCCCGTGCAGTGCATCGGTCAGTCGCGCGCCGGCCACGTCTTCGACGAAGCCCTGCCCGATGGAGACGGGGCGTCCGCCCAGATCGACCTCGGCCTGCCCGTCGCGGGCAATACGGTCCAGCGCGTGTTCGAAGTTGTGCGTCACGTGCGCTGGATCGAACGGTGCGCCCAGCGTGACCACGGCCCGTGCCGACGGGATACGCCCGGCCGCGCGCAGCACCGCTGCACCGCCCAGCGAATGGCCGATCAGCAGGTCCGGTGCCATGTCGCGCGCGGCAAGCGCTTCGGCGGCCGCGACAAGATCGTCCGCGTTGGTCGTGAAGCTGGTATTGCGGAACTCGCCCTCGCTGTGGCCCAGCCCGGTGAAGTCGAACCGCAGCACGGCGATGCCCGCCCCCGCAAGGCGCGCAGCGATGCGCCGGGCGGCAGGAATGTCCTTGCCGCATGTGAAGCAATGAGCGAACAGCGCGGTCGCCCGGTGTTCGCCTTCGGGCAGATCGAGCCGGGCGGCCAGGTCGTGCCCGGCATGGCCCGGGAAGGTGAAACGCTGTGTCGGCATGGCCGCCCTCCTCGGTGTTGGGCGAAACATGCGCGCTCGGGTCCGGCGGGGCAAGGCGGCTGTAGGATGCGTCACGCAAGGGTGACAGGCCCGGAGCCGTCTTGCGGCGGTGCAGCACAGTGCGGGTTGACTTTGCTGCCGCAAGCCGCCATGTGCCTGACCAAGTCCAACGATCCGCTGCCGCGTGAGCAGCCGCAGGCGCACAGCGCCGCACCGATCCTGGCACACCCATCCGGTTCCCACATCACGCAGGGGGTCACGCGCGCGGCAACCGTGCAGGCATCCGGCCTGGCGGACAGCGCCCCGTGCAACCACTGCGGCCCCCCGACGCCAGACCGGCGCGGGCGCGTCGTCTTGCCGGGCGCGTCCCGGCCGAAAGGAACGATCCTTTATGGATTTCGACATGCTGGGGCTCACACCCCGACTCGTGGCCAGACTGGCCGAACTGAAGATCACCGATCCCACGCCGATCCAGGCGCAGGCGATCCCGCACGCGATGAACGGGCGTGACGTGCTTGGTCTCGCGCAGACCGGTACCGGCAAGACGGCGGCCTTCGGGCTGCCGCTGGTGCACATGATGTCGAGCGTGGGCACGAAACCCGCGCCCAAGACGGTGCGCGGCCTTGTGCTGGCGCCGACGCGGGAACTGGCCAAGCAGATTTCAGACGCGCTGCGCGATTTCTCGGACGGCTCGCACCTTAAGGTCGCGCTCGTCGTGGGCGGGGCTTCGATCAACCCGCAGATCAAGCGACTGGAACGCGGCACCGACCTGCTGGTCGCAACGCCCGGTCGGCTGATCGACCTGCTGGACCGGCGCGCCGTGCGGCTGGACGAGACGCGCTTCCTGGTGCTGGACGAGGCCGACCAGATGCTCGACCTTGGGTTCATCCATGCGCTGCGCAAGATCGCGCCGCTGCTGGCGAAAGAACGTCAGACTATGCTGTTCTCGGCCACCATGCCGAAGCAGATGGCCGAACTGGCCAGCGCTTACCTGACCGATCCGGTACGCGTTGCCGTCAACCCGCCGGGCAAGGCTGCCGACAAGATCGACCAGTCGGTGCATTTCGTCGAGAAGAGCGAAAAGAGCGATCTGCTGATCAAGCTGATGGGCAAGCACATGCAGGACCGTGCGCTTGTGTTCGTGCGCACCAAGCACGGTGCGGACCGGCTGGCGCGGCAACTTGAACGGTCTGGCTTCGACGTGGCCGCGATCCACGGCAACCGCAGCCAGGGCCAGCGCGAACGGGCGATCGTCGCCTTCCGCGAGGGCCGGATCAAGGTGCTGGTGGCGACCGACGTGGCCGCGCGCGGCATCGACATTCCCGACGTGCGCCACGTTTACAACTATGATCTGCCGAACGTGCCCGACAACTATGTCCACCGGATCGGCCGTACCGCGCGTGCCGGGGCCGACGGCGCGGCCATCGCGTTCTGCGCGCCCGACGAGATGGGTGAACTGCGCGACATCCAGAAGACGATGAAGGCCGATATTCCCGTGGCGGGCGGCACACCCTGGATCGTCGCGGGCGACAAGGCGCGCCAGCCTGTGCGCGGCGGCAAGCCCGGCGGCGGTGGCAACGGTGCGGGCAACGGCCAGCGCCGTCGCAGGCCGCAGGGCGGTGGCGGTGGCCGACCCCGGTCGCGCAAGGCGGCCTGAGCGTTCCAACCAACCCGGACAATCGGAAAGGGGCCAGTTTGTGGCCCCTTTTTTGCGCCCGCTGACATTGGGCAACTCTCTCCGTCGCGGCTCTGTACATCGGGCCACCCGTGCTGCCGTGAGAGGCGGGGCTGCGCGCGGCCGAGGGCGTCAGGTGCTGCCAAGGCGCATCTCCACCATAAGCACGCGCTTATCCGGCCTCGCATAAACCCTGCGCTACTGGTTTGCAGCTCCCGTTCCTCCGAAATGACAGCACGCGGCGCATTTGATCGTCGCGATGTCGCACCGGCATTTCGGTGCACCGGATAAAGGAATAATGACATGCGGAAGCTTCCCCTGATTGCGCTGATCGCCCTCGCAACCCCGGCGCTTGCTGAAGACGTGACGATGGACAGCGTCCTCGGCACCACAATGGAAGAGGTAAAGGCCTCTCTGACTGCGATGGGCTACGAGGCTCGCAAGGCCGAAATGGAAGATGGCAAGATCGAGGTCTATTTCGTGCGTGATGGCAAGATGGGCGAGGTCTATGTTGATGCCCGGACCGGTGGCGTCACCAAGCTTGATCTGAAGAATTGATCCCATGACAACCGTTGCAGAACGGACCAGCGGGCGCGCCAGCGCCCGCCAGGTCGCCGTCTGGGACCCGTTGGTGCGGTTGATCCACTGGATGCTCGCGCTCTCGGTCCTGCTGAACGGGGCGTTTCTTGACGCTGACGGCAAGCCGCATGAATGGATCGGCTATATCGCGCTTGGTCTTGTCGGCCTGCGACTGGTCTGGGCTACGGTCGGCCCGAGACACGCGCGGTTTTCCGCCTTCCCGCCCAGCCCTGCCATGGCGCTGCGCCATCTTCGGGCTCTGCTGGCCGGGGTGCGGGACATTCACCTGTCGCACAACCCGCTCGGGGCCTTGATGGTCTACAATATCTGGCTCAGCGTCATCGCGATGGGAGTAACCGGATACATGATGACAACAATCACGTTCTTCGGTGTAAAATGGGTCGAAGACGCCCATGAAGTTATCTTCGGCTGGCTGCTGATTTCGGTCGCGTTGCACGTGGCTGGCGTTGCCTTCGACAGTTGGTGGTCGGGTGTCAATCTGGTCCGTGCCATGGTAACCGGCTGCAAGAATATTCCAGGCGGACAAGACGTGAAATGACCCTCCGGCTCTGGCCCGTTAAGACCAAGGAGAGGCGCGCGACGGTGCTTGCGGGCCTCATCCTTCTGCAGGCATTGTGCGCGCTTTTCTTCGTCAGCGACGTGGTCGAAGACTTCCGGTTGGACGGCAAGCTCGACAACCCTCACCTTGCTCTGGAAACGGTGGCTGCCTTTGCACTGATAAGCGGGGTGGTCTTTCTGATGGTCGAGTTGCGCGCCTTGCTTTCGCGTATGTCCAACATGCAAACCGGCCTCGATATCGCCCATGGGCAGTTGGCCGGGGTGATCGAAGAGTTCTTTGATGACTGGCACCTCACAGCTGCGGAACGGGATGTCGCCCTCATGATCCTCAAGGGTCTGGACAACGACTCGATCGCTCGGGTCCGAAAGACCGCGCCGGGCACGGTGCGCGCGCAGGCGACCAGCGTCTATGCCAAGTCGCGGACCGAAGGACGCGCGCAATTCATCAGCCTGTTCATCGAAGAACTGCTGGCCGGGTCGGATCATCCGGACGACGGCGTCCGAAAACTGTCATAGGTTGATCGCGATCGGGAGACGGCCCGCTCGCAGACGCCGCAAGGGGGCACCGCGACGGCCTTTGTGAGGCCCGCGGCGTAGGGTGGTCTCGTGCCAGGCACCGAGCGCTCCGCTCTGGCGGGCTTGTCCGGTGTTCCTTTCCCGGTGTTCGGCGCCAACTCCGCACCATGCATTCAACTCTCAGACAGCATCTTCCTCTACCGGCCTCCTCCAAGACTTCTGCAGAATCCGTCGCGCCCAAGCGGTCTGCCCGGCACGAAAAAGGGGCACCCGAAGGTGCCCCCTGATCCTTGCAACCGGTGCCGACAGATCAGCAGCTGTAGTACATCTTGAACTCGACCGGGTGGGGGCAATGCTCGTAGGCATAGACCTCTTCCCACTTCAGCGCGCAGTAGCCTTCGATCTGGTCCTTCGTGAACACGTCGCCGGCCAGCAGGAACTCGTGATCGGATTCAAGGCTTTCCAGTGCCTCGCGCAGGCTGGCGCAGACCGTCGGGATCTCGGCCAGTTCTTCCGGCGGCAGATCGTACAGGTCCTTGTCGTTGGCTTCGCCGGGGTGGATCTTGTTCTTGATCCCGTCGAGCCCGGCCATCAGCAGCGCCGAGAACGCGAGGTACGGGTTCGCCGACGGATCGGGGAAGCGCGCCTCGACCCGCTTGGCCTTGGGGCTTTCGGCATAGGGAATACGCACGCAACCCGACCGGTTCGACGCGGAGTAAGCCCGCAGAACAGGGGCTTCGAAGCCGGGGATCAGGCGCTTGTAGCTGTTCGTCGACGGGTTGGTGAAGGCGTTCAGCGTCTTGGCGTGCTTCAGGATGCCGCCGATGAAGTAGAGCGCTTCGTCGCTGAGGTCGGCGTACTTGTCGCCCGCGAAGAGCGGTTTGCCGTCCTTCCAGATCGACATGTTCACGTGCATCCCGGTGCCGTTGTCACCGGCGATCGGCTTCGGCATGAAGGTCGCGGACTTGCCGTAGGCGGCGGCGACGTTCTGAACGACATACTTGTATTTCTGGATCTCGTCGGCCTGCTTGGTCAGCGTGCCGAAGATCAGGCCAAGCTCGTGCTGGCACGAGGCGACTTCGTGGTGGTGCTTGTCCACCTTCATGCCCATACGCTTCATCGTCGACAGCATTTCGGCGCGGATGTCCTGCGCGTCGTCGATCGGGTTGACCGGGAAGTAGCCACCCTTGACGCCAGGACGGTGGCCCGAGTTGCCCATTTCGTATTCGGTGTCGGTGTTCCAGGACGCGTCCTGCGCATCCACCTGGTAGGAGACCTTGTTGATGCCGACCGAGTAGCGCACGTCGTCGAACAGGAAGAATTCCGCTTCCGGGCCGAAGAAGGCCGCGTCACCGATCCCCGACGAGATCAGGTAGGCTTCGGCGTTTTCCGCGGTGCCACGCGGGTCGCGTGCATAGCGCTCGCCGGTGTCCGGCTGCACGACGGTGTTGTGCAGGCACAGCGTCTTCTCGGCGTAGAACGGGTCGATATACGCGCTGTCCGTGTCCGGCATCAGTTTCATGTCGGATTCGTTGATCGACTTCCAGCCGGCGATCGACGAGCCGTCGAACATGAACCCTTCATCAAGAAAGTCCTCATCGACGAGATCAGCCATGACCGTCACGTGCTGCAGCTTGCCGCGCGGGTCGGTGAAACGGATGTCGACATATTCGACACCCTCGTCCTTGATCATCTTGAGTACTGCTTCCTTGCTCATCTCGTCTCGAGTCCTCTTGGCTGGTGGTAAGGTCCCGCCGGTGGCGGTGTGGGTCCGGGCTGTTTCAGGTCAGAGGGCGGCTTCGCCTTCCTCTCCGGTACGAATGCGTATGGCTTGGTCGATGGTTGACACGAAGATCTTGCCGTCGCCGATCTTGTCCGTTTTCGCTGCGTTCAGGATCGCCTCGATGGCACCTTCGGCCTGGTCGTCCGGCAGGACGACCTCGATCTTCACCTTGGGGAGGAAATCCACGACATACTCTGCACCGCGATACAGTTCCGTATGCCCTTTCTGGCGCCCGAAGCCCTTGACTTCGACCACTGACAGACCCTGAACGCCGATGTCCTGCAAAGCCTCTTTGACTTCATCGAGCTTGAAGGGTTTGATGATGGCCTCGATCTTCTTCATGCTGTGTCTCCCCCGCACGTGCGTTGGCTGCCGTGAGAACACTTCCACCCGTCCGCCACAATTGGCTAGGCTTGAGGTGTTTCACGGAGCAGGACGATTCCCGCCCCAACAGTTAAAAAATGGGCAGACCGCCTAGTAAATGGACGAAATGAAAAAAAGACCGCTGACGGGCACGAATGGCGTGCTGAGTGCCGAGGAAATGCGCAGTCTGGAAAGAGCCGCCCTGGCATCGGGTGCGGTGTCAGGCGCCGTGCTGATGGACCGTGCCGGGCAGGGTGCGGTGGCCGCGATGCTGGCGCACTGGCCTGAACTTGGCGCCGGAGCGCGGCGTGCGGCTGTGCTGTGCGGACCGGGCAACAATGGGGGCGACGGCTATGTAATGGCGGCTGACTTGGCGCGTCGCGGCTGGAGTGTCGATGTCTACGCTTTAGGGGATCCCACGCGCCTGCCGGGTGATGCGCGCGCGGCCCATGACCTTTGGGCAGAGCGGGGCGCGGTCCATCCGCTGGGCCAGGCGGCAGGCGGCTTGGCCGGATACGATGTGGTGATCGACGCGCTCTTCGGCATCGGTCTGGCGCGTCCGCTGGGCGGCGACATTGCGGCGGTGCTTGCCGGCGTGCCCGCCAAGGCGCGGCGGGTGGCAGTGGACGTGCCCAGCGGGCGCGATACGGACAGCGGCGCGGTTCTGGGCGATGCGGCTTTCCCGGCGGACCTGACCGTGACCTTCCATTCCCGAAAGCCTGTCCATCAAGTGCTGGAAGCGGCCGGCGGTGCGGTGCATGTCGTGGATATCGGGCTGTGAGCGGCGCGCAATCACTGTCGCCCGCGCTGGCCGCGCGGCTGGCCAAGCATGCACATCAGCACAAATACGACCACGGTCACGCACTGATCGTGGCGGGCGGCCCGGGACGCGGCGGCGCTGCCCGGCTTGCGGCGCGTGCTGCGTTGCGGGTCGGTGCGGGGCTGGTCACCGTCGGATGCCCCGCCGAAGCGCTGACCGAGAACGCGGCGCAACTGACCTCGGTCATGCTGTGCGCGCTCAAGGGGTCCGCGGGGCTAGAGGACACGCTGGCCGACCCGCGCATAGGCGCGCTTTGCCTCGGGCCGGGGCTGGGGCTTGGAACGGAGTCGCGGAACATGGTGCGTGTCGCGCTGGCCACGCGCCGCGCGGTGGTGCTGGACGCCGACGCGCTGACCAGTTTTTCCGAAGCGCCGCGCGCGCTGTTCGCGCTGTTGCACGGGATGGCGGTGCTGACCCCGCACGAGGGCGAGTTCCGGCGCCTGTTTCCCGAACAGGCCCGACATCTGGGAGACGATCCACGTGGCGAACGGCTCGATGCGCGCCGCGAAGCGGTTCGGGCGGCCGCCGCCCGTAGCGGCGCGGTCGTGCTGCTGAAGGGCGCGGTGACGCTGGTGGCCGACCCGTCGGGGCACATGATAGAACAGCACCTGACCGGCGCGGCTGCTGCGCCATGGCTGGCGACGGCGGGGGCGGGCGACGTTCTCGCTGGGCTGATCACCGGCCTTCTGGCGCGCGGTTTCTCGCCCGTGCAGGCTGCCGAGGCGGGCGCCTGGCTGCACGCCGCGGCCGCCCGCGCGGTCGGGCCCGGCCTGATCGCCGAGGATCTTCCCGACGCCCTGCCGACGGTGTTCCGGGAACTCGGGCTGTAACGGAAGCGTGCGGGCGGATGCGGGCCGACTGCGGTGCCATTTTACCCCTCGCATCCCCCGTGGCCCTTTGCTAGAAGGCGCGAAATTCGCGGGCGGCCCTTGGGCTGCCTGTGCTGGCTTTCGCGGGTGTGGCGGAATTGGTAGACGCACCAGATTTAGGTTCTGGCGCCGCAAGGCGTGGGGGTTCAAGTCCCTTCACCCGCACCATGACACGGATATAAGGACGAAGATACATGCAGGTCACCGAGACCCTGAAGGACGGCCTCAAGCGCGGCTACGAGATCACGCTCACCGCGAGCGAGCTTGACGCTAAGGTCATGGAAAAGCTGGCCGAGGCGCAGCCCCAGGTCGAGATGAAGGGCTTTCGCAAGGGCAAGGTGCCGATGGCGCTGCTGAAGAAGCAGTTCGGCGCGCGGGTGATGGGCGAGGCGATGCAGGAAAGCATCGACGGCGCGATGTCCGACCATTTCAAGGAAACCGGTGACCGTCCCGCGCTCCAGCCCGAGGTCAAGATGACCAACGAGGACTGGAAGGAAGGCGACGACGTCGTGGTATCGCTGAACTACGAGGCGCTGCCGGAGATCCCGGAAACCGACCTTTCCGGCATCACCCTCGAAAAGATGGTGGTGAAGGCCGACGACGCATCGGTGGACGAGGCGCTTGGCAATCTCGCCGCCTCGGCGCAGGATTTCGCCGACAAGCCCGAGGGCGAGGCCGCCGAGAGCGGCGATCAGGTCGTGATGGACTTCGTTGGCAAGATCGACGGCGAGCCGTTCGAGGGCGGTGCCGCCGAGGACTACCCGCTGGTGCTGGGCTCCAATTCGTTCATTCCGGGCTTCGAGGACCAGTTGATCGGCGCAAAGGCCGACACCGAAGTCGCAGCGACCGTGTCTTTCCCCGAAGATTACCAGGCGCCGCATCTTGCCGGCAAGGAAGCCGTGTTCGACTGCACGATCAAGGCGGTCAAGGCCCCCAAGGCAGCCGAGATCGACGACGAGCTGGCCAAGAAATTCGGGGCTGACGATCTGGCCGCGCTGAAGTCGCAGATCGCTGAGAGGCTGGAAGCGGAATACGCAAGCGCATCGCGCGCAGTGATGAAGCGCAACCTGCTCGACCGGCTGGACGAACTGGTCAGCTTCGAGCTGCCTCCGACGCTGGTCGATGCCGAAGCCAAGCAGATCGCGCACCAATTGTGGCATGACGAACACAAGGACGTGGAGGGCCACGATCATCCCGAGATCGAGCCGACCGACGAGCATGTGAAGCTGGGCGAGCGCCGGGTGCGCCTTGGCCTGTTCCTGGCCGAGCTTGGCCAGAAGAACAGCATCGAAGTGACCGACGCCGAGATGACACAGGCGGTTATGGCACAGGCGCGCCAGTATCCGGGGCAGGAACGCCAGTTCTTCGAATTCATCCAGCAGAACCAGCAGATGCAGCAGCAGCTGCGCGCGCCGATCTTCGAGGACAAGGTGGTCGACTACGTGTTCGAACTGGCGACCGTGACCGAGAAGGAAGTCAGCAAGGACGAGCTTCAGAAAGCCGTAGAGGCGCTGGACGACGAAGACTGATCCGCCCGCGCTTGGCCGTCCGCCCTACATGGCGCGGCGGGACGGTTGCAGGTGACAGGAAAAATCCGGGGCCGCCTTTCGAGGCGGCCTTTTTCTTGTGCAGTTTTCCAGGCTATCGGCCGGTCAGCGCGGGCAGGCCCTGACCATTGGTATAGTTATCAGTGCAAAGGGATACGCGTCCTGCGCAGCCGACTTGCATCCGTATAGGTGCTTTCGTCAGCGATTGGCGCGTCGGCCTGTGGCGCATAGGCTGACAGCGCATCCTTGGAGACGGCGAATGGTCCTGCACTGCCCCGATATCCTGCAATCCGCGGTTCAACCCGCCCAGTCATCGCAGGTCCGGGTCCGGCGCGCGCGGAACTACGGGTATCAGGGATCGACCAGTACGCTTTCCATTACTGTGACTGCCCCGTCTGGCGCGATACGGATCACGAACGCCTCGCCCGACCGGACGCCACGCCCGGTCAGCGCGGTAATGTTGACTTGGTGCGTGACCAGCAGCAGGGGCCCCTCTGCGGCCAGCAGCACCTCGCGCAGTGCGCGTGTCTGCGCCGGGCCACGCGCGCGGTCGCCGAAGAACGAATTGAGCGCCGGTTCCTCTGTGACTGGTCCCAGCGCCATCAGGCGCGCCGTCTCGAGGCAGCGGCACCACTGGCTGGAAAGCACCGCGTCGAACCGGGCACCGGCCGCGCGCAGGGTCGCGCCAAGCACTGCCGCCTGTGTCCTGCCCCGTGCGTCTAGGTTGCGCTGCGTGGCGCAGTCGCGCAGGGTGAAGCCGTCCGGGTCCCCGGTGCCCGGTGCCAGCGCGTGGCGCACGATCAGGTGCGTTCCGGGCTGGGCCAGCGCGGCAAGATCGGCGGCGCGCCCGGGGACGGCGAGGGCGAGCAGTATGATCAGTAGTTTCCACATGACCGCGAAGATAGGCGGGGGGCGCGTGTCTGCCACCCTGCTGCGGTCTACGGGGCGGCTGGATGTGGTTTACAAGTGCGGGGAGTGCGAAAGCCGTGGCGGATGACGATGACGAACTGAAGCTGGAAACGCGGGTCGGCCTGCCCGACGCGCTACGCGTGCTGCTGGAGGAGCTTCCGCGCGCGGGTTGGGAGGCGCACCCCGGCTTTCACGGGCTGGCGCGCTTCTGGATGCAGCGGCACATGCTTTTCCGCCAGATCATGGATGCGCTGACCGAAGAGGCTGAGTTGCGGCTGGACGCGCAGGTTTCGGCCGACCGGCTGGGCGCGCGGGTGAACCGGCTGGGCGGGATGCTGATGAGCACATTGCACGAGCACCACTCGATCGAGGATACAGTCTATTTCCCCAAGATGCAGGTCATGGAGCCGCGCCTGCTGCGCGGGTTCACCATGCTCGACAAGGACCACCACGCGCTGGACGAATGGCTGAACCGCTTCGCAGATGCTTCGGCCGGTGTGGTCAACACCCCGTCGCGGGACACGACCTGGGTGTTTCATTCCGAACTGGAACGACTGGGCCCACTGCTGGAGCGGCACCTGCGCGATGAAGAGGATCTTGTCGTGCCGGTGATCCTGCGAACCGGGCTACAATGACCCGTCGCCCTAGCCGCCGGGCAGTCCAAGATCGGCGGCTGTGAGGTTGAACGCCTTACCGAACCCGCCATTGAGTGCGGCGCGTTCCACCTCCAGCCGCGCGAAGGAAAAATCCGCGAAATCGATATAGAGTTTCGCCTTGGGGTGCTGAGACATGTAGTGGCCGCGAAGCTGGGACCAGCCATCGGCGCCATGGGCGATGAACCGTGCGCGGCAGGCCAGCGTCATGCGCGGATGGGTCAGCGGGTCGCCCCGCGGGCCGGGCTCGCCCACCAGCAGAGAGCAGGTCGGCGTCGCCTGCAGCGCGGCGGTATGCGCCGACAGGTCCGAAATCAGCGTCAGCGGCTGGCCGTCCGGCGCGGTCGCGACGGCGATGCGGCTGACCGAGGGTGCGCCGCTGGCCGGGTCGATCACGCCAAGTGCGCCGAACCGCGCGCCAGCCAGCAACTCGCGCGCCAGCGCGCGCGCGTCGTCATCCGTGGGGTTGATCGGCGATGTCTCGGCCATGCGTCAAGCCTAGCGCGGCGTGGGCGCGGCGCAAGCAGGAAGGCGGCGCATCCCGGCTCGCCCGTCGGTCTGCGCGACCTAGCTTGCAAGGCATGACGAATTTGCCGACCGAGAACGTCCAGTCCTATCCCCGCCCGCCACTGCTGGAGCGGGTGCCCCATCGCTTGCGGGTCGTTTTCGGCGGGCTGACCGTGGCCGATACGTTGGACGGCTGGCGGGTCTGCGAAACCCATCATCCGCCCAGCTATTACATCCCGCTGGGGGACTGGCTGCCGGGGTCGCTGTTGGCCTGCGACGGTGGGGCGACGGTCTGTGAATGGAAGGGACGTGCGCAGTATCACGACGTGCATGCGGGAGGGCGCGTCGCTGCGCGCGCGGCGTGGTCCTATCCGCGTCCCACGCCGGGCTTCGCGCCTCTGGCGGGGTGTGCCACGGTCTATCCGCGCGCAATGGATGCTTGCCATGTCGGGGAGATCGTGGTCACGCCGCAACCCGGCGCGTTCTATGGCGGTTGGGTGACGCCGAACCTGACCGGAAGGATCAAGGGCGCGCCGGGCACTGCGCATTGGTGACGCCGCGGGCATGATTACCATTCCAGCCAGAGCGCGGCCTTGGTGCCCACCGCGTCGCTACCGTGGAGGCCCCAGATCGCGCTGGTTTCCAGCGACACGCCCTGCCACAGGCGCAGCACGAGGCCTGGAACCAGTTTCACGAACGGCTCTGCGCCGGGGTAGTCGCCGGACTGGAGCTGCACCATGTAGGTCCAGCGCCCCTCGGGCGCGAGCCCTGCGGTTGCGTCCAGCTTCACCGCCCGCCCGCCGGTGTTGCCGCGAAGTTCCAGCGAGCCGTCCAGCGCCAGCCAGCCCGGTCCCCAGGCGCTGTCGAAACCCATGCCCCAGGACGCAGCGGGGCGCAGGATCGGTTCATGCTCGATCGTCTCCAGCCCGTAGAACAGGCCAAGCTGTTCATAGCTGCGCGCGCCGATGCCCAGCTGCACCGCGAAACGGTGCCGCGCGTCCAGCGGCCCGATCGCGTAGCGCAGGAAGGCCACTCCCGCCCAGGTCGGTTTCTGCAGCCAGTCCGTTGCATCCTCGCGGCCGTCCGTGCGCGGCAGGCCCATCAGGCTGGCGGTAATCTGCCGTCCGGCCCATGCGCCGTTGTCGGCGTCGTCCTGCCCGGCATCGATCCCGAAGGTCAGCCGCTGCGTCACGCCGATTTCCGCATAGAGTGTCCGGTAGCCGGTGAAATCCGGGCTTGGGTCGGCTTCGAGTCCGCTGGTCGAGAACGCATTCCTCGTACTGGCGGCTTCGAAGCCGACCGACACGAAGCCGCTTCCGGGCGCGCGTGGCCATGCGCCTGCCGGGGCCTGCGCAGCGCACAGACCGATCCCCACCGACAGCAGCCAGACGCGCAGCACAGCCCACATGCTTGCGATGCTGACCACTCAAGTTTAACGCATCCTTAACGCCGCATCATACCTGCTGGGCGTCCGCTTGACTGGTCCGGCGCGCGGGCGCAGGCTGGCCGGGCAGGAGGAGCCTTGCCATGCAGATCATATCCACGTCGCCGCACCAGACCGTCATCACCACGTTCGAGGTCACGCCGGGCACCTGCCAGGACCTGATCGACGAATTGCGCGATGCCTATGACCACTTCATCTCGCGCCAGCCCGGCTTCGTGGCTGCCGCGCTGCACGTGAACGACGCCCAGACGCGGATCGCCAACTACAGCCAGTGGCAGCGGCGCGAAGATTTTCAGGCGATGCTGCGCACCGACGAGATGCGCAGCCGCAACCGCAGGATCAACGCGCTGTGCCGCAGTTTCGAACCGGTGATGTACGACGTGGCGCACACGCTGGGATGAACCCGCCCGCTCTGCCCGATGGGCGAAACCTCGCCGGCCGGGGTGGGCAGCAAGGCAATGTTCTTTCATGTTGCCTAATGTCAAAGGGCGCGCCCGTCGGCGCGCCCTTCTTGGCTCCGGCGTGGTCAGCCGGTATCGTCCCCGGAACCTTCCGCAAGCCGCTTATTCCGCCGCGTCCTGGTAGCTTTCAAGCGGCGGGCAGGTGCACACGAGGTGCCGGTCGCCGTACACGTTGTCCACGCGGCCAACGGGCGGCCAGTACTTGTCCACCCGGAACGCGCCCACCGGGAAGCAGCCCGCCTCGCGGCTATAGGGGCGGTTCCATTCGGCGATCAGGTCCGAGGTGGTGTGCGGCGCGTTCTTCAGCGGGTTGTTGTCGCGGTCCATCTCGCCCGCCGCGATCGCGTCGATCTCGGCCCGGATCGCCAGCATCGCGTCGCAGAAACGGTCCAGTTCCGCCTTGGTTTCGCTTTCAGTCGGCTCGACCATCAGCGTGCCCGACACCGGCCAGCTCATGGTCGGCGCGTGGAAGCCGTGGTCGATCAAGCGTTTGGCGATGTCGTCCACAGTGACGCCGTGATCCGCGAAGGGCCGCGTGTCGAGGATGCATTCATGCGCGACACGCCCGTTGTCGCCCTTGTAGAGGATCGGGTAGGCGCTCTCCAGCCGCTTGGCGATGTAATTCGCGTTCAGGATAGCGACCTTGGTGGCCTGCGTCAGCCCGTCGCCGCCCATCATGAGGCAGTAGGCCCAGCTGATCGGCAGGATCGAGGGCGAACCGTAGGGCGCGCCGCTGACCGGCCCCTCGGCGCCGCCGCTGAATGGATGGCCCGGCAGGTGCGGCGCAAGATGCGCCTTGACGCCGATCGGTCCCATCCCCGGCCCGCCGCCGCCATGCGGAATGCAGAACGTCTTGTGCAGGTTCAGGTGGCTCACGTCCGCGCCGATCTTGCCGGGGCGGCTGAGCCCGACCATGGCGTTCAGGTTCGCGCCGTCAAGATAGACCTGCCCGCCGAAAGCATGGGTGATCTCGCAGACCTCGCGCACGGTGCGTTCGAACACTCCGTGCGTGGAGGGATAGGTGATCATGCAGGCGGCCAGCCGGTCACCCGCCGCTTCGGCCTTCCTGCGGAAATCCTCCACGTCGATGTCGCCGCGCGCGGTGCATTTGACCGTCACCACCTGCAGTCCACACATCTGCGCGGAGGCTGGGTTGGTGCCGTGCGCGTTGGTCGGGATCAAGCAGATCTTGCGCTGGTCGTCGCCATTGGCCCGGTGAAAGGCGGCTATGGTCAGCAGGCCGGCGTATTCGCCCTGCGCGCCGGAATTGGGCTGCATGGACATCGCGTCATAGCCGGTGATCGTGCACAGCGTGTCCGAAAGGTCGGAGATAAGCTGCCGGTAGCCTTGCACCTGGTCCTCGGGCGCGAAGGGGTGGATGCGCGAGAATTCGGGCCAGCTGACAGGCATCATCTCGGCGGCGGAATTCAGCTTCATCGTGCACGAGCCCAGCGGGATCATCGCCCGGTCAAGTGCGAGGTCGCGGTCCGACAAGCGGCGCATGTAGCGCATCATCTCGGTCTCGGCCCGGTTCATGTGAAACACCGGGTGGGTCATGAAGTCGCTTGTGCGCACAAGTTCCAGCGGAACGCGGTAATAGGCGGCCAGATCATCGTCGCGGCGTGTGATGCCGAAGGCGCGCCAGACTGCCTCGACGGTTTCGGGCCGGGTGCATTCATCCAGTGCGATGCCGACGCGGTCGTCGCCGACGGGGCGCAGGTTGATCCCCTCGGCCACGGCGGATTTGAGGACCACGCCCTGCATCGGCCCGACTTTCACGGTGATCGTATCGAAGAATTCCTCGGGCTCGACGTCGAAACCGGCTTCTTCCAGACCGCGCGCCAGCCGTGCGGTCTTGCGGTGGATGCGCTGCGCGATGGCCTTCAGTCCCTTGGGGCCGTGAAACACCCCGTAGAATGATGCCATAACCGCCAGCAGCGCCTGCGCGGTGCAGACGTTCGAGGTCGCCTTCTCGCGGCGGATATGTTGTTCGCGGGTCTGCAACGACAACCGGTAGGCCGGGTTGCCATGGCTGTCCACCGACACGCCGACGATACGGCCGGGCAAAGACCGCTTGTAGGCGTCCTTGCATGCAAGATACGCGGCATGCGGGCCGCCATATCCCAGCGGAACGCCGAAGCGCTGCATCGAGCCTACGGCGATATCGGCATCCATCGCGCCCGGTTCCTTCAGCAGGGTCAGCGCCAGCGGATCGGCGGCAATGATCCCCACCGCCTTGTGTTCGTGCAGCGCGGCGATCGGGGCGCTGAAGTCGCGCAGCCCGCCATAGGTACCGGGGTACTGAAAGATTGCCCCGAACACGGCGGCCGGGTCGAGATCTTCGGGGGCACCGACGATCACTTCGATTCCCAGCGGCGCAGCGCGGGTGCGGATCAGCGCGATGTTCTGCGGGTGGCAGTTCTTGTCCACGAAAAAGGCGGTCGCCTTCGACTTCGCGCCGCGCTGTGCCATCGTCATCGCCTCGGCACAGGCCGTGGCTTCGTCAAGCAGCGATGCGTTGGCCACGTCCAGGCCGGTCAGGTCGCTGACCATAGTCTGGAAGTTCAGCAGCGCCTCAAGTCGCCCTTGGCTGATCTCGGGCTGGTAAGGGGTGTAGGCGGTATACCAGGCTGGGTTCTCGAATACGTTGCGCTGGATCGCGGGCGGCGTGATCGTGTCATGGTATCCCATGCCGATCAATGACGTCATAACCTTGTTGCGACCGGCGACACGGCGCATGTGCAGCAGCAGTTCGCTTTCCGACATCGCCCGACCAAGGTTCAGCGGCTCGTCCTGGCGAATATCGTCCGGCACCGTTTCGTCGATCAGCGTATCGAGAGACGCCGCACCGACCACGCCCAGCATCGCGGCCATTTCCTCGGGCGAGGGGCCGATATGGCGGCGGTTGGCGAAGTCGTAGGGCAGGTAGTCGGTGGGCGCGAAGGGCATGCGATGCTCCTTATCCGATGTACTTGTTGTAGGCGGCTTCATCCATCAGGTCGTCCATCTGGGACGGGTCCGAAGGCTTTATCTTGAAGAACCAGGCTTCGCCGAGCGGGTCGTCATTGACCAGTGCGGGGTTCTCGACCAGCACCTCGTTCACCTCGACGATCTCGCCGTCGATGGGCGCGAGGATGTCCGAGGCGGCCTTGACGGACTCGATCACGACGATCTCGTCATCCTTGCTGACGGTGATCCCGGCTTCGGGCAGTTCCACGAACACAAGGTCGCCAAGTTGCGTGGCGGCATGTTCGGTGATCCCCACGACGATCACGTCGTCCTCGGGCCGTAGCCATTCGTGTTCTTCGGTGTATTTCATGCCATTTCTCCGGTGTCTGGCAGGGTCAGCGTTTGAACTGGGCGGGGCGGAAGGGCATAGCGGTGACCGTCGCGGGCAAGCGTTTGCCGCGCACGTCACCGAAGACGGTGGTGCCCGGATCGGTGTGCCCGGCGGCGAGGTAGCCCATCGACATCGGCGCCTCGATCCAGGGACCGTAGGCGCCCGAGGTCACGGTGCCGATCGGGTTCTCGGCGGTTTCGTCGGCGTAGATCGCCGTTCCGGCGCGCATGGGGGCGCGGCCTTCGGGCAGCAGGCCCACGCGCTTGCGCGGGGCGCCCTCCGACATCTGCCGCAGGATCACCTCATGCCCGGGAAACCCGCCTTCGCGGTCCCCGCCAAGGCGGCGCACCTTCTGGATCGCCCAGGTCAGGTCTGCTTCCACCGGCGTCGTATCGGGCCCGAGGTCCGAACCATAGAGGCACAGGCCCGCTTCCAGCCGCAGGCTGTCGCGCGCGCCAAGACCGATCGGGGCGACACTGCTGTCGGACAGCAGGGCGCGGGCCAGATCCTCGGCGCGGTCGGCCTTGACGGAAATCTCGAACCCGTCCTCGCCGGTATAGCCTGACCGGGAAATCCACAGCGGGCCGAAATCGCTGGGCGCGGTCATCACGTCCATGAAGCCCATGCCCGTCACGTCGTACACAATCGGCAACATGGCGGCCTCGGCGCTGGGGCCCTGAAGCGCGATCAGCGCGCGGTCCGTGACCTCGATCACCTCGCAGCTGTCCGACAGCGCGGCACGCATCCGGGCGATGTCGGCCTGCTTGCAGGCGGCGTTGACCACGACGAAAAGGTGATCGCCTCGGTTGGCGATCATGAGGTCGTCCTCGATTCCGCCCGCATCGTTGGTGAAGAATCCGTAGCGCTGGCGCCCCTCATGCAGGCCCAGCACGTTGACCGGCACCAGCGTTTCCAGCGACCGCGCAGCATCGGCCACGTCGCCGGACCGGGGTACGATCAAAACCTGCCCCATGTGGCTGACATCGAACATACCGGCCTGCCCGCGGCAGTGCTGGTGTTCCTTCAGCACGCCCATCGGGTATTGCACCGGCATGTCGTAACCGGCGAAGGGCGTCATCTTCGCGCCAAGTTCGGCATGCAACGCATATAGTGGCGTCCGCTTCAGGTCGGGCATATCGCCTCCGTATGTGGCCGGATGGCACCGGCATCAAAAGGGCGGTATCGCCCCGTGTTGATGCCCCCTCTGTCCGTGCGCCTGAGATCATTATCCCTTCGGCGGGCGCCAGGTGGCGCCACTCTCCAGAGTGTCTGTTCAGCGGCGGTCCTTGTGCCTGAGAGTTTACCGGGGCGGTTGCTCCTTCGGCACCGGTCTTGCCGGATTCTCCCGTCGCTTCACTGAGTGCTAGCGCAGGGGCCCTGATCCGGCAAGTGGCTTGGCGGCGCGCGGCACCTGCATGTCGCTTGGGGATTCGGAAATGTCGCTTTCGGTCGGTCCGATGTTGGTCGTCAAACGGGTCGATTTCACGCGAGTCATGCCGCATCGGGCGTGTCCAGAGGCGCTCAGAAGGCGGTCGACGAGCCCTGTCGCAAAACAATCACCAAACAAAGACCATAATACTTTCATATGCTTAGGTTCGCAAACTCGCCTCTTGCGACATTTAATTGCGTGTCACTGTTGATTGAACGGGGGTGTCTGGGTAGCGTCTGGGCAAGTTTGGGTTTGCGGCGCGATGTCGCAGCACCCGGTCGCTATGAAGAACCCGCACCCGAAAAGTCGGGTCGGCTTGCGACCAAAAGCGTCCGACGTGGCGCGCCGCGTCCCGCAGTTCTGCGGGTCGGCAGAAACAGAAACCTGCGTTCGACGGTGTTGGCCCTTCCAGGGTCGACCTATGTTGTGCGCCCGGCAACATGGAGCCACGATGAGCAACGATCTGTCCGCCAACCGTAACGCCGATCTGGTGATGGACCAGCAGTCCTACGAAGGCGATCCACTGGAGAACCGCGAAACCGACCGCTATCGCGCAGAATACGTGATGAGTTTCGTGGAAAAGTGGGACGAGTTGATCGACTGGCAGGGACGTGCCACCAGCGAAGGACAGTTTTTTATCGACATTCTGCGCGCTCGCGGCAAGGAAAGTGTGCTCGACGTGGCAGCGGGTACCGGCTTCCATTCCGTGAGGCTGACGGAGGCGGGGTTCGATGTGACCACCGCCGACGGGTCGGCCGCGATGCTGGCCAAGGCCTTCGCCAATGGACAAAGACGCGGTCTGATCCTGAAAACGGTGCAAGCCGACTGGCGCTGGCTGAACCGGGACATCAAGGGCAAGTACGACGCGATCGTTTGCCTTGGCAATTCCTTCACCCATCTGCACGAGGAAAAGGATCGCCGCCGCGCGCTGGCCGAATACTATGCCGCACTGAAGCATGATGGCATTTTGATCCTCGATCAGCGCAACTATGACGCCATGCTGGACAGCGGTTTTTCGACCAAGCACAAGTACTACTACTGCGGCGACAAGGTCACGGCAGAGCCGGATCACGTGGACGAAGGGCTGTGCCGGATGCGCTACAGCTTCCCCGACGGGTCGTCGTATACTCTGAACATGTGCCCGATCCGCAAGAACTACATGCGGCGGCTGCTGCACGAGGCCGGGTTCGAGCGCGTGCGCACCTACGGGGATTTTCAGGAAACCTATGCCGAGGGCGAGCCGGATTTCTTCATCCATGTGGCCGAGAAGTCGTCGCTTCATCTGGTGCGCTGGGGCGGACAGTCGGAAGACGGAACCGACATCCGCACCGTAACCGAGGATTACTACGACAGTGACGATGCGGACCTGTTCTATTCGACGATCTGGGGCGGCGAGGACCTGCATATCGGCGACTATAGCGAGACGAAGGTCATCCGCGAGGCGTCGGACCGGATCGTCTACAAGATGCTCGACAAGCTTGACGGGCTGGGTACGGACAGCTGCGTGCTGGACCTTGGGGCGGGCTATGGCGGCGCGATGCGCAAACTGGTCAAGAAGACCGGGGCGCAGGCGGTTTGCCTGAACATTTCGGAGACGCAGAACGACTACAACCGCGCGAAGATCCGTGAAGCCGGGCTTGGCGATGCGATCACGGTGCGCCACGGCGTGTTCGAGGACGTCCCCGAGGAGGATGGTACTTTCGACGTGGTCTGGTCGCAGGATGCATTCCTGCATTCGGACCAGCGCGGCAAGATCCTGGCCGAAGCGTTCCGCGTGCTCAAGCCGGGCGGCACGCTGATCTTCACCGATCCGATGCAAGCCGACGACGTCGCGCCCGGAACGCTTCAGCCGGTTTATGACCGGTTGCAACTGAACGACCTCGGGTCGATGCAGTTCTACCGGCAGGCGGCAGAGGTCGCGGGCTTCGCGCTGGTCGAACAGGAGGACTTGCTGGAGAACCTGCGCACCCATTACGCCCGCGTTCTTGAAGAGCTTCAGTCGAACGAGGACAAGTTGCGCGATGCCGGCGCCTCGCTGGAATATCTCGGGAAGATGGCCACCGGGTTGCAGAACTGGATCACGGCGGCGGATGACGGGCATCTCGCCTGGGGCATCCAGGTTTTCCGCAAGCCGGGCTAGGCGCGCTTCGTGTGCGCAAGGTGCCGCTGGATTACAGCGGCACGCTGTTATATTGCGTCGTCATGAAAAGTGGGGTTTTGCCCCCGCCGGGCGGCATCGAACAAGGACATTCCATGACAAAGGCGACTGATCTAGAACTGGAAGCCGCCAAGCGTATCCTCGTGCTGGACGGTGCGATGGGCACCATGATCCAGACCCGCAAGCCGGACGAGGCGACTTATCGAGGCGCGCGGTTTGCGGATCACCCGCAGGATGTGGGCGGAAACAACGAGCTTCTGAGTCTCACGCAGCCCGACATGATCCGCGAGATCCATGCCGATTTCCTGAATGCGGGAGCGGACATCCTGTGCACCAACACCTTCGGTGCCAATGCGATCAGCCAAGCCGACTACGGCATGGTGGACCTGTCGTTCGAAATGAACGTGGCCTCGGTGAAGCTGGCGCGCGAGGCGGCGCAGCAGGCCGCGCCAGACCGCAAGGTCTGGGTCGCGGGGGCCATCGGCCCGACCAATCAGACAGCGTCGATCAGCCCGGACGTGAACAACCCCGGTTTTCGGGGCGTGACCTTCGACCAGTTGGCCGATGCCTATGGCGAGGCGGCGCGAGGGCTGATCGAGGGCGGGGCCGACATCATCCTGATCGAAACGGTTTTCGACACACTGAACGCCAAGGCCGCTGTCTATGCTGTCGAAGCGCTGCGCGACGCGGGCGTGGACGTGCCGCCTGTCATGATCTCGGGAACGATCACCGACCGGTCGGGCCGAACCCTGACAGGGCAGACGCCAGAAGCTTTCTGGGCGTCCATGAGCCACGCGCGCCCTTTTTCCGTGGGGCTCAACTGCGCGCTCGGCGCCGCCGAGATGCGCCAGCACATCCGCACCCTGTCGGGCGTCGCCGATACGCGCATCAGCGCCTATCCGAACGCGGGCCTGCCCAACGACATGGGCGGGTATGACGAAACCCCGCGCGAGACATCCGATCACATCGGTGAGTGGGCCGATGCCAGTCTGGTGAACATCGTCGGCGGCTGCTGCGGCACGACCCCCGACCACATCGCCGCCATCGCCGCGGCGGTGAAGGGCAAGGCCCCGCGCAAGGTGCCAGGCAAGGTCCGGCACATGCGGCTCTCCGGCCTCGAGATGTTCGACCTGCCCGGCCCCGACATGGAGGGCGCCGCATGACCGGCATCACCCGTTTCATCAACATCGGCGAGCGGACGAATGTTACCGGTTCCGCCAAATTCAAGAAATTGATCATGGGCGGCGATTATGCCGCCGCTCTGGACGTGGCGCGAGACCAAGTCGAGAACGGAGCGCAGATCATCGACGTGAACATGGACGAGGGGCTTCTGGACAGCGCCGAGGCGATGACCACGTTCCTCAACCTGATCGCGTCCGAACCCGATATCAGCCGCGTGCCGATCATGATCGACAGCTCCAAGTTCGAGGTGATCGAGGCCGGTCTGAAATGTGTGCAGGGCCGCAGCGTGGTGAACTCCATCTCGCTCAAGGAAGGTGAAGAGCCGTTCCTCGAACAGGCCCGCACGATCCGCCGCTACGGCGCGGCCGTGGTGGTGATGGCCTTCGACGAAGGCGGTCAGGCGGAAACCGCGCAGCACAAGTTCGACATCTGCAAGCGATCCTACGATCTGCTGACCCAGAAGGCCGGGTTCGATCCGTGGGACATCATCTTCGACCCCAACATCTTCGCCGTGGCCACCGGCATCGAGGAACACAACGATTATGCCAACGCCTTCTTCGAGGCGACGCGCATGATCAAGGAGGCGATGCCCGACTGCCATGTCTCGGGCGGGCTTTCGAACGTGTCGTTCAGCTTCCGCGGCAACAACGCAGTTCGCGAAGCGATGCATTCGGCGTTCCTTTACCACGCGATCCCGCTCGGGCTCGACATGGCGATCGTGAACGCGGGGCAGATCACCGTTTACGACGATATCCCCGAGGAGCTGCGCGATCATGTCGAGGACGTGCTGTTCAACCGCCGCTCCGACGCGACCGACCGGCTGCTGGCCATCGCGGACAAGTACAAGGGGTCGGGCGAGGCGACCAAGAAGGAAGACCCCAAGTGGCGCGAACAGCCCGTCGAGAAGCGGCTGGAACACGCGCTGGTCCACGGCATCACCGATTTCGTCGTCGCCGACACCGAGGAATGCCGCCAGAAGGCCGACAAGCCGCTCGACGTGATCGAGGGTCCGCTGATGGACGGCATGAACGTGGTGGGCGACTTGTTTGGCGCGGGAAAGATGTTCCTGCCGCAAGTGGTCAAATCGGCCCGCGTCATGAAGACTGCGGTCGCGCATCTGCTGCCTTACATGGAAGAGGAAAAGCGCCTGTCCGGCGATACCTCGGCCAAGGGCAAGGTGCTTATGGCGACGGTCAAGGGCGACGTGCACGACATCGGCAAGAATATCGTCGGCGTCGTTCTGCAGTGCAACAATTTCGACGTCGTGGACATGGGTGTCATGGTCCCGACCGAGGATATCCTCGCCAAGGCGCGGGAAGAGAATGCGGATATCATCGGGCTGTCCGGTCTTATCACACCGTCGCTCGACCGCATGGTGGAAGTCGCGGCAGAGATGAAGCGCCAGAACTTCGAGGTACCGCTGCTGATCGGCGGAGCGACCACGTCGAAGAAGCACACCGCGCTGCGCATTGCCACCGAATACGATCATGGCGTTGTGCATGTGGACGACGCGTCCAAGGCGGTCGGCGTCGTCTCGACGCTGCTGTCGAAGACCCGCGCGCCGGAATACCTTGACGGAGTGCGTGCCGATCAGGACAAGCTCCGCGACGGGCGCGCCGCCTCTGACGAGCGTCGCACGACTCCGTTGGCCGACGCGCGCGCGAATGCATTCGACGGCGGATGGGATGACTACCACCCGCCCAGCCCCCAGACACCGGGATTGAGCGTGATCGACGACATGGCGATTGCGGATCTTGTGCCGTTCATCGACTGGTCGCCTTTCTTCTGGACTTGGGAGATGCGGGCGACCTTCCCCGGCATTCTCGATCATCCGCAGATGGGCGAGACGGCGCGCGAACTGCACGGCAACGCGCTGGCGATGCTGGACCGCATCGTCGCCGAGAAATGGTTCACACCGCGCGGCGTTGTCGCGCTGTGGCCGGCCAACAGCGATGGCGACGATGTCGTTGTCTGGACCGACGAGGACCGGAACGCCGAAGCCGCACGGTTCTGCATGTTGCGCCAGCAGGGAACCAAGTCGAGGGATCGCGCCGCGATGTGCCTTGCGGATTTCGTTGCGCCGAAGGGCATCCCGGACTGGGTCGGCGGCTTCGCCGTGAACGCCGGTCCCGAGGTCCACGAGATCGCAGAGAGGTTCAAGTCGGATGGCAACGACTACGACTCCATCCTCGTGCAGGCACTGGGGGACCGTCTTGCCGAAGCCTATGCCGAGGCGCTGCACGCGCGCGTGCGTCGCTCGCTCTGGGGGTATGCGGCGGACGAGGGGCTGCGCAACGACGACCTGATCGCCGAGAAGTACCGTGGCATCCGCCCTGCGCCAGGCTATCCGGCCAGCCCCGACCACACCGAGAAGCGAACGCTGTTTTCGTTGCTGGACGCCCCGCGCAATGCCGGGCTGGAGCTTACCGAAAGCTGCGCGATGTGGCCTGCTTCGGCCGTTTCTGGGCTGTACTTCGCCCATCCAGGGGCATCCTATTTCGGCATCGGGCGCATAGGCGCCGATCAGGTCGCCGATTATGCGGCCCGGAAGGGCATGGATATCGCCGAGGCGGAGCGCTGGCTTGCGCCAAACCTTGGCTACACGCCGGGCAAGACCGACCCTGCGGCACAAGCCGCCGAGTAACGACGCCCGGACACGAAAATGTAATCAAGGAGACTCCGAACATGACTGCCAAGAGTTGGCTTTTTACCAGCGAATCCGTTTCAGAAGGCCACCCTGACAAGGTTTGTGACCGTATTTCCGACTCCATTCTCGATGCGTTTCTGGCCGAGGATCCGCATGCCCGCGTCGCATGCGAAACGCTTGCCACCACCGATCACGTGACCATCGCCGGCGAAGTCCGCGGCCCCAACGCCGTGCGCCAGCGCGTCGAGGAGATCGCCCGCGAGGCGATCCGTGACATCGGCTACGAGCAGAAAGGCTTTTCTTGGAAGACCTGCGCGGTCAACAACCTTCTGCACGAACAGTCAGCCGACATCGCGCAGGGCGTCGACGAGGGCGACAAGGGCGAGGAGGGTGCAGGCGACCAAGGCATCATGTTCGGCTATGCCTGCAACGAGACGCCTGAACTGATGCCGATGCCGATCCAGGTGGCACACCGCATCCTGCGTTTGATGGCACAGGACCGCAAGTCCGGCGCACAGCCCGGCTTCGGCCCTGACGCCAAGAGCCAGGTCACCCTGCGCTACGAAGGCGGGATGCCGGTCGCTGTCGATACGGTCGTCGTGTCCACCCAGCACGCCGAGGACCTGAGCACCGATCAGGTGCGAGAACTGGTCAAGCCCTACGTGGATCAGGCAATGCCGGAAGGCTGGACCACCGTTCCCGACGACAAGCTGATCGTGAACCCGACCGGGCGGTTCGTGATCGGCGGCCCCGATGGCGATGCGGGCCTGACGGGGCGCAAGATCATCGTTGACACCTATGGCGGTGCGGCCCCGCATGGCGGTGGCGCGTTCTCGGGCAAGGACCCGACCAAGGTGGACCGCTCGGCGGCCTACATCTCGCGCTACCTTGCCAAGAACGTCGTGGCCTCCGGCGTGGCCGAGAAGTGCCAGATCCAGCTGGCCTATGCCATTGGTGTGCCCGAGCCTGTCGCGCTCTATGTCAACACTCTGGGGACTGCGCAGGCCGACGAAGACGAGATCGCCGCGACGCTGCGCGAGTTGGTCAAGCTGACGCCGCGCGGCATCCGCACCAAGCTGGACCTGCTCAAGCCGATCTACGCGCGCACCGCGGCCTATGGCCATTTCGGGCGCGACCCCGACGCCGAGGGCGGCTTCACTTGGGAACGCACCGACCTTGCGGCCGAGATCGCAAGCCGTTTCGGCGCCACCAAGGCTGCCCAGTAACCTAACAGTTTCAAGGACATATTCATGAACACCCAAGAAACCATCGCCCCTGACTACGTCGTCAAGGACATCGAGCTTGCCGCTTACGGCCGCAAGGAACTGGACATCGCCGAAACGGAGATGCCGGGCCTGATCGCGCTGCGCGAGGAATTCGGCGAAGACAAGCCCCTGAAGGGTGCGCGGATCGTCGGCAGCCTGCACATGACGATCCAGACCGCCGTTCTGATCGAGACGCTGAACGCGCTTGGCGCCGATGTCCGCTGGGCGTCGTGCAACATCTTTTCGACCCAGGACCACGCCGCCGCCGCGATCGCCGCGGGCGGCACGCCGGTCTTCGCCGTCAAGGGCCAGACGCTGGAAGAGCACTGGGACTATCTCGACAAGTCCTTCATGTTCGAGGACGGCCCGAACATGATCCTCGACGATGGCGGCGACGCGACGCTCTATGTCCTGCTGGGCGCACGCGCCGAGGCGGGCGAGGATGTCATTCCGGTTCCGCAATCCGAAGAGGAAGAGGTCATCAAGGCGCAGATCGCCAAGCGCATGAAGGCCTCGCCGGGCTGGTTCACCAAGATCCGCGACCAGATCCGCGGCGTGTCCGAGGAAACAACTACCGGCGTGAACCGGCTCTACCAACTGATGCGCGAGGGACAGTTGCCGTTCCCGGCGATCAACGTGAACGACAGCGTCACCAAGTCGAAATTCGACAACAAGTATGGCTGCAAGGAATCGCTGGTCGACGGCATCCGCCGCGCGACGGACACGATGATGGCCGGCAAGGTCGCGGTCGTGTGCGGGTATGGCGACGTGGGCAAGGGATCGGCCGCATCGCTGGCGGGCGCCGGCGCGCGGGTGAAGGTGACCGAGATCGACCCGATCTGCGCGCTGCAGGCGGCGATGGACGGGTTCGAGGTGACGACACTCGAGGATGTGATCTCCACCGCCGACATCTTCATCACCACCACCGGCAACAAGGACGTGATCCGCATCGAGCATATGCGCGAGATGAAGGACATGGCGATCGTCGGGAACATCGGTCACTTCGACAACGAGATCCAGGTCGCCAGCCTGAAGAACCACAAGTGGACCAACATCAAGGACCAGGTGGACATGATCGAGATGCCTGGTGGCAACCGGATCATCCTGCTGTCCGAAGGCCGCCTGCTGAACCTCGGCAACGCGACCGGTCACCCGTCCTTCGTGATGTCCGCGTCCTTCACCAACCAGGTGCTGGCGCAGATCGAACTGTGGACCCGCGGCGACAAGTACAAGAATGAGGTTTACGTGCTGCCCAAGCACCTAGACGAGAAGGTCGCGCGCCTGCATCTCGGCCGGATCGGCGTGAAGCTGAGCACGCTGTCGCCGGAACAGGCCGCCTATATCGGCGTGACGCCGGAAGGCCCGTTCAAGCCCGAACACTACCGTTACTGAGGAAAGGCGGGGCGGCGCGATGCCGCCCCGACACCAGCACATGAGCAAGTCACAACCGCAAATCGCCGGCATCGGAAATCCGCTGGTGGACGTTCTCGCGTCGGTCGGGCCTGATGCGCCGGGCAAGCATGGCCTGACGGTGGGCGAGATGCATCTCGTTGATGCCGCGACGGCCAAGGCGCTTTATGCCGATATCGGACCGGGCATCCAGCAGTCCGGCGGGTCGGTCGCCAACACGATCGCCCATGTCGGTGATATGGGTCTGAAAGGCACGTTCCTCGGCAAGGTGGCTGGCGACGATCTTGGCGGGGTGTTCCGCCGGGACATGGCCGCACTGGGAATCGACGTTCCGGTGCCCGATCAGGCCGATGGCACCGCGACGGGCCACTGCGTGGTCATGGTCACACCCGACGGCGAACGCACGATGTCCACCTATCTTGGCGCCTGCGAATGCCTGGCGCCGGACGATCTGCCCGAAACGCTGCCCAGCGAGACGGCGATCCTATTGGTCGAGGGGTATCACTTCGACACCCCGCACGGCGCGGCGAATGTCGCGCGCGCGGTCGAACTTGCACGCGGCGTCGGTGCACGGATCGCGCTTACGCCGTCCGATGCGGCCTGCGTGGACCGTCAGCGCGCGGCCATGCTGGCTTTGATCGAAGGCGAGTGCGACATCTTGATCGGCAACGAGCTGGAACTTGCGGCGCTGTCCGGGGCGCAGGACCCGATGTCGGCACTGCACTGGGCGCTCGATCACGTGCGCACCGTGGCGCTGACCCGGTCCGAGAACGGTGCGTTGCTGGCCGATGGCGGCCCGGTGGTCGAGGTCGCGGCCCAGCCGGTACCGAAGGTCGTGGATACCACCGGTGCGGGCGATGCTTTCGCTGCCGGGTTCCTTTCGGCGCTGGCGCTTGGCAAGGACGTGGCCGAAGCCGGCCGGGCAGGGGCATCGCTTGCCGCCCGCGTGATCGGTCACTTCGGCGCGCGCGAAGCCGGCACTGCGGCCTGACAAAACCGGCCTGTCCGTACAGGCGGGGACCGCGTAACACTGGTCGGGCGGAAGGTTACTTCCGCCCGATTTTCGTTTCCATCCCGGCGCGCAGCCGCGCGATGTTTTCGTGGTGACGCAGGAAGATCAGCGCGGCCAGCAACGCTGCGGCCAATGCCATGTCCGTCCGTCCCAGAAGGGCGGCGACGACCGGCGACAGCGCCGCCGCGACCAGTGCCGAAAGCGAGGAATAGCGCGTCAGCGCCGCCGTGGCGGCCCAGCAGGCGCAGGCGGCAAGCCCGACCGGCAGTGACAGCGCCAGCAGCGTGCCCAGGAACGTGGCGACGCCCTTGCCTCCGTGAAACCCAAGATAGACGGGAAAACAGTGGCCTAGGAAGGCCGCGACCCCGGCGAGTTGCGCTGCGTCGGGGCCAAGAACTGCGCGGGCGACCAGCACCGCGATCGCGCCCTTAGCGGCATCCAGCACCAGCGTAAGGAACGCGGCAGCCTTGTTGCCGGTGCGCAGCACGTTGGTCGCGCCGATATTGCCCGACCCGATGCTGCGCAAATCGCCCAGCCCGAAAAGGCGCGCCATGACTAGCCCGAACGGCACCGCGCCCAGCAGGTAGGCCAGTCCCGCCGCAAGCAGGAGCAGACCGGGCGGCGTGGTCAGCGCGGGGATCATCCGAACACCCGCGCGCCGCCGACCCATGTGCCGCGCACCCGGCCCTGAAGCCGCGCGCCGTCGAACGGGGTATTCTTGGACTTGGAATGGAGTTTGAAACGGTCGAGAACGAAGGGCGCGTCCGGATCGAAGAGCACCAGATCTGCCGGTGCTCCCGGTGCCAGAGTGCCGCCGGGCAGGCCCAGTCGCCGCGCCGGGTTCAGCGCCATTGCGCGGAACAGCGCCTGCAGCGAAAGGTCTCCCGAATGGAAAAGTCGCAACGCCGCCGGCAGCAGCGTTTCAAGACCCACGGCACCGGCCGCGGCTTCCTCGAACGGCAGGCGCTTGGATTCCTCGTCCTGCGGTGTGTGCATGGAACAGACGATGTCGATCAATCCCTCGCGCAGCGCCTCCACCATCGCCAATCGGTCCTCCTCGTGGCGCAGCGGCGGCTTGACCTTGAAGAACGTTCGGTAGTCGCCGATGTCGAGCGTGTTCAGCGTCAGGTGATGGATCGATATACCGGCCGTCACGTCCAGACCGGTCGCTTTCGCCCGGCGCAGTGCAGGCAGGGCGGCAGCTGTGGTCACCTGGTCGGCGTGGTAGCGCGCGCCGGTCAGTTCCACCAGCGCGAGGTCGCGTTCCAGCCCGATCCTCTCGGCCATCGGCGGCACGCCCGGAAGTCCGCGCAACGTGGCGAACTTGCCGCTGGTGATGCAGGCACCCGAGCTGAGTCCCGGGTCCTGCGGGTGGCCGATCACCAGCGCACCGAGGCTGCGCGCGTAGGTCAGGCATCGTACCAGCACGCGATGGTCGGTCAGCACATGATCTCCGTCCGAAAAGGCCACCGCGCCCGCGTCCTTCAAAAAGCCGATCTCGGTCATCTCTCGCCCGGCGCGGGCGCGGGTGAGTGTGGCCATGGCGGCGATGCGCACGGGCGCGGTTTCCTGTCCGCGTCGGGTGACGAATTCCAGCGTCTCGGGGTTGTCGATCGGGGTCAGGCTGTCGGGCCGGGTGACCATCGTCGTCACGCCGCCCGCGGCGGCAGCGCGCCCGGCGGTCTTGAAGCTTTCCTTGTGCCGCTCGCCCGGTTCGCCGACCTTGACGCCCAGATCGACGATGCCCGGCGCAAGGCACGCGCCTGCGCCATCAATCCGCGTTGCACCGCCGGGCGGGGTCGGCGCGGGGCCGGTGCCGGTCGCGGCGATGACTCCGTTCTCGACGCGCAGCCAGCCGATGGGGGGCTGGCCGTCCTCCGCCTCGGGGTCGATCAGTCGGATGTCGGTGAACAGGAGCGTCATGTCGCCTCGCGCTGGACCTGCTGCATCAGGTCATGGACGGCCCGGATATCGGCCAGATGGGTGAAGCCGACCGGGCGCTGCGTCTGGCCATCGGCGGTCTTCACGAGGTCGGTGGCGAACCAAAGGTTGCGCCCGTCGCGCCGGATGCGGGTCTGCGGTGTGATCGGGTAGGCGTCGAAGGCGCGGCGACCCAGAACGGCCGTGGCGATGAAGGCGCGCTCGTCGGTCAGCGTGTACCAGGTCCGGCGCCGCACATAGGCGTCCCACAGCCGTTCCGCCCCGGCCCGTTGCAGCCCGAGCACAAGGAAGGGCAGCCCGAACAGCGGGAACACGAGCCCCAGGAAGCTCCCGCCGGGCAATTGCCCCAGCGCCATCGCCATCCAGAACAGCGCGAAGCCCGCGAAGGCTCCGCCGAACAGCCCGTCGGACAACCGCCAGCCGGTCCAGTCCGGCGTTGGATCCGGCTGGCCCTGCCACAGCACCCGTTCGCCGGGGTTGAGGATGCCGTCCCAGCCGCCGGTCATCAGCGCCCGCCCAAAACAGCCAGCGCGGCCACGATCGCACCCGCGGCAAGCAGCCCCAACAGCAGCACCAGCGGCGGCATCGCCCGGCGCGGCGGCGCTGGCGGCGTACGGCCCTGCGCGCTGACCGGATCGGGATGTGCGGCGCGCGGCATGTCCCGCGCCGGGCCCGGGTCGCGGATCGTGTCGAACTCGGCCATTGGCTCCAGCCAATCCGCCGGGGACAGCCGGTGCGCGCTGCCGCCGAAGGCCGGGGACTGCACGATCAGCACATGGCCCGACACCGCGTCCAGCCGCGCGCGCGCCGCCGCGATCTGGTCGTCCGGCACGTCGTGGCCGGACCGCAGGTAGGTGTCGAAACCGATCGCCCGCACGTCCGATACCGGCACAAGCGTCAGCCAGTGGCCCTCCAGCGGGCCGGTTCCCAGCGCTGCGCCGACCTGTGCGCCGATATCCGGTGCGTCCTGTGCAAAGGCCGCGCGCAGCGCTGCCGCCTCGGCCCGGTCCTGCGACAGGGCATAGAGCCGCAGGCGGCCGCCTTCGCCCGTCGAGACGGTGTCGGACACGGTCACGCCGCGCCGTCCGTGGCCGCCGCGCGCAGGTTTCGCGCCAGCAAGTCCATCGCCGCCATCCGCACGGCGACGCCCATTTCCACCTGCTCCTGAATCACCGACCTGTTGATGTCATCAGCGAGGATGCCGTCGATCTCCACCCCGCGATTCATAGGGCCGGGATGCATCACGATCGCATCGTCCTTGGCATAGGCCAGCTTCTCCGGGTCGAGCCCGTAGCGGTGGTAATACTCGCGCTCCGACGGGATGAACCCGCCATCCATTCGTTCCTTCTGAAGCCGCAACATCATCACCACGTCGCAGCCGGTCAGCCCCTCGCGCATGTCTTCGAATACCTCTACGCCAAGCTCGCGGACCTCGCTGGGCATCAGCGTGGGCGGGCCGATCAGGCGCACGCGGTTTTCCATCTTGCCCAGAAGCAGGATGTTCGACCGTGCCACACGGCTGTGGGCGATGTCGCCGCAGATCGCCACGTTCAGCCGGTGCAGTCGGCCCTTGGCGCGGCGGATCGTCAGCGCGTCCAGCAGCGCTTGCGTGGGATGTTCGTGCCGCCCGTCACCCGCGTTCAGAACGGCGCAGTTCACCTTCTGCGCCAGCAGGTCCACCGCGCCGGAATTGGGGTGCCGCACGACAAGAAGATCGGGGTGCATCGCGTTCAGTGTCAGCGCCGTGTCGATCAGCGTTTCGCCTTTCTTGATGGAACTGGCCTGCATTGCCATGTTCATCACGTCCGCGCCCAGCCGCTTGCCCGCCAATTCGAAACTGGCCTGCGTGCGGGTGGAGGCTTCGAAGAACATGTTGATCTGCGTCAGCCCGGCCAGCACGTCCGAATGCTTCACCGCCTGCCGGTTCAGGTCCACATAGGTGTCGGCAAGGTCCAGCAGGGTGGTGATCTCGACCGGGTGCAGCGGCTCAATGCCCAGCAGGTGCCGTGCCCGATATGTCATGCCGCCCCCTCGTGGTGATCTGGGGGCGTTATAGGCGCGCGCCGGATCAGCGGCAAGTGCCGGGCCCGCGCCGCCCGGCGCCGACGCGATTGTTATTGCCGTGCCAGCGGCCTAGATTGCACTGCATGACAGGGATCGGCGATGCACATGCGCTCAAGGCGCTTCTGGACTGGCAAGCGGAGCTTGGGGCCGACCTGCCGATCGGCGATCTGCCGGTCAATCGGTATGCCGCACCCGCCCGCCGCCCCGCGGCCGCCGCTCCTGCCGCCGCCGCCGGGGGCGCGGCGGCGGCCGCGACGGCGCCAAACACCGCCATGCGGGCGGACGCACGAGCGGCTGGACCGACGGACGGGCCGGATCCGGTCGCCGTCGCCGAGACTGCCGCCGCTGGCGCGGGCGATCTGGCCGCTTTGCACGCCGCGATGGCGGGGTTCGGACATTGTGACCTTCAACAGGGCGCGCGCACGCTTGTCTTCGCGGACGGCCAGCCGGGCGCGCGGGTGATGATCGTCGGCGAGGCGCCGGGCCGAGAGGAAGATCTTCAGGGCAAACCCTTTGTCGGGCAGGCCGGGCACCTGCTGGACCTGATGCTCGCCACCATCGGATTGGCGCGCGGCGCGGCGGAGCTGGACAAAGCGGTCTACATCACCAACCTGATCCCGTGGCGCCCGCCGCAGAACCGCGCCCCCACATCCCAGGAATGCGCCATGATGGCCCCCTTCGCGCGACGCCACATCGCGCTGGCCGCGCCCGAGATCATCGTGCTGATGGGCAACACCGCCTGCGAGGGGTTGCTGGGCCGCAAGGGCATTACCCGCCTGCGCGGCCAGTGGTCCGAGCTTGGCCCGCTACCCTGCCTGCCGATGCTGCACCCCGCCTACCTGCTGCGCAACCCGGCCGCCAAGCGCGATGCCTGGGCCGACCTGCTGGCCCTGCGCGCCCGGCTGGACGCGGACGCGGCCCAGTCCCGTCTCAAAGGACACGCCCCGCCATGAGCCGGATCGACGAATCCAAGCCCTTCATGCCCGTGCGCATCGCCGTTCTGACGGTGTCCGACAGCCGCACCCCGGACGAGGACCGTTCGGGCGCGGTGCTGGTGGACAGGATCGCGTCGGCGGGCCACGTGCTGGCCGCCCGTGCGTTGCTGCGCGACGAACGTGCGGAGATCGCGGCGCAGTTGCGGGCCTGGTGCGCCGATCCCGGGATCGACGTGGTGATTTCCACCGGTGGGACCGGCCTGACCGGTCGCGATGTCACAGTCGAGGCGCACCGGGACGTCTATGAAAAGGAAATCGACGCGTTCGGCACGGTGTTCACGATGGTTTCCTTCGCCAAGATCGGCACCTCGGCCGTTCAAAGCCGCGCCACCGGCGGCGTGGCTAACGGAACCTACCTGTTCGCGCTGCCGGGCAGTCCCGGCGCCTGCAAGGACGCGTGGGACGAAATCCTGTCGCTGCAACTCGATTACCGGCACCGGCCCTGCAATTTCGTCGAGATTCTGCCCCGGCTGGACGAACATCAGCGACGGAAGTGACGCCGCCGCGCGTTGAACGGGCATGGCGGGAACAGCGCGCCCCCGCCGGACGGACCCGCCAAGGCGCGTGGAAGGATCGGAATGCATTTTCTGCGCAGTGCCCTTGTCGGTGTCCTGCTGGCCGCGCTCAGTTTCGGGGCGCTGGGATGGGCGGGCATGGCAGTGTGGTCGGCGCTGAGCACCGCGATGGGCGATGCGCCGCCTGACCGCGCGCGGCGCGAGGTGGTACTGGCGGTCCGCGCGGTTACAGTGACGCCTGGCCGCGCCGTGCCTGTGATCGACGCGTTCGGAACCCTGCGCAGCACCCGTACGCTCGATCTGCGTGCCGCGAGCGGCGGACAGGTGGTGGCGCTGGCCGATCCGTTCCGCGACGGGGTCCGCGTGGCGCGGGGTGATCTGCTGGTTTCGGTCGATCCGGCCGAGGCCAAGGCGGCGCTGGCCACGGCGCGGGCCGACCTGTCCGAGGCGGAGGCAACACTGCGCGATGCCGAGCGCGGGGTGACCTTGGCGCGGGACGATCTGACCGTGACGCAGGAACAGGCCGACCTGCGGGCGCAGGCCCTGTCGCGTCAGAACGATCTTGCCGCGCGCGGCGTGGGCAGTGCGTCGGCGGTGGAAACCGCCGCGCTGGCGGCGGCACAGGCCCGGCAGGCGGTAGTGGGGCGCCGCCAGGCCCTGGCCGAGGCCGAGGCGCGGCTGGACCAGTCCCGCACCGCGCGCGACCGCGCCGAAATCGCTCTTGGCGAAGCGCGCCGCCTGCTGGAAGACACCTCGCTGACCGCCCAGTTCGACGGCGTTCTGTCGGACGTCGCGGCCGTGCGCGGCGGGCGTGTCGCGCCCGGCGATCTGCTGGCGCGGCTGGTGGACCCCGCCGCGCTGGAGGTCGCCTTCCGGCTGTCCACGGCGCAGTTCGCCCGGCTGACCGCGCGCGATGGCGCGCCGCTGGCGGATCGTGCGCTGACCGTGCGGCTCGATCTGGGCAGCGACGGGGATGTGCTGGAAACGCCAGGCACCGGCCTGCGCGAAAGCCCGGTCGTGGGCGAGGGCGAGAGCGGCCGCGCGTTGTTCGCCGGGCTGGAGCGTCCGGCCGGCTTCCGACCCGGCGACATCGTCACCGTCCGCATCGCGGAGCCGCCCCTGTCCGGCGTGGCGCGCCTGCCCGCCAGCGCGGTCGGGTCCGATGGCCGCGTGCTGGTGATCGGGCCGGAGGAGCGGTTGCGCGAAGCGTGGGTGCAGATCGTCCGGCGGCAGGACAACACGGTGCTGGTGCGCGCGCCGGGGCTGGAGGGCGCACGGATCGTCGCAGATCTTGGCCCGGCACTTGGCGCGGGGCTGAAGGTGCGCATCATCGAGGAGGCGGCTTCCCCTGCGTCTGCCTCCGCCCCTGTCTCGGCGCAACAGGATGCGCTGATCGACCTGACCCCGGCGCGCCGCGCAGCGCTTATCGCCGCCGTGCAGGCCGATGCCTCGCTGCCTGCGCAGGACCGGGACCGGATGCTCGCGCTGCTGGAAGGTGGGGCGGTCCCGCTGGGCATCGTCCAGCGCATCGAACAGAGCCGAGGCGGCTAGGCGTGGGGCGCAGCGGCCTGATCGGATATTTCGCGCGCCACCGGACGGCGGCGAACCTGCTGCTGGCAGTGATGGTCGTTCTGGGCCTTGCTTCGGCAGCGCAGATGCGCGCTCAGTTCTTTCCCGACATCGTTCTGGACGATGTCAGCGTGCAGGTCGCGTGGGAAGGGGCCGGGCCCGAGGACGTGGACCGCGCCATCGTGGCGCCGCTGCTGCCGGTGCTGCAGGCCGTGGACGGGGTGGCGGAAACCGACGCGGTATCCCGCGAGGGCAGCGCGCGCATCGCGCTGGAATTCGAGCCGGGCTGGGACATGGGCCGCGCGCTCGATTCGGTGCAGGCGGCTGTGGACGGGGTGAGCGACCTGCCCGACGATGCCGAGCGGCCGGAGGTAACGCGCCGCGAATGGCGCGACCGGGTGACCGATGTGGTGCTGACCGGCCCGGTCGGCGTGGACCAGCTGGCGCGTTTCGCGGACGATCTTGTGTTGCGCCTGTTCGAGGCCGGGGTCACGCGCACCACGCTAAGCGGAATCGCCGCCCCGGAGATTCTGCTGACCGTGCGCAGCGCAGCGCTGATCCGCCATGACCTGTCGCTGGCCGAGATCGCGCAGGCGGTGGCGGCGCAGGCAGACACCGCCCCCGCAGGCAGCGTGGAGGCGGCGGGCGCCCGGCTGCGCAGCGGCGCAGAACGGCGCGGCGCGGCCGAGATCGAGGCGATCGTGCTGCGCAGCGACGCGGATGGCGCGACGCTCAGGGTCGGTGACGTTGCGGCGGTTCAGGTCGGCGGGGTGGACCGCGTGGCGGCCTATTTCGTCGGCACTGACCCCGCGATATCGCTGCGCGTGGACCGGTCCGCCGAAGGCGACGCGATCCGCCTGCAGCGTACGGTGGCCGAGGTCGCGGCAGAGTTCCAATCCGGCCTTCCCCCTGGGGTCCGCGTGGACCTGATCCGCACCCGCGCCGACGCGATCTCGGCCCGTCTCGACATCCTGCTGCGCAACGGGTTGACCGGCCTTGCGATGGTGGTGGGGCTTCTGTTCCTGTTCCTGAACGCGCGCACTGCGCTGTGGGTCGCAGCCGGCATTCCCGTCGCAATGTGCGCTGCGATCGCGGTGATGTATGCGGCTGGCGTGACGCTGAACATGATCTCGCTGTTCGGTCTGATCCTGACGCTGGGGATCGTGGTGGATGATGCCATCGTCGTGGGCGAACATGCCGATTTCCGCCACCGCACGCTTGGCGAGCCGCCTGGCCAGGCGGCGGAGCGCGCGGCGCGGCGCATGGCGCTGCCGGTCTTCTCGGCCGCGCTGACGACGATCATCGCCTTCTGGGGTCTGACCGCGATCGGCGGCCGCTTCGGAACGATGATCTGGGATATTCCCGTCACCGTGGTCGCGGTGCTGGCGGCATCGCTGGTCGAATGTTTCCTGATCCTGCCCAGCCACATGCGCCACGCGCTGGCGGCCTCGGCCCGCGACGCATGGTACGACTGGCCGTCCCGCCAGATAAACCTCGGCTTCGCGGTGCTGCGCGACCGGGCCTTCCGCCCGCTGGTCGGACTGGTGATCGCTGCACGCTATCCGGTGATGGCAGGGCTGGTGGCGCTGCTGGCCGCACAATCGGTGCTGCTGATCTCGGGGCAGGTGCCATGGCGGTTCTTCAACGCGCCCGAACAGGGGTCGATCACCGGCAATTTCGTCATGACGGCAAGCGCGGACCGGGCGGACACGTTGGCCCAGATGGCCGAGTTGCAGCGTGCGGCCGACGCCGTCGCCGCCGCGCTGGAGGTGGAGCACGGGCGCAACCCGCTGTCCTATGTGCTGGCGCAGGTCGGGGGCACCACCGGGCGCGGGCTGGCCGCCGCCGACGAGAAGGACCCGGACCAGCAAGGCTCGATCTCGATCGAACTGATCGGTGCGGACCTGCGGCCCTACTCGTCCTTCGACGTCCTGCGCCGCCTGCAGGACGAGGTCACGCGCCTGCCGCTGACCGAGGAACTGAGCTTCCGAAGCTGGCGGTCGGGGCCGGGGGGCGACGCGCTCGACATTCAGCTGTACGGAGCGGACACCTCCGGGCTTAAGGCGGCGGCCGAGGCGCTCAAGCGCAGGCTCGAAACCTATCCGGAAGTTTCGGCGCTGCAGGACAGTATGCCTTGGGACAAGCGCGAGATCACGCTTGACCTGACACCGCGCGCGCAGGTGCTGGGCTTCTCCATCGATGAGGTCGGGCGCGTGCTGCGCGACCGGCTGAACGGGATCGAGGCGCTGAACTTTCCCGACGGGCCGCGCACTGGCACGATACGGGTGGAAGTGCCGCAGGCCGAGGCCACGGCGGATTTTCTGGGCCAGGTGCTTTTGCGCGCCCCATCGGGTCAGTATCTGCCTCTCGCCGATCTGGTCGATTGGCAGGCAGAGCCGGGGTTCGCCAGCATCCGCCGCGAAAACGGCCTGCGCACGGTCACCGTCACAGGCGATCTGTCCGAGGACGATCCGGCCCGCGCGGCCGAGATCATGACCCTGCTCGAAACCGACATCCTGCCAAGGCTTGAGGCCGAGCACCGTGTCGGCTGGCGCCTTTCGGGGCTGGCCGAGCAGGAACGCGCATTCCTGTCCGATGCGCGTGTCGGCGTGACGCTGTGCCTGCTGGGCATCTTCATGACGCTGGCCTGGGTGTTCGCAAGCTGGACCCGTCCGCTCGTGATCATGGCGATCATTCCCTTCGGCTTGATCGGCACGGTCTGGGGGCATTTCATCTGGGAGGTTCCGCTGTCGATGTTCAGCGTGGTCGGGCTTATCGGCATGACCGGCATCATCATCAACGACAGCATCGTTCTGATCACGACGATCGATGCCTACGCCAAGACCCGCGCGCTGCGCCCCGCCATCGTGGATGCGGTGTGCGACCGTCTGCGCCCGGTTCTGCTGACCACGCTGACCACTGTGCTGGGCCTTGCGCCGCTGCTGTACGAGACTTCACAGGACGCGCAATTCCTCAAGCCCACGGTCATCACGTTGGTATACGGGCTGGGCTTCGGCATGGTGCTGGTGCTGATCGTGGTGCCGGCTCTTCTTGCGGCGGGGCAGGACGTGACCCGAAGTCTGCGCGCAGCGCGCCGGGCGCTGCGCGGGCGCGGACGGGCGCGCGCCGCGTTCCGGCCCAGCCTCGGGCTGGCCGCGCTGCTGGCGGGCTGGGGGGCGGCGACGCTGGGCGCGCAGGCGGTGACCGGTGGAATGGCTCCGGGGCTTCCGGCGCTGGCCGGTGGCGGGCCGACGACCGCGTTCGGGGTCTTCGTCGCCGGGGCGGTCGTGATGACGCTTCTGGCGCTACTCGGAAGCTTCCTTTCGCCACGGCGCCGCGCGGCGGCGAACGGGACGGGCGGCGATCAGTCCGCCTGACAGCCCCGCATCTCGACCGCGCCGTCGGCGCCCAGCACAGTGAATCGCAGCGCGCCCCGGTCAAGCGCGAAGGGCTGCGCTTCGGGCGGGACAAGCTCAGTGACGGCGGTGATCGTGTCGCCACGGCGTGTCACCTCGGACGGCGAGGCCCACACATCCACCCGGCCGGGTTCGAGGAACACCCGTTCGGTGCCACCCTGCGGGGGCACGGCGATCGTGGCGGTCACGCGCAGCCCGTCGCGGATCGGTTCTACCGTGCAGCGCGCGACATCGAGGCCCCGAACCGCGCCCGGCACCGTCGCCAGCGCCTGCGCGATCTCGGGCACCGGTAGCCCCGCGCCCGGCGCGATTTCTGTCGAAAAGCGCACGTCGACCGGCAGGCAGATGTCCTTGCATACCCCGATGGAGGCCCGGCCGGACAGGCCCATCGCCTCTCCCCCGTCGCGCGGTTCCAGTTCCACCGGCAGAACGACCTGCGTGCTGTAGCCGATCGTTTCCAGTCCGTAGCTTTCGAAAACGCTGGGGCGCGGCCAGAACACGCTGACCGAGGCCACGTTTCGCGACCCTTCGAAGCCGAATTCGGGCGGAATGCCGGATTCCCCCGGCACGCGCCAGTAGGTCTTCCAGCCCGGCGCCAGCACGATCCGCAGCCCGGCCATGTGGCTACCGGTTTCGGTCCGCCAGCCCGGCTCGAGGGTGATGCGCACGACATCCTCGACCGGCTCTGCGCTGGCTGGGGGCGGGGCGGCGATCAGCACGGGGGCGCACAGCAGCGCCGAAAGGGTCAGACGAAAGCGGTTCATGACGCTTTGGTTGCAGAAAAGCCCGCCAAGCCCAAGTCACTTTCAGGCGATGCGGCGTGATTTCACGCCGTTGGCCTTGCGCGGGCGCCCGGAACGCGGTGAAATCCGGCAAAGATCAAGGGGCTAACATGGACCTGACAGGCAAACTGCTGCTCGCGATGCCGGGCATGACCGATCCGCGCTTCGAAAAGAGCGTGATCTTCATGTGCGCCCATTCGGGCGACGGCGCGATGGGGCTGATCGTGAACCGCCCCGCGCAGGACATCACCTTTTTGCAATTGCTGTCGCAACTGTCGATCTCGGCGCGCGGGGACGTGCCCGTCCCGCAGGTGCATCTGGGCGGCCCGGTGGAACACGGCCGCGGCTTCGTTCTGCATTCCGACGACTACACCGGCAACGATGCGACCCTCGCGGTGCCCGGCGGGTTCGGCATGACCGCGACGCTGGACGTGCTGGAGGACATTGCACAGGGCGAGGGGCCGGCCGCCTGCCTGCTTGCGCTCGGCTATTCCGGCTGGGGGCCCGGGCAGCTGGAAGGCGAGATGACGCAGAACGCCTGGCTGGTGGCCGATGCGTCCTCGGCACTGATTTTCGATCCGGACAGCGACGGAAAATGGGCCGCGGCCCTTTCGGCGATGGGGATCGACCCGGTGACGCTGTCGGGCGCTGCGGGACGGGCCTGACGCGAACACCGGCGGACCGCGCTTCAGTCGCGCGGCGCGGCGGCGCGGCGCAGCCGGTCGTTGATCGCGGCGCCTAGCCCGCTGTCCGGGATCGGCGAGACGGCGATTGCATCCGCGCCCGCGGCGTCAAGCTCGTGCAGCGCCGAGAAAAGCCGCGCCGAAGCCTCGGCCAGATCGCCCCGCGGCGACAGGTTGATTGCCGCGTCCGCGACAGGCCCGAAGCCCAGAAGCACCTCGCCCGGCTGCGCCCGAGCCGCGTTCAGCCTCACCCGCCCGCGCGGTGCATAGTGCGACGCAAGCTGACCGGGCGCGACCGGCCGTGCAGCGTCGCCGTCCGGTCCGCGCGCCGGTGCGGTGCCAAGCGTCGCCGCCAGCGTCTCGGCGGACAGTCCGCCGGGCCGCAGCAGCCGGGGCAGGCCGGTCAGATCGAGGATCGTCGACTCCACGCCCACCGCGCAGGGCCCGCCGTCCAGCACGGCCTCGATCCGGCCCGACAGGCCGGCCATCACATGCGCCGCCGTGGTCGGGCTGACGCGGCCGGACGGATTGGCCGAGGGCGCGGCCAGCGGCATCCCGCAGCGCCGCAGCAGCGCCTGCGCCACCGCGCCTTCGGGCACGCGCAGCGCCACGCTTTGCAGCCCGGCGGTCACCAGACGTGAAAGGCCGGCATCCGCGCGCAGCGGCAGCACCAGCGTCAGCGGCCCGGGCCAGTGCGCCTGCGCGACCCGCATCGCGAGCGGGCCGAACGTGGCGAGCGCGCGGGCCGCGCCAAGATCCGGCACATGCACGATGAGCGGGTTGAAGCGTGGTCGGTCCTTGGCCGCGTAGATCCCCGTCACCGCGGCATCCGACCGCGCATCCGCGCCAAGGCCATAGACGGTCTCTGTCGGGAAGGCGACGCGGCCGCCAGCGTCCAGGATCGCCGCCGCGCGGTCGAGGCCGGGCGCATCGGGAAGCAGCAGGGCTGTCTCAAGGGGCATCGGCGCAATCCCGTGACGCGGCGTTTCGGTTGTCAGGCGGGCGGTCTGATATAGGGTCCGCGCAAAGCTGCCCGAGGAGTGTCCATGCCCTACACCGCCCCTGTTTCGGAGTTCAAGTTCCTGCTGGAGCACGTGGTGGACATTGCGCAGATCACCGCGACCGAACGGTTCTGCGAAGCGACCCCTGATGTCGTGGACGCGATCCTGCGCGAGATAGGACATCTGTGCGACGGGATCATCGCGCCGCTGCAGCGCGAGGGCGACCTGCACCCTGCCGCGCTGGAAAATGGTGTCGTGCGGACCTCGCCGGGGTTCGCGGCGGGCTACCGGGCCATCGCCGAGGGCGGTTGGCTGGGCCTGTCGGCCAGTCCCGAGCATGGTGGCATGGGCCTGCCGCTCACGCTGAACACCGCGCTGAACGAGATGCTGTCGGGTGCCTGTCTTGCGCTGCAACTGTGCCCGCTGCTGAGCCAGGGCCAGATCGAGGCGCTGGAACATCACGCCAGCGACGAGATCAAGGCGGTTTACCTGCCGAAGCTTGTGTCCGGTGAATGGACCGGCACGATGAATTTGACCGAACCGCAGGCGGGGTCCGACGTCGGGGCGGTGCAGACCCGCGCGCGGGACAACGGCGATGGCAGCTTCGCGATCACCGGGCAGAAGATCTACATCACATGGGGCGATCACGACGTGGCCGAGAACGTTGTGCACCTCGTTCTGGCGCGCCTGCCGGATGCGCCGACCGGAACTCGGGGCCTCAGTCTGTTTATCGTCCCGAAATGGCTGCCCGACGCGGACGGCGTGCCGGACGCGCCCAACGGCGTGACGGTGGTGTCGCTGGAACACAAGCTCGGTCTGCACGGCTCTCCGACCTGCGTGATGCAGTACGATGGCGCGACCGGGTGGCTGGTCGGAGCGCCGCAGGGAGGCATGGCGGCGATGTTCACGATGATGAACAACGCGCGGCTCGGGGTGGGCACACAGGGCATCGGCGTGGCCGAGGCGGCCTTTCAGCACGCACTGGCCTATGCGCGCGACCGGCGGCAGGGGCGAACCCCGTCTGGCGAACGGTCGATCCTCGGCCATGCGGATGTGCGCCGGATGCTGGGCGGGATGCAGGCGGACATTTTCGCCGCGCGCGCCATAGCGCTGTCCTGCGCTGCGGCGATCGACATGCAGCAGGCCACCGGCAGCGCCGAATGGGCGGCGCGCGCCGCCTTCCTGACCCCGATCGCCAAGGCATTCGGCACCGATACCGGCATTGCCGTCGCCAACGAGGGCGTGCAGGTGCATGGCGGCATGGGCGTGATCGAGGAAACCGGCGCCGCGCAATTCTGCCGCGACGTGCGCGTGACGGCGATCTACGAAGGCACCAACGGCATCCAGGGCATGGATCTTGTCGGGCGAAAGCTGTCCGATGGCGGTGAGGCCGCGTTCAGCCTGATCAAGGAGGTCGAGGACACGGCCCGCGCCGCGCGCGATGCCTTTTCCGCCGAGGCCGAGGCGCTGTGGGACGCGGCGCAGTCCCTGCGCGAGGGCACCGAATGGCTGCTGGCGCAGGACGATCTGAACGACCGGTTCGCTGGATCGGTGCCGTTTCTGCGCGCCTTCGCGCGGGTGCTGGGCGCGCAATTCCATCTGCGGGCGGCGCAGGCCGCGCCGCGGGGCAACCGGGCCGCGCTGATGCGGCTCTACTTCGCGCAGCAACTGCCCGAACTCGGTGGTCTTCTGGCGCAGGCGCAGTCAGGGGCGGGGCCGCTCTATGCGCTGGATTTCCACGCGCAGGGTGACTGAAGGGTGGTGGCGACAGGCTTGACACGGCTGGCTTGCGCCTGTCTGACCGCGCCATGAAAGATGCAGCCCCTTCACGACCGCCCGCCGCGCAGATCGTGCACCCCTTCGCCGAACCGCCCGCGCCGGGCACCGCGACCGAGGTGGCCGAAGGTGTCATGTGGATGCGCGTGCCGTTGCCGATGGCGCTGGATCACGTCAACATCTACGCGCTGGCAGGCGATGACGGCTGGACGCTGATCGACACCGGGCTCGGCACCAAGCGCGGCCGGGCCGAGATGCAGCGCCTGCTGGACGGTCCGCTGTCCGGCGCACCGGTAGCGCGGGTTCTGGTCACCCATCACCATCCCGACCACGTGGGGCTGGCGGGCTGGTTCCAGACCGAACACGGTGCCGAACTGATCGCCACACGCACCGCGTGGCTTTTCGCACGGATGCTGCAGCTTGACGAACAGGACCGCCCCACGCCCGAAACGCTTGCCTTCTGGCGCGGCGCGGGCATGGCTCCCGAGATCCTCGCGCAGCGCGCGCAGGAGCGGCCGTTCAACTTCGCCGACGTGGTGGCCCCGATGCCGGTTGGTTTCCGGCGGATCCGCGACGGAGAGGTGATACAGCTGGGGCACCGGCGCTGGCGCGTGCGCACCGGCCACGGACATGCGCCCGAACAGGCGACGCTGTGGTGCGAGGACGCGCCGCTGGTGCTGGGCGCGGACCAGCTTCTGCCGTCGATCTCACCCAATATCGGGGTCTATGCCACCGAACCTGACGCCGACCCGCTGACTGGCTGGCTGGAAAGCTGCGCCGCCTTCGCCGCGGTGGCGCGCGCCGATCACCTTGTGCTGCCGGGCCACAAGCTGCCCTTTACCGGCCTGCCGTTCCGGCTGACACAGCTGGCCGAAAACCATCACGGCGCGCTGGAGCGGTTGCGCCGCTTTCTTTCCACCCCGCGCACGGCGGGCGAGTGCTTCGTGCCGATCTTCAAGCGCGAGATCGCGGGCGACGCCTATGGTCTGGCACTGGTGGAGGCGGTGGCGCATCTCAATCACCTTCTGGCCTGCGGCGAGGTGCACCGTCGCCGACGCGCGGACGGCGCTTGGATGTGGCAGTCAAAATGACGCCTTGGCGCGGAGCGCGTTGGGCGTGACAGGCGTGAGGAAATCCACTAACCCCGTTACCGGACCAGCATGAGGGAGACCGCCATGGCAAAGCACGAGCACGGCAAGATGGACATCGACACGCAGGAAAAGACCTTCCACGGCTTCATGAAGGCATCGGCCTATGTTGCGGCCGGGGCGATCCTGCTTCTGATCTTCATCGGCCTGGTGAACGGCTGATACGGCACCGCGCAGAGCGCGGGGCAAAGGGCGTGCGGCGCGGGCTGCGCGCCTTTCTCGTGGCGGGTGCCCTTGGTGTGCTGGCCGGTTGCGTGGATAAGACCCCGCAGGCCAGCGATGCCGACATGGCGCGCCTGAGCTATGTCAGTGATGATCCGCCCTCGCTGACGCTGGTGACCAGCATTTCCAACCGCTCCGGGGCGGGGGCCCATTCGGCGTTGATCATCAACGGGCCGGAGAGGGCCGTGTTCAATCCTGCCGGCACATGGCGCCATCCGCTGGCTCCCGAGCAGGGGGATTTCCACCGCAACTTCTCGCCCGGTATGGAGAAGTGGTTCTTCGACTACCACGCCCGCGAGACGTTCCGCATACGCGCCCAAACGGTCGAAGTGCCGATGTCGGTGGCAGCGCAAGCGCTGGAGGCCGCGCGCGCCTACGGCTCTGTGCCGCCTGCGCAATGCACCCGGTCAATCACGGTGATCCTGCGCGACCTGCCGGGGTTCGAGGATTTTCCGGTCAGCTGGTTCCCGCTGCACGCCTCCGCCAGTTTCGCCAAGCTGCCGGGCGTGACCACGGTGCTTTACACCGATGACAGCCCCGACGACTGGTCCGATCTCGACCTCGAATTCAACGACTGACGGTCAGCCCAGAAGTGCGAGCATCCCGTAGAGTGTGACAAGGCCGGCCGCGACGGCGCCCACCACGTTGCGGGTCCACAGCCCGACGCCGAGCGTCACGGCGGCGGCGGCAAGGCGCGCCGGGTCGGGCTGACCGCCCGTCGCCTGCGGCCATAGGATCAGGGGCGCGACAAGGCCCGGCATCACCGCGACCGGAGTGTAACGCAGCAGCCGCAACAGCCAGCCGGGCAGCGGGCGGTCGCCGACCAGCCCGAGGAAAGAGAACCGGATCAGGTATGTGCCGATCCCCAGTCCCGCAATCACCAGCCAGACATGCGCATCGCTGAAACCGGTCATGCCCGCCGCTCCATAGCGAGTTCCGTGGCCGCCCCCGCCGCCATCGCCGTGACCGCTGCCAGCAGTAGGCCCGTGCCGTACGGCAGGCCTGCCAGCGCCAGCGCCGCTAAGGTGGACACCAGAGCGGCGACGATATGTGGCAGTGTCCGCAGCGCCGGTGCAATGAGCGCGAGAAAGGTGATCGGGATGGCGAAATCAAGCGCGAAACTGTCCGGGATGGCCGTGCCGACCTGCGCGCCGACCAGCGTCGCCGCGTACCAGAACGGGGAGATCACGAGGAAGCTGCCCATGAAGAAGGCGAAGCGTTCGGGCAGCGGCATTGCGGTGCGTTCGAATTCGAGGATGCTCACGGCATAGGACTGATCCACCAGCCCGTACGCCACCAGCGCACGCTGCCACAGCGGCGCGCGGCCCAGATGAGGCACGAGAGAGGCCGAATACATCGCCATGCGCAGGTTCACGGCAAGCGCGGTGGCCAGCACGATCACCGTGGGCGCATTGTCCACCATCAACTGCACGGCCGTAAACTGTGCCGCACCCGCGATGACGAGAACGGTGAATCCCATCACCTGCGCGATGTTCAGCCCGGCTTCGGTGCCGATGACGCCGAACAACAGCCCGAACGGCGCGATCACGAGGATGAAGGGCGCGGCGCCCCGCATCCCGCGCAAGAAGGCGCGCCGCGCGGCCGGGGTGATTTTGGGTGTGGAGGTTGGCAAGGCTTCGTCCTATCGTCGGTGCCGACGTGCTAGGCCATCTGTGGGAGGGGCGCAATTGGCGACGCGATCCGAAACCGGCGAATTCCTCGTCGCCCCCGATCCTGGCCGGGCGGGGCTGACACGGGCCGTGCGCGGGGTGGACCAGACCGGCGCGGTGCAGGACATCGCCGTGGTCGAGGAACGGCCGCTGACGATCTACCTCAACAGCCGCGAGATCGTGACGGCGATGACGATCGGGGACTATCCCGAATACCTTGCGCTGGGGTTCCTGCGCAATCAGGGGATGCTGTCGGACGGTGACGAGGTGACCGGCATCGATTATGACGAAGAACTCGAGGTCGTTGTGGTGCGCACCGCGGTCGTGACCGATCACGAGGCCAAGCTGGCGCGGAAGACCCGCACCTCGGGCTGCGCCGTGGGCACGGTCTTCGGCGACATGATGGCCGGGCTGGAGGGGCTGACGCTGCCGCCCGCGACGCTGCGCACCTCGGATCTTTATGCGCTGTCCCAAAAGATCAACCGCACCCCGAGCCTGTATCTGGAGGCGGGGGCGATCCACGGAACTGTGCTGTGCGAAGGGCCGCGCCCTCTCGTCTACATGGAGGACGTGGGCCGCCACAACGCGGTTGACAAGGTCGCGGGCTGGATGTTCGCCACCGGTGCCAGCGCCGCCGACAAGACGCTCTACACCACGGGCCGGCTGACCAGCGAAATGGTCATCAAGACCGCGCTGATGGGCATCCCGATCCTCGCCTCGCGGTCCGGCTTCACCGCTTGGGGTGTGGAGATCGCGCGGCAAGTCGGGCTGACGCTGGTCGGTCGGCTTCGCGGCCAGCGCTTCGTGTGCCTTGCGGGCGAGGAGCGGCTGGTACGCGACGCCGATCTCGCAAGTGTCGCTGACGAGCCGGGCAAGGCCCGTCGGAAGGGGGCCGCATGACAGATATTGCCGGAGTGATCCTTGCAGGCGGTCAGGCGCGGCGCATGGGCGGCGGCGACAAGGGGCGTCTGATCCTTGGCGGACGCGCGCTTCTGGACCGGGTGATCGACCGGCTCGGCCCGCAGGTCGGGCGCATGGCGCTCAGTGCGAATGGCGATCCGGGGCGCTTTGCCGAATACGGCCTGCCGGTGCTGCCCGACACGGTGGCGGGGTTTCCGGGGCCGCTGGCCGGGGTTCTGGCCGGCCTCGACTGGGCGGCGGAACTTGGCCTGTCGCATGTGCTGACCGCCGCCGCCGACACGCCGTTCTTTCCCGCCGATCTCGGCCCGCGCCTGCGCGCCGGGGCCGCGCGGGCGGGCACGCCGATGGCGCTCGCCGCCACGCTGGAGGACGGGCGCCTCGTGCGGCATCCGACGTTCGGTTACTGGCCGGTCTCGCTGCGCCACGATCTGCGCGTCGCGCTGGAGGACGGGCTGCGCAAGGTCGTGCTGTGGACCGACCGGCACGGCGCCGCGTCCATCGTGTTCACGGGCGATCCGTTTTTCAATATCAACACCCCCGAGGACTACATGCAGGCCGAACGGATCGTCCGGACAGAGGCGGAATGAGGATCTTCGGCGTCACCGGCTGGAAGAACGCGGGCAAGACGGGGTTGATGGAACGGCTGGTGGCGGACATAACCGCGCGCGGCTTCAGCGTCTCCACGCTCAAGCACGCGCATCACAGCTTCGACGTGGATCAGCCCGGCAAGGACAGTCACCGCCACCGCGCGGCCGGCGCGACCGAAGTGCTGCTGGTGTCTGGCCACCGCTGGGCTTTGATGCACGAGTTGCGCGGTCGGAACGAGCCGCCGCTCGAGATGCTGCTGGCCAAGCTCGCCCCGGTCGACCTTGTGCTGATCGAAGGCTACAAGTCCGAACGCCATCCGAAGATCGAGGCGTGGCGCGCAGCTGCCGGGCATGGGCTGATCGCGCCGGACGATCCCACGATCCGCGCGGTGGCGTCGGACACGGTGCTGCCGGATCTTCAGGTCCCGCGGTTCGACCTCGACGATACAGCCGCGATCGCGCAGTTCGTGCTGGCTCAGGTCGGGCTGACGCATGTCGGTCTGGCGGGAGCGCCCGCGCGGACGACCAGGGCGTGACCGACTTCGACCGGATCGTCGTGGTGGACTGGTCGGCGCGGTCGGCCCCGTCGCCTGTGCGCCCCGCCGCGGACGCGATCTGGATCGCCGAAGCAGGCGCGGACGGCAGCCTGAGCACCGCTTATCACCGCACCCGCAGCGCCGCGATGGCCGCTCTGACCGCCCGCCTCGCGGCTTGCCGCGCCGTGGGTGAGAGGGTGCTGGCGGGCTTCGATTTCCCGTTCGGCTACCCTGCGGGTTTCGCCCGTGCGGTGACTGGCGGCGACGACCCGCTGGCGCTTTGGGACGCGCTCGCGGACCGCATCGTCGACGGGCCGGACAACGCGAACAACCGTTTCGAGGTGGCAGCGGCGCTGAACGCGCTGCTGCCCGGCACAGGGCCGTTCTGGGGTCGGCCGGTGCGGCCCGACGTGCCGGGCCTGCCCGCGCGCGGTACCGCGCGGCAGGGCCACGGCCTGCCCGAACGGCGTGCGGTGGAGGTGCGGCTGCGCACCGCCCAGCCGTGCTGGAAGCTCTATACCACCGGGTCGGTCGGCAGTCAGGCGTTGCTGGGTCTGCCGCATCTCGCGCGGCTGCGCGCACGCTTCGGCGCGGATCTTGCGGTCTGGCCGTTCCAATCAGCGGACGCCGCGTTGGTTTTGGCCGAGGTTTATCCATCCCTGCTGAACGAAGCTGTGCGGGCCGAATTGGCGACGGCCACCGCCCCGCCGGTCAAGGACGCGGCGCAGGTCCGCGTGCTGGCGCGCGCGCTGATGACCGCGCAACGCGATGGCACGTTGGCGGCCATGCTGGACGCGGTGCCGGACGGCCCGCCGCAAAGGGAGGAAGGCTGGATCCTGGGTGCGGGAGCCGAGGCATCGCTGCGCGCTGCCGCCGCGCCGGGGCTGGTGCCGCCGCGCCTGTCGAACGACTGCTTTGCGCTGCCGCAGGGGGTGGACTGGACTCCGGTGGATGATGCGCTGGCGCTGCTGCGCGACCGGCTGCGCCCGGTGGTCCCGCAACTGACCTGTGCCACCGTGGACGCGCTTGGCAGGGTTCTGGCCGAAGATGCGACCGCGGCCCGGTCGAACCCGCCGGGCGCCAATTCTGCGGTGGACGGTTACGGCTTCGCGGCAGCCGCCACCGGTGCTGGCCGGCAGGTGCTGCCATTGGTGTCCGGGCGCGCGGCGGCGGGGGCAGCCTATCGTGGCCGGGTTCCGGACGGGCACGCGGTGCGCATCCTGACGGGGGCGCTGGTGCCCGATGGCGTCGACACCGTCGTGCTTCAGGAGGACGTGGCGGTGCGGGACGGGCAGATCGCCTTCGACGGCCCGGTCAAGCCCGGCGCCAACACCCGCCGCGCGGGCGAGGATGTGGAACGCGGCGCGCTGGCGCTGCCCGCGGGCCGGGTGCTGACGGCCGCCGATCTCGCGCTGCTGTCGGCGCTGGGGCTGGCGGAGCTTGCTGTCTTCGCACGGCTGCGCGTAGGCGTACTGTCCACCGGCGACGAGCTGGTCGCCGCGGGCAGCGCCGCGGGACCGGACCGGACCTATGACGCGAACCGCCCGATGCTGCTGGCGCTGGCGGCGCGCTGGGGCCATGCGCCAGTGGATCTTGGCCATGTTGGCGACGACCGCGCGGCCCTGCGCGCCGTGCTGGATGGAGCCGCCGCGCGGGCCGACGTGATCCTGACCTCGGGCGGCGCTTCCGCCGGGGACGAGGACCACGTTTCGGCCCTGCTGAAAAGCGAGGGCGCGCTGGATAGCTGGCGTATCGCGGTCAAGCCGGGCCGCCCTCTGGCACTGGGCATGTGGCACGGCGTTCCGGTGATCGGCCTGCCGGGCAATCCGGTCGCCGCCTTCGTGTGCACGCTGGTCTTCGCTCGCCCGGCGCTGGCGCGCCTGTCCGGCGCCGACTGGAGCGTGCCGCGCGGCTTCACGGTGCCGGCCGCCTTTTCCAAGTCCAAGAAGCCGGGTCGGCGCGAATACCTGCGCGCCCGCCTTTCGCCCGACGGGGCGGCTGAGGTCTTCGCCTCAGAAGGGTCGGGCCGGATTTCCGGGCTCAGCTGGGCGGAGGGACTGGTCGAACTTGGCGACGGTGCGCAGCGGATCGCGCCGGGAGATCCCGTGCGGTACCTGCCGTTCGGGGCATTCGGGCTCTGAGCCGGGCGCAGGCGCGGCCCCGCGGCGACAATTCCGCACCTTCAGGGGGGCGGGGCTTGCCCTTGCGCTGCGCCGCCGCGAAAACTGGTCCCGGCGGGCGAGGCATCGCAATGCAGAGGTAGGATCAGCGTGAAGCCGGAACGGCAGACCTGGGTGGGCGAACAGATCGGTGCGTTGCGCGACCTGTTCGTCGGCGCGCTGCGCACCGTGAGGCGGCGCGGCCCGGACCGGGTGCAGTTCTGGTTCATTGCGCTGGTGATCGGCACGGCTGCGGGCGCCGCCGCGATGTTCTTCCGCAAGGCGATTTCGGCGCTGCAGAACCAGCTTTACGGCACGACCGACGTGTCGCTTGCCACCGTCGCGGGCGAATTGCCCTGGTGGTGGGTGCTGATCCTACCGATCTTCGGCGGGCTGTTGGTGGGTGCAGTGCTGCACCATTTCACCCCGGACGGGCGCGTCCGGTCGGTCGCCGACGTGATCGAGGGCGCGGCGATGCAGGACGGACGGGTGGAAACGCGCGCCGGGCTGGCGTCGGCGGCCGCGTCGCTGATCACGCTCTCCACCGGCGGGTCCAGCGGCCGGGAAGGTCCAGTCGTGCACATCGCCGGGGTGATTTCCACATGGGTCAGCGCGCGACTGCACGCGGACGGCATCACCGGGCGCGATCTGCTGGGCTGTGCCGTGGCCGGGGCGGTGTCGGCGTCGTTCAACGCGCCGATCGCGGGCGCGCTGTTCGCGCTGGAGGTGGTTCTGCGCCACTTCGCCGTGCATGCCTTCGCGCCCATCGCCATCGCCGCTGTGGCCGGCACGGTCATCAACCGCATCGAATACGGTGGGGTTACGGAATTTGTCCTGCCGGAACCCGGCTCGCTTGCGTTCTTCGTGGAACTGCCGGCTTTCGTGATCCTAGGCATCGTCTGCGGGCTGGTTGCGGCGGCGCTGATGCGGCTGGTGTTCTGGTCCGAGGATCTCGCCAGCCTTGTGACGCGGGCCGCACGGATGCCGCGCTGGCTGCGTCCGGCGGTCGCCGGCGCGTTGCTGGGCGCGCTGGCGATCTGGTTTCCCCACATCATCGGCGTGGGCTACGAGACGACGGCGGCGGCGCTGACCGGGCAATTGCTGTTCCACGAGGCGGTGGTCTTCGCCGTGCTGAAATGCATCGCTGTGGCGATCACCTTCGCGGGGCGGATGGGCGGCGGGATCTTCTCGCCCTCTTTGATGATGGGCGCGCTGACAGGACTGGCCTTCGGCATCGTCGCCACGGCGATCTTCCCGCAGGTGTCCGGGTCAGAAACGATCTATGCGCTGGCTGGGATGGGCGCGGTTGCCGCGGCGGTGCTGGGCGCGCCGATCTCGACCACGCTGATCGTGTTCGAACTGACCGGGGACTGGCAGACCGGCATCGCGGTGATGACCGCGGTTTCGCTGTCCACCGCGCTGGCAAGCCGGATGGTAGAGCGGTCCTTCTTCCTGACGCAGCTCGAACGGCGCGGCGTGCATCTGGCCAAGGGTCCGCAGCAATACCTGCTGGCGATGCACAGGGTGGGGACCGTCATGGCGGGCCCGAAACACCCCGACTATCCGGGCGAGGACGCCGCGCGGGCCTTGCACGCGGCGGGCATGTCCGTGCAGCGCACGGCCACGCTGGAAGAGGCCATGCCACTGTTCGCAAAGTCGGAAACCCACTGCATCGCGGTGATGGAATGGGCTGCGGACGGCACACCGGAGCTTGCGGGCGTGCTGTTCGAACTTGATGCGCTGCGCGCCTACAACAGGGCGCTGGCGGCGACGGCGGCGGAGGAACACTCCTGACCCGGCCGGGGGGCCGGGTGGGAAAGTGGGGGGCGCGCGTTACTGCAGTTCGACGTTCACCTCGTCGCCGTAGAAGGCGAGGTGGCCCGCGATCTCTTCAAGGCCGGCATTCGGCGTCTCGTAGGACCACGCGACATTTTCCAGCACCATCGACTTTGTATCGATCGAATAGTAGCTGGCGACGCCCTTGTGCGGGCAAGTCGTTGTTTTGTCTGTTTTGTCGAAGAACGCCATCGCCATGTCGGCACGCGGAATATAGATCACCGGCGGCAGGCTGCCTTCGGTCAGTTCCAGCGCGTTCTCGGTTTCGCCATAGACTGCGCCGCGCGCGAAGATGACATATTTGCCGGGGGCCTTGCGGATCGTGATGTGGTCGCTCATGGGGTCATGGTCCTGATACTGCTGAATTTACCGTGTAGGAAACCTGTAGGAGTCCTGTAGGGGTCGCGTAGGTGTCCGGCGCTGCCCGGTGCGGGCAGATACCGGCCCGGTCCGGCCATGGGGCCGCCGGTGTCATGTCGGCGCAGCCCGCGTGGGCCCGGTGCCAAGTGGCGCGGTCGCCGCCACGAGCCAGTCGCGCGCGGCGGGACTGACCAGCCCTTCGAGCCTGCGCCGGGTTTCGGCGTGATAGGCATCGAGCCACGCGGTTTCGGCCGAATCGAGCGTGCCGACGTCGAGTGCGCGCCGGTCGATCGGCACATGGGTCAGAGTACGCAGGCACAGCATCTTGCGCGCCGGGTCGCCGCCGGGCAGCGCGGGGGCCGGTTCGACCGCCACAAGGTTCTCGATCCGGATGCCGAAGGCATCTTCGCGGTAATAGCCCGGTTCGTTCGACACGATCATTCCGGGGCGCAGCGGTTCGGCCCCGGCGCGCGAAATGCGCTGCGGGCCTTCATGCACCGACAGGAAGCTGCCGACGCCGTGGCCGGTGCCGTGGTCGTAATCCTGCCCCGCCAGCCAGAGGGGAAAGCGCGCCAGCGCATCCAGATCGCGCCCCGCCACGCCGTCGGGAAACCGCGCGCGGCTGACCGCGATCATGCCCTTGAGAACGCGGGTGAAGGCGGCGCGCGCCTCGGACCCGACGTCGCCCACGGCGATGGTTCGGGTGATGTCGGTGGTGCCATCGTCATACTGCCCGCCGCTGTCGATCAGCAGCAGATCGCCCGGCGCCACGGCCCGATTGGTCCCTTCGGTGACGCGGTAATGCACGATGGCGCCGTGCGGGCCGGTCCCGGCGATGGTGTCGAAGGCGATGTCGCGCAGGCAGCCGGTCGCCGCGCGAAACCCTTCAAGCGCGCGCACGCAGTCGATTTCGGTCAAAGTCTCGTCCGGCAGGTTGGCGGTGCGTCTGTCCAGCCAGCACAGGAATTCGACCATCGCCGCGCCGTCGCGCAGATGCGCAGCGTCGGCCCCGGCCAGTTCGGCGGCCGTCTTGCACGCCTTTGGCAGCAGGCATGGATCGCGCCCTGCAACCGGTGTCGCCGTGCCTTGCGCCAGGTCCATCTGCACAGCAAGTGGGGCGCTGTCACGGTCAAGCCGCACAGTGCCCGTCTGCGCGCGCAGCGCGGGGCTGAAGGCCGCGGCGGGCTGCACTGTCACCTCGGGGCCGAGATGCGCGGCCAGCCCGTTCAGCTTGGCGGGGTCGGTAAAAAGGTCCACCCGGCCATCCGCGTGCAACAGCGCGAAGGCCTGCACGATGGGGATGCGGGGAATGTCGCCGCCGCGGATGTTGAGCAGCCACGCGATGCTGTCGGGCTGGGTCAGCACGGCGGCGTCATGCCCGGCCTCGGACAGCGCGGCGGCCAGATCGGCCCGCTTGGCAGAGGCGGCGCGCCCGGCCAGCGCGTCGGGCTGCGCGCGGGCCGCAGCGACCGGCGGAGCGGGCCGGTCGGGCCAGACCGCGTCCACCAGATTGGCCTGTTCCAGCAGCGTGATGCCGCTGCCGGCAAGGTCCTTGCGCAGGCCCTCGATCTCGGTGACGGTGTGCAGCCACGGGTCGAAGGCGATGACCGCATCGTCAGACGCTGCCTCGCGCAGCCATGCCGCGAGCCGGGTGTCGGGCCAGGGCACGATGTCGAAGGCCAACGCGTCGGTCTGCGCGCGGGCCTGCACCCGGTAGCGTCCGTCAACGAACAACCCGGCCCGGTCCGGCAGCACGGCGCAGAAACCGGCCGAGCCGGTGAAGCCGGTCAGCCATGCCAGCCGTGCGTCGCAATCGGCCACGTATTCGCCCTGGTGGGCATCGGCGCGGGGCACGAGGAAGCCGTTCACGCCCACGCGGGCCATTTCGGCGCGCAGGGCCGCAAGGCGGGGTGGCCCGGCATCGGGCCGGGTCGGGGCATCGAACGTCTGGAACATGGGGCGGGCCGCGTGTTGCCGCCGGGACCGGTCCCGGCGCGCACAGTTAGCCGTGTCCGCACCGGGGTGACAACCCCCGCAGGGACCGCGCCCCGGAGCGCCGGGCGCGACGGTGATCGCGGGCCGGGTCAGCCCGCGCGGCGCATCGGGCCGGCGTTGCGCAGGCCGAGTGTGCGGGCCCGCGCGCGCGGGTCGCTGTCGAAGAGGCCCGCCAGCTGTTCGGTCATCGCGCCGGCAAGCTGTTCGACATCGGTGATGGTCACGGCGCGGTTGTAGTAGCGCGTCACGTCATGGCCGATCCCGATGGCGATCAGTTCGACCTGGCGGCGTTTCTCGACCATCGCGATCACGTCGCGCAGGTGCTTTTCAAGGTAGTTTGCCGGGTTCACCGACAGGGTGCTGTCATCGACGGGGGCGCCGTCCGAGATCACCATCAGGATCTTGCGCGCCTCGGGCCTGCCGGTCATTCGGCGGTGCGCCCATTCCAGCGCCTCGCCATCGATGTTTTCCTTCAGCAACCCCTCCTTCATCATCAGCCCGAGATTGGGGCGGGTGCGGCGCCAGGGGGCGTCGGCGGACTTGTAGATGATGTGGCGCAGGTCGTTCAGGCGGCCGGGCTGCTGCGGGCGGCCCGCGTTCAGCCATGCCTCGCGGGATTGGCCGCCCTTCCAGGCGCGGGTGGTGAAGCCGAGGATTTCGACCTTCACATCGCACCGTTCCAGCGTGCGGGCGAGCACGTCGGCGCAGATCGCGGCGATAGAGATGGGGCGCCCCCGCATCGAGCCGGAGTTGTCGAGCAGCAGGGTGACCACGGTGTCGCGGAACTCCATGTCCTTTTCGACCTTGAAGCTGAGCGGTGTGGTGGGGTTGGCGACCACACGGGCGAGGCGACCCGCGTCAAGGATGCCTTCCTCGCGGTCAAATTCCCAGCTTCGGTTCTGCTTGGCCTGCAGGCGGCGTTGCAGTTTGTTGGCCAGCCGCGACACGGCGCCCTTCAGCGGTTCGAGTTGCTGGTCGAGATAGGCGCGCAGGCGTTCAAGCTCGATCGGTTCGGCGAGATCCTCTGCGCGGATCTCCTCGTCGTGCTCGGTGGTGTAGACGGTGTAGTTGACATCGGCCTCGGACACCGGCGGGGGCGGGGGCGGATCGAGCGGCGCGTCGCCGTCGGGCATCTCCTGCTCGTCGGCGTTCTCAGCGTCGGCCATCTCGTCCATGCTGACTTGGGCGTCGGCGGCGTCCTGCGTGTCGTCCTGCGACTGCTCCGGCGCGGCCTCGTCGTTCTGGTCGGGATCGTCTTCGTCCGGCGGAGTGGTGTCGGGGTTGTCGTCCTGGTCGTCGGCGGAGGCCTCGTCCTCGGTGTCGTCCTCGCTGTCGTCGGGGTCTTCGCCAAGCTGGTCGCCGTAGCCGAGATCCTCGATCATCTGGCGGGCGAACTTGGCGAAGGCGGTCTGGTCGCGCAGGCACCCTTCGAGCCCTTCGAGCGTGCCGCCGGCCTCGCTTTCGATATGCTCGCGCCAGAGTTTCATGACGTTGTCGGCGCCTTCGGGCAGGCCGCGACCGGTGGCCAGATGGCGCACGAGATAACCCGCAGCGACCGACAACGGCGCGCCCGAGGCTTCCTCGATCTGGGCATAGCCGCGGCGGTCGGCCTCGACTGCGATCTTGGCGTCGATATTACCGGCGGTGCCGGGCATGGCGCGGGCGCCCACCGCTTCGCAGCGGGCGGTTTCCAGCGCGTCGTAAATGTCACGCGCCATCTGGCCCTGCGGCACGTAGCGAGCATGTGTCGCCTCGTTGTGGAAGCGGCGGCGCAGGGCGTAGGCATCTGCGGTGCCTCTTGCCAGCAGCACCTCGGCCTGGGTCATGCGGCGGCTGACCTGGGGCAGGCGGACGCTGTCGTTGGTCATGCCCGGCGGATCGACCGAATAGCTGATCGCCATGTCGGGATCGTTGGCCAGGACGCGCGTCGCCTCGGCCAGGGCCTTCTTGAACGGTTCCGAGGGATTGTCTGACTGTGCCATGCGCGACTTTCTCGTGTCCTTGGGCGTGCAGGGCCCGCGACCGGGCAGCACCACGCAGCCGCGGCTGCCCTGCACGGCTCTTATATGGCGCGTTTGGCCGGGCTTGGCCAGTGCCGCCCGGGCAGTCGGTGGCCTAGCCGGGCGTGTCCCACGGGCGCGGGGCGTCGCGCAGCGCGTGCCAAAGCTTGCGCGCCCCCGCCCAGTCCGCTTCGGCGCGCACGCTGCGCGAGCCGAGGATCCAGCCCACGGCGCGCTGCGCCTGCGGATCGTCGCCACCGGGCGCATCGGCACCGGTCAACATCTCCTGCGCCATCGCGAGGTCGTTCAGTTCGCCGAAGAGGTCCTGCAGGGTGCGCAGCCGCTTGGTGAAAGTCTTGGTCGCCCCGGCGGGCAGAACGGGCGCGAGAAACTCGACCGCGTAGCGCAGTCCTTTCAGCGCCTTGCGCAGATCGTGGCGCGCCTCGATGTCGAGATGGTCGATGCCTCGCGCACGCTTGGCCGCGCGCTTCCAGTGCCGGTCCAGCGCCGCAGTTGCGATCGCGGACAGCGGTTGCGCGAGCTGCGCGCTCTGGCCGAAATCGGCGAGGTCCAGCCAACCCCGCGCCTCGGTGAAGCGGGCAAGGTCCAGCAGAAACGCCTGTGCCCGCGCACCCGTCAATGCCCCGCGCAACGACAGGCGCTGCGCGTCGGCGCGGGCTGTCAGGTGAGCGGCCAGACGTTGGAAACCCGGCTCCATCGGGTGTGCGGTGGCTTCGGGGGCCAGCAGGTCCTGCACCGTCACGTCAAGATCGCGCACCGCCCCGGCCTCGTGTGCAAGCCACCGCGCCTCGGCCTTCAGGTGCGCGCAGGCCGGGCCATCCAGGACGACGCCGAACACGTCGAACGCGGCGCGCAAGCGGCGCAGGCCGATCCGCAGCTGGTGCGGCCCTTCGGGCGCGTCGCTGACCTGCACGAAATCGGCATTGCGGGCGATTTGGTCGAAGCATTCGCGCAACACGTCGCGCGCCGCCGACTCGGCGGTCTGATGCGCTTGCAACGGCACAGGGTTCGCCTTGCGCAGCGCGGGCCGGTCCACAGCATCGTGCCCGTCGGCCAGCGCGAAGGCGCGCGCGGCCTTGGACCGGCGCGACAGCCGAAGCCCGCCTTCGGGCAGGATCTGCCGGGCAAGATCGTAGACCGCCGGGACCGTCCCGCCTTTCAGTTCGATCTCCAGTTCCGTGAGGGGGGCAGAGCGGCCGCCGCCGCGCAGCGTGCCGCGGTCCACCGCGATTTCCGCCGCGCCGCCGCCCGGCAGGGACACGGTTGCGCTGTGGCGGCGCATTTCGGTTTCGACCCGCGCGGCGAGCGGCGCGCCCGCTGTCAGCGCCTGCACCTGCTCGCGCAGACCGTCGTGCGGGATGGCCGCCACATCGAGCGCGCCGTCCGGGCGCGGCGTTTCGGATTCCAGCGTCGTCTGGATGCCGCCGTGATGGCTGATCGCGCCCTTGGCTGTCTGCACGCAGCCAAGGCCGTCATGTCGCAGCCGCAGGGCGATCCCGGCGCCGCGCAGCGCACCGGATTCGGTGTCGTGATAGGCCGACCGAAGCTGGCGCGTTTCGGGCCGGGCGTGCAGGCCCTGAAGCGTGGGAAGCAGCGCGTCGAGCGCGTCGGCCTGTTCCTCGGTCAAAAGGAATTTCAACTCGATCTCTTTCATGGACCCGAGATATTCCTGTTGCGCGATGGCGGCAATCCAAGATGCCGTGTTCTGGTCGCAACGGGGGCCCTTGCGTCGCGGCGCTTTGGGCCTCACGCGACCCATGCTAACCTGACACGAAGCGTTCGGGGAGGGGCCTATGGATTATGTTGACGGGTTCGTGGCGGCAGTGCCTTTGACCGCCAAGGCGGCCTTCATCGCCCATGCGGAAGCAGCGGCGGTGGTGTTCCTCGAACACGGTGCGCTGTCGGTGCGCGAATGCTGGGCCGACGACGTGCCGCCGGGCGAGGTTACGTCCTTTCCGCTGGCGGTGCAGTGCCGCGATGACGAGGCAGTCGTCTTTTCCTGGGTGACATGGCCCGACCGCGCCACCCGCGATGCAGGCTGGGCCGCGGTGATGGCGGATCCGCGCATGAGTGCCGAGGAGAACCCGATGCCGTTTGACGGCAAGCGCATGATCTATGGCGGGTTCACCCAGATCGTAGGCGCCGGCCCCGGCTGATCGGCGCCGCCGGGCCGCATCGATGTGACGCGGCGCTGTTTGGGACAGGTCAGCCCAGCGAGGTGCTGACAGCGCTTTCGGGAAGTTCCTCGGCGAAGCAGCGCTGGTAGAACTCGGCCACGGTCTGGCGTTCAAGCTCGTCGCACTTGTTCAGGAACGACAGCCGGAAGGCATAGCCAACGTCCTTGAAGATGCGCGCGTTCTGCGCCCATGCGATCACGGTGCGCGGGCTCATCACGGTGCTGAGTTCGCCGTTCATGAAGGCGGTTCGGGACAGGTCGGCCACGGTCACCATCTGGCTGACGGTTTGACGGCCTTCCTTGGTGTTGTATTGCGGACACTTGGACAGCACGATCGCGGCCTCGGCATCGTGGCTGAGGTAGTTCAGGGTGGCCACGAGCGACCAGCGGTCCATCTGGCCCTGGTTGATCTGCTGGGTGCCATGATAGAGGCCGGTGGTATCGCCAAGGCCGACGGTGTTCGCTGTGGCGAAAATGCGGAAACTGGGGTTCGGGCTGATCACCTTGTTCTGGTCCAGCAGCGTCAGCTTCCCGTCAGCTTCCAGCACGCGCTGGATCACGAACATCACGTCGGCGCGCCCGGCGTCGTATTCGTCAAAGACGATCGCGGTCGGCGTACGCAGCGCCCAGGGCAGGATGCCTTCCTGGAATTCCGTGTACTGCTTGCCGTCCTTGAGCTTGATCGCGTCCTTGCCGATCAGGTCGATCCGGCTGATGTGGCTGTCGAGGTTGACGCGCACCAGTGGCCAGTTCAGCCGCGCGGCGACCTGTTCGATATGGGTGGACTTTCCGGTACCGTGGTAGCCCTGGATCATCACGCGGCGGTTGAAGGCGAAGCCCGCCAGAATCGCCAGCGTGGTATCGCGGTCGAACTTATAGGTCGGGTCAAGGTCGGGCACGCGGTCGGAGGCTTCGGCGAACCCTTTCACCACCATGTCGGTGTCGATGCCGAACACCTCGCGGACCGAGATGTCTTCGGAGGGTTTGCTGTTCACGTCCATGCTGCCGTCTGCCATGTTGCTGCCTTTCTGTCGGGTCGGTGGTGCAACATATCGCGGAAGGGTGCAAGGGGAAGGGCCGCACCGCGCGGGCGCAGTGTGCGCGGGGCGGGCCGGTTGCACCCGCCTAGGCGGCGGCGCGGCGTGCGGCGATGGCCTGTCCCGCGGCCCAGCCCGAGGACCACGCCCACTGGAAGTTGTAGCCGCCCAGCCAGCCGGTGACGTCCACCACCTCGCCCACGAAGAAAAGGCCGGGCACGGTGCTTTCCATGCTGCGCGAGGACAGCGCGGCGGTGCTGACGCCGCCGGCCGTTACCTCGGCCTTGCGGTAGCCTTCGGTTCCGGTGGGGCGCAGTCGCCAGTCGGCAAGCTGCGTGCCGAGGGCGGCGAGGCGCGCGTCGGACAGGTCGGCCAGCCGGCCGGTCACCCCCGCTGCCACGGTCAGGTGCTCCGCAAGGCGTTTCGGGATCAACTCGCCGAGCACGGTGGCAACGTCGCGGCGGCCTGCACGGCCGCGTTCGGCGCGCAATGTACCCGGCAGGTCGGTGCCGGGACACAAGGTGACCGCGATCTCGCCGCCCTCCGACCAGTAGCTCGAGGCCTGCAGGATCGCGGGGCCGGACAGGCCGCGATGGGTGAACAGAAGCGCCTCGTCGAAGGCCGCGCCGTTCGCGGCGATGCGGGCGTTCACCGCCACGCCGGACAGATCCGTGAAACTGTCGCCGAAGGTCAGCGGCACCAGCGCGGGGCGGGTGGGCACGAGCGGCAGCCCGAACTGTGCGGCGATGCGGTAGCCAAGGCCGGTCGCCCCGATCTTGGGGATCGACTTGCCGCCGGTGGCGACGACCAGCGCGGGGGTGCGCACCTGCGTCTCGCGCCCCCCGCGGGTCAGTGTCACGGTGAAGCGGTGCCCGTCATGGGCGATCTCGCCGACGTGGGTGTCGAGCCACAGTTCCGACCCCGCGGCCGCGATTTCCGCGGTCAGCAGGTCGATGATCTGCCGCGCGCTGCCGTCGCAGAACAACTGGCCCAGCGTTTTCTCGTGCCAAGCGATGCCGTGGCGCTGGACCAGGTCGATGAAATCCCACTGGGTGTAGCGGCTGAGCGCGGACTTGGCAAAATGAGGGTTGTCCGAGAGGAAGTTTTCTGGCGCGGTATGCAGGTTGGTGAAGTTGCAGCGCCCGCCGCCAGAGATGCGAATCTTTTCGCCGGGGACGGGCATGTGATCGACCACCAGCGCGCCGGTCCCGGCATGGGCGGCGCACATCATTCCCGCCGCCCCCGCGCCGAGGATCAGCGCGGGCACATCGAGACGGCCAGCGGGCATCGGTCAGTCCTTGAAGCTGCGGCTTTCCTTGATCTGGTCCCAGGCCCAGACGACTTCCTGCAACCGCTCTTCGTCGGAGCGATCGCCGCCGTTCATGTCAGGATGCAGGATCTTGATCAGGCTCTTGTACTGCTTGCGGATCTCGACCTTGGTCCAGTGGTCCTTCGCTTCAAGGATCTCCAGAGCGCGACGTTCGGTCGGCGGCAGGCGGCGGGTGCCGGTGATCGACTTGCCGGGGTTCTGCGTTGCCTTGTCCCCCAGCACCTGGTGCGGATCGTCCACGCCCAGCCGCTGCCACGCGCGCTGTTCGTCGCTCTGGCGGCCGAAGGGCTTGGTCTTGCGGCCCCAGACGCGGTCCTCTTCGATCTGCGCGTCCATCTCGGCCTCGGTGGTACCGTTGAAGAAATTCCACTTCAGATTGTATTCGCGCACATGGTCCTTGCAGAACCACAAGTAGTCATCAAGGCTGTCGGGCGAGCGCGGCGCGCGGTACTGGCCCGCCAGATCGCAGCCAGGATGCTCGCACACACGCGTTGAGGTTTCGAACGCGCCCGACATGCCGCGCTTGCCGCGGGTCTTCTTCTTCTTGGCAGAAGAGACCGACATATCAAAACCGAAGGGGTCGTTCTTCGACATGGGCAAAACCTTTCCGACTCGCACGGGCGGCATTCCAACCGCGGGCGATGGAGTCTAACCTTTCTGACGCAGAGAGAAAGAGGGGCAGGCCGAAAAATGGCTATTGCAGACGAGATAACAAGGCGGCTCGAATCAGCGTTCCGGCCCACACGGCTGGTCGTGACCGACGACAGCGAGGCGCATCGCGGCCACGGCGGTTGGCGCGAGGGCGGCGAGACGCATTTCCGGGTGGAGATCGCGGCGGACGCCCTTGGCCCACTGAGCCGGGTGGAACGGCACCGTGCCATCCACCAGGCTATCGGGCCTGAGCTTGTGGCCCAGATCCACGCGCTGGAGATCCGCATCGAGGCCTGAGCGCCGGTCAGTCTTCCCAATCCGTGCGGTTTTCCAGTAGCTTGAGCGCCTCGCGGGTCGCATCGGCCTTTTCAGGGTCGATCCCCTCGGCGGGGCGGCGGAAGACCAGCATCGTGCGAAAGCCGGTGCGCGACCCGGTCAACCCGACGCGTTCGCGCACCGGCAGCGTTTCGGCGCGCACGAACTCCCAGCCGCCGCGCGCTTCGGCGTTCAGCGCGTCGGCCAGCGTTTCGGCGAACGGGTCCGCGCCTTTACGGCGCGATTTGCCCGCGCGGTCAGGTGCGGGAATGACGCGGTAATCGTAGTCTGGCATCGGATTTCCCGGTTCGGTCAAGGGTGCCAAGGGCTTACGACGGCGGGCCCGGTTTGGCAAAGGCGGCGTGTGAAACCGGGCGCGGCCGCGGCGCAGCGTCACCCCGGTGCAACAGGCCCGCCACTAGCCGGAAGTTAACCCTTTTGCGGAATGCTTCCCTCAGACTGGCCGGAATTCGGTATCAATGTGATGGGCGGGGGGCGGTCGGCTGTGTGCGAGGTACGGTGACGATGCGCTCTTGGTTGATTGTACTTGGTATGATTTCGTCGCTTCCCGCCTGCTCGGCGCCAGATGTCGCCAGCGACGGTTCGGTCGGTGAGACGGCTGACAGTCTCGAACGGCGCCGTGCCTTCAACGCGGCCATTGTCGGGCACACCCTGCGCGGCGACGGCGTGGACGTGACCGTGGCCGAGGACGGCGCGCTTGTCGGCACGCATCTGGGCGTTCCCTTCGTGGGATCATGGGAATACCGCCGGGGGCTTTTCTGCACCTCGCTGCGCAGCGAGGACGTGCGCCGTGCAGCGGACCGGCGCTGCTATCGCGCGGCGACGGATGGGCGCAGCGTGACCCTGGTGCCGGTGATCGACACCTGATCGTGCGGGCTTGCACGGGGCAGGTAGCAGCACGCGTGGCTGCGGGTTCGACGGCACGCGGGGCCCAGGGCGGGGAGCGTGGATGTCGAGCTGCGGTACGTCAAACCTTCGAATACCGCATTCCTGACGGGCGTTGTCGCCGCGATACAATGTGAGAAACGGTGCGGGAGCAGTGCCCCCGGACGTGGTGTAGGAGGAGGCCGCGCGCGGAGCCTCCGGCGNAGCGCAGCGCGCGGCCGGCGGTGACGCTGGCGGCCATCGCCGGTCTTCGGAGAAGGTTCGGGTTGCGAAACCTGGAACCGAACCGGAGACGACGATGACCGACGATAGAATGACCCTGATGGAGCTGGTGGAGAAGTCCGCCGACGAGGATCTCGTCCGCGACATGCTCGCCTATGCCGCCGAGCGGCTGATGGAGATGGAGGTCGAGGCTGCGACGGGCGCGCCAAAAGGAACGCGCACACCGGCGCGCACCACGCAGCGCAATGGATACCGCGAGAGAGGCTGGGAGACCCGCGCCGGCCGGATCGACCTGGCGATCCCGAAGCTGCGCAAGGGCAGCTACTTCCCGAGCTTTCTCGAACCGCGCAGGACGGCGGAGAAGGCCCTCGTGGCCGTCATCCAGGAAGCCTATGTGCACGGCGTCTCGACGCGCGCCGTGGACGATCTGGTGCGTGCCATGGGCGGGAGTGGCGTGTCTAAGAGCCAGGTGAGTCGGCTCTGCGCCGAGATCGACGAGCGCGTGCTGGCATTCCTCACCCGGCCTCTCGAGGGCGCCTGGCCCTATCTCTGGCTCGATGCAACCTACATCCGGGTGCGCGAGAACGGCCGGATCATCAGCCGTGCCGTAATAATCGCGGTGGCGGTCAACGGGGACGGCCGACGCGAGGTGCTCGGCGTCGCCACCGGCCCCTCCGAGGCGGAGACGTTCTGGACTGGCTTCCTGCGCTCTCTCGCCGATCGCGGCCTGCGCGGCGTGAAGCTCGTCGTGGCCGACGATCACAAGGGGCTCAGGGCCGCAGCCCGCCGAGTGTTCGATGCGACCCACCAACGGTGTCGCGTGCACTGGCTCAGAAACGCGCTCGCCCATGCCCCGGCCAAGAGCCGCACCGCCGTGGCCGCAATGCTCAAGACGATCTTCGCCCAGGAGACCAAGGCCGAGGCGGAGACCCAGTGGGACGCCATCGCCGACGCCCTCCGTGAGAAGAATGACCGGCTCGGCGCCATGATGGACGCCTCCCGCGACGACGTGCTCGCCTACATGGACTTCCCCAGGGAGCACTGGGCGCAGATCAGCTCGACCAACCCGCTTGAGCGCGTCAACAAGGAGATCAAGCGCCGTTCCAATGTCGTCGGGATCTTTCCGAACGACGCGGCCATCATCCGTCTGGTCGGCGCGCTGATGATCGAAACCAACGACGAGTGGGCCGTCGCGCGCCGTTACATGGGGCTGGAGTCGCTGGCCCGCATCACCGATACTCACAACGTCAGACTGCCCGCCGTGGCGACCTGACCAACTCGAGCCTCTCCGAAGGCCGGCCCTCTTACACCACGCCGCGGGGCACTACC